>NZ_BAAGHZ010000004.1:0-842466 GCF_054658695.1 Dongia sp. agr-C8
ATCCACCCGATGTGCGCCGCGCCGTCCCCGCGGCAGCAACGGCTCAATCCGAGCCCACTCCGCATCGCTCAGCCAAGTGATCCCCTTCATTCCAAGCCTCCAGCTGTTTGGAAGCTTGAATCACAATCTCAATAATCAGGGAATCCCCAATTGAGTACGGACCCTAGGCCGCGTTCTCGGCGGACGGGACGGGTTCGGCCGGCTTGGGCTCCAGGTCAAACTCCAGCGTAATCGTCGTGCCCGGCGGGCCGGAGACGGCGAGCTTGCCGCCGAGCTGGCGCGTAAAGGCGCTGATGAGGTTCTGCCCCATCGTGCTCAAGCTGCTGGCGCCGATCACGGTTTCCGGCGCCGTCGTGCCGATGCCGTCATCGGCGATCGTCAGCATTGCCCGGCCATCCGGCTCGGCGCGCATTTGCACCAGGATGTTGCCGGCCCGGTGGTCCGGGAACGCGTGCTTGAAGGCGTTGGTCAGGATCTCGGTGGTAAGCAAAGCCAGCGGCACCGCCCGGTCTCCGGACAAGGTGATCGACGGGATATCGACCTTCAGCCGCACGCGCCGGGTCGGCACGCCGCTGCCGTCCTGAATCAGGCGCACCAGGTTGGACATGAAGGCGGCAAGATCAATCTCGCGCAGGTCCTGGCTCTCGTAGAGGTGACGGTGCACCAGCGCCAAGGTGTTGATCCGGGTCTGCACGTCGGCGAAGGCCTGCTTGATCGCCTCGCCGCGCGGGATGCGGGCATAGAGATTGAGCAGGCTCGTCACGGTCTGCAGGTTGTTCTTCACCCGATGGTGGATCTCGCGCAGCATCATCTGCTTCTGCGCGACCGATTCATTGAGCTCGGCCTCGCGCGCCTTGATCCGCGCCGCCATGGTCATCAGCGTATCGTTCAATTCGCGGATCTCGGTGGGCGCGCCGCTGAAATTGAACGGAATCGGCACCTCGCCCAGAGTGATGATGCGTGCTTCCTCGGTGAGTCTGGCGATCCAGCGCGTCACCAGCAGCTGCGAGCCGATCAAGGCGGCGGCGAGTCCGCCCAGCACGACCAGCGACAGGGTGGCGATCTGGATCGCAAGATCGCGCTGCAGCGGGGCGATCAGAATGCGGGTCGGCTGGCCGAGCAGGATGTAGAGACTGCCGCCGGCGATCGGGTGCACCGCGTAATAGCGTTGCACCCCGTCACGGCCCGCCGCCTCGAAGGTGAGCGCGCCGCCGCTCACGACCCTGGTCAGGTATTCCTCCGCCGGCAGGCCGCCGGAGCCGCTGTTGGCATCGGAGATCACCAACGGACGGCCGGTCTTATCCAGCAGGTCGACGCTGGCTTCCGGCGGCAGGCCCGGCTCCTGGCCGCTCGCGGCCAGCCAGCGCAGCCGGATGCCGAGGGCGAGCACGGCGATGACCTTGCCCTGGGCATCGCTGACCGGCGTGCCGTAGGCCAGCACCGGCTCGTTCACGATCTGCGCGAAGGTATAGGCGCTCAGCACCGGCTGCTGGCGGCTGATCACTTCCTTGAACCAAGCCTGTCCGCCGGCCAGGCCCTTCGCGCGATTGCCGGTCGAGCGGCAGAGCGCGGCGCCTTCGGACGACAGAACCGATGCCAATGCATAGGCGGGGTAGGGATCGATCGCCTTCTTCAGGATGGCCTCGCATTCACCGGTGTTGCCGGCACCGGCGATCACACTGCGGATCAGCGGGTCTTTGGCGAGGTCATCGACAATGCGCTGCGACTGCCAGAGCAGGTTGGTCTCGTTGTTCGAAGCCAGCGTCGCATAGCGCTCGGTGGAGCGACGCGCCTGCTCGACCTGGCCCTGGTAATGGTCGACCGCCGCCAGGATGCCGAACGCCGTCGGCACCGCGAGCACGATGAAGAAGACCAGAAGCAGACGCCGCCGCAGAGGTCCGAGGAACTGCCGAATCATGATCTCCGCGCTTCCTCAAGTCTTCGGCGGCGAAATGCGGCGCAATCAGACCGCCTGGCGGGTCTCCTGGCGGGTGCCGAAGAAGGAGAGCGCCTGCGAGATCGTCACCTTCAGGGTATCGGGCTCGAATGGCTTGGTCACCAGGTAAGTCGGCTCCGGCCGCTCGCCGGTCAGCAGTCGCTCCGGATAGGCGGTCACGAAGATCACCGGCACCGTCATGCTCTGCAGGATCGACTTCACGGCGGTGAGGCCCGAGCCGCCGGCGCCGAGGTCGATGTCGGCCAGCACCAGGCCCGGCTGCGCCTTGCGCGCGATCTGCACGGCCTCGCTCTGGCTGGCGGCGACGCCGACCACCGAATGGCCCATGTCGTTGACCAGGCCGGCGATGTCGAGCGCGATCACCGGCTCGTCCTCGATGATCAGGATGGTGGTCGCCATCTGCTGGTTCACCATCGACCAGGCATCGGCGACCAGCTGCGTTGCGGTTGCCTCCGGCACCTTCAGAATCTCCGCGGCCTGCTCGACCGAGAAGCCTTCCAGCGTGGTCAACAGCAGCGCCTGGCGCTCGGCCGGCGGCAAGGCTTTCAAGCGCGACTCGACGGTGAGGTCGGTGAGCTCGCCGGGATCGAGCGAGTCCGACGCGCTGTCGCGGACGCCGGTCCGGGTCAGCACCTCATGGAAGAGCGAGAAGACCTGCACTCTCGCATCCGGCCCGGCTTTGACCCGGCCCGGCTCCTGGACCAGGGTCTCCAGGCAGATGCGAACATAGGTGTCTCCCACGCCCTGGTCGCCCACCAGGGCCCGCGCGTAGCGGCGGAGATACGGAATGATAGTGAGAAGCTGCTCGGTGACGTCTGACATGCTGATCCCTTTTGAGCCCCAAATAAATGGCCCCGATGGCTTAAGCCTGGCCGATGATGGTCGATTGTTGCGTATTTTTTCCCGTTGCGAAGGAACCCCGGACCACAGGGAGGGTTCCCTCCTGTGTGAAATATACGATAATTCGCAACCTTTTGCGGCGCTTCGGTCTTGATACGTCCGGGACCGTTATCCCGGTGCGCAACAGGCGACCGGCCGTCGGGGCGATTGGACAATGGCATTCCAGAATACGGCGGCGCCGTCAGGCGGGCTGTCGGGGCGAGATTGGATGATCGACAAGAAAGATGAGTCGATGAAGGCGCGGCCTGAAAAGCAGGCATCGGAAGGTGCAATGGACATCCCTCAGGGAAGTAAGGTTAATCCCAACGCGAAGGCACCCCCGGTGCAGGACCGTTGGTTCGATACCCAATTGAGCCGGATGTACGCCGACCTCGCGTCCGAGCCGGTGCCGAAGGACATGCTGAGCCTTCTCGAAAAGCTGAAGTCAAACAAGTCCCAGTAAAGCAGCGAACAGGGTGTCGGGGTGCAAGCCTCTATCGGTCCGATGCCAGCAACGTCGGAATTTAAACCGGCGATGCCGGCCAAATGTGAGGTACGAATGGGTCAGCCGACTTTCGAGGAAATGTCGACGGAAATGCGCACCGCTCTGCTTGAGGCGGTCCCGCATCTCCGCGCCTTCGCCCGATCGCTGACGCGCAACCGCGACCAGGCGGATGACCTGGTCAACGACACGATCGTGCGCGCGATCGCGGCGTCCAATCAGTTCACGCCGGGCACCAACTTCCGTGCCTGGGTGTTCACCATCCTGCGCAATCTGTTCTACAATCAGGGCCGCCGCGGCAAATCCCGCTTCTCGTCGATCGACGATCTGACGGTCGATGAGCCGTCGGAGAGCGCCACGCAAGAGGCGAGCCTGGAATTTTGCGACTTCCGCCGTGCCTTCTGGCAGCTGCCGGAACATCATCGCGAAGCGCTGATCCTGGTCGGCGCCAGCGGGCTCAACTACGAGGACGCGGCCAAGATCTGCGGCTGCCAGGTCGGCACCATGAAGAGCCGCGTAAGCCGCGCCCGCGCCGAGCTCCGCCGGATGATCGACGACGACGCCATCGTCTCGAAGCGCGGCGACACCAAGCCGATCACCGGCAAGGACCCGTTCGACCTGATTCAACAGGACCGCGACGCTCCGCTGCGGGTGAAGGGCTAGCTGTACACAGCTCCTTGAGTTCACAGCCCCGATAATGTTATTCCTCCCGACGCGCCGCGTGCGCGATCGGGGGAGTGCATCGGCTTGGCGAAGGTCATCACGCAGTTTCCGCGCAAGGTCCGGGTGGTCGAGAATGTCTTCATTCCGATGCCGGATGGTATACAGCTCGCCGCCAAACTCTGGTTGCCGGAAGACGCCGAGACCGATCCGGTTCCCGCCATTCTGGAATACGTGCCCTATCGCAAGCGCGACGGCACCCGCACCTATGACCAGGGCTCGCATATGTACTGGGCGGGGCATGGCTATGCCTGCCTCCGGCTCGACATCCGCGGCACCGGCGACAGCGAGGGCTTGATCGATGACGAATACACGCCGCAGGAGCAGCAAGACGGCGTCGCGGCGATCGCCTGGATCGCGCGGCAGAAATGGTGCAGCGGCGACGTCGGCATGATCGGCATCTCCTGGGGCGGCTTCAACGGCCTGCAGATCGCCGCGCTCCAGCCGCCGGCGCTGAAAACCATCATCACGGTCGGCTCGACCGACGATCGCTATGCGACCGACATCCATTGGGTCGGCGGCTGCCTCTCGAAGGACAATTTCGATTGGTCGTCGACCATGCTCGCACATAACGACCTGCCGCCGGATCCGGAGATCGTCGGCGGGAAGTGGCGCGCGATGTGGGATGCGCGCATGCAGCACAACGCGCCTTGGATTCTCCAATGGCTGAAGCACCAGCGCCGCGACGCGTTCTGGAAGCAGGGCTCGGTCTGCGAGGATTTTTCGAGGATCACGATTCCGGTCTATGCGGTCAACGGCTGGGCCGACAACTATTCGGAATCGATCCCGCGCCTGCTCGCCGGACTGTCCGGCCCGCGCAAGGGCCTGATCGGCCCCTGGGCGCATTCCTATCCGCACGACGCCACCGTCACGCCGGAGATCGGCTGGCTGCAGGAATCGTTGCGCTGGTGGGATCAGTGGCTCAAAGGCAGGAATACCGGCATCATGGACGAGCCGCTATACCGCGTCTGGATGCAGGAGAGCCTGCCGCCGAAGACCTGCTACCACGAGCGCCCCGGCCGCTGGGTCGCTGAGGCGGAATGGCCGTCGCCGCGCATCCAATGGCGCAAGCTGCATCTCAATGCCGGCGGTGCGCTCGAAGCGCGGCCGAGGCGCACCACGCCGCTCCCGATCTGCTCGCCGCTCTGGGTCGGCATGGCGGCGGGCGAGGTGGGGCGCTACGGCGACCAGGCGGAATGGGCGACCGACCAACGCGAGGATGACGGCGGCTCGCTGGTGTTCATGACCGAGCCTTTGGCGGAGCGAACCGAGATCCTCGGCGCACCGCAGCTCGATCTCGTCTTCGCGTCCGACAAGCCGCTGGCGCTGGTCGCGGTGCGCCTCAATGACGTGGCGCCGGACGGGAGCTCGACTCGCGTCACCATCGGCCTGCTCAATCTCAATCACCTGAAGAGCCATGAGAAGCCAGCCCGCCTGAAGCCCGGCACGAAATACAAGGCGACGGTCGATCTCGACGACATCGCCCATGCCTTCCCGGCGGGGCATCGCATCGCGGTCTCGATCTCCACAGTCTATTGGCCGATCGCCTGGCCCTCGCCGGAGCTGGTTTCGCTGACGGTCTTCGGCGGGCGCACCAGCCTGCGCCTGCCGGTGCGCCCGGAAGATCCGGCCGATGCCGCCCTGCCGGCTTTCGCGGAGCCTGAGCAGGCCGCCGACACCCCCTATACGAAGCGCGAGGTGCCGGCGCTCAGCCGTCGCACTGTCAGCCGCGACCTGCTGACCGGCAAGATTACGGTCGATTTCCCGCGCTGGACCGGAGAGACCACGCTCACCGACATCAACCAGACCTTCGTCTCGCAGGCGAACTGCCGCTACACGATCACCGAGGGCGATCCGCTCTCCGCGGCGATCGAGACCGACTATCGCGTCACGTTGAAGCGTCCGGACACCGCGGTCACCCACCACAGCACCGGCCGGATGACCTGCGATGCGACCCATTTCCGCATCGAGGTCACGCTCGACATCTACGAGAACGACCGGAAGATCTTCACCCGCAGCTGGGATCAGCGGATCAAGCGCGACTTCATGTAGCCGGGAACGCCTCCGGGCCGACTCGACCGCACGGGCCTGGCGCGGGGCGAAGTTTGCGATAGGGGCGCGCGCAGGCCCATGCAACAATAGCGGGCAATGCTGGTCAGTCACCGGGGGGAGCCGATGGCTAACGTTGCCACCACCGCCGCCGCCGCCAAGCCGCGCGCCGAAGCAAGGAAGGCCAACCTGCCGCGCGCCATCGCGCTGGTTCTGCTCTTGCTGCTCGGCCTGCCGCTGGCAGTCTGGCTGGACCTTCGGGCGCTCTCCGGCAATATCCTGCAGGAGCAGGCCTTGCAGACCGGCAAGATCATCGACGACATGCGCGGCTTCTATGCCTCCGACGTGGTCGCCCGTGTGATCGCCGCCCACCAGCAGGTGAAGCCGGTCCACAACTACACTGAGGTCGATGGCGCGATCCCGATCCCGGCCACGCTTTCGATCGAGCTGGGCCATCGGATCAGCGCGCGTAACGCCGCCGTGCAGTATCGGTTCGTTTCCGACTTCCCCTTCAGGGGGCGCGCGCAGCACCCGCTCGACGGCTTCGAGACCGGCGCGCTCGCCAGCCTGCGGCAGAATCCCAAGCAGCAGATCGTCCAGGTCTCCGGCGAGATTTTCGACCGCAGCGTCCGCATGGTGAGTCCGGTGATCATGGGCCAGGCCTGCGTCACCTGCCACAACAGCCATCCCGACAGCCCCAAGAAGGACTGGAAGGTTGGCGACGTGCGCGGCATCCAGGAGATCACCATCCAGCAGCCGCTGGCCGCCAACATTTTCGCCTTCAAATATTCGCTGATCTACTTCGCGCTGGCCGCGATCAGCGGCATAGCCTTCATTCGCATGCAGCGCCGCCAGTCGGCGACCATCTCCGAGATGAACAACGACCTCACCGTGGCCAACGAGTATCTGGCGACGGTCTCGATGAAGATCGCCCGCTATCTGCCGCCGCAGATCTACCGCAGCATCTTCAGCGGCGAGCGCGACGCGACCATCCAGACCGAGCGCAAGAAGCTCACTATTTTCTTCTCCGACATCCAGGACTTCACCGGCACGACCGAGCGCCTGCAGCCGGAAGAGCTGACCGAGCTGCTGAACGAGTATCTTACCGAGATGTCGCGGATCGCCTTGTTCCACGGCGGCACGATCGACAAGTTCATCGGCGACGCGATGCTGGTCTTCTTCGGCGATCCCGAGACCAAGGGCGTGGAAGAGGATGCGCGCGCCTGCCTGCTGATGGCGGTCGACATGCAGCGGCGGCTCCGCGAGCTCAACGCGCAATGGCGCCGCCGCGGCATCGAGAATCCGTTCCGCGCCCGGATGGGCATCAACACCGGCTATTGCAACGTCGGCAATTTCGGCAGTGCCGACCGCATGGACTACACCATCATCGGCGCCGAGGCGAACCTCGCGGCGCGCCTGCAATCGATCGCCGATCCCAACGGCATCGTGCTCGCCTACGAGACCTACACCATCGTGCGCGACCTGGTGCGCGCGAAGCCGCTGGCGCCGATCCAGATGAAAGGCATCAGCCGCCCGGTGGTGCCCTATTCGGTTGAGGGATTGCTCGGCGAGCTGGCGCAGCGCACCCGCGTGATCAGTGAGCACGAAACCGGCGTGGATCTTTTCGTCGACCTCGACGTGATCGACCGCGAGACCGCCGCTCGCACCATCCGGACGTTGCAGGAAGCGCTGGACGCGCTCGACGCCAAGCGCGCGGCGCAGACCTGAGGCGCAAACGAGCCTATAGCCGGCCGGCCTCGATGATCCGCTTCAGGAACGCCCGGGTCCGCTCGTCATGCGGGTCGCCGAAGATCTGCTCGGGCGGTCCTTCCTCGTGGATCACGCCCTGATGCAGGAAGCAGACCTTGGAGGCGACCTCGCGGGCAAAGCCCATCTCGTGGGTGGCGAGCAGCATGGTCATGCCCTGGCCGGCGAGATCGCGCACGATGTTCAAGACTTCGGAGACCAGCTCCGGGTCCAGCGCCGAGGTGATCTCGTCCAGCAATAGAAGTTTGGGTTCCATGGCGAGGGCGCGGGTGATGGCGACGCGCTGCTGCTGGCCGCCGGAGAGTCGGTCGGGATAGGCGGTCGCCTTGGCTTCGAGGCCGATTCGCTTCAGCAGTGCCATCGCTTTGGCTTCCGCTTCGGCCTTGTCGATCTTCAGCACCTTGATCGGCGCCAGCGTCACGTTCTCCATCACCGACATATGCGGGAACAGGTTGAAGCTCTGGAACACGATGCCGACCTGCTGCCGCAGCTTGTTGACATCGACGCCGGGGCCGGAGACGCGGTCGTTCTCCAGCCGGATTTCGCCGGACTGGATCGGGTCGAGGCCGTTGATGCAGCGGAGCAGGGTGGACTTGCCGCAGCCCGAGGGGCCGATCAGGCACACCACTTGGTGCTCGTTGACCGAGAGATCGAGGCCGCGCAGCACCTCGTGGTCGCCATAGCGCTTGTGGACGTCGCGCATTTCCAGGAAGGCCATGCGGCGGTCAGCCTCCGGCCCGGATGCGCGCGTTGTCGCGCTCAATCAGCTTGTCGACGAAGCGCGCCTGCGGGATGGTGACGAGGACGAAGAGAATGGCGACGATGGTGACCGCCGAAAGGTTGAAGGCGTTGGAGGCGATGATGCGCGACTGGTTGAAGGCGTCGACCACGCCGATCACCTGCACCAGCGCCGTGTCCTTCTGCAGGCCGATGAAGTCGTTCAGCAAGGGTGCGCCGATCCGGCGCACGGCCTGCGGCACGATCACATAGCGCATGGTCTGCAGATAGGAGAGGCCGAGCGAACGCGCGGCCGCGACCTGGCTCCAATGAATGCTCTCGATGCCGGAGCGATAGACCTCGCCGACATAGGCGCCGTAGGTCAGGGTCAGCGCCAGGATGCAATACCAGGTGAGGGGGATCTTGGCATACTCGGCGGCGGTGGCCGGATCGACAAACAAGCCGGCGATCGGCGGGATGATCATCTGCGGCAGGCCCGAGAGCGGCAGGCCGAAGCCGACCAGGTAGAGGGTCACGATCGCGGGCAGGCCGCGAAACACGTCGCAATAGATGATGGCCAGAGCGCGGATCGGCAGGCCGGCCGGGCCGGGGAGCAGCCGCAGGATGGCGACGATCAGGCCCCAGATCAGCACCAGGATCTCGGCGACGATGAAGATGAAGACGTTGTTCCAGAACGCCTTCAGCACCAGCGGCCACTTGTCCAGCATCAGCGGCAGGAAGAAGAAGGTCTTGCCGACCTCGGCGTTGTTCAGCAGCACGAAGCAGACCGTGCCGATGGCGATCAGGAAGAACACGCCCCAGCCGAAGGTCAGGACCGCGCTTTCCTTGGCGGCGGCGGTATCGATGCGTGCATGCACGGCATCGCCGGCATCGAGGAAGCCCCGGGCCTTGCGCGAATAGGTCATCGCACGCAGCGCTGGCCAGAACAGCAGGCACGCGACCGCGATGGTCGCGATCAGCGGAACTTCCCAGCTGCTGCTGTAGGCGTTGAGATGGGCCAGTGCACTTCTGACCAGTACAGTCGCGCCGAAGGCGGCGAGGACGCAGAGTGCTGCGAAAAGGATGGCGGCGAGGGAAAGGCCGTCGGCGCCTTGCCTGGTTCCGTTCGCGACGGCGCGCCCTTGCGGCAGAGAAGTCACTTCAATCGGTCTCGATGTCAATGGGTCTCCCGGCCGCGGCGCTGCCGCGACCGGGAATGCAACGCGCTGCTTACGGGTTCCAGTAGGGGACCGTGGCCGGGTCCTTGCCCCAGACCGAGGCCAGCCACTTGTCGCCCAGCTTCTTCATAGTGCCGTCGTCGATGATCGACTGGATGATCTTGTCGAGCGTCGCGTTGTTGGCGCCGCCCTTCGGATAGAGCGCGCCGTAGGACTCGCCGGTCTTGTACTGGCCCGGCACCTTGATCTTGCCTTCGCCGCGCACTTCTTCGGCGAGCACAATCGAAGTATCGGTGATCGCGGCGTCGATCTGGCCGGCGCGCAGCGCGGTGAACATGTCGCCCTGGTCCGGATAGACCTGCACCTTCGTCAGCTTCAGCGTATCGGTGGCGAAGCTGGCGCCAGTGGTCGCCTGCTGGACGCCGACGGTCACTTCCTTGATGGTCTTGTCATCGACCGGCTTGTCGGTCCGGGTCAGCACGCCGATGTCGGAGCTGAAATAGGGGATCGAGAAATCGACCACCTTCTTGCGCTCGTCGGTGATGGAGATTTCCGACATCGCGAGGTCGAAGCCGGAGGTCTGGCCGGTCACCAGCGGATCCCAGCCGACGTTGACGACCTCGAGCTTCTCGAAGCCGGCGCGGAAGGCGATCTCGGCGGCGAGGCAGTATTCCATCCCGTCTTTGATCGCTTCCGGCGTGTCGCCGTTCCACCAGATCGGGGCGGGCAGCGAGACCTCGACGGTCAGCTGGCCGGCCTTGGCCGGGCTGGCGATCGGGATCGAGCCTTTCGGACCAACCACGTCGCAATTGCCAATCTTGCCGCCGGCGGGCGCGGGCGCCGTCGTGGCGGCCTGGTCGTTGCTTGCGGCCTGCTCTTCCTTCTTCTCGCCGCATCCGGCGAGAAGGAAAGCGGCCAGCAGGGCACAGGTAGCTGTGCGAATCATGTTGGAACCCCTCCTCATCGTGTTTCATGGGGGGACGGCTTCATGCCTCTCCCCGTCGGCTCGGTGAATCGGCCCTTTGATGGCCGATACGCGACGATTCTGCAAACATTCCCCGGGGCGATCCATCGCGGAACCGCCGCGCATTCATCCGACCGCGCCGGGGTGGTGGAGTCAAGAGCGTTATCCTCTTGGCCCCACTCGGCAATTCCTCGAGGCTACTTCTTACGGTTCTCGACTCCGTTCAAGCCGGCGAAGAAGTCCACCATCCGCGGTACGAAGCGCTGCGAATAGCCGGCATTCTCGGCCATGATGAAGTTCTGGTGCACCACCTCGGCGACGAAGGAGGTGGCGGAGATCTGCTCGGTCATATTGGTGTAGTAGCGCAGGTCCTTGCGCGCCGTGGCGACGGCGAATTTCAGCGCGGTATCGTCGTCGGCCAGCGGCACTTTCATCAGCCGCTGGAACATCACCGAATTGGCGCCGCCGGCGACCACGATGTCGTGCAGCGCCTGCAGATCGACGCCGGCCTTGGTCGCGGCGGTGATCGCCTCGGCCACCACAGTCGCGGTGCCCAATGCGATGAAATTGTTGATCAACTTCAACTTGTGCCCGGCGCCGATGCCGCCAGCATGGATGATCGCCTCGGCGAAGCAGTCGAGCACCGGGCGCAACTCCTTCAGGGTCGCCTCGTCGCCGCCGGTCATCAGGCCAAGCTTGCCGGCCTCGGCCTCCACGGGCGTGCGGGTGAGGGGCGTGTCGGCGAAGCGGCCGCCTTTCTTCTGGATATCCCCCGCGACCTTCAGGGTCGAGCTCGGCTCCGCGGTCGAGCAATCGGCGACGATCAGGCCCTTGTGCACGCCGGCCAGCAACCCGTCCTCGCGATAGACCACCTCCTCGACCTGGGGCGAGCCGGTCACGCACAAGAATACGATGTCGCTCTCGGCGGCGATCTCCTTGGGGCTCTTGCCTTCGGTGGCGCCGAGCTTCAGCAGCTTCTCGACCGGCTCGCGGTTCTTATGGGCCAGCACCTTCAGCTGATGGCCCTTGGTCACGATATTCTTGCCGATGCCGTAGCCCATCAGCCCGACGCCGATCAACCCGACGCGTTTACCCGCAGCCATCCGATCCTCCTTGGGAGAATTGTCATACATTCGAGGCGCGAGACTATACGCCGCGCCCCGCTTTGTCAGGTGGGCGATTGTCAGTTGGGTTGATACGGCACGTTGGCCTGGACCAGCGCGGTGATGCCGCGGAGCGTCAGATCCTCGTCCCAGGGCTGCGGGCGGATCTCGGTATTGGCCAGCAAGGTCTCGACCAGCCCGTCGCTCAGGCTGCGTTGCATGCTGGGTTCCAGATATTGGTAGGCGCGCACGCCGCTTCCGGAAACCAGGATCAAGCTCGGGCTTATGAGCGCGATGAGGTTGGTGAGGCCGAAGCCGAGCGCGCGGCCGGCCTGCTCGAACAGGCCGAGGGCAACCGGGTCGCCCTTGGCGGCGAGGTCGCAAAGCACCTGCATCTGCGCCTCGGAGGGGTGTAGGGCGTCGGTGTTCGGCAAATCCAGCATCGCCCGCGCGTCGCGATAGAGCGCGTAATCGCCGACGAAGCTCTCGATGCAGCCGCGGCGGCCGCAATGGCAGAACGGCCCGTCCATCTGGTACTTGGTATGGCCGAACTCGGCGGCGGCGCCGGTGCGGCCGTCGTAAACCTTGCCGCCGACGATCAGCCCCATGCCGACGCCGGTGCCGAGCATCAGCACCGCCATATTGTCGATCGCCTGGAATTCCGGGCGATTGCGCAAAGCGACCGCGATGCAGTTGGCATCGTTCGCGGCATAGACCGGCAGGCCGAAGCGGCGGACCAGCGGCTGCACGATATCGACGTCGCGCACGCTCAAGGCCGGGCTCCAGGCGATGATGTCGGAATCGCGCACCAGGCCTTGCACCGCCAGGCCGACGCCGAGGCAGGGGCCGTAACCCGGCGCCATGCTGCGATGGCAGCGCTCGATCGCATCGCCGATCACGGTCACGATGTCGGTGGCGGAGAGGGCGCGGGTGTCGAGCGGCATGGTCTCCGTCGCTGCCATCGCGCCGGTGAAGTCGCCGAGCGCCACCTGGATCTCGTTGATCGACAGTTTCACCGCGATCACATGCGCGGTCTCCGGCACCAGCGCGATCGTCACTTTCGGCCGGCCGCGGCCGCGGCCCGCGTCGCCGGCATCTTCGCGGCCGAACATTTCCCGCAGCGCACCGGCGCGCACCAACTCGCCGGTGACGCCGGAGACGGTCGCCGGACTCATCTCGACGATCGCGCTCAGGTCGACCCGGGCTTGCGGCCCATGGATGCGTAGGGCCTGCAGGATGCGGTCGCGGGTCGGCGAGGTCGGCGGCGGAGGGCTGATGCGGTTCATAGCCGGTTATGTCGATGGCCCGATGGAATTTGTACGACGAATGCGACGTTATTTGTTCAGCAGAGAAACAAATGAAAGACGACAGCGCGGCTGTCAATGCGTTTGATGCACGAAGGCCTCAACCCGTCGAGAGGTTCATTTCCGTTCCAACACAGCATGTTGCGGTGCAAAATCCGCCGCAGATCTGCTTCACCCGACAAAAGTCCAAAGGGAATCCGCTTGACGGTCGAGCGCCGCGCGCCGCAAATTAAGTTCAATGCTCGAAGTTAATAACGGGCTGGAAGTTGATCTGTCGCAAGGCGTCCGACGACACATCGCAGCAACATCCAAGGCCCATCATTCCGGGCTCACCAACGGGGAGGACTGACAGATGACTCGCTTTCTGAAGTGGACATTGCCGGCCGTGGCACTGGCGACCAGCGTGTTTGCTGGATCGACGATGGCCGCGGCCCAGGACCTGGTGGTCGGCGTCTCCTGGTCGAATTTCCAGGAAGAGCGCTGGAAGACCGATGAGGCCGCGATCAAAGCGGCGCTCGCTGCGGCCGGGGCCAAGTATATCAGCGCCGACGCACAGAGCGATCCGACCAAGCAATTGAACGACGTGCAGAGCCTGATCGCCGGCGGCGCGAAGGCGCTGATCGTGCTGGCCCAGGACGCGAAGGCGATCGAGCCTGCGATCACCGCGGCCCTGAACGAGGGCATTCCGGTGATCGGCTATGACCGGCTGATCGAGAATCCGGGCGCCTACTACCTCACTTTCGACAATAAGGAAGTCGGGCGCATGCAGGCGCAGGGCGTGTTCGCCGTGCAACCCAAGGGCAACTACGTGTTCATCAAGGGTTCGTCCACCGACCCCAATGCCGATTTCCTGCACGAGGGACAGCTCGAAGTGCTGAAGGCCGCGATCGACAGCGGCGACATCAAGGTGGTCGGCGAGCAGTACACCGACGGCTGGAAGCCGGAGAACGCGCAAAAGAACATGGAGCAGATCCTGACCGCCACCGACAACAAGGTCGATGCGGTGGTAGCCTCCAATGACGGCACCGCGGGCGGCGTGGTCGCGGCGCTGACGGCGCAGGGCCTGCAGGGCATCCCGGTCTCGGGCCAGGACGGCGACAAGGCCGCTCTCAACCGCGTCGCGCTCGGCACCCAGACCGTCTCGGTCTGGAAGGACGCGCGCGAACTCGGCAAGGCGGCCGGCGAGATCGCCGTGCAGCTTGCCAAGGGCACCAAGCTGACCGACGTTCCCGGCACCGTGCAGTTCAAGACTCCCGGCGGCAACACTGTGAACTCGACCTTCTTGAAGCCGGTCCCGATCACCAAGGACAACCTCAACGTGGTGATCGATGCCGGTTGGATCAGCAAGGCCGAAGCCTGCCAGGGCGTCGCGGCCGGCAAGGTCGCGGCCTGCAACTAGGCTGAGCTCGCCCGTGACCCGTCCCGACCTCTCTCCGGTCCCCGGAGAGAGCGGGGCGGGCATACCCTTCGAAATCGAATTGGGCTAACATCGGCGCGGGAAATCCGCGTCTCAGGGGATAAGCGATCGCCCGGCCATGAACCTGTTCCGCCGCCTGTTTGCGCGCCTCGAGATCGACGAGCGCCTGCTCGGGATGCTGCTTAGCCTGGTCGTGATCTGGATCGGCTTCCACATCGCTTCCGACGGCAAGTTCATCACGCCGCGCAACCTGTACAACCTCGGCAACCAGACCGCCTCGGTGGCCGTGATGGCGGTCGGCATGGTCATGGTGATCATCGTCCGCCACATCGATCTGTCCGTCGGATCGATGCTCGGCGTCACCGCCATGGTGATGGGCGTGGTCCAGGCCACCTTGCTGCCGCCGCTGCTCGGCTTCGGCCATCCCGCGATCTGGATCATCACCGTCGTGGCGGGCATCCTCTGCGGCGCGCTGCTGGGCGGCCTCAACGGCTACATCATCGGCTACCTCGGCGTGCCGTCCTTCGTGGTGACCCTGGGCGGCCTGCTGATCTGGCGCGGCTGCGCCTGGTGGGTGACCTATGGTCAGACGGTGGCGCCGCTGGACCAGACCTTCACGCTGCTGGGCGGCGGCGTCTACGGCACCTTGCGCGAGACCGGCAGCTGGATCGCCGCGGGAGTCGCGATTGCAATCATCGTCTGGGCGGCGCAGCGCCAGCGCCGCCAGCGCATCCGCTTCGGCTTTCCGATCCGGCCGGTCTGGGCCGAGGCGGTCGTGGTCGGCGCCACCTGCCTCTTCGTGCTGGCCTTCGCCGCGACCATGATCGCCTACGAGATGCCGGAGGTGGCGGCGCGCCGCCTCGCCGAGGAGATGGGCTGGCCGATTCCGGAAGGCGGGCTGCACCTCGCCGAAGGCATCGCCATTCCGGTGCTGATCGTGGTCGTCTTGGCCGTGGCGGGCTCGATCCTGCTGAACAACATGCGTTTCGGTCGGTATATCTTCGCCATGGGCGGCAACCCCGAGGCGGCGAACCTGGCCGGCATCGACATCCGGCGGATGACCTTCTGGGTGTTCGTGCTGATGGGCGCGCTCTGCGGGATCGCCGCGGTCATCGCCTCGGCGCGCCTGCAGTCGGCGGGCAATTCGATCGGCACCAACGACGAGTTGAAGACGATCGCCGCCGTGGTGATCGGCGGCGCTTCACTGACCGGCGGATCCGGTACCATCATCGGCGCCATCGTCGGCGCCATCGTTATCCAAAGTCTGCAGAGCGGCATGTCGCTGCTGGGTTTCGACGCCTCGCTGCAGAACATCGTCACCGGGCTGGTCCTGGTGCTGGCGGTCTATGTCGACATGCTCTACCGGAGGCGGCGCGGCGTATGACAGAGGAACGGGCGATGATGCCGAAGGCCGAAGCGCAGCCTCACGCAGCGCAGGGAAGGCCGCCGCTGGTCGAGATGCGGCACATCTCGGTCAGCTTCGGCGGCATCCGTGCGGTCGATGATTGCTCGATCGATCTCTATCCCGGCGAGGTGGTCGGCCTGGTCGGCCACAACGCTGCGGGAAAATCCACCCTCATCAAGGTGCTGTCCGGTGCCTACCACGCGGATTCCGGCGAGATCTGGATCGACGGCAAGCGGGCGCCGATCCACAACGCCCGTGACGCCCGCAACTACAACATCGAGACCATCTACCAGACCCTCGCCCTGGCGGACAATCTGGACGCCTGCGCCAACCTGTTCCTCGGGCGCGAGCTGGTGCAGCCCGGTGGCCTGCTCGACGAGGCGGCGATGGAGGACGCCACCCGCAAGGTGATGAAGCGCCTCAACCCGAACTTCGTGAAGTTCCACGCGCCGGTTTCCGTGCTGTCCGGCGGCCAGCGGCAATCGGTGGCCATTGCCAGGGCGGTCCATTTCAACGCCCGCATCCTGATCATGGACGAGCCGACGGCGGCGCTCGGCGTGCAGGAGGCGCGCGGCGTCCATGAGCTGATCCGGCAGCTGCGCAGGGAAGGGCTCGGCATCTTCCTGATCAGCCACGACCTGCATGACGTCTTCGACCTCTCCGACCGGATCAGCGTGATGAAGAACGGCAAGATGGTCGGCACCGTCCACACCAAGGATGTCACCAAGGACGACGTGCTCGGCATGATCATCCTCGGCAAGCTGCCGGCGGGCGCGGTCGCCGGGAACGCCTAGAGCCACATCGGCAGGATCGACGCAGCCAGCAGCAGCGCAAGCGCGATGTTGACCGCGCGCCATTGCCGCTCGGTCGTCAACAGCCGTGCGAGAATCTGACCGCCGCTGCACCAGAGCAGCAGCGATCCGATCGCGGCGGCGCCGAACACGGCCGCCAGCAGCAGGCCGAGCTTCACCGGATCGTCGGCCAGCGCGGTGTTGGCGCCGGCGGCGCCGACCGCCAGAGTCCAGCCCTTAGGATTGCTCCAGAGCAGCAGGAACCCGCCGCCGAACCGGATCGGCCGCTCGCGCGCGGCGCCGTTGTTGTCCGGCGTGCCGCGGCGACCGATGGTCCAGGCCAGCCAGAGCAGATAGGCGCTGCCGATCAGGCGCAGCCAGAGTTGCAACCCCGGCCAGGACATCACCAGCGCGCCGAGCCCGCCCGCGACCACGCCCACCAGCGAAGCCAATCCCGCGGCAATGCCGAACAGCAGAGGCAGGCTGCGCGCCAGACCGAAACGCATCCCGGATGCGGTCGCCAGCGTCGTGGCCCCGCCAGGGGAGGCCGTGGCGATCACCGCGAATGTCGCCAATGACATCCACAGCTCCGACATCACACCTTCGGCGTTTCTCCGGCGAGCACCTGGGCAAGGACCGGCATGTCGATATTGCCGCCGGAGAGGATCACGCCGATGCGGCGGCTCTTCTGCCGGTCGCGTTCCTGGATCAAGCCGGCGAGGGCGGCGGCCCCGGCGCCTTCGGCCATGTTATGCGTCGCCGTGTAATAGAGCCGGATTGCCGCGGCGATCTCGTCCTCGGTCACGCGCAGGATCCGCGCCGCACCCTTGGCCATGATTCCGAGCGCGTCCGGCTGCGGATCGCGACAAGCCAAACCATCCGCGAAGGTGCGCGCGGTCGCGGTCGGCACCGGCTTGCCGGCTTCGAAGGAGAGGGCGACGGCCGGCGCATTCTCCGCGACGACGCCGATGATCTCGGTCGTGAGGCCGAGCAGGTCCCGCGCGGTGATCGCCGCGCAGATCCCGGAGCCCATGCCGATCGGCACATAGAGCGCGTCGAGATCGCGATGCGCGGTGAAGAGCTCCAGCGACGCCGTCGCGACGCCGCGCACCAGGTCGGCATGGAAGGAGGGGACATAGTGATAGCCGCGCTCGCGCTCGATCTCGGCGGCCTTGCCCCGGCTCTCGTCGAAGTCGCGGCCGGAGATTACCACCTCGCCACCCAGGGCCGCCATAGCCGCGTTCTTCTCGACCGAGTTGCCCTCGGGCACCACGAGGACGGCGTGAACACCGAACTTCGATGCGGCCAGGGCCACCGATTGACCGTGATTGCCGCGGGTCGCGGTGACGACGCCCATCGGCAGCTTGCCCGCGCGGCGGAGCGAATCCATGTAGACCAGCCCGCCGCGCACCTTGAACGCGCCGATCGGCGTGTGGTTCTCATGCTTCACCACCACCGTCGCGCCGATCTCCTTGGCTAGCAGGGGCCAGGCGAAGCTCGGCGTCGGCGGCACGGTCTGGCGCACCAGGGCGGCGGCTTCGTTGAGCGCGTCTCGGCTGAACAGGGTCATGCGCGTCCTTCCATCGGGGCGAAGTAGCAGGCGCCGGCCGGCGCCGCTTTCAAGAATCTGACCCAAAGCGCGGCGCTCCGGTAGCGCCGTCGCGACCGCCTCGGCTAGGATCCGGCCATGGACGGTTATCGCAGCTTCGAGCAGCCCGGCCGCTGGCGGGTCGAGCTCCTGCCGAAGAAAGGCTATGAGGCGCGCTACACGGCTGTCGCGCCGGTCATCGGCTTTGCCTTCGACGCCCAGGTCGGCATTCATGCCTTCGGCACCGATCGCCGTAGCGGTTATCGCGCCAGGCCGAACGGTCTCGCCTTCGTGCCGGCGGGCTGCGACGTCTATTCCAGCTCGGAGACCGGCGGCGAATATCTGAAGATCACCGTCG
Source organism: Dongia sp. agr-C8 (assembly GCF_054658695.1). Taxonomy (NCBI): domain Bacteria; kingdom Pseudomonadati; phylum Pseudomonadota; class Alphaproteobacteria; order Rhodospirillales; family Dongiaceae; genus Dongia; species Dongia sp. agr-C8. The sequence continues at coordinate 18,700 of NZ_BAAGHZ010000004.1, forward strand.
GCGCGGCGACCGCCGCCCCCTGGAGCTGGCTCCGCCGCTTCAGCGACACCATCGATCCGTCGGCGATTGAGACCGCGATCGCGCTGCGGCGGCTGCTGTTGTCAGGTCAGGCCGACGCGCTCGCCTGCGAGCAGCTGGTCCACGACCTGGAAGCGCGGGCCGCGGCGATGCTGAAGCTGAAGCCGGGCAGGGCCGAAGCCTGGATGACGCCGCAGCGCCTCCGCCGCATCGACGCGTTGATCGAGGCGCGGCTAGAAACCCGGCTCACGGTGCAGGACCTCGCCGAGGCGCTCGACCTCTCCGCCGGTTTCTTCACCCGCGCCTTCAAACACGCGACGGGCAAATCTCCGCACGACCACATCATCGACCGGCGGGTCGCCCGCGCGCGCCTGCTGCTGCGCGACCGGAACCTCGGGCTGGCCGCGATCGCCCTGGCTTCCGGGTTTGCCTCGCATGCGCATATGACGGCGACGTTTCGCAGCCGGCTCGGCATTTCCCCGCAAGCTCTGCGCTAATTATTTTGTGTGTAGCAGCGCGGCGATTCTCGTGAATGCTGCAAATCGAGCCGCTTGCACCAGCAAGCTGATCTGGGTTCTTAATCCCAGAATCAGGCATTGGTAACGCAAATTTAAGAGCCCTCGCGTAGGATAATTCTCACAATACCTCGAGAATCCCGCTGCGCCGCCTGGTAACCCCTGCTTGGCCCCGCAGCTTGGCGAAGTCCCCAGAGCGCTTGCCTCCCAAGGCGGCGCTCGGCACCGCCGGCCATCCCCCGCCTCTCCCCAAGGCGCGGACCCATTGGCCGGCGGTTCCCCTTTTCAGGATCCCACATCACCGCCGCGATACTTTTTGCTGCAGTGCATTGATGTGTTTTGACTTGCGTACCTCAGCCGAGGTTTGCAGAGTGTCGGCCATGATCGAACGGCCGATGCGGATGACCTTGTCGGATGTGGCGCGCGAGGCGGGGGTGAGCCTCGCCACCGTCGATCGCGTCATCAACCGGCGGCCCGGCGTCTCCTCGCGCTCGGTCTATGCGGTCGAACAGAGCCTGGAAAAGCTCGGCTATCGCCCCGATCCCATCGCCGCCAAGCTGGCGCGCCGCTCGGCGCAGCGATTCTGCTTCGTGCTGCCGGCCGGCAACAACACCTTCATGCGTCTCCTGGCGGAGCAGGTGGAGGCGGCCCGCAGCTGGCTCGCCAACCAGCGCGCCGTCGCTGACGTAATCTGGACCGACGTCTTCGACCCCGCTGCTCTGGCAAAGACCCTCGACGGCATCGACGACTCCTATGAAGGCGTCGCGGTGGTGGCGCTCGATCATCCGATGGTGCGCCAGGCGATCGACGATCTCGACGCCCGCGACATCGAGGTGGTGACCCTGGTCTCCGACGCGCCGGGCTCGAAGCGCGCGCATTTCGTCGGCATCGACAATTCCGCGGCCGGTCGCACCGCTGCGACTTTGCTCGGCCGCTTCGCCGGCGGGCGCCAGGGCCCGGTCGCGATCCTCGCCGGCAGCCTCTCGCTCCGGGACCATGCCGAGCGCATCTACGGCTTCCAGCAGGTGCTCGCCGCCGATTATCCGCAGCTCACCGCGCTCGGGGTGCGCGAGGGCCGCGACGAAGGCGAGCGCGCCCGCGCGGTGGTCGAGGCCTTGCTCGCCGAGCATTCGGGCCTGGTCGGAATCTACAATGCCGGCGCCGGCAATCGCGGCATCGCCGAGGCGCTGGAGACGGCCGGCCGCGCCCGCGACGTCATCTTCGTCGGCCATGAACTGACGCCGCATTCCCGGCGTTTCCTGATGCGCGGCACCATGGATGCGGTGATCAACCAGGACCCCGGCCACGAGGCGCGTTCCGCCGCCCGCGTGCTGATGGCCCTGGGCTCGAAACAAGCGATCGTTCCCGACCAGGAGCGCATCCGGATCGATATCTTCGTGCGGGACAATCTGCCATAAATTCGAAGCCGCATCGGCCGCGGCGAAACAAAAAAGACTGGCCGAGCAGGGGAGGGCTTAAGCGTTGTTCATCGGCATCGATCTCGGCACATCGTCGGTCAAGTCCATCCTGGTCGACGGCAACGATACGGTGATCGCGAGCGCGAGCGCGCCGCTCGAAGTCTCGCGCCCGCACGCCACTTGGTCGGAGCAGAATCCCGCCGACTGGTGGACCGCGACGCTGAAAACGCTCGACGAGATCAAGGCCAAGCATCCTGCGGAGATGGCCGCGGTCCAGGGCATCGGCCTTTCCGGTCAGCAGCACGGCGCGACCCTCCTCGATAAGAACGGCAACCCGCTGCGGCCCTGTATCCTCTGGAACGATGGCCGGTCCGAGCAGGAATGCATCGAGATCGCCAAGCAATGGCCGGAAATCTCCAAGCTCACCGGCAATCCAGCGATGCCGGGCTTCACCGGCCCGAAGCTGCTCTGGGTGCGCCGCCACGAGCCCGAGATCTTCAAGCAGGTCGCCACCGTCCTGCTGCCCAAGGCCTATCTCCGTTATCTCTTGAGCGGCGAGATGGTCGAGGATATGTCGGACGCCTCCGGCACGCTCTGGCTCGATGTCGCCAAGCGCGACTGGTCGGAGGAGCTGCTGGCGGGGCAGCACATGTCCAGGAAGCAGATGCCGCGGCTGGTCGAAGGCAGCGCGGTCTCCGCCACCTTGAAGCCCGAGCTGGCACAGCGTTGGGGCATGGCGAAGCCACCGGTGATCGCCGGCGGTGGCGGCGACAATGCGGCCGCCGCGGTCGGGCTCGGCGCGATCCATCCCGGCGATGCCTCGGTCTCGCTCGGCACCTCGGGCGTGCTCTGGGCGACCACCGCCGGCTTCGCGCCGAACAGGAACCTGCCGATCCATGCCTTCTGTCACGCGATCCCGAACACCTGGCATCAGATGGGCGTCATCCTCTCGGCCGCGTCGGCGCTCACCTGGTGGGCGCATGCGGCGAAGAGCACGGAGAAGGAACTGGTCGCCGAGCTCGGCAGCGATGTGCAGGCGCCGAGCCCGCTGCTCTTCATGCCCTATCTCTCGGGCGAGCGCACGCCGCACAATGATCCCAACATCCGCGGCGCTTTCTATGGCATCTCGCACGACACGACGCGCGCCCACCTGACTCAGGCGGTGCTTGAAGGCGTCGCTTTCGCCTTCCGGGATTGCCTGGTCGCCTTGACCGAAGCCGGTACCCGCATCAAGGCGGCCGATGCGATCGGCGGCGGCTCGCAGTCGCGGCTCTGGGTCGCGATCATGGCCAATGTGCTCGGCCTGCCGTTGAGCCGTCTTGCCGGCGGCGAACAGGGCGGCGCGTTCGGCGCCGCGCGTTTGGGCCGCATGGCCGCGACCGGCGAGAACCCATCCGTCGTCTGCAAGGCTCCGAAGCGCGTCGAGACCATCGCGCCGATACCGACTCTGGTCCAGCAATACGACGACACCTATCGCCGCTATCGTTCTCTCTACCCCGCACTGAAGGGAGCTTTCTCATGAACGCGCCGATCTCCAAGTTCTTCCCGATCTCCGACCCGATTCCATTCAAGGGCAAGGACTCCCGGGACCCGCTCACCTTCAAATGGTATGACCCCGACGCCAAGGTACTCGGCAAGCGCATGGAGGATCACCTGCGCTTCGCGGTCTGCTACTGGCATTCCTTCTGCTGGCAGGGCAACGATCCCTTCGGCGGTCAGAGCTTCGAGCGCCCCTGGTTCGGGGATGGCGACGCGATGCAGATGGCGAAGATGAAGGCAGACGTCGCCTTCGAGATGTTCCGCCTGCTGCGCGTGCCTTTCTTCTGCTTCCACGATCGCGACGTCGCGCCGGAAGGGGCGAGCTTCGCCGAATCCAATCGCAATCTCCGCACCATCATCGATGTCTTCCATCGGAAGATGGAAGAGACCAAGGTGAAGCTGCTCTGGGGCACCGCGAACCTGTTCTCGCATCGCCGCTACATGGCCGGCGCCGCCACCAACCCCAATCCGGAAGTCTTCGCCTGGGCCGCGGCGCAGGTGAAGAACGTGCTGGAAGCTACCCATGAATTGGGCGGCGCCAACTACGTGCTCTGGGGCGGACGCGAGGGCTATGAGACCCTGCTGAACACGGATCTCAAGCGCGAGCTCGACCAGATCGGCCGCTTCATGAACATGGTAGTCGAGCACAAGCACAAGATCGGCTTCAAGGGCACGATCCTGATCGAGCCAAAGCCGCGCGAGCCGACCAAGCACCAGTATGATTTCGACACCGCCTCGGTGTTCGGCTTCCTCAAGGCCTATGGCCTCGAGAAGGAAATCAAGGTCAACATCGAGAACAACCACGCGACCCTGGCCGGCCACAGCTTCGAACACGAGATCGCGCTGGCGGTCGCGCTCGGTATCTTCGGGTCGCTCGACATGAACCGCGGCGATCCGCAACTCGGCTGGGACACCGACCAGTTCCCGAACAACATCCCGGAAACGGCGCTGGCGCTCTATTACATCCTGCAGGCGGGCGGTTTCACCACTGGCGGCCTCAACTTCGACGCCAAGATCCGCCGCCAGTCGCTGGATCCCGCCGACCTGCTCTACGGCCATGCCGGCGCGATGGATGTCTGCGCCCGCGCTTTGACCATCGCCGGCCGCATGATCGAGGACGGCGCGCTCGACAAGCACGTCAAGGACCGATACGCCGAGTGGGACAGCGCCGAGGGCAAGGCGATCCTCGCCGGCAAGGTCTCGCTTGCCGACCTCGCCAAGAAGGTCGAGGGCAGCAACAGCGACCCGAAGCCGCGCTCGGGCCGTCAGGAGTATCTGGAGAATCTCGTCAACAGCTATCTGTAACCGCAGACGCCGCCGTCATCCCGGCACTTAGGTGCCGGGATCCACGCCTTGGCTGGCGCACGATGGAAAGCGTGGATGCCGGGACCAAGTCCCGGCATGACGACCGAGTAGAACGAGCCCTTAAGGGCGAAAGGGGAGGAACACGACCATGGCACTCAGCAACATCAAAGGCCCGGCGATCTTTCTGGCGCAGTTCGCCGCCGACACCGCGCCGCACAACACCTGGGACAGCATCACCAAATGGGCCGCGGGGCATGGCTTCGTCGGCGTCCAGGTGCCGACCTGGGATGGACGGCTGTTCGACCTGAAGAAGGCTGCGGCGTCGAAGGATTATTGCGACGAATTGAAAGGCATCGCCAAGAAGAACGGCATCCAGATCACCGAGCTCTCGACCCATCTTCAGGGCCAGCTGGTGGCGACGCATCCGGCCTATGACGAGCAGTTCGACGGCTTCGCCCCGAAGGAGATGCGCGGCAACCCGAAGAAGCGCCAGGCCTGGGCGGTCGATCAGGTGATGCTCGCGGCCAAGGCCTCGAAGAATCTGGGCTTGAAGGCCAGCGTCACCTTCTCCGGCGCGCTCGCCTGGCCCTTCATCTATCCGTTTCCGCAGCGGCCGGCCGGCCTAGTCGAGACCGCCTTCGATGAGCTGGCGCGGCGCTGGAAGCCGATCCTCGACGCCTATGACAAGGTCGGCGTCGATCTCTGCTACGAGGTCCATCCCAGCGAGGACCTCTATGACGGCGCCACCTTCGAGATGTTCCTCGACAAGGTGAAGGGCCATAAGCGCTGCAACATCCTCTACGACCCCTCGCATTTCGTGCTGCAGCAGCTCGACTATCTTGAATACATCGACCTCTATCACGACCGCATCAAGATGTTTCACGTGAAGGACGCGGAGTTCAACAAGAGCGGCCGCACCGGCGTCTATGGCGGCTACCAGCCCTGGATCAACCGCGCCGGGCGCTTCCGCTCGGTCGGCGACGGCCAGGTCGATTTCAAGAGCATCTTCTCCAAACTCGCGCAGTACGGCTACAAGGGCTGGGCGGTGCTGGAATGGGAATGCTGCATCAAGCACCCGGAGGACGGGGCGCGTGAAGGCGCCAAGTTCATCAAGGACCAGATCATCCACGTGACCGAGAAGGCCTTCGACGATTTCGCCGCCGCCGGCGTCGATGAGAAGGCCAATCGCCGGGCACTGGGTCTCGCGTAGGGGGGAGCGACATGGCCATCGAGGGCAGGCGCGATTCAGCGCTCGGCAAGATCAAGTACGGCATGGTCGGCGGCGGTGAGGGCGCCTTCATCGGCGCCGTGCACCGTCTGGCTGCGCGGATGGACGATCACTACGAGCTGGTGGCGGGGGCGCTTTCCTCCTCGCCGGAGAAGGCGATCCGCTCTGCCAGGGCGCTCGGTATCGCCGCCGACCGCTCTTACGGCGATTACCAGGCGATGGCTTCGGCCGAGAAGGCGCGCAAGGACGGGATCGAGGCGGTCGCTATCGTGACGCCGAACCATGTCCACGTCCCGGCGGCGCGCGCCTTCCTGAAGGCCGGCATCCATGTCATTTGCGACAAGCCGCTTTCGACCAACCTCAAGGATGCGCTGGCGCTCGAGAAGCTGGTGAAGTCGAGCGGCCTGGTCTTCTGCCTGACGCATAACTACACCGGCTACCCGATGGTGCGACATGCGCGGCAGATGGTTCAGGACGGCGACTTGGGCGAGATCCGCATCGTGCAGGCGGAATATCCACAGGACTGGCTGACCAACCCGATCGAGAAAACCGGGCAGAAGCAGGCTGCCTGGCGCACCGATCCCAAGCAGTCCGGCGGCGGCGCGATCGGCGACATCGGCACCCATGCGCATAATCTTGCGGCCTTCGTCTCCGGCCTCGAGCTGGATTCCGTGCTCTCCGACGTCGACACCTTCGTCAAAGGCCGCAAGGTCGATGACAACGTCAATGTGCTGCTGCGCTACAAGGGCGGCGCCAAAGGCATGCTCTGGGCGAGCCAAGTCGCCGTCGGCAACGAGAACAATGTCAAGGTGCGGGTCTACGGCACCAAAGGCGGCCTCGAATGGCACCAGGAGCACCCGAACCACCTGCACTGGTTCCCGTTCGGCCAGGCGCCTCAGCTCTTGACCCGCGGCTCGCCCTCGGCCAATGCCTCGGCCGGCCGCGTCACCCGCGTCCCGCCGGGACACCCCGAGGGCTATCTCGAGGGCTTCGCCAATATCTACACCGAAGCCGCCCATGCGATCCGCGCCGCACGGTCTAAGAAGAAGCCCGACAAGACGGTCATCTTCCCGACCATCAACGACGGCGTGAAAGGCATGGCCTTCATCGAGGCGGTGCTGAAGTCTTCTGCCAAGGGCGGGAAGTGGGTTAAGCTGGGGGCCTGACCCCCCTCATCGTCATCAGCGGGGATGACGGGTTGGTAAGTGAAGGAGAGCAGGCATGAAGCTCGATCACTACACGCTGCGGACCCGAAAGCCCGAGGAGACGGTGCGCTTCTACACCGAATACCTCGGCTTGAAGGAAGGCTGGCGGCCGGGGTTCAACTTCCCCGGTCATTGGCTCTATATCGGCGACGTGCCGACAGTGCATATCGTCACCATCACCGACGACGAGTCCGCCTTGCGCGGCTATGTCGGCGAGCGCAAGGACGGGCCGGGCTCCGGCTCGATCGATCACATCGCCTTCCGCTGCGTCGGGCTGGCCGAATACCAGCAGCGCCTGCTCGGCTTCGGCATCAAGTTCCGCGAGCGGGTGGTGCCGAATCTGGAGCAACACCAGCTCTTCATCGAGGACCCGAACGGCGTCCATATCGAGCTCGTCTTCAACGCCGCCGAAAGCACCGGCATCAAAGGTGAGCAGATGGCACAGTCGAAGATGAAGGCGGACTCCAACGCGGCGGAGTAGACCGCTGATAACAAATCACTAAACAAAATTGCTGCGACTGCGAAAAAAGCCTGCGGATTTCGCGCGCTTGCGGTGTTTAGTGATTTGGTGTTTACTAAACAAAAATCAGAATAAGCGTAGGGGAGCGCGCCGCGGATGAAGATCGGTTTCAATCTTCTGCTCTGGACCATCAACGTCGAGGACCGGCATATGCCGATCCTCGAGGACCTGAAGAAGACAGGCTATGACGGCGTCGAGGTGCCGGTGTTCGGCGGCGATCCCGCTCAGTTCAAAATGCTCGGCCAGCGCCTTTCGGACATGGGCCTGGAGCGGACCGCGGTCTCCGCCCTGACCAGCACTGAGGTCAATCCCCTGGATGCCGATGCGGCGGTTCGGGCCAAGGCGGTCGATTTCATGAAAGGCGTGCTCGACGGTTGTGCGGCGCTCGGTGCGTCGCGGGTCGTCGGCCCGATGCACTCGGTGCTCGGACATTTCAGCGGCAGCGGTCCCACTGCGGACGAGAAGAAGCGCTGCGTCGACTTCTGCCGGACGGTCGGCGAGCATGCCAAGTCGGTCGGCGTCGTCGTCAACCTCGAGGCGCTCAACCGCTTCGAATGCTATTTCGTGAACACGATGGCGGATCTCGAGGCCCATGTGGAGCGGGTCGGGCATCCCTTCATCCGCGGCATGTATGACAGCTTCCATTGCAACATCGAGGAGAAGGACCCGATCGACGCCATCGCGAAACACGTGAAGGCGATCGACCACGTCCATATCTCCGAGAACGACCGCGGCACGCCGGGGCGGGGGCATATCGACTTCGCCGCCACCTTCAAGGCGCTGAAGGCGGTGAAGTACGACGGCTGGCTCACCATCGAGGCGTTTGGCCGCGGCCTGGTGGAGCTGGCCGCCGCGACCAAGGTCTGGCGCGATTTCTTCCCCGATCCCAAGCAGGTCTATCAGGAGGGCTTTACCGTGATCCGCGACGGCTGGGCGAAAGCATGACACCCGCGCAGCTGAAACGCCTGATCGAAACCCTGGCGCAGGCCGTCATCGCCGAGACCGACCGGCTGACCGCGCTCGACCAGGCGATCGGCGACGGCGATCACGGCCTCAACATGAAGCGCGGCTTCGAGGCGGTGCTGGCCGATCTCGACGGGCTCGCCCGCAAGCCCCTGCCGGACGCGATCAAGGCGGTGGGCACGCATCTGGTGATGAAGGTCGGCGGCGCCTCGGGCCCGCTTTACGGCACTCTGTTCCTCACCATCGGCAAGGAGCTGCCGGCGGCGCCGGGCCTGGCCGACTTCGCCAAGGCGTTCGCCACCGCCTTCGCAGCGGTGAAGGCGCGCGGCAAGTCCGATCGCGGCCAGAAGACCATGCTCGACGTGCTGGGGCCGGTCAGCGATGCACTGGCCGGCGCTGCGGCGGATCCGCAGCTCGGCGACCGGCTCAAGCGCGTGGCGACCGAGGCGGCCGAGGCGACCGTCAACATGAAGGCGATCCGCGGCCGCGCCTCGTTCCTCGGTGACCGTTCGATCGGACATATGGATCCCGGCGCATGTTCCTCGGCGCTGATGATCGCCGCCGTCGTCGATTTCCTGGAGACAGCATGAGCAGCAATGTCGGCATCGTGATCGTTTCCCACTCGCCCAAGGTGGCGGAGGGCGCCGCCGACATGGTGCGGCAGATGGTGGGCGCGGAGGTTCCCGTCGCCTGGACGGGCGGCAATCCCGACGGCGGCCTGGGCACCAGCGTGCCTTCGATCATCGCGGCGATCGACCAGGCCTGGTCGGAATCCGGCGTCGCGATCCTGGTCGATCTCGGCGGCGCCGAGACCAACAGTGAGATGGCGGTGGAGATGCTCGACGCTGAGAAGCAGGCGAAGGTCGTGATCTGCAACGCCCCGATCGTCGAGGGCGCGGTGATCGCCGCCGCCGAGGCCGCGAGCGGGGCACCGCTCGATCTCGTGAAGAAGACCGCCGAGGAGCTGTCGCCGCAATGAGTGAAGCAAACGGCAGCACGCTGCTCACGCATTCAGCCGGTCTGCACGCGCGGCCGACCTTGAAGCTCGCCATGCTGGCCAAGACCTTCGCGGCGAAGATCGAGATTGCCGCCAAGCCGGAAGGTCCCTGGATCGATGCCAAGAGCGTCGTGAGGGTGATGGCGATGAAGGTGCCGAAGGGTGCGACGCTCCACCTCCGCGCCAGCGGCGACAAGGCGCGGGAAGCCGTCGCGGCGATCCTGGCTCTGGTCGATCGTGACTTTGATGAAGGCTCTGAGAGAGAGGAGAAGGCTGCCAATGCCTGAGATCCGCTGCTCCGGTCGAACCGCGTCTCCCGGCGTTGCCATCGGCACGCTCTTCGTCCTTGAGGCCGCGATCCACAGGGTCCGCGGCATCGGCACGGCGACGGAAGAAAGCGGCGCGCTGGACGACGCGATCGAGGCGGCGAAGGCGGAAATCGCCGCGCTGATCACCCAGACCGAAGGCGAGGCGGCGGAGATCCTGACCTTCCAGGTCGCGATGCTGGAAGACGAAGCGCTGACGGCGCCGGCGCGGGCCGAGATCGCCGGCGGCAGCCCCGCGGACCTCGCCTGGCGCCAGGCCCTGGATGCGCAGATCGCCGACTATGCCGCGGCGGATGACGAATACTTCCGGGCGCGGGCCGGCGACCTGGTCGATATCCGCGACCGGGTGTTGCAGCATCTGTCCGGGGCGCAGGTGCAGGCCTTGCCGCAGGGCGCCGTCATTGCGGCCGACGACATGACGCCCTCTCGCTTCCTCGGCCACGACTGGCGCAATGGCGGCGCGATTGCGCTTTCGAAGGGGAGCCCCTCGAGCCATGTCGCCATGCTGGCGCGGGCACGGCATGTGCCGATGGTGGTGGGCTTGGGTTTCGATACCGCGAAGCTCAAAGCCGGCGCCCCGGCGATCGTCGATGGTGCGGCGGGCCTCATCATCCTCGATCCTGAGCTGGAATCCCGCAAGCAGGCGAGCAGCCGCATCGCCAATGCGGCACGCGCCGAGGCGGAAGCGCAGCATTTCCTGAAGCGGCCGGCGGTCACGCGCGACGGCACGGCGGTCGCGGTCTTCATCAACGTGGCATCGCCGGAGGAATTGAACGGTCTCGATCCCGCGATCTGCGACGGGATCGGTTTGGTGCGCACCGAGTTGCTGTTTCACGCTTCGGGTGGGCTGCCGGACGAGGGGCATCAATTTGCGGCCTACCAGCGCATCCTGGAATGGGCCGCGGGCCGGCCTGTCATCGTGCGCACGCTCGATGCCGGCGGCGACAAGCCGATTCCGGGCCTCACGGTGGAGGAGACCAACCCCTTCCTCGGTCTTCGTGGCCTGCGGCTCTCGCTGCAGCGGCCCGAAGTATTTCGCACCCAGCTCCGTGCGCTCTGCCGCGCGGCGGTCGCTGGTGAACTCAAGATCATGCTGCCGATGGTGACCGTCCCGGCGGAGCTGGAGCAGGCGCGCGGGCACCTTGATGCGGTCGTCGCCGAACTGGCCAAGGCGGGTGTCGCACACAAGCGGCCGCCGCTCGGCATCATGGTCGAGGTGCCGAGCGTCGCGGTGATGCCGGAGCGCTTCGATGCGGATTTCTTCTCGATCGGCTCCAACGATCTCACGCAATACGTCATGGCTGCCGCGCGCGATTTGAGCTCGGTCGCGCATCTCGCCGACACCGCGGATCCGGCGGTATTGCATCTGATCGAGCGCGTGGTGGATCACGGCGTCTGCCAGGGCGTCGAGGTCAGTCTCTGCGGCGATGCCGCCTCCGACCCGGCGTTGGTGCCACATCTCCTGAAGAGCGGCTTGCGCAAGCTTTCGGCGGCACCGGGCGCGGTCGGGCGGGTCAAGGCCGCGATCGCGGGCTTCGAGCTCTGATGGTGATCGTGGTCGAGCAGCGCGAGAACGCGGTCGCCGAATACAAGCGTATTCTGGCCAAGGTGCTGGAGAACCGTCCCTCGGGGACGCGGCAGCGGCTGGCGGTGGCGCTTGGCAAGAACCGCAGCTTCATCTCGCAGATCGCCAACCCGAGCTACGCGACGCCGATCCCGGCGCAGCACTTGGAGACCATCTTCGAGATCTGCCTGTTTCCCGCGACCGAGCGGCACGCTTTCCTCGATGCCTATGGCCGCGCCCATCCCGGCAAGGTCGAGCGCCGGCGGCAGCGCAAGGACCACCGCATGCGGCCGGTGACCGTCTACGTGCCGGATCTCGATGACGAGGCGAAGAACCAGGCGCTCGACCGGCTGCTGGCCGATCTCGCAGCGCGGATTGGAAAACTGACCGAAGATTAGAACGTCGCGTCATTGCCGGGCTTGCCCCGGCAATCTCGTGCAAGCCGGAACCAGATGCCCGGGTCGAGCCCGGGCATGACGACTTAAGTCAAGAGGGGAGATAAGCCATGAAAAAGCTGATCAACGGTGTCGACACGGTTCTGTCAGAGAGCCTGGACGGCTTTGCTGCGGCCCATGCGGATATCGTGACCCTCGGCGCGGATCGGCTGTTCCTGCGGCGCAAGACCTTGAAGCCCGGCAAGGTCGCCTTGCTCTCCGGCGGCGGCTCGGGGCATGAGCCGCTGCATGCGGGCTTCGTCGGGCATGGCATGCTGGACGGCGCCTGCCCGGGCCAGGTCTTCACCTCGCCGACGCCGGACCAGATGGCGGCGGCGGTCGGCGCCATCGACACCGGCAAGGGCACGCTCTTCATTGTGAAGAACTATGAAGGCGACGTGATGAATTTCGAGATGGCGGCCGACATGGCGGAGACGCCGGTCAAGACCGTGGTAGTCGATGACGACGTCGCAGTCGAGAAGTCGACCTACTCGATCGGGCGGCGCGGCGTTGCCGGCACCATGATCGTCGAGCGCATCGTCGGCGCCGCGGCGGAGCAGGGAGCCTCGCTCGACGACGCGCAGGCCTTGGGCAAGGAGGTCAACGCCCGCACCCGCTCGATGGGTGTCGCGCTCACCAGCTGCACGGTGCCGGCGGCGGGCAAGCCGACCTTCCAACTCGGCGAGGATGAGATGGAGATGGGCGTCGGCATCCATGGCGAGCCGGGGCGGCGGCGGGTGAAGCTCGCCAGCGCCGACGACATCGCTAAGGAGATGATGACGGCGATCCTCGACGACCTCGCGCCGAAGAGCGGCTCGGAGGCGATCTTGCTGGTGAATGGTTTCGGCGGCACGCCGTCGATGGAGCTCTATCTGATGTGCAACGCCGCCAACCGCATCCTCGCGGGGCGCGGCGTGAAGCCGGCCCGCACCCTGGTCGGCGCCTATGTCACCTCGCTGGAGATGGCCGGCTGCTCGCTGACCCTGTCCCTGATCGATGACAAGCTCGCCAAGCTCTGGGACAGCCCGGTCCACACCGCCGCCCTGCGTTGGGGAATGTAAGCCGAATCACGGTGTGACGCTCGGGCGTGTTCCGCGCGCTCCGACTGAACAAATATCGTATCTCCATTGGCGGCAGGTCGCGTCATGCGCCCAAGCCCGACAGCCCGACGCTACCAATACGCGCATTAGCTTCCAGCTGTTCGTCTATTCCCGTCTTCCATCCTTCCGCTTGACCGCTCGTTATTATCACGACTAGTCTGATAGGGTTACAAGGATTAAGGCAGATGCCTTGTGTAAAATAAACCGACAGGGATGAGGTCATTCATGGCGATACGAGCCCAACGTCTCCCCTCCTTGAACGCGCTGAAAGTGTTCTGGGCGGCCGCGCGTCACGGCAGCTTCGTCAAGGCCGCCAGTGAGCTTCACGTGACCGCCTCGGCGGTCAGCCTGCAGATCCGACAGCTCGAGGACGAGCTGGGGCTGAAGCTGTTCGAGCGCACGCCGAAGGGCCTAGCACTCACCCCTGCGGGATCGCGGGTGCTGCCCGATGTGAACGCGGCCTTCGAGAGGCTGCGCACCACCTTCTCCTCCCTGAGCGAGGCGGAAGAGGGCGCGGTGCTGACCGTATCCGCCGCGCCGTCCTTCGCGGCGAAGTGGCTGCTGCCGAGGCTGACCCGCTTCCTCTCCGCCAACCCCGACATCGAGGTCAGCATCAAGGCGACGGCCGAACTCGCCGATTTCGAGCGCGACGCCGATCTCGGCATTCGCTATGGCCGCGGCGGCTATCCGAACCTCGAGACCGAACTGCTGATGCGCGAGATGGTGTTCCCGGTCTGCAGTCCCGAGCTCCTGCAGGGACAGAAGCACAAGGTGACCGCCGACTTCCTCAACGCCGTGAACCTGCTGCACGACGACAGCGCCGACCAGAACGAGGCTTTGCCCGGCTGGAAGATGTGGCTGCGCGCGGCCGCGATCGACGACGTCGATTGGCGCAAGGGTCCGCGCTTCGACCAGACGGTGCTGGCGATCGAAGCGGCCGCGGCGGGGCTGGGCGTCGCGCTGGCGCCGGCAGCTCTGGTCGATGGCGATATTGCCGGCGGCCGCCTGGTGCGGCTGGCCAGCGCCGAACTCAGCGAGCCCTTCGCCTATTACCTGGTCTACCCGGCGGCGAAGACCGACCGCGCCGCAGTGAAGGCGTTCCGCGCCTGGCTGTTCGATGAGCTGGGCGGCACGCAGGCGCAGGCCGCGCCGCCGCGCCGGGCCTTCGCGGCGGCGTGACGTCGCGAAGGCCCTGGCGCGCCGTTATGCGGCGGCTTGCGGGAAGTCGGTGCTGCGGGTCACATCCTCCCAGCGGTCGATCTCCTCGATCACCGCGTCGAGCTTCTCCCGCGCGCGCCGCAGTGCGTCGCTGCCGAGCAGCAGATGCAAGGGCGGCGTGCTCGCGTTGACCGCGGCGATGATGGCCTGGGCGCCACGCGCGGGATCGCCGAGCTGCTTGCCGTCATTGGCGTCGAAGGCGGCGGTGATGCGGCCGATATTCTCGGCATAGGCGTTGTCGGCGTCGCTCTTGCGGATCGAATGCGCCGAGAGGAAGTCGGTGCGGAAGGCGCCGGGCGCCACCGCCGTCACCTTGATGCCGAACGGCGCCAGTTCCTGGGCGATGCTGACCGAGATTCCTTCGAGCGCGAACTTGACCGCGGCATAGAGGCTGTAGCCGGCGGCGGGGGCGCGGCCGGCGACCGAGGTGATGTTGACGATATGACCGGAACCCTGGGCGCGGAGATAGGGCAGGGCGGTGCGGATGATGCGGAAGGGCGCGAAGACATCGACCGCGAAGATCCGCGCCAGCTCCTCGTCCGTCGCCTTCTCGGTCGCGCCGAGCAATCCGTAGCCGGCATTGTTGACGATGACGTCGATCTTGCCGGCCAGCGCGAAGGCCTGCTTCGTCGCGGCCTCCGCCGCTTTGCCGTCGGCGACATCGACGGTGATCACATGCAGCTTGCCGGGCGCGGCCTTGAGGTCGGGTGTGCCGCTGCGGACGGTGCCGATCACGGTGTCGCCCTCGGCCAGGGCCGCCTTCGCCAAAGCCAGGCCGAGGCCGCGCGAGATGCCGGTGATGAACCAGGTTTTCATGAGAGTCTCCTTGAGGCTGGTGGATGCCCGGAGAGCTATTCCTCCCAGCCGGCATTCAGAATGGGCGCTCTGCTGACAGAGCTTGTAAGCAGGGCTAAACAATCTATATCTCGGCCATGGAATCCCTCCTCTCCGGCAGCGATTACAACCAGCTTCGCGCCTTCGTCGCGGTCGGCGAGCATCTGAGCTTCAGCCGGGCGGCGGCGGTGCTGGGCGTCTCGCCCTCCGCCTTGAGCCAGCTGGTCCGCGGTTTCGAGGAGCGTGTCGGCATCCGTCTGCTCAACCGCACGACCCGCAGCGTGGCGCTGACCGAGGCCGGCGAGACCTTGTTCCAGCGCGTGCGGCCTGCGGTGTCCGAGCTGGGTGCCGCGATCGGCCAGGTGCGGCGCAGCCGAGAGCGGCCGGCGGGCACGGTCCGCGTGCTGGCCTTCCGCTCGGCGGCGGAGATCTATCTCGAGCCGATCCTGCCGGCCTTCGCCGAACGCTATCCCGATGTGGTGCTCGACATCACGCTCGACGACGAAGTGGTCGACGTCGTCGCCGGCGGCTTCGATGCGGCCTTGCGGATCGGCGAGGTGATCGAGCGCGATCTCATTGCCGTGCGCCTCGGGCCCGACTTGAAGCAGATCGCCGTGGCCACGCCGGACTATATCGCCCGGCACGGCAAGCCGGAGCACCCGCGCGACCTCGTCAACCATTGCTGCATCCGCTGGCGCTGGAGCGGGCACACGACTCCCTATGCCTGGGAGTTCTTCGAGAAGGGAAGCTGGTTCTCGGTCACGGTCGACGGGCCTCTGATCGTCAACGACAAGGCGCTCGCCTTGCGCGCGACGCTGCAGGGGATCGGCATCGGCTTTCCGGTCGAGAACACGGTCGCCGATCACATCGCGGCCGGTCGCCTGGTGCCGCTGCTCGAGGAATGGTCGGCGCCGTTCCCCGGCATGTTCCTCTGCTATCCGCAACAGCGGCAGATGGCGCCGGCTTTGCGGGCTTTCATCGACGCGGTGAGGGGCGGCAGGCTCTAGTCCACCACTGCAGCCGCCGCCGGCGGCGCGCCCGCTGGCCGGGCGGGCCGGCGGAGGAAGATCAGCAGCGGCACCGCGGCCAGGGTGACCCACATCATGAACTGGAAGTCGTTCAGATAGGCAATGGTCGCCGCCTGCCGCGTGACCTCGGCGTTGAGGGCGGCGAGGCCGGGGGCGGTGTCGAGCGACCAAGCAGGGGGTAGAACACCGTCTTGCATCATCGGCTTGTAGGGCGAGACATGCTCGGCGATGTCGGCGTGGTTGACCTGGGTACTCTGCGAGAGCAGTGCCATCACCACCGAGATGCCGATCGACGAGCCGATGTTGCGCAGCAAGCTGAACAGACCCGCGGCTTCGGTGCGCAGCTTCGGGTCGAGGGTGGAGAAGGTAATCGTACTCAGCGGCACGAAGATAAAGCCGAGGCCAAAGCCCTGGATGATGCCGCTTTCGACGATGTCGTATTGGCTGGTGTCGAGATTGAAGCCGACCATCTGCCAGAGTGAATAAGCCGTCATCAAGAGACCGGTCAGGATCAGCAGGCGGGTATCGACCTTTCCCACCATACGGCCCACCGCCATCATCGCGATCATCGTGCCGATGCCGCGCGGCGCCAGCACAAAGCCGACGGTGATGACCGGATAGCCCTTGAGATTCTGCAGGAAAGGCGGCAGGAGTGCCATGGTCGCCAGCAGCACGATGCCGACCAGGAAGATGAAACAGAGCCCGGTGACCAGGTTGCGGTCTTTGAACAGCCGCGGCGTGATGAACGGATGCTCATGCGTCAGCATATGCACGATGAACATGTAGAAGGCGAGGGCGGCCAGCACGGCCTCGACGATGATCTCGTTGGAGGAGAACCAGTCCAAGAGCTCGCCGCGGTCGAGCATCATCTGCAGCGCGCCGATCGCAAGGCCGAGCAAGGCGAAGCCGAAGAAGTCGATCGGCTTGTCGCTCTTCTCGGTCTCCGGCACGAAGGCGAGGATGCCCATCAAGGCCAGGATGCCGAAAGGCAGGTTGATGAAGAAGACCCAGCGCCAGTTGTAGTATTCGGTCAGATAGCCGCCGAGCGTCGGGCCGAGGATCGGCCCGACCATCACGCCGACGCCCCACATCGCCATGGCGGCGCCGTGTTTCTCTCTGGGGTAGGTGTCGAGCAGGACCGATTGCGACAGCGGCACCAGGGCCGCCCCGAACACGCCCTGCAGCAGGCGGAACAGCACCATCTGCTCCAGCGTCGCGGCGATGCCGCAGAGCATGGAGGCGATGGTGAAGCCGATCACCGACCAGACGAACAGGCGTTTGCGCCCGAGCTTCGCCGAGAGGAAGCCGGTCGGCGGCGTCATGATCGCGGCTGCGACGATATAGGAGGTCAGCACCCAGGCCACCTGGTCCTGGGTCGCGGACAGCGAGCCCTGCATATGCGGCAAGGCGACGTTGGCGATGGTGGTGTCCAGCGCCTGCATGATCGTCGCCAGCATGATCGAGCAGGTGATCAGGAACGGCGAGGCCGCCGCTTTCGTACCGCCGGACATATCGGACGCGCCTTACTTCCCGCCGTCGATCCAGGCCATGGCCGAATGGATGATGCTCGGCAGCGAACGGGTATGGCCGGTGTCGATCTCGACCTCGACGCTCATGCCGGCACGGAGCTGCGGCTGGTCGGGCTTCGGCTCAAGCTTCAGCCGCACCGGGATGCGCTGCACCACCTTGACCCAGTTGCCGGTGGCGTTCTGTGCGGGCAGGGCGCTGAACTCCGAGCCGGTCGCGGCGCCAACGCTCTCGACCTCGGCGACGAAATCCTCCGAAGGATAGGTGTCGACGCTGACATGCGCCTCCTGGCCCGGCTTCACATAGGTGAGGTCGGTCTCCTTGAGGTTGGCGTCGATCCACAGGTCTTTGTCCGAGACCAGGCTGAAGGCGGGACGGCCTGCAGTGAGATAGGTACCAGTGCGGATGTTGTCGATCTGGCTGACGATGCCGTCGCTCGGTGCCAAAATCGTTGCGCGGCGCAGATCGAGCTCAGCCTGGTCGACCTTGGCTTGCGCGGCCTGGACCTTGGGATGGTCTTCGGGCGCGATGTCGGGGTTGCCGTTCAAATCAGAGAGGATGCGCTGGATGTCCTGCTGCACGCCGGAGACCTGGGCCTGCGCGACGCTGTACTGGTTGCGCGCCTCGTCGTAATCGGATTCCGAGATGGTCTTGGCATTGAACAGCTTCTCGCGCCTTGCGTATTCGCGCTTGGCGAGGCCGACATTGTCGTTGGCCATCTGCAGATCGGCTTGGCGCTGGCGATAGGCGGCCTTCTGCGCGTCGATGTCGTTGCGCGCGGCGGCGAGCTCGGCCTGCGCGCCGGTCAAGGCGATCTTCAGCGGCTCGGGATCGATCTGCAGGAGGACTGTGCCTTGCTTGACGACCTGGTTCTCGTGCACCGGCACCGCGACCACGCGGCCGGAGATCTCCGGGCTGATCGAGGTCATATGCGCCTTGATGTATGCGTTGTCGGTGCCCTGGAAGCGACCGCCGTTCAGATAGACGGCGCCGGAGACCAGGATGACCACGACCGGGCCGAGCGCGAGCAGCAGGCGGCGCCAACGCCGCCGCTTGCGGAAGGCGAGGGTGATGCCGTCGCGGGGCGCGATGGTCTGTTGCGTGCCGGGCGCGCTGGTCGGCGCGGCCGCATCGGGAGCTGAACCTGAATCAGGCATGGCTGGCTGTTCTTGCACTGGATGTTGAATCGTCTTCGTCGCTGGCTTTGAGATCGCGGCCGGAGAGGTTGGCCCGCACCTTCATCAGAAGATCGGTGAGCTGCTGACGTTCCCCCTCGCTGAGGCCGGCGAGCGCGGCCTCCCGGGTTTCGGAGGCGAGGCCCTGGAGCTGGGTCAGCAGCGGCCCGGTCGCTTCGGTGAGATGCAGGCGGCGGACCCGGCGGTCGTTGGGATCGGGGCGGCGCTCGACCAGCCCCGCGGCCTCGAGCTTGTCCAGCAGGCGGACCAGGGTGATCGGCTCGATCTCCAGCATGTCGGCGAGGGCGGCTTGGCTGGACCCCTCGTTGCGGGCGATATAGGCCAGCACCGCCCATTGCGCGCGGGTGAGGCCGGTGCCCTTGGAGCGCCGCTCGAAGTCCCGGCGCAGCAGGCGCGCGGTGTCGTGGAGAAGGAAGCCGAAGGTGATCTGAAGCATCTCGCCCCGTCTGCACGGTTGTTATGGATGCATAACATAAGCATGCTTATGATATAGTCAAGCAGCGACTTTAAATGGCCAACGCCTTGATCCTTAAGTCTTTATTAACCATGGCCGTAAAGGGAACCTTAGCCATTTCCGGCGCTAAATCAGGCTAATTGGGATCAGAGTCTCGCATCCTCGTCGCGAAACTAGGAATCCGATCATTTCAAAAATCTGCGGGAGGGCCCGACCGGTCGGATGCGCCTGTTGAAGCGACTGCGCGTTTTAGCGGCGAGTTTCGCATTGACCGTCAGCCAGACCGTGCTGGGCGGCGCGCCCGCGCATGCCCTCGACGGACAAGGCGGATTGCTGGCGCAGACCGCTTTCGCCGGTCTTGTGGTCGGTGCGATCGTCGGCGCGTTGGTGCTGTTCCTGCTCGCGAAACGGGCGCGGCTGCGGGCCGCGCGTCACGCCGAGTTGGAGCAGCTGGCGGGCGTCCCCGAGGACAACCCGCATCCGATCCTTCGAGTCACCGCTTCCGGCGAGGTGCGTTATGCCAACGCCGCGGCCAATGCACTGCTGGGGCGGATCGGCACCGAGCCCGAGCTCTGGAAGCAGTGGCAGGAGGCGATCCGCGCGATGCGCGGGCCCGGGCGCACCGAGCGCCGCTTCGAGATCGGCGACCGGGTCTATCTGCTGAGCGCGGTCACCGATGCCCGCGACTGCCTCAATGTATTCGTGTTCGACGTGACCGATCTCTTCGCCAAGGAGCGCGCGCTCAGCCAGAGCGAGGCGCGGCTTGCGCTGGTGACGCGCACCGCGCGGCTCGGCCTGTTCGAGATCGACGTCCAGAAGCGCAGCATCACCTACAACGACATCTATGCCTGGCAGCTCGGCATCGGGCCGGTTTCCTATACCGAGAGCCTGGACCTCTGGGCCGAGCGCATTCATCCGGCCGAGCGCGAGGCGACCTTGCGCGCCATGCAGGATTTCATCGGCGGCCGGCTCGGGCGCTACCGCATGGAGCACCGGCTCGACAACGGCCGTGGTGGCTGGTTCTGGGTCTCGGCGATCGCCGAGGTGACCGAGGTCGAGCCGATGACCGGCATGCCGCGCCAGGTGATCGGCTCGCATCTCGATGTGACCGAGCTCAAAGCCTCCGAGATCGCGCTGGAGCGCAACAACCGCCGCAGCCAGGCGCAGCTCGCCCTGGTGGCGCTCGGCGACACCGGGTCGGAATCCGCGCTGTTCGCTTGCGCGGCCGAGCATGCGGCGGCGATCACCGAGAGCCAGCGCGGCGTCCTCCATGTGCTCAACGACAAAGGGGCGATCGAGGCGACCTATCGCTTCGGGCCCGGCGACCATCCGCGCCGCGTCGGCGAGCTCAAGCTTGAAAGCGAGATCCGCGACTGTGGCCGGATCGTCGCGCGCCTGAGCGTCGCCGGCCGATCCGACGCCTACGACGCGGAGGATGCGGCGAGCCTGCAGATCATCGGCGCCGAAGCCTGGCAGTTGGTGCAAAGGATCCGGCAGGCCCGCAAACTCGAGATCCAGTCGCGCGTGCTGCAGAGTGCGGTCAACGGCATCGTCATCACCGATCCCGATGGCCGTGTCGAATGGGCCAACCCCGCCTTCGAGCGCATCACCGGTTATGCACTCGACGAGATGATGGGGCGCGATCTGCGTTTGCTGCGCTCGGGCCAGCATGAGGAACCCTTCTACCGGCGACTTTGGGAGACGATCAAGGACGGGCGCTCCTTCACCGCCGAGTTCATCAACCGGCGCAAGGACGGCAACCTGGTCACCGTAGAGCAGGTCATCACCCCGGTCGTGGGCGCCGGCGGCCAGATCGAGAAATACATCTCCATTTCCGAGGACATCACCGAGCGCAAGTCGGTCGAGAGCCGGCTGGTCTATCTCCGGCAGCATGACGAACTGACCGGACTCCTCAATCGCGCCAGCATGGTCGATGTGATTGACCGCGCCATCGCCGAGCAGGAGCGCGGCGGCCCGGGATTCGCCCTGATCTATGTCGGGCTCGACCATTTCAAGGTGGTGAATGACCGGGTCGGTCGCCAATCGGCCGACGAAGTGCTGCAGCGCATTGCCGTCATCCTGAACGATTGCCTGCGGCCGACCGACAATGTCGCGCGCTGCGGCGGTGACGAGTTTGTCGTGCTGCAGCGGATGGCCAAGAGCGCCGACGACGCGGCCAACCTGGCGCGCCGGCTTTCCGCGGCGCTGATCAGCGGGATGGAGGCCAGCCCGGTCGAGGTGCGGCTGGGGGCCAGCATCGGCATCAGCATCTTTCCGGCCGACCAGGGGACCGCCGACGAATTGCTGACCAAGGCGGAACTCGCCATGCGCCGGGCCAAGACCGAGATGCGCGGCAGCGTCCGCTATTTCACGCCGGCGCTTCAGGAGGCGGCGCAGACGCGGGCCAAGCTCGCTTCCGCCCTGCCGGCGGCGATGCGCGAGGGGCAGATCTTCCTGCTCTACCAGCCGCTGATCGACTTGAAGACCGAGACCGTGATCGGCTGCGAGGCGCTGGCGCGCTGGAAGCATCCGGAACTCGGCATGGTCTCGCCGCTGCAGTTCATCGCGATCGCCGAGGAGACCGGGCTGATCGGCGAGCTCGGCCTCTATATCCTGCACCGCGCAATCATGGATTTCTCGGCGGCGATCCCGGGCTACGCCGAGAAGAACCTGACCCTCTCGGTCAATCTCTCCTTCGGCCAGTTCGCCGAGGACGAGTTCGTGGAATCGATCCGCGGCGCGCTCGACGTCACCGGCTTCCCGCCGGAACGCCTCGAGCTGGAGTTAACGGAATCCATGCTGGCCTTGGAGCCGGAGCGGGCGAGCGAAACTACCCGGTCGCTCGCGGCATTGGGCTGCAAGCTCGCGATCGACGATTTCGGCACCGGCTATTCATCGCTGGCGCAGCTGCGCCGCTTCCCGGTGGACTATCTCAAGATCGACCGCAGCTTCGTGATCGACCTCGAGAGCGGCGAGGGCCCGCAGGCCGTGGTTCGGGCCGCGATCGCGATGGCCCATAGCCTGGGCATGGCGATCATCGCCGAAGGCGTCGAGACGCCGCAGCAGGCCGAGTTCCTGCGCGATGCCGGCGCCGAGGTGGTGCAGGGCTATCTCTACGGCAAGCCGATGCCGATCGAGGACTTCGCCGCCATGGCCGGCCAGCCCGCAAGGCCGCAGCCGCAAACGCCGATCCGGGCGACGCACACCGCTTCGCGCCGGCTGCACTAGCGATCCAGCAACACCTGCGCGGCGCCGCGTTCGAAGAAGCTCTTTGGGCAGGTGGTTGCGGCTTCGGTGAGATCGCGGCGCCCGTCCTCGGTCTTGCCGGAGACGAGCGCCAGCGCGCCGATGTAGAAGGCGGCCTGGCAGGCCTGGTCGTCGCGATAGTCCGGATCGCCCTGCTTGGCCGCGGCACGGACCTCGTCGACCGTGGCGACGCCCATGTAGAGCGAAACGATCGGGCCCGGCCACTCGCTGAGATCCTCGCCGCCGAAGCGGGCGATCAGGTTGGGCTTCGCCGCGCGCCCGGCGCCGGTTTCGGCCAGATAGAGCCAGAGCCCGCCGAAGGTGTAGCGCGGCTTCACCGCCAGATACTTCTTGATCGACGTCACCGCTTCCGGATATCGGCCGAGATAGTACTGGATGATTCCCTTGTTCCAGGCGGCAAGTTCGGTGTAGTCGGCGTCGATTTGCGCCGCCTGGTCGAAGTCGTAGATGGCTTCGTTGTACTGGCCGGCCAGCATGCGGTCGTTGCCGCGGTTGTAGTAGGCGGTCGCATCCTCGGGATAGAGCTCGATCGCCTTGCTGTAGTCGGCGATGGCCTGTTCGTAGGCATCCTTAGACTCGTAGGCGAGGGCGCGGTCGTAGAAGGCCTCCGAGTATTCCGGCCGGAGCTTGATCGCCTGGTCGAAGCTGCGGATTGCCTGGTCGTAGTCGCCCTGGGCGCTATAGGCCATACCGAGGTCGTTGTAAGCTCGCGCGGCGTCGACGTCGGAAAGCCCGCCGGACTGGGCGGCGTGGCCGCACAGCGTAATGGCCCGGTCCCAATCCTGCGCATCGTTGGCGTCGTAGCAAGCCTGGAGTTCCCGCGGGGCCGCCTGGGCTGCGTTGCTCCAGCCGACAAAGGCGGCCAGCGCCACCGCACCGAACTTCAAACGCAACCCAACCCCCCGAAATGCCGCTTGCAGTTGTAGCCGCCAGCCTAGTCGAGCGACTCGGAAAGCGCCATAGCCGCGGTTGCGAAAACCGGGGCTTTCCATTAGTTTCCGCGCGGTTGCCGCAGTTTCGGGGTGTAGCTCAGCCCGGTAGAGTACCTGCTTTGGGAGCAGGGTGTCGCTGGTTCGAATCCAGTCACCCCGACCAGCGGCAAAGCAAAGGCGAGAGAGCGGAATCAAGAGATGCAGGCGCGGATTTTCAAACCGACGAAGAATGCGATGCAATCGGGACGCGCGGGCGCGCAGCAGAAATGGGTGCTGGAGTTCGCGCCGTCCTCGCGCCGCGAGGCCGATCCGCTGATGGGCTGGACCAGCTCCGACGACACCCGCCGGCAGCTGCGTCTCACCTTCGAGACCCGGGAAGAGGCGGTCGCCTATGCCGAGCGCGAAGGCATTCCCTATATCGTCGAAGAGCCCGCGGTCAGAAAGGTCCAGCCCAAGGCCTATGCCGACAACTTCCGCTTCGACCGGATCGGCAACTGGACCCACTGACCGCAAGCGCAAGCACGGCCCCGTAGCTCAGCGGATAGAGCAACCGCCTTCTAAGCGGTAGGTCGCTGGTTCAAGTCCAGCCGGGGTCGCCAATCCCGGTCTGGCGCAACCCGGATCGCATGGATTTCAGCCAGTTCCCCGAAATACTTGAAGTAAAACCTTGGCTCCGTGCGACGTGGTGTGGCGCGGAGGGGGAATCCCAACAGCGCAGCGCCCGCTGCGTTCCTCGGACGCACATTGAAGAGAGTGCGGTTCGGAGCGGCTCCATTTTGCGGGGGTGGATGGATCACGCCGCCGGATCATCGGTTTCTTTGACATGACCGATGGCGCCGCCTGAACCGCTCGGAGCGGTCGGACCGGCAGGCTTCACTGGGACTTGGAGGTTCAGATGAAACGCGCGCTCCTGGCCGCGGGGTCGGCCTTGCTCGGCCTGATGATCGGAACCAGCGCTCTCGCCGCGCCGCCGGAAGCCGGTGGCAAGGCCTGCATCAGCGCCCAGGATTGGGCCACCGTGGTGCGCGACAAATCCACCGGCGTCGCGATCAAGGTCCTGGCGAATATCGAAGGCATGGAAGCCAAGCAGGTGGTGGCGCGGGTGAATGCCGAGCCGCCCAAGACCCAGTTGTCAGCCGATCATCTGATCGTGCTGGGCGCCAAGGTTCTGGAGACCGGCGAGCCGGCGTCCTACGTCCTCGTGGCCTTCTTCAACCAGGGTTGCCTGGTGGCCTCGGGCCGCGCCGATCCGAAAGGCGTTGCCGACCTGCTCGAAGGCGAATCCACCTGATATATCAGTAGCATCTCATTCCCAGTGTGGGCCCGGCTGTTGGGAGCTGCCGCACGGGCCTGCTCTCGCTTGAATGTTCGGTTGATCTGTATCAAGGTCCCCGCAGGAACGCACCGCGGCCACAGGCGTCGCTGTGCCGCAAGCATGTGGGGTGACAGTATTGCCCGAGTTGCAGAGGCCTGAAGCGACCGTCCTGGTCGTCGACGATGACCCGGATCTCCTGCAGTCCCTGCGTGTCCTGCTGGAGGCCTACGACTACACCGTGATCATGGCCGCCAACGCCGCCGCGGCCATTGCCGCGGTGTCGGAGCGGCATCCCGATCTCGTCCTGACCGACATCTACATGCCCGACGCCGATGGCTTCGAACTGATCAACGCGCTGCGGCAGCATAGTCTGGACGTGCCGGTGGTGGCGATGTCGGGCGGCGGACGGGTCGGCGGCTATGACAACCTCTCGGTTGCAACCCATCTCGGCGCGGCGGCGGTGATCGACAAGCCCTTCTCGAATGCCTCGCTGATCGAAACCATCGAGCGCGTCCTGTCCGGCCAAAGGGCCGACCGCTGACGGTCAGCAGAACCGGCGCCGGCTAGAGCAGCGAAAAATCTGACAAAAACCCGGCGCTTTGCGCTTGCTGCGGCGGGTGCTGTAGCATGTCGGCGGATATTTTCACCCGCAAATCCAGATGCACAAACAGGAGGCGACATGGCCGGCAAGTATATCTCCTTGACCGCGAAGGATGGCGGCAGCTTCCGCGCCTATCTGGCGCCGGCCGCCACCGGCAAAGGGCCGGGCATCGTGCTCTGCCAGGAGATCTTCGGCATCAACGCCTATGTCCGAGAGGTGGCCGATCAATATGCGGCGGAAGGCTATACCGTGCTGGCGCCGGATCTGTTCTGGCGCATGGAGCCCAATGTCGAGCTCGGCTATACGCCGCAGGATTGGGAGCGCGCCTTCGACTTCTTCAAGCGCTTCAATGTCGACAAGGGCATCGAGGATATCGGCGTCGCGGCGCAAGCCCTGCGGACGCGCCCGGAGAGCACCGGGAAGGTGGGCGCGCTCGGCTTCTGTCTCGGCGGCAAGCTTGCTTACCTGACCGCCTGCCGGGTGAAGGTCGATGCGGCGGTCTGCTACTACGGCGTCGGCATCGAGCAGAACCTCGATGAATCCAGCAACATCAAATGCCCGATGGTGATGCACTTCGCCGATAAGGACCAGTTCGTGCCGAAGGAAGCGATCGAGCGGATCAAGGCGCATTTCGCGCCGCGGCCGGAGATCGAGATCTATGTCTATCACGGCCAGGATCATGCCTTCGCCCGGACCGGCGGCGATCACTACGACAAGGCTTCGGCGATGACCGCCGAGGCGCGCAGCAAGGCGCTGTTCAAGAAGGCGCTCGGCTAGGGAACCGGTCCCCACGGCTCTGGGTTGTTCCAGTCCCGGCACCGGTCCAGGGCTAGAATCATTCCAGAGCCAGAGGGGAGCATCATGGCCAGTTCCAGCGCTTCGTTGCATGAAGACGAAGGCAAGCTGAATCCCAAGACCATCGACCAGCACCGCGCCTACGTCTCGCTGCAGGAAGAGCTCGAAGCCGCCGACTGGTACAATCAGCGGGTCGAGGCCTCGACCGACCCCGAACTCGCGGCGATCCTCGCCCACAATCGCGATGAAGAGAAGGAGCACGCCGCGATGGTGCTCGAATGGCTGCGTCGCGGCGATCCCAAGCTCGACGAGCATTTGCGCACCTATCTCTTCACCGAAGGCGCGCTGCTCGACATCGAGGCGGCGGCCGAGCATGGCGGCGGCGACGGTGGTGGAAAGGGCGAAGCGGACAACTCACTCGGTATCGGCAGCCTGCGCGGCACCGGCAGCCTGGTCGTCACGGGAGCCTGAGACATGAGCCATCTGCATCGCCACCTCGCGCCGATCTCCGCCGAAGCCTGGGAGAAAATTGACGAGGAAGCCAAGCAAACGCTGAAGGCCACCTTGGCGGCACGCAAGCTGGTCGACTTCTCCGGGCCGAAGGGCTGGCAGAAATCCGCGGTCTCGACCGGCCGGGTGAAGCCCGCCGAGCCGGCCCCGCGCGAAGGCGTTACAGCCGCGATCCGCAAGGTTCTGCCGCTGACCGAACTCCGCGCGGTCTTTGAGCTCTCGCGTGAGGAACTCGATGCGGTCGATCGCGGCGCGGACAATCCGGACCTCGATCCGGTGACCGCCGCCGCCAAGCAGATCGCCCTCGCCGAGGACGGCGCCGTGTTCCACGGCTATGCGGCCGGAAAAATCGCCGGCATCTGCGAGCAGGCGCCGGGCGGGCCGATCGCCATCACCCACAATTACGAGGACTACCCGATCGCGGTCGCGCAGGCGATCACGCGGCTCAGGAATGCCGGCGTGGATGGTCCCTATGCGATCGCACTCGGCCCGCAATGCTATACCGGCCTCACCGATGCGACGAAGAACGGCTATCCGGTGATCCAGCATGTCCGCCGGCTGATCGACGGGCCGATCGTCTATGCGCCGGCGGTCGATGGGGCCGTGGTGCTTTCGATGCGCGGCGGCGATTTCAAGATCACGGTCGGCCAGGATCTCTCGATCGGCTATCTCGACCACACCGCGAAGACCGTGACGCTCTATCTCGAGGAGAGCTTCACCTTCCAGGTGCTCTCGCCCCAGGCCGCCGTGCGGCTGGCCTATAGCGACGGGAAGAAGAAGTAGCCGGATCGAGGGGCTGTACATGCTGGGTACATGCACGGGCGCACCGGCGGGGACCGTCCGAACACGGACGGCTGCAAACGAACGCGGTGCCTCTTGACCCGCTAACCCTCTGCCGCAAAACGCAAACCCCGCAGCGCAGGCGAAAGCGATTGTCGATTCCGTCCGTGTCCGGTCCGCGTTGCATGATCTGTCTGCGTCCGGTCTGCGTGGCGCGATCCGTCTGTGTCCGGTCTGCGTTGCAGGAAAGCAGGCAAGGCGCCCCAGGTCGGCGCGCCGGTCGATATGGCATTCACGATGTCAAACAGCGCCCGCCCGCGCAGGATGGAGGGCTGGTCGCTATTGTATCATGTGCGTCGCGGAAAGTCCCGGCCGGCATGCGCGGCTGAATTCAGGAGTATGCAGGCGAATTCGCTCAGGGCAGCGCCGCCGGAATCTCCGCCAGTGTCGAGAGAGTGGTTGAGTGCTCGTTCAATCCATATTCCATGGGCTGGCCGGCGCGGTTGAGCCAGAAGACACGAAAGCCGAAGCCGGCGGCGCCGCCGGCGTCCCAGGCATTGCCCGAGACGAAGCCGATCCGGTCCGGCGCGAGGCCGAGCGCCTCGACGCCCAGCTGGTAGACGCGGCGATCGGGCTTGAAGACCTTCACGGCATCGACCGAGAGCACCGGGTCGAGCAGTCCGGCGAAGGGCTGCGTTTCGATCAGCCGCCTGAGCATCGCGGGCGTGCCGTTGGACAGGATGCCGAGGCGAAGACCGCGGCCCTTCAAGGCGCGCAGGGTGGCTTCGGCATCGGGGTAGGGCGCCAGCGCATGGAAGGATTCCAACAGCGCGGCGGCGAGGGCGCTGTCGGCACGGCCCTCGGCGGCGAGTGCGAAGGCGAGGGCGTCGCGGGTGATGGCGTCGAAATCGCGGTAGGTGTTCCGCAGACTGGCGGTCCAGGTGTATTCGATCTGCTTCTGCCGCCAGAGGGCGAGAATGCGTTCCGTCCGGTCGCCGAGCCGGGAGGCATGCGGTGCGACCGCGGCGCGCAAATCGAAGAGCGTTCCATAGGCGTCGAACAGCATCGCCTCGATCGCGGCCATGGCGGCTACTTCCCGGGCTCTGTGTCGAACGACACAGCTTTTACGAGGCACCAGGCGCGCTGGCCTTGGGCGAGACCGAGATCCTTCAGCGAGTGGCGCGAAATGCGGGCCCAGATCGGTGCGCCGATATCCAGCAGCACATCCGCATAAGGGCCGTCGCCGCTCGATATCTCGGTGATGCGGCCCTGGAACTGGTTGAGGATGCTGATCCCATCGACGCGGTTTCTCGCCAGAGCTACGTCACGCGCGCGGATGCGCAGGTTGATCGGCGTGCCGGCCGGGCGTCCGGCGCCGGGCACGCGGAACTGGCCGCCGGCGAAGTCCAGCACCGAAAGGCCGGACCCGTCATCCTGGACCGAGACCCTGGCCGCGATCGCGGCGCCGGCGGCGCTGCTTTCCAGAATGTCGCCGAGACCGAGATCGGCGAAGACTTCGAAGATCGTCCCAACCCGTCGGATCTTGCCCTGCGCGACCACCGCGACCCGGTTGGCGAGCCGGACCACTTCATCGACGTTGTGACTGACGAAGATGGTCGGGATCGAGAGCGAGCTCCGAACCCGTTCCAGGAAGGGCAGGATCTCCGCCTTGCGCTTCTCGTCCAGGGCTGCCAGCGGCTCGTCGAGCAGCAGCAGGCGCGGTGCGCTCAACAGCGCGCGGGCCAGTGCGACGCGCTGCTTCTCGCCGCCGGAGAGGTCGGTGACGCGGCGATGCAGGAATCGCTCGATCTCCAGCAGCTCCAGCACCGTGGTTTCGGCGATGTGGCGTTCGGCGGCGGGGGCGCGGCGCCAGCCGTAGCGGATGTTGTCGCGGACGTTGAGATGCGGGAAGAGGCGCAGGTCCTGGAACATATAGGCGACTCGCCGCTTCTCGGGCGGCAGGTTGACGCCGGTGGCGCGGTCGAACAGGGTCGTGCCGTTCAAGCGGATGCTGCCGCGGTCCGGCTTGACCAGCCCCGCGAGCCAGTTGAGGATCGTGGTCTTGCCGGCGCCGGACGGGCCGAACAGGGCCAGCACACCGTCGGTCGGCGTCGCCAAGGTGATCTCGACTTCGGCCGAGCCCAGCTTCTGCGCGGCGTCGATTTCAAGCATCAGCGCCCGCCCCGGGCCGTGGCCCAGCGGTTGAGCAGGTTGGCGCCGATCAGTGCCGCCAGCGCGATCACCACGGCGATCAGGGTGAGGCGGAGCGCCTGGGTGTCGCCTTGCGGCGATTGCAGCGCGCGGTACATCGCCAGCGGCAGAGTCTCGGTCTCGCCCGGGATGGTGGAGACGAAGGTGATGGTGGCGCCGAACTCGCCCAGCGACCGCGCGAAACCGAGGATGGCTCCGGCGATCAATCCGGGAAAGGCGATCGGCAAGGTCACCGAGAAGAAGACGTCGAGCCGCGAGGCGCCGAGACTGCGCGCGGCGGCTTCGAGCTTGCGGTCGACCGCGGCGATCGAGAGTCGGATGGCGCCGACGGTCAGCGGCAGCGCCATCACCGCCGAGGCGATGGCGGCGCCCTGCCATTTGAACATCACCGTGAGGCCGAGCCAGTCGGCCATCGGCTTGCCGATCCAGCCCTGGCGGCCGAACAGGATCAGCAGGATGAAGCCGACCGAAACCGGCGGCAGGACCAGCGGCAGATGCAGCAGCGCATCCACCAGGGTCTTGCCATAGAACTCGTGGCGCGCCAGCAACCAGGCGAGCGCGATCGCGAAGGGCAGCGCGCCGAGCGTGCTCCAGATGCCGACCTTCAGCGACAGCAGCATCGCCTCGATTTCGAACGGCGACAAAGGGTCGGTCAGCACCGGTCAGGCACCGTAGAGTTTCGCGGGATCGATCTCGACTTCGGCGATGGTCTCGGCCTTGCCGTCCCGGATCGCGGTGAAGAAGCAATTGTGGCGGCCGGTATGGCAGGCGACACCCTTCTGATCGACCAGCAGCAACAGGCAGTCATTGTCGCAGTCGACCCGGAACTCGACCAGGCGCTGCACCTGGCCCGAGGTTTCCCCCTTGCGCCAGAGCGACTGCCGCGAGCGCGACCAGTAGCAGACCCGGCCGGTGGCGAGCGTCTCGTCGATCGCGGCGCGGTTCATCCACGCCAGCATCAGCACTTCGCCGCTGTCATGCTGCTGCGCGATCGCCGGGATCAGTCCGTCACGATCAAAGACCAATGTCTCCAGCAGCTCGCCAGCTGACTTCGGCGCCGTCATTCCGCCGCGCTTTCGCCCGGCAGATTGGAGCGCAGGCGCTGGAACCCGGCTTCGAGATCGGCGATCAGATCGTCCGGGTCCTCGAGGCCGGCATGGAGGCGCAGCATCGGCCCGTCGGTCTTCCAGGGTTTCGCGGTGCGCGATTGCTCGACCTTCGAGGGGATGATCAGGCTTTCGTAGCCGCCCCAGGAATAGCCCATGCCGAAGAGCTGCATGCCGTCCAGCATGGCGGTGAGCTGGGAGTCGGAGCAGGGCTTCAGGATCACGCTGAACAGGCCCGACGAACCGGTGAAGTCGCGCTTGAAGAATTCATGGCCCGGCGTGCCGGGAAGGGCAGGGTGCAGCACCCGCTCGACCTCCGGCCGCTTCTGCAGCCAGTCGGCGAGGCGGAGCGCGGTCTGCTGATGCTGCGCCAGGCGCGCGCTCATCGTCCTGAGGCCGCGCAGCGCCAGATAGACGTCGTCCGGGCCGACCGAATAGCCCATGCCGTGCACCTGATTCTTCACCGTCATGAAATGCGCGTCCTTCATGGCGATGATGCCCATCATCACGTCCGAATGGCCGACGATGTATTTGGTCGCGGCATGCAGGCTGATGTCGACGCCGTGCTTCAGCGGCTTGAAGTAGAGCGGCGAGGCCCAGGTGTTGTCGATGATGGTGACGATGCCGCGCCGCCTGGCGAGGGCGGCGATCGCCGGCACGTCCTGCACCTCGAAGGTGTGCGAGCCCGGGCTCTCGAGATAGATCACGCGGGTGTTGTCCCGGATCAGCTTCTCCAGTGCCTCCGCGGTGACCATCGGGTCGTAATAGGTCGTGCTGATGCCGATCTTGGCCAGTTGATTGTCGCAGAGCTTGCGCGTCGGGAAATAGGCCGTATCCGTCATCAGCACATGATCGCCCGACTTCAGGAACGCATAGAGCGCGCCGGCGATCGCCGCCAGGCCGGACGGCATGGCGATGGCGCGATCGGCTTCCTCGAGGGCCGCAACGGCCTCCTCGAAGGCCCAGCTGGTGGGCGTTCCCGTTCTGCCGTAAGTGACGTGCTCGAACGGCGCCTTCTCCTTGAAGCGCAGCTCTTCGACGGTCCGATAGAGCACGGTCGAGGCGTGATAGACCGGCGGGTTGACGATACCGTGGTTGTCGAAGGGGCTATTGCCCGCATGAGTCAGTTTCGTCCGGTCCCGCCAAGCCCTACTTTTGTCGGTGCCCGCGGGACGCTTTCCGCCGCTGCTGGAAGCCATGATTTTCTTAGCCTGTAAGCGATTTAATTAACGGTCCTGAGACCGGCAACAAACTTGTAGCAGCCGTTCGGGTTGTGTTAAAGGTGGCTGAAATCCCCACAAAAAGCGCACAGGGAGCGCCGCGGGGACCGAACGTACAAAAGCTAAAACAACACCACCATCAGGGAAGGGGTAGATCATGAACTATTTCCGTCTTGCCGTTGCCGGTGCCGCTCTGACGGTCGGCCTCGCGGCAGCCGCGCAGGCGACCACGCTGGAGACCGTGAAGCAACGCGGCAAGCTGGTTTGCGGCGTCACCACCGGTCTTGCGGGCTTCGGCGCGCCGAACGACCAGGGCCAGTGGTCCGGCCTGGACATCGACCTCTGCAAAGGCGTCGCCACCGCTGTGTTCGGCGATCCCACCAAGGTCGAGTACAAGCCGCTGAACGCCGAGCAGCGCTTCACCGCCCTGCAGTCGGGCGAAGTCGACATGCTGGCCCGCAACTCGACCTGGACGCTGCATCGCGACACCGGCCTCGGCCTCGATTTCGTCACCGTCAACTTCTATGACGGCCAGGGCTTCATGGTGAAGAAGGAACTCGGCGTGAAGAGCGCGCTCGAGCTCAAGGGCGCCACGGTCTGCGTGCAGGAAGGCACCTCGACCGAGAAGAACCTCGGCGACTTCGACAAGGTGAACAACCTCGGCATGAAGCCGGTGAAGTTCAAGGAGAACGACCAGGCCCGCGGCACCTATGACGAAGGCCGCTGCGACGCCTACACCACCGATGCCTCGGGCCTCGCCGCCGAGCGCACCGCTCTCAAGAACCCGGACGACAACATCATCCTGCCGGAGATCATCTCCAAGGAGCCGCTCGGCCCGGTCGTGCGCCACGGTGACAACCAGTGGGGCGACATCGTGCGCTGGACGCACTACGTCACCCTGATCGCCGAGGAGAAGGGCATCACCCAGGCGAACATCGACGAAGTGAAGTCGAAGAACGCCGCCGGCAACGAGAACGCCGATCCGGAAGTCCAGCGCATGCTGGGCATCACCGACAAGCTCGGCGAGGAGATGGGCCTGACCAACGATTGGGCCTATAACGTGATCAAGGCCGTCGGCAACTACGGCGAGATCTTCGACCGCAACGTCGGCCCGAAGACCCCGCTGCGCCTGGAGCGCGGCCTGAACGCGCTCTGGACCAAGGGCGGCCTGCAGTACGCGCCGCCGTACAACTGAGCAGATGAACTCGGCGACCAGCGCCCGGCATAGCCCGCCGGGCGCTGGCCTCATCTTTACAGGTCCATCCAACCGGGAGACCTGAAGTGACGGCAGACGTTCAAGGCTCCCGCGACCAAGCCACGACCGTGACGCCCTGGTGGCGCGATGAGCGCAAGCGCGGCATCGCCTCCCAGTTCGTCGTCGGCGTGGTCCTGATCGGGATCGTCTGGTTCCTGGTCGACAATCTGCTGACCAACCAGGAACGGCTCGGCGTGCCGATGAGCTTCCGTTTCCTGGACAGCCCGGCGGGCTTCCAGCTCAGCTTCGCCGCCATCTCGGTGACCCTGGATTCACCGATCAGCCGGATCCTGCTGGTCGGCGCGCTCAACACCCTGCTGGCCTCCGCGATCACCGCGGTGATCGCCACGGTGCTCGGCCTCGTCATCGGCATCGCGCGGCTCTCCAACAACTGGCTGGTGGCGCGCCTGGCGCTCGCCTATATCGAGGCGCTGCGCAACACGCCGCTGCTGCTGCAGCTGGTGTTCTGGTATTCCGCCGTGGTGGCGGCGCTGCCGGCGGTGAAGAGCAGCCTCAACCTGTTCGACGTGATCTTCCTGAACAAGAAGGGGCTCTACGTCCCCGACCCGGTGTTCCAGCCCGGCGCCGGCGCGGTGTTTGTCGCCTTCGTCGTCGCCGTGGTGGCGAGCGTGTTCCTGCGGCGCTGGGCGCGTCGGCGCCAGGAGCTGACCGGTCAGCGTTTTCCCGCGGCAACGGCATCGATCCTGCTGATCCTGGGCGTTCCGGCACTGGCCAGTCTGGTGATGGGACATCCGGTCGAATGGGACGTGCCGGTGCTCGGCGGCTTCAATTTCAGCGGCGGCCTCGCCTTCCAGCCTGAGGTCGTGGCGCTGATCGTTGGCCTCGGGTTGAACAGCTCCGCTTTCATCGCCGAGATCATCCGCGGCGGCATCATGGCGGTCAGCCACGGCCAGACCGAGGCTTCGCTCGCACTCGGGCTGAAGCCGAGCTGGACCTTGCGGCTGGTGGTGATTCCGCAAGCGCAGCGCATCGTCATCCCGCCGATGGTGAGCCAGTATCTGAACGTGGTGAAGAATTCGACCCTGGCCGGCTTCATCGGCTATCCGGACCTGTTCGCGGTGATCGGCACCTCGCAGAACCAGACCGGCCGGGCGATCGAATGCATTGCGATCATGATGGTGTTCTACCTGGGCGTCAGCCTCATCATCTCTACCGTGCTCAACTGGTACAACAAGCGCGTCGCGCTGGTGGAGCGCTAGAGGCCATGACCGACATCGGCGCCAACAACAACCTCAATTCGCAGATGGAGCCGGGGCTCCGCCCCAGCCTGCCGCCGCCCACGATGGAGACCGGCGCCATCGGCTGGCTGCGGCACAACCTGTTCTCCAGCTGGACCAACGCGCTGCTGACGGTGCTGGCGCTCTATGTCCTCTATCTGGTGATCCCGCCGTTCCTGTCCTGGGCAATCCTGGATGCGACCTGGACGGTGCCGCCGCTGGCGGCGGGCGCCGAGGATCATCCGCCGCAATTCGCCGATTGCCGGGCCAATGCCGGCGCCTGCTGGATCTTCGTCGAGGCGCGGCTGCCGCAGTTCATCTACGGCTTCTATCCGGAGCCCGAGCGCTGGCGGGTCAATATCGTCTTCGTGATGTTGGCGGTCTCGATCTTCGGCCTGCTGTCGGAGCGGATCAAGCGCAAGAAGGAGTTGGCGATCTTCTTCTTCGCCATCTTCCCGGTGCTGGCCTTCTGGCTCCTCTATGGCGGGCTCGGCCTAGAGGTGGTGGAGACCCGGCTCTGGGGCGGCTTCATGCTGACCCTGATCCTCTCGGGGATCGGCATCGTGTTCTCGCTGCCGCTGGGCGTGCTGCTGGCCCTGGGGCGGCGGTCCGAGCTCCCGGTCGTGCATTTGCTTTGCGTGATCCTGATCGAGTTCGTGCGCGGCGTGCCGCTGCTCACGATTCTCTTCATGGCGAACGTGATGCTGCCCTTCTTCCTGCCGCCGGGCGTCGAGTTCAACGTGCTGCTGCGGGTACTGCTCGGCGTCACGATCTTCGCCGCGGCCTATATGGCGGAAGTCGTGCGCGGCGGGTTGCAGGCCCTGCCTAAGGGCCAGTACGAGGGCGCCATGGCGATGGGCCTGGGTTATTGGCAGATGATGCGCCTGATCATCCTGCCGCAGGCCTTGCGCATCGCCATCCCCGGCATCGTCAACAACTTCATCAGCCTGGCGCAGGACACGACCTTGGTGGCCATCGTCGGCCTCTACGATTTCCTGAACATCGTGCGCGCGGGTTCGCGCGACACCAACTGGCTCGGCACCGAGATCGAGGGCTATGCCTTCTGCGCCCTGGTCTACTGGGTGTTCTGCTTCGCCATGTCGCGTTACAGCATGTATCTGGAGCTGAAGCTCCACACCGGTCACAAGAAGCGCTGAGAGGAACTCGATGGCCCAAGCTGCAAGCATTCCCGCTGCTTCCGATCAGCCGATGATCGAGCTCTCGGCCGTCAACAAGTGGTACGGCCAGTTCCATGTGCTGAAGGACATCAACCTCACGGTCTATTCCGGCGAGCGCATCGTGGTCTGCGGCCCCTCGGGCTCCGGCAAGTCCACCATGATCCGCTGCATCAACCGGCTGGAGGAGCACCAGAAGGGCAAGATCGTCGTCGATGGCGTCGAGCTGACCCATGACCTGAAGAAGATCGAGCAGGTCCGCAAGGAAGTCGGCATGGTGTTCCAGCATTTCAACCTGTTCCCGCATCTGACCGTGCTGGAGAACCTCACGCTGGCGCCGATCTGGGTCCGCAAGATGCCGAAGAAGGAAGCGGAAGAGGTCGCGATGAAATACCTGCAGCGGGTCAAGATCCCGGAGCAGGCGGGGAAGTATCCGGGCCAGCTTTCCGGCGGCCAGCAGCAGCGCGTGGCGATCGCCCGCTCGCTCTGCATGAACCCGAAGGTCATGCTGTTCGACGAGCCGACCTCCGCGCTCGACCCGGAGATGATCAAGGAAGTGCTGGACGTGATGATCGAGCTCGCGAAGTCGGGCATGACGATGATCTGCGTCACCCACGAGATGGGCTTCGCCCGCACCGTCGCCAACCGGGTGATCTTCATGGACCGCGGCGAGATCATCGAGCAGAACGAGCCGGAGGAGTTCTTCAAGAACCCGAAATCCGAGCGTACCCGGCTGTTCCTGAGCCAGATCCTGCACCACTGAGGCGCGCGATGCGCCCGACCGGCGACGGTCACCGCCGCGCGCTATCGCCCGCCGTCAAACCGCGCGATGCCGAGGCCATGGATGTCGGTGTCGCTGCGGCCGTCGACGATCAGCTCGGCAAGGACCGCGCCAACGCCGGGACCAAGCTGAAACCCATGCCCGCAGAAGCCGAAGGCGTGGAACAAGCCCGGCGTGGTGGCTGAAGGCCCGACGATCGGCGAGCCGTCGGCGGTGTCGCCATCGACCCCGGTCCAGCTGCGGATGATGTTCAAGTTTCGGATCTGCGGCACGATGCGTGCGGCCTCCGCCGCGGCCTGTGCGGAGATTTCCGGGAGCGGGCGCGAGCGGGTGTGACCGGCATTGGCGCGGCCCTGGCCGCCGCCGAAGATCACGTTGCCGCGCGGGATCTGCCGGAAATAGAGATCGCCGCCGATGACCCCCAGCACCGGCTGGAAGCGATAGGGCGCCGGCTCGGTCACCATGATCTGCGGCACTTCCGGCACCAGCGTCACGCTTTCGCCGAACCAGGCGGCCACGGTGTTCGCCCAGGCGCCGGCGGCGTTCACCAGCAGCGGTGACTCGAAGCGGCGGCCGTCCCTGGTCGCGATGTGAAAGAGGCCGCCGTCATGGCTGCCCGACACGACTTCCGCGCCTTCGATCAATGTCGCACCAGCCTTGCGCGCGGCCGCGGCGAAAGCCGGCGCGATCAGCCGCGGGTTGGCCTGGCCGTCGCTCGGGCAATGGGTGCCGGCGATGATATGGGGGCCGAGCCAGGGGAAGCGGCGGTCGAGATCGGCCCGGTCGAGGAATTCGAGCTGCAATCCGTAGAGCGAGACCGCCTGCAAATGCAGCTGCAGCAGGTTGATGTCGGATTCCTTGCGGGCGAGGCGGAGATGGCCGGTTTGGGTGAACTCGCCGTCGGTGCCGATCAGGCTGGCGAGCTCGCTCCAGATCGCGCGCGAGCGGAAGGAGAGCGGAATCTCGGCGAGCGCCCGGCCATGCTGACGCACGCCGCCGAAATTGACGCCGCTGGCGCGGATCCCCGCCTGGTCGCGCTCCAGCAGGATGACGCTCTTGCCCTTGCGGGCGATGTGCAGGGCGGTCGAGCAGCCGACGATGCCGCCGCCGATGACGATCACGTCGGCTTTCAAGACGCGTCTCCGGCGAGTGCCTCGATCGGCACCGGCTTGACCGGCGGCTGGGCGCGCAGCCTCCCGACGGAATCGACGCTGACGCCGAGCCGTGCCGCCAGCACTTCCGCGCCGGCGATGCCGCAGACGCGGCCCTGGCAGCGGCCCATGCCGAGCCTTGTCGCGGCCTTCGCCCGGTTGATCTCGCGCAGGCCCTGGTCGGCGGCGGCGCGCAGTTCGCCCGCGGTCACGTTCTCGCAGCGGCAGAGGATGGTCGCGTCCGGCAGATCCTTGGCGAGATGCGACGGGAAAGGCATCGCCTGTTCCAGTGCCACGCGGAAGCGGTGCCAGCGCTTGAGGGCGGGGAGGTCTTCCGCATCCTGCAAGGCGATCCCCATGTCCTGAAGCAAGGCGCCCGCCGCGAGCCGGCCGCGCAGCTCGGCGGCATCGGCGCCCTGGATGCCGGCGCCGTCGCCGGCGAGGTAGAGGCCGGCGCGGCCGATCGCGCGGCCGTGTTCGTCGGTCTCCGGCAGCCACTGGTTCTGCACGCGGTCGAAGACGAAACGCGCGCCGGCGAGCTCGGCCAGCTGGCTCTCCGATTTGAGGCCGTAGCCGAGGGCGACGGCGTCGCAATCGATGTGGCGCAGCCGGCCATCGACCAGGACTTCGAGCCCGGCGACGCTGTCGCGGCCGAGGATGCGCGCCGGTGTCGCCGCGGCGATCAGCGGCACGCGCCAGGATTTGAGCTTGCCGAGATAGTAGGCGCCCTTCGCGGCGGTTCCGGTCTGCGCCGTGAGCCCGAACAGATTGGCGCCGAGGCCGAGCCAGGAGGCCGTGGTCACCACCGCGGCGACCGTGGCGCCGGCCTTGGCGTATTGATAGGCGGCGAGATAGAGCAGGGGACCGCTGCCGAGGAAGGCGACGCGATGGCCGATGGCGCAGCCCTGGTGCTTCAGCGCGATCTGCGCCCCGCCCAGGGTGGTGACGCCGGGCAGGGTCCAGCCGGGCAGCGGCATGACGCGGTCCATCGCACCGGTGGCAAGGATCAGGCGGTCGAAGCCGACCTCCTCGCGCTTGCCGTCGCACAGCAGGATCAGGCGATTGTCGCTGATGTCGAAGACGGTGCTGCCGGGGCGGTAATCGATCTCACCTTGGATCTGTTCGAAGGCGGCGTACAAGGTCTCCGCCTTCTTGGCCTCGAAGCCGAACAGCGTTTCGGCCTTGCGCCGAAAGCCGGGCACCGGGGGCGGCTGCTGGTAGATGCGGCCGCCGATGCGCGGCGCCTCATCCAGCAGGATGGGCGCGATGCCGTGCCGGACCAGGCGCTCGGCGGCGCGAATGCCGGCGGGACCGCCGCCGACGATGACGACACGCGTGTTCATCGCCGGGTCACGATCGCCATGCCTTCGGCGAGCGGGGTGGTGCAGGCGCGCAAGGATGCGCCGTCGGCGGTCGTAACCCAGCAATCCTGGCAGGCGCCCATCAGGCAGAAGCCGGCGCGTGGGCTTTCCGTGAACTCGGCGAGGCGGAGATGGCCGCGCTGGGTCAGGATCGCGGTCAGCACGCTGTCGCCTTCCAGCGCCTCCGTTTCCACGCCGTCGAGGATGAAGGCGATGCGGCGGCGCTCCCGCTCGGCGATGCGCCGGAACTGGCCTTGGTTGCGGGTCACGGTTTCGGCGGGGTCCGGTGCAGGCGCTGGATTTCCTCGGCGACCAGATGCTGCAGGCGCCAGAGATTGCGGTCGCGGATGCCGTGCTCCTCGAGCTTGGTGACGGTGTGGAACAGATACTCGGCGCCGGAGCCGGCATGGCCGCAGGCGCGGGCCAGGACCGCGGCGACCCGTTCGTGATCCTGCTTCTCGACCCGGAGCGGGCCCTTGATGCCGGCCCAGAAGGTCAGCGCCTGGACCTTGCCGTGCGGTGTTTCCACATGGATCCAGCGCGCGGCCTCCAGGCCTTCGCGGGAGGCGCTCTCGCGTTTCAGCAGCCGCACCATCTGCTCGTGGTGATCGGCATCGGGCAGGCGATAGGCGACGCCGATGCAGCAGCCGCCGGGCTCCAACACCATCATCAGGCCGGGCTGCTCCGGCGTGCCGCGCCAGCGCGGCAAATGCATGGTGAAGGCGCGGTGCCAGCCATGCGCCGCCGCGCGGCAATGCTCGACCGCGTCGTAAGCCGGCTTCCAAATCAGGGAACCGTAAGCAAACAGCCAGAGCGGGCCGGGTGCGCGCCGCTGCAGCAGGTCGGCGGCGAAATGCTCATAGTCCTGGTCGCGGATTTCGGTCAGGTAATCGGGCAGGCCGCGATCAGGCTCGTTGCGGTGGCAGAGGGCGACCAGTTCGGCGGTCAGCGCCATCTTGGATTGAGGTTTGGACAAACGCCACGACTCCGCCGTGTTCAGGCGGAACTCACCTTATCAAAGGCGGTGTCATTTCCGCCAGTGAGCATGATCACCCGGCGGAAACCTCCGGCAGGCGCGGGATGACGTGCATCGGCGCATAGCCTTCCAGCCGCGGGTCGAGCATCCGCTTGCTGACCTGTTTCACCGGGCGGAATCCGGCGCGCTGGTACTCGCCCATGGCGCGCGGGTGATCCAGCGAACAGGTATCGACGGTCAGGCGCTGCGGGCCGTAGGACCAGGCCTGATCGACCGCCCAGTTGAGGAGATACTTGCCCAGGCCCCGGCCGATGAACTCGTCCAGCAGGCCGAAATAGGCGAAGTTGATGTCGGGCATCGGCCGGCGGTCGAGCTCGACGAAGCCGGAAGGCTGCCCGCCAGTATAGAGCGCGTAGAGCTCGACCTCCGGGTGGTCGACCTGGGCGAGCAGCTGTTCGTCGGACATGCGGCGGCGGTCGGTCCAGAGCCATTGCTCGCCGACCGTATTGTAGAGGAAGCGGTAGAAGGAAATGGTCGGGTTCTCCACCCGGAGCAGCGCGTGCTTGCCCGGCGGCAGCGGCACGGTCGGGCGGGTGGGCGGCGCGGTCATCTCCATATAGGTGACGACCACGTCGATCTCCGCCGAGGCGAGGTCGACATCGCCCTTGTCAATCCAGCGGCCGAGCACCGCATGCCCCGCATTCTCGTAGCCGAGGTGATGGTAGAAATCCTGTGCCGCCGGATTCTCGGCGCGCACCATCAGATTGCATTTCGGCATGCCGCGGGCGACCAGCCAGGCTTCGGCGAATTGCACCAGCTTGCGGCCATAGCCCTTGCCGCGCAGATCTTCGGCAACTGCCAGCTTGTAGATCCAGCCGCGATAGCCGTCATGGCCGACCAGGACGCTGGCGGCGACGCGGTCATCTTCGCGGCCGACATAGAGCAGGCAGTTGTTGTTCTTCTGGATCCGTGCGATCTCGGCCTTCGGCTCGTTGTAGGGCTTGAAGATGCCGGTCTCGCGCCAGAGTGCGACGACCCCATCGAAGTCGCCCTCGGAATAAGGAAGGATGATCATGATTTCGGTTCGACCGGTGTATCGCCAGGCAGGCCCCATTCGGCCCAGGACCCGTCATAGACCGCGACATCGCGATGGCCGATCAGGTCGAGGCCGAGTGCCAGCACCGAAGCGGTGATGCCGGAGCCGCAGCTGGTCACCACCGGCTTCTTGGGGTCGACACCGGCGGCGGCGAACTTGGCGCGGAGCTGGTCGACCGGCAGGAACGTACCGTCGGGCCGCAGCAATTGCGTATAGGGCAAGTTCAGCGACCCTGGGATATGCCCGGCGCGGCGCCCGGGCCAGAGTTCGGGCTCGGTCGCGTTGAAGCGGCCGGCGGCGCGGGCATCCAGCACCTGCTCCCGTTTCGTTTCGATATTGGCGAGCAGCTGCGCCTTCGAGCGCACCATCGTGTTGTCGAAGCGCGGGGTGAAATGCCGCTCGCGGGGCGAGGGCGGCAAGTCCTCGAGCGGCCGATCTTCCGCCATCCATTTCATCAGCCCGCCGTCCAGCACCGCGACGTCGCGATGGCCGAAGATGCGGAAGGTCCACCAGACCCGGGGGGCGGCGATCCCGCCGTTGCCGTCATAGACCACGATCCGCGAGCCGTCGCCGATCCCGAGCTTCTTCATCCGCGAGCCGAACTTGTCGGCGGGGGGCAGCATATGCGGGAGGTCGGTTGTCCTGTCGCTGATCTCATCGACGTCGAAGAACACCGCGCCCGGGATGTGGCGCTGGTCGTATTCGGCCCGCGCACTCTTCTGCTGCATCGGCAGATAGTAGGTGGCATCGACGATCCTGAGATCGGGCTGGCCGAGATGGGCTTCCAGCCATTCGGTGCTGACCAGCGACTTGGTTTCCGCGTCGACTGCCATGTTCTCAAGCCTTGAATGCGAGGTTGATTCTGCGATTCATCTTGCCCTTGTTCTCGATCTTCACGCATTCAACCGCGCCGATCTCGGACGTCCGCGCGACATGGGTGCCGCCGCAGGGCTGCAGGTCGACGCCCTCGATCTCCAGCAGCCGCACGCGCCCGGCGCCCATGGGCGGCTTCACCGACATGGTGCGCACCAGTTCCGGCCGGGCCGTCATTTCTTCGTCGGTGATCCACTTGGTGCCGGTCGGATGGTCCTCGGTCACCAGGCGATTGAGTTCAGCGGTGATGTGATCTTTGTCCGGTGCGCCGTCGGGCAGGTTGAAATCGAGCCGGCCTTTGCCGTCGCTGACCTGGCCGCCGGTCACCTCGCCGGTGACGATCGAGGAGAGCAGGTGCAGGCAGGTGTGCATGCGCATGAGGCGATGCCGGCGCTCCCAGTCGAGCTCCGCGGTCACCTTCGTGCCGGCGGCCACGGCCGGCGCGCCTTCGGCCGGCACATGGACGATCTCACCCGGCGCCGCACCCTTCACCGTGTCGCGGATCTCGACGATCGTGCCGTCGGCGGCGCGCAGGCGCCCGATATCGCCGGGCTGGCCGCCGCCGGTCGGATAGAACACGGTGCGGTCGAGCCGGATGCCTTTCTCATCGACCGCGGTCACGACCGCCTCGCAGCTTTTCAGATAGGCGTCTTCGCGGAACAACTCGCCGGTCTTGTCCATGCACTTTTCTCCCTGGCCGGCATCATAATGGGGCGACCTTGATTTTCAAGGATGGCCCTCCTACCGTTTCCGCAGGAAAAACCGGGGAAATTCCATGGGTAAGCCGATCCTCTACGGCCCGAGTTACAGCGTCTACACGCGCGCGGTGCGGATGGCGCTGATCGAGAAGAAGGTCGCCTATGACCAGGTCCATGTCGAGATGGACGATGCGGAGCATCGTGCGCCGGCACATCTGCAGCGGCATCCCTTCGGCATGCTGCCGGCTTTCGAGCATAACGGCTTCATGATTTACGAGACCCTGCCGATCCTGATCTACATCGACGATGCCTTTCCCGGCACGCGGCTGATGCCCGGGGACATCCATCGCCGCACCCGCGCGCTGCAGATCCTGAGCGTGATCAATTCATACGCCTATCGGCCGCTGGTCTGGGGCATCTTCGTGCCGCGCACCTTCTCGAAGCCGGACCGCGTGGTGGACGAGGCGGCGATCGCCGAGGCGGTAAAGACCGGCGAGCATGCGCTGAAGGCAATCGAAGACTTGATGATGAACCCGGACCCGTTCCTGGTCGGGCGGCAGATCAGCCCGGCCGATCTGCTCTTGGAATCCGTGGTGCACTATCTCGCGACCACGGCGGAAGGGAAGGCGATGCTGGGACGCCTGCCGAAGATCGCCGCCTGGCACGCGGCGATGCAGGGGAGGCAGAGCGTGAAGGAGACGGTGCCGGTGTAGGAAAGCGGAGCGCTGGATCTTGAGCGCTCAGGCTGCATCAACCCCCTCCTAGCCTCCTCCCATCTTGGGAGGAGGGACTCTTATGAAGAGGCTGCAGGAGCAGATGGCTCTATCCATCTTCCCGCCCCCAAGATGGGGGCGGGTGAGGGTGGGGGTTGATGCAGCCGTGATGTTGCCGTTTGCGCGCCGATGCAAGATCCAGCGCTCTGCAACTAAAGCCAATCCGGCGCCGGCAAACCCTT
This sequence comes from Dongia sp. agr-C8, assembly GCF_054658695.1. NCBI lineage: Bacteria > Pseudomonadati > Pseudomonadota > Alphaproteobacteria > Rhodospirillales > Dongiaceae > Dongia > Dongia sp. agr-C8. The sequence continues at coordinate 62,385 of NZ_BAAGHZ010000004.1, forward strand.
GGACTTCAGGAATTCCGGGTTGAACAGCTTGCTCTGGTAGCGGGTGCCGAAGTCGCAGAGCAGCGTGACGATGGTGTGGCCGGGGCCGAGCTCCTTCGCCAGGCGGATGGCACCCGCGACGTTGATGCCGGTCGAGCCGCCGAGGCAGAGGCCTTCATGCTTCAGCAGGTCGAACACGATCGGCAGCGCTTCGCTGTCCGGGATCTGGAACGGAAAATCGATCGGCGTGCCCTCGACATTCTTGGTGATGCGGCCCTGGCCGATGCCTTCGGTAATCGAGCTGCCGGAGGACTTCAACTCGCCGGTCTTGAAATAGGAGTAGAGCGCGGCGCCTTCGGGATCGGCGAGGGCGATCTTCACCTTCGGGTTCTGCTCTTTCAGGAAAATCGCGCAGCCGGAAAGCGTGCCGCCGGTGCCGACCGCGCTGACGAAGCCGTCGACCTTGCCGTCGGTTTGTTTCCAGATTTCGGGGCCGGTGGTCATGTAGTGGCCCTGGCGATTGGCGACGTTGTCGAACTGGTTGGCCCAGATCACGCCGTTCGGGTTGCTGTCCTTGAGCTCATTGGCGATGCGCTCGGAGACCCGCACGTAGTTACCGGGATCCTTGTACGGGAGAGCCGGGACCTCCTTCAGCTCCGCGCCGGCGAGGCGGAGCATGTCTTTCTTTTCCTGGCTCTGCGTCTCCGGAATGACGATCAGCGTCTTGTAGCCGCGCGCATTGCCGACCAGCGCCAGGCCGATACCGGTGTTGCCGGCGGTGCCTTCGACGATCAGGCCGCCAGGCTTGATCTGCCCCTTCTTCTCCGCATCGGTGATGATGGCGAGCGCCGCACGGTCCTTGACCGAGCCGCCGGGGTTGAGGAATTCCGCCTTGCCGAGAATGGTGCAGCCGGTCAGCTCCGACGCCTTCTTGAGCTTGATCAGCGGCGTGTTGCCGATCGTGTCGATGAAACCCTGGCGAAAATCCATAATTGCTTCCGGCGGTGTGAAATTCAGAGGGGCTTAGGGTAGGGCAGCGCTTGCTTCCCAATCAACCCCTTCTCCATGGGGCCAGAATACGAAAAAGCCTACTGATTCAGAGGATATAGCGACTTTGGCGCATGCTTGAACCGGTAGTGGCGGAGATTCGAGGCCGCCGGCCCCGGGCAATCGACATCGACGATCGCACGCGTCAGCGGCGTAAAACCCGCACGGAAGTGGTTCTTCGCCTTCACGCAGAGCAGCCCGACCTTGTCGAGGTCGATCCCGTGCAGTGCGAAATAGCCGGGATCGTTCGGCGTCTGGCAGCGCTCGGTGACGATCAGCTGGATCCCTTTCACCTCGAGCAAGGCGGTCTGGCCGATATCGACCGGCAGGTTGTGCTCCATCGGCCCGAGGTTGCGGAACTTGCCGTCGGTGAGCTTCAGGACGCGTGCCTTCACGGGAATGGCCGGGCCGAATGCATCCGTGATGCGACCGCCGAGCTTGGCATCGAGCGTGGCGCCTTCGCCCTCGCGATGGGCGCGGGCGACCAGGGCGGGATCGAAGAAGAAGCCGAACACGGTCGGCACCTTCGGCTTGGCATCGAGCAAAGCGCGGAAGAGCGCGGGTGTATCGCCGATGCCGCCGGAGAGCGGATTGTCCGCCGGATCGACCACGGCGGCGGGGCCGTGGCCCGGTGCGGCCAGCGCTTTGGCGATGCCTTCCGCGGCCGATGGAAGTGTCACCGTGAAGCGGTCGCGGCGCGCGGCGATCTCGCGCGCGAGTTCCTGTGCGGCGTCCTCAGCGAGTGCGCGTTCGCCGTCGGCGGTGACCAGCGCGCTGGCCCCGGCGAAGGGGGAGTCGCCATAGGCGAAGCCGCCGAACACCGAGGCGTCGAGAATGCCGTCGCGGCGGCGCCATTCGCCGGCGAGCTCCGCCAGTTCCTGCATCGGGCCATCGGTGGTGCGCATGTTGAAGCTGGTGAGGATCGCCGGCACCTTGGCCAGCGCGCAGACCGGCCGGATCCGGCCTTCGACCGTCTCGACCGCCAGCGCCACCGCGCGCGCGCCGACCTCGGCCATGTCGATATGCGGATAGGTCTTGTAGCCGATCGCGATGTCGACGAGATCGATCATCGCCGGCCCGAGATTGGCGTGGAGATCGAAAGTGACGGCGAGCGGCGTGCGCCCGATCACATGGCGCACCGCCTGCAGCAGTTCCAGCTCCGGCGTCGGCGTGGTCTCGGTGACGGTGGCGCCGTGCAGCGAGAGATAGACCGCGTCCCATTGGTCGCGGCCGAGGCCGTCGAGGATGGTATCGCGGATCATCGCGAAGGCGTCTTGCGCCATCGGCCCGCCGGGCGGCGCCGCGGCGCAGAGCAGGAACTCCACCGACCAGTCGCGGCTGCGCTCGGCGAAATCGACCACCGCGCCGATCTCGGTCTTGGTGCCGCGATAGAAATCCTTGGCCGCGTTGCCGTCGAAGAACTCCCGCGCCTCGAACACCGACAGCTCCGTCGGGATCGGCGAAAAGGAATTGCCTTCGTACCAAAGGCGGGCGACGGCGAGCTTTCTCATGATCCGCAGCTCATGACCACAGCTTGCGCAGGCGTTCGCGGTTGGCCTGCATCCAATAGAGCGCCAAGGTCAGCGGGCCGTTGCCGGTCGTGCCGTGCTCGATCAGGCCCGGTATCTCCTTTGCGTCGTGGAGCGTCGAGCGGATGTCTTCATGCTCGGTGGCGAGGCCGTGCACGCCGCCCGCCTGACTGGAATCCATGCGGCCGCAATAGAGGATCAGCGTCTCGTTGCTCATGCCGGGGCTGAGCAGGAATCGCGTCATCTCGACCAGATCGGTGATCTTGCAATTGGCTTCCTCGATCGCCTCGCGGCGGGCGAGTTCTTCGGGCGTCTCGTCCTTGTCGGAGATCCCGGCAATCACCTCGCGCTGCCAGGCCGGCATGCCGGCGAGATGGGCGGCGAGGCGGAACTGCTCGATCAACAGGATCTTGTCGGCGATCGGGTCATAGGGGAGTACACCGACGGCGGTGGTGCGCAGCACGATTTCGCGCGTGAAGGGACCGATCATCCCGCCGCCGAAGCGTTCGTGCTGCACGGTGAATTTCGCCAGCTTCATGAAGCCCTGGGAAAGCCATTCCTGGCCCAGGACTTCGATTTTTCCATCCATGCTTGCCTGCTGTTCCATTGGGGTTGCGGCACTATACAGCGCCGGGGCGGGAAAGCTAGATTGCCGCCCGACAAGGAGAGACCACATGCCGCGCGATCCACGTTACGACATCCTGTTCGAGCCGGTGAAGATCGGTCCGGTCACCGCGAAGAACCGATTCTTCCAGGTGCCGCATTGCAACGGCATGGGGCATTACAATCCCGAAGGCCATGCGGCGATGCGCGGCGTGAAGGCGGAAGGCGGCTGGGCCGTGGTCGCGACAGAAGAGGTCGAGATCCACCCGAGCGGCGACGTCTCGCCCTATATCGAAGGCCGGCTCTGGGACGACAAGGACATACCCGGCCATGCGCTGATGTGCGAGGCGGTGCATAAGCATGGCGGGCTGGCCGCGATCGAGCTCACGCATAACGGCACCTCGGTCTCCAATCTCTCCAGCCGCGACGTGGCGATCGGGCCCTCGCACCAGATGACCAACTACTGGCCCTGGCAGGCGCGCGCGATGGACCTGCAGGATATCCGCGACTACCGCCGCTGGCATCGCGAAGCCGCCTTGCGCTCGAAGAAGGCCGGCTTCGACATCGTCTATGTCTATGCCGCGCATGACCTCAGCCTGGCTCTGCATTTCCTGCTGAAGCGGCGCAACCACCGCAGCGACGAATACGGCGGCTCGTTCGAGAATCGCATCCGCCTGTTCCGCGAACTGATCGAGGACGCCAAGGACGCGATCGGCGACACCTGCGCCATCGCCGTGCGCTTCGGCGTCGATGAGAAGATGGGTGCCGACGGCCTGCTGCATGACGGCGAGAGCCGCGACGTGATCGCCAGCCTGGCCGAGCTGCCCGATCTCTGGGACGTGAATATCAGTCCCTGGCGCCATGACTCCGCGGTCTCGCGCTTCGCGGAGGAGGGACATCAGGACTCCTACATCAGCTTCGTGAAGCAGCTTACCACCAAGCCGGTGGTGGGGGTCGGACGCTACACCTCGCCCGACCGCATGGTGAGCCTGGTGAAGAAGGGCGTGCTCGACTTCATCGGGGCGGCGCGGCCCTCGATCGCCGATCCCTTCCTGCCGAAGAAGATCGAGGAGGGGCGTCCCGACGACATCCGCGAATGCATCGGCTGCAACATCTGTGTCTCCGGCGATATGACCATGTCGGCGATCCGCTGCACGCAGAACCCGACCATGGGCGAGGAATGGCGCAAGGGCTGGCATCCGGAGATCATTCCGGCGAAGCAATCCAGCGATCGCATCCTGGTGGTCGGCGCCGGGCCGGCCGGGCTCGAAGCGGCGCGGGCCCTGGGACAGCGCGGCTATGAGGTGCACCTTGCCGAGGCCACCGCCGAACTCGGCGGGCGGGTATCGCGAGAATCGAAGCTGCCGGGTCTCGCGGCCTGGGGGCGGGTGCGCGACTATCGACTGACCCAGCTCGACAAGCTTTCCAATGTCGAGATCTATCGCGACAGCCGGCTCAGTGCCGAGCAGATCCGCGAGTTCGGCTTTGAACGGGTGGTGCTGGCGACGGGCGCGCGCTGGCGCCGCGACGGCGTCGGGCGCAGCCACTGGAATCCGATTTCTGGACTGAGTGGCCCGCAGGTCTTCTCGCCCGACGACATCATGGAAGGAAGGCTGCCGGCGCAGGGGCCGGTCGTGGTCTTCGACGATGAGCATTACTACATGGGCAGCGTCATCGCCGAGCGCCTGGCGATGGCGGGACTGAGCGTCACCCTGGTCACCACCGGCGACGTGGCCGCGAGCTGGACCGCGCACACGCTGGAGCTCATGCCGATCAACCAGCAGCTTCGCAAACTCGGCGTCGCCGTGGTGACCGCGCATGACGTGGCCGGCTTCGACGGCAGCGCCGTGAGGTTGGCGAGCAACTACGGCGATCCGCCCCGCACCCTTCCTGCAAGCGCCGTGGTGCCGGTGACCTCGCGCTTGCCGGAAGAAGCCTTGTACGCGGCATTGCAGGGGGAGCCCGAGGCCTTGCGCGAGGCCGGGATCAAGACGGTGACCCGGATCGGCGACTGCCTGGCGCCGGGCTTCATCGCCCATGCGGTCTATGGCGGCCACCGCTATGCACGGGAACTCGACGCGCAGGCCCAAGGCGAAGTATCGTTCAAGCGGGTAGTCTGGGCGCCTGCCAATCCTTGAAACAAGATGGACCAAGGAGCGCGTGGAATGACAATCGAGGAAAAGCAGTTCGTCACCAGCCTGGCGGAGCTCGATGCCCTGGTGCCGCCGGCGACCGGGGCGGCGGCCGGCAAGACCATGCCGCGGATCGAACGCTATGCCCGGCAGTTCATCGATCTCTCGCCGTTCTGCTGTCTCGCGACCAGCGACGGTAAGGGCCATGCCGACGTGACGCCGCGGGGCGACAAGCCGGGCTTCGTGCGGGTGATCGACGAGAAGACGCTGCTGGTCCCCGAGCGGCCCGGCAACAACCGCATGGATTCGCTGCGCAACATCATCCAGAATCCGTCGCTCGGGCTGCTGTTCTTCATCCCCGGTTTCGAAGACACGCTGCGGGTGAATGGCCGGGGGCGGGTGACCCGGGATCCCGGCCTGCTCGCGGCTTCGGCGGTCGATGGCAAGCTGCCCAAGTTCGGGGTCGTGGTTGCGGTGGACGAGGCCTTCTTCCACTGCGCCAAGGCATTTCGCAGGTCGCGACTGTGGGATCCGGCCGCCCAGCTGCCCCGCAACACCATGCCGACCCTGGCCCGGATGATCATGGATCAGATGGCCGAAGCGGCGAATGAGGCGCTCCCCGCGCAGGCCGAGGTCTCGGCGGTGGATGCCGACATCGAAGAGAACTACCGAACCGAGCTCTATTGAGGCCAAAGTCACACCTTAGGGTGTTTCAGGCCCCTGGGGTTAACCCAGCATTCAGGACTTGAACCTAGTCTGGCGGCTTGCGTAACAGCCCCGGACTCGCCTTGTCCCAATGGATTTGAAGGCCTTTCTCAGCAACCCCAAGCAAGCACCCCTGGCCGCCGTCCTGGCGCTGGGCGCGCTGGGCTATTTCGGCGCCGCCGAGCTCGGCCTGGTGCTGGCCAGTCTCAACCCGCATGCCGCACCCGTGGCGCCGGCGGCCGGAATCGGCGTTGCCCTGCTCATGGTTTTCGGCCGACGGGTGTGGCCGGCCATTACCCTGGGCGCGCTGGCCGCCCATGGCCTGGCCGGGGGCGGAATCGGCATCGCCGGCACGGTCGCGGTGGGCGAGACCCTGGCGGCCCTGGCCGGGCAGCTGGTGCTCTCGCGCAATCTCACCTGGCATGGCGAGAAGCTGCCGCTCGGCACCACCTTGGGCTATGCCGCGGCTTCGCTGCTGGCATCCGTCATCTCCGCCAGCATCGGTCTCCAGAGCCTGCATCTTGCGGACACGCTCGGCCGCACCTCCGGCGCCGAGGTCTGGCTGACCTGGTGGACCGGCCATGCGCTGGGCGTGTTCCTGCTGGTCCCGGCGCTGCTTTCCCTGGCCGAAGCGGACTGGCGACGGCCGCGCTGGAGCCGCGCGTGGAAGGGTGCCGCGCTGGTCGCGATCACCCTGGCCGTCAACCTGTTCGCCTTCATCGACTGGCGCACCGGCGTGGCGATCTTCGCGAGCTTCCCGCTGATGCTGGCTGCCTTCCGCTGGTTCTCGGTCCGCCTTGGCCTCTGGCTGGCCTGTCTCGTCGTCGCGGTCTGGGTCGCGGCGACGGCGTTGGGCTTCGGTCCTTTCGCCAGCGCTTCTGAGAATGCCGACCTGCTCAATGCGCAGATCCTGGCCGCGGCCCTGGCTTTCGCCGCGGTGGCGCTGGCCGATTTCGGCACCGGCGGATCGCGCTGGATCGGCATCGTCTTCACCAGCGGCGCCGCGATCGCCGCGCTGGTGTTCTTCGCCAGCGATCTCAACCGCCGTTCGCACGACATCCGGCAGTTCGACGAGCTGATTCAAGGCGCCACGGAAGAGCTGCAGAAGCGCATCGGCACCTACACCGACATCCTGCGCGGCGGCGCCAGCATGTTCGCCGCCTCGGACGGCATCACCCGCTCGGAATGGGAGGTCTATGTCAGTTCGATCGACCTGCTCGGCCGCTATCCCGGGGTTTACAGCATGGGTCTGGTGGTTCCGGTCAAGCACGCCGATCTCAGTGCCTTCAAGGATGCCATGCGCGACGACGGCCTGCCGCTCCTCAACGTGCGGCCGGTGCCTGGCGGCGCGCGCGACGTCGACGAGCATTTCCTGGTCATCCGGGCGGGACCGGAGAGCGCGATGCGCTCGCCGGTCGGCCTCGATCTCGGCTCGGAGCCGAGGCGCCGTTCCGCGGCGATGGCCGCCCGCGATTTCGGCGTTCCGACCATGACCCATTCCCTGACGCTGGCCGCGGATGGAGGCCCGCGTCAGGGCTTCGTCCTGTTCGTGCCGAGCTATTGGGCGCATCGCCCGGTCGGGACCGTCGCCGAGCGTCGCGCCGCCTTTCGCGGCTGGATCAATGCGCCGGTCGCGGCCGACCTGTTCTTCACCGCCGCCTTCAAGCGGTTCGGCGGCGCAATCCAGGCCGAGGTGTTCAACGGGGTCGGCACCCATGAGCCGGCGGTCTTCAGCAGCTTCGGGCCGCCGGAGCGCAATCCGGCCGGACCGGCGGGCCGCGAAACCCTGATGATGCTGAGCGGCCATGCCTTCCAGATCGCCTGGCAGCCGGGCCCGGCCTTCGCCAGCGCGCCGCGCAGCGAGCCGCCGCTGCTCTCCGCGGCGGTCATCCTGATCGCCACCATCTTCAGCGCCCTGGTGGCCAACCTGCAATCGACCGGCGCGCGCGCGACCGCGATCGCCAACCGCATCACCGCCGACCTCGCCGCCAGCAACGAGCGCTTCAGCCTGACCGAGGCGCGGCTCAAGGCCGCGATCGAGGCGATGGACAGCGGATTCGCGCTGTTCGACGCCGACGATCGCCTGATCCTGCACAACCGCACCTTCATCGACGCGCAGACCCAGGCTGCCTTCGGCGATCCGATCGGCCATAGCTTCGAGGAGTTCGTGCGCTTCAACATCCACTCGCACAGCGCCTTGGTCGAGACCGGACCGGATATCGAGGCCTGGGTGGCGCGGCGCATGGAGCAGCACCGCAACCCATCCGATGCGCCGTTCGAGATGCGGCTTTCCACCGGACAATGGCTGCAGGTGACCGAGCGGCGGACCGCCGACGGCGGCTATATGGGCATCTGGACCGACGTCACCAGCATCAAACAGGCCCAGGAGCGCCTGACCAACGCGATCAACGCGATGAGCGACGGCTTCGTGCTCTACGACCGCGATTTGAAAGTGGTGCTCTGCAACCAGCCTTGGGCCGACTACGTGGGGCACGAATCGCCTGAGTCGATCATCGGCCGCCCGGCGCTGGAACTGCTGCACGACTTCGCGCATGGCGACGTGACCGACGTATCGGCGAAGGCCGATCCCGAAGCCTTCATGGCACGCGTCATCGACCAGCACATCAACCCGCGGGAGGAGGCGCAGGAGCGCGTCCTGACCGACGGGCGCCGCTTCAGCGTGGTGATGCGCCGGACCTCGGACGGCGGCCGGGTCGGCATCTTCAGCGACGTGACCGCGTTGCGCGCCGCCGAGACCCGGTTGCGCGACGCCATCGAGAGCATCAACGAGGGCTTCGCGCTGTTCGACGCCGACCTGCGCTACGTCCAGTTCAACCGCCGCCTGCTCGAGCTCTATCCGAAATCCGCGCCGGCCATCAAGGTGGGCGCGAAGCTGGAAGACGTGCTGCGCTACGGCGCGGAGCGCGGCGAGTTCATCGACTTCGGTGACCGCAAGGACATCGACACCTTCGTCTGCGACTGGGTGAAATGCTTCCAGCGCCGCGAGCCCTTCGTCGGCGAGGAGATCCTCGCCGACGGACGCTGGGTGCTGATCAGTCACCGCCCGACCGCGGATGGCGGCTTCGTCAGCATCCGCTCCGACATCACCGCGCAGAAGAACCGCGAGATCGACCTGGAGGCGGCGAAGACCCAGCTCGAGGGGCTCACGGAGTCGCTGATCGCCACCACCGGCGACCTCCGCGCCGCGCGCGAGCGGGCCGAGGAGGCGAACCGCTTCAAGTCGAACTTCCTGGCGCAGATGACCCACGAGCTCAGGACGCCGTTGAACGCCGTGATCGGCTTCTCCGACCTGATCCAGCAGGAGATCTTCGGCGCGATCGAGCCGCCGCGCTATCGCGAATATGTCGGGCTGATCAGCGACAGCGGCAAGCATCTGCTGTCGCTGATCAACGACGTGCTCGATCTTTCCAAGATCGAGGCCGGCCGCATGGAGCTGAGCCTGGAACGCCTCGACGCCGCGGCGCTGGCGCATGGCGCCGCCGCCATGTTCGGCAAGATGGCGGTGGATCGCGGCCTCAAGCTGGAATGCCGGGCGGTGGCGCCCTGCCGCGAGATGCACGGCGACGAGCGCATCACCAACCAGATCATCTACAACCTGCTGTCCAACGCGGTGAAGTTCACGCCCGAGGGCGGACGGGTCGAGCTCGAGTTCGTGGAGAGCGGTTCCGGCGTCGATATCGTCGTGCGCGACACCGGCATCGGCATGAGCGAGGCGGAGATCACCAAGGCGATGCGGCCCTACGGCCAGATCGGCTCGGCGCTGGTGAAGAACGCGGAGGGGACCGGCCTCGGCCTGCCGCTGGTGAAGTCGCTGATCGAGCTGCACGGCGGCACCTTCCGGATCGCCAGCATCAAGGGTAAGGGCACGACGATGACCGTGCATTTCCCCTGGCAGCAGGCGCTCGAGGAGCAGCCGAAGCGCGCCGCCAGCTAGCCTCCAGCCTTCCTGACAGGAATCGTCAGGAGGCCGGGGCAAGGTCCGCTTCCGTCTTGCCGTCGGCTGCGGTTCCCGCTATGAGCGTTGGCATGCTGGAATACCTGAAAGACAAGAATCGTGCCTGGGCGGCGCGCAAGGTCGCGGCGGATGCCGGGTTTTTCAAGCGTTTGGAAGCCCAGCAGGCACCCGAATATCTCTGGATCGGCTGTTCCGACAGCCGGGTGCCGGCCAATGAGATCGTCGATCTCGATCCGGGCGAGCTGTTCGTCCACCGCAATGTCGCCAACCTGGCGCCGCCGCAGGACGCGAACTACCTCTCGGTCCTGCAATTCGCGATCGACGTGCTCAAGGTGAAGCATGTCATGGTGGTCGGGCATTACGGCTGCGGCGGCGTGCGGGCCGCGGTCGACGGCCAGCGGCGCGGCCTGGTCGATCACTGGCTGCACCCGATCCGGGAGGTCCACCACAACCACCGCCACGAGCTCGAGGCGATCGGCGACGAGGTCCAGCGCCTGAACCGGCTCTGCGAATTGAACGTGATCCGCCAGGTGAAGAACGTCGCCTCCGACGTTTTCGTACAGGAGGCCTGGGCGCGCGGCCAGGAAGTGAACGTCCACGGCTGGGTCTATTCGATCTCGACCGGCCATATCAACGATCTCAACGTCACCACCAGCCGCCCGGACGAGATCGAGCGTCTCGGCTGAAGCCGGCGGAGCAAGGGAGTTCGCCGATGCTCTACGCGATCATCTGCTACAACGACGAGAAGCTGGTCACCGCCTGGTCCAAGGCCGAGGACGACGCGGTGATGGCGCGGCTCGGCGCCATCACCGGCAAGCTCGCCGCCGCCGGCAAGCTCGGCCCCTGCGCGCGCCTGGTGCCGACGACGCAGGCGAAGGTGCTGCGCAAGGGCAAGGACGGCCCGGTCGTCACCGACGGGCCTTTCGCCGAGACCAAGGAGCACCTGCTCGGCTTCTACCTGATCGACTGCAGGGACATCGACGAGGCGGTCGCGATCGCCAAGGAGCTGCAGGCGGCCAACATGGGCCCGAGCGCCTATGACATCCGCCCGGTGCTGTTCTATGCGCCCAGCAGCCAGCTGCAGAACGCCGCCGAATAGGCGCTAATCCGCATACTCCGCCGGGGCCGCGGGCGCCGGCATGTGCGGCTTGTACTCGCCGCGCGGGTCAAGCTCGGGCGCGCCGTAGGTGCCCTGGGTCAGCGGCACGGCGACGTAGTCGCTCTGCTCTTCCGGCGTCTTGGCGCGGCGCCTGAGCGCGCGATAGGTGGTGAAGAGTGCCACCGCCAGGAAGCAGCCCGCCGCGAACAGCAGCAGCCCCTGCGGCCCCGAGGCATGCATCACCGCGCCGGCGATCGCCGGGCCGAAGCAGGAGCCGAGGCCCCAGGCGAACAGCAGGCCGCTTGAAGCCGCGACGAACTCGGACTTCTCGACGTAATCCGTGGTCTGGCCGACGCCCAAGGCATAGAGCGGGGATTCGAAGGCGGTCAGGATGAAGAACAGCACCACCATCCAGGTGAAGGTGATCCCGGGCAGCGCGTAAAGCAGCAGCGCCATGCCCGTGGAGACCAGCATGATCCCGATGATGATCGGGCGCCGGCCGAAATGGTCGGAGATGAATCCGATCGGGTACTGCGTCACCAGCGCCGCGACTGTGGTGATGGAGTAGAGCAGGCTCAGCTCCTTCTCGCCGAAGCCGTGGTCCTTGATATAGGCGGGGAACAGGCCGTAGAGGCCGGCATTCATCATGCCCGAGCCGAAGGCGCAGACCACGCCCGTCGGCGAGGCGCGGAACAGCCGCGAGAGCGGCAGGTGCTGGTGCTCGTCGATATTGGGATTGCCGACCTTGGTGACAGCCAGGGGGATCATCGCCGCGGAGAGCCCGATCGTCACCAGCACGAACAGCAGGATGCCGTTGGGCTCGTCGAAATTCAGCAGCAGCGGCGAGACGCCGGAGGCGGCCCAGCTCGCCGTCGTGTACATGGCGAAGACCCGGCCGCGATTCTCCTCCTGAGCCTTGTCGGTCATCCAGGATTCGATCACCACGAAGGCGCCGGCCAGCGCATAGCCGGCGCAACCGCGCAGCAGGATCCAGAAGGTGGGATCGTTGAGCACGGTGAACAGGATCGCGGCATTCGAGGCGCAGACCGCGAAGACGCCGAAGGCGCGGATATGGCCGACGCGCCGGATCATGCGCTGGCAGGTGAGGGTGCCCAAGAGGAAGCCGACGAAATAGGCCGAAGCCGCCGCGCCGACGACGAAGGTCGAAGCGCCGGTGGACGCCAGGCGGAAGCCGATCAACGGCGAGAGGATGCCGAGCGCGGCCTCCATCAGGATCACCGTCAGCAGCACCGGCGCCACCGGCTGTATGCTCTTCCACATCGTAAGCCCCCATACACGCGGCGAGTGCCTGTTGCACAGGCTGGTGCCACCCCCTCGATCGTCATGCCGGGACTTGGTCCCGGCATCCACGCCCTTTCGTCGTGCGGCACCCAAGGCGTGGATACCGCGACCTAGTCGCGGGATGACGGTGAATGGGTCGCGACGCTCTGTCTATTCAATTAGCGCCGCCTGGCCGCGCTTGTAGAGGCCGTTGGCGATTATCAGGCGCTGGATCTCGCTGGCGCCTTCCCAGATGCGGTCGACCCGGAGCTCGCGGTAGAAGCGTTCGGCGACGTTCTCCCGCATATAGCCGCGGCCGCCGAAGATCTGCACCGCGCGATCGGCCACGCGGTTGGCCATCTCCGATGCATACAACTTGGCCATCGAGGCCTGGCCGTGGCTGACCTTGACGTCTTCGCCGGCATCAATGGCTTCCGCCGTTCGGTAGGTCATCAGGCGCGCCGCCCAGAGCTCGGTCAGGCTGTCCGCCAGCATGAACTGCACCGCCTGTTTCTCGCTCAGCATCTCGCCGGACATCGGGCGTTCGCGGGCGAAGCGGGTCGCCTCGTCGATCAGCCGCGCCGCGGCGCCGCAGCAGCGCGCGGCGATCATCAGCCGTTCGTAGCGGAACCAGTCATAGGTGAAGGCCATGCCGCCGCCTTCCTCGCCGATCCGGTTCTCGACCGGCACCTTGACGTTGGTGAACTTCACGATCGGGTGGTGGGCCCGGTAGGTGTGCGAATAGGCCGGCGTGCGCACGACCTCGACACCCGGCGCATCGCGATCGACGAAGAACAGGCAGTGGCTGCCGACCTTGTCGCCGTCGGTCAGCTTGGCCTGGAAGATGATGTAATGGGCGAGGTTGAAGCTGGTGACATGCCACTTCTCGCCATTGAGCACGTAGCTGCTGTTGCCCTCGCGCCGCGCCGTCGCCTTGATCGCATCGACGTCGGAACCGGCATCGGGCTCGGTGATCGCATAGCATTCATGCCATTCGGCGCGGATCAGCGGCTTGATCCACTTCTCGATCTGCGCGGGTGAGCAGGCCTTCAGCATCCAGCTCTGCGGATTGTTGCCGCACCAGCCGAGCGCGTTGGTGACCCGGCCGAGTTCCTCCTGCGTCACCGCCTGCTCCAGCATCGAGAGACCCTGGCCGCCATGCGCGACCGGGATATCCATGTTGTAGAGGCCGGCCGCCTGCGCCCCGGCCTGATGTCGCTTCAGCACCTCGGGCGGTACCTGGCCGTCGTTCATCTCGGCATGGACTTCCCAGGGGATCAGCTCCTGGGTCACGAACTTGCGGACGCGTTCCTGGATTTCCCGGGCGCGGGGCGGAAGGGGGTAGGACATGAAAGGTCTTTCTAGGCTGCGAGATCGTGATGGAGCTTGGCGTTGACGGCGGCCAGCGTGCCGGGTTCCGGAGGTTCGGCGAGGCGCGCCACCGGCAATGCCCGCCGCACCATTTCGTGCAATTGCCGGAGTGCCGCTTCCTTCTCCGACAGGATGCCGAAGGAATAGCCGCGCGACTTCAGGCCCTGCTGCACCGAAGCGACCAGTTCTTCGTCTTCGCGCTGCACCTGGCTGTTGATGCGATAGTTGAGGTAGTGCGCCGCGCGATACTGGCGGTCCGGGTTGGGCAGGATCCAGCGCCGGGCGCGCAGCCGGCATTTGCCGGGCCCCATGGGCAGAACCTCGAAGCTGGTGGTCTTCTCCGGATAGAAGTCGAGCGCCATGTTGGGCAGCAAGGTGTAGTAGCACCAGGCGCGTCGCCGCGATTCCGGCAGATGTTCCGGCTGCGGCGCCACGCGCTGGTACATCCGCTCGCTCCAGTTCTCCGAGAGTCGATCACGAATGATGCCGATCTGGCGCGAGACGCCGGTCGGCTGCGCCTCGGCGCTGTAGGAGGCGCCGAACATGCGTTGCAGGCCGGGATGGCCGGTCGGGACGTGATAGCCTTCGAGATAGTTGTCGATCAGGTTCTTCCAATCGACCGCGATGTCGCAATACCAGCCGGTCCCGCGCGAGACCATCTCCGCCGTGCGATAGGCCTCCATCTCCGCGCGGTAGGGGGCAAACCGCTCGGCGACGCTCATGCCGCCGCCCGGCTTGAAGCGGACGAAGACGAAGCCCAAGAATACCTCGATCTCGATCGCCTTCAGGCCGAACTCCGCCTTGTCGATCGCCGGGAAGGTCTTCTCCGCCGGGATCGCCTTCAAACTGCCATCGTAGTTGTAGCTCCAGCCGTGATAGGGGCAGCGGATCGCATGGCCGCAGGAGCCGCTATCCCCGCTGACCAGCGCATGGGCGCGGTGCCGGCAGGTGTTGTAGAAGCCGCGCAGCGCCCCATCCTCGCCGCGCACGACCAGGCCGCGCTCGCCGCAATTCTCGACCGCGAGGAAATCGCCCGGTGCCTTCAGGTCGCTGACATGACCGGCGAGCGCCCAGCTCGAGAGCAGCAGATGCTCGCGTTCCAGCGCGAAGAACTCGGCATTGTCATAGGTCCAGCCGGGCAGGGTCTCGTCGCGGGCATTGCGCATGATCGGACTCCTCAGGCAGCGGAGGTCGAAACTTCGGCCGTGTCGGCGGCGAAGTGGTCGGGAAACAATCCGTGCAGGAACCGGCGCACCACGCAGCGCGCCACGTCGCGGTCGGTCTCCTTCGGGTTGATCAGCATGTCGAGCCAGAGTCCGTCACTCATGGCGCTGAAGCCTTTCGCGACCAGCATCGCGTCCGGCGTGCCCAGCTCGGCAAAGAGCGCCGTGGCGACGCTCTGGAACTCGCGGTTCAAATCCTGGCAGACCGCCATGAAATCCGGTCGCCAGCGCGTCTCGCCCCAGAAGGCATACCAGACGGTGACCGCCTTGCGGCTGGCGACCAGGCGCTGGAAATCGCCCTCCAGCATCGCGGCGATCTTCGCGGCGGGCGAGGGCGGAGCGGCGTCGATGCTGGCACGCCAGCGCTTGCGATACTCGCCGACCATGCTCTGCAGCGTCGCGTTCAGGAGTGCGTCCTTGCTCTTGAAGTAGAAGTTCACGATGCCGGTCGAGAGCTTCGCCGTCTCCGCCACCTCGGCCAGGGTCAGCTCGGAGAAACCCTTGCGCGCGATCACGTCGATCGTCGCCTCGATGAGCTGCTCCCGGCGGATTTCCTTGATTGCATCACGAGCCATCGGCAGCCCCAGTCTCCTGTTATCAAGGTGATAATTAGCATTCGTTGAATGATCATTCAATCAAAATAGGAAGTAATTATACGATCGTAAAACAAGCTTTGCGCGATTGCTGCGGGACGCTATGCTGCTGCAAACCTGGAGGAATCCCATGCCGTTCGATTTCCAGCAGACCGACGAGCAGCGCATGCTGGTCGAGACCGTGCGCGGTTTCATCGAGACCGAGCTCTATCCGCATGAGCGCACCGTCGACAAATTGGGGCATGTGCCGCCGGAGCTGGGGCAGGAGATCAAGGACAAGGCGAAGGCGTTGGGGCTCTATTCCGCGAACATGCCGGAGGAGGTTGGCGGCGGCGGGCTCGACGTCATGTCGCAGATGCTGTTCGAGCGCGAGCTCGGCAAGGTGAACTGGGCGGTGCAGAAGTTCGTCGGTCGCCCTTCCGCGATCCTGATGGCCTGCAAGGGTGAGCAGATCGAGAAATACCTGCTGCCCACCGTGCGCGGCGACAAGATGGAGGTCTTCGCGCTGACCGAGCCGGGCTCGGGTTCCGACGCGATGTCGATCTCGACCCGGGCCGAGGCCGACGGCGACGACTTCGTCATCAAGGGCCAGAAGCATTTCATCAGCGGCGTCGGCGTCCCGGATTTCGCCATCGTCTTCACGGTGACCGGCGTCGAGGAAACCAAGCGCGGTCCGCGCAAGCAAGTGACGGCGTTCCTGATCGACAAGGACACGCCCGGCTTCACCATGCGGCGCGGCCCCCGGGCGGTCTCCTATCGCGCCTATGACAACTACGAGCTCTTCTTCGACAATGTGCGGGTCAACAAGCGGCAGATCCTGGGCGAGCTGCACAAGGGCTTCGTCCATGCCGAGGAATGGCTGGTCGGCGGCCGGGTGTTCATCGCCGCCAATTGCTGCGGCAAGGCCGAGCGGGCGATGGAGCTGGCGCTGAACTGGGCCGCCACCCGCAAGCAGTTCGGCCAGGCGATCGGCAAGTTCCAGGGCGTTTCCTTCAAGCTCGCCGATATGAAGACCGAGCTGGCCGCCGCGGACGCGCTGGTGGCCTATGTCTGCTGGAAGCTGCAGAACGGCAGCATGACCAACGGCGATGCGGCGATGGCCAAGCTCTATGCCAGCGAGATGCTGGGGCGCGTCACCGACCAGGCGATCCAGATCTTCGGCGGCATGGGGCTGATGGAGGAACTGCCGCTCGAGATGATGTGGCGCGACGCCCGCATCGAGCGCATCTGGGAAGGGACATCGGAGATCCAGCGCCATATCATCTCCCGCGAGATGCTGCGGCCTTTGGAAGGTTGAGCGAGTATTCTTCACGCGGCTTCCTAGCCTTCCCCCATCTTGCGGGAAGGGACCTTGTGAAGAGGCTGCATTGAGTATGCGCGATGGCTGGCGGGGATCGCGAAGGCTCTCACCATCTTTCCCGCCCCCAGGATGGGGGCGGGCCACGACCCTGGTTGCAACGAGAAGGCCGCTAGATGTTTCGAAACGACCTGCTGAAAGGCAAGCGCATCCTGATCACCGGGGGCGGCACCGGGCTCGGTTTCGCCATGGGCCAGCGCTTCCATGAACTCGGGGCGAAGATCGTGATTTGCGGCCGACGCGAAGAGGTCTTGCGCGAGGCGGCGGCGAAGCTCGGCGGCGAGTATCACGTCTGCGATATCCGCGACACGGCGCAGGTCGATGCGATGCTGGGATCGATCTGGCAGAACGGCCCGCTCGACGCGCTGGTGAACAACGCCGCCGGCAATTTCATCGCCAAGAGCGAGGATCTCTCGCCGCGCGCGGTCGATGCCGTGCTCGGCATCGTGCTGCACGGCACCGCCTATGTCACGCTCGGCTGCGGCAAGCGCTGGCTGGCGGCGAAGCAGCCGGCATCGGTGCTTTCAATCGTCACCACCTATGCCTGGACGGGCTCGGCCTATGTGGTGCCCTCGGCCATGGCGAAGGCCGGCGTGCTGGCGATGACGCGGAGCCTGGCGGTGGAGTGGGGCGGCCGCGGGATCCGCCTCAATGCGATCGCGCCGGGGCCGTTTCCGACGCCGGGCGCCTGGGAGCGACTGGTGCCGCGGCCCGAACTCGCCGAGACCTTCGAGACCCGGAATCCCCTGGGCCGCGCCGGCAAGCATGAGGAACTGGCCAACCTCGCCGCCTTCCTGATGGCGGAGGAGACCGGCTATGTGAACGGCGAGGTCGTCACCATCGACGGCGGCGAATGGCTGCAGGGCGCCGGCCAGTTCAACTTTCTCGGCGCCGCGATGAGCGATGCCGATTGGGCGGCGATGAAGCCGAAGAAGAAAGGCTAGTCGCGATCGCGCTTCAGGCCCTCGAGCGCGAGGTCGCCGGTCTGGATCGCGTGGCGTAGATTCTCCAGCGCGCGCTCAACTTCCTCATACATGAACCGCGCGCGCTCAAGGTAACGGATGTCGGATTCCGAGATCGGCCCATGCTCGGTGCTGGTGAGGTCGAGGGCCTGGGCGAAATAGCGGCCCTTCAGCTTGGCGGCGAGGCGAGCCAGGCGCTGCACCTCGGCCGGCGTCGCACCGACGACGGTGCCGCTGATCTCGGTCCGGGTGAAGCTGCGAATGTCCGAGGCGAGGTGCACGAGATACTGGCCGACGGTTGGCGGGTTTTCCAAGCGCGCCTTGGCCGAGGAGGCGGGTGCGCGCAGGGTTGGTCCGGCGGGGGCGGGCCCGTTGGCGTTGGCGGGCCGGGTGGCGACGACCGGCGCCGTTCCGGGCTTCACGGGCTTCGGCTCTTCGCCACGACCGAACATTGACAGCATCGACATACTCCCCGTCTGCAGGCGGACTGTTTGCGGGGATTCTGAATGCAACTCTCGTGCCGGGGTGGTTCACCGCTAACGATATGAAATCGCCGGATTTCTGGTCGGGAGATGGGCGGCAGGAATTGCCAGTTCAGGCGAAGACGAAGGCGCCTTTGCCGCGTCCCTTGGCCCCGGCCAGGGCTTCGAAGGCCTTGCCGATCAGCATGTCGGCATTGTCGGCACTGGTCGGGAACAGAGAGATCCCGAGGTTGACCGGGAACCTGTGCTCGAGATCGCCGAGCGGGAAGGGCTTGCTCAGTTCCTGGACGATCTTCTCGGCGACGATCTGGATGTCTTCGACCCGCGGCATGGATTCCACCAGGATCGCGAGCTGGTGATGCTCGAACCGCGAGACCGTGTCGCTGGCCCGGAGCACATGCGAGACCCGCTCGGCCGCGACCTGCATCACGATGTCGCCGATCGCGTCGCCGGCTTCCTGCGGCAGGTCGGCGACCTCGAGCAGGAGGAGGGCGAAGAAGTCCTTGTTGCGTTTGGCGCGCCGCGCGGCAAGGCCAAGGATCTCCCAGAACAGGAACTGGCTGGCCAGCCCGGTCGAGGGATCGAACAGCCGCGGCAGCCCGCGCTTCTGGCCGGCGGCGCCGGTGGCGATCACGGTACGGATGGCGCGGCGCAGGGCGCGCGCGTTCATCTCGTCGTCGAACAGGCAATCGGCGGCGCCGGCGCGTTTCAGCGATTGCTCGGTGGGGCGGTCGAGCTTGCCGGTCAGCGCGATCAGCGGGCCGCGCGAGGAGACGCTGGCGACGGTGCCTTCCGCCTTGCTCGTCCCGCCGCCCAGGAGCGGCTGCAGGTCCAGCAGGATCACGTCGTAGGCCGCATCGCCCTCGAGGGCTTCGGACGAGGTCGCGGCGCGGCGCACGACATAGCGGTCTTCGCCGAAGCTTTCGCACAGCCGGTCGATGGCCGCGAACACGGCCGGCGATTCGGAAATCACCAGCAATCGCACGATGCGGGGAAGTTCGTTACCGGCCATCATTCCTATCCGGGCGGAGGGTTGGCTTTGAACCTGCCATTTGGGGTTTAAGAAAATCTTAAACACGGTTACGACGCTGCCATGACGATCGACCCGATGCTGCAAGACCTTTTGGCTTCAGTGCCGTTGCTGGCCGAGCGCCCGGCCGCGCAATGGATGGTGCATCCGCTGGCCGGCATGACCAACCGGAGCTGGCGGGTGGCTGCCGCGGACCGGGATTTCGTGCTGCGGGCGCCGGGTGCTTCCTCGCAGCGCTACCTGTCCCGCGCCCAGGAATTTCACAATGTCGCGATCGCCGCCGAACTCGGCATCGCCCCGGCGCTGCTCTACGCCGATGCGCAGACCGGGGTCACGCTGCAGCCCTTCCTTGCCGATGCCAGGGCGCTGACGCCGGAGGATTTCGCGGCGCCGGAGATCGCCCGCAAGATCGGCGCGCTGCTCGGGCGGCTGCACCGCTCCGGCCGGGCCTTTCAGGGCGAGATGCGGGCCTTTCCGATCATCGACACCTATCTAGACCTTGCTGCCGACGACCGGCTGCGGCGCTTGCGCTATCGCGCCGAGCCGATCCGCGTCGCGTTGGAGGCGCATCCGGTCGCACCGGTGCCGAGCCATATCGATCCCAATCCCGCCAACTTCCTGCTGCGCACCGACGGCATGCTGCAGCTGATCGACTGGGAGTTTTCGGCGATGTGCGATCCGGCCTGGGATCTTGCCGCGATCGTCATGGGCGGCCGGATCGATCGCCCCGCCTTCGCGCAAGGCTATGGTGCGCTGCCGGGCGAAAGCCGGCTCTGGCTGATGCGTGCCGCCTTGCACCTGGTGGCGGGGAGCTGGACTTACGCGGAGATCGCCGGAGGCAATGCGGCACCCGGCCTGGATGCCATGCTGGAGCGGTATCTCAGCGACCTGGAGCGGATGCTGGACCATCCGGCTTTGAAACGGCACCTCGCGGCGCTGCGCTAGGCCCGCAGCAATTCCCGCGCGGCGTTGAGATCCCATTCTGCGCGCTCGCAATTCGCAAGATGGCGGCCGATCAGGCGGCGGAAGAAATCGCCATGGCCGACCACGGCGATGCGCTCTTCCGGGCGCGCGGCGATCAAAGCCGTGAACGCCTGCACGCGCTCCTGGAGATGCGCCTCGGTCTCCTGCGGGAAGCCGAGCGGGCAGGCGGGAAGATCGTGCCGCCACCAGGGGTCGTCGAGTGCGCTGAAATCGAGATGCGGAAAGTCGGCGCTGAGCGCCGCGACCTCGCGGCCGATGTCGCAGCTGCTGATCTGCCATTCGCGGTGCACGGCGCAGATCTCGATCGGGATGTCGCGGTCGCCGAAGATGCCATGCGCGGTCTGGATCGCGCGGGTCAGCGGCGAGGCCAGCACGATGTCGTAGTCGCGGTCCCGGTAGCGGTCCCGCGCCGCCGTCACCTGCTGTTCGCCCAGCGTCGTCAGCCTGGCGTCGTAGTGCATCGGATCCTGGCCGGTCGCCTCGTAATGGGCGTTGAAGGTGGACTGGCCGTGGCGAATCAGGTCGACGGATCGGGGCATGGTCTCTCTCGGGTTTTCGCGCGCATGTTGTTCTAAAGGGTCATAACGGAAAGTTAAACCCGGCCGGCTGCATGGCAGGGTTCCGCTACCCGCTTGACATTGTCCCGACTTCGACCGAAGGATGGCGCCACTCAACGGGGTGCCCCTGATAGGGGGCTGAGAGATGCGACGGATCGCCTCAACCCGATGAACCTGATCCGGTTAGCACCGGCGGAGGGACATGAGTCAGCGATCCGAATCCCACATTCGCTGCTTCCTGTGCCCGCTGTCGGCAGAGGAGGTCTTCGCCATGCGTCTCTCGGCCCGTCTCGCATTCATCGCTTTCGCGTCTTTCACCGGCATCGCGTCCGCCGCGGCGGACGTGCCCAAGCTCACGGTCTATACCTACAGCTCCTTCGTCGCGGAATGGGGGCCGGGCCCGAAGATCACGCCGGTCTTCGAGCAGCAATGCGGCTGCAAGATCGAATGGGTCGGGGTCGGCGACGGCGCCGGCCTGCTGGCCAAGCTGAAGCTCGAAGGCGAGAAATCGCCGGCCGACATCCTGCTCGGCCTCGACACCAGCCTGACCGCCGAGGCGGCGGCGACCGGCCTCATTGCGCCGCACGGCATCGATGCGAGCGCGCTGAAACTGCCGGTCGCCTGGGACGACAAGGACTTCGTGCCCTATGACTATGGCTATTTCGCCTTCATGTGGGACACACAGCAGCTCAAGGAGCCGCCGCAGAGCCTCGCCGATCTCACGAAACCGGGCACCGAGCCGAAGCTCCTGCTGGAAGATCCGCGCACCAGCACGCCGGGCCTCGGGCTGATGCTCTGGCTGAAGTCGGTCTATGGCGACAAGGCCGCGGATGCCTGGAAGGGCATAGCGCCGAAGATCCTCACCGTCTCCAAGAGCTGGGACGAGGCCTATGGCCTCTTCACCAAGGGCGAGGCGCCGCTGGTGCTCTCCTATACGACGTCGCAGGCCTATCACGTGATGGCGGAGCAGACCGACCGCTACAAGGCGCTGGTTTTCCCCGAGGGCAACTATATGCAGATCGAAGTCGCCGGCATGCTGAAGACCTCCAAGCATCCGGAACTCGCAAAGCAGTTCCTGCAATTCCTGGTCTCCAAGGATTTCCAGTCGGTCATCCCGACCACCAACTGGATGCTGCCGGTGATCGACGGCGCGACGCCGCCCGAGTTCGCTACCGCTGTGCCCAAGCCGGAGAAGGCTTTGCTGCTGCCGGCGGAGGAGGTGGCGAAACATCGCGCGGCCTGGGTCCAGGAATGGCTGGAGGCGGTGGGGCAGTGAACCAGCTTTCGTCATGCCCGGGCACAGCGGACGAATGTCCGCATTCGCGGACGGTCCGGGCATCTTTCGCCGACTTGTGGGCCTTCGGCACGAGATCCCCGGGTCAAGCCCGGGGAAGACGATCAGACCCATGACCCTCCCGCGCATCGGTCTCCTTATCGCCGCGCTGATCACCGCGGCGATCCTGGCGGATTATGCGGCGCTGCTCTCCGGCGCGACGGCGGCGGACCTGCGGGACCTTGCGGGCGATCTCTATCTCCGCCGCGTGATCGGATTCACCTTCTTGCAGGCGACATCGTCGTCGCTGCTGGCGGTGGCCGCCGCGATCCCGGCGACGCGGGCGCTGGCGCGGCAAAGCGACTTCCCCGGCCGGAGTCTGATCCTGCAATTCTGCGCTTTGCCGTTGGTGATGCCTTCGGTGGCGGCGATCTTCGGCATCGTCGCGATCTACGGGCGGTCGGGCTATCTCGCCGAGCTTACCGGCTGGCGGCCGTCGATCTATGGCCTCACCGGCATCCTGATCGCCCATGTCTTCTTCAACCTGCCACTGGCGATCCGGCTGCTGCTGCCGGCCTGGAGCACCGTGCCGGCGGAGACTTGGCGGCTGACGGCGCAGCTTGGCATGTCGTCGGGCCAGGTGTTCCGGCTGATCGAACTGCCCCTGCTCCGGCAATATGCGCCGGCGGCGCTCGCCTTCATCTTCGTGCTTTGCTTCCTGAGCTTTGCGGTGGTGCTGACCCTGGGCGGCGGGCCGCGGGCGACCACGCTCGAAGTCGCGATCTACCAGGCGCTGCGCGCGGAGGTCGATCTGCCGCGCGGCGGCGCCTTGGCCTTGTTGCAGACCGCGGCCTGCCTGGTGATGGTCGCGATCGCCTGGGCCATGGGGCGACGGCTCGATTTCGGCCGCGGTACGCGTCTCGTCGGGGGCCGCTTCGACGGCATGAGTGTCGGCGCGCGTTTCCGCGACTTCGCGGTGATTGCGCTGGCGATCGGCTTCGTCGCCTTGCCGGTGGGTGCGCTGGTATTCGACGGCCTGCGCGGGCTGCTCATCGCGCAGCAGAATCTGTCATCTCTGCTCAAGGCGGCCTTGATCACGCTTGCACTCGGTGTGCCTTCGGGGCTGATCGCGACCTTGCTCGGTTATCCGATTGCCGTCGCTTCGGATCGCCTGCGCGCTTCGGCGCCCGCGGTGATCCTCATCGGCATTGCGGGATTGGCCGGTGTGATCGCCTCGCCGATGGCGATCGGTGCGGGCATCACTCTCGCGCTGACCGGTCGGGTCGATCTCTATGCGATCGCGCCGGCCGGCGTGATCGCCATGAACGCGCTGCTGATGCTGCCTTTCGCTGTCGGTGTGTTGCGGCCGGCGGTGGCGCGCAGCCATGCTCAGTATGACCGGCTCTGCACCGGTCTCGGCATCGCCGGCTGGAACCGCTTTCGCGTGGTGGATTGGCCGATGCTGCGCAAGGCGTTCGGCCTGGCTTTGGGCCTCACCACCGCGGCGGCGATGGGCGATCTCGCGGCAATCGCCTTGTTCGGCAACCAGAATCTCACCAATCTCACGCTTCTGCTCTACAATCAAATCTCGGCCTATCGCATGGACTCCGCCGCGGGCACGGCACTGGTGCTGCTGGCGCTCTGCCTCGCGAGCTTCGCGGTCATTGAACGGGGCGTGGGAGGCAGACGTGGCGTTTCTTGAGATCGACGGCCTCGCCTTCACCTACGAAGACCTGATGATGCGCTTCGACCTCGCGGTCGAGGCGGGGGAATGCGTCGGCATCGTCGGCCCGTCCGGCGCGGGCAAGTCGACCTTGCTCTCGCTGATCGGCGGCTTCGAGCAGCCGATCGGCGGCACGATACGGGTCGGCGGCGTCGACATCACGCGGCTGCCGCCGGCGGAACGGCCGGTCACCACTTTGTTCCAGGACTTCAACCTGTTCCCGCACCTGAGCGTTGCGCAGAATGTCGGCCTCGGCCGCAATCCCGGACTGAAGCTCGACGCGACCGATCGGGAGCAGGTCGCCTGGGCGCTGCACGAGGTCGGACTCGACGGCTTCGAGGCCCGGCTGCCGGGCCAGCTCTCCGGCGGCGAGCGCCAGCGCGTGGCACTCGCGCGCAGCCTGATCCGGCATCGGCCGCTGCTCCTGCTGGATGAGCCCTTCGCCGCCTTAGGGCCGGCGCTCCGGATCGAGATGCTGGAACTCACCGACACGCTGAGGCGGGCACAGGGCCTGACCGTGCTGCTGGTCACGCATGATCCAAGCGAGGCGGCGCGGATCGCCGACCGCACCGCCTTCATCGCGGCGGGAAAGGTGGTGATGGTCGGGCCGACCCGCGAAGTGCTCGCATCGGATCGGCCCGAAGTCAGGGACTATCTCGGCCGCTAGGCAGCCGCTTACTCGGCTGCCTTGGCCGGCTCGTAGCCGATGACGGCCTTCACTTCGAGGAAGTCGTGGATGCCCCAGTCGGCATATTCGCGGCCGTTGCCCGACTGCTTGTAGCCGCCGAAGGGCGCGAAGGTGTCCCAGGCCGGATAGTTGATCTTCACCTGGCCGGCGCGGATCTGGCGCGCGACCCTTGCGGCATGCTCGATGTCCTTGGACTCCACATTCGCCGAGAGGCCGTAGACCGTGTCGTTGGCGATGGCGATCGCCTCTTCCTCGGTCTTGTAGGGCAGGATGGCGATGACCGGGCCGAAGATTTCTTCCCGCGCGATGGTCATGTCGTTGCGGACATTGCCGAACACCGTCGGGCGCACATAGTAGCCGCGGTTGAGGCCGTCGGGGCGGCCGGTGCCGCCAGTCACGAGCGTGGCACCTTCCTTGATGCCGGCCTCGATCAATCCCTGGATCTTCTTGAACTGGGCCTCGCTCACCACCGGCCCGAGCATGGTCTCTTCCGACTTCGGGTCGCCGACCTTGTGCTTCTCCGCCGCGGCCTTGGCGATGACCAGCGCCTCGTCGTGGCGATCGAGCGGCACCAGCATGCGGGTCGGGGCGTTGCAGGACTGGCCGCTGTTGTTGAAGCAGGCGTAGATGCCCTTCTTCACGGCGGGCTCGAAATCGGCATCCGGCAGGATCAGGTTCGGCGACTTGCCGCCCAATTCCTGCGAGACGCGCTTCACCGTGTCGGCGGCCGCTTTCGCGACCAGGATCCCGGCGCGGGTCGAGCCGGTGAAAGACATCATGTCGATGCCGGGATGCGCCGACATCGGCGCGCCGACCGACGGACCGTCGCCGTTGATCAGGTTGAAGACGCCGGCCGGGACGCCGGCTTCATCCATCACCTCGGCGAAGATGATGCCGGTGATGGGGGCGATCTCGCTGGGTTTGAGGATCATGGTGCAGCCGGCGGCGATCGCGGGGCCGACCTTGCAGGCGATCTGGTTCAACGGCCAGTTCCAGGGCGTGATCAGCCCGACCACGCCGATGCCCTCGCGCACCACGCGGGTGATGCCGCGCTGCTCCTCGAACTCCATCTGCTCGAGCGCTTTCAGGGTGGATTCGAGATGCGCCTTGCCGGCGGCGGCCTGGGAATGGCGCGCCATGGCGATCGGTGCGCCCATCTCGGCCGAGACCGCCTGGGCGATGTCCTCGGCGCGCTTGTCGTAGGCGGCGATGATCTTCTTCAAGAGCGCGACGCGCTCGGCCTTGCTGGTCCGCGAGAAGGCGGGGAAGGCGGCGCGGGCGGCGGCGACGGCCTTGTCGACATCCGCCGCGGAGCCGGCGGAGATCTTGGTGAAGGCTTCCTCGGTCGCCGGGTTGACGACGTCGATGGTCGCCGGCTTCACGGGATCGACCCATTGGCCGTTGATGTAGAATTTCAGATGGTTGGACATTTTCGGTTCCTTGGCGGAGAAATTCTAGGGAGCGAGCAATGCCTGCAGCTGCGCGTCGGTGAGGGCGAGGCGATAATAGTTGCGATAGAAGCCGCGCACGTCGGCAGCAAGGTCGCGCTTCGGCTCCTGGGGATAGAGCAAGGCCGAGAGCCATTCAAGCCCGATCAGCCGGTTGACGCCGGGCGGCGCGCCGAGCCAGCCCCAGGGCAGCCCGGGCTCGGCAAAGACCCGCCCCGCCGCGACCGCCGGGACCGCGCGCCATTTCGGATCGGCCGCGATCATCCGGGCGATTTCCGCCGTCGAGGCGATGACGACGTCGGGGTTGAAATCCGCGACTTGGCCGGGTGTGACGTTTCCATGACCGCTGGCCGAATGCTCGCCCTTAAAACCGACCGCGCCGAGCGTCGCCAGGATGGCCGGGTCGATCCCGCGTAGGTTCCCCGAGGACGCATCGCGGCTTTGCGCATAGTAGACACGGCCCGGGCGGATTGCGGCACTTGCCCGCGCGGCGATGTCGTCCAGCATCGACGTGGTCTGCAGGGTGAGCAGGTCGCCGCGCATCCCGGCGCCCAAAAGCTCGGTCAATTGCGCGTAGAGCGCCGGCATCTGCGCAATGCCGCCATCCAGCACGACATAGGGAATGCCGGTCTCGCTCTGGATCCTGTCGGCGCGTTCCCGATATTGCGGTTCCAGGTCGCCGATATCGACGATGAGATCGGGCTTCAGCGCCTTGACCGCGGCGGCATCGAGATCGGTCTCCTTGCCGGTCAGGCGGCCGGCGACCGGCAGGCTGCGATATGTTTCGCCGATGAATTCTTTCTGCTCGTCGGCCAGGGGCTCCGCCCAGCCGATCATCTTCTCCGGCGCGAGCGTGTAGATCGCCACCGCCGCCGGCGGCCCGGCCGGGAGGACGCGCGCGACCGAATCCGGCAACGTCACCGTGCGGCCGAGGGAGTCGGTGAACTCGCCGGCCTTCGCCGGCGCCAGCCGGGCGATGACCGCGAGCGCGACAAGCGCTAAAACCATTACTCGGCGCATGGGGGCTTCCGCAAGGACCGCTCGATATGGCGTCTGAAATATATCGCGGCGCCGCGGCCGACCACAAGGTCGGCAAAGCCGTTACTATCATGTTGAAAGTCAGTATCGGGCGATACTATATCCAGACCCCAGCCGAAGGAGAGAGCGCATGGCCGTCGCAGATCCCGTCGTCATCGTTTCCGCCGTCCGCACGCCGCTCGGGCGCTTCCTGGGCGATTTGTCGCCGGTGACCGGTCCCGCGCTCGGCGCCCGGGCGATCAGGGCGGCGCTCGACCGCGCGGGTCTCGGCGGCGACAAGATCGATGAAGTGCTGATGGGTTGCGTGCTGCCGGCGGGGCAGGGCCAGGCGCCGGCGCGCCAGGCCGCGCGTGCCGCCGGCTTGCCCGATGCCGTCGGGGCCACGACGGTCAACAAGGTCTGCGGCTCCGGCATGAAGGCGACCATGCTGGGCCACGACCTGCTGCGCGCGGGATCGGCGGGCATCGTCGTCTCGGGCGGCATGGAGTCGATGACCAACGCGCCCTATTTGCTGGCCAAGGCGCGGGGCGGCTATCGGGTCGGCCATGACCGCATCCTCGATCACATTATGTTGGACGGTCTCGAAGACGCCTATGAGCAGGGCGTGCCGATGGGCGAGTTCGGCGAACGCGCGGTGCAGGCCTTCCAGTTCAGCCGCGCCGACCAGGATGCCTATGCGGTCGAGACCCTCACGCGCGCCCGCAAGGCGATCACCGAGGGCGCCTTCAAGGCGGAGATCGTGCCGGTCGCGGTTCCGGCGAAAGGCGCCACGCAGTCGATCGAGAACGACGAGCATGCGATGAAGGTTTCGCCGGAGAAGATTCCGAGCCTGCGGCCCGCCTTCCGCGCCGACGGCACCATCACCGCGGCCAGCGCTTCCGCCAATGCGGATGGCGCCGCGGCGCTGGTGCTGACCACACGCTCGCGTGCCGAGAAGGAGGGTTTGCCGATCCTGGCCGAGATCAAGGGCCATGCGACCCATGCTCAGGAGCCGGCCTGGTATACGACGGCGCCGATCCCGGCGATTCGCAAGGTCCTGGAGAAGAGCGGCTGGTCGGTCGGCGATGTCGATCTCTTCGAGATCAACGAAGCCTTTGCCGTGGTGGCGATGGCCGCCGCCAAGGACCTCGCCATTCCGCGCGAGAAGCTCAACATCCATGGCGGCGCCTGCGCGCTCGGCCACCCGATCGGCGCCACGGGCGCGCGCATCATCGTCACCCTGCTGCATGCCTTGCAGCGCTACGACCTGAAGCGCGGCGTCGCCTCGCTCTGCATCGGCGGCGGCGAGGCGACGGCGGTGGCGATCGAGCGGGCCTAGCCCACCTTCCCCGGCCGGTTCTTGCGGATGATCGCGATGATGATCGAGGCGAAGCCGACCGCCCGCGCCAGATAGATCAGCGGCTCGGTCTCCTCGGAGAGGTGGCCGAGCCCGAGCAGCAGGCGCATGGCTGCGTCCACGGCAAACGAAAAGGCGAAGAACAGGAAGAAGGAGTCCTGGGTCTGGCGCCAGAAGCGCAGGAAGAACAGCATCGCCACGAAGGAGGCCATGGCGACGGTACCGTTCAGGACCGGTGCTAGGTTGCTCATGAGTTGGAATCCCAGATGAGGCCGAACAGCAGGATGATCATCGAGACGAGCGCGACCAGCGTGCGCGCGATCGAGAGGTCGTCGCCCGGCAGCGCCACCTTGTCGATCACCAGCAGCAGGTTGTTGACGGTCAGGCCGGCGAAGCAGAGCCCGCTCCAGAGCAGCAGCCGGTAGCGGCTGCGCCGGTAGCCCCGGAGCAGCAGGATGGCGCATCCGAGGGCGGTTAAAGCGCAGAGGCTGTAGATGATCGCGGACATTACTTGTCTCTCTTGATCTTGAAAGCTTCGGCGAAGGCGCGGATGCCGCGCGGCTTGGCATGAATGAGATTGGTGATCGGAATGAGCTGCCGGGCATAAGCCTCGGCCAGCTGGTCGACGATCGGGCTCTGCCTGCCTGCCCGATCGTAGCGATAGGACTCGTCCTGCGCGACGGCGAAGTCTTGGGCGACCAGATGGGCGAAGATTGCCGCTGCCTCGGCCTCGTTGACATAGAGCCGCCGGGCCAGCTGCGCGACATCCCAGGCCTTCTCCGGGTCGGCGCGCAGCAGCAGCAGGGCCTCGAGCTGGCCCACGGAATCGATGCTCCTGACAATGAAATCCCGCAGCTCGGCGGGAATTCCGTCGTCGGTCATTTACCCAGAACTCCCCGACGGCGCCGGCGAGGCGCCGATTCAGCACCAATGCGTCAGCGGGGCGAGGGTTCCCTGCGACGATCGGCGCGGGGGATCCGGGGATCAGTGCGTGGACTTTGGTACGCGGCCGAAGGCTTCGCGGAGCTTGTCCTTGGCGCGTTCGAGGGTCTTGAGGCGCGCGGCGCTCAAGTTCTTGCCGGCGCGGTTGATGTAGAAGGTCAGCATCGACATGGCCGAGCGGAATGGCGGGGATTTCCGCCGATGGCTGCGCTCGGCCGAGCTTTTCAGCGACCGGGCGATGGCGGTCGGGCTGCGCTGCTTGAAGACGCTGTCCTCGAGCGTCATGGCATCGCTGCGCTCGGTGACGCGAGCCGACCATTTGCGGGTCCCGGTCGTCTTTCGGGTCGTCTTGCGCGCGGTCTTGCGACGCGTCGTCTTGTTGCGGGCGGTTTTGCTTCTCGAAGCGGCCATGGCTGCCTCCATTTTCGTTCTCCGGAGCCAACGCCCGCGCCGGTGCGGCGTTGCATCACCAACGGCCCTTCCGGCGATTCCAGGCATAGAGCAGGTCGGCGAAGCGATCGTAACCGAAGCGCGAAAGCTGGATCAGGCCGGGCAGGCCGAAAAGCCGTCCAAGCCAGGTTTCACCCGGCGTCCTGAGCCAGATCGCGACCGCGCAATCGGCCCCGACAAGGAGCCGGCCCTCGGCATCGACCGCATGCAGGCGCCGCCGCACATCCTCAAGTCCGGCGCCGAAGCGGGCGAGGGCGTCGGGTTCGAAGTTGATGTCGCGAAACTCGATCGCGCCCGCCCGTGCCGCTTGCAGCAGGCGATTGCGCTGCCGGTCGATCCCGGCGTTACAGACCGGACACTTGGTGTTGTACCAGACGGTGAGCTTGGGAAGGCTGGTCATTCATCGACCCGGCGTATGGGCACGCAGGAACGCAACTATCGTCGGGATGATATCCGCTGCGAGCGGCAGGTCGACGGCACCATAGGTCGCGATGTTGGCGGCCAGGTCGCCGCTCGCCACGCGCTTCAGCACATGATTGGCGTCGGGGATGATGCGGAGTTCCGCATCCGGCTTCGCGGCTTTGAGGCGCTTGGCGTCGCTCATCGGTACCTGCAAGTCGCAGGCGCCTTGCAGAATCAGCAATGGCTTCGAACAGGTCGCGACGAGAGCCGCGGGATCATAGCTGAAGGCGTCGATCAGGAAGCCCTGCACCTTTGGCCTGAACAGCGCCTGCAGGGCGGGGTTCAGGCTCGCGCCATCCACCCGCTCGCCTGCCTCCAGCCGATCGATCGCCTTCTCGGCCTCGGTGAGAATTGGCGCGTTGGCCGGATTTGCGCGCAGCTGCTGGCGGAGGACTGCGCCTAACGGCTGACCCGGCACCGCGATCAGGATCAGGCCGCAAATATCGGGGGCGCGCTGCGCAGCGGCCAAGGCAGTGAGGCCGCCCTCGCTGTGGCCGAGCAGCCAGACGGCGGAGATGCCGGTTTGCCGACGCAAGACTTCCCTCCATGCATGCACGTCATCGGCATAGTCGCGGATGGTGACGGCATCGGCATCAGGGATGGCCGCGGCGCTGCCGAACAGGCCGCGCTTGTCGATGCGGAGCGACGCGATGCCTTCCGCGGCCAGGCCCTGGGCCAGCAGCCGGTATGTCGAAGCGCGCACGCCCATCGTATTGTTGCCGTCGCGGTCGGTCGGGCCGGAGCCGGGGATGATCAGAACCGGCGGCGATGTCGCGCCATCGGGGGCGAGCAAGGTGCCGCGCAGCGGGCCATTCGGTCCGGGGGCTTCAAGCTCGACCATCATCTCCTGCTCGAGATCTGAAACGCGTTGTCGTCCGGATCCTTGCCATCGCAAAAATCGAAGGTGCCGGCCGAGAGGATCTTGCCCATCTTGGCGCCGCGGCGGGTGAGTGTCGCGCACGCGGCCGCGACGTCCGCGGCGTAGAAAGCGAGCTTCGGCGGCCGGTTGCCGACTTTCGACCGGCCTTCATGCAGGGCAATGGCGCAGCCGCCGGCGCGATACTCGCGCCAGCCCTTTTCGCTGTTGGCCAGCTCGAGGCCGAGCACCTCGCCATAGAAGCGGCTCAGCGCTTCCAGGTCGGCGGTGAAGAGAATGATTCGTCGCAGTTCCAGCTTCATCGGATTCGCTTTCGTCAGGCTGCTGACGCGACCGCAACACGGACCTTTTTTATGCGCAAGCCTCGGCTGCGCGCCTTGACAGCTTCGCCGGATCAATGGCTTAATCACACTACCGAGCTGTATACAGCATGCCGGCATTGTCGTTTGGCCGACTGTCGGCATAGGCTCGGGAAAAACAGGCGGCCCGCACCAACCGGGACCGGAAACAGGGTTGAAAATCAGGGAGAGGGTTCATGGAATTGACGAGAAGGACCGCTTTGTCGGTCGCATTGGCGGCTGCCGCAAGCTTCGCCGTTGCAAGCGCGGCCATGCCCGCCTCGGCGGAGACGGTTCTCAAGCGCGGCATCGGCGCCACCATCGGCACGCTCGATCCGCAGGTCAATTTCCTCGCCTATGAAGGCTGGATACAGGACGACATGTATGAGGGGTTGATCACGGCGGGGGCCGATGGCGAGCCGACGCCGGGCGCCGCCGAGAAGTGGGACATCTCCGACGATGGCCTCACCTACACCTTCCATCTGCGCGACGGCCTCAAATGGTCCGACGGCTCGCCGCTGGCGGCGCAGGCTTTCGTCGACGCGGTCGCGCGGACGCTCTTGCCGGAGACCGCCTCGGAGAAGAACTACATCTTCACCTCGACCATCTCGGTCGCCGGAGCTTCCGCCTATACCGACCCTGAGAACAAGGATGCGCGCGATCCGAAGACCCTCGGCATCAGCGCGCCCGACGACAAGACCGTCGTCATCAAGCTTGATAAGCCGGCGCCCTACATGCTGTATCTGATGAACAGCTTCTACATGGCGCCGCTGCACAAGCCGAGCTTCGAGAAATTCGGCAAGGATTTCATCAAGCCGGAGAACATCGTCTCCAACGGTCCCTATCACATGGTCGAGAACGTGCCGCAGTCGCACGTGACCCTGGTGAAGAATCCGAACTATTGGAACGCGGCCAACGTCAAGATCGACAAAGTCACCTACATCATCACCGAGAACGACGCGACCGCAATCAAGCTGTTCAAGACCGGCGAGCAGGACATCACCTACGACATCCCAAGCGACCAGCTCGATGGGCTGAAGCAGGAACTCGGCGACCAGGTCCGCACCACCAACAGCACCGAGACGGTCTATTTCAGCTTCAACCTCACCAAGCCGCCGTTCGACAACATCAAGGTACGCCAGGCGCTCTCGATGGCGATCGATCGCGACACCATGGTCAACAAGGTGGTGAAGGGCGGTTACGTGCTGAATTGCGGCTACGTGATTCCGGTCCCGGGCTATGATGCGCCGAAAGTGCCGGAATGCGGCATGGACAAGGCAGCGCGCGTGGAGCAGGCCAAGAAGCTCTTCGCCGAAGGCATGGCCGAGGCGAAGATGGACAAGCTCAACTTCAAGATCGAGGCATCCAACAACGCCGCGATGAGCAAGTTCGCCGAGACCGCGGCGGTGATGTGGAAGCAGACCCTCGGCGTCAACGCTACGGTCAACGCCCAGGACCGCGACGCCTGGCTCTCCGCCTTCACCGCAGGCGGCTGGGACGTGTTCATGGATGATCTGGTCGGCGACTTCGCCGGGCCGGAGACCTTCCTGGCCTACATGGATCCCCGCGCCGAAGCCGGCTACAACTGGAAGAGCGAGGAGTTCGAGAAGCTCTACGACAAGGCGGTCGCAATCACCGACCAGGCCGAGCGCTACAAGGTGCTGGCCCAGGCGGAGAAGGTGCTGCTCGATTCCTACCTGACCGCGCCGATCGCGGCGGCACCGCAGCGCAACCTGGTCCGCTCCAACGTCAAGGGCTGGGTTGACAACCCGACCGGCTGGCACGGCACGCAGTTCATGTCGCTCGAATAATGCGAATCCGGGAGCAGGGCGTGGATGCCGCCACGCCCTGTTTCGTTTCTAGGCCCGCCTGAATGTGGAGCTATGCGTTTCGCCGTGCGATCGGCAGCGTGCCGACGCTGTTCGCGCTGGCGGTCATCACCTTCTTCATGATGCGCGTCGCGCCCGGCGGTCCGTTCTCCGGCAACCGCCGGGTCTCGCCGGAATTCGTGAAGATGGTCGAGGATGCCTACCATCTCAACGATCCGCTCTGGGAGCAGTTCTGGCGCTGGTTCGTCGGGGTGCTGCAGTTCGATTTCGGGCCGTCGCTGAAGCTCAAGGACTACAACGTCGCCGAGCTGATCGCGATCGGTTTCCCGACCTCGCTGGAGGTCGGCGCCTGGGCGATGCTGCTCTCGACGGTCGTCGGCATCGCGCTCGGCATCGCCGGTGCGCTCCGCCGCAACGGGCCCATCGACTATTCCGCCGGCGCTGTCGCGATGGTCGGCGTCGCGGTGCCGATCTTCGTGATCGGCCCATTGCTGCAGATCGTGTTCGGCCTGCAGCTCCATTGGCTGCCGGTGGCGCGCTGGGACGACAGCTGGCAATGCCGCGTCTTGCCGGTGCTGACGCTCGCCTTGCCCAACATCGCCTACGTCTCGCGGCTGATGCGCAGCTCCATGATCGAGACTGCACGCACCAACTACGTCCGCACCGCGCGGGCCAAGGGCATCGGCGAAAGGCGCACGATCATCAAGCACGCGCTGCGCGGCGCCATCATGCCGGTCGTCGCCTATCTCGGACCCGCGACCGCGGTGACCATAACCGGCTCGGTCGTGGTCGAGAACATCTTCAGCATTCCCGGGATCGGCCGCTATTTCGTGCAGGGCGCCGAAGGCCGCGATTACCCGCTGATCATGGGCGTGACCCTGTTCTACGGCGCGATCGTCATCCTGGCCAACCTGGTGACCGACATCGCGCGCGGCCTCTTGGACCCGAAGGTGAGCTATGAATGATCTCACCTTCAATCCCGGCGGGCTGCCGGGAACACCGCCGCTGAGCCCGACGGACGAGGCCATGCCGGTCGGGATCAGCCCGTTCAAGGCGTCGGCGCGGCGCTTCGCCAAGAATCATCTGGCGGTGCTGAGCTGCGTCATCCTGCTCGTGATCGTGCTTGCGTGTTATGTGGGACCGTTCTTCTTTCCCTTCACCAGCGAGGACGCGGATTTCGAGAACATCTCGGCGCCGGTCGATCTCTTCACCGCGCATCCCTTCGGCACCGACGATCTCGGCCGCGACCTGCTGCTCCGCACGCTCGACGGCGGCAAGGTCTCGCTGGCGCTGGGCTTCTTCGGCGCCATGGTCTCGGTGTTGATCAGCGTCATCTACGGCGCCACCGCCGGCTATGTCGGCGGCTGGCTCGACGACATCATGATGCGCGCGGTCGATATCCTGCTCTCGCTGCCGTTCATCTTCCTGGCGATCCTGATCAAGGTCGTGCTGCAGGATTCCGGCCTGCATCTGGGGCCGATTCCGCTCGACAGCCCGAACATCTCGCTGTTCATCGCCGTCGTGTTCACGCTCTGGCTCACCCCCGCGGTGATCGCCCGCGGCCAGGCGGTCAGCCTGCGCAGCCGCGAGTTTGTCGAGGCGGCGCGGGCCGGGGGCATGAATGCCTGGCAGATCATCACCCAGCATATCGCGCCCAATTCGGTGAACGTGGTGATCGTCTATTCGAGCCTGCTGGTGCTGGAGGCGATCCTAACCGAATCCTTCCTTTCCTATCTCGGCATCGGCGTGGCGCCGCCTTTCGCCAGCTGGGGCTCGCTGATCAACGAGGGAGCCGACAAGATCGAGACCGACATCCGGCTGCTGATGGTGCCGGGCGGCTTCCTGGCCGCGGTGCTGTTCTGCCTCAACTACATTACCGATGGCTTGCGCGATGCCTTCGACCCCAATGAGCGCTGAACGCGCCGCAGCGACCGACGCCGGCCGGCCGATCTTGTCGGTCGCGGAGATGTCGGTGCAGTTCAAGCTGCCGCAAGGCTGGATCACCGCGGTCGATCGCGTGAGCTTCGATCTCAAGCAGGGCGAGATCGTCGGCATCGTCGGCGAATCCGGATCGGGCAAGAGCCAGATCCTGCTCTCGCTGATGGGCCTCTTGGCCAGCAACGGGCGCTGCTCGGGCAGTGCGGTGTTCGAAGGCCAGCAGCTGCTGAATCGAGCGCCGAAAGAGTTGGACGCGATCCGCGGCTCGGCGATGTCGATGATCTTCCAGGACCCGATGACCTCGCTCAATCCCTATATGCGGGTCTCGGACCAGCTGACCGAGGTGCTGATCGCGCACCAGGGTAAGTCGAAGGCGCAAGCCGAGGAAGTCGCGATCGAGATGCTCGACCGGGTGCGCATCCCGGAGGCGCGGCGGCGCATCCGCATGTATCCGCACGAATTCTCCGGCGGCATGCGGCAGCGGGTGATGATCGCGATGGCTTTGCTCTGCCGGCCCGAGGTGCTGCTCGCCGACGAGCCGACCACCGCGCTCGACGTGACGGTGCAGGCGCAGATCCTGGAGCTGATGGCCGAGCTCGCGCGCGACATGAAGACCGCGGTTGCGATCGTGACCCACGATCTCGGCGTGATCGCCCGGCTTTGCGACCGGGTCATCGTGCTCTATGGCGGGCGTATCATGGAGCAGGGGAGCGTGGATGAGATCTTCTACGATCCGAAGCATCCCTACACCAGGGGCCTGCTCGCTTCGACACCACGGCTGGACGAGAAGGTGCATGGCGCGCTGAAGACCATTGCCGGCCAGCCGCGCGCCGCCATGGGCGAGATTCCCGGCTGCCCCTTCGAGCCGCGCTGCACGCTGAAGACCGAGCGCTGCAAGGTGGAGATGCCGGCGCTCCTCGGCCAGGGTCGCGCCGTCGCCTGTCATGAGAGCAAGGTGTGAGATGGCGGCCCCTGTGATTCAAAGGGATGCGCTCCTTTCCGTCGAGGACCTGAAGGTTCATTTCCCGATCAAGGGCGGCGTGCTCGGCACCACCTTCGCGCATGTGCGCGCCGTGGACGGGGTCAGTTTCGCGCTCAAGCCCGGCGAGACCTTGGGCATCGTCGGCGAATCCGGCTGCGGCAAGTCGACGCTCGGCCGCGCGGTCTTGCGGCTGATCAAGAGCACCGAGGGCCGCGTGGTCTGGGCCGGGCGCGACCTGTTCGAGCTCGGCGCCAGGGCGCTGCGCAACGAGCGGCGGCAGATGCAGATCATCTTTCAGGACCCGCTGGCCTCGCTGGACCCACGCATGTCGGTCGAGGCAATCATCGCCAAGCCGTTGCGGATTTTCCATCCCGAGATTGGCCGCGCCGAGGTCCGCCAGCGCGTGTTCGAGACCATGAACCAGGTCGGCCTCGCGGCCTCCATGGCCAACCGCTATCCGCATGAATTCTCCGGCGGGCAGTGCCAGCGCATCGGCATCGCCCGGGCGATCATCCTGAAACCGAAGCTGATCGTCTGCGACGAGCCGGTCTCGGCGCTGGACGTCTCGATCCAGGCGCAGATCATCAACCTGCTGATGGAGCTGCAGCGCGAGCTGGGTGTCTCGCTGCTCTTCATCTCGCACAATCTCGCGGTGGTGCGGCATATCAGCCATCGGGTGATGGTGCTCTATCTCGGCAAGGTGATGGAGATCGCCGAGCGCGACGATTTCTACGCGCGGCCGCTGCATCCCTATTCGCAGGCGCTGATCTCCGCGGTGCCGATCGCCGATCCGAAAGTGGAGCGGGGCCGGCCGCGGGTGCTGCTGCAGGGCGACATCCCATCGCCGATCAACCCGCCGAGCGGTTGTCGCTTTCGTACCCGCTGCCCGAAGGCGACGCCGATCTGCGCCACGCAGGAGCCGGCGATGCGCGACTACGGCAGCGGGCATTTCGCGGCTTGCCATCACATAGGGGAATGATTCCACAGCCGTCATCCCCGGGCTTGACCCGGGGATCTGTCAGACTAGAAACAACGGCACGAGATGCCCGGGTCCCGTCCGCGAAGCCCGGGCATGACGCCCAAAAGAATGAACATGCCCATCGATTTCTCCCCATACGACGCCTTCCTCGACCGGCTGTTGAAAGTGCCGCAGCTTTACGGCGCGAAGATCTCGCCGGATGGAAAATCCGTGGCCTGGATCTGGGCGGGGCTGGCGGAGACGACGCAGCTCTGGGTCACCGCGGCGAGCGGCGCGGAGACCCCGCGTTGCCTGGTCGCCGACGAATGGGATTGCGATTCCTTCCGCTGGGCGCCGGACAGCGCCGGCATCGTCTACGCGCGCAGCCAGGACGGCGACGAGCGCGTCGGGTTGCACCAGGTGTTCCTCGACGGGCGACCGACCGTCGCGCTGACCGAGGATCGGCCGGATTATTACATCCATGGCGGCCAGCTGGCGAAGGACGGGCGGACCCTGCTGTTCTCAGCCAATGTCGATGAAGACGGCCGCGAAATCGAGCCGACCCTGGTCTATGTACAGGACGGGCCGAAGGGGAAGCGCCGGGTGCTGGCGCGGCCGCAACGCGCGCATTACGGCTGGCCCTTGCTTTCGCCCGACGATCGGCATGTGCTCTACGACCGCAACGACCCGCATCCCTCCGGCAGCCAGCTCTGGCTGACCGACCTCGCCGGCAGCTTCGACCGCGAGATCGTCAATGTCGGACCCGAGAAGAAGGCCGACGGTGCCTGGTCGCCCGACGGGAAGTGCATTCTCGTCGTGGCCGAGGCGGAGACGCATCGCCGGATCGGCCGCTGGACCCTCGCCGATGGCAGGCTCGACTGGCTGGTCGACGATCCGAGACGGGCGGTGGCCAATGCCGACTGGCCGAAGCGCTCGACCGAGATCGTGGTCGATGAAACCCAGGATGCACGCCCGAAGAGCACGCTGCTCGATCCGGTCTCGAAGCGCGAGCGGCTGTTCGGTCCCTTCACCGACGGCGCGCTGACCCCGGTCGGGCCGCTGGCGGATGGTCTCTGGCTCGCCTGGCATTACAGTGCCCGGGTGCCGGCGCGGCTGGTGCGCGTCGCGCTCGAGGCCGGCGGCCCGCGGATCCTCGGCGCGATCTCCACGCATCCCAGCGCTGCGATCCCGGCGCCGGACGAACTGGTCGCGGCGGAAGACTTCCGTTGGACCTCGGAGGACGGGCTGCCGATCCAGGGCTGGCTCTACCGCGCGCGCGGCGAAGCGATCGGCACGATCCTCGATGTCCACGGCGGACCGACCGCGCATGACGAGGATGCCTTCGGAATCGACCCGCAATATTTCGCGCGCTGCGGCTTCCATGTGCTGCAGACCAACTACCGCGGCTCGACCGGCTTCAGTTTCGCGTTCCAGGAATCGATCAAGCTGCAGGGTTGGGGCGGGGCCGAGCAGATCGACATCCGCACCGGCGCCGAGGCGCTGATCCGCGCCGGCATTGCCGCGCCGGGCAAGGTCGGCATCACCGGCACGTCTTATGGCGGCTACTCCTCCTGGTGGGCGATCACCCATTTCCCCACGGAGATCATCGCCGCCGCCGCGCCGATCTGCGGCATGACCGATCTCGTGGTCGACTACGAGACCACGCGGCCCGACATCCGGCCGTATTCCGAGGAGATGATGGGCGGCTCGCCCAGCGCGGTGCCGGAGCGCTATTACGAGCGTTCGCCGATCAACTTCATCGACGATATCCAGGGCAGGCTGCTGATCGTGCAGGGTGCCAACGACCCCAATGTGACGCCGGAGAACGTCGCCGAGGTCAGGAAGCGGCTCGACGCCGCGGGCAAGAAATACGAGGTGCTGGTGTTCGACGACGAAGGCCATGGCATCGGCCGGCCGGCCAACCGCCGGGTTTTGCTGAAGCGTTTGGCGGAATTCTTTGCTGCGGCTTTCGCATGAAGGTCGATGATCTCGCCCGCAGCTGGGCGCGCTATCCGATCCTGTGGTCGCCGCGGGTCTCCGGCGACGGCAAGTGGCTGGCCTGGACCTGGACCGGCATCACCGAGACCGGCGAGGTCTGGATCGCCCCGACCGACGGGTCCAAGGCGCCGGAGCGGCTGACTCAGGGCAAGGACCATTTCTATGTCCGCAGCCTGTCGCAGGACGGCGGCCAGCTGATCCTCGCGCAGTCGATCGGCAGCAACGAGCATGACCGGTTGTTCCGCCTCGACCGTAGCAACCGGGTGCTCGAGGCGCTGACGCCGCTGCAATCCACCGGCTATGTCTTCGGCGGCGCGCTGACCGAGGACGGCGGCTCGGTCGTCTACGCCTCCGACCTCGAGGACGGCCGGGCGATCGAGGGCAGCCGGATCCAGCTCCTCGATCTCGCGACCGGCCGCACCCACGTGCTGGCGCATGCGCAAAGCTTCTACGACATGGAACCGGAAATCTCGCCCGACGGCGATCTCGTGCTCTACGGCACCTACGACGCCGATCCGGGCGGCAACCAGATGTGGGTGGTCGGCATCGACGGCACCGGCAATCGCGAAGTGCTGAATGCCGGCGCGCGGTTCAAGACCCGGGCGCATTGGCTGGGCCAAGGGTCCCAAGGGGGGAGCCGGCTGCTGGTCCAGGCCGAGGCCGAGAGCCACGAGCGGGTCGGCCTGCTGGACCTCGAGACCGGCGCGCTGCGCTGGCTGATCGACGACCCGCGCCGCAACATCGACGCCGTCGTGGCGGGCCAGGACGGGCGCAGCGCCATGATCCTCGAATACGAGGACGGCCGGTTGATGGCGAAATGGCTCGATGTCGAGACCGGGCTGGAGCAGCTCTTCGTTCTGCCGGAATCCAGCCTGAAGCCGATCGCGCAGCTGCCGGGCGGCGACTGGATCTGCGAGCGCTACAGTTCGGCGCGCGGGGCCGACCTGGTGCGGATCGAGCCGGTCACCATGCGCGTCACCAATCTCACCCGCAGCAGCGAGCATTTCCAGGGCAGTCATCATCGGGCCCGCGACTTCCGCTGGACCTCGCGCGATGGTCTGCCGATCCAGGGCTGGCTCTACGAGCCGGAGGGCGAGTCCCGCGGCCTGGTCGTCAACGTGCATGGCGGGCCGACCTGGCACAGCGAGGATTGGCCGACCCCGACCATCCAGTTCCTGGTCGCGGCCGGCTTCACCGTGCTCGACCCGAACTACCGCGGCTCGACCGGCTTCGGCCGCGCCTTTCGCGAGGCGATCAAACGGGACGGCTGGGGCGGGGCCGAGCAGGACGACATCCGCACCGGCATCGAGGCGCTGATCGCCGCCGGCAAGGCGGAGCGCGGCAGGATCGGCGTCATGGGCCTTTCCTATGGCGGCTACTCATCCTGGATCGCCATCACGCGCTTCGCCGACCTGGTCGATGCCGCGGTGCCGATCTGCGGCATGTATGCGCTCGACGTGGACTACCACGCGACCGAGATGCCGCATGGCCGCGCCTATTCGATCGAGATGATGGGCGGCACGCCGGAGCAGGTGCCGGACCGCTATTTCCGCGCCTCGCCGCGGAACTTCATCAAGAACATCAAGGGCAAGCTGCTGATCGTGCATGGACTGGCCGACAGCAACGTGTCACCGGAGAACACCAGGCTCGCCTGCCGCGACCTGATGGCGGCGAAGATCCCCTTCGACCTCATGACCTTTGATGATGAGGGCCATGGCATCTATAAGGCAGGCAACCGCGAGAAGCTGCTGCTCCGTATTGAGCGGTTCTTCTCCAAGGCATTCAGGGTTTGAACATGAATCAAGAGAGACTGGCGCAGTTCATCGGCGGGATCTGGGACGCTGAGGTCATTCCGCTGCTCTGCGACTACATCAGGATCCCAAACAAGTCGCCCGACTTCGACCATGACTGGGAGAAGCACGGCTACATGGACCAGGCGGTCGACCTGCTCGCCGGCTGGGCGCGGCAGAAGATCGCGGCGATGCCAGGTGCGACGCTCGAGGTGCTGCGGTTGCCCGGCCGGACGCCGCTGATCGTGATCGATATTCCGGGCCAGGGCCGCGACCAGGATCCGGTGCTGATGTATGGCCATCTCGACAAGCAGCCGGAGATGGTCGGCTGGGCCGAGGGTTTCGGGCCGTGGATACCGGTCTTGAAGGGCGACAAGCTCTATGGCCGCGGCGGCGCCGACGACGGCTATGCGATCTTCTCGGCGATCACCGCCATCATGGGCTTGCGCGAGCAGGGCATCCCGCATGCGCGCTGCGTGGTGCTGATCGAGGCCTGCGAGGAATCCGGCAGCCCGGACCTGCCGGTCTATATCGACCATATTGCGCAGCGGCTCGGCACGCCGTCGCTGGTCGTCTGCCTCGATTCCGGTTGCGGCAACTACGACCAGCTCTGGCTCACCACCTCGCTGCGGGGGCTTTGGAACGGCACGGTGACGGTGCGGGTGCTGGAGGAGGGGGTCCATTCCGGTGCCGCCTCCGGCATCGTGCCGTCGAGCTTCCGCATCCTGCGCCAGCTGATCTCGCGCATCGAGGACGAGGCGACCGGCGCGGTCCTGCCGCCGGAGCTCTATGCGCAGATCCCGGCCGATCGCATCGCCCAGGCGCGCGACGTGGCCAGGGTGCTGGGCGAGGCGGTCAGGACCACCTATCCCTTTGCCGGCGCCACCAAGCCGGTGGCCGACGATTCCGTCGAGCTGATCCTGAACCGCGCCTGGCGCCCTCAGCTCGCGGTGACCGGGATGAGCGGCCTGCCACAGCCGGAGAATGCCGGCAACGTGATGCTGCCCTTCACCACGGCGACCTTGAGCCTGCGCCTGCCGCCCTCACTGGACGCAAAAGGCGCCGATGTCCTGCTGCGGAAGTTGCTGACAGACGCGGTGCCTTATGGCGCCGAGGTCGAGCTCTCCGTCAGAGGCGTCGGCAGCGGCTGGAACGCGCCGAGCCTTTCGCCCTGGCTGGAGAAGTCGGTGGCCGAGGCCTCGCAGGCGACCTTCGGCAAGCCACCGGCCTATTTCGGCGAAGGCGGCACGATCCCCTTCATGGGCATGCTGGGCGAGAAATTCCCCAAGGCGCAGTTCATGATCACCGGCGCACTCGGCCCGCATTCGAATGCGCATGGACCGAACGAGTTCCTGCACATCCCGGCGGCGAAGAAGGTGACCGCCGCGGTGTCGATGGTGCTCAAGGATCACCTGACGGCGGCCTAACCCAGCAGCTGCCGCGCCTTCATCAACTCCTCCGCCAGCCGATCGATCTCGCCGGCGTGGGAATGCACGGCGAAGGAGGCGCGGACGGTGCCTTGGATGCCGAGCCGTTCCATCAGCGGCTGGGCGCAGTGGTGGCCGGTGCGGACGCAGATACCGGCGGAGCCCAGCAGCGTGCCGATATCGTGTGGGTGGATGCCGTCGAGCACGAAGGAGACAATGCCGGCGCGGTGCTTCGGCATGCCGATCAGCTTCAGGCCGGGAATCTCGCCGAGCTTGCCCACGGCATATTCGGCAAGCGCCCGGTCATGGGCGCCGATCCGGTCGAAGCCGATGCCCTCGATGAAATCGAGCGCGGTCGCCAGGCCGATCGCGGCGCCGATCGGCGGCGTGCCGGCCTCGAAGCGGCGCGGGGATTCGGCGAACAGCGTCTTTTCGAAGGTGACGGTGCGGATCATGTCGCCGCCGGTCTGCCAGGGCGGCATCCGGTCCAGCAGCTCGGCCTTGCCGTAGAGCACGCCGATCCCGTCCGGGCCATAGACCTTGTGGCCGGTGAAGGCGAGGAAGTCGCAACCGAGCGCTCCGACATCGAGCTGCAGGTGCGGCGCCCCTTGCGCGCCATCGACCATCACCCGCGCGCCGGCCCGGTTGGCGAGGGCGATGATTTCCTTCAAAGGCGTCACGGTCCCAAGCGTGTTGGCAACGGCGGTGACACAGACCAGCTTCGCGCCGTCGAGCTGGCGGCGATAGGCGTCGAGGTCGAGGTCGCCGCTGCCGTCGATCGGGATCACGTCGAGCAAGGTGCCGCGCCGGTCGCGCAGCTGCTGCCAGGGTACGATATTGGCGTGATGCTCGAGCGCCGAGACCAGAACCTTGTCGCCGGGCTGCAGGAAGTGTTCGCCGAAGCTGTAGGCGACCAGGTTGATCGCCTCCGTGGCGCCGCGGGTGAAGACGATTTCCTCGGGGCGAGCGTGTAGGAACCGGGCGACCCGCTCGCGCGCGCCTTCATAGGCTTCGGTCGCGCGTTCGCTCAGCGGATAGACCCCGCGATGGATGTTGGCGTAGTCGCGCGTGTAGAAGTCGCGCAACCGGTCCAGCACCACGGCCGGCTTCTGGGCGCTGGCGGCGCTGTCCAGATAGGTGACAGGATTTCCCTCCGCTTTGGCGCGGGCGAGCAGGGGAAAGTCGTCAGGATCGACCAGGGGATCGGGATTCATGATGGGCGGCATGACGAAGATCAGATGGGATTATGTCAAGCTTGGCGGCGGAAGGCGGCGTGCATGCTATGCTGAACTTGACAGGCGGTGCGGCGATAGAGATCATTTGTACACAAACAAATTTGCCGAACAGGCTTGCTCGAACACAGCGGAACCCAGGGAGGGTGAAAATGACTGAAGCTTCGAAGTTCCGGTCTTTCGGCCGGAGCAACCGCCGGCAGTTTCTGGCCGGCGCGACGGCGTTGGGTGTCGGCGCCACGGTGCTCGGCGCGCCACGGATCGCCCGCGCGGCCGGCGACGTGAAGGTG
The DNA here is from genome assembly GCF_054658695.1 of Dongia sp. agr-C8. Classification (NCBI taxonomy): domain Bacteria; kingdom Pseudomonadati; phylum Pseudomonadota; class Alphaproteobacteria; order Rhodospirillales; family Dongiaceae; genus Dongia; species Dongia sp. agr-C8. The sequence goes on from NZ_BAAGHZ010000004.1 coordinate 106,314, forward strand.
CTGAACTGGCAGGGCTACGGCACCGACGAGGCCTGGTCGGTCGATGCCTTCCATAAGGCGACCGGCAATACGGTGACGCACGACTACTACAATTCCGAATCCGAGATGATCACCAAGATGCGGACCAATCCGGGCGGTTACGACGTGGTCGTGACCAACTGCGCCTGGAACAGCATCGCGTCGAAGGAAGGGCTGATCCAGCCGGTCGATACGGCGAAGATCCCGCATTGGGGCGATCTCAACCCCGCGTTCCGCGATTCCCCGCTGCTGAACGACGGCGGCAAGCCGTTCGGCGTCGCCTGGGTCTGGGGTATCACCGCCATCGCCTACAGCACGGATGTCTTCAAGGAATCCCCGGCGACCTTGGCGAAGCTCTGGGACCCGGCGCTGAAGAAGCGCGTCGCCCTGCGTGACGACGGGATCGAGAATGTCGGTTTCGGCGCGATGGCGAGCGGCCAGGACATGAACCATCCGGCGGATCTCGCCAAGGTGAAGGCGAAGCTGCTGGAGCTGAAGGAGAACGTGGCGCTGCTTTGGTCCTCGGAAGACGAGTGGAACAAGCAATTCGCCGCCAAGGCCTTCGACATCTCGGTCTACTGGAGCGGCTCGGCCTTGCGCAGCAAGACCGCGTTCAAGCTGCCGGTGGGCTATTACGTGCCGCAGGAAGGCGGCATCGGCTGGTTCGACGGTCTCGCCGTGGTGAAGGATTCGCCCAATCCCGAGGGCGCCCATGCCTTCATCAACTGGATGGTCGATCCCAAGTTCTACGTCGAATGGGCGACCAAGGTCGGCGCCCCGGCCTCCGCCAACCCGAAGGCGATGGAAGCTCTGCCCGACAGCGACCCGTCGAAGGCCTTCTACGCCGACCAGGAAGCGATCAAGCGCCTGCAATTCATGGCGCCGCTCTCGGACGACGAGAAGCAGAAGTATTCCGACCTCTGGGCCGAGGTGAAGACCGCGTTCGCGGGGTAAGGGCACCGCGTAGCGGCCCCGTCAACGCCCTACCTAGCCTCCCCCCATCTTGGGGGGAGGGACTCTTTTGAAGATGCTGCGGCATGTGACGGTTCTATCCGTCCCCCGCCCCCAAGATGGGGGCGGTTTGGGGTGGGGTTGACGCCTCCGGAAGCTCGGTTTCAACAGTAGAGGACACAACGCAACCATGTCGCCACACCAGCGGCAAATGTGGTCGATCTTCGGGCTGACCGGGCCGGCTTATGCCTGGCTGGCGGTCACGATCTTCCTGCCGCTTTCGGCGATGCTCTATTGCAGCGTGCTCGACGTCTCGCCGCTGGTGCCGAGGCCGGCGAGCTTCACGCTGGCGAACTACGCCGCCTTCTTCCAGAAATCCTTCTATCTGCCGTTGACCTGGTGGTCGATCCTGCTCGGCTTCTGGACCACCTTGTTCTGCTTCCTGGTCGGCTATCCGGCCGCCTATGCGCTGGCCAAGCGCGTCAAGGGCCGGTGGCGCGAGGCCCTGTTCCTGCTGATCGTGCTGCCGTTCTGGAGTAACGCGCTGGTCCGCGTCTTCTCCTGGACCATGGTGCTGCGCCAGGGCGGTTTCCTCGATATGGCGCTGCATTCGGTCTTCCCCGACGCGCCGGCGATCAACCTGCTGTTCACCTATCCGGCCGTGGTGATCGGCCTGGTGCATTCCTATCTGCCCTACATGATCCTCACCTGCTACGTCTCGCTGCAGGCGATCGATGACTCGCTGATGGAAGCGGCGCGCAGCCTCGGGGCGGAGAGTTGGACCGTGTTCCGCCGCGTGGTCTTCCCGCTGAGCCTGCCCGGGGTCATCTCCGGCGCGGTGCTGATCTTCGTGCCGGTGATCGGCTCCTTCATGGAGCCGCGCATCCTCGGCGGCGCGAAAGGCGCGACACTCGGCATGAACATCGAGGAGCAATTCACCGTGACGGCGAACTGGCCGCTGGGCGCCGCACTTTCCTTCACCATGCTGGCGATCGTGCTGGTGATCTTCGCCGTGCTCTATCCGATCCTGAAGCGGCGCGGGGTGTGGGGATGAACCGCAAGCTCGACATCGGCACCGGCATCGCCAAGACCTATCTGGCGCTGGTCCTGCTTTTCCTCTATGTGCCGATCCTAGTGATGGCGCTGCTCGCCTTCAACCGCTCGCCGCTCTACCAGATGCCGTTCGAGTTCGACCTGGTCTGGTTCAAGGCGCTGGCCGAGAACGACCGGCTGCTGAATGCCGGGCGCAACAGCGTGGTGATCGCCCTGGTGAACACCGTGATCGCGACCGCGCTCGGCACCGCGGCGGCGCTCGCCTTCTCGCGCTACCAGTTCCGCGGCCGGAACCTGATGCAGCTCCTGCTGCTGCCGCCGATCACCATTCCCTGGCTGGTGATCGGCACGGCGATGCTGGTGTTCTTCTACTGGACCTTCCCCGCCATCGGCCTGAAGCCGCGTGGGCTGCACGCGATCCTGCTCGGCCATGTCGCCTTGTCGCTGCCTTACGTGATCATCGTGGTGGGCGCGCGGCTGGCGGATTTCCCGAAATCGGTGGAGGAGGCGGCGGCGACCCTCGGCGCGACACCTTGGCAGACCTTCTGGCGGGTCTCGGCGCCGATCATCGCGCCCGGCGTGGTGGCGGCGGCCTTGTTCGCCTTCGCCACCTCCTTCGACCAGTTCGTGATCTCCTATTTCCTGGCGCCGCCGGGCGTGACCACCCTGCCGGTCGAGATCTACACCTCGATCCGCAAGGGCTTCACGCCGGAGATCAACGCCATTTCCACCATCATCATCGTGGTTTCCATGGGCATCATGCTGATCACCGCACGCTTCTACAAATTCGGCGGTGAGCGATGAGCACGGTCGAAGTCGTCGGCTGCACCAAGCGCTATGGCACCGTCGCCGCGCTGGACGAGGTTTCGCTGAAGTTCAAAGAGGGTGAGCTGTTCGGCCTGCTGGGGCCGAGCGGCAGCGGCAAGACCACCTTGCTGCGCGCGATCGCCGGCTTCATCGACCTCGATCACGGCCAGGTGCTGCTGGACGGCGAAGACATCCGCCCGGTGCCGGTGCACAAGCGCGACATCGGCATGGTGTTCCAGAACTATGCCCTGTTTCCGCATATGACGGTGTTCGACAACGTCGCCTTCGGTCTCTCGGTCAGGAAGGTGCCGGCGGGCGAGATCAAGGGGCGGGTCGATGAGATCCTCGGCCTGGTGCGCCTAGGCGGCTTGCAGGAGCGCAAGCCGAAGCAGCTTTCCGGCGGCCAGCAGCAGCGGGTGGCACTCGCGCGCGCCCTGGTGACGAGACCGAAGGTGCTGCTGCTGGATGAGCCGCTCGGCGCGCTCGACAAGCATCTGCGAGAAGAGATGCAGGTGGAGCTGCGGCGGATCCAGCGCGAGGTCGGGATCACCACGCTCTTCGTCACCCATGACCAGGAAGAGGCGATGACGCTCTGCGACCGCATCGCCATCATGAACCAGGGCCAGATCGTGCAGCTCGGGCCGCCGCTCGAGGTCTATGAGCATCCGATCAACCGCTTTGCGGCCGGCTTCCTCGGCGTCGCCAATTTCCTGGAGGGGAGGGTCGCTTCGATCTCCGGCAGCGAGGCGCGGATCGATCTCAAGCTCGGCGGCGAGGCGCTGGCGCCGGCCGGCGGTTATCGCGCCGGCGATGCGGCGCTGCTGGCGGTGCGGCCGGAGAAGATCGGCGTCGAGCCGGGGAGCGCGGTCGGCGTCAACCGGCTCTCCGGGACCGTGATCGGCGCCGTCTTCTCGGGCAGCAGCACGACCTATCGCGTGCAGGTCGGCGACCAGGTGGTGTCGGTCTTCCAGCAGAACAGCGTTCCCCGCCGCCACGAGATCGACGACAAGGTAACCCTGCACTGGTCGCCGGAGCATAATGTGCCGGTCGCCCCCTGATTCGAAACCGGGCAGGGTGAGGGCAGGATGGAGGCTGGGATGCCGGATCTCGCGCGCGCCATGCACGTCGTCATCGACATGCAGCGACTGTTCGCCGACCACCCCGACTGGGCGGTGAAGGATATCGGCCGCATCCGCCAGTCCGTGACCTGGCTCGCGGAGCACAAGCCCGGCCGCACCTTCTGGACCCGCTTCGTGCCCGCGCAGAATCCCGCCGCGGCGCCGGGCGCCTGGCGGAAATACTATGAGCAATGGCCAAGCGCGACCTTGGACGGCGGCGGCGCCGACTATGTCGACCTGCTGCTCGAGCATCGGACGCTGGCCGGCAAGGCGGCGATCTTCGACAAGAGCACCTTCTCCGCCTTCGGCAATGCGAAATTCGGCGCGGCACTGCAGGCGGCCGGCACCGACACCGTGATCCTCTCCGGCGTCGAAACGGACGTCTGCGTCTGGGCCACCGCCTTGGATGCGGTCGATCTCGGCTACTTCGTCGTGCTGGCCCGCGACGCGCTGACCAGCGGCACGCCGGCGGCGCATCAAGCTGTGCTCGACATCATCGCGCCGCGCTTCGTGCCGCAGGTCTGGGTCATGAATTATGCGGAGTTGGAAGCGGCGTGGAAATAGCACCGGCCCCCTTGAACAACGATTGGAACACCTGGGACAGCGTCTATCCGGCGCAGATGACCTATCTGCCGCTGGGCCTCACCGTGACGCCCTGCGCCTATGCGGCCAGCACCGGCACCTTCACCACTTTCCCAGCGACGGCGAAGGGCCTCTCCCTGGGTGAGCGCGAGATCGACGGGTCGTCGGTCGACCTGCACCTGGCGCTCTCCGGTACCGAGCTCGACTGGCATTATGAGAAGCCGAGCCCGACGCAATTGCGCGGGCGCTGGCAAGCCACCCGGTTCGGCGAATGGGGCCTGCGTTTCTGGGTGATGCTGGTGCTGCGGCTCGATCCCGGCCATGACGGCAATCTCGCCGGCTGGCGCTACGATCCACTGAGCGGCAGGCTCACCGCCCATTCTGGCGGCATCGACATCACGGTCGAAGGCGACGCCGCGCCGCTGATGGTCACGTTCCACGATTCCATTGCCGCGCTGGAGCAGGAGCTCAAAGCCCACGGCTACTTCTACCTGGCCTCGCGCGGGACCGAAGGCGAGGTCGCGGTGCTGCGCTACAATCTCGAGGAGATGCCGCGCTTCGGCTTCAAGGTCGATGTCGGGCATCCGGCCGGAGCGACGGCGTCGGCGTGCAAGCCGCGGCAATCCGGCTTCGACGCGGCGCCGCTCGACGCCTTGCGCGACCTGGTCGGCTGGAACACGGTGTTTGATGCGATCAACCGGCGGCGCTACATGTCGCTGAGCCGCAACTGGGTGGCGCAGAAATTCGGCGGCTTCGGGGTCTGGCTGGACGACCTCTTCTATCATGCGCTGATGAGCGCGTTGTTCGATCCGGCCTTGGCGCGCGATTGCATCCAGGCGGTGCTGGCGACCGAGACACCCGAGGGCAACTTCGCCTGTCTCATCACCGGCAACGACCGCTGGATCGACCGCTCGCAGCCGCCGATCTGCAGCTTCATCCTGTGGAAGATCTGGCGGCATACCGGCGATGACAGTCTGGTCGACCTCGCCTATGACCGGTTGCTGGTGAACCACGACTGGTGGTTCAGCCACCGTGACGGCAACCATGACGGATTGATGGCCTGGGGCACCTCGCCGGTCGGCGACGGGCTCTATATGAGGACCAAGCTCGGCGCCAAGAACGAGTCCAGCATGGACAACTCGCCGATCCATGACGAGGCGCAGTACGATCCCAAGAGCGGCTGCCTCGACCAGGCCGATGTCGGCTTGAACAGCCTGATCGCGCTTGACGGCGAGATCCTGGCATTGTTCGCCCGGCGGCGCGGCGACGACGCCACGGCGCGGCGTTTGGAATCACGCGCCGCAGCCCTGCGCAAGCGGATCGAGGACCGGCTCTGGGACCCGGCGCGCGGAACCTTCGCCAATCGGCGCTGGAACGGCAATTTCATCCGCAGCCTTGCGCCCACCAGCTTCTATCCGATGCTCGCCGGGGCGGCGACGGAAGCGCAGCAGGGGAGCTTGCTGAAATGGCTCGATGATCCGCGCGCCTTCGGCGGCGCACATCGCCTGCCTTCGGTGACGCGGGACGACCCGGCCTATCATGACAATGTCTACTGGCGCGGCCGCGTCTGGCCGCCGCTCAACTACCTGACCTATGGCGGGCTGAAGCGTTGCGGCCATATCGCGGCGGCGACGGCGCTGGCCGCGGACAGCGTGAAGCTGTTCGCCGCCGCCTGGGCCAAGCGGCAGGTGCCGGAAAATTTCAGCGCCGAGACCGGGCAGGCCGATGACCAGGTCGATACCGACCTCTTCTACGGCTGGGGTGGGCTGATGCCGCTGATCGGGGTCAATGAAATCATCGATGTGACACCCTGGGATGGCTGGGAGATCAACCCGCGGCCCCATGGCGTAACGGGTGCCGGCGCGAAAGGGGATTGGCGGCTGGGCCCGCTGCTCGCCTTCGGTCGCAGGACTGAACTGGTGTCGCAGGGCGGCTGGCTGACGCTGATCCTGGATGCCCAACCGGTGCTGCGAACGGATATTGAGACCCGGCTGACTCAGATCGAGATCAGGCCGGATGGGATTGACCTCGACACACGGGGCGGTGGCACAATGGTGCCTTCGGCCAAGGCGACAGGCGAGCTCCGGTCGGCTAAGTTCGACGGGCGCGAGGTCGCCGTGGCCCAGGGTGCCGTCACCCTGCCGGCGACGGACCAGGCGCGGCGGCTGGAGCTGCGCTGGAAATAGAAGAAGACCCGGGGAGGGGATCATGATCGTCGTGTTCGGCTCGTTGAATGTGGATCTCTTGATCCCGGTCGACCGCCTGCCGAACCACGGCGAGACGGTGATCGGCCCCGGCTACAGCTTTGCGGCCGGCGGCAAGGGCGCCAACCAGGCGCTGGCGGCGGCCCGTGCCGGCGCCCAGGTGCGGATGGTCGGCCGCGTGGGCACCGACGATCTTTCGGCGATCGCGCTCAACGACCTCAATCTGCAGGATGTCGATCTCTCGCTGGTCGCCAAGGACGAGAAGCCAACCGGGCTGGCGGCGATCTGCGTCGAAAAGGGGGGCGAGAACATCATCGTGGTCGCTGCCGGCGCCAACAGCAATGCGCGCGCCGACCAGGTCCCGGACCACTTGCTGACGCCGGAGACGATGGTGCTCCTGCAGATGGAGGTGCCGCTCGAGGAGAATTGGACGCTGGTGCGCCGCGCCAAGGCCCGCGGCTCCCGCGTGATGCTGAACGTCGCCCCGGCCGCGCCGGTACCGACCGACATCGTGCGCATGCTGGATTGGCTGATCGTCAACGAGACCGAGGCGATGCTCGTTGCGGATTCGCTCGGCCGGCATCGCGACAATCCCCGCGCCGCCGCGGCGGCCGTTGCGGAAGCCGCGCAGACCACGGTGATCGTCACCCTGGGCGGCGAGGGTGCCAGCGGCTTCTCGGGCCATCAGATCTACGACGTGGCGGCGCTGCTGATCACGCCGGTCGATACGGTGGGCGCCGGCGATGCTTTTGTCGGCGCCTTCGCGGCGGCGATAGACAGCGGCGGCGATCTCGCGCGCGGCCTCGCTTATGGCTCGGTCGCCGGCGCGCTCGCCTGCCTGATCCCCGGCGCGCAGCCCAGCCTGCCGATGAAGGCCGCGATCGACAAGCGGCTGAAGGACCTGCCGCCGATCAAGGTGCATTGAGCGCGGGGCAGCGGGCCGAGATCGCCGGGTCAAGCCCGGCGATGACGTGCTGAAGATTTTCGTCTTGCGCGGACTTGATCCGCGCACCGGGTGCCGGTGAATCTCAGCTCGCCGCCTTGGATGTCCCCCGCGCGCGTTCTTTCTCGCGCCATTTCTCGAGGAACGCCGTCGCCTCCGCTGCCGGCAGCGGCTTGCTGTAGACATAGCCCTGCACGAACTCGACGCCCATCTCGCGCAAGGTCTCGACCGAGGCTTGGTCTTCGACGCCTTCGGCGACGACGTCGCGTTCCAGCACCTTCGCCATGCTGGCGATGACGCGGACGATCTCGTAGCCCTCGCGGCTGTCGGCCATACGCACGATGAAGGAGCGGTCGATCTTCAACGTGTTGAACGGGAAGCGGTGCAGGTGCGAGAGCGATGAATAGCCGGTGCCGAAATCGTCGATCGAGACCTTGCAGCCGATCGCCATGATCCGCTTCAGGAGTTCCACTGTGCGCTCGGGGTTGTCCATGACCAGGCTCTCGGTCACCTCGACCTTGAGGCTGCCGGGTGGGATTTCGGTGATACGGAGCGCGTTCTCGATGTCGTCGAGCAGGCCCTCGGCGGCGAACTGCCGGCCGGAGACGTTGACCGCGACCTGGGGCGGCTTGCCGCCGCCGGGCGGGGTCCAGGCCTGGATCTGGCGCGCCGCTTCCAGGATGCAGCGCCGGCCGATCTCGACGATGAGGCCGGTATCCTCGGCCAAGGGAATGAAATCGATCGGCGAGACCAGGCCGCGGGTCGGGTGGCGCCAGCGCAGCAGCGCCTCGTAGCCGTGCATGCGGTCGTTCTGGATGTCGATGATCGGCTGGTAGAACAGCTCGAGCTCGCCACCCTTGGCGATCGCGCGGCGCAGATCGGCTTCGAGATCGAAGCGCTTGACCGCGGTCGCGTGCATCGCCGCCTCGAACGGCTCGGCCTTGTTGCGCCCGGTGGTCTTGGCCTTGTAGAGCGCGAGGTTGGCGTCGCGCAGCAATTCGTCGCCGCTCTCGCCGGCGGATTGCGAGGCGAATACATAGCCGATGCTGGCGGTCATCTCGAAATCGCGGCCGTCGATCGAGATCGGCACGGCCATGACCTTATAGAGCGCCTCCAGGAGCTGCTCCAACTGTCCGCGGACATCGCCCGCCGAGAAGCGCAGGATCGCGAACTCGTCTTCGCCGAGATGCGCCAGGGTGTCGTCGGGGCGCAAGGCCGGCTCGAGGTTGCGGGCCAGCGAGATCAGCACCTGGTCGCCGATCGCCTGGCCCAGGGTCTCGTTGATGTGCCGGAAATGATCGAGATCGAGGATCAGCACGATCACGTCGCTCTCGCCGCCGGGATGCCAGAGCTGGGTCGCCTGGTTGATGCGGTCGATCAGCAGCGCGCGGTTGGGCAGGCCGGTCAGGCGACTGTGGAAGGCGTCGAACAGCAGCTGCCGTTCGGCGAGCTTGCGGTCGGTGATGTCGGTCATCGAGCCGGCGAAGCGATAGGGCTTGCCGACCTTGTCGACCACCGCGAGGCCGCGCGCATGCATCCAGCGGTCGCTCTGGTCGGCATGGCGCATGCGGAATTCCTGCTCGAAATGCGCCGACTGGCCGGCGAGATGCGCCTCGATCGCGGCCCGCAAGGTCGTCACGTCCTCGGTGTTGGTGCGGGAGAACCAGTCGTCCGGCGTGCCGCGGGCTTCCTCGGCGGCGATGCCCAGCATCTGGTGCCAGCGCGGCGACGAGTAGAAGCGGCTGGTGACCAGGTCCCAGTCCCAGAGCCCGTCGTTGGCGCCGCGTGCGGCCAGCGCGTAGCGCTCCTCGCTGATGCGCAAGTTGCGTTCGGCGGCCCGGCGCTGCTGCTCCTCGCGCACCACCCTGAGCACGGTCATCGCGATGAAATTCGCCAGGACCGCCAGCGCGGGGTAGACGAAGTTCAGCCGCACCCCGCCGGGGAACAGCGCCAACTGGCCGATGCCCCACCAGACGACGACCAGGATGACGGTGCCGGTAATTCCGCCGCTGGCGGGCATGCGGGCGGTGAATACCGCCGTCAGCAATCCGAGCGCGACGAGCGCGCTGAGATTGACCAGCACCATGTAATCCGGCTCCACCAGCACCGGTCCTTCGAGGATGCGCTGGGTGATCGTGGCGTGCCGCTCGACGCCCGGGAAATTGAGACTGAAGGCCGATTTGAAAAGATCCTGCACCGCGGTCAGCGTCACGCCGACGAAGACCACCTTGCCGGAGAAGGTGCCGGGCGCGAACTTGCCCTCGACCACATCAAGCAGCGAGTAGGTGGGAATGGTCTGGTTCGGGCCGTAGTAATTGACCAGCATCTTGGCGGCGCTGTTGATCGGCAGCCGCCGGTCGCCGACCGCAACATTGCCGAGTTCCATCGGCGAGCCCAGCGTGATCTGAAGATCCAGCGGCGATACGCCGAGATAGGCCGCGGCGGCCGCCAGCGACAGCGGCGGGTAGGTCTCGCCGTCGAACTGCCAGGCGAAATTCTCCGAGCGCGGCGCGCTGTCGCGATCCTTGTCGACGTTGACGAAGCCGCCGGCGACGGCGGACTCGCCCAGCTGCTGCACCGGCGGCAGCACCCCGATCGCCTGCTTGCCGACGTCGTTGCTGCCGTCGGGTCGCGCATCGAGCTTGCCGTAGGCCCAGTCCTCGACGAAGGGCGGCGCTTCGACCCCGCGAATCTCGGCGTCGCCCATGTCCAGCGTGAAGGGCAGCACCACGTTGCCGGCGGACCGCATCGCTTGCGCCATGGCGTCGTCCGGGCTCGGCGTATCGAGAACGGCTTGCAGCCCCTTGGCTTCGGCGGAGTCCGGCGGCATCGCCGCGGCCAGCGCCGAGAGCTTCGCCCGGACGTCGTCCGGAAAGGACAATTCCGGGTCGGGGAAGATGATGTCGAAGGCGATGACCTTGGCGCCGTCCGCCTTCAGGCGGTCGATGGCGAGAGCGAAGTAGCGATGCGAGAACGGCCAGCGCCCAAAGACGGCGGCGGTCTTCTCGTCGGCGGCGACCACGACGGTCTCCGGGCCCGGCTTCTCGACCCCGCGGATCCGGAAGCGCAGGTCGTAATTCTCCGCCTCCACGCGGTCGAGCAGGGCCGGGTCGAGCCGGGCCATCGTGAAGGCGACCAGCAGCGTGACCGCAATGGCGATGGCGACCGTCGCCGAGCGTTTCCCGATTGCACCGCCGATGCTCGCCATTCCCGCCCGGGTCCCCGGAATCTTCCCAGGAATCGCCCCGCCGATTCCCCATCTTCCCAGGAACTATAGTCGGTTAACGGCCGTTTGTCGTCCGACGGCGCGGGGTTGCAGCGGCCTTGTGCGAGTCCGACGTCTTGCGTTCGATCCCGTCCGAGGATTCGGAGCTAACGCATTGAAATTGTAAGTTCTCTGGCGAGAAATTTTCCGCAGGCCAACCGCCCGGTGCGATCTTTGGCGGAGACCCGAGCTTTCGCTTAACATTTAATTAGAGTTCTGCGGGCATTTTATGTACATGTTACATATCAAGTTGGGTGCCAAGTGAGGGATGGGTTGATGGACGGGAAACACGAGGTCCCGGCCTTGACCGGGGACACGGATCTGGAGTTCGACCATCAGGACCAGGAGTTGGACCTGACCGTCAGACTCGCGCTCTCCGATCTTCTGCCGGACGCAAACGGCGAGATTGTCGTCATGAACGAGGGCGACGACCCGCAGGTGAACATCGAGACCGACCTGAAAGTCCTGGATTCCGGTGTCTCTCCGGCGCATACGACCGCCGGTGGCATCGATGTCGGTGGCATGCAGTTCTGGGTCTTCGAGGACGGCACCCGGCTCTACTACTCGCCGGGCCTCTCGATCTCGGTGAGCCAGGACGCGGTCTAACCGTACACAACTTTCTTCTGCCCGAAGGCTTTGACCCGCGCGAGCGGTGGCCGGCGGCTGCGCCCCGACGGGTTCAGGGCAGCAGGCCGTCGTCGTCCGTGGGCACGCCCAAGGCTTCTGTGATCGGGCTCAAGGACGAACGCAAGCGCCTGCGGCGCATGAGTTTTTCCTGGGCTGCCTGGGGGAAGTCGGTGAGCGCGACGATCCGCTTGCCGATCAGGATGTCGGTCAGATCCTCATAGACTCGGATCATCTCCAGATCGGATTGCAGCAGCGCCCCGCGCCCCTGATTGCGCCGTTCCCCGATCGGCTCCAGGAACCCAACGACATCCGGATGATCCAGGGGAAGATATTGAAGATCCTGGGTTTCTTGTTCCCGGTGCAGGGAAGTGACCCGGCCTGCGGCGTCCCGTCTCACGAATGGCATTGTGTTCCCCCGGCCGCTCCAAGCGGCAAAAGTTGTGTGAGTCTGCTGGAGGGTATATTAACCACTTCCACATTGTGCTAAACAGCGTTTTCGCACACGCTTGTGCGCTGGCCGCCAGAGACGATCGGAGAGGCTGATCGGGATGCGGCCGGAATTCAAGATGGGAGCTGCTCGGCCTTGTCGGACGCGACCGCCCAACGCACGTCTTCGATAAAGCTCGCTTCGATCCCGGACCCGCGATTGATCCATCGCGTCGTCCAGTTCAAGGGGCGTCGCTATTCCCTGAAGCTCGACTACAGCTCTTGGAACGCTCTAGAGCAGGCGGCGGCGCGGCGCAACATGCGCTTGAACCAGCTGGTCGATGAGCTGGCGGTCGCCACCAACCATGAGGGCAACTTCTCGGCGACCGTGCGCGCGCAGTGCCTTGCCGAGCTGAAGACCCAGATCGAGGAGCTGGAATCCAAGGTCCGGCTGACGCAGATGTCGGGTGAGGGCATCTCGGCGGCACTGATCGCCGACGCCTCGCCGGCGCCCTGCTTCGTGGTCGATGGCCGCAACGCCGTGCAGAAGGCCAACGGGCCAGCGCAAAAGTGGCTCGGCCTCGCGGAATCCGCCCTGGTCGGCCGGCCGGTCGACCAGTATTTTCAGGTTAAGTCGACCCTGACCTTGGGCCAGATCGTCGAGCAGTTCGGGCAGGGCAAGTACCAGGTCTTTCCGGCGCGCATCGTCTGTCTTCGTCCGGGGCGGCTGATCATGGCCAAGGCGACGATTTGCCCGGTCCTGCGTCGCTCGGACACGGATCTCATTTACATCATCATGATTGACGTCGGCTGAGCAGGCTGGGCGAGCGCACAGAACCGCGACGCCCATGCCGCCGGCGAAGCTTGGCATGAACGCCGGTTAAAGGCGAAGGGGAGGGGAAGCGCATGAGCTCCGGAGCCGGCTGGTCGCAGGGCTATGTTACCGACGTCAGCTACACCAGCAGCTTCTTTCGCGAGCTGTCGCCGGCCTGGCTCAATCATGTCGCCATGGCCAACGGCGCGCATCCGCGCCTGCTCGACGAAGGCTTCAACCACATCGACCTTGGCTGCGGTCTCGGCCAGTCGGTGAACGTGCTCGCGGCCTGCTTCCCGCGCGGCAACTTCTACGGCGTCGATTTCAATCCCGCGCATATCGACACCGCGCAGCACCTCGCCAAGCAGCTCGGCATCGACAACGCCCATTTCATCGAGCGGGCCTTCGAGGAACTGCTCGAAGTCGATCTGCCGGAGTTCGATTTCGTCACCCTGCATGGGATATATTCCTGGATCGGCGACGCGACGCGGGCCGCGGTGCAGCGCTTCATCTACAAGAAGCTGAAGCCCGGCGGCATCGTCTACAACAGCTACAACTGCCTGCCCGGATGGACTAACGAAGCGCCGATCCGCCGCCTGCTGCTGGAATTCGGCCAGACCCATCACGGCGACAGCGCGGCGCGGGTCGAGAAGGCCGCCAAGGATGCCGAGGAAATGGCGGCGCTGAAGCTCGGCTATTTCCGCGCCAACCCGACAGCCGCCGACCAGGTGGGGAAGCTGACCAAGCGCGCCACCAATTACCTCGCGCACGAATATCTCAACGCCAGCTGGACCACCTTCTATTCGGCTGACGTGGCGGACGAGATGGCCGCGGCCAAGCTGACCTATCTCGGCTCGGCGACGCTGATGGAGAACCACCTCGAGCTGATGATGCCGGACCCGGCGGTGGCCTATTGCAAGAAGCAGCCGACCGACCGGCTGCGTCAGCTGGCGCAGGACTTCCTGGTGGGACAGCGGTTCCGCCGCGACGTCTATGTGCGCGGCCATCCACGCCTGCAGCGCAACGAGATGTCGCGCCATCTGCGCAATGCCTGCTTCGCCTTGCCGGGACCGGTCGAGGACTTCACCGACAAGACCAAGGTGCCGCGCGGCGAGATCAGCTTCGACCAGAAGTCGGCGCAGCTCATCCGCGAGGCGCTGGCGAAGGGGTCGCTGTCGCTGGAGCAGATCATCGAGACCACCGGCGCCAAGAAGAATATCCAGGAGCTGGAGCGAACCGTGTTGCTGATGTCAGCCGTCGGCAAGCTTATTCCCGTGGGATCGGCGTTCCAGCCGAGCGATTTGCCGGCGAAACCGGAGCGGGTCCGCATCGTGGACAACATCAACCGTCGACTGATCGAACTGGGACGGCAGTCGATCAGCCGCCAGTATCTGATCGCGCCGCAGGCCGGCAGCGGTCTCGCAATCGATTCACTCGATGCCGTCGCGCTCGCCTTGCTGGAGGAGGGCGTTCCGACGGCGAAGCTCGCCGCCGCGGTCGGCGAAGAGCTGAAGAGCCGCGGCGTCCGGGTCAACAAGGACGGCGCGCCGATTACCGATGAGAAGGAAGCGGCGGCCAAGACCGGGGAGATCGTCGGTCGCTTCCTCAGTCGCGCCGTTCCCACCTTGATGCGCTACGGCGTGGTGGAGGCGGCTTAGTCTGAATCTCATGGTCGGAATCGCCCGTTCCGCTGCCATCGCTTCGGCGCGCGTTCTGTCACGCCGGATAAACGATCCCTGGAGCAGAATGCAGTCGTCTTGATGTGCTGCCGGTCACCAACCGGCTCACATGGATGTGCGACCAACTGACGATCCTAAGGCAAATGCAGCGGTGCCACACCGAAGTGTGTCGGATGTCATTTGTTAATCATTTGCCAAGGGTTTATATGATTAATGCTTTATCCTGCTGCTAGGGATAGGCCGATCGGTTGGGTTTCGCCGGTCCGTGGGAAAAGAGACGGGGATTATGGGATTCAAATTCGGCAGCCGCCTCGATCCGAAGGCGGCTTCGGCGAAGGGATCGGGCGATCCGGTTGCGGTGGAAGACACGCCGTTGAGCCGGCTGCGTGCAGGATTGGGCTTGCAGCCGTCGGCGCCGGCGCTCTCGGCTTCGGCCGCGGTCGAGGCGAAGCGGGTTGAACCGAAGATCTCTCCTCCGAGCCAGGCGCCTGCCGCGGAGATCCAGCCGCGCAGCAGTGTTTCGAACGCGGCAAAGCCGGTCGAAGCACGGGCGCCTGAAATGAAAGCTCCCGAGCCGAAGCCCGCACCGGCTGAGGCGAAGCCGGTTGCCGCTGAAGCAACGCCGATGGCCGCCGAAGCGAAACCCGTCGCGGTGAAGCCGGCAGAGACGAACGCGCCGGAACCCACACCGGTGGCGCCGAAAGCCGCGGAGCCCAAGGTGGCGCCGAGCATCTCGACACCGCCACGCCAGCCCGCGCCGCAGCCGCCGCGTCCGGCCGCCGCCGCACCGGTCTCGAATTCCACCTATCCACCCGCCGCAGAAAAGACTATGGATGCGCCGCGCCAGATGAGCACCAACGCACCTTCGTCGGAAGCGGCCGCCTCCGGTTCGAGCCCTCGCGGCACCGGCGAAAGTGTTGCGCCCGTTTCGACCGCGGCAGCACCGCGCCCGGCTGCGACCGCATCTGCTTCCGCTCCCTCGACCTCGCCCGCCGGCGCGGCTCGGCCCACTTCCGCACCGCAAGCGGGCGTCGCGCCGCAAGCGGCTCCTGCACAGCAGGGTACAACGCCGCCGGCCGGTGTCCCGCCGCGGGCGCCCGCCGCCGCGACGCCGCCACTGCACGCGGCCGAACTGGTGCGCAGTGATGCGCCGCAGGTGCCGATCGAATATTCGGGCCCGACCACCCGCGACGATCAGTTGCTCTCCTGCCTCGTCATCATGACGCGCATTTTCGGCTCGCCGAAGTCGCCTGCCGCTCTGGCCAGCGGCCTGCCGGTCGGCGACGACGGCCTCACTCCCGATCTCTTCCTGCGCGCCGCCGATCGTTCGGGCCTTTCCGCCTCGCAGATCCGTCGCAAGCTCGACCAGGTCGACAAGATGAGCCTGCCGGCGGTTCTGCTGCTGAAGAACCGCAAGGCCTGCGTTCTGCTCTCGCCGCCGCGCGCCGGCATGGCGGAGGTCGCGACGCCGGACAATCTCGACGGCAGCCATTCGTATCCACTGGCCGAGCTGGAAGCGGTCTATACCGGCGTCCAGATCGTGGTGCGGCCGAAGATCCGGCTCGATACCCGGTCGGCCGATCTCACCGAGGCGAGGCCGCGCAACTGGTTCTGGACCAACGTCGCGAAGTTCACCCCGGTCTACGGCGAGGTGGTCGTCGCCGCGCTCCTGATCAACATCTTCACCATCGCCACCTCGATCTTCTCGATGCAGGTCTATGACCGCGTCGTGCCGAACAAGGCGGAAGGGACGATGTGGGTGCTGGCGCTGGGCGCCATCACGATCTTCGTCTTCGACTTCCTGCTTCGCACCTTGCGCGCCTACTTCCTCGACAAGGCCGGCAAGTCGCTCGACAGGAAAGTGTCCTCCTCGCTGTTCGAGCATGTCCTGTCGATCCGCATGGCCGCCGGGCCGCAATCGGCCGGCGCCTTCGCCTCCAACATCCAGTCTTACGAAACGCTGCGCGACTTCTTCACCTCGGCCACGCTCTCCGCGGTCATCGATCTGCCCTTCGTGCTGGTCTTCCTGGTGATCATCTTCATCATCGCCGGCCCGGTCGCGCTGGTTCCGGCCATCCTCGTTCCGGCGGTGATCCTGGTCAGCATCGCGGTCCAGGCGCCGATGCAGAAGGCGGTCGAGCGCTCCTACCGCGAGATGGCGCAGAAGCATGCCATGCTGGTCGAGACCATCAACGGCCTCGACACGATCAAGACCGCCTCCGCCGAAGGCCAGATGCAGCGCGACTGGGACGGCTATGTCGCCGCCTCGTCGTCCTCGGCGATGGAATCGCGCTTCTGGTCGACGATCGCCATCAACTTCGTGGTGATGAGCTCGAACCTCGCCTTCGTCGGCGTGCTGATGGTGGGCTGCTACGAGATCTTCACCCATGACCCGACCAGCCCCTATCCGGCGCTGACGACCGGCGCCATGGTGGCGGCTTCGATGCTGACCAGCCGCGCGATGGCGCCCTTGGGCCAGATCGCCGGCCTGATCGTGCGCTTCCACCAGTCCTGGACCAGCCTGAAGGGCCTCAACCGCCTGATGGATCTGCCGGTCGAGCGGCCGCAGGGCAAGGTCTTCCTGCGCCGTCCGCGCATCGACGGCGGCATCGAGTTCCGCAACGTCGTCTTCAAGTATCCCAACGCGCAGACCCCGGCCTTGGACGGCGTCTCGTTCCGCATCCAGCCTGGCGAACGGGTCGGCATCGTCGGCCGCATCGGTTCCGGCAAAACCACGATCGAGCGCCTGGTCATGGGCCTGTTTGAGCCCTCGGAAGGCGCGGTGCTGGTGGACGGCACCGACATCCGCCAGCTCGACCCGACCGATCTCCGGCAGTCGATCGGCTGCGTGCTGCAGGATCCGCATCTCTTCTTCGGTTCGGTGAAGGACAACATCACCTTGGGCGCGCCCTACGTGGACGAGGATTCCTTCCTCCGCGCGGCGACGCTCGCCGGCGTCGATCAGTTCGTGCGCCAGCACCCGCTGGGCTATGACATGCCGACCGGCGAGAACGGCCGCTATCTCTCGGGCGGCCAGCGCCAGTCGGTCGCCGTCGCGCGCGCGCTGCTCTTGAACCCGCCGATCCTGGTGCTCGACGAGCCCACCAGCTCGATGGACAACTCGACCGAGAACACTTTCAAGACCCGCCTCGGCGAGATCGTGACCGGCAAGACCTTGCTCCTGGTCACCCATCGCAACTCGATGCTCTCGCTGGTCGACCGGCTGATCGTGCTCGACCGCGGCAAGGTCGTGGCCGACGGACCGAAGGCCGGTGTGCTCGACGCGCTGATGAAGGGCCGTATCCGGGCCAACGAGGGTTAAGGACCCACTCATGTCGCTGACCAACCGTGATCTCTGGATCGATCCCGCTGAAACTGAGCGCGAAAGCATTCAGCGCTTCGGGCATATTCTGCTCGGCGCGATCCTGTTCGTCGTCTTCAGCTTCCTGGTCTGGTCCTATTTTGCCAGCCTCGACCAGATCACGCGCGGCGAGGGGAAGGTCATTCCCTCCAGCCAGACCCAGGTGATCCAGAGCTTGGACGGCGGCCAGCTGGCCGAGATGCGGGTGCGCGAAGGCGATGTCGTGGAGAAGGACCAGGTCCTGCTGGTCATCGACAACACGACCGCGACGTTCAGCCTCTCCGAGTTGAAGCAGCGCTATTACATCGCCTCGGCGGCGATCGCCCGGCTCAACGCCGAGATCGCCGGCAAGTCCGATCCCGAAGAGATCGCCTTTCCGGAAGACGTGGTGAGGGATGCGCCCGACAAGGTTGCGCAGGAGAAGAGCCAGTTCGTCATCCGGCAGGCCCAGCTCTCGGCGCAGCTGGCGACGCTGCGCGACCAGATCGAGCAGCGCAAGCAGGACATCAACGCCATCAGCACCAAGATATCCTCAGCGGGAGCCGGTCTCGACGTGGCGCAGCAGCAGCTCGATATTCTGGGGCCGGCGGTTCGCGCGGGCGCGGCCTCCAAGGTCGATCTGCTGAAGGCACAGCAGGAAGCGCAGAACTATCGCTCTGAGATGGCGAATGCGCGGGCCTCGCTGCCGGGCGCCAAGTCGGCGCTGCAGGAAGCGCAGAGCAAGCTCAGCGAGGCGGTCGCCACCTTCAAGGCGGAATCCGCCGGCGAGATCGCCAAACAGCAAAGCGACCTCGCGTCCGTCAACGAATCCATGAAGGAGGCGAGCGCCAAGGTTGGCCGGACCGAGCTGCGCTCCCCGGTCAAGGGCACGGTCAAGGAGATCAAGACCCGAACCCTCGGTGGCGTCATTCAGCCGGCCCAGGACATTATGGAAATTGTTCCTATCGAAGATTCGCTGCTGATCGAGGCGCAAATCCGGCCGCAGGACCGCGGCTTCATTGCCCCCAATCAGAAGGCGAAGGTTAAGATCACCGCCTATGACTACAGCATTTATGGCGGGCTCGATGCCACGCTGGAGCAGATCAGCGCGGACGCGATCGAAAACGAGAAGAAGGAGCTGTTCTTCCGGGTACGTCTCCGGACGGATAAGAACTTTCTGGTCGGCAAGCAGGGTGAGCAGCTGCCCATCATCCCGGGCATGACCGCCACTGTGGATATCCTGACAGGAAACAAGACCGTTCTCGAATACCTCCTGAAGCCGATCCTGAAGGCGAGGGAGACCGCGCTCACCGAACGCTAGCAACTTCTTAATAAGTGTGCGGAAGGGTTGGAAAAAGGTGGTGCGTGTCTTTTCGGAAACTGGTAAAAAGCTGTCGGGTGGAATCGATAGTCTGTTCGGTTAACCGGTTGATTTCCTAGGATTAGCGAGAGCGTTTGGATGGATGCTCGCGCTGATCTAGTCAGGTGTGGGGAGTTTTTTAGATGAAGACTGTGGTCTTGAAGCAACACTCGCGGAGTGCGTTGTTGCTTGGTGCGGCGCTCGGATTGGTTTTGAGCGCCAGCAGCGGTGCGCAAGCGATGTCGTTGAAGGACGCCATTCAGCTGGTGCTCACCACCAACCCGGAAGTGGGCGTGGTCGCCAAGGATCGGCGCGCGGTCGATCAGGAGCTGCGGCAGGCCTGGGGACTCTACTATCCGCAGATCGATGTTAAGATCGACGGCGGTCCGGAATTCACCGAGAGCGGCAGCGTGGATACCCCGCCGGCCGAACTCAACCAGGGCCCGCATGACAACGGCCGCTGGCTGGTGCGCACGGATGCGCAGATCACCCTGCAGCAGCGCTTGTTCGACGGTTTTGAAGCCGCGAGCGAAGTGCAGCGCCAGAAGGCCCGGGTCAATTCCGCAGCCGAACGCGTGCAGGATCAGTCGGAAGTCTCGGCGCTCGACGCCACCGAGCAGTACCTGAACGTGCTGCGCGACCAGATGCGCTTGAAGAACGCCGAAGAGAATATCAAGAAGCACGAAGAGACCCTCGGTCTCGTACAGAAGCGCGCCGATCTCGGCGGCGGCAACGTCGCCGATGTCAGCCAGGCCGAAGCCCGCCTGCAGACCGCGCGTTCGACCTACACCGACATCCAAGGCCAGCTGCGCGAGACCCAGACCCTTTTCCTGCAGGTCGTCGGCGTTCCGGCGACCGACCTCCAGGACATCACGGATGCCGACTGGTCCCGCCTCGCCGAGAATGTCGACCTCTCGGTGCAAAAGGGCCTGGAGAACAACCCGAAGGTCCGTCTCGCCAAGCATGACGTGGAGCGCGCGGAAGCTGAAGTTCGCCAGCAGAACTCGGCGCTCTATCCGAAGCTGAACTTCGAGGCCGTGGGCTCGGTCAACCGCTACAACAGCGGTCTCGAGGAGAAGGACCATAACGCGCAGTTCCTGCTCGTTCTGCGCTACAACATCTATCGCGGCGGCGCCGACATCGCCCGCATCAAGGAATTCAAGGAGCGCCGCTCCGAGAGCCTTGAGCAGCTCCGTGTCCGCGAGCGTGAGGTCGAGCAGGACGTCCGCAGCTCCTGGGCTGCCCGCCAGACCCAGCAGGATCGCATCGCGCTCCTGGAGAAGCAGGTTGCGGCCAACCAGCAGACCTACGACGGCTACGTGCAGCAGTTCGATATCGGCCAGCGCGGCCTGCTCGACGTGCTCGACGCCGCCAACGAGCTGTTCATCTCGAACGATCAGCTGATTTCGGCGCAGACCGAGGAGAATTTCGCGAACTACCGCATCCTCGCCTCGCAGGGCCAGCTGGTCGAATCCGTGGCGCTCACCTACCCGGTGGAAGGCACCGTCGGCGAGATCGACGACGCCAAGAAGAATCCCTGATCTCTCGGGATCGGGTTCGAGCCAAGGCCGTCGCCCGCAAGGGCGGCGGCCTTTCGTTTTTGGACCTTGCCTCCAGGCGTCGTCCCTGCGGGCCGCCCAACCCTCCCCCTAAAGGAGAGACGGCTCTTGAGCGAGCAACTGGACGACCGAACTCCTTCCCCTTCAGGGGGAAGGCAGGGATGGGGGCATGCAGCCTGAGCGCTCAAGATCCAGCGCTCGGCTTCACGTCACGGATTGTCGGAGAGAGGGTTTGGAGGCCCGGGCCGGAATCGAACCGACATCAAAGGATTTGCAGTCCTCTGCATAACCACTCTGCCACCGGGCCGGTGGGAGCGGCACCTATAAGGCCCCGAACCGCCGGAATCAAGCCAAGTTGCAGGGCGTGGCGGATCGGGCCGGGGGCCGTTGCCTGCGTGTTGTCTGGCGTCGGGGCAGCGACTATAAACACTTGAATCGACTTGGCGTCCTCGCCCTGCCGGGGACATCTACCCTGAGGATCTTCCATGGATTACGCCGCCGCCCGGCAGCACATGATCGACAGCCAGATCAAGACCAACAAGGTCACCGACCCCAGCGTGATCGAGGCCCTGGCGGCCGTGCCGCGCGAGGCCTTCGTCGCTGACGCGCAGAAGAAGCTCGCCTACATCGACCGCCCGGTCGCGATCGGCGCGGGCCGCCGCATGACCGAGCCGATGGTGCTGGCGCGCCTGCTGCAGGTGGCGCAGCTGAAGCCCAGCGACACCGCGCTGGTGGTGGGGGCGGGGTCCGGCTACAGCGCCGCCATCCTCGCACGCCTGGTGAAAAAGGTGGTGGCGCTGGAATCGGCGCCCGAACTCGCCGAACGTGCCAAGTCGATCCTCGGTGCCTTCGGCATCGGCAATTGCAGCGTCGTCACCGGCGATTTTGCCGCAGGGCGGGCGGGGGACGGTCCGTATGACTTCATCCTGGTGGATGGGGCGGCGGAAATCGTTCCGGAAGCGCTGACGGCCCAGCTCGCGGATCGCGGGCGGCTCGCGGTGGTGATCAAGGATCAAGGCGTCGTCGGGCGCGGCACGCTCTTCACCCGGGCCGATGGCGTGGTCTCGCAGCGCGCGATCTTCGATGCCGATGCCGAAGTCCTGCCCGGCTTCACGCGGCCGCAACGCTTCGTGTTCTAGCCTGCAACTGCATGACGAACGCCGTGGTCCCCGGAGGGAAGAATCGATGAGACGCGTTGCGCAACTGGCGGCGGTTTCGCTCTTCGCACTTCTCGCCGCCGGCGTTGCCGCCGAGGCCGAGGATCTGAATGGCGCCTTGGGCCAGGCCTATCTGGGCAATCCCACGCTCGACGCCGCCCGTGCCCAGCTCCGCTCCACCGATGAAGGCGTGCCGCAGGCGTTGAGCGGTTGGCGTCCGACCGTCACCGGCCAGGTGAACGCCGGCGTGGAATGGAGCCATGACGGCACCAAGCCGGGACCGAACAATCTCATCGTCGACCGCAACCGGCAATTCTATCCGCACACCTACAGCCTCACCTTGACCCAGCCGATCTTCAACGGCTTCGGCACCGTCGCCGGCACCAAGGCGGCGGAGAACCGGGTGAAGGCCGGACGCGCCCAGCTGCTCGACACCGAGCAGCAGGTGCTGTTCGCAGCGGTGCAGGCCTATATGTCGGTGGTGAGCAACCAGTCGATCCTGGAGCTCAACCAGAACAACGTGAAGGTGCTGCAGCAGCAGCTGCAGGCGACGCAGGATCGCTTCCAGGCCGGCGAGGTCACCAAGACCGACGTCAGCCAGGCGCAGGCCTCGCTGCAGGGCGCGGTCGCCGCCGCGATCGCGGCCGAAGGCGACCTCACCGCCTCGATGGCGGTCTATCGCCAGATCGTCGGCCAGGAGCCGGTGCAGCTGTCGATGCCGAATGTCCCGCCGAACCTGCCGCTGAAGCAGGATGACGTCGTCGCCATGTCGCAACAGGCGCCGATCGTCATCTCCGCGCAATTCGTCGAGGCGGCGACCAAGGACGACATCGACACCCAGTTCTCCGAGCTGCTGCCCTCGGTCAGCCTGCAAGGCTCGGTTTCGCGCGCCGACGAGCAGGCGAGTGATCGCGATTCGACCACCGAAGGCACCATCCTCGGCGTGCTGACGGTGCCGCTCTATCAGGCGGGTGCGCCGGATTCCCGCGTGCGTCAGGCCAAGCAGCTCTACCAGCAGGCGCGCCGCCAGCTCGACGAAGCGCGCCGCTCGGCCGCACAGCAGGCGGTCGCCGCCTGGCAGGCGCTCGAAACCGCGCAGGCGCAGATCACCTCTTTCGAGGAGCAGGTGCGCGCCAACACGGTGGCGCTCGAGGGTGTGCGGCAGGAGCAGACCGTCGGCGCGCGCACCGTGCTCGACGTGCTCGATGCCGAGCAGGCACTGCTGAACTCTAAGGTGAACCTGGTCACCGCGCAGACCAATCTCGTCATCGCGCGCTATCAGGTGCTGCAGGCGGTCGGCCAGCTGAACGCGAAGGCGCTGGCGCTCAACGTGCCGCTCTATGATCCCGCGCAGCACTACAACAACGTGCGCAACAAGTGGTGGGGCACCGGACCCGCGGTGCAGTAACGCCGAAACCGCGAGTCGCGCGCCGCGCGACTCGGAGTCACGACGCGCAAGATGTTGTGGAATCGCGGGTTTCGCTTCCCATTCCTTGAGTAAATTTCGAAGACTCATTAATATGACACCGCTGGAGCAATGGCTTTTGGCGCAGTGATTCCGCGCCGGTGCTATGCGACTCGGCGGGGATCCGGAATGACCGAAGGCAAGACCACACAAGAACCGACCATGGAGGAGATCCTCGCCTCCATCCGACGGATCATTTCCGAAGACGACAAAGAAGCCGCGCCGCCGCCCACCAACGGCAAGGCGAACGGCAACGGCAAGCACGTCGCGCCACCGCCCGCCGAGGAAGAAGACGAAGAGGATCTCGTCCTCACCGAGATGGTGGTCGGCGACGGCAACGTCGTCGCGCTCGACGAGGAAGCCCCGGGCGACGAACCGGAAGAGATCGTGCCCGAGCCGGAGCCCGAAGCAGAGCCGATGCCGATCGCGGAGCCGGAGCCGATCGTCGAACCGGTGCGTGCGGCACCGCCGCCACCGCCACCGCCACCGCCACCGCCACCGCCACCGCCACCGCCACCGCCGCCGCCGCCGCCACCGCCACCACCACCGGAGCCGCCGCGGAGTGAACCGGAGCCTGAGCCGATGGAAACCGAATTGGTCTCGCCCTCCGTGGCGGAAGCCGCTGCCGCCACCATGGCGCAGCTTGCCGCGCGCAAGGCCTCGCATGCCGTCGAGCAGAATGGCGGTGACGGCCTGCTGGTCGAGACCCTGGTGCGCCAGGCGGTCGAGCCGATGCTGCGCGACTGGCTGGATATCCATCTCCAGGGCATCGTCGAGCGCCTGGTCCGCCGCGAGGTCGAACGCATCGCGCGCCGGGCTGAGCTGGGGTAAACCGGCGCTCTTGCCAGCCTCTATTCAGCCGCTATAACCATCGGCAGCGCGTTTCCGGCTGGATTCGGATTCCGGCCATAATCCTCTATTTTCCGGTGGTTAGCGGATGACGTTGGAGAAGACTTTCCGGCCCGACGCGGTCGAGAAGCGGCAATACGAAGCCTGGGAGAAGTCGGGGGCCTTTGCCGGCCAGACCACCTCCAACAAGGTGCCCTACACGGTCATGATGCCGCCGCCGAACGTCACCGGCAGCCTGCATATGGGCCATGCCCTCAACATGACCCTGCAGGATGTGCTGATCCGGCACGAGCGGATGAAGGGCCGCGACGCGCTCTGGCAGCCCGGCACCGACCATGCCGGCATCGCCACCCAGATGGTGGTGGAGCGCCAGCTCGGCCAGCAGGGCATCAAGCGCACCGACCTGGGGCGCGAGAAGTTCATCGAGAAGGTCTGGGAGTGGAAGGCGGAATCCGGCGGGATGATCACCAGCCAGCTTCGCCGGCTCGGCGCCTCGCCCGACTGGGCGAAGGAACGCTTCACCATGGACGAGGGCCTGAACAAGGCCGTCCGCAAGGCTTTCGTCGATCTCTACCGCCAGGGCTTGATCTACCGCGACAAGCGCTTGGTGAACTGGGACCCGAAGCTGCACACCGCGATCTCCGACCTCGAGGTCGTGCAGAAGCAGGAGAAGGGCAAGCTCTGGCACCTCAAGTATCCGGTCGAAGGCCAGCCCGATCGCTTCCTCATCGTCGCGACCACGCGTCCCGAGACCATGCTCGGCGATACCGGCGTCGCCGTGCATCCCGATGACGAGCGCTACAAGGACCTGGTCGGCAAGAACGTGGTGCTGCCGCTGGTCGGCCGCCATATCCCGGTGGTCGCCGACGAATACGCCGATCCGGAGACCGGCTCGGGTGCGGTGAAGATGACGCCGGCCCATGACTTCAATGATTTCGAGGTCGGCAAGCGCCACGGGCTGGAGATGATCAACATCTTCGACCGCGATGCGAAGCTCAACGACAACGTGCCGGCGAAATACCGGGGCTTGAGCCGCGAGGCTTGCCGCAAGGCGGTGCTCGAGGATCTCGAAGCGCAAAACCTGATCGAGCGCATCGACGACCATCCGATGACCCGGCCCTATGGCGACCGTTCCGACGTGGTGATCGAGCCCTGGCTGACCGACCAGTGGTATTGCGACGCCGCGACCCTGGCCAAGCCCGCGATCAAGGCGGTGGAGGAGGGGCGCACCGTCTTCGTGCCGCGGAACTGGGAAAACACCTATTTCGAATGGATGCGCAACATCCAGCCCTGGTGCATCTCGCGCCAGCTCTGGTGGGGCCATCAGATTCCCGCCTGGTATGCCGAGGACGGCAAGGTCTTCGTCGCCTATACCGAGGAAGAAGCGCAGGCCGAAGCCGACAAGCATTACGGCAAGCCGACCAAGCTGGAGCGCGATCCCGACGTGCTCGACACTTGGTTCTCGTCCGGCCAGTGGCCCTATTCGACCTTGGGCTGGCCGGACAAGACGCCGGAGCTGCAGCGCTATTACCCGGGCGACGTGCTGGTCACCGGCTTCGACATCATCTTCTTCTGGGTCGCCCGCATGATGATGATGGGCCTCCATTTCATGGGCGATGTGCCGTTCAAGACGGTCTACATCCACGCCCTGGTCCGCGACGAGCACGGCCAGAAGATGTCGAAGTCCAAGGGCAACGTGATCGATCCCCTGGACCTCATCGACAAATACGGCGCCGATGCCTTGCGCTTCACCCTGGTCGCGCAGGCGGGGCAGGGCCGCGACATCAAGATGTCGGAGAACCGGGTCGAGGGCTATCGCAACTTCGCGACCAAGCTCTGGAACGCGGCGCGCTTCTGCGAGATGAACGAGTGCATCGCGGACAAGAACTTCGACCCGAAGCGGGTCGCGCAGAACCTCAACCGCTGGATCATCGGCCGCCTGGTGAAGGCGCGGCAAGCTGTCGATCTCGCGCTGGAGGGCTATCGCTTCGACACTGCTGCGGCGGCACTCTACCAGTTCGCCTGGGGCGAATTCTGCGACTGGCATCTCGAGTTCGCCAAGCCCGTGTTCATGGGCGAGGATGCGGCGGCCAAGGCCGAGACCCGCGCCGTGACCGCCTGGGTGCTGGGCCAGCTCTTGCATCTCATGCACCCGCTGATGCCCTTCATCACCGAGGAGCTCTGGGAGCAGGTGCGGCCGAAGGGTTCGTCCAGCGCCTTGATGACCGCGCATTGGCCCGACCTCGCGCCGGAGCTGATCGACGCCAAGGCCGACGCCGATCTCGACTGGGTGATCCGCCTGATCGGCGAGGTCCGCGCGCTCCGCACCGAGATGAACGTGGCGCCCGGCGCCCAGGTGAACCTGGTGATCAAGGATGCCGGCGCCGAGACCCAGGACCGCGTCGCGCAATACGGCGACCTGATCAAGCGCCTCGCCCGCGCCGAGCAGATCGACATCGTGAGCGGCGAGCCGCCCAAGGGCGCCGCGCAAATCGTCATGGACGAGGCGACGGTGTTCCTGCCGCTGGCCGGGATCATCGACATCACCAAGGAACGCGCACGCCTCACCAAGGAGCTCGACAAGGCGAAGAGCGAAGCCGAGCGGATCGAAAAGAAGCTCGCCAACCCGCAATTCGTCTCGCGTGCCGACCCGGCGGTGATCGAGGAGCAGCGCGCCAAGCTGGCCGAGTTCGACCAGGCCAAGGCGAAGTTCACCCAGGCGCTGGAGCGGCTGGCGGGGGTTTAGCGGCGGCGCCTATCGCCGATCGAACCAGCCCAGCCACTCGCTGACCAGCGCGAGCCGGGTCTTGTCGACGGTGTAGACCCGCATCCGCCCGCGGCGCTCGGTTTTCAACAGTCCGGCGTGTTCCAGGACGCGGAGGTGGCGGGTGGTGGTCGGCCAGGCATGTGCGAATCGGCCGGCGATCTCACCGGCCGTGGCCTCGCCGCGGAAGTGAATCGTCATCAGGATCTGACGCCGCGCCGGATGCGCCAGCGCGGTCACCACGGCGTCGAGTGCCGCGAGCTTCTCGGCGGAACTCTTGGTCAGACCTGTTCCACTTCGCAGATGGTCAACTCTTCCAGGACCGGTCCCATCGGCTCCCAGACCGCCATCACTTCCGGCGTCTGGTGGGCCACATCGCTGGCATTGCCATCCTTCCAGACGAAATACTCGATGAAGGATTGGCGCTTCTTGCGGATGTCATAGGCCTTCCAGACCCGGAAGGGTTCGCTGGTGACCAGGCCGACCTTTCGCAGGGCGGGCTCGTGCTTCTTCACCAAGGCCAGCAGTTCGGCCTCTTTTCCCTTCTTCGGAACGTAGGTCACGATGTTCGTCACCGGCGCCGCGGGATTGGCGCGCTTTTGATGCTGATGATCTTCGCTCATGGGCGCTCTCCTCATCGGCAAGGGGCAGGATCCATATTTAGCGAATATGCTAAATAAGAGTCCAGCGAAATTTGCTCGGTACTTGGAGAGTAACTTCGGCGATTGACCGCAACTACTTGGTAGGCTCGAGTTTAAGCTTACCGGCTTGATACTGTTCAAAGATCCAGTCGCGCAAACTGAGCGCCTGCTTCAGTCCGTAGGTCGTGTGTTTGAGGTCGAAAACAGGTGCGGAGCCCGCGAAGTAGCCTTTCATCTCGACTGATCGCCCGGCCAGTAAGGTCTTCTCCAATGCCGCGGATGCCGGTTCGTCCAGGCAGAAATTCGGATCGACCAGTCGGATGGGTTCGCCCTCATCCACGCGGATTTCCACAGAACGGATCTGGACGGCGCTGCTGACGCAAATCCTTCGATCGTGGATCTCGAAGCCGACAAAGGTCGGAGCAACAGGGGAAATGACTGCCACCCGCAGGACCAAGCAGCGACGCTTGCCGCTTGGCTGGTCGGCGTGGCAGCGCACCTGCCAGCTGCTGCTGAGGTTGAGGGCACGCCAACCGAGGTTCTTCTGGTTCGAAACGCGCAAAAACGCGCTGTCGTAACCATAACGATAGATGACACCGTCGAACGCGCCATGGACGGTCCAGCCGAAGCTGTCATGCTCCTTGATTCCACCATCGGGCACGACGTCCGCATTCAAGGCAATCGGGCGAGTGTCCGTGTCCTGTGCGATCGCAGGCATGGAACAGAGGATTGCAACGACGGCAATTTCAATCAGGCACGACAGTCTGATGATCATGTACCACTATGCTCCGTCGTCTGCAGTTCAGCACTCCGCCGCGCGCTTCAGCAGCAACGCCCGCTCGCGCTCGTTGCGCGTCAACGCTGCCGCGCGTTCGAACTCCGCCTTCGCTTCCGCCTTACGATCGAGCTTGAACAGAAGGTCGCCGCGCACACCCGGCAGCAGGTGATAGTTCTTCAAGGCCGGCTCTGCCAGCAAGGCATCGACCAGCGCCAAGCCCGCCGCCGGCCCATCGGCCATCGAGACCGCCACCGCGCGGTTCAATTCCACGACCGGTGATGGCGCCACGCGGCCGAGCGCGTCGTAGATCACCGCGATCCGCGCCCAGTCGGTCTCCGCTGCAACATGCGCGCGCGCATGGCAGGCCGCGATCTCGGCCTGCAATGCATATGGCCCGAGACCGATGCCCTGCGCCGCCGCCTCGCGCTCGGCGCGCTCCAGGGCGGCGAGGCCGCGGCGGATCAGCATATGGTCCCAGCGCGCGCGGTCCTGCTCCAGGAGCAGGATCGGGTCGCCGTTCGGCGCCACCCGCGCATGCAGCCGCGAGGCCTGGATCTCCATCAGCGCCACGAGGCCATGCACCTCCGGCTCATGCACCGCCAGCTCGGCCAGGATCCGGCCGAGCCGCAGGGCTTCGTCGCACAGACCCGGCCGCACCCAATCCTCGCCGGAGGTCGCGGTATAGCCTTCGTTGAAGATGAGATAGATGACCTCCAGTACCGAGCCCAGCCGCGCTTCCAGCTCCGGCCCGCGGGGGACCTCGAACGGCACTTTGGCCTCGGCGAGCGTGCGCTTGGCGCGGACGATGCGCTGCGCCATGGTCGGCTCCGCGACCAAGAAGGCGCGGGCGATCTCGTCGGTCTGGAGGCCACCCACCATGCGCAGGGTGAGGGCGGCGCGCGCCTCGGTCGAGAGCACGGGGTGGCAGGCGGTGAAGATCAGCCGCAGGACGTCGTCGCCGACCGGGTCGTCAAGTGCGGCGTCCCAGTCGGGCATTTCCTGCTCCTGGGATTCCAACTCGCGGCCGATCTCGATGTGCTTCTTCGCCTGCATGACGCGGCGGCGGATGCCATCGATGGCGCGGTTCTTGGCGCTTTGCATCAGCCAGGCGCCGGGCTTGTCGGGGATGCCGGATTCCGGCCATTGCCGCAGCGCCGCCTCGAGCGCGTCCTGCGCCAGTTCCTCGGCCTGGCCGACGTCGCGGGTGATGCGGGTCAGCCCGGCGATCAGCTTCGCCGCCTCGATCCGCCAAACCGCATCGATCGTGCGGTGGATGTCGGGTGTCTCGGTCGCCACCATGGCGACCGGATAGCACGGCGAGGCAGGAGAGGCGAGATGTCTCTATACTCTCCGTCGTCTTGCCCGGGCTTGGCCCGGGCACCCCTGAGTTTGATGCAATCGAGGGGAAATTCAGGGATCCCCGGGTCAAGCCCGGGGATGACGATGGAGATTTCGATGAGCGAGTTGCCCGCACGGCAGAAGCTCACTTCTTCTTCGTCTTCTTCGCCACCTTCCTGCGCCTCTTCCCCAGCGCCTTGCGGATCTTCGGTTCGTGCTTGGCCGCCTTCTGGACTTCGGGCGTGAAATCCTCCCATTCCTGGACCTGGCGGATCTCGATCGTCATGTCGTCGCCGCCGGGGCATCTCTTCGCCCATTTGATCGCCTCGGCCTTGGACTTCACGTCGATCATCCAAAAGCCGCCGACCACTTCCTTCGCCTCGGGAAACGGCCCGTCCTTCACTTGAGGCTTGCCGCCGGGGAAGGTGACGCGGACGCCGGTCGCGGGCGGGTGCAATCCCTCCATCGCCAGGACCACGCCGGCCTTCAGCAGCGCGTTGTTGTACTTGTCCATGGCACCGACGGTTTCCGCGTCGGGCATCGCGTCGGCCGGGGCGGTGTCGTATCCCTTGGGGATCACGATCATCATGAAACGCATGATTGCTCTCCGCGCCTACATCGCCTGCGGGACGATGATCATCCAGCCGAGGCCGAACTTGTCGGCCAGCATGCCGAAGGCCGGCGAGAAGAAGGTCTTGCCGAGCGGCATGCGGACCTGGCCGCCGTCGCTCAGCGCGTTGAAGACCTTCTGCGCCTCGGCCTCGTCCTTGCAGTTGTAGGTCAGCGAGAAGCCTTCGAACTTCGTCGTGCCGCCGCAGAAGCCGTCGGAGCCCATGATCGTCGAGCCGCCGACCTCGAAGTTCATATGCATGACCTTGTTCTCGCCGCCGGGCGGAATGCTGCCGGGCTGCGGGTCGGGCATGTCCTTGTACTTCATCACCAACTCGTTCTTGGCGCCGAGTGTCTTCTTGTAGAAAGCCAGGGCTTCCTCGGCGCGGCCTTCGAAGAACAGATAGGGTTGGATCGTCATCATTCTCTCCTGTCTTTCCGGTATTGGGGGTTAGTTGGTCGGCCCGTGCTTTTCCATCGTGCGAAACTTGTCGATCGAATCCTTGGCTGCTTCGAGCGTGGCAAAATCGTCGAGCTCATAGAGTTGGCGCACCTCGATCTCGCATTCATGATCGAAATGCGGCTTCGGGAAGCGGCGGGTCCATTCCAGCGCCTCCTCGCGGGTCTTGGTCTGGATCAGCGTGTAGCCGGCGATC
The DNA here is from genome assembly GCF_054658695.1 of Dongia sp. agr-C8. Taxonomy (NCBI): domain Bacteria; kingdom Pseudomonadati; phylum Pseudomonadota; class Alphaproteobacteria; order Rhodospirillales; family Dongiaceae; genus Dongia; species Dongia sp. agr-C8. The sequence goes on from NZ_BAAGHZ010000004.1 coordinate 137,317, forward strand.
ATCTCCTTCGCCTCGGTGAAGGGACCGTCCACCACGCTCCGCTTGTCGCCGCGGTATTTGATCTTCCAGCCGGCCGACGAGGGCTGCAGGCCGGCGGCGTCGAGCAGCACGCCCGCCTTCACCAGTTCGTCGTGATAGGCGGCCATCGCCTCGAACAGCTTCTCGGCATTGTCCGGAAACTTGCCGGCTTCTGTGTCCTTGGTGGCCTTCACCATGATCATGAAACGCATCTCACTCTCCCTTTCGCGGTTCCCTTCTGGGTTCCTGTAGAGACGTCGAAGCAACGGACCTGCAATCGACAGGATCGACTGGAAATCGACGATTTTTTTGCCGACACCACCCTGTCATTTTCGGCTATTCCCTAAGTCGTTGAAAATATTGCATGGTATGGGGAAGCCGTGCGCGGACGCGGCAATTCAGGGGGCGTTCATGACGGTTCTGCGTCTCTTCCTGGGGGTGTTGCTGCTGCGGGCCGCGATCGGCGCCGCGCTTGCCGACCCGGTGACGGTCGAAGGCATCACTTTCTCCGACGAGCTGGGGAATTTCAAACTGGTCTCGGTGACCGGCACGGGCAGCATCGAGGATCCCTTCGTGGTGAAGGAGGAAGTCACCGGCCCCAGCGATCCGGTCCTGGTGATCAAGGGCTTCAGCCGCGACTTCGGCAACCGCGTCGCGACCCAGCATACGGCGGCCTTCGCCATGGTGAAGATCGTCGTCAACAAGACCGGCCGTGCCTGGCAGGGCTATCAGGTCGAGCTGCGCGAGATCGAGAACCGGCCGAGCACCTATGAGGACGGCTTGAGCTTCGGCCAGGCCTCGACCGTCGCCGATCAATACGTCAACAGCAGCCTGCCGCATTCCCAGCGCCTGGACGAGCCGGAGGACTCGCTCGGCTTCGGCGGCGACTCCATCCTGCCCGGCGCCGAGTTGACGATGCGATTCATCATCTCCGACATGTCACCGCTCTACCGCTTCTACCTGGTGCAGCGGCCCCAACAGCCGCTATCGTGAAACGGGTCTCGCGCTCGCGCGCGCTCACCTGTATGTTGAGCCTCTAGGTTTTACCCACAGATTCTTGGGAGTCTTGCGGCAATGCGCTATGTCGGTTTCGGTGTGCTGGCCCTGATCGCGCTCGTCGTGGTCTGGGCCTTGACCAGCGTGAATGCGATCCCGAAGCACGAAGAGAGTGCCCATGCCGCCTGGGCGCAGGTGCTGAACCAGTATCAGCGCCGCGCGGACCTCGTTCCGAACCTGGTCGAGACGGTGAAGGGCGCCGCCAAGTTCGAGCAGGACACGCTGACAGCGGTCACCGAGGCGCGAGCGAAGGTCGGCACGGTGCAGCTTTCGCCGGCCGATCTCAGCAATCCTGAGAAGATGAGCGAGTTCGAGTCGAGCCAGGGTGCGCTCACTTCAGCCTTGTCGCGGCTGATGGTGGTGGTCGAGAAGTATCCAGAGCTGAAGGCGACGGAGAACTTCGCCAATCTCCAGGCCCAGCTCGAGGGCACGGAGAACCGCATCGCCGTCGCGCGCATGGATTTCATCAACGCAGTCCGGGTCTACAACACCGAATTGAAGACCTTCCCGGGCGTGATCTGGCATTCGATCCTCTACGCCGACCGCGAACCGATGCAGCAGCTCCAGGTCGAGCCCGCCAAGCTTGATGTGCCGAAGGTCGATTTCGGCACCAGCGGCAACTGACCTGCGGCCATCCGCATGGCTTGGCAGCAGATCGCCGGCCTGGTCCTGCTGACGCTGATCGTGCTGGTCTGCCTCTGGCCGCGCGGGCGCCGCAGCGGGGACAATGAATCGCAAGAGCGTGACGGCCAAAGCGGCGGCGGTCCAGGCCGCGGCGGATTCCACGGCGGCGGCGGCATTGTCGGTGGCGCCGGCGTCAGCGCGCATTGGAGCGATTCGCATGGCGGCGCGGATGGGGGCGGACATGATTGAGATGCCCGCAGCGCTGCGCGCTCTGCGACAGGGGATTCTGGCCGGCCTGCTGCTCGCGGTGGCGCTCATCGGCACGGCGCAGGCGCTGTCGACTCCCGAGCGCAGCGGCTGGGTGACTGACGAGGCCGGCATCCTCGATCCGCAGCTGGAGAGTGATTTGGCGCGACGCCTGATGGAGCTGCAGCGGCGGACCGGCGTCGAGGTCATCGTGGTCACCTTGCAGAGCCTGCATGGGGCTTCGATCGAAACCTGGGGCGATATGCTCGGCGAGAGCTGGAATGTCGGCCGTGCCGAGGGCAAGGATAGCGGCGCGCTGCTGATCGTGGCGCCCAACGACCGGAAGGTGCGGATCGCCGTCGGCTACGGCCTCGGTTATCGCTTGTCGGATTCCGACGCGGTATCGATCATTCAGGATCGCATCCTGCCTTACTTCCGGCGCGGGGATTTTGCCGGCGGCGTGGACGACGGCGTGACCGCGATCTTCGAGCGGGTCGACCGCCGGGCCGCGATCGAGCCACCGGCTCTTGATAACCCGGCGGTCGAGCGCAGCACGGCGGCCGATATGCCGGCGATCGAGCGCAGCAGCGGATCGAGCGCGCCGGCCGCGCCGCCCAGCAGCCATCGCCGGAACTCGGACACGACCGTGGCGACGATCACCACGATAGCGGTCGTGGCTCTGATCGGCTGCGTCGTCATCCTGCTGATTCTCCACGGCATGAGCCACATCAACGTCGCCATCAGTTCTCCGCCACGCCAAAAGGACGAGGCCGGAAGCGCCGCCGCGCCAGACAGCGCTGTCGACAAATCGGTGGCTGCGACGCCGGTGGCGACGCCCGCAAGAGACAACGACGACGAAACCCTCGGCGACATCATCTTTCGGATTCTGACCTCGAACGCCGTGAGTAGCTCCAGTTGGGGCAACCGGAGTGGCTGGGAACCGACCAGCTGGACTTCGAGCTCGTCCTCCGGCAGCAGCGGGTCCCGTCCTTCCTCGAGCTCTTCCTCGTTCGGAGGTTTCTCGTCCTCGAGCCATTCCTCATCGAGCTCATCCAGCCGCTCTTTTGGCGGTTCCTCCTCGGGCGGCGCGCGTCGCTCCTTCGGCGGCGGGGCGAGCGGGTCATGGTGAGAATTCTCCGTTGCCTGATCCTGCTGGTCGGGTTTGTCGCGCCGGCGCTCGCCGGGCCGCCGATCCCGACCCTGACCGGCCGTGTCATGGACCTTGCGGGCATCCTCGATCGCGCCACCATCGATGCCATCACCCTGCAGAGTGCGGATTACGAGGCATCGACCGGACGCCAGCTCGTGGTGGTGACGCTGCCGAGCCTGCAAGGCTATCCGATCGAGGATTGGGGCCTGGCGCTCGGCCGCGGCTGGGGCATCGGCCAGAAGGGCAGGAATGACGGCGTGCTGCTGATCGTGGCGCCCAGGGATCATGCGCTTCGCATCGAGGTTGGCTACGGCCTGGAAGGCGACTTGCCCGATGCCACCGCCAACACCATCATCCAGTCGGAGATCATCCCGCATTTCAAACGCGACGACCTGCAGGGCGGTGTTCGCGCCGGCGTCACCGCGATCCTTCGCGCGCTGGGCGGCAGCTATCGGCCGACCCAGCTCGTCGCATCCGGCCCGTCCAGCAATTTCCTCGGCATTGCCGCGGCCGTATTCGCGCTCGTCGCCTTCGCCTTCATCGTGATCATCAGGATTTGGAACCCGCAGCCCGTCCCCTATCGCCGGCAGCGCAACGACGATGGATCCGATTGGAGTTCCTCCAGCAGTTGGTCGAGCGGCAGTTCCAGTGGTGGCTTTTCCGGCGGCGGCGGATCATTTGGCGGCGGCGGGGCGAGCGGGCGATGGTGAGACTTCTCGGCGTCCTGATCTTGCTGATCGGCTTCGTTTCGCCGGCCTTGGCCGAGCCGCCGATCCCGGCTTTGACCGGTCGCGTGGTGGATGAGGCCGGCATCCTCGATGCCTCGACCGTCGCAACCATCACCGATCGGCTCGCGGGTCTGGAATCCTCGACCGGCATCCAACTGGTCGTGGTGACGTTGCCGGATCTCAAGGGCTATGTGATCGAGGATTGGGGCCTGGCGCTGGGGCGCGGCTGGGGCATCGGCCAGGCCGGCAAGAACAACGGTGTGCTGCTGATCGTGGCGCCGAACGACCGCGAGCTCAGGATCGAGGTCGGCTACGGCCTCGAAGGCGAGATCCCCGACGCCACCGCCAACAGCATCATCCAGCGCGAGATCATTCCCTATTTCAAGCAGGGCGACATGAACGGCGGCGTGCGCGCCGGCGTGGAAGCGATCCTGGCGGCTCTGGGCGGCGGCTATGTGCCGACGCAGCCGCTGACCGCACAGGGTTCCGGGGAGTCGTCGTCATTCGAAGAAGTGCTGGAGCCGCTCGGGATCTTTGCATTCGCCTTCCTGGCGACGGTGGTGATGAGCCTGCGCCGCCGCTATGACCCGAAACGGCGCCGCAATGTCTGGTATCTGGCCCGTTCGAGCAGCGGTGGCTCTTCCGGCAGCCGGTCTTCCAGCAGCAGTTTCCGAGGCGGCGGCGGATCATTCGGCGGCGGCGGGGCGAGCGGGCGATGGTGAGGGGAAAGCCATGATCGATGACGGAATGCGGGATCGGATCGCCGCGGCGATCCAGCGCGCGGAGCAGGGGACGCGGGCGGAATTGGTGGCGGCGATCGCCCGGCGTGCCGACGGCTATCGCAGCAACGCGCTCGCGGCCGCTTTGGCCGCGGCCTTGATTGCCGGGCTTGCGATCTGGGCTTTGCTGCCCTGGCCGGGTCCGATTGAGATGCTCGCGGCCGAGCTTGCCGCTTTCCTCCTCGTCTATGTGCTGGTCGCCTTCACGCCGTTCGGGGTCCGGCTCGTTCCCGCCGCGCGCAAGCGGCGCATGGCCTCGCGGCTGGCCAGATTGGTATTCCTGGAACGCGGCCTCGCCTCGACCGAGGAGCATTGCGGCGTGCTGTTCTTCGTCTCGGCGGCCGAGCACTACGTCGAGATCATCGCCGATCGCGGCATCGACCGCGCGGTCGAGCCCGGCACCTGGGAGAAGATCGTCGCGGCTTTCACCGCATCGGTCCGGAAAGGCGATGTGGAGCAGGGCTTCATCGGCGCGATCGAAACTTTGGGCGCGTTGCTGGCCAAGCACTATCCGGCGGACGGCGCCAATCCCAACCGCATCCCCGACCGCCTGGTCGAGCTTTAAGAGCACAGACCGTCATTGCCGTCCCCGGACTTGATCCGGGGATTGACCCGGCAATCTTGCGCAGCGAGGAACCAGAAGCCTGGGGCAGGCCCGGGCATGACGGTGAAAGAGGTCCCGCTGATCGTCTAAGCCGCTTCCGCGATCACGCGGTTGCGGCCGGCGCCCTTGGCTTCGTAGAGCGCGGCATCGGCGCGGCCGACGAAGGTCTCGACATTGTCGGTCATGCGGTATTTGGCGACGCCGATCGAGACGGTGACCTGGCCGTAGAGATCGCCGGTCGCCTTGTTGCGCAGATAGTTGTTGGCCAGCGCCTCGCGCAACTGGTCGGCGCGGCGCATGGCGATGTCCATGGGTGCGCCCACCAGCAGCAGCGCAAACTCCTCGCCGCCGTAGCGCGCGGCGATGTCGGTGCCGCGCGACATCAACTTCATCTGGCCGCCGACCACTTTCAGCACCTGGTCGCCGATGCGATGGCCGTAGTTGTCGTTGAACTTCTTGAAATGGTCGATATCGATCAGCAGCAGGCAGAGTTCGAGTTCGCCGGCGGCCGCGCGCTCGCTGTGCTCGATCAACGCCAGGTCGAAGCAGCGCCGGTTGCCGATCCCCGTCAGCGCGTCGGTGAAGGCCTCGCGCCGCGCCTGCTCCAGCCGATCCTGCAGCGAGTTGATCTCGCTGGTCGATTTGCGGAGCTCGGTCTCCAGGTCGCGGTTGCGCTTGACCATGTCGTTGGTGGCGCCGGACAGGCGATGCACCACCGCCTGGACCCGCGAGCCCTCGACCACCGGCACGGCTTTCAGCGAGCCATGCACCTGGACCAGGGTCTCGCCGAAGGCGGCGGCATCCTGGCCGGCGGCGTCGAGCCGCAGCAGCACCTTGCCCACGGTCTGATTGAGCTCGCTGCCGGTCTTGCGGATCGCGGCGGTCTCGACGTCGGTGCCGAAATAGCGCTCGAACAGCTCCTGGTTCGCCTGCCAGCCGAAACCCTTCTGCAGCGCGATCCGTTCGTCGATATCGCGGGTCAGGCCGGCGATCGCCTTGGCGACGTAATTGTACCAGACGCAGTAATTCGGCGGCGTCGGCGGGACACCGTATTTGACCATCTCGGCCAGAGCCGCATCCGCCAGCGACTTGGCGGATTGCAGATCCACATTGAATGTCGACTGCGTCCCCACGCATCATCCTCAGAGAAGGCCATCCCCATGACCGGGACCGCTTATACAGGAGTCGACGATTCTCGCCTAGGTGGTTGTCGCAAATCCTTACTTAATTGTGGTTGTGTCCTCGGCTTCTTGCCCCTTTTGTTTCATCCTGCGAAATTCGCCGGCAGTTTGAATCGACCGTTCAGGAGTGAATCGTGGCGCGCATTGCAATCGGCGGCTTCCAGCACGAGACCAACACCTTCGCGCCGCTGAAGGCGACCTATCGCGACTTCGAGCAGGCCGACGGCTGGCCCGGGCTCACCGAGGGTGCTGCGATCCGCGACACTTTCGAAGGCATCAACCTGCCGATCGCGGGTTTCCTCGAAAGCACGCGGTCGAAGCATGACATCGTGCCGCTGCTCTGGTGCTCGGCATCGCCCTCGGCCCATGTCGAGCGCGAGGCCTATGAGCGGATTGCGGGCCGGCTCTTGAGCTTGATCAAGGGTGCGGGCTCTATCGATGGGATCTATCTCGATCTTCACGGCGCGATGGTGACCGAGCATCTGGAAGACGGCGAGGGCGAGCTGCTGGAGCGAATCCGCGCGGTCACCGGCCCGGATCTGCCGATCGTGGTCAGCCTCGACCTCCACGCCAATGTCACCGAGCGGATGCTGCGGCATGCCTCGGCGCTGGTGGTCTGCCGGACCTATCCGCATGTCGATCTCGCGGAATCCGGCCAGTGGTCGGCGGACGTGCTGGAGCGCCTGATCAAGCACGGTCCCTTGAAGAAGGCGATGCGCCGCGCCGAATTCCTGGTGCCCTTGACCTGGCAATGCACCCTGATCGAGCCGGCACAGGGGATCTATCGCGCGGTCGCCCAGATTCAATCGTTAGGCAGCAACACCGCCAGCGCCTCCTTTGCGTTTGGTTTCCCGCCGGCGGACATCGCCGAATGCGGACCGGTCGCGCTTGCCTATGCCGAAACCCAGGACGCCGCCGATGCCGCCGCCGACCGGTTGATCGGCATGGTCACCGATGCCGAGCGCGATTTCGCCGGCAAGGTCTGGAATCCGGACGAGGCGGTCGTCCATGCCAAACAGCGCGCGCTGGAACTCCGGCGCCCGATCATCCTCGCCGATACCCAGGATAATCCCGGCGCCGGCGGCAACTCGGATTCCGTCGGCTTGCTGGAAGCCCTGGTGCGCAACCGGGCCGAGGATGCGGTCTTCGCCAATCTCTTCGACCCGAAGACCGCGGAGATCGCGCACCGGGCCGGCCTTGGCGCCGAGATCAGCCTCGGCATCGGCGCCTGGAGCGGCATCCCCGGCCATGTTCCCTTCAAGGCGACCTTCGCCGTCGAGCGTCTCGGCGACGGCAGCTTCGAAGCCACCGGTCCCTTCTATCGCGGCAATAAGATGCAGCTGGGGCCGATGGCTTTGCTCCGGATCGGCGGCACCCGCATCGTCGTCGCCAGCCGCAAGCAGCAGGCGGCCGACCAGGCGATGCTGCGGCATCTCGGCGTCGAGCCCGCGGCGCAGAAGATTTTGGCGCTCAAGAGCTCGGTGCATTTCCGCGCCGACTTCCAGCCGATCGCCGGCGAGATCCTGATCGTGGCGGCCCCGGGCGCCAACCCGGTCGATCACCGCGCGCTGAACTACCAGCGCCTGCGTGCGGGCGTCCGGCTGATGCCGCAGGGCTGAATCGGGGCACCTGTTAAGCCGTTGTTTTCACGTGGCCATAACGAGAAAATCGGACATCTAATGGAACGCTTCGCTGTGTGAATCCTTAACCAACCGTTGAACCTCTTCGGGGGAGTGTGACGCTGTGGTTGGCGCGAAGCAGAAAGCGGGAACGGGGATCGAAGGCCTGGATGAGATCCTGGCCGGCGGGTTTTCCGCCGGCAATGTCTTCCTGGTCGAGGGCGAGCCGGGATCCGGCAAGACCACCATTGCCCTGCAATTCCTGATCGATGGCGCCGCCAAGGGCGAAAAGAGCCTCTACGTGACGTTGTCCGAGAGTGAGGCCGAGCTGCGGCTCAGCGCCCTGTCCCACGGCTGGACCCTCGATCCGCGCATCGAGATTTTCGAGCTCCTGCCACCGGAAAACCTCCTGGATGAAAACCAGCAGCAGAGCCTGCTGTATTCTTCCGACCTGGAGCTGGGCGAAACCACCAAGCAGATTTTCCAGGCGGTTGAGCGGATCCAGCCGAAACGGGTCGTGATCGACAGCCTGTCGGAGATCCGTCTGTTGGCGCAGAGCTCCCTGCGGTATCGACGGCAGATTCTCGCGCTGAAGCACTATTTCACCCGCCAGGGCGCGACCGTCCTGTTGCTGGACGACCTCACCTCCGAGGCGAGCGACAAGACCGTGCACAGCGTCGCCCATGGCGTGATCCGCCTTCAGGAGCTCGCCCCCGATTACGGCGCGGAGCGCCGGCGGCTTCGGGTCCTGAAATACCGCGGGCAGCGGTATCGCGGCGGCTATCACGACTTCACGATCGCGACCGGTGGCCTGAAGGTCTTTCCGCGGCTGGTGGCGGCCGAGCACCGCAGCGCGCTCAAGCGGACGGTGCTTTCGACCGGGCTCAAGGAGTTCGACGCCCTGCTGGGCGGTGGAGTCGATTCCGGCTCCAGCACGTTGATCCTGGGCCCGGCGGGCACCGGAAAATCGCTGATCGCCATTACCTTCGCCCTTGCTGCCATCCGGCGCGGCGAAAAGGCGGCGCTGTTCGTGTTCGACGAGGAGCTCGGGCTGCTGTTCGACCGGATGAAGGGGCTCGACATCGATCTCAATGCGTTGCAGGAGAGCGGGCAGCTCCTGGTCGCGCAGATCGACGCCGCCGAGCTTTCGCCGGGAGAGTTCGCGCACCGTGTCGGCGGCACGATCAACGCCCATGGGATCAAGACCGTGGTCATCGACAGCCTGAACGGCTACCAGGCGGCGATGCCGGAGGAAAACTCGCTGGTCCTGCACATCCATGAGCTGCTGCAATTCTTGAACCGGCACGGCGCCACCACCTTCGTGACGGTGGCGCAGCACGGCCTGGTCGGCGACATGCAGGCGCCGGTCGACGTCACCTATCTCGCGGATACCGTCATCCTGCTTCGCTACTTCGAGGCCGGCGGACGTGTGCGCCGCGCGGTGTCCGTTATCAAGAAGCGCTCGGGCCAGCACGAATCGACCATCCGGGAATATCGGATCAGTGACCGTGGTCTTTCAATGGGTGAGCCGCTGGAAGGATTCCACGGCGTGCTGCGCGGCGTTCCGACCTATGCCGGCGAGCCGGCGCCGTTGCTGGAAAAGGATAGATGAGTCGTCCCGGCCCGCATTCGGAACGCGCTCTGGTGCTGGCGCCACAGGGCCGTGACGCGCAGGTAGCGGTCATGGTGTTGCGCGATGCCGGTTTCCCGGCGGAGATCTGCACCGGTGTCCAGGCGCTCTGCGACGAGATGGAAAAAGGCGCGGGCCTGGCGGTCATCACCGACCAGGCGATCCACGATGTCGACCTGCGGCCGCTCGCAGCCTGTCTCAAGCGCCAGCCGCCGTGGTCGGACTTCCCGGTCATCCTGCTGACCGTGCGCGAGATCAGCCCCGAACGCAGCCCCGCCCTGGCGAAGCTCGGCGAATTGCTCGGCAACGTGACCTTCATCGAGCGCCCGTTCCATGCCTCCACCTTGACCAGCGCGGTGCGGACCGCGGTGCGCGGCCGGCGCCGGCAATACGAGGCTCGGGCGCGACTGGAGGAGTTGGCGGAGAGCGAGGGCAGGCTGCAAACCGCCTTGGGCGCCGGCAGCCTCGGTTCGTGGACACTGGATGCGCGGGATTTGTCGATGACCTGCTCGGGCACGTGCCGGGCCCATTTCGGCCGCAGTTCCGACGAGGCCTTCCCCTATGACGATCTTCGGCGATCGGTGCATCGCGATGACAGCGCCCGGGTCGAAGCGGCGCTTGCCCATACATTGCAGACCGGCGCGGACTATGCGGTCGAGCATCGCATTGTCTGGCCCGACGGCACCGAACATTGGGTCGATATGCGCGCGCGCGCCTTGAAAGACAACTTCGGCCGGGTGACGCAGTTGGTCGGCGTCACCTCCGACATCACCGCGCGCAAGCGCTATGACCTCGAGCGCGAGCGGCTGCTCGACGCCCTCGCGCAGGAACGCGCGGCTTTGTCGGACCTGACGGCCAACCTGGAGCAGCGGGTCAAGGAGCGCACCGCCGCGCTGACCGCCGAAGTCGCGGCCCGCGAGCGCGCGCAGGAGCAGCTGCTGCAATCGCAGAAGATGGAGACGATCGGCCAGTTGACGGGCGGCGTCGCCCACGATTTCAACAATCTGCTGATGGCGGTGATGGGGAACCTGCAGCTCTTGAAGAAGCGCTTCCGCGACGACGAGCGGGCGCAGCATCTGATCGCGGGCGCGCTCGAAGGTGCCCGGCGCGGCGCGTCGCTCACCCAGCGCATGCTGACATTCGCGCGGCAGCAGGAATTGAAGACGACCTCCGCGGATCTCGTCGCGCTGGTCGGCGGCATGCAAGACCTGCTCGACCGCACCTTGGGGCCGCAGATCGAATTACGCTTCGATCTGCCGGAGGGCTTGCCGGCCGCGCAGGTCGATGCCAACCAGATCGAGCTCGCAATCCTGAACCTGGCGATCAACGCGCGGGACGCGATGCCGTCCGGCGGCACCATCTGCATCGCCATCGACGTTCAGCCGCCACCCACAGGCAAGGGGCTGGTCGATCCGGAATATCTCCGCCTTCGTCTCTCGGACACCGGCAGCGGCATGGATGAAACGACCCTGAAGAAGGCGATTGAGCCCTTCTTCTCGACCAAACCCACCGGCAAGGGCACCGGCCTCGGCCTTTCGATGGTGCATGGGCTGGCGGTGCAGCTCGGCGGCATGCTGGAGATCGAGAGCACGGTCGGGAAGGGCACAACCGCGACGCTGTGGCTGCCGATTGCCGACGAGCCGGCGGCGGTGGCGGAGCCGAAGCCGGTTGTGCCGGAATCCACCAGCCGCGCGATCATTCTGGTGGTCGATGACGACCCGCTGATCGCCATGAGCACGGTCGAGATGCTCGAAGATCTCGGCCACCGCGCGATCGAGGCCAATTCCGCCGCCCAGGCGCTGGCGATCCTGAAAGACGGCCAGGCCATCGACCTCATGCTGACCGATCAGGCCATGCCTGGGATGACCGGTCTCGAGCTTGCCGAGATCGCCCGCAAGGAACGGCCGAAGATGCCAATCCTGCTGGCCACGGGCTATGCGGACTTGCCGGCCAGCCAGATCAAGCTGCCGCGCCTCTCGAAGCCCTACCTGCAGACCGAGCTGCAGGAGGAGATCAACCGTCTCCTCAGCGGGGCGGCCTAGCGCGGCGAATTGGGGCTAGGAAGGCCCGGTTCTCCCGATTAGATTGGCCTCCTTCGAGAGACGCCCCAGGGAGAGCGCCATGTCCGCCGCCGTTGAAGCTGCAAAAACGTCCTCCGCCGGCAGCTTGCCGGCCGGCGTCGTCACCGGCGAGGACTATCGCTCCCTGGTCGCGGCCTGCAAGGCCGGCGGCTACGCGCTCCCGGCGGTCAACGTCACCGGCACCAACTCGGTGAACGCGGTGCTGGAAGCCGCCGCGGCGGCGAAATCCGACGTCATCATCCAGCTCTCCAACGGCGGCGCCCGCTTCTTCGCCGGCGAGGGGATGAAGGACGAGGCCCAGGCGCGCGTGCTCGGCGCTATCTCCGCGGCGCGCCACGTGCACCTGCTGGCCCAGCATTACGGGGTATGCGTGGTGCTGCACACCGACCACGCCAACAAGAAGCTGGTGCCCTGGGTCGAGGCGATGCTCGGCCACAGCGAGGAAGAGTTCAAGCGCAGCGGCAAGCCGCTGTTCAGCTCGCACATGCTCGATCTCTCCGAGGAGCCGATCGACGAGAATCTCGCGATCTGCGCGAAGACGCTGAAGCGCATGGCGCCGATGGGCATGAGCCTGGAGATCGAATTGGGCGTCACCGGCGGCGAGGAGGACGGCATCGGCTCGGAGCATGAGGACGGCGCCGACAACGCGCATCTCTACACCCAGCCCGAGGACGTGGCGAAGGCCTTCAAGCTGCTCTCGATGCTCGGCCATTTCTCGGTCGCGGCCTCCTTCGGCAATGTCCACGGCGTCTACGCGCCGGGCAACGTGAAGCTCCGCCCGGAGATCCTCAAGGCCTCGCAGGAGCTGGTGCAGCAGCAGTTCAAGACACCGGTGAAGCCGCTGAACCTGGTCTTCCACGGCGGCTCCGGCTCCGAGAAGGACAAGATCGCGCAGGCCGTCGCCTACGGCGTCTTCAAGATGAACATCGACACCGACACCCAGTTCGCCTTTGCCAATGGCGTCGGCAAGTTCGTGCTGGAGAACGCCGTTGCCTTCCAGCATCAGATCGATCCCGAAAGCGGCAAGCCGCTGAAGAAGCTCTACGACCCCCGCAAATGGCTCCGCCTCGGCGAAAAGGCCATGGTCGAGCGGTTGCAGGAGGCGTTCGTGGATCTCGGCTCGAAAGGCAAGTCGCTGGCGGGGTAATCAGAGGGCGTTTTATTCTGCACGAGATGCGCGGATCAAGTCCGCGCATGACGCCGGTTTTTAGCACGTCATCGCCGGGCTTGACCCGGCGATCTCACTCCGACCTTCACTACAAATCCAGCGAGCACCAGATCGGCGTGTGGTCCGACGGCTTGTCGCCGTTCCTGGGCGTCTTGTCGATGTCGCATTCGTCGAGCGAATCCGCGGCCTGCGGCGACAAGAGCAGATGGTCGATGCGCAGGCCCTCGTCGCGCTGCCAGCGCCCGGCCTGGTAGTCCCAGAAGGTGTAGCGATGCGCCTCGGCGCCATGCAGCGCGCGGAAGGCGTCGACATAGCCGAGATTGAGTAAACGGAAATACCCCGCCCGGCTCTCCGGCCGGCAGAGCGCGTCATTGGCCCAGGCTGCCGGGTCGTAGACATCATCATCGGTCGGCGCCACGTTGTAGTCGCCGCCCAGCACCAGCGGCTCCTCCAGGTCGAGCAGCTGCTGCGCATGGTCGTTCAAGCGCTCCAGCCATTGGAGCTTGTAGGAGAACTTGTCGGTATCGACCGGATTGCCGTTCGGCAGATAGATCGAGGCGACGCGCAAGGCCTTGTGACGCTTGCCCTCCGGCACGTCGACCACCGCCTCGATGTAGCGCGCATGGTCGTCGCCGTCGCCGCCGGGCAGGCGCCGCTCTTCGACCATGAAGGGATGTTTGGAGAGGATGGCGACGCCGTTGTAGCTCTTCTGGCCGACCGCCTCGAAGTTATAGCCGAGGTCCTCGATCTCCAGCTTGGGCAGGTCGGTTTCGAGGCACTTGATCTCCTGCAGCAGCACGACATCCGGCTTGGCGCTGCGGAGCCATGTGAGGACATTCCCAATGCGGGCCCGAAGAGAATTCACGTTGAAGCTTGCGACTTTGATCACGCTGCCGGAATCCCCAACGTTCGGCATCAGAACCGGGTGAATGAACTAGGCGACTGCGAAAGAACTCCCGCAGCCGCAGGACGACGCGGCGTTCGGATTCTTCACCTGGAAGGAGGAGCCGACCAGGTCCTCCACGAAATCGACCTCGGCGCCGGCCAGGAGGTCGAGGGAGGTGTCGTCCACCACCATCTTCACGCCGTTGCGCTCGAACAGGTGGTCGTCCGGCTGGGTCGCGTTGTCGAAGGAGAAGCCGTACTGGAATCCCGAGCAGCCGCCGCCGGAAACGGTCAGGCGCAACATAAGCGAGGCATCGCCCTCCAGGGCAATCAGCTCGCCGATGCGCTTGGCAGCGCTCTCGGTCAGGCCCACTTTACGCTCATGGGTCGGGGCGGCCATCGGGGACATCTCGTTCATCGCGGAATCCGCACGGGTTAACCTTCCTTATTATCTAGGGACGCAAGCCGAAAAGTCAAACCGCCACAAGGACTAGTGGGGTTGCGCCCAGGGGATGGATGGCCGCGGATCAGGCGCCGGGTTTCGGCTTCGACCGGGGCAGGTTGGCGCCGAGATCGACCCAGGAAACCCGTTCATTATCAAAGACGTGGTATTGCGGCGTGAGATGGTCCGCCTCGGGGTGGTCGGCGCTCCCGGTCAGGAGATGGATCTCCCCCGGCAGATCCTCTGCCTCATAGGTCAAGGGCGTGCCGCAATGGCTGCAGAAGGTCCGGGTGACCCCGGGCGAGCTCCGGTAGCGGGCAGGCTCGCCCTCGAAGTGGAAACTGCCGACCGGGAAGGAGGCAAAGGCGGTCACCGGGACCCCGGTCGCCCGGCGGCAGCTTTCGCAGTGACAAAGGCAGCGCCAGTTCGGCGCCCCCGTCGCCCGATACTTCACGCGCCCGCAGAGGCAATGCCCGGTGGTTTCGAGTGTGGACATGAGCGGTAGTTTGCACCTTCCATTTTCGGTCGTCATCCCCGGGCGTGGCCCGGGGATCCCTGAGTTTCTATTCGAAGGTGTTCAACTCAGGGGTGCCCGGGCCAAGCCCGGGCATGACGAGCGGTGCGTAAGATCGCTATAACCCCTCAATGTCTTCTCGCGCCCCCTATGCCTGCGATCCGGCGAACTCGCGCGGCCGGCTCATCCCCGAGCCGCCGAGCGGAACGCGGACGCCGTTCCAGCGCGACCGCGACCGCATCATCCACGCCACCGCTTTTCGCCGGCTGAAGCACAAGACCCAGGTCTTCGTGCAGCACGAGGGCGACCACTACCGCACGCGTCTCACCCACAGCCTCGAAGTGGCGCAGATCGCGCGCTCGATCGCGCGCACGCTCGGCCTCGACGAGGATCTCGCCGAGGCGCTGTCGCTCGCGCATGATCTCGGCCATCCGCCCTTCGGCCATGCCGGCGAGGAGGCCCTCGATCACTGCATGCAGCCCTTCGGCGGCTTCGATCACAACGAGCAGACGTTCCGGGTGCTGACGCAACTCGAGCGCCGCTACCCGACCTTCGACGGCCTCAATCTCACCTGGGAAGCGCTGGAAGGCATCGTGAAGCATAACGGGCCACTCATCGGCCCGGCCGCGAGCGCGAAAGCCAAGGCCCGCGCGGTGCCGCGCAGCATCGCCGAATTCTCCGCGCGCTGGGATCTGGAGCTCGGCGAGTTCGCCAGCCTGGAAGCCCAGGTCGCCGCGGTCTCCGACGATATCGCCTATAACAACCATGACATCGACGACGGCCTGCGCGCCGGTCTCTTCAGCTTGAATGATCTCGCCGACGTGCCGCTGGCGGGGCCGATCGTCGCCGCCGTGCGCCGCGATCACCCCGGCCTCGACGAGGACCGTGCGATGCACGAGACCGTGCGCCGCATGATCGGCGAGATGGTCGAAGATGTGATCGCCGAGACCCGCCGCCGCATCGCAGCCGCGAAAGTGACATCGCCGGAGGAAGTCCGCGCTCTCGGCCATCCGCTCGCCGTCTTTTCGGAAGCGATGCACCGGAACGACATCGGCCTGAAGCGTTTTCTGTTCGCGCATATGTATCGCCATGCGCGCGTGACCAAGATGACCGAGCAGGCGAAGTTGGTGGTCGCCGATCTCTTCGACCGCCATCTCGCCGATCCCGGGTTGTTGCCGGCCGACTGGCAGTCGGAGATCGGTGCGCCCGGCGATGCCCAGACGGCGCGCGAGGGGACCGCGCGCGTGGTCGCGGACTACATCGCCGGCATGACGGACAACTTCGCCTTCGAGACCGCGGAGCGGTTGGCCAAATCCGAGTCGGCGGCAAAATAGCGGTTGTTTGATCTCGGCCCGCGCCCGCCGATCCGCCGCATTGCTGCCACATTCTTGGACTCTAAAAAGCCAAGGAGAATCCGTCGATTATTTGATTAAGTTCCGGCATCGGCTTGACCGACTCGAAGCCCAACTGATTCATTATCCACAGGCCGGGGTCCCGAGTCGCCCTGGGCATTGCCGGCAGTGGGGACCGCCAGAACGCGAGACGGCGCGCGCCGGTCCGGAGGAACAGCCCAAAAGGGGTCAGCCATGAGTGCAGCAGAAGCACCGAAGTCCGAACAGATTCAGGCCAACGTGGCCGCCGCCTTGAGCCGCCTCAGGGGCGAGCTCGGTGCCGCCTCGAGCCCGGTCGCCAGCCCGACCCCGATCCCCTTGCCAAAAGTCGGCGCCGAGCCGGCGCCGGCCGAGCCTATGCCCGATCCGATGTCTGAGCCGGTCGCCCTGGCGCCGCTCCCCGCCGGCCCGGTGCGCGCTGAGACGGGCGGCGCTGTGCGCCCCTTCGAGCCCATCCTCAACGCGATGTCGGCCGGGAACAGCAACAGCGCGCCCAGCAACGATACTGCGCCCGCGGAAGGCGCCAAGCCCGACCTCTTCGGCCGGCTGCGCGCCGACCCGAGCCTAACGACCGATCGTGCCGCCGCCGCGGCGATGCTGAACGCGAGCGAGGCGAAGCCCGACAGCCAGCCCGACCTGCTGACCGGCATGGAAGTGCCGCCGGCCCCGCCGCCGCCTCTGGGCAGCTTCGAGGCGGAGGACGAGGTCAATGGCCGCGGCCGCCGCATGCGCAACCGCCTGATGGTGCTGGCGGCGATCGTGGTGATTGCCGGTGGCGCCGCCTGGGCCTGGGTCTCCAGCCACCGGACGCCGGAAGGCCCGGTGCCGGTGATCACCGCCGACTCCTCTCCCGAGAAGGTGAAGCCGGAAGACGAAGGCGGCATGCAGGTGCCGAACCAGAATGTCGAGATCCTGAACGGCCAGGCCACCACCGACGAGCAGCCGGCCATCACGCCGCCGCCGGAGCAGCCGGTCTCGCCGCCGATGACCGAAAGCACCGACGAGGCCAACGCCGCCTCGCAGGCACCGGCCATCACCGATGCGCCGAAGCCCGCCGAGCCCTCGGCCAGCGATGCGGTGCCGAGCGTCGACGCGCCCACGATCCCGAGCGTCGCCGCGCCGGAGCCCGGCCAGACAGCTGCCGCCCCGGCCCCGGTCGTCTCCGAGGCCGAGACCCAGCAGGCGGCGCCGGCACCGGCTGAACCGACCCCGGCCCCTGCAACGACCGCCGAAAAGCCCGCCGATCCGGCGGCTTCCGCACCCGCCACCAGCACGGCCAAGGCGCCTGAACCCGCGCCCGCGCCCGCGCCCGCGCCGAAGGCCGAACCGACCCAAACTGCGGCCGCCGCCACGGCGCCGGCTGCGCCGAGCGTCGCCCCGACGGCCGGCGGCACCGCCCGCATCCAGCTCGCGGCGGTGAAGTCCGAAGCGCTCGCCAAGTCGGAATGGGCCAAGCTGCAGAAGGCGCATCCCGCGCTGCTCGGCGGCCTGACTCTCAATGTCCAGGCGGTCGATAAGAACGGCTCGAAGCTCTACCGCATCCAGGCCGGTCCGCTCACCAAGGCGCAGGCGAAGGACCTCTGCACCCAGTTGAAGGCGCAGAAGCAGGATTGCATTGTTGCGAAATGATCGCCGCGCTGGATCTCCCGGCGTGTTTGTTCTGAAGCATCACGGCTGCATCAACCCCCTTCCTGGCCTTCCCCCATCTTGGGGGAAGGGACTCTTGGAAGAGCCCGCTGCAAGTGACGACTCCAATCAACTCCCATCCCCAAGATGGGGGCGGGTTGGGGTGGGGGTTGATGCAGCAGTGGCGCTTCGTGAGTTCGCTCAAGCGGATGATCCAGCCCCCGGTGCAGCCCTATGACATCCGCCGTCATCTTCGGCTGCGCGGGAACCGAGATCACCGCCGATGAGCGCGCCTTCTATCGCGACGTCGATCCGCTCGGCTTCATCCTGTTCGCGCGCAATTGCGCCGATCCGGACCAGATGCGCCGGCTCACGCAGGATCTTCGCGAGTCCATCGGCCGCGAAGACGCGCCGATCCTGATCGACCAGGAAGGCGGTCGCGTGGCGCGGCTGAAGCCGCCGCATTGGCGCGCGATGCCGCCCGCCGCGCGCTTTGGCGAGCTCGCGCAGATCGACCGCGCCCGGGCCGCGCAGGCGGTGCGCACCAACCACGAGCTGCTCGCGGCCGAGCTCCGCGCGATCGGCATCGATGTCGATTGCACACCCTGCCTCGATCTCAAGCGCCCCGAGACCACCAACGCGATCGGCGATCGCGCCTTCGCCGCCGATCCGCACTTGGTCGCCGATCTCGGCCGCGCCGCGGCGGAAGGGTTGCTGGCGGGGGGCGTCATCCCGGTGATCAAGCACATGCCGGGACATGGCCGCGCCACGGTCGACAGCCACCTGGATCTCCCGACCATCGACGCCGATTTCGACGATCTCTGCGACAGCGACTTCGTTCCGTTCCGCAAGCTGAACGACCTGCCCTGGGGCATCACTGCCCATCTGGTCTACAAGGCGATCGACCCGGAGCGGCCGGCGACCCTGTCGCCCCGGGTGATCAACGAGGTGATCCGCGGCGAGATCGGCTTCGGCGGCCTGCTCATCTCCGATGACATGTCCATGAAGGCCCTGAAGGGCAGTTTGGACCGTTTGGCGGCCGATTTGATCGCCGCCGGCTGCGACATCGCCCTGCATTGTAACGGCAATATGGACGAGATGCGGCTGGTGGCCTCAGGCTGCGGCCCCTTGTCTTCTGCCGCGGCACTCCGATATGAACGCGGACGCCAGCGGGTCAACCGGGAACCGGATTTCGACACGGAGGAGCTGGCCGAGGAACTGGCCGGATTGATGGCCTAAGGAAGCAAATGGGCGGCGGCGATATCCAACAGACCTTGCTGGCCATTTCGATCCTGGCACTGCCGGTCTTGATCGCCATCACTTTCCATGAGGCCGCTCACGGCTTCGTCGCCAAGCAGTGCGGCGACAACACCGCCTATGCGCAGGGCCGGGTCACCTTCAACCCGCTGAAGCACATCGATCCTTTCGGCACCGTTCTGCTGCCGTTGCTGCTGTTCTACACCACCGGCTTTCTGTTCGGTTACGCCAAGCCGGTGCCGGTCAACGCCCGCTATTTCCGCAACTATCGCCGGGACATGATCCTGGTCGCCGCGGCAGGGCCGGGCAGCAATCTCATCCTCGCCGTCGTTTCCGCGCTGCTGATCCATGTCGCGACGCTGGCGCCGGACTGGTTTTCCGAATGGGCGGTCTCGGCGCTCTATTACTCGGTCGCGATCAACGTGGTGCTGGCGATCTTCAACATGCTGCCGCTCTTGCCGCTGGATGGCGGCCGAGTCCTGGCGGCGATCCTGCCCGGCCATCTCGCCATCGCCTATCAGCGGACCGAGCGATATGGCATGTTGATCTTGATCGGATTGATCTTTTTGCTGCCGTTGCTGGGCCGGCAAATAGGTGTGGATATCGACATATTCCACTGGATTTTGGGCCCGGCTACCGATTATGTGCGGTCTTTGATCGGTCATCTGACCGGCCTCGGAGACTCGCTGACCTGACCATGACCACTTGGCATCCGGACACCGACACGGAACCGACTCCGCTGCCCGAGTCGGAGCCGACCGGTGCTGCCGAGGCGCCCGCTGCCGCGGGCCAAGAGGGCGGCGACGGCTTCGACGACGCGCCGGCGAAGATCGCCAATGACGACGAGCTGCTGCTCGACCTCGACGGCTTCGAAGGCCCGATCGACGCGCTGCTGACCCTGGCGCGCGACCAGAAGGTCGATTTGCGCAAGATCTCGATCCTCGAGCTGGCGGACCAGTATCTCGCCTTCATCGCCCGGGCACGGCGTCTGCGCCTGGAGCTCGCCGCCGACTATCTCGTGATGGCGGCCTGGCTGGCCTATCTCAAGTCGCGCCTGCTGCTGCCCGAGCCGCCGAGCGACGGCGAGCCTTCCGGCGCCGAGTTGGCGGCCGCTCTCGCCTTCCAGCTGCAGCGCCTCGAGGCGATGCAGGAGGCGGGAAAGAAGCTGCTGGCGCTGCCGCAATTCGGCATCGATTTCTTCGCCCGTGGCGAGCCGGAGCCCGCGAAGATCATCGATGTGCCGGTCTGGGACGTGACGCTGTTCGACTTGCTGAAGGCGTATGGCACGCATCCAGGCCGCCGCAAGGAAGGTCTGTTGCGCATCGCGCCGCTCAACCTCTTCTCGATGGACGATGCCCTGCGCCGCATCGGTGACATGCTGGGGCAGGTGCTGGACTGGACCGTGCTCCGCAACTTCCTGCCCGAGGGCCTCGATACGCCGCTGCAGCGCCGCGCCGCGATCGCCGCGACCTTCGCGGCCTCGCTGGAGCTCGCGCGCAACGGCCGCGTGGAGCTGCGCCAGGAAGGCACCTTCGCGCCGATCTATCTCCGGCGTGCCAATCGCCAGGATGACATCGCGCCGGCACCGGCATCCGACCTGCAACAAGGCTAGAGCATGAGTGAAGAAATCGTCACGGAAGAAACCGCCAGCGAAGTCAGCGTCGGCGACGATCGATTCCAAATGCTGCGCCTGCTCGAGGCCGTGCTGTTCGCCTCGACCGAGCCCATCAACGAGAAGGTACTGAAGGCCCGCCTGCCGAAGGGCGCCGACCTGCCGGGCCTGCTGTCGGAACTCGCCGAGAGCTATGCCAACCGCGGCGTGAACCTCACCAAGATCGAGGATCGCTGGGCCTTCCGCACCGCGCCCGATCTCGCGGCCATGCTGTCCATCGAGCGCAAGGTCAACAAGAAGCTCAGCCGGGCCGGCATCGAGACCCTGGCGATCATCGCCTACCACCAGCCGGTGACCCGGGCCGAGATCGAGGAGATCCGAGGCGTCATCATCTCCAAGGGCACCCTCGACCTGCTGCTGGAGATCGGCTGGATCAAGCCGGCCGGCCGCCGCGAGACGCCGGGCCGCCCCGTGACCTGGGCGACCACCAGCGCCTTCCTCGAGCATTTCGGCCTCGAGAACACCGCGGCCCTGCCGGGCGTCGAAGAACTCCGCGCCGCCGGCCTGCTCGATGCGCGCGCCGGCATCTCGACCTTGGCGACTCAGGCCTCGGCCGACGGCCGCGGCGTGCCGCCCGACGAGGACGACGAGGACGAGCGGGCCGCCGCCGAAGAGCTGCATGGCGAGCCGGTCGCTGAAGGCGAGGGCGAGGAAGCCGCCGACGACGACTACGAGAGCGCATTGCTGGAGAAGCACGGCGAGCCGGGCGAGCAGCAACCGCGCGACGACGACGCCGAGGTCGAGCGCCAGGAGCCGGTGGATGAATCCGCCGAAACCGAGCGCGAAGAGCCTGGGGACGACGAAGACGATGACGAAGACTACGATGATGACGACGACGACGACGAGGATTCGCTAGGGGATCACGAGAGCGAAGAGCCCGAGGAGTCCGACGAGGATTCGTCGAACGACAAGAAGGTCGCCGAGCCGGGCGAGTAGGGCGCTCTTCGCCCGCGCCCTTTCCATCGAAAAGACATCAGCCCGCGCCGGTTGCTTGCGCGGTGCGAACCCGCCGGATTAGCCTTTCGAAAAGGCAGACCCGGAGGAACGCCGATGTACACCAAGCAGGCGCTGCGCGAGATCGGGCTCGACGGTTCCGAGCTCTCGGAGGAGCAGCGCCGGGCGCTCGACGAGCAGGGCTATTTCCTGGTCGAGGGCGTATTCTCCAAGGCGGAATGCCGCGAGATGGCGGAGGAATTCGACCGCCTCCACGCGATCGAACGCGACCAGGGCGGCCATGAGGTCCATGTCGAGCCGGGCGCGCCCCGGGTCTCAAACATCTTCAACAAGACCGCGGCCTATGACCGCTGCCTCGAATGCAAGCCGCTGCTCGCCGCCGCCGCGCATCTCCTGGGCGAGTTCAAGATCCACGGCGCCAACCTGCGGGATCCCTTGAAGGGGCAGGGGCACCAGGACCTGCATTGCGACGTGCCGAAGTATTTCCGGGACGACTGGTGGGTGGCGAACGGCATCCTGCTGTTCGACGACATGACCCTGGAGAACGGCCCGACCCGGCTGGTGCCGGGCTCGCATCTCCGGGCGCCGATCAACATCCCTTACGTCAACATCGGCGACTGGACCCCGACGCCGCTTTCAGCCGAAGAGCAGAAGCTGGTGCCGCAGGATTTCTCCAAGCCTTATCCCGGCGAGATCTACGTGACCGCGCCGGCGGGCTCGGTCGCGATCCTCAATTCCTCGCTCTGGCATGCCGGCACCACGAACAAGAGCGGCGCCCGCCGCCGGGTGCTGCACCTGACCTACACCCGCCGCGACCTGCCGCAGCAGCTGGTGCAACGCGACTATCTCACGAAAGAACTCTACGAACGCCTTTCGCCCGCCCACCGCTTCCTGATGGACGTCGAGCCCGATGCGGCGATGGCGACATCGCGCAGATCCGCCGGCCGCGCGGGTGCGGCAGGCTGGTGGAACTGAACCTAATTCCCTCCCCCTGAAGGGGGAAGGGGAAGATGCGGCGAAGCGGCCTGCGGCTAAGTGCCTGTTTGCAATTCAGAATGGGTCGCAATAGGCTGCCACCACGATCTGAGGGCAGACAGTCTTGGCGGACGCCGTTCCATCTCCCATGCAGGTGCCGAAGCTGCGGCGCGGGTTCGCCCGCCCGAGCGGCTGGACCATTGCTGCCTGGATCGTCGCCGCCGGCGTGGCGGCGCCGGTCGTCACCGTCTTCTCCCATGTCTTCCTGCCAAAGGGGGAGATCTGGGCGCATCTCTATGAGACAGTGCTCGGCGCCTATGTCGCCAACTCGATGCTGATGATGCTGCTGGTCGGCATCGGCGTCCTCATCGTCGGCGTGCCGGCCGCCTGGATGGTGACGCTCTGCGTCTTCCCCGGCCGCAAGTTCTTCGAATGGGCCTTGCTCCTCCCGATGGCGATGCCGGCCTATGTCGTCGCCTATACCTATGTCGGCCTGCTTGATTATGCCGGGCCGGTGCAGACCGGGTTGCGCGACCTGCTCGGCATGCCCGACGGCCTGCATTGGATTCCGGAAGTCCGCAACCTGCCCGGCGCGGCTTTGATGCTGGTGCTGGTGCTCTATCCTTATGTCTACCTTCTGGCCCGGGCGGCTTTCCTCGAGCAGTCGGCCTGCGTGCTGGAAGTCTCGCGCACCCTCGGCTGCTCGCCGACCAGCGGCTTCTTCCGCGTGGCGCTGCCGCTGGCCCGGCCCGCGCTCGCAGCGGGAGCCGCCTTGGCGGTGATGGAGAGCCTCAACGACTTCGGCACCGTCCAGTATTTCGGCGTCGATACCATGGCGACCGGCATCTATCGGGTCTGGCGCGGCATGGGCGATCCCGATGCCGCCGCGCAGCTGGCGGCCTTGCTGCTGCTCTTCGTCTTCGTCGTCTTCGGCTTCGAGCGCTGGTCGCGCGGGCGCCAGAGCTTCGCCCATACCTCGTCGCGCTACCGGCCGCTGCCGCGCTATCACTTGCGCGGCGGACTGAAGCTCGGCGCGATCGTCGGCTGCGCGCTGCCGCTGCTGCTCGGCTTCGTGGCGCCGGCCGCGGTGCTGCTGGGCTGGGCGCTGAACCATCCGGAATTCTGGTGGCGCTCGTCCTTCCTGCTGCTGATCCGCAACAGCTTCATCATGGCCGGCATCGCCGCTGTGCTCGGGGTCGCGGTGGCGGTGTTCCTCGCCTATGCGCTGCGCCTCCATGCGACGCCGGCGACCAGCCTCGCCGTGCGCATCGCCGGCATGGGCTATGCGATCCCCGGGACGGTGCTGGCGATCGGCGTGCTGCTGCCCTTCGCGGCGCTGGACCACGAGATCAACCGCTGGGCCAAGGCGACGCTCGGCGTCTCGCCGGGCCTGATCTTGAGCGGCACCCTGGTCGCGGTCACCTTCGCCTATCTGGTGCGCTTCCTGACCGGCAGCCTGAACGCGGTCGAGGCCAGCCTCGGCAAGATCACCCGCAGCATGGACCACGCGGCGCGCAGCTTGGGCCGCGGCCCGGGCAGCACGCTCTGGAACGTGCATCTGCCGATCATGCGCGGCAGCCTCCTGACCGCCGGCATCCTGGTTTTCGTCGATGTGCTGAAGGAGCTGCCGGCGACTCTCGTGCTGCGCCCGTTCAACTTCGACACGCTCGCGGTCGTGACCTACAACCTTGCCTCCGACGAGCGGCTGGCGGAGGCGGCGGGGCCGGCCCTGGCGATCGTGATGGTCGGCGTGCTGCCGGTGATCCTGCTCTCGCGTGCGATCGGCCGCTCCAGGCCGGGGACCGGCGGCGCAGTCGAAGGCGCCGTGCCATGAGTGAAGCGCTGAGTGAAATCATCCTCGGCCTGGAAGGCGTCGGCCATTCCTACGACGGCATGACCGAAGTCGTCTCCAGCTTCAGCCTCGGCGTCGGCGCGGGCGAGATCGTCTGCCTGCTGGGGCCGTCGGGCTGCGGCAAGTCGACCGTGCTGCGCCTCGCGGCCGGGCTCGAGCCTTTGCAGAAGGGCCGCATCAAGCTGCGCGGCGAGATGATTGCCGAGGGCGAGAGCCGGATCAGCGAGCCGCCGGAGCGGCGCAATGTCGGCCTGGTGTTCCAGGATTTCGCGCTGTTCCCGCACCTGACCGTCGCCCGCAATGTCGCCTTCGGTCTCTCGGGGTTGGCCGACGATGCGCGCAGCCAACGGGTCCAGGAAGCGCTGAACCAGGTCGGCATGGGCGCTTATCTCGGCGCCTATCCGCATGCGCTCTCCGGCGGGCAGCAGCAGCGCGTGGCCTTGGCCCGGGCGCTGGCGCCGCGGCCCTCGGTCATGCTGCTGGACGAGCCCTTCTCCGGCCTCGATGCCAGGCTTCGAGAACAGATCCGCGACGACACCCTGCGGGTGCTGAAGCGGAGCGGGGCGGCGACGCTCCTGGTCACGCATGATCCCGAGGAGGCCATGTTCATGGCCGACCGGATCTACCTGATGCAGGCCGGTCGGCTCATCCAGTCCGGCCCGCCGGCCGAGGTCTATGCCCGGCCGAACAGCGAGTTCGCGGCCAAGTTTTTTTCCAATATCAACGAATTGGGAGGCGTCGTTGAAGCGGGGGTGGTGGCGACCCCACTGGGCCCGATCCCGGCCTCGGGCTGGGTCGCGGGCAGCCCGGTGAAGGTGCTGTTCCGCCCGGAAAGCCTCGCTTGCGCGCCGGTCAACGGGGCCGCCGGGCCGGCGGTCCTGCCGGCCACGGTGACGGAGGTGCGTTTCATCGGCGTGGCGCGGCTGCTGCGGGTGCTGGCCAGCCCTGAGGGCGGCCCGGCGCTGGATCTCCAGGTGCGGACCACCGGCGCTTTCGCCCCGGAGGTTGGGGCCAGAATCGGGCTTTCGCTCGACCCGGCCCAGGCCTTTGTCTTCGGGCCCGGTTAAAAGCTGACCGCGAGAGACTGGCGGAACCGCGTCCGAACGCCTAAGTATGGCGTAACATAAGAAAATCCCGCGGTCTTTCGGCCAGAGGGATTCGTTGCAGGGCGGGGGCGATTTTGCCATAGTCCGCCCCGAGTTTTTGGGTTCGAGGAGAGGCGCCGTTATGGGCAGCTTTAGTATCTGGCATCTTCTGATCGTGCTGGCCGTCGTGCTGGTGCTGTTCGGCGGGCGCGGCAAGATTTCCAACATCATGGGCGACTTCGCGCAGGGCATTAACGCCTTCAAGAAGGGCCTGA
Source organism: Dongia sp. agr-C8 (assembly GCF_054658695.1). NCBI lineage: Bacteria > Pseudomonadati > Pseudomonadota > Alphaproteobacteria > Rhodospirillales > Dongiaceae > Dongia > Dongia sp. agr-C8. The sequence goes on from NZ_BAAGHZ010000004.1 coordinate 163,129, forward strand.
AGAACGACAAGGACGACGTGCCTCCGACGGCTTCCAGCGACCGGAAGCCGACCGAGACGATCGAACGGGGCTGACCCTGATCCTTGCTCCGGGGGCAACCGCCGGAGCCGTCTGATTAGGGGACGTGAGCGCGTATGTTCGACCTCAGCTGGGGCGAAATGGGGATCATCGCCGTCGTGGCGCTGGTCGTGCTTGGGCCGAAGGAATTGCCCAATGCACTCCGGACCATGAGCATGCTGATGAAGAACGCCCGCAAGCTCGCGGGCGAGTTCCAGAGCGGCGTCAACGAGATCATCCGCGAGGCGGATCTTGAGGAGGCGCGCAAGAAGCTCCAGGAAGTCCAATCGCTCAACAAGAACCAGATCAAGAACGCGATCGAGAAGGCGGTCGACCCGACCGGCGAGGTGAAGACCGCGCTCAGCGAGGTCGATCCGACCGGTCCGGCCCGTACCGAGATCACCCCGGCGGCGACGCCGGCGATCGAGTCCGGCGAGGATGACGCGGTGGAGATCGCCGCGGCGCAGCCGGTGACACCGCCGGCCGCCGATCCGAAGCCGTCCGAACCCGCGAGCTCCGATCCCGATGTGACGCCGGCGCCCGAAGCCCAGGTCCCCAATACGTTGAGCAAAGAGAAGGCCTGAAGGTGTCCGGCGCCGAAGACGATGTGAAGATGCCGTTGATGGAGCACCTGACGGAGCTCCGCACCCGGCTGCTCTATTCCGTGGTCGGCTTCGTGATCGCCTTCGTGGTCTGCTTCTATTTCTGGAAGCCGGTGCTCGACATCATCACCGCGCCGCTCGAGCGCGCCTGCCTCGCCCAGGGCAAGCCTTGTCCGGTCATCTACACCAGCCTGATCGAGCCCTTCTTCACCCAGGTGAAGATCGGCGCCTTTGCCGCGCTCTGCATCACCTTCCCGTTGATCGCGGCGCAGATCTACAAGTTCCTGGCGCCCGGGCTCTACAAGAACGAGCGTATGGCGCTGGTGCCGTTCCTGGTCGCGACCCCGATCATGTTCGCGGTCGGCGCCACCTTTCTCTATTTCATCCTGTTGCCGATGGCGCTGCACTTCTTCGTCGGCTACCAGCAATACGCCAACATCGAGCTGATGCCGAAGATCGGCGAGTACATCGATCTCGTCATGAAGCTGGTCTTCGCCTTCGGCCTCTGCTTCGAGCTGCCGGTGATCCTCACCCTGCTGGCCAAGGTCGGCATCGTCTCGTCGCAGGGCCTGCGCGACAAGCGGCGCTACGCGATCATCATCGTGACGGTGGTGGCGGCGATCTTCACCCCGCCCGACGCGATCAGCATGATCTCGCTCGCGGTGCCGATGATCGGCCTCTACGAGATCTCGATCTGGCTGGCCAAGGGCGTCGAAAAGAAACGCGCCGAGGAGGAGGCCGCCGCCGCGGCCGAGGGCGGCACCGAGGTCACGCCGGCGTCGTAAGCTACCAGCTCTTCAGCGCCCTGAGAGTCGGCGTCTTCTTGAAGACATGGCTGTCCATGCGCTGCAGCAGGCCGTCGAGCAGTTCGACGGCGGTGCCGATGGCCGCACCCTTGTTCAGCATCACGCATTCGGCGCGGGATGCCATGGCGGCATCGGTCATCTCGCCGCGCGACGGGATGCCGGTCTTCACCAGGTCTTCCAGCACCTGGGTGGCCCAGATCGCAGGCACGGCGGCAGCTTCGCAGATCCAGAGAATCTCTTCCTGCATCTCCGCCAGGCGCTCGAAGCCAATCTCGGCGGCGAGGTCGCCGCGCGCGATCATCACGCCGAAGGGCCGATGCGAACCCTCTTGGATTCCATGGGCGCGGGCGATCAGGTCGGGCAGGTTCTTCACCGCTTCCGGGCGCTCGATCTTCGCCACCAGGCCCAACGGAAAATCGGCCGGGCGATCGGCGCAATGCTCGACCAGGAAGCCTTCGAGCAGGTCGATATCCTCCGGCTGGCTGACGAAGGAATAGCCGATCATGTCGGCGCATTCCGCCACGGTGGCGAGATCGGTGTGGTCCTTGGCGGTCAGCGGCGAGAGCCCCAGCGCGGTGTCCGGCAGGTTGATTCCCTTCTCGGGCTTCAGCTTGACCCCGCTCGCCTTGGCGCGGGTGATGCGGATCACCGCCTCGCCGGCGCCGACGCTCTCGACCACGCCTTCGAGCTTGCCGTCGTCGTAGCGGAAGCGGTCGCCGGCCGAGAGCCGCGTCACCAATTCGGGCAGCGAGACGGCGGCCGCGAAGGGCACCTCCGCGGTGACGCGCGGCGCCCCGCTGGCCACCAGCCGGAGCGCATCCCCGGCGGCGAGTTTCGCCTTCTTGTCCAGCGAAAGCACGGCTTCGGTCCGGATCTTCGGGCCGGCGATGTCCATCAGGATCGCGATCCGCCGGCCGATGGTCTCGCCGGCCTTGCGGATATGCGCCGTCATGGCGCGCCAGGCTTCCGGATCGTCATGGGCGCAGTTGATGCGCGCCACATCCATGCCGCGCTTGGCCAAATCCAGGATGAAGTCGGGATCGCCCGCGGCGGTCGAGGGCAGGGTGACCATGATCCGCTCGCGACGCCCGGCGGGCGGCGAGCCGAACAGCGCATCGGTCGCATCGCGCAATCGGGTCTCGCCGTCGAAGAAGTCCTGTTCTCGCGGCGGGATGATCGGGCAGGGACGCCCGGCCATGGCGGCCAGCGCCACGATCACGGCGTCCAGGGTCGGCAGCACCCGGCTCTCCAGACGGCCCAGCGACGAAATTCCACGCCACATCAACTGCCGCTGCAGGCCGCGGCGGTCATGTCGCCGGAAGGCGAGGTAATGCGCAAGATTGGCCAGCGACGGCTGCGGCGCACCGGCGTCCCGACCGAAGCGCTGCATCCAGGGCTGGGCGCCGGCGATGACTTCGGCCCTGAGCGCCAGGACCTCGTCCAGCAGGGCTGCAGTCGGTTCGGATTTATGGGCGCGGGGCGCGGCTTTTACCGGTGAGTTCATCAGTGAAGCTTAGGCCCGCGGCGGTGACGCGAGGATGACATCGGTCAATCCAAAGCCATGACGGCGTGCGGCCGGGTGCCGCGGGGTCGTTGCTGCATGAGCCGCCCGGCCCTGCTAGACTCGGCGGCCGATTCGGGACGCAGGGAATGCCAGGGCTAAATGTTTGATCTGAAGTGGATTAGGGACAATCCGGCCGCCTTCGACCAGGGCCGCGCGCGGCGCGGCCTGGCGCCGCTTTCGGCACAGGTGCTGGAACTCGACCAGAAGCGCCGGGCGGCGCAGACCCGGTTCCAGGAAGCCCAGGCCAAGCGCAACGACCTATCGCGCCAGATCGGCCAGGTGAAAGCCAAGGGTGGCGATGCCTCCGCCGTGATGGCCGAGGTGGCGGCGCTGAAGGACGGGATCGCGGCCGCCGAGGCCGAGGACCAGGCGCTGGGCGCCGAACTCGATGCGCTGCTGGCGGCGCAGCCCAACCTGCCGGCCGAAGACGTGCCGGACGGCGCGGACGAGAGCTTCAACCGGGTCGAACGCACCGTCGGCCATGTGAAGAACTTCGCCTTCAAGCCGAAGCAGCATTTCGAGCTGGGCGAAGCATTGAGCCTGATGGATTTCGAGGGCGCCGCCAAGCTCTCCGGCGCGCGTTTCGTCGTGCTCAAGGGCGCCCTGGCGCGGCTCGAGCGCGCGCTGGCACTGTTCATGCTCGACACCCATACCGAAGAGTCCGGCTACACCGAGGTAGCGCCGCCCTTCCTGGTGCGCGACGCCGCGCTCTACGGCACCGGACAGCTGCCGAAATTCGAGGAGGACCTGTTCAAGACCACGCAGGGCCTCTATCTGATCCCGACCTCGGAAGTGCCGCTGACCAACCTCGCCGCCGACGAGATCATCGACGAGGACAAGCTGCCCTGGCGCTTCACCGCGCTCACCCCCTGTTTCCGCTCGGAGGCGGGTGCCGCCGGCAAGGACACCCGCGGCATGATCCGCCAGCACCAGTTCATGAAGGTGGAGCTGGTCTCGATCGCCCATCCGGATCATTCCGAGGCCGAGCACCAGCGCATGACGGCCTCCGCCGAGAAGGTGCTGCAGAAACTGGGGCTGCCTTACCGGGTTATCTGCTTGAGCACCGGCGACATGGGCTTCGCCGCGCAGAAGACCTACGACATCGAGGTCTGGCTGCCGGGGCAGGGCGCCTATCGCGAGATCTCGAGTTGCTCCAATTGCGGCGAGTTCCAGGCGCGGCGGATGAAGGCGCGCTGCCGCAAGCCAGGTGAGAAAGGGACGCGCTTCGTCCACACCCTGAACGGTTCGGGCGTGGCGGTGGGCCGCGCGCTGATCGCCATCATGGAAAACTACCAGCAGGAGGACGGGTCGATCCTCATTCCCGAAGCCCTGCGCCCCTATATGCATGGTCGGGAGAAGATCGCCCGTGAGTAAGTCCCCCGTGAAAAGGCCAATGGCGCTGCGCAACAAGAGATCCGCGAAGCCGATGTCGGCCCCGACCGGCGCCAAGGTCAAGTCGCCGCCGGCGGACCTGCGCAGCGCCCGCATCCTGGTCACCAATGACGACGGCATCCACGCGCCCGGTCTCAAGGTGCTGGAAAAGATCGCGCGCTCCTTGAGCGACGACGTCTGGGTGGTGACGCCCGAGAGCGAGCATAGCGGCGCCAGCCACGCGCTGACCCTACGCCGGCCGCTGCAGATCCATAAGCTCGGGCCTCGGCGCTACGCCACCTCGGGCACGCCGACCGACTGCGTGCTGCTGGCGGTCAACCATCTGGTCACCGGCAAGCGGCCGGACTTGGTGCTCTCCGGCGTCAACCGCGGCGCCAATCTCGGCGAGGACGTGCTCTATTCCGGCACCGTGGCCGCGGCGATGGAAGCCTCGATGCTGGGCATCCCGGCCATCGCCATGAGCCAGGTGCGGATGGGCGAGACGCTGCACTGGAAGACCGCGGAGAAATTCGGCGCGGAGATCGTGCGCAAGCTGGTGGCGCTGGAATGGCCGGACGATCTCCTCATGAACGTTAACTTCCCGCCGATCCCGCCGGAGCAGGTGACCGGGATCGCGGTCGGCGCGCAAGGGCGGCGCAAGTCCGAGGTTCAGGTGGTGAAGAGCAAGGATCCCTTCGCCCGGGACGTGCTCTGGGTCGGCGACTTCACCAGCGACGAGCCCGAAGACCCGCACAGCGATCTGGCGGTGATCGCGCGCGGCGGCATCGCCATCACGCCGCTGCATTTCGACCTGACCCAGGGCGCCATGCTGAAGCGGATGGCCGGGTTGTTTCCCGGCGCACGTGCCGCGGCGCAGTCGCGTCCGGCCACCAAATCGCGCCGCCGCAAGAAGGGCAAAGCCCAGTGAGGACGTTCCCGTGAGCCTCGCCGCGCGCAAGATCCGGTTGATCATGGGCCTGCGCCGGGCCGGCGTCACCGACAGCGCCGTGCTGAACGCGCTGGAGCGGATTCCGCGCGAGGCCTTCGTTCTGCCGCATTTCCATGATCAGGCTTATGAAGACCAGGCCTTGCCGATCGCCCAGGGCCAGACCATCAGCCAGCCGCAGATCGTCGCGATGATGACCGAGGCCTTGCGTGTGACCAAATCCCACAAGGTGCTGGAGATCGGCACCGGCTCAGGCTACCAGACCGCGGTGCTCTCCAAGCTCGCGCGCAGGGTCTACACGATCGAGCGCTGGAAGACGCTGCTCGACGAGGCCGAGGGTCGGTTCAAGCATTTGCGCATCCACAACGTCACCTCGAAATGCGCCGACGGCTCCAAGGGCTGGAAAGAGCAGGCGCCGTTCGATCGCATCATCGTGACCGCCGCCGCCGCGGAGATGCCGCTGACTCTGGTCGAGCAGCTTGCGGTCGACGGCATCATGGTGCTGCCCTTGGGCGCCGAGCGCGGCGAGCAGGCGCTGGAACGCGTGACCAAGCTCGCCGACGGCTCGCTGAAGCGCGAGACCCTGGCGGATGTGCGCTTCGTCCCGCTGGTCTCCGGCGCGCTGCCGGAAGAGGAGCGCCGCAGTCTCTTGCGCGAGGTCGGGCATGGCTGACCGTGCTGGATCTCGCTTCTCCTTCTCGCCCCTCCTGATCTCCGCCATCTGCCTGGCGCTCACGGCCTGCAATGCCAGCGGCCGGCCGAAGAACGCACCGAAGGTCGCCGAGCCCGCCGTGGCGGCGCGGCCCGCGGTCGATCCGGCGAGCTTCGGCAAGACGGTCGGCAGCGAATATGTGGTGGCGCCGGGCGATACCCTCGCGGTGGTCGCCGCGCGCACCAACACGCCGATCCGCAGCCTGATCGACATGAACGGCTTGCAGCCGCCCTATGGCCTCGCGCCCGGCATGCGCCTCGCGCTGCAGCAGCGCTCGCAATACGTGGTGCAGGCGGAGGACACGCTGCCTGATCTCGCCGCCCGCTATGGGGTGAGCCAGAGCGATCTTGTCTCGATCAACAACCTGACCCCGCCTTACACGCTCAAACCCGGCCAGACCCTGAACATCCCGAGCCAGAGCGAGTCATCCAACCTGCCGGCGATGACCGCTGCCGCCGTGCCGCCGCCCTCGCCGTCGGGCGCGGTCAGTTCTGCGCCGTTGCCGGCGCCGGGCGCCCCGGTGTCCACGGCTACGCCCCCGAAATCCACGGGCGGCAGCGTGAGCGCGACGCCGCTGCCGGCACCGACGGTGATCACTCCAACCGCACCGACGGCAACGCCGCCCAAGCCGGTGTCACCGACGCCGGTGCCGAGCACAGCGAAGGCGACGCCGCTGCCCCCGACACCGACCGCGCCGGTGGAGAGCGTCGAGACGCCGGCGGCGCCGGCGAAGACCCAGACCGCCACCGCACCCGGCACCAAGTCGAAGACGCCGGAGCAGATCGAGGCCGAGACCGAGGCCGCCGTCGAGGCCGCCGAGGCGGCGAAATCGGCTGGGCCGGCGGCGGGCACCGGCAAGGGCCCCTTCGTCTGGCCGGTCCAGGGCAAGGTGATCGGCGCCTTCGGCTCGAGCAAGGACGGGATGAAGAACGACGGCATCAACATCGCCGCGCCCAACGGCGCGCCGGTCGTGGCCGCGGCCGACGGCACCATCGCCTATGCCGGCAACGAGCTGCGCGGCTTCGGCAACATGATCCTGATTCGGCATGACGGCGGCTACGTCACCGCCTATGCGCACAACGCGTCATTGCTGGTGAAGAAGGGCGACAAGGTGAAGCGGGGCCAGACCATCGCCCGCGTCGGTCAGACCGGCGCCGTCTTCGGCCCGCAGCTCCACTTCGAAATCCGCAAAGGCACCCAGCCGGTCGACCCGATGAGCTTTCTCGGCGGGTGAATCTGGATTCGCCTCAGGCAGCAACGACTGCGGCGAGCGCCTTCAACTCGACAAGCTTCGCCGGCTTCGCCGGCTTTACGATGTCATCGTTGATCTCGACGACCAGTGCCTTCAAGAGTTGGGTCCGGTTCAGTTTGGTCTCCGCAGCCAGGCGATCGAACGCCGACGAGAAAGCCGGCGTGACCTTCATCGACAGGCGACGCTTTGCGGATTTGGAGCCACCGGTCAGTGCGAGATCGGCTTTGTCCAGCCGGCTGCCGATCATGCGCAGCCGCTTCGCCTTGCCCGTGCCAGCAACGGCGTAATACATCAGGAGGCGTTTCCGCAGTTCGGTAGTGGCGGCCGGATTCAAGCGGTAGCAGGCGAGATCAAGCGCATCGAGATAGGCAGCCGGCAGGTTCGCCTCAATCGCCTCGGTGGCAACTTCGCGTGCAGCCCGAATTGCCGGCGTGGACTGCGGCGGGATCGCAACCACATCACCGCAGACGTCGCAAACACCGACAAGAATGTCCTTCGCGCTGCCATGCCCGTCGCTGAATGGGACATCGCGGCGCCGATAGGTGATGCCCACAGCGCCGTCGCGGCCGCAAATCGCCTGTTCTTGATGCCCTTCGATAATCAGTTTCATTTTCGCCGACTGCCTTACTGGTGCACGCTGATGAAGACGGTCTCCGGGTCGACGAAGTAGAACTTCACATACCAGTTCAGACAGACGACCGTGTGGACCGTGACCGTCGGCACGGCATGGTGCGGGCTCATGCTATGATCCTTGCCCGTGCTCTTCTTGATGATCTCGGCGACCTGCTCAGGCGAGATATCGCCCATCAGGAGCTGATTCTTGACCTCGATCTCGTTCCGCGCTTCGTGCCGATACGAGCCATCGGCGAGCGCAGCGAGGACCCTCCGCTTGGCATCCTTGTAACTGATGGCTCAGCGTCCTTATATACGATGATCTTCGTATAAGTCAAGCCCGCGGATGACCGGCTGAATCAGTCCTTGTTCTCGATCCTGAGCGTGGAGGCATTGCCGTCCGCCGCGCAGGGGAGGTCGGGGTTCCAGTCGGCCAAGGTCGCGCCCTGCATGCAGGTGCCGGAGCTGTCGGCTTCCTCTGCCACTGCGACCGGCTCAGGCGCAGATTTCGGCGGCTCGGAGCCGATCACGGTCTTGGCGACGATCTGCGGCTTTGCCGTGTTCGGTTCCACCCCAGATTTCGGCGGCTCAGCCCCGATGACGGTCTTGGCGACGATCTTCAGCTTCTCGAACTTGGGCTCTGCGGCCTTCGGCGCCACGATCTTTGGCGCCGCGACTTCCGGCTCCGGCGCTGTCGCGGCCGACGCGACCACGGTCGGCGCGGGCTCCAAAGACTTTGGCGGCTCGGCGCCGATGATGATCTTCGGCTTCACCACGATCTTCATCTGCTTGGTCGGCGTGCAAGGCAGGAAGGGGTTCCAGTCGGCGAGGTTTGCCGACTGCATGCAGGCCATGTCGGAGCCGTCCTCAAAACTCGCGGCGGCGGAGGCCGATGCGGCGGCAGGCTCGGCTTCAACCGGCGCCGCCGCGGCAACCAGGATCGGCTGCGACTGGGTGGCGTAGGCTTCCGGTGTCGCCTCCGCGACCTGAACGTCCTCGGTCGCTTGCGGGGCCGCGCCCGGCGAGGTGACCAGTGCTGCAACCTGCGTCGCGTCCGCGACGTAGCCCGGCGGCGGGGCCGGGGTCACCAGGTTGTAGATCTGCACGCTGTCGGCGTTGACCCCGGCCAGCACCTTGTACTTGCGCAAGCCCGAGAGGTCGGCCAGATCACCGCGGCGGTTGTCGAGGATGAAATATTCGCCCTCGGCGCGGACCCGCAGCACGACATGGCCGCCCTTGAAGCTGTCGGCGAAGCCGGGCAGCTGGGCGACGATCAACTGCAGATCGCGCTCCTTGAAGCCGAGCCGCTTCAGGGTGAAATACTCGGCCAGCGCGTGGTCGCCGCAATCGCCCTCGCGATCGCTGAGGAATTCGAGCCGCGTCTTCCAGCAATCGACGCCGCAATCCGGCGCGTGCTCTTTCCATTTCACCTTGTTGAAATAGGCATAGACCGCCTCGACCTGCTCGGCCGGCGACAGGCCCTGGAGCTTTTCCTCCAGCAGCAGGGCTTCCTTGGCGGCGCAGGCCAGGCGCGGCTCGCCGGCCTTGCAGTCGTCCGGGTTGGCGCGCGCCATCAATTGCGCTTCGCGCTGTTGCACCGAGCGCCAGCGCATGAGAGCGGGTGCCTTCTGGAACGGATAATCGTCGATCGCATAGACCGGGAACTGGCTGGTCGGCACGGCTGCAGCCGGCGTAGCGACGGCGAAGAGCACGCCGAGAACAAAGCCGAGCAAAGCCCCGATGCGGTCGTATCTGATTGAATTCGCCATAATCTCCCCGGGCCCAGTCCCCGGCCGGAGTATAGGCGGAGCGAAGCGCGCCGCAAGGCCGCGCGCCGACATTCCTGTGGAGAAACTCGCCTTATGGTATGGGCGCCGGCCTAGGCGCCGCTGAAGCGAATGGAGATTTCTCCGAAAACCTTCCCATCCATCCGGATATGGAGTTGGCGATTGCCGGTATTCACATGCAGGAACGGGAGATAGGGCGAGAGCGATTCCAGGCAAGGTCGCCAGGTGAAGCTCGGAAAGACCGCGGTCATGTCCGGCCAGAGCGGCACCGGCTCGCGGCTATCGTCGAGCAAGACCGAGCCGCGTGCCAGCATCGCGTCGAGCTGCGCCTGCGCTTGGGCGGGCGAGGCAGGATGATCGGCATCGACCGGCGCGGATTCGCGATAGCTGCCGTCGTAAGCGTCGAGGGTCAGCAGCAAAGTCGCGCGGCCGTCGCGCAGCATCGGCACGATGTAATGATGGTCCGCCGGGAAGTTGAGTCGCGTGACCAGCATCGGCTCGCCCGGCACCGTGTTCCGCGCGGCCGCCTGCCAGCGCGGATGGCGCGCAAAGCGCTCGCTGCGAACGGCGGCGCTCGCCATGGCCGGCATCGCGGCGGCGTCCAGCAACGCGCGCCGGACGAACGGCGTATCTGCCTCGGCGCGCAGCTCCGGCGTCGCGGCCGCGGCCGCGCCGGCGCAGACCACCACGCGCCTGGTGCGCCAGATCCCGTGCAGCACGCCGGTCTGGTATTGCACAATCCAGCTCCGCACGTCGATGTGATGGTCGAGCGGTCCATAGGGATTGCGCAGATAGAATCCCCGCAGGCCCCAGGCCGCGTCATCGATCGAGGCCGGCGCCGTCTCGGCCTCGAAGCCGGTGACCATGCCCCAATGCCGGCATTTCCAGATCAGCACCGCAGGCGCGATGTGATCCTTGAGGATCGACCAGGCGCAGCGCCGCATCGCCTGCTCGGCCGTGATGTCGGGGTGGAAGGCGAATGTCTTGCCGCTATGAACGCTGAGCAGCTTCGCCAGCGCGTCCGGCGCCATCTTCCAGCCGGGCTCCTCGGAGCCGAGCTTGTGCGCCTCCAGTGCGAGCGCAGCCTGGTCGAGGCCGGCATCGCCGAGCAGCATCTGCGCGCAGGCGCCGCCGCCGAGATCCGGCTTGGCTTGCGCGAAGGCGGGGAGGTCGAGCGTGCAGAGCTCGGCCAAGCCTTCAGCCTTCGATGGTCTTGCCGAGCCGGCCGGCGAGGTCCTGGATGAACTGCCAGGCGACCCGGCCGGAGCGGGCGCCGCGGGTCATCTGCCACTCGATCGCCTGGGCACGCAGCGCCTCGGTCTCGATCGGCAACTGGAAGGTCTTGGCATAGCCTTCGATGATCGCGAAGAAGGTGTCCTGGTCGCAGTTGTGGAAGCCGATCCAGAGGCCGAAGCGATCGGACAGCGAGACCTTCTCCTCGACCGCTTCCGAGGGGTTGATCGCGGTCGAGCGCTCGTTCTCGATCATCTCGCGCGCCATCAGGTGGCGGCGGTTCGAAGTCGCGTAGAAGATCACGTTCGATGGCCGGCCCTCGATGCCGCCTTCCAGCACTGCCTTCAAGGACTTGTAGCTGGTATCGGCGGTGTCGAAGGAAAGATCGTCGCAGAAGATGATGCAGTGGTGTTTCGAGCCGCGCAGGATCGAGAGCAGCTTGGGCAAGGTCACCAGATCCTCGCGATGGATCTCGATCAGCTTCAGCTTGGCTTTGCCCTTCTCATTGATCTGCGCGTGCGTGGCCTTCACCAGCGAGCTCTTGCCGGTGCCCCGCGCGCCCCAGAGCAGCGCGTTGTTGGCCGGCAGGCCCTTGGCGAAGCGCTCGGTATTCTCGATCAGCATCTCCTTGGCGCGGTCGATGCCCTGCAGCAGGTTGATATGGACCCGCGAGACGGTCGCGACCGGCTCGAGCCAGCCCTCGGCCTGCCAGACGAAGGCGTCGGAAGCGTCGAGATCGTTGCCGCGCGCGGCCTGCGGCGCCAGCCGCTGCAGGCTCGCGGCGATCGATTGCAGGACAGGAAGCAGATCTTTTTCGGTCATGCGTGATGGTCCCCCCGGATGCGGGGTCAGTATGCCGACCGCCGCATTCAATTCAAGCGGCCCGCTTCACTCCGCGGCGATCGGCGAGATGGTCGCGGCCTGCGCCTTGGGGTCGATGGCAAGGCGTTGCCGATGGTACTTGGCGATGGCCGGCCGATGGGCGATCGACAGGACGGCGGCGTCCGGCAGGCGCGCGGCTAGCAGCTCGTACATCTGCCGCTCATTGTCGGCGTCGAGCGCCGCCGTGGCCTCGTCGAGATAGAGCCAGTCCGGCTTGATCAGCAGGGCGCGCGCGATCGCCAGGCGCTGCTGCTCGCCGATCGAAAGCGCCATCGACCAGTTCTCGCGGTCCTCGAGGCGGTCCTTCAGTTTCGGCAGGTTGACGGCCTCGAGCACTTCCACGAGCGCCGCATCGGAGAAGTCCTTGGATGAGGCGGGATAGGCGAGGGCGTCCCGCAACGTGCCGATGGGCAGATAAGGACGCTGCGGCAGGAACAGGGCGCGCCCGCCTTCCGGGCGCTGCACGCTCCCCTTGCCGAACGGCCAGAGTCCCGCCAGCGCGCGGAACAGGGTGGTCTTGCCGGCGCCGGAAGGACCCGTCACCAGCACTTTGTCGCCCCGCGCGATCCTGGCGTTCAGGCCGCCGACCAGGGTGCGGCCGTCCGGCAGGCCGAGGGTGAGGTTCTCGGCGACGAGTTCCGGCGAACCGACATCGGAAGTCGCGATGCCGGATTTCACGTGCTTGGCATGCTCGATCGCATCGACGAAGCCGGTGAGGCGGTCGACCGTCGCCTTCCAGGAAGCGAGATTGGCGAACGACGTCACGAACCAGGAGAGTGCGTCTTGGACCTGGCCGAAGGCGGAGGAGATCTGCATCACGTCGCCGAGCTGGATCTGGCCGGAGAAATAGCGCGAGGCGGAGAACAGGAAGGGGAATACCACGGCGGCCTGGCTGTAAAAGGCGGTGAACCAGGTGAGGTTCTTTCGCTGCTTCATGTAGCGCCACCAAGTCGCCCAGATCGAACCGAAGCTGTGCTTCAGGATCTCCCGTTCCTTGTCTTCGCCGCCGTAGAAGGCGACGCTTTCGGCATTCTCGCGCAGGCGGGTCATGCTGAAGCGGAACGACGCGTTGTAGCGCTGCAGCGAGAAGTTGGTCTTCACCAGCGGCCGGCCGATGAAGAAGGTCAGGAAGGAGCCGACCGCTGCATAGGCGACCGCCGCCCAGACCATGTAGCCGGGAATGACGAAGGCGTGGCCGCCCAGCGTCAGGGTGTAGGAGCCCGAAAGCGTCCAGAGGATGGTCACGAAGGAAACCAGCGTGACCGTGGAGTTGAGCAACCCCAGGCAAAGATCGAGCGTGCTCTCGGTGAACAGCGCGACGTCGGCTTCGATGCGCTGCTCGGGATTATCGGCGCGACGGTTGCCGCGGCCCGCCTCGAGCTGCATATGGTAGTAGGCGCGATGGCTGAGCCAGTCGCCCACCAGTCGGTCGGTCATCCAGCGGCGCCAGCGGATCTGCAGCATCTGCTGGAGATAAAGGTAGTAGACGGCGATCACGATGTAGATGGCCGCTAGGTAGGAAAAGCGCTCGATCTGGTGCCAGAAGGCGGCCTCGTTCTTGTTCTGGAGCGCGTCGTAGAAGTCCTTGTACCAGTAATTGAACAGGACGTTCATATAAACCAGGCCGAGACTCATGGCGACGATCACCGCCAGCAGGCCGCGCGCGATCCATTTCTCCTCGGATCGGAAATAAGGCCAGGTCAGCGCCCAAAGCTTCTTCAGGAATCGCCCGCGATGGGGGATGGCGATGTCGGTCTGGCTCATGATTCGGATCCGCTGCTGTCGATCGCCGCGGATCATAGGCGAGCGCGCAGGGCCGCGTAAGCTCTTGCGGGTAACGCCCCGTATCGTCTGTTACGCTTCGCGCGGGCTCAGATCTGGAAGTCGAGGTGGATGCCGCACTCGGTCTTGTCCAGGCCGGCCCAGCGGCCGGCGCGGGCGTCCTCGCCGGCTTCGACGCGGCGGGTGCAGGGCTGGCAGCCGATCGAGGTGAAGCCCTCGTCGAACAGCGGGTGCTGCGGCAGCTTATAGCGCTTGAAGGCGTCGGCGATCATGTCCGGCGTCCAGTAGGCCAGCGGGTTGACCTTGATCTTGCCCTCGGCCGAGGCCTCGAACAGCGGGATGCTCTTGCGGGTCGAGGCCTGGAAGCGCTTGCGGCCGGTGATCAGCGAATCGAAAGGCGCCATGGCGCGGTCGAGCGGCAGCACCTTGCGGATGCGGCAGCAGGCATCCGGGTCCTTGGACCAGAGATCGCCGTTCGGATCCTGGGCGGCGAGCTCGGCCGCGTCGGGCTTGAGCTCGCGCGCATCGGTGAAGCCGAAGCGGTCGATCAGGATGTCCCGGTACATCAGGGTTTCCATGAAGTGCTTGCCCGTCTCCAGGAACAGCACCGGCACGGCTTTATCGACCTGGGCGAGGTAATGCAGCACCACCGCGGCCTCGGTCCCGAAGGAGGAGAGCAGGGCGATCCGGCCCGGGAACAGCTTATGCACCGCGTCTTCCAGCAGCGCCTCGATCGGCAGGCCCTGGTAGGCGGCATCGAGCTGGCGGGCGGTTTCCTTCAAATCCACCGGCGAGTGCGCCGGCGGGGCGGGTTGAAGGTCTTGCAAGGCGGCGGCGAAGGTCATGATTTCACGAGAAAAATCGTTGCTGGAAGGCGAGGGGTGCTTCAGCAGCTTCTACATATTACGCGCGCGAAATGTAGTTTTCCTTCTTCCATGTGAAATAAACTGGCGATTTCCCCTGGAAAGTCAATGTGGCCGCTCGGCCACAAGCTATGTTTCCTTATTTCACACAGCCAGTTGCCGATCGTGACGCTGCGGCCAGGGCCGAAGCATTGCACCACCAGCCGCAGCTAGGGTCGGGCCTCCCTTGAGGAGGAGCCGAGATGATCACCTGTTTCATTCGCTATGAGATCGACCCGTTCAAGACCGCGGCCTTCGAGCACTATGCGCGCAACTGGGGCCAGGCGATCCCGCGCTGCGGCGCCGACCTGATCGGCTATTTCGCGCCGCATGAGGGCTCGGCCACCACCGCCTATGCCGCCTACAACATCGCGGACCTTGCGGCCTACGAGCGCTACCGCGCCCGGCTCAAGGAGGATCCGCTCGGCAAGGAGAACTACGCCTTCGCCAGGCAGGAACAATTCATCCGCCGCGAGGACCGTCTCTTCCTGCGCCTGGTCTCGGCGCCGCATGCCGCCTGGGTGAAGCCGGAATGAGATGGGCAATGAGCTCGGCGGGAGCATCCTGCCAGCGCCGTCGCGGCCCGTCCTTGCGGCAAATCAAACTTATATCGTGAAGCGATTGAATAGCTGCGCTATTTGTCTGATAAACTTGTAAAAGCGTTGCGACATCAGGGCGCTAAGGAGTGACCCTAACTATCACGGCCACGCATCATCCACATATGCTGAGAGCAGAACTTCACCCGACAGGAGAGTCGATCATGACTCCGCTCTCAACCCGCCGTTTCGCCCGCAGCGTCAGCGTGGCCGCCTTGAGTCTCGGGCTCGGCCTGATCGCCCTGGCACCGGCCGCCTTCGCCGAGGATGCAGCCGAGACGCCGGCCGCCGTCGATATCTCGCGCGACCCGACCGATCTGCCGCCGCCGATCGGCCAGCGCGCGCCGCAGCATCTGAAAATCGATCTCGAGGCCAAGGAGCTGCTGGGCCGGCTCGACAACGGCACCACCTATCAGTACTGGACCTTCGACGGCAAGGTGCCGGGACCGTTTCTGCGGGTGCGGGTCGGCGACACCGTCGAGGTCCATCTGAAGAATGCCGAGGACAGCGGGATGATGCACAACATCGACCTCCACGCCGTGTCCGGCCCGGGCGGCGGCGCGGTGGCGACCGATGTGGCGCCGGGCGAGACCAAGGGCTTCCTGTTCAAGGCGCAGATTCCCGGCCTCTACGTCTATCACTGCGCGATGATGCCCCATGCGCAGCACATCTCGAACGGCATGTACGGGCTGATCCTGGTCGAGCCGGACGGCGGTCTGCCCAAGGTCGATCACGAATTCTATGTGATGCAGGGCGAGATCTACACCGACCAGAAGATCGGCACCCAGGGCGAGGCCACGCCGAACTGGGACAAGCTGCTGGACGAGAAGCCGGAATACTTCGTCTTCAACGGCGCGGTCGGCGCGCTCACCGAGGACAAGCCGATGCAGGCCAAGGTCGGCGACACCGTGCGCATCTATTTCGGCGATGGCGGCCCGAACGCGACCTCGTCGCTGCACATGATCGGCGCCGTGTTCACCAAGGTCTATCAGCTGGGCTCGCTGACCGCGGCGCCGCTGACCGATGTCCAGACCATCACCGTGCCGCCGGGCGGCGCCGCGGCGGTCGAGCTGAAGCTGCAGGTGCCTGGCGACTTCGCCTTGGTCGATCACGCGCTGTCGCGCCTGGAGAAGGGGCTCAAAGCCGTGCTGCATGTGGACGGTCCTGCCAATCCGGAGATCTACCAGGATCTGGCGCCGACCACGGTCGGGTCGGCCGAGTAGCGCGCGAGCGCGGGGCGGAACGGTCATGCCGGCGCGGCCGATCTCCGGGACGGTGCAGGATCCGATCCCGCGCTATCGCGCCTATCGGGGTCCGGCGGTGCTGGCCGCCGGATTCCGCCCGTTCTTTCTGGCCGCCGCGCTCTGGGCGGCGGTTGCGGTGCCGCTCTGGCTCGCCGCCTATGCCGGCGGGCTGGCTTTGGCGAGCGGGCTCGATCCGATCGTCTGGCATGCCCATGAGATGGTCTACGGCTTCGTCGCGGCGGCGGCCGCCGGCTTCATCATGACCATGGTCCCGAACTGGACCGGCCGCATGCCGCTGCAAGGCATGCCTTTGCTGCTGCTGGTGCTGCTTTGGGCCGCCGGCCGGCTCGGCATTCTGCTGGGCGGATGGGTCGGTGCGCCGCTTGCGGCGGCGGCCGATCTCAGCTTCCCCACGCTGTTTCTCGCGGCAGTCGCGCGCGAAGTCATTGCCGGACGCAACTGGCGCAACCTGCCGATCCTCGGCGCCCTGGTCCTTCTGCTGCTCGGCAATGGCCTGGTGCATGGCGCGGCGCTCGGCCTCACCCCCGGCACCGCGGCGCTCGGCAACCGCATCGGCATCGCCACCTTCCTGATGCTGATCGCGCTGGTCGGCGGCCGGCTGGTGCCGAGCTTCACCCGCAACTGGCTCGCCAAGCGGCGGGCCGGCGGTGCGCCGGTCGCCGCCGCGGACCGGCTGGATCAAGCGGCACTCGGCGTCACCGCTCTGGGCTGGGCCCTCTGGGTGCCCGCGCCGGAGGCCGCGGCCACGGGCTGGGCGATGCTGGCGGCCGGTGTGCTGCTGCTGCTCCGGCTCCGGCGCTGGCAGGGCTGGCGCACCGCGTCCGAGCCGCTGCTCCTCATCCTGCATCTCGGCTATGCCTGGCTCGGGATCGGCGTGCTGCTGCTCGGGATCGACCGGGCCTTCGACTTGCTGCCGCCGGCCGCGGCGCTGCATGCGCTGACCGCCGGCGCGGTCGGGACGATGACCCTCGCGGTGATGACCCGGACCACGCTCAGCCAAACCGGGCGGCGCGGCAGCGCGCGGCGCGGGACCTCGCTGCTGATCCTGGCGATCGGCGCGGCCGCGCTGCTGCGTATCCTGGCGCCGCTCGCCGGGGCGGGGATGATGCCGGTGCTCTGGCTCTCGGGACTCTGCTGGAGCGCGGCGTTCCTCGGCTTTGCCGTCGGCTACGGGCCCCTGCTGCTCACTTCAGCGTCTTCAGGTAAGCGATAAGGTCCGCGCGGTCTTCCGGCTTGGCGACCTTGAAATTCATCTTCTGCCCCGGCACGAAAGCCTGCGGGTTGGTGAGCCATTTGTCCAAGCTCGCATCGTCCCAGACGAAGCCGGCGCCCTTGAGGGCTTTCGAATAGCTGAAGTCGGGCAGCGACCCCGCCTTGCGGCCGAAAACGCCGCGATGCATCGGGCCGACCCGGTTGGCGTCCGGCGAATGACAGGCGACGCAGCGGCTCTCGTAGAGCTGCTGGCCGCGCGCGGCATCGCCTTCCGCATTGGCGGGTGCGGCGGTCAGCGCCATCAAGGCAGCCAGCACGACGATGCGTTTCATCGCTTCTCTCTCATCGAAAAAGGTGGCTCCGCCATGCCCGACGGATCGGACGATCCGCCCCTTAGGTTGGGGGACTGTTGGGGAAGGGCACGGCGGAACCGAGTGTTCGGCGCGCGACCGCTGTGATGACGCGCCGAATCTGCCAGTGGTCTACGGGGTGCCTACGCGCCGAAGGTCAGCGCCTTCTCCGGCAGTGCCTGCTTCAGGGCCGAGGCGAGCACCGTCCAGTGCATGGTCTCGTCGGCGGCGAGACGACCAGCTACCTGGGCGAGGTCCTTGTTCTCGAAGGCGGGGATCACGCCGAGATAGGCGTTGGCGGCACCCTTCTCGAGCTTGGCCGCCAGGGTCAGCACGTCGGCCTGGGACTTCAGCGACCCGGCATTGAGCGCCTGCGCGTAGTCGTTCATCGACTTCTCGGCGACCGGCATGCCGCCCATGCTCTTGATCGCCGCGACCAGCGCATCGCGATGCTGCTTGTGGTGGCTCTGGAACGAGACCGCGATATCCAGCACCGGCTTCTGCAGCAGGCCGCTCTCGGCGCCGAGCTGGTAGGCGTTGATCGCCTCATGTTCGAGGCCCAGTGCCACGTTCAGCGTGTTGACGTCGCCTTCCGAGGCCATGGTCGTGGCCATGGTGTTCTTGCAGCCGCCGAGGATCGCGATCGCGGCGGCGCTGAGCGTGGTGACGCCCGCGGCGCGGAACATCTGGCGCCGGCCCAAATCGATACCCTCAGAGTTGAACCCTTGGGGGCGGATGATGGTGGTATTGGCAGTTTCCAGCTTCGACATGTCTGCACTCCCGTTTTCATGTCGGCGCGCCGATCGCGTCGCCGTGCTGGAACTACGGGGGGTCTCGCGGGGTGGATGTGTGACGGCCGTCACAAAGCTCGAGTGGGCGCTAGTTTCCGGCCAGGTGGAAGACGCCGGTGTAGAGCACGGGCCCGGTCGGGGCGCCGCTGGCCGAGCCGCCGCTGGGCTCCAGGCTGACTGCGAGCATGGTGCCGGGTTGGATCAGTGCCGCCCGCATCTGGTCGATCGGCCGTTCGATCCGCTCGGCGGCCTTCAGCACGCCGAGGGATACCGGGCTCTTGCCCGGCGGCAGCACCCAGAGCTCGTAGTCCTTGCCCGCGCCGGCGCCCGGCGCCTGGGCCAGCATCACCATCTGGCGGCGGTCCTGGTCGATCTGGAACACGACCACGTTGTTGCTGCCGGTCTCCTCGCGCAGCATCGCATAGCCGCCGAGCTTCGGCGGTTGCGGGGTGAGGAGGAAGACCAGGGCGACCGCGACCGCCGCGCCGATGGCCGACGCCCCGAACGTCCAGGCCAGCCAGCGGATGATGCTGAAGGGCCGCGCTGCGGGCGCCTCGGCGCCGATACGGGAAAGGATTCGGTCGCGCAGGGCCGGCGGCGGTGCGACGGGTGCGACCGAATCGGCCAACGGCTGCAGGCGTTCCGACCAGGCGGCGACGGCGCGGCGCAGGGACTCGTCGCGGCCGAGCGCCGCCTCGAAGGCGGCGCGCGCGTCGCCGGCCAGCGTGCCCAGCACATACTCTGCGATTCGGGCGTCGCGGTCTTCCGGGCTCATGTTCATGGTGTCGGTCATGGTTCGAGACAGCCTTTGAGGCGCTGCAGCCCGCGCCGGATCCAGCTCTTCACCGTGCCCAGGGGCGCGGCGATGCGGGCGGCGAGTTCCTCATGGGTGAGGCCGTCGAAATAGGCCAGCAGGATCGCGCGCTTCTGAACCTCCTCCAGCTGCTCCAGGCAAGCCGCCAGCCGGCGCGCGGCCTCGCCCGAGATCGTGAGATCGAGCGCCGAGGGAGCGGGGTCCTCGACCTCCGGCATAGCGTCGCCGCTGGGCTCCAGCCGCGCCGTGCTCTCGCGCCGCAGCCGGTCGAGCGCGCGGTTCCGCAGGATCACTGTCAGCCAGGCCTTGCCCGAGCCGAGTTCGCGGCGATATTCACCGGCGCTGCGCCAGGCCGAGATCAGGGCTTCCTGCAACACGTCCTCGGCCCAATCGCGTCTCTTCAGGATACGCAGCGCAAGGCCGAATAGTTGCGGCGCCGCGGCATCGTAGAGCGCGCTGAAAGCGGCCCGGTTGCCCGCGGCGCTGGCTTCGATCAGGGATTCCAGTTCGGACATGTCTCTGGCATTGGCCCCATTCCCCCGGGGGGATCATTAGCGGCGATTGGTGCGGGTTGCAATCGGGCCCGGGCGGGTGAGGGCTGGCGGTTGGGTTCCTTTCCAGCGTCGGATGGCGCCCTGCCGATGTCGCCTTTCCGCATGTCGATACAACCCGCCGCTCAACATGATAGACACGAAACAAGACGATTCTGCCCAATGAATCCGAAAGGAAGGTGCGATGAGTGAAGCGGTCAAGGTGGTGAAGCGCGGGCATGTGCTCGAAGTGACGCTGGACCGGCCGAAGGCGAATGCGATCGACGTGGCGACCAGCAAGGCGCTGGGCGAGGCCTTCGTGCGGTTGCGCGACGATCCGGAGCTTCGGGTCGGCATCATGACCGCGGCCGGCGACCGCATCTTCTCCGCCGGCTGGGATCTGAAAGCCGCCGATCGCGACAACCTGGTCGGCCGCTGGTGGGAGACCGACTACGGGCCGGGCAGCTTCGCCGGCCTGACCGAGCTTTGGGATCTCAACAAGCCGGTGATCGCCGCGCTGAACGGCCTCGCCTTCGGCGGCGGCTGGGAGTTGGCGATCGCCTGCGATCTGATCATCGCCGCCGAGCATGTCGAGTTCGCACTGCCCGAATTGCCGCTCGGCATCGTGCCGGATTCCGGCGGCGTGCAGCGAGTGCCCAAGCGGCTGCCGCACAACATCGCGATGGAGATCCTCCTGCTCGGCCGGCGCATGTCGGCCCAGGAGGCGCATCACTACGGCATGGTGAACAAGGTGGTGCCCAAGGACAAGCATCTCGATGCCGCGCGCGAATGGGCCGACATCATCGCGACCGGCGCGCCGCTCACCATCCAGGGCCTGAAGGAATGCCTGCGCGAGATGGACGGCAAGTCGGTCCGCCAATCCTTCGATCTGATCCGCAGCGGCACCATGAAGGCCTATGAGAAGGCCGTGCAGTCGGAGGATGCGAAGGAGGGGGTGAAGGCCTTCGCCGAGAAGCGGAAGGCGAATTTCCGCGGCGTCTAGCCCGCCCGCATGCCCGCTGTTTCCGTCATCATCGCCGCGCTCGACGCCCATGATACGTTGGGCGCGGCGATCGACAGCGTGCTCGCCCAGGACTTCTCCGACTTCGAGATCGTCATCGCGCCGGACGAGCCGGCGGATTATGCGGCTTTCGCCAAGCGCGATCCGCGGATCCGCGTGCTCGACGGCGTGCCGGCGCCGACCGGCCCTGGCCCGGCGCGCAACCGCGCACTCGCCGCGGCGAAGGGGGAATGGATCGCGCTGCTCGATGCCGACGATCTCTGGTCGCGGAATTATCTCGGTGCTCTGATGCGCGCAGCGGCGCCCATTGGTGCCGCGTTCGGTAGAACCTCGGTTCTGGACGAAAACGATCGAGAGTTGCGGTCTATTCCATCGCAAAACTACCGCGGTCCGGCAAATTTTTCAGTCTTCGCGCGTGCCTTCGGCTCGTTTCACGGCATCGCCCGTCGCGGCTCGGATCGCGGTTGGCGCAATCTCTTCGCCGAGGACGTCCTGTTTGACATGGAGACGCTGTCGCAGGTCGGCGGTGTGGCGCCCTACGTGCCGGAAGCAGTCTACATCCTGTGTTCGCGCGCTCAATCCGCGACCCGCAGCGCTTCCTTCATTGGAGATATCGGAAAGCATTACGCGACAATCATCGATAAGATCGCGGCAGGACGAACCATGATTGGTTCGCAGCATCGCGCCGATGCCGTCGCCGTCTTCGAGTCCTGGGCGGAAATGAATGACAGATTCCTGCAAGCCCGTGCGGCCGATCCTCTTTTGAAATATCAAAACTATATCTTCAGCCTCAAGCTGTGAGACGGATTCGGGGATTTGCAATTTCTTGGCGAAACAGTCGCGATTTTTTTTGCAAGCCCGACTTGGTCTTGTCATAGTGTAACCGCCGGTTGCCGTTGGATTGAACGTATAACCCCACGGCGTCGACGAATCCGACGCGCCGCGTTCGGCACTTGATCGATCGGAGAGGGATCAGGACCCGCAGGATCGACTCGATCGGATGACCGATCGACCTCCGCGATCGAGCTGAATGTCCGGTTTTGTTCATTGTTCTCGGCACGTGGTGTCGCAGACAGTCTGAGGGAGAGAAGATTATGGTGCGCAAGCGCAAGTCCTCCGGCCGCATGGCCAGCAAGGGCTTCCCCAATCCGATCGACGTGCACGTCGGCAACCGTATCCGGCTCCGCCGGACCCTGCTCGGCATGAGCCAGGAGCGGCTCGCCGAGCAGATCGGACTGACCTTCCAGCAGGTCCAGAAGTACGAGCGTGGCACCAACCGCGTGAGCTCGAGCCGCCTGTTCGACCTCTCCCGGGTGCTCGACGTTCCGATTCGCTATTTCTTCGAGGAAATGAGCGCCGGCGTCGAGAGCCAGAGTCCCGGCCAGCTGCACGGCGCGGCGCCGAGCCTGCCCGGCGAGGAGCACGACCCGATGGCGCGCCGCGAGACCCTGGAACTGGTCCGCGCCTACTACAAGATCCCCGACCAAGCGGTGCGCAAGCGCATCACCGATCTCGCCCGCGCCCTCGCGCGCTCGGCCTGACGACGTTGGCGGCGCGCCGGCTTCCGCCGGCGCGCCCCGCAACTCTCCGGAAAACTAGGCGACCTTCTGCAAGGTCGGCGCGCTGATCAGCTCGGTCAGCGTGGCGAAGAATCGTCCATAACCGTCCATGAAGGCGTCGGCGCCGGCCGTGATCTCGGCCGTGCAGTCGGGCCGCCGCGTCAGATAATCGCGGACGGCGGTGCGGCTGCTCGCGCCATGCATCGGCTCGACCTGGGTGTGGATGAAGTAGAAGCCGAGCTTCGGATCGTCCGGTCCGCAGAGGCCGTAATGCGCCGCATGCGCCTGCAGCCCCTCGAGGCAGAGCGTGAATTCGACATCCGAGGTCAATTCCGAGGCCAGGTGGAAGCCGAGGCTCTCACCGAGCGGACGGCGGCGATAGAAGAGGGCGGTCAGCGCCGCCATCTCTCGGGCGGCCTGGGTAATCCCGACCGGATCGTCCAGTGCGGCCCGCGTCACGCCGAAGGCCGCCGCGGTATCGAGGAAGAAGGCGTGATGCGAAGCCTGCACGCCGCGCCGTAGCTGGTGCAGGCCGAACTCGTCCACCGCGGAATAGAGGATCTGCGCGCCCTTCTCGACGGCGCCGAACCGCGCCTGCGGCATCCAGTCGTCGGTCAGCCGCAACGCCAGCGCGAGAATCCCGCCCGGCACCTCGCGGAAGAACTCCCCGGTCGAGGCAAAGAAGAGCTGGAGACCCGCGGCATCGAGCGGCCGCTTGCGCAATTGCTCCCCGAAACGCCGGAGTGCGAACATGCCGGGATGGGACTCGATCCGGAGGGTGGCCGACTCCACCTCGGTCTCTGGAGCGGAAATAGGCGTAAAAGCCTGATTTGATTGGCTCGGGACGGTCGAAAGACCGGTTGAATCATTCATGGGATAGTGCTCCTGCATGGGTTTGAAAAACGTTGAAGTTCAACTTGTTATCTCACCTCGCTGGTGCAGCGAGGTGATCCATGCTGGACGAAGTTGCAACCTTGGTATATCACATGACTGGGGTATGCCCGTTTTAGGCGAGACCATTCAAGGTGTATAGTCCCAGGAGCGCGCCAGCCGATGTCCGGTGAGCCAGCAACCCTCAACACCGCGCAGACCATCGCCCAGGCGCTGCGCGAACAGATTCTTTCCGGCGAGCTCGCGCCGCATACCCGGGTCACCCAGCGCGACCTTGCGGCGAAGTTCGGCTTCTCGCCGATGCCGGCGCGGGACGCGGTGAAGATGCTGCTGGCCGAAGGCCTGGTGGTCCAGGAGGGCAGCAAGACCATCGTCGTCGCACCGACGAACAACGAGGACTTCATCGAGATCATGGACCTGCGCACGCTGCTCGAGCCGCGCGCGCTGGAACTGTCGATCCCGCACCTCACGGAAGCCGACTTCGCGGCGGCGCGCGAAGCACTGGCGCGGTCGGGCAAGACCCGCGATCTCCGCCAGGTGGTCGCCGACCACTGGGACTTCCACCGCGCCCTGTATCGCCGCGCGGGGCGGCCGCGCCTGCTCGCGCTGATCGAGCAACACCACAATCTTCTGGTGCGCTATCTGCTGCCGCAGTGGGGGCAGTACGGCGTCATGGACGATTGGGCCGGCGACGAGATGGCGTTGATGGAACTGGTCGAGCAGCGCAAGATCGAAGCGGCGGTCGCCTGGCTGAAGGAAGATCTCGCGGTCGCCAAGGACCGCGTGGTCCGGACGGCGCGGCAATAATCCACCGCCATTGCCGGGCTTGACCCGGCAATCTCGCGCAGCTTGGAACCAGATGCGCGGCCCCGTCCGCGAATGCGGGCATTCGTCCGCTGCGCCCGGGCATGACGATTGAAGTCAGTTCTCCAGCGGCCGCAGCAGCGCCCGCGAGATGATGTGGCGCTGGATCTCCGAGGTGCCGTCCCAGATCCGCTCGACCCGCGCGTCGCGCCAGAGGCGCTCGACGCCGGTCTCCTCCATCAGCCCCATGCCGCCGAAGATCTGCACCGCGTTGTCGGTGACTCGCGCCAGCATCTCGGTCGCGAACAGCTTGGCCATCGCATAATCCTGGTCCTGCGCCGTGCCCTGCTCGGTCTTCCAGGCGGTCTGCAGCACGATCAGGTTCGCGCATTCGATCTCGGTCGCCATGTCGGCGAGCTTGAACGAGGTGCCCTGGAACTTGCCGATGGCCTGGCCGAACTGCTTGCGCGTGGCGGCCCATTGCGTCGCCATCTCCAGCGCCCTTTGTGCACGCCCGACGCATTGTGCCGCGACGGTCAATCGCGTGGCGCCGAGCCAGGTATTGGCGACGTCGAAACCCTTGTGCACTTCGCCCAGCACCTGGCGCTTGTGCACCCGCGCCTTGTCGAAGGCGAGCTCGCAGTGGTGGAAGCCGCGATGGCTGACCGAGCGCGAGCCCTTGGTGACGGTCAGGCCCGGCGTGTCCTTGTCGATCAGGAAGCTGGTGATCAGCTTCTTCGGTCCCCGCGGGGTGTCCTGCACGCCGGAAGCCGCGAACAGGATGATGTAGTCGGCGACATCGGCATAGGAGATGAAATGCTTGGTGCCGGTGATGACGAAGTCGTCGCCGTCCTGCACCGCGCGCGTCGCCATCGACTTCACGTCCGAGCCGGCATTGGGCTCGGTGATGCCGAGGCATTCGATCCGCTCGCCGCGGATCGTGGGGAGCAGGTAGCGCTGCTGCTGCTCTGCGTTGCAGGCCCTGAGGATGTTGCTCGGCCGGTGCACCGCGTATTGCAGGGCGAAGCTGGTGCGCCCCAGCTCGCGCTCCATCAGGGTGAAGGCGACATGGTCGAGCCCGCCGCCGCCGAGTTCCTCCGGCATGTTGGCGGCATAGAGCCCGGTCGCCTGGGCGCGTTCGTGGATCTGCTGGATCAGCTCCGGCCGCACCGCGTCGGTCTTCTCGACCTCGTTCTCGTGAGGCACCAGCTCCGCGTCGACGAAAGCGCGGACCGTGTCCACCAGCATGCGCTGCTCTTCGGTGAGGCCGAAATCCATGGCTCAGTCCTTCTTCGGCGGTAGCCCGATCGAACGGCCGGCGTTCTTGTGCCGCGGCAGGTCCCGGTGCAGGCGCCAGATGTCGTCGATCCGGCCCAGCACCGGCGGCAGCCAGGGCGCGCCCTTCGGTCCGCTCATGTCGATCGACATCAGCATCTGCTCGTTGGTGGCGACGATCTCGGCCTCGTTGCCGCGGTGCATGGTGTGGAAGATGTGCAGCCTTTTCGCATCATAGGCAATGAGCTGCGTGTCGATCCGCACCTCGGCGCCGCCTTTCACCTCGAGCATGTAATTGGTGTGCATCTCGAGGGTGAACAGCGTGTGGTTGGTGGCCGCGCGCTCTTCCGGCCCGAGGCCGATATGTGCCATCAGCGCGGTGGTCGCATCGCTGAAGATCACCGTGTAATAGCCGTCGTTCAAGTGGTTGTTGTAATCCACCCAACCGGGCTGCACGACCGCGCGATGAAGCGTGAGGAGCGCCACATTAATCCTCGTACTTCCAGCCGTGCCGCGCCTTCGCGTTGGTGATCGCGGCGATCACGTCGATGATGCAGTCGTCGCGCAGCCGCTCCAGCTCCTTGATCGAATGCGTGCCGGCCTGCTTCTCGGTGCCGTCGACGATCTTGTCGATGATCTCGTCGGTCAGCTTCGGCGCCTTCAAATGCGTCCAGGGCAGTTCCAGCGCCGGGCCGAACTGGGCCAGGAAGTGGCGCATGCCGGCGTCGCCGCCCGCCATGTGATAGATCATGTACATGCCGAAGAACGACCAGCGGATGCCGAAGCCGAAGCGGATCGCGTCGTCCAATTCGCCGGTGGTGCAGTAATCGTCGTTGATCATATGCATGCCTTCGCGCCAGACCGCCTCGAGCAGGCGGTCGGCGAGGAAGCCCGGGACTTCCTTGCGCACGTGAAGCGGTCGCATGCCGAGCGACTTGTAGAATTCGATCGCGATCTGCTTGGCCTCGTCCGTGGTCCACTTCGAGCCGCAGACCTCGACCAGCGGCAGGAGATAGACCGGGTTGAACGGATGGCCGACCAGGCAGCGCTCCGGGTGCTTCGCTTCCTTGTAGAAGTCCGACGGCAGCAGGCCCGAGGTCGAAGAGCCGAAGATCGCACCGGGCTTTGCCGCCGCGGTCGCCTGGGCGTGCATCTTCACCTTCAGTGCCTCGTTCTCCGGCGCGCTTTCCTGGACGAAGTCGGCATCCTTCACCGCTTCTTCCATGGTCGAGACGAATTTCAGCCGGTCCTGCGAGGCGCCGGGCTTCAGGCCGACCTTGGTCAGCGCCGGCCAGGCATTGGCGACGTTGGCGCGCAGGGTCGCTTCGGCATTCTTGCCGGGATCCCAGGCGACCACATCCAGACCATTCGCCAGGAAACGCGAGGCCCAGCCGCTGCCGATGACGCCGGCGCCGAGGATGGCGGCGGTCTTGATATCCTTCGCTGCAATCAATGCCATGATCTCAAACCTCAGTTCCTGGCCTTCAGGCCGAGCTTCTTGCGGCCTTCCGCCGGGGTGAGCGGGCGGGCGCCCAGACGCGTGATGATCTCGCAGGCGCGCTCGGTGAGCGACCCGTTCGACGCATGCACGCCCTTGTCGAGCCAGATGTTGTCCTCGAGGCCGACCCGGACGTTGCCGCCCAAGAGCATCGCCTGCGCGACCATCGGCATCTGCATGCGGCCGATGCCGAACCCGGCCCAGAGCGCGCCGTCCGGCAGGTTGTCGACCATCGCCTTCATCGTGGTGGTGTTGGCTTCCGCACCCCAGGGAATGCCGAGGCAGAGCTGGAACAGCGGCGCGCCGTCGAACAGGCCTTCCTTCACCATCTGCTTGGCAAACCACAGGTGACCGGTGTCGAAGATCTCGAGCTCCGGCTTCACGCCGAGCTCCTTCACGCGTTTGGCGCCGGCGCGCAGCATGTTCGGGGTCGAGATATAGGTGTAGTCGCCGTCGCCGAAATTGAGTGTGCCGCAATCGAGCGTGCACATCTCCGGCAGCAGCGCTTCCACATGCGCCAGGCGCTCCAGCGGGCCGACGAGATCGGTCGCCTTGCCGAACTTGAACGGATCCTCGCCGCCCCCGATCTCGAGATCGCCGCCCATGCCGGCGGTCAGGTTGATGATGATGTCGGTGCCCGAGGAGCGGATCCGGTCCACCACCTCCTTGTAGAGGTTGACGTCGCGGCAGCCCTTGCCGGTCTCCGGGTCGCGGACATGGCAATGGGCGACGGTGGCGCCGGCTTTCGCGGCCTCGATCGCCGCGTCGGCGATCTGTTTCGGCGTCACCGGAATGGCCGGATGCTTGCCGACGGTGTCACCGGCGCCGGTCACCGCGCAGGTAACGATCACTTCGTAGTTCATGCTGTCCCTCCCAAGAATCGTGGCGGGATGGTCGGCTCCGGGCGAGGGCATGGCGTGAGGAATCCCGACAAGCCATTGTCGGTTTCCGCCGGGGAGCCGCCGGGGGAAGCCTAGCCGCCGAGCGCCACGTTGATCATGCACATGCCGATGCCCAGGACCGCCACCGTCAGCCCGACTTTCCAGGGCGCGATGTCGGTGTAGGAACCCCAGCGGTAGCCGCCGATGAACAGCAGGGCGACCTGGATGCCGTTGGAGACGCGGAGCGCGAGGCTCTCGTCGGCAATGATGAAGAAGGGGATGGCGCAGGGAATGGCGGTGAAGGTCACCAGAACGAAGATGATGAAGGCGGCGACCAGGTCTTCGCGCGTGACCTTGATCCGCGCCGGCGTGGCGCGCCGGCCGAGCGCCAGGATCGAGCGGTAGAGCTCATCGCGCTCGGCGTCGGCGATGTTCAGCGGCTGGTCCTCCAGCCCGAACTGATCGGCGACGGCCGCCAGCGCCGCCTTGTCGTCGGTGGTCTCGCGCAAGGTGCGGAAGAACATGGCGCGCTGACTGCGGAAGAACAGGTTGCCCACGACGTAGAGCACGGCATCGATGATGCCCCAGGCGATGTTGCAGCCGATCGCGCCGACGATGAGATCCTGGCGGTCGAACTCGCCCTTGGCGAGGAAGAAGCGCGCGCCGACAGTGAAGGTGAGCGTCATGATGATGCCGAACATCACCTCGCCCAGCGCGTCGCCGGGATCGAGATAACGGTGGATGACCGGTCCGCGGCGCAACTTCATCCTCCATTCGCTGGTTTGCCGACCGAGCGGCCGCCGAGGCCCTGCGGGTCGGAAAGGCGGGCGACGGCGAGGTCTTCGGGAAACTCGTGCAGCTTTGTGAGGGCACGGTCCAGCAGCTCGAGCTCGTGCTGGAGCGCGGGATGGCGCGACGGCGGCAGGATCTCGATCAGGCTTTCGATCATGGCCCGCAAGCGCCGCGAGATCTGGAAGTTCCCCGCGCCATAGAGCCGGATCTCGGCAAAGGTCAGATGGACGAAGTCTTCCCAGTTCGGGGTGCGGGCGATCGCCCGCAGCGCGCCGGCGGGGTCGTAATTCTCGTCGTTGCGGAGCTGGCGCAGCCCGACGGCGCGCAGCAGGCGCTGCAGCTGGTCGATCGCCAGCACGGCGGTGGTCGGGTCGTTGATCGCCGCCGACAGCGCCTTGATCGCGATATCGACCACGATCCGGAAGGCGAAGGTGGCATCCTGGTCGATGGTGCGCTCCGGCCCGAAGGCGACCGTCCCGCGCAGCAGTCGCTCGTCGACGGGGGCGCTTCCGCCATAGACCCGGAACAACGCCTCGTCGGAACCGACGAAGTCGCCGACCATCGGCACCAGCTCGATCACCGCATCGGCCCGGCGCGCCAGCGCCATGATCGCCTTCAGGTTGATCGCCAGCAGGATCGCGGAATGCCCCTCATGGGTGACCACCTGGCGCGGCGGCGGCAGCGCAGCGCCGGCCCGCGGTGGCGCGCCGTCCGCCGCCAGGCGTTGCGGATAGACGTCGCGGATGGCGGCGCGGCCCTTCTCGCCGACCAGCCAGAGGACGCTGACCGGCCGCAGCATCCGGGCGCCGTAGTCGATCAGGAACAGGAAGGCGGCGAGCGACGCGAGCCCGAGCAGGGCGGCGATCAGCGAGGAAAGCTGGGCCGGCCCCGACTCCAGCCGGGCCGAGGTCCCCATGGCGAACAGGAAGGTGAAAATCAGCAGGCCGATGATGCCGCGCAGCGCGTTGTTGCTGAGCAGGGTGGAGGCGATGATCCGGGGAGTGAGTTGGCCGCCCGCCACCTGGATCGCCACCAGCAGCGAGCCGAGGGTGAAGATCAGGAAGGTCAGGGTGAGGTTGACGATGGTCTGGACCACCACCCGCGGTCCGGCCGGGCCCAGGAACCAGTCGGGCTGCCAGGGCACCAGCCCCTCGATCGTCCCGACCACCCGGATCGCCACGACGTAGAGCAACACGGCCAGAAACGGCACGATCCAGAGCGACGATCGCACGTAGCTTCTCAGGCTGTACCACTGGTTCCAGAGCATGCCCTTCCCCGATCCTCGGCCTGGTCCCGAGCCGAGCAACCCAGTTCGACGACTAGGCGATCGGGCGCCAAGGGGGGAGTACGGACGCGCTATTTACCGTAACGGAGCGGACTAGGCTTGACCTGCCGCGGGCCTCGGGCGGCCACGGCTCAGCGCAAGGCCGGCATGATCCCGGCTTCGACGCGGCGGCGCTCGCTGGAGGGGGCCTTGCCGGTCCAGGCGTGGTAGCTCCGCGAGAAATGCGCCGCGCTGCCGAAACCGCAGGCGACCGCGATCTCGACCACCGGCATGTCGGTATATTGCAGCAGCGCCCGGGCGCGCTGCAGCCGGAGATCGAGGTAATAGCGCCGCGGCGCCATGTTGAAATGCTTGTGGAACAGCCGCTCGAGCTGGCGCAGCGACAGGCCGGCGGCGTCGGCCAGCTTCTCGGCGTCGAGCGGGTCCTCTAGATTGCTTTCCATCAGCGCGATGGCGCGGGCGAGGCCGCTATGGCTGATGCCCTGGCGCACCCGGGGCTCCATGCGCTGGCGGTCCAGCGGGTCGCGGATCTGGGCATGGATGAACTGCTCCGAGACCGCGGTCGCCAGCCGGTGGCCATGCTGCAGCGATATGAGGTGCAGCATCATGTCGAGCGCCGCGGTGCCGCCGGCGCAGGTCAGCCGGTTGCGGTCGATGATGAAGAGGGCGTTCTCGACCTCGACCTTGGGGAAGGTCTCGCGGAAGGAATCCAGGCTCTCCCAATGGGTGGTGGCGCGGTAGCCGTCGAGCAGCCCGGCCCGGGCCAGGATGAAGCTGCCGGTGTCCATGGCACCGAGATCGGCGCCGGCGCCGGAGAGCTTCAGCAGCCAGGATTTGATGCGCCGGTCGTAATGCCGCTCCGGCTCGAAGCCGGCGCAGATCACCAGCATGGGATAGAGCGGGGCATCGTCCAGCGCGCGGTCGGCGACCAGCGACATGCCGTTCGACGCCTCCACCGACTTGCCGTCGCGCGAGACGATCTCCCAGCGATAGAGTTCGCGGCCGGCCAGCCGGTTGGCCACGCGCAGCGGCTCGACGGCGGAGACGAAGGCCATCATTGAGAACTGCGACAGCAGCAGGAATCCCAGCGTCTGGGGCGCTTCGATCGCCGGCATGGCCAGCATGGCAGGCAGGTCCCGTCCCGTTTGCGGCGTTGCGGGAGACATTCGGGGCTCCCCGGCACCCTATGTCGCTCAATCTAACGCCCATGTCGCAATTGCGCAATCGCGCCAGACCCATACGGCATAAAGGGTTAAGCACAGGGATGGCAGATCGAACCCGGGGCAACAGGGTTCGCCGAGGGGCTTGGAAAATACAGGCGGAGCGACAGCGCGGCGGTGCCGCGGGCTTTCGCACATCTTCGCTTCCGCATCGGGCCGCTTGCGCATCCGGCGCCGGAGGCGGCGGCGTATCTGGGAGTCATCCGATTGGCACGAAGCAGGTGCTATCGGTGGCGGCGCATCAGGAACGCGTATGGGTAGGTGAGTTCTTGGAATGCCGGCTGAGGCTTATTGCGACGGGTTGGGTCTTTCTGCATAGTGGTTATTAAGAACGGCCCGGGCCTCGCCCGCAAAACCGTCACGCAACAGACGCCGCTCCGACATAGTGTCGTTTGCGGCAAACAGGAGGGAGAGCATGAATCGCTGGGACGAACTGCAACTTGCTGCCGTTGAGGGAAAGATCAGCCGGCGCGACTTTATGCGTCGCGCGGCCGCCCTTGGCATCACCACGACGCTGGCTTCGGGCATTCTGAGCTCGGCCGGCTACGCCGCCACGCCGAACAAGGGCGGTCTGTTCCGCCTCGGCATGGAAGGCGGCTCGCCGTCGGACTCGCTCGATCCGCGCACCTATGCTGACTCGGTGATGATCCATGCGTCGCTGACCGTCTGCAACAACCTGGTCGAGTTCGACGAGAAGGGCCAGCCGACCGGCGAGCTGTTCGAGAGCTGGGAAGTGAAGCCCGGCGCCAAGGAGTGGATCTTCAACGTCCGCAAGGACATCACCTTCTCCAACGGCAAGACGCTCGACGCCGACGACTGCATCTACTCGATCCAGATCCACCGCGGCGAGACCAAGTCGCCGGCCAAGGGCATTCTCGAGCAGATCAGCGAGATCAAGGCGCTCAACAAGAACCAGGTCGCGATCACGCTGGCCGATGGCAACGCCGACTTCCCGGTCATCCTCGGCGACTACCACCTGATCGTGGTGCCGAAGGACTTCAACGACTGGGATCACCTGGTCGGCACCGGTGCCTATGAGCTGGACGGCGATCCGGAATACGGCGTCCGTTTGGGCTTCAAGAAGCGCGACGGCGAGTACTGGAAGCCGGGCCGCGGCAACTTCGACGCGGTCGAGATCCGCAACATCCAGGACCAAGCGGCCCGCACCGCGGCGCTGCAGTCGAACGAGATCGACGCGGCCAACCGCCTCGACGCGCGCACCGTGAAGAAGCTGATGGAGGACAAGAACCTCCAGATCGTCCGCACCAAGGGCACCGGCAACCGCTACTGCTTCGTGACCCGGGTGACCGACGATCCCTACACCAACAAGGATCTCCGCACCGCGCTCAAGTATGCGATCGACCGCGAGAAGATCATCGAGCAGGTCTACAGCGGCTTCGCCGTTCCGGGCAACGACCACAACCTCGACGCCCTGAACCCGTTCTACAACACCGCCATGCCGCAGATGAAGTACGACCCGGACAAGGCCGCCTTCCACTTCAAGAAGGCCGGCGTGTCCATGCCGATCGATCTGCAGACCTCGGAAGGCGCTTGGAACTCGGCGGTCGATTGCGCCCAGCTGTTCCAGGAGTCGGCGAAGAAGGCCGGCGTTCCGCTCAACGTGAAGAAGGTCTCGGGCGACGGTTACTGGGACAACGTCTGGCTCAAGGTGCCGTTCTGCGCCGTGTATTGGGGCCGTCGCATGTCGGCCGACCAGTCGTTCACCCAGGTGTTCGGCGAGGCCTCGGACTGGAACGACACCAACTGGAAGGTGCCGGAGTTCCAGACGCTCATCAAGCAGGCCCGCGCCGAGACCGACCAGGCCAAGCGCAAGGAGATGTACTGGAAGGCCCAGGAGATGATCGCCGACGACGGCGGCTTCATCTGCTTCGCCATCACCGACTATCTCGACGGCTACTCGAGCAAAGTCGCAGGCATCAAGCCGCACAGCCGTTACGACCTGGACGACAACCGGGCCGCGGAAAAGGGCTGGTTCGCGTAAGCGGGCCGATCGTGGCGGAGCCGGGTCCAAAGCCCGGCTCCGCGCGCGAGCCAGTGTCGATGTCGGTTGTTCTGGCCGGTACTCGGTATTCATATTTCCTGATGTGTTGATCGGCAGTCCAAGGGGGACGGCGCGATGGGAAGAACTATTGCGATTCGGGTTGTCCTCGGACTGCTGACGCTGCTCGGCGTCAGTATCCTCGTCTTCGCCGCCACCGAGATCCTGCCGGGCGACGTCGCCACGGCGGTGCTCGGGCAGGGCGCCACGCCGGAGACCGTGGCAGTGTTCCGCAAGGAGCTCGGCCTCGACCAGCCGGCCTACCTGCGCTACCTGCAATGGCTGGGCGGCGCGATCCAGGGCGACTTCGGCGTCGCCCTCACCAACAAGCGCGACATCGTCAAGACCATGTCGCCGAAACTGTTCAACACGCTGTTCCTGGCCGGCTACGCGGCGCTCATCGCCGTGCCGCTTGCGGTCGGCCTCGGCATCCTGGCCGCGATCAAGGAAGGCAAGTGGGTCGATAAGACCGCGAACATCGTCTCGCTGGCCGCCATCTCGATGCCGGAATTCTTCCTCGGCTATCTCTTCATCTTCTTCTTCTCGGTGCAGCTCGGCTGGTTCCCGTCGCTGGCGACGGTCTACAACAGCATGCCCTTCGACAAGCGGATCTACGTCGTGGCCATGCCGGCGGTCTGCCTCACCCTGCTGGTGACCGCGCATATGCTGCGCATGACTCGCTCCTCGGTGCTGGCGATCATGTCGCAGCCCTATATCGAGATGGCTTTCCTGAAGGGGCTGAGCCGGGCGCGCGTGATCTTCGTGCACGCGCTGCCCAATGCGGCGGCGCCGATCATCACCGTGGTGGCGCTGAACCTCGCCTATCTGATCGTCGGCGTGGTGGTCATCGAATCGGTGTTCGTCTATCCGGGAATCGGCCAGTTCATGGTCGATGGCGTCAGCAAGCGCGATCTGCCGGTGGTGCAGGCCTGCGGCCTGGTCTTCGCCGCCGCCTTCGTGATCCTGAACACGGTCGCCGACGTCTTGAGCATCCTGGTCAATCCGCGCTTGCGGAAGCCGCGGTAGAGCCGAAGAGGGGACGGGGAAACATGCGCATCTTCGGACACAAACCGACGCCCACCGCCTGGGTCGGCATCGCCATCGTGGCCTTCTTCATCCTGATGGCCTTGTTCGGCCCGCTGGTGGCGCCCTACGGCGAGGCGGAGACGATTGCGGAATCCTATGCGCCGCCGACCGCCGTCATGTGGTTCGGCGCCGACCAGATCGGCCGCGACCTCCTGACCCGCGTGATCTACGGCGCCCGCACCACCATCGGCATCGCCTTCGTGACGACCATCCTCTCCTTCGCGATCGGCATCGTCATGGGGCTCTGGGCCGTGGTCGGCGGCAAGATCGTGGACCAGATCCTGTCGCGGATCGTCGACGTCATGCTCTCGATCCCGCTGCTGATCTTCGCGCTGATCATTCTGTCGCTGTTCGGCTCGCTGTTCACCTCGGTGATCGGCTCGCTGACGGTGCTGGTCTTCGTGATCGCGGTCCTTGATTCCACCCGCGTGTTCCGGCTCTCGCGCTCGGTCGCCATGAACATCGTGGTGCTGGAATATGTCGAGGCGGCGCGGCTCAGGGGCGAGGGCACCTGGTGGATCATCCGCCGCGAGATCCTGCCCAACGCCCTGCCGCCGATGATCTCGGAATTCGGCCTGCGCTTCTG
This sequence comes from Dongia sp. agr-C8, assembly GCF_054658695.1. NCBI lineage: Bacteria > Pseudomonadati > Pseudomonadota > Alphaproteobacteria > Rhodospirillales > Dongiaceae > Dongia > Dongia sp. agr-C8. Next base: position 198,152 of record NZ_BAAGHZ010000004.1, read on the forward strand.
CTTCAACTTCCTGTTCGTGGCCGCCTTGTCCTTCCTCGGCCTCGGCGTGCAGCCGCCGCTGGCCGACTGGGGCGGCATGGTGAAGGAGAATGCCAAGGCGCTGGGCTTCGGCGGCATGGCGCCGCTCTGGCCGGCGGCGGCGATCGCGCTGATGACCATCGGCGTCAACCTGATCGTCGATTGGATCCTCTCGATCAACGCGCGCCCGTCCGGCGCCTCGGCGGAAATGTAGGGGGAGTCGGTCAGCATGGGGATGGCGGAAGGCGCGAGCACGGCCGGCAAGACCGACCAGGTGCTGAAGATCACCGACCTGCGGATCGAATCGATCCATGGCCTGGTGCTGGTGGACAATGTCTCGCTGGAACTGAAGCGCGGCGAGGTCTTGGGCCTGATCGGCGAGAGCGGCGCCGGCAAGTCCACCATTGGCCTGGGTGCCATGGCCTATTCGCGAGGCGGGTGTCGCATCACCGGGGGCAAGGTCGAAATCGATGGCGTCAGCATCCGCGATCTCTCCGCGGAAGGCCGGCGCGAGATGCGCGGCCGGCGGATCGCCTATATCGCACAGAGCGCCGCCGCCTCGTTCAACCCGGCGCACAAGATCATCGACCAGGTGATCGAGATGCCGGTCAAGCACGGCATCATGTCCCGCGAAGAGGCCAAGGCCTGGGCACTGGAGCTGTTCCGCGCCCTTGATTTGCCGAAGCCGGAGACCTTCGGCCAGCGCTATCCGCACCAGGTTTCCGGCGGCCAGCTGCAGCGCGCCATGACGGCCATGGCGATGTCCTGCCGCCCCGACATCCTGGTCTTCGACGAGCCGACCACCGCCCTCGACGTGACGACGCAGATCGAGGTGCTGGCCCTCATCAAGAAGCTCATTCACGAATACAATACCGCGGCGCTCTACATCACCCACGATCTCGCCGTGGTCGCCCAGGTCAGCGACCGGATCATGGTGCTGCGCCACGGCAAGATGGTCGAGCTCGGCGAAACCAAGCAGATCCTCGGCGCGCCCAACACCGACTACGCCCGCGCGCTGGTCTCCGAGCGCAAGGAGGCCGACCACCTGAGCCAGCTCGAGGCGGTGGACGAGAGCAACGCGGTCCTCTCAGTCGTGGATGCGGTCGGCGTCTACGAGACCTTCGTTGCGGTCAACAATGTCTCGATCAACGTCGCCAAGGGCGAGACGGTCGCCGTGGTGGGCGAATCCGGCTCCGGCAAGAGCTCGCTGGCGCGGCTGATCCTCGGCCTGCTGCCACGCAAATCCGGCTCGGTGAAGTTCAACGGCAAGGAGCTGCCGCCGGCTTTGAAGGACCGCAGCAAGGACGAGCTCCGCCGCATCCAGTTCATCTACCAGCAGCCGGACGTGGCCTTGAACCCGCGCCAGACCATCGGCGAGATCATCGGCCGGCCGATCCAGCTCTATTTCGGCCGCTCCAAGGCTGAGGTCGATAAGCGCGTCGCGGAACTGCTGGTCGAGGTCGGCCTGCCGGTCGACTATGCCGGCCGTCTCTCGACGGCGCTCTCCGGCGGCCAGAAGCAGCGCGTCTCGATCGCCCGTGCGCTGGCGGCCGAGCCCGACCTCATCATCTGCGACGAGCCGACCTCTGCCCTCGACCAGCTGGTCGCCGACGGCGTGCTGAAGCTCCTGAAGAAGCTGCAGGACGAATTGGGCGTCGCCTATCTCTTCATCACCCACGACCTCGGCATCGTGCGCCGCATCGCGCACCGCACCGCGGTCATGCTGCGCGGCGAGATCGTGGCGCAGGGTCCCACCCCGCAGATCTTCAACCCGCCGTTCCATCCCTATACCGAGCGCCTGATCTCCTCGGTCCCGGAGATGCGCACCGAATGGCTGGATGAAGTGCTCGCCAAGCGCAAGGCCGGGTAGGGTCCGAGGGCGCTTTCCTTCCGAATTCGGCCTAAGAGCTTGAATTCGCCCGAGAAACTTGCAAAAGAACAAAAAACGAACTAGACTGCGCTTCGCAGTTCGATGACGCCTGCTGCAGCGCCGCTTCGCGGAGCTTTGTGCTTTCCGGCACCACGGTGCCGCGTCCCCATTCGGCACAACCAAATGCGACCGACGCCGCGCGCGCCGCTCGCGTGAGAGGCCTCCTATGCCCACGAGACTGACTGGACTGACAAAGCATCTCCCAACCGAACAGGCGACCAGGATCCAACCCGGACCGAGCCAAGCGCCGATGCCCGCCCTCGACGACGAGATAGAGGCGTTCATCCTTCAACGCTTGGCCCGGGATGATCCGCCGTCCCTGATCGCCGACTTGGTGCGGGCGAATTTCCACACCGAGGTCGATCTCGCGCAGGTCCTCACCGGCTGGCTGAACCGAAACCCGCTCCCAACCCCGACCGGACCCCGACAGGAATCGGCAACCCCGACTGGACCCCGACAGGAATCGATGACCCCGACCGGACCCCGACAGGAACCTGCAACCCCGACCCAGCCCCGACAGGACGGAGAACCGATGGCGATCCTCACCGACGAGATCAAGGAGTTCATCGTGCGCGGCCTGGCGCGCTACGAAACGCCCACCCAGGTGGCTGCGGCGGTAAAGGCGCGGTTCGGCATCGAGATCACCCGCCAGCAGGTTCACGAGTACAACCCGGCCGGCAATCATCCGCCGGCTTCGCGCTGGTGCGAGCTCCACGCCGTGACGCGCGAGAGATTTCTGAACGACATCTCCATGATCGGCATCGCGCAGAAGGCCTATCGGCTGAGGATGCTCGACCAGTTCGCCCGGCGCGCCATCGATACCAATTTCCCGTTCCACGCCGCCGAGTTCATGGTGCTGGCGGCCAAGGAATGCGGCGGCTTCTATGATAGGCAAAGGACCGCTGCCGCGGCGAAGGACCAGCCGCCGAAGGACACGGCGTCCTAGCGGCTCGTATCGCCGTCGGCGGCGGTCCTTGTCCGTCAGCCCGCGCGCACCCGTGCAATGAAGGAGTCCACCTCGCGCCGCAGCGCCTCGGATTGCTGCGCGAGCTCGCCGGAGGCTTCCAGGACCTGACCGGCTGCGCTGCCGGCGTCGCCGGCCGCGTTCTTCACGCGCTCGACGTTGCGGGCGACTTCGTCGGTGCCCGCGGCGGCCTGGCCGGCATTGCCGGAGATCTCGCGGGTGGCCGCCGACTGCTCCTCCACCGCCGAGGCGATGGTGGTGGCGATCTCCTCGACCCGGCTGATGGTCGAGCGCACGCCGTCCATCGCCTTCACCGCATCGCCGGTCACCGACTGGATGCGCTGGATGCGGCTGGTGATGTCCTCGGCGGCGCGGCCGGTCTGGGTGGCGAGGCTCTTCACCTCGGAAGCGACCACGGCGAAGCCCTTGCCGGCATCGCCGGCGCGGGCGGCTTCGATGGTCGCGTTGAGGGCGAGCAGGTTGGTCTGCCCGGCGATGTCGCTGATCAGGCGCACGATGTCGCCGATCTCCTCGGCGGCCTTGGCCAGCTCCTGGACGGTGTTGGCGGCGGAATCGGTCTCGCCGACCGCGCTGTGCGCGGCACCCGAGCTCGCCGCCACCTGGCGGCTGATCTCGGCGATCGAGGCCGACATCTCTTCCGAAGCCGCGGCGACGGTCGAGACGTTGGCAGAAGCCTGGGTGGTCGCGGCCGAGACCGCGGTCGATTGGCGGGTCACTTCCTCGGCCACCGAGGACATCGACTTGGCGCTGGCTTCGAGCTCGACGGCGGAGGCGGAGACCGCCTCGACGACGCCCTTCACGCTGGATTCGAAGCTGTCGGCAAGCTCCAGCATGCCCTTGCGGCGCGCCGCGGCGGATTCCTGTTCCGCGGCGGCGGTCTTGGCCCGAAGCTCATCGATCTCGATCAGCTTCTGGCGGAAGAACTCGACGGCGCGGGCCATGACGCCCAGCTCGTCGCCGCGCTCGGTGGCGGGAACGGTGATGGTGGTGTTGCCGTCGGCCAGGGTCTGCACCGCCTTGGTGAGGCCGCCGACCGGGCGGGTTACCAGCGAGCGGACCAGCCAGGCGACGATGCCCGACAGGACCAACACCAGGATGGCGGCGGCGATGACGGTGGAGGTTGTGAGGTTGCGGGCCGGCGCCAGGATCTTGTCCTGCGGCAGGTTCACCATCACCGACCAGGGCGTACCGGTGGTGCCGATCTCGACCGGCACGAAGGCGCGGAGCACGTCGGTCTGCAGGCTGTTGGAGAAATCCGCGAACTCGAACACCTCTCCCTTGATGATCGCGTCCTTCGCCGCGGCCAGGGATTGGGATTGCTGCTCGATCGGCTTCATCACCCATTGCGGATCGCCAAACGCCGCCCAGTTGCCGGCGGCCGAGATCAGCGAAACCGATCCGGTCTCATACGGCTTGACCTTGGCCAGCCGCTCCTGGATCGCGGCGAGGTCGAGGTCGAGGCCGACCACGCCCAGCGTCTTGCCGTCGATCACGATCGGCGTCACCAGGCTGGTCATGATCACGGTCTTGTCGCCGACCTGATAGGCATAAGGCTCAATGACCTGCTGCTTGCCGGATTTCTGCGCCAGCAAGTAATAGTCACCGGCGCCGGGCTTGTCGTAGTCGGTCAGCGGGGCGAGATCGAAGCCGCCGGGGGCGGCGAAGACATAGGGCACGAAACGCCCGGTAGCGTCATGCGCCTTGGCGCCGGGGAAAGTCGCCTTGCCGTCGGCATTGGCAAACTCGGCGTCCTTGCCGTCGAAGGCGTTCGGTTCCCAGGCGGTCCAGACCGCGACGTATTGCGGATTGGCCTTGACCGCGCTTTCCAGCATCGCGAGATAGGCTGCCCGGTCCTTGTTGCCGGCGGTGTAGAGGCCGACGAAAGCATCGCGCATCGTCTCGGTGACACGCATGGCGACATTGAGGTCGCGCTGGACGTCGGCGGCGACCGTCGCCGCGATCTGCTTGCCGTTCTGCTCGGAGAGGTCACGGGTGATCCCCGCGCTGCGATCCGAGATGAAGAAGGTCGTGATTGCAAGCCCCGCCACCAAGGCGGTGACGACGGAGATCAGAATCTTGGCGTTCAGCGAGAGCTTCTTCGCGAAGCCCCGCTTCTTTTCGTTCGACATGTTCCACCCAGGCAAGCGGACCCCGCTTATCGGAGCCCTTTCTCGGATGGTTAGGGGGAAGGACTTAACGCCCGGTAAATATCGTGGGGCGACGCTTTGCTCCGCCCGCGCGTAACGGCTAGTGTGGCCCTCCCGAACCCGAAAGACTCCAAGCAAGACAACGCCATGACGATCGTTACCCGCTTCTCGAACTCGGTCCGCCGGGTCGAGCATTTCTGGATCACGTTGAAGGACGGCATCCGCCTCTCGGCCCGGATGTGGCTGCCGGACGATGCCGAAACCCATCCGGTGCCGGCCATCCTGGAATACATTCCCTACCGCAAGCGCGACGGCACCCGCGGGCGCGACGAGCCGATGCATCATTATTTCGCCGGCCATGGCTATGCGGCGCTGCGGGTGGACCTGCGCGGATCGGGTGAATCCGACGGGCTGCTGGACGACGAATACACGCAGCAGGAATTGGCGGACGGCTGCGAGGTGATCGCCTGGATCGCGGCGCAGAAATGGTGCAGTGGCGCCGTCGGCATGATGGGCAAGAGCTGGGGCGGGTTCAACTGCCTGCAGGTCGCGGCGCTCCGGCCGCCGGCCCTGAAGGCCGTGCTCTCGGTCTGCTCGACCGACGACCGCTATGCCGACGACATCCATTGGATGGGCGGCTGCTTGCTCAACGACAATCTCTGGTGGGGCGCGATCATGCTGGCCTACCAGGCGCGGCCGGCGGATCCGGAGCTCTATGGCCCCGACTGGCGCGCGAACTGGAAGCAGCGGCTCGAGCATATGCCGTTCTGGCCCGCGCTCTGGCTGAAGCACCAGCGCCGCGATGCCTATTGGCAACACGGCTCGATCTGCGAGAACTACGCGGATGTGAAGGTGCCGGTCTTCCTGGTGGGCGGCTGGGCCGATGCCTATACCAACGCGATCCCGCGCATGCTCGAGCATCTCAAGGTGCCGCGCAAAGGCGTCATCGGCCCCTGGGCCCATGTCTATCCGCAGGACGGCACGCCGTCGCCGGCGATCGGCTTCCTGCAGGAGGCGGTGAAGTGGTGGGACCGCTGGCTGAAGAACGAGGCCAACGGCGCTGATGAGGAGCCGATGCTGCGCGCCTGGGTCCAGGATTGGACGCCGCCGGTCGGCACGCGCACGGAATCGCCCGGCCGCTGGGTCGCCGAAGACTCCTGGCCGAGCGCCAACATCGCGGCGAAGTGCTGGTATCTCAACGCTGATGGCTGCCTGTCGAGCGGCGCCGGACCGGCGCGCGATCTCAAGATCCGCTCGCCGCTCCAGGTCGGCCAGGCCTGCGGCGAATGGATGGGCGCCGGCTGTCCCGGCGAACATCCGACCGACCAGCGGATCGACGATGCGCTGTCGCTGACCTTCGACACGCCGCCGCTGTCGAGCGCGCTCGAGATTCTCGGCGCGCCGCAGCTCGATCTCTGGATCGCCGCCGATAAGCCGGTCGCCCAGATCGGCGTGCGCCTGGTCGATGTCGCGCCCGATGGCGCAGCCCTTAGGGTCAGCTACCAGGTGCTGAACCTGACGCATCGCGACAGCCACGCGACACCGACGCCGCTCGAGCCCGGCAAGCGCTATCGGGTGAAGGTGAAGCTCAACGATTGCGGCCATCGCTTCGCCGCCGGGCATCGGGTCCGCGTGTCGCTCTCCAGCAGCTACTGGCCACTGGTCTGGCCGGCCCCGGAATGGGCGACGCTCACTATCGGCGCCGGCGAGAGCAAGCTTCTCCTGCCGGTGCGCGGTGCGCGACCCGATGACGGCAAGAATCCATTCGCCGCCCCGGAGACTGCACCGCTCACGCTGGCGACCAAGCTGAGCCAAGGCCGGCTCGAGCGCCGTTCCAGCTATGACCCGGTGAACGACCTTGCCATCTATGTGACCGATGCCGATGGCGGCGTGTTCGGCGAGGGCATGGTCCGCTTCGATGAGATCGGCACGGTGCAGGATCACCACTTGAAGCGGGAGCTGACGATCTCGCCGTCCGATCCCAGCTCTGCGATCTATACCTTGACCGAGCGCTATTTCCTGAAGCGGGAGGGATGGGATATCCGGGCCGACATCACCTGCGGCATGACGTCGACCAAGGACAGCTTCACCCTCTGGGGCAAGCTGGAAGCCTTCGAGGACGGGAAGAGTGTGGTGCTGCGCGAATGGCGCGAAGAGGTGCCGCGCGACCTGGTGTGAAATCGCGGCGCGAACTCCCTGGAACGTTCACCCTTTGCGCCGGTTGGTGGCGTGAATGAGTGGAGTGGGAGGTCGCAATGGATCGTCGCGCTACCTATCCGGGCGAACGCATGATCATCCTGGCCGAGCAGCGTCGCGAGTGGCGCGCCGGTCTTTCCGCCGCGATGGTGGTCTTCGGCGCGATGATCGGCAGCTGGCTGGTGCTGTCGGCGCCTCAGGACCCGTCGCTGCTGGGTGCCTCGGTGGTGCCGCGCGCCGAGGCGGCCTCATTCTTCGCCGAGCGACCGCTGCAGCCGCATCGTCTGAACCGCGCCGGTCCGATCCAGGAGGCACAGGCCGATGCGCCGCTCACCCATGACGACATCGTCAAGGTCCAGGAGCGGCTGAAGGCGCTCGGCTATGATCCCGGCACGGCTGACGGTAGGCCCGGCAAGCGCACGATCGCAGCACTGAATGAATACCGGGATTCGCTCGGCCTGGCGCCGATCGAGGTGCTCGATCGGCAGGCGGTCGCGCCACTTACTCCGTAAGTCGCGCGGCCAGTCGGACCGGGCACGAGATTTCACCGCAGAGGAGCCCGCCCTGATGATGGGCCATATCTACATTGTCCAGCCGCTGATCGCCCTGATCGCCGGCGTTCTGATTCTGATCGTGCCGCGGCTGTTGAACTACGTCGTGGCGCTCTACCTGATCATCGTCGGCCTGGTCGGGCTGTTCGGCGCCTTCACCATCCCTGGCTAGGTCGCGCTCGCCGCATTCAAGGCGTCGATCTGCTCCGCTGAAAGGTGCAGCCGCATTGCCTTGATGAGATCCCGGCATTGCTCGACCTTGGTCGCGCTGACGATCGGCGCGGTCACGCTCGGTCTTGCGATCAGCCAGGCGACCGCTACCTGCGCCGGCGTCGATCCGGTCTCGGCCGCGACCTGGTCCAGCGCCGCCAGGATGCGGAAGCCGCGCGGGTTGAAGTATTGGCCGATGTCCTCGCCGCGCGCACTCTTTCCGAGATCCGCCTCGGATCGGTACTTGCCGGTGAGGAAGCCCGAGGCCAGGCCGAAATAGCCGATGACGCCGATCTTCTCCTTCTCGCAGAGCGGCTCCAGTTCCTGCTCATAGCCGGCGCGCTCATAGAGATTGTATTCCGGCTGCAGGCTTTCATAGCGGGGCAGCCCGTTCCTGGCGCTGATCGCCAGCGCGGCGGCCAGGCGCTCCGGCGTGAAGTTCGAGGCGCCGATCGCCCGCACCTTGCCCGCCTTGATCAGCTTGCCATAGGCCTCGAGGGTCTCTTCCTGCGGCGTCTCCAGATCGTCGCGGTGCGACTGGTAGAGATCGATGTAATCGGTCTGCAGCCGTTTCAGCGAATCCTCGACCGCCCGCGCGATATAGCCCGCCTTCAATCCCTTCCGCCCGTTCCCCATGTCGGAGCCGACCTTGGTTGCCAAGATGACCTTGTCGCGGCTCCCGCGGCTGTTCAGCCAGCGGCCGAGCACGGTTTCGGATTCGCCGCCCTGGTGGCCGGGCACCCAGGTCGAATAGACGTCGGCTGTGTCGATGAAATTGCCGCCGGAGCCGGTGAACTCGTCCAGCACCGCGAAGGAGGCTTTCTCGTCGGCGGTCCAGCCGAACACGTTGCCGCCGAGACAGACCGGCGAGACCTTGAGGCCGCTGCGGCCGAGCGCACGCAATTCCATTCTGGGATTCCTTGGGTCTAAGCCAGGCGCGGCGGCTACTTCTTCTTCTTCGCAGCGGCCTTCTTCTTGGCTTTGGCCTTCGGCTTCGCCTTGGCCTTGGCCTTGGGCGCCTTCTTCTTGGCGGCCTTGCGCTTGGGCTGGGCGACGCCCAGGGCGGCGTTCATGGCACGCTTGGCGGCATCGATGAATTGGGATTGGACCTGCGCCGGCACATCCAGCCATTTCTGGACATCGGCGCGCTGCAGAATATCGGCGCTGGTCAACTCGTCCCAGAGATGGACGAAAAACGGATCGTGCTTCTTGGCCATGGCAATTCCCCCCGGGGTGATGGCGACTGGAGCACCCAGCCTCGCCGAACCCGTGGTTCGGTTCAAGAGGCGACTAGCGGACGGTGGTCAGCGGGATGGCGCGCGGCGGCAGATCCGCCCAGATCTCGGGCGTCGGGGAATGGAAGGCAAAGCCGAGCTTCAGGCTCTCGGCGATGCGCCGGGCCTTCTCGACGAAGCTCGCCGCGAGGTCGGGCGCGAACAGCTCTTTCGCCGTCGCCTCGAACAGGCGGAGCCACTCGGCGAAATGCTGCGGCTGGATCGGGTTTTGCGGCTGCTGCTGGTTGATGCGCACATGGGCGGGAATCGGCCGGCCCTTGTAGCGGCCGGTGGTCAACATCACCGACGACCAGAAATCGCACATCAGCTTCAGATGCGGCGTCCAGTCGTCGCCGATCACGCGTTCGAAGATCGGCCCGAGGCTCGGATGCTTGCGGATCCGGGCATAGAAGGTGGTGACCAGATCCTCGATCTGGCTTTCGGTCGGAAAGGGTGTCGCTGCATTCATGGCTCCAGATAAAGGCATGAGGCGGCGCGACGGCAAGCTGACGCGAAGTCGCAGTACCTGCGGAGGAACCCCTCGCGCTGCAAGGGGCATTCTTCCCCGACAGAGGGCCAGATTGACCGGGAGGAACGGTTTCTCTAGAGAAGCCGAACAGTCCATTCGCGGAGCAGGTCATGCGGTTTCTCCCGGCGGCGCTCTTGGCCGTGCTGTTGCTGACGGCGGCGCCGGCGCGGGCGGACACCGTCCTGCCCCCGGGCGACGATGCGGCGGGAACCGGGGAGGGCGGCGCCGATATTGCGAACTGCATCGACGCCGCGAAGCGCCGCGATGCCGATGCGACGGTCGCCGCCTGCAGCCGTGCCCTGGATGGCGGTCACCTCGGCGAAGCGCCGACGGTCGCGGCCTTGATCAATCGCGGCCTTGCGCTTATCGCCAGGAACGAGCCGGCAGCCGCCGTCCCGGATTTCGACCGGGCGCTCCAGCTTCGGCCGGAGGCCGCCGCCTTCTACGACATGCGCGCCACGGCGCATGCGATGCAGGGCGACGCCGCGCCCGCCATCCGCGACTATGCGGAGGTGATCCGCCGGGCAGTGCCGGAGACCGCCGGCGAATCCGAACGGAAGCTGCGCGAAGCGATCGCGCTGCATCTCAATGGCGATGACGCAGCGGCTCTCCCGCTCTTCGACCAGGCGCTGAGACTGGCGGGAGTGGGCAGCGACGACGCGCTGCGGGCATTGCTCTGGGAGAATCTGGCGCTGCAGGCCACCCGCCAGAACGCAATTACGCCGCTCAGCGCGGCGGCCGCCGGGCGCGATCTCACGCAATGGCCGGGCCCCCTCATCCAATACTATCTGGACCGGATCACCGAGGTCGAGCTGGGGCAAAGCCTGGAGGATCCCGATCCGGCCGTCTCCGCCGCCCGTGCCTGCGCGGCGACCTTCTTCGTCGCGGCCCAGGCGTTGGTCGACAGCCGCTTCGGCGTCGCCAAGGACGGCTTCACCCATGCCCAGACTCTCTGCCCGCAGAACTCGCTCGAGCTGGTTGCAGCTCGGGCGGAAGCGCTGGTCGCGGCGCAGCCGATTGCGCCGGATCTCTCGAACGACATGCTGCAATGCCAGGCTGCCGACGCCAATGGCGAGAGCGCGGCGATCCTCGATTATTGCGGCCGCGCCCTCAGCCACGCCGATGCGCCGGATGTCTGGCGAGTTGGCGCATTGACGCGGCGTGCGACGGCCTATCAGCGCAATGGGGACCTCGAACATGCGATCGCCGATCTGGATGCCGCCGCGGCGCTACGCCCCGATGCCGTCGATGTCTACCGGCAGCGCAGCGGCTACCGCCTGGAAAAGGGCGAAACCAGTGGCGGTCTGGCCGACCTCGCCTATGCGCTGACCCTGCAGCCCGATTTCGTCCCCGGCTATGTCGATCGCGCCTGGGCCCGCCTTTCCGGCGGCGACAAGGCCGGTGCCCTTGCCGATTTCAGCAAGGCGATCGCGCTTCAGGACCAGCCACGACTGCACCTGGGTCGCGGCATCGTCGCTTATGTGGCCGGCGACGATGCGCAGGCGGTCGCGGATTTCACCGCCGTGATCCAGACCTCGCCGCGCGCGCCCTACGCGGTGCTATGGCTGGCCCTGAGCCAGAAGCGGCACCCGATCGACGACGGTGGTGCCTTGGATTACGGCCTGGCGGCGCTTGATCTGCAGCAATGGCCCGGCCCGTTGCTGCGCTTCGTCCGTGGCGAGATCTCGGCCACCGAACTCAGCGCCGCCGCCGCCGATCCGGATCCGCAGACAGCCAGGCGACAGAATTGCGAGGTCACCTTCTATTCCGCCGCGCTGGCTCGGATTTCCGGCAACCCGGCCGCCGCCAGGGCCGGCCTGGAGCAGGCGCGCGATCTCTGCTCGGCCGACAATATCGAGTTTCACGCCGCCCAGGCTCTGGTCGGGGCGGAATAGCTATATATTCTTAGCCCCGAGGGGAACGAAGCGTGCCGCCCTATGTTGGATAGGGGCGCGGCACAGGCCAAAGGGAGGCCCCCCGCGCAGATTTCCGGGGAATATCATGCGTGGCTTCGCCGTCCCATCTCATCCTCTGCAATTCTCCCCGTCTCGGTCCTCGGCCGCTGGTGGGCCCGCCGCTGGGATGGACGGGGCCGATCCCGAACTCCATCCGAAGAACGGCGCGTCGCGCAAATCGACTGTCCTGGTCGTGGAGGACGACATCCTCATTCGCATGGCCGCCGCGGATCACCTGCGCGACAGCGGCTATCGGGTCTTGGAAGCGGCGGATGCGGAGGAGGCGCGCACGCTGCTTCGCGCCTCGGAGCCCATCGAGGTGGTGTTCTCCGACATCAACATGCCGGGCATGGATGGGATCAAGCTCGCCCTGTGGATCGCCAAGGAGTTTCCCGACGTCAAGGTGGTCCTGACCTCGGGCGATCCGCGAAATGCCGCCGCGGCCAGGGCGGTCACGCATTTTCTCGAGAAGCCCTATGACCTCGACATGCTCGGCCGGCTGATGAAACAACTGCTCTAGCCGCTCTTGCCCTGTCGCAGCCGCTGGATCCTGCGCAGCAGCTCCTGCGGGTGGTAGGGCTTCATCAGCGGACCCTCCTCGCAGAGGGCGGCTGCCTTGTCCGCCAGCTTCGCCGCGCTCGAGGTGCGGATGACGGCGATCTCGGGATATTCGGCGCCGATTTCGCGGGCCAGCGTGAAGCCATCCTCGCTGGATTGGAGCTGCATGTCGATCAGCAGCACCTCAACCTTATGGCCGTCTTCCAGGACGGTGCGAACCTCCGCGCCGCAGCTGCCTTCGATGACCTTGTACCCGCAGCTGCGCAGGTAATCGGAGATTGCCATGCGGGCGAGGATGTCGGCATCGACAACCATCACGATGGTCGCGGCAGTGCCGTCAGGTTCGGCAGGTTCATGATCATCGGTCATGCGCGGTCAACACCGGGGCGAGGCGGAGTTTCCACCCGCGCCGGCCGTTTGGCTGAAAACCGTCAGGCGGCGGCGCGCTGGTCCGCAGACCGTCTCGATCATCTCTAACACAGGCAAGGGTTTGTGAAAGACCGCGGCTGCGCCGACGCGTGTCGCGGGGTCTCTACATCGCCGCCCGATGTCACGATCACAGGGATGCCGATCCGGCGGCGGGGACTCGGCCGTAGGCCTCCCTGGCGCTGAACCGTCTGACCCGCCGCAATCAAGCCTCCGAGGAGTACCTAGCCCTCCGGGTCCATGCGGTTTTCCCCGGGGGTGGTCTTGTCGGCTGTGACCCTCGCGTCGGGTTTGCGTCGGAAATGCATCAAGAGGGATTCCAGGCCCATCTCAAGCATGTCGCCAAGGTCGATCCCGTTTCGCCTCGGATCCTCGTCGCGGGGCGCGCCCGCGCCGGAGCCGTCCGCCGCACGGTAGACGCTCGGAAGCGCGGCTCCTTTCAGGTTCTGGTCCATGTCATTCATCCGCTTCGTCTCTGCTTGCAGCGTTAATGAATCCAACCCGGCATCCGGGTGGCTGTTGCAAGCAGGTCGCGCGGAAAATGCGCTTGGTGTCCCTGAGAAGGGTTCCAAGTGCCACGGCATCTTGATTTTCGGGTTCAGCGGCCCGGAAGAGGAAGCTGGTGCTGCCGAGAGGAATTGAACCTCCGACCCCGTCCTTACCAAGGACGTGCTCTACCCCTGAGCTACGGCAGCGAAACCGGGGATTTGAAAAGCGGGCGGAACATGCCACCGGCCGCCCGGGATCGCAAGCGCAATGACGTTGTGGCGCCAATTGCCGCGAAATCTAGAATTTCCCAGGCTTTTTCATGGGCTTGCCAAGATATGGTCATGCTTTCGTCACCGCCGCCGGCTACCAGAGGTCCGGGCGGTCGGGAGGGATGATTCGCATGTCCAAGCTCAGATCCTGGTTCAGTAATCGGCGGAAGCGGAAGCAGCATAACGCTGACATCCGGGCTTTCATGCGGTTTCAGTCCGAGCGTTCGGCCCGGCGCCGGGCCGCGGCGCAACCCGCGCACTGACTCGCCGCAATCAAATTAATCTTTCAGGATCAACGCGTTGACATGACGCGCTGAAAAGGCAAGGCTCGCTCCGTTGACGACCCGGAGTCCCGACCCTGAGCCAGAAGCCTGAGAAACCAACGCCCGCGAAGCCAGCCAAATCGGCGCCGCAATCCGACTCTATGGAGGAGCGCCGCCGGCGCGAGGCCGAGGCCCTGCGCCAGAATCTCCTGCGGCGGAAGGCCCAAACCCGCGCGCGGCGGGATCCGAAACCTTGAGCCGCCGGTTCAGCTTGGTTACAACCCGCGCGACTCTTCTCCCGAGATTGGACTCCGATGGATAGAATCAGAATACGGGGCGGCCGGCCGCTGCGCGGCCAGATCCCGATCAGCGGCGCGAAGAACGCCGCCTTGCCGCTGATGGCGACCTGCCTGCTGACCGACAAGGAAGTGCGGCTCGACAACGTCCCGGACCTTGCCGACATCAGCACCATGACGCATCTCCTGGTGCAGCACGGCGCCGAGGTGACGACCAAGCTCAACGCCAAACAGCGCTCGCTGATCCTGAACGGCGCCGGCGTCAACGACACCACCGCGCCCTATGACCTGGTGCGCAAGATGCGCGCGAGCGTGCTGGTGCTGGGGCCGCTGGTGGCGCGGCACGGCCAGGCGCGGGTCTCGCTGCCCGGCGGCTGCGCCATCGGCACGCGGCCGGTCGATCTGCACATCAAGGGCCTGCAGCAGCTCGGCGCCGAGATCGAATTGAAGGACGGCTATGTCGTTGCCAGTGCACCCAAGGGCCTGGTCGGCGCGGAAGTCGCCTTCCCGAAGGTCTCGGTGGGCGCCACCGAGAATCTGTTGATGGCCGCGACCCTGGCCAAGGGCGAGACCCTGCTGGTCAACGCGGCGCGCGAGCCGGAGATCACCGATCTCGCGCAATGCCTGGTCGGCATGGGGGCGAAGATCGAAGGTATCGGCACCAACACGCTCCGCGTCACCGGGGTCGATCGGCTCGGCGGCGTCACGCACCGCGTGGTGGCTGACCGCATCGAGGCCGGCACCTATGCGATGGCCGCCGCGATCACCGGCGGCGAGCTCGACCTCATCGGCGTGAAGCATGACTTGATCGCGGCCGCCGCCGCTTCGCTGGCCCAGGCCGGTGTCGAGATCCGGGAGACCGAGCAGGGGCTTCACGTCAGCCGCACCAACAAGCCGCTCTCCGGCGTCGATGTCATGACCGAGCCCTATCCGGGATTTCCGACCGATCTCCAGGCCCAGATGATGGCGCTGATGACCACCGCGGAAGGCGCCTCGATGATCACCGAGACGATCTTCGAGAACCGCTTCATGCATGTGCCCGAGCTCACTCGCATGGGCGCGAGCATCAACGTGCACGGCGCCTCGGCGATGGTGCGCGGGGTGAAGAAGCTGACCGGTGCGCCGGTCATGGCGACCGATCTGCGGGCCAGCGTTTCCCTGGTGCTGGCGGGTCTTGCCGCCGAGGGCGACACGGTGTTGAACCGCATCTATCATCTCGATCGCGGCTACGAGAAGCTGACGCAGAAGCTCGCGGCCTGCGGCGCCGAGATCGAGCGGCTGCAGGACGCCGCGGCGGAGTAGGGGGGAATCCAGGGGATGGCTGAAGCGCAGCCCATCAGGCTGATGGCCAAAGACGCCGAGGATCTGGCGGTGATTGCGTCATGCCTGCAGGATGCCCTGGTGCCGCTCTCCGAGATGCGGTTCCTCAAGGGCGAGAAGCGCTTCGTCATGCTGGTCAACCGCTTCCGCTGGGAACAGGCGGGCGATGCGCTGACGCCGGAGCAGAGGGGTGATGCCAGCTATGCGGATGCAGCGCCCAACCAGCGCATCAACAGCGGCGTGTGCATCGACGGGGTCACGGCGGTCCGCAGCCGCGACATCGACCGCGCCAAGCCGGCCAAGTTCCTCTCGCTCATGACGATCGGACTGGACGGCACGAATCGTGTGAACCTCCTCTTCTCCGGCGGCGGCACCATCCAGCTCGAGGTTGAGAGCCCGAGCGTCTTCCTGCAGGATTTCGGCGAGGCTTGGCCGACGCAATGGCGCCCCGATCACGCGGTCGATCGTCGTGCCGGTGATAGGGGACCGAGCCAGTGACCAACGAGCCTTTCATCCTGGCGCTGCCGAAGGGCCGCATCCTCAAGGAGGCGATGCCGCTGCTGAAGCGTGCCGGGATCGAGCCGGAGCCCGACTTCTCCAACGAGGATTCCCGCGCGCTCCGCTTCAAGACCAACGTGCCGGAGATCGAGATCATCCGGGTGCGGAGCTTCGACGTCGCGACCTTCGTCGCGTTCGGCGCGGCCCAGCTCGGCATCGCCGGCAATGACGTGTTGCTGGAGTTCGACTATCCGGAGATCTACGCCCCGGTCGACCTCGGCATAGGCAAGTGTCGCCTCTCGGTGGCCGAGCCTGCCGAGATGTCGGAGAAGGACGATCCGAGCCGCTGGTCGCATATCCGCGTCGCCACCAAGTATCCCAACATCACCCAGCGCCATTTCGCCGCCCGCGGGGTTCAGGCGGAATGCATCAAACTGCAGGGCGCGATGGAGCTGGCGCCGACACTGGGCCTCTGCGGCCGCATCGTCGATCTGGTGAGCTCGGGCGCCACCTTGAAGGCGAACAACCTGGTCGAGGTCGAGACCATCGCGACGGTGACCTCGCGGCTGATCGTGAACCGCGCCGCGATGAAGACCTATCCGCGCGCAATCGGCGGCTGGGTCGAAAGCTTCCGCCAAGCCGCGGAAGCGGCGTGATCTTCAACACCCAGCGCTGGATCATGGGCGCCCAGGCTGCACGTCCCCCCCTCCCGACCTTCCCCCTGAAGGGGGAAGGGGAAGAATGCGACCGCCGCACGATCGAACTCATCCCCCCTTCAGGGGGAAGGTCGGGAGGGGGGCGCGTTGCAGCCGGGCTACTGAAGATCCAGCGCCAGGTCTTGCAGCGATGAGCGAGGAAACGCCCGCGCCGGGCCCCAACCAGCGCATCGTCAAGGTCGAGCTCGACGAGAACTCCGCGTCCGGTGGTTCGGCGGAGGCGCAGCAGGAGCGGGCGGTGGCGATCTTCGACCTGATCGAGGAGAACACCTTCGCGCCGGCGATTGAGCACGAGGGCCCCTATCACCTGAAACTCGCGATCGAGGAGAACCGGCTCGTCTTCTGCGTCTGCGACACCGAGGACCGGGAGCTGCACCGCTTCATCCTGTCGCTGACCTCGTTCCGTCGCATCGTCAAAGAATATTTCGACATCTGCGACAGCTACTACAAGGCGATCCGCAGCGCCTCGCCGTCGCAGATCGAGGCGATCGACATGGGCCGCCGGGGCTTGCACAACGAGGGCTCGGAGATCCTCAAGGAGCGGCTCAAAGGCAAGGTCGAGATCGACTTCAACACGGCGCGGCGGCTGTTCACGCTGATCTGCGCGCTCTTCATGCGGAGCTGAGCCTCCGCATGGCCCATGGACACCCTCCAAACTCCCTGCCGGGCGCCGTCCTCTTCTGCTGCACCCAGAACGCGATCCGCTCGCCGATGGCCGAAGGCATGCTGAAGCAGATCCTGGGCAAGAAGATCTATGTCGATTCGGTGGGTGTGCGCGCCGGCGAGCTCGATCCCTTCGCAGTCGCCGCCATGGACGAGATCGGCATCGACATGTCGAAGCACCGGTCGAAGACCTTCGATGCGTTGGAGGACAGCTCCTTCGACCTCATCATCTCACTGTCGCCGGAAGCGCAGCACAAGGCGGTGGACATGACCCGCACCATGGCCTGCGACGTCGAGTTCTGGAACACCTTCGACCCTTCGATCGTCGAAGGCTCGCGCGAGCAGCGGATGGACGCCTATCGCGACGTGCGCGACCGGCTGATGGACCGGATCCGCGAGCGGTTCCCGCTCCCGGGCGCGCCGAAGATCTAGGGCGCCGGGTGCAGGGAGTCGCTCAGCTCCTTCAGCTGCATGAAATAGGCGTCCGCCTCGAGCTGCTGGATCAGCGCCGGCGCGGCGGAAGCGTCCAGACCCAGCGCCGCGCAAACCGGCTGGCTGGCGGCGTCGTTCTTCAGTCTTACGTAGAGATCGATGATGTTGCGGACATAAACGCCGCGCAGCGCCTTCAGCCCGTCGTCCCGGACCAGGACGTAGAGCTGCGCCTGGGAGATCCAATCGACGATCAGGCTGAGCTCGTAGGGCAGCCGGGGCAGCATCAGGAAGGGGTTCTGGTGCGCCAGCACCTGCGCATTGTCGATGCCGATCTCGTTCAGCCGGTCGATCTTTTCCCGTGACAGATCGTCGATCATCAGCAGCGGCAGGGCGCTCGGCATCACGGCATCCGCCGGATCGGACCGCGAACCCCAGACCTTGATGACCCGGAAGGCCTTGCGGCTGAGTGCTATGATGAAGAGATCGGGCGTGAAGCCGACGATGAAGCCGAGCAGGAGCAGCAGCGGGTTGAGTGCGGTGCCGTCCGGGACCACGGAATCGAAGACCAGGATCGAGTGCCGCAGCACCGCGGCGACGAGGCAGGCGATGATGATCCGCGCCGCGTAGTAGTAAAGGGAGATCGGATAGAGGTCGTTGTTGTTGATCCGGTCGAGGATCCGCCCCAGCGCATAGGCATAGGCGCCGGCCATCGCCATGGCGACCACGCAGAAGGTGCCGCGCTGATACATCGTATAGGTTTCGGCCGCCGGGTCGGTCAGGCCGCCGAGGAAGATAGTGGGCGGGTCGAACATCTCATGCCGGCTGTAACCGAGGAAGATCGCCAGGAAACCGACGAAGCAGACCAGGAAGTAGACGAAACTCGGCACGATGTAGTCGTTGTCCATCCAGGAATCGCCGGCATCGGCGGCGATCGTGCGCTGCGCGGTGGAATAAAGCGTGGTGTCGGCGACGCCGGTGCGTTCGAGGGCCTCGAGCTCGCCCTGCTGGCGCCGCAGCGATACGTTCTGCACGGTGCAGATCATCGCCGGCATCATCGAGAGCAGCACCGCGAGCGCGAAGGAGAAACCGGTGGTGAGCTTGCTGGTGCCGCCCATCTGGTCGCCGACCAGGATCGGGTAGATCGCCACCGCGGCCGCAATCGCCACGGCAACCACGATCCCGACCGGCAGCAGGGATCGGAAGCGCATCCAGCTGGGTTGCGCACGACGCGCCGAACCGGCGACGTAAGCCTGAGCCATGGCAGTCCCCCGACGATGGTCTCGGGATGAGGGTATTCCCAGGCTGGATGCAACTCAAGGAACCCCGCCCGGGCAGGCGATGACGGCGGTCACAGTCGGTTCTGGCCAAGAACAGCCGCGCCTCGCCCGGCAGACTGCCGAAGGTTGGCCCATGGTATGGAATCCATCACGAATTATTGAGCTTGCATCGCCATGGCAGGGTGCAGAATTGAGCTGTTGGGGGACGGTGCGGTAAGGAGGCGGGTATGGCGACCCGGGTCTTGGCGCTGGTCCTGGCGCTGTGCATGGCCTCATCGGCCGTGGCGGAACAGCCGGCGGATGCGCCGGCCCAGATCGGCCGCCTGGCCGCGACCTCCGGCTCCACCCTCTACCAGCCGAGCACCGCTGCCGCGGCCGCCGAAGCTCTGGTCAATACGCCGCTGACCACTGGCAGCCGGATTGCGACCGCGCCGCGTGCCCATGCGACGGTCGACATCGCCGCCGGGCGGTTCTATCTCGACGGCGACAGCGCGATGACCATCGGGGCACTGGGCCCCGGCACCGCCGCGGTCGCGATCGAGCGGGGCGCCGTCATTCTTCGCGTGCTGCCTGGCGGAGCGGGGCAGGTTTTCGTCATCGAGACGCCGCGCGGCAAGCTGCGCGCCGACCAGCCCGGCTATTTTGAAGTCGAAGTGTCGGACACGGCGGTCACGCTCTCCGCCCTTGAAGGCGGCGCGCAGTTCAACGAGACCACCGTGCTGTCGCCCGGCCTGCGCGCGACCGTCGCGCCGGATGCGGCGCCGGTGCTGGAGGCTGCGGCTGACGACGACTTCATCCGCCGCGTCGCCGCCGAGATTGCGGAAACGGGCGAGAACGAGCTCGAGCCGCCGAGCCACGTATCAGCGCAGGCGACCGGCTTCCAGGATCTGCAGCGCCATGGTCTCTGGGTCGCGAGCGAGCAATATGGCTGGGTCTGGGAGCCGATGGTCGCCTCCGACTGGGCGCCGTTTGAGGACGGGCGCTGGGTCGAGATTGCGCCTTGGGGCCGGACCTGGATCGACAACGCGCCCTGGGGCTTCGCGCCGTCGCATTACGGCAGCTGGGCGGAGGTCAACGGCCGCTGGGTCTGGGTCCCGGGCAACGCGGCGCAGGCGGCGACCAGCTTCTTCGACGCGACCGCCGAGCGTGGACAGAATGCGCATTGGGTGGCGCTGGGACCCGAGGAGCCGCATTTCACGGCTTCGCCGGTGATCGTCACCAACGTGAGGGTGGTCAACCGGCCGGCGACGCCGAAGGTCGTCAACGTCACGACGGTCAACAACACCACCAACGTGACCACGGTGGTGAAGGAAGAGCGCCAGCCCGCGCTGGTGGTGATCGGCGGTCAGGTGCCGAGCCCGCCGCCCCCGACCCCCAGCCCGACGCCGAGCACGCCGCGCAACCTCACCGGGCTCGGCGCGACCGGAACCCCGATTGGTGGCGGCGTGCCTTTTCCGGGCTCCCGCTAGCGGTCGACTACGATCGCTTGGCCTTGATGTCGGCGACCGAATCGCCGCCGACATACCAGTCGTCCGATTCGACATCCTCGAACACCACCCAGACCGCCTCCTTGGGCAATTGCGCCACTTCGGCGATCGCGTCGGTGACGCGGCGCGAGATCTCGTCCTTCCGCTGCTTGGAATGGCCTTTCAGGATCCGGATGTTGACGAACGGCATGATGCTTCCCTGACAATCGTGGGCGGCCAGTATGCGATGCCGCCCGCGCGTCGACCAGCCGGCGCAAATTCCTGACGGCTCAATGGGTTGGCGGACGCGGTCCGGCGCGGTGGTGCGAACTGCGGCTATGCCTTTGCGACAATTGCGCTTTTGGCTTTTTGGAGTATGATCCGCGCCGATTTCGCGCCGGCCGGGGGTTGGAAACGGGGGACGGCGCGGAGAAACCAGGAGATTTGATGGCGAAAGAAGATCTGATCGAGTTCTCGGGCACCGTCACGGAACTGCTCCCCAATGCGATGTTCCGGGTGAAGCTCGACAACGAGCACGAGGTGCTGGCGCATACTTCCGGCAAGATGCGCAAGAACCGGATTCGCGTTCTGGCCGGCGACCGCGTGAATGTGGAAATGACGCCCTACGACCTCACCAAGGGCCGCATCACATTCCGCTTCAAGTAATCGAAGCTTCGAAGACGTAAATGGCGGGGATGGACCGCCCGCAGGAACTGGTGCTGGCATCGGCCTCGCCGCGCCGGCTCGATCTGTTGCGTCAGATCGGGATCGCGCCCGCGCGCGTCGAGCCCGCCGAAATCGACGAAACACCGGAGAAGGGCGAACTGCCCGCGCATTACGCCAAGCGCATCGCCGGGGCCAAGCTCGATGCCGTGGCACCCCGTCATCTGCAAAGCTTCGTCCTCGCTGCGGACACGGTGGTTGCCTGCGGGCGGCGCATTCTCCCGAAGGCCGAGGACCAGAACAGCGTGCGCCGATGTCTCGAGCTGCTGAGCGGCCGGCGCCACCATGTGCTGGGTGCCATCGCCATCGCCGCGCCCGGCGGCAAGCGGGCCCTGCGCCTGGTGGACACTTCGGTCATCTTCAAGCGCCTTTCGGAAGCGGAGATCGCGGCCTATGTTGCCGGCGGTGAAGGCGAGGGCAAGGCCGGCGGCTATGCCGTGCAGGGCCATGCCGCCGCTTTCGTGCGCACGCTCTCCGGCTCCTACAGCAACGTGGTCGGCCTTTCGCTCTACGACACCGCGGCGATGCTGACCGGCCTCGGCTTCAAGTCGCTTCATGGCTGACCAGGTCTTCATCTCGCTCGGTCCCGACCGCGCCGAGCTGTTCCGCTGGTCGCCAGGCTCCTCGGGGGATCGCCTGGTGCAAGCGACCACCGAGCGGGAAGGCGAGGGCGGCCCGGTCGGCGGCGTTCATCTCGGTCGCGTGTTGAAGCTCGACCGGGCGCTGAATGCGGCTTTCGTCGAGATCGGCCTCGATCGCCCCGGTCTGTTGCCGCTGAAGAAGCATGACAGCCTCTCCGAGGGCGATGCGGTCGCCGTGCAGGTCCGCCGCGACGCCCGCGAGGAGAAGGGTGTCCGCCTCGCCCGCTTCAACGCAAAGCCCAACTTGATCGGCGAGAAGAAACCGCCGGCGCAGCTGCTGCCGCCGCCGATGCTCTGGCAGACCGCCTTGCAAGCACTGGTGCCGGAGCGGGTGGATGTCATCCACTGCGACCGGCGCGGCGATGCCGACCGGATCATCGCCGCCGCACCCGAGCTCCGCAAGAAGGTGCAGCATACGCCACGCCGCAGCTGGGAACTGAACGATGCCGCGGCGAACGAAGAGATCGCGACAGCGCTTCAGGAGGAAGTGCCGCTGCCGAGCGGCGGCCATCTGCTGATCGAACCGGTGCGCACCCTGACCGCGATCGACGTCAACAGCGGCGATGCCGGCGGCCGGCGGGGGGAGGGTGGCGGCATGAGCGAGACCGCGCTCGCCGTGAACCTCGCCGCCGCGCGCGAGATTCCGATGCAGCTCGCCTTGCGCAACATCGGCGGCGTCATCGTCATCGACTTCATCGACATCGAGCACCGCGGCAAGCGCGAGCAGATCGTCGAGGCCCTGCGCGAGGCGGTGATCGTCGATCCGGCGATCGACTGGGTCGGCAACATGTCGCGCCTGGGCCTGGTGGAGTTGAAGCGCCGCCGCGGCGGCCCCACCTTGGCGGAGATGTGGTCGAAACGGGATTCCTGATGGCCAGATGCCCGAACTGCGGCAAGCCGACGGTTGTTGAGTTCCGCCCGTTCTGCTCCGCCCGCTGCAAGCAGGTCGATCTGAACCGCTGGTTCAGCGAGAGTTACCGCGTCCCGGTGCAAAGCCAGGACGAGGAAGAGGACGAGGCCGCCCGCCCGGACGGGCCAGAAGAGCCTTAAGGCCTTGGCCCGGGCCGATTTTCCCAGGGGACCTACAAGGCTGGACAAGCCGGTTCATATTCACTAAAAAGCCGCGATCCGCGTCGGGGGACACCAACCCAGGGCCGCAGCCCGAGCCCCGACATTTCCGGACATGCCCGGGTAGCTCAGTTGGTAGAGCACATGACTGAAAATCATGGTGTCGGTGGTTCAACTCCGCCCCCGGGCACCATCTTATCAAGCACTTAGCCCGCGTCGTTCATTCCACTTATAGACACTAGAAGCACCACAGTAAGCGCCAGGGGCCTTCGTCCTCTTGGTGCGGTGCTCGCTTTGGTGCGGAAAGAACGCCGGCCGGCGGGTGGGCTTACGCTAGCGAAACCGCCAATGACTACACTATTGTGTATCGATCCGGGGGCTGGTAGAGTATAAGCCAGTAAACGATGGCACAACCAATTGGACAGACCGCCGGATGTGCAACGAGGATGTCTTCGGCGAAACCTATCTGGAGATCGGAGCGATGGATTCAAAGGTCGAGACCCCCGAACAAAACAGCAATAAACTTCGGCGAGCGCAAGCCGCTGAATTTCTTACCAGAAATGGCTGGCCGATCAGTGAAAGCACGCTGGCGTGCTACGCGGTGAAGGGAACCGGCCCGGCCTACAGGAAATGGTCGCGCATACCGCTGTATTCACCGGAAGATCTTCTCCGCTGGGCTGAAGGTCGGGCGTCGAAGCCTGTTCGCTCGTCTTCGGAGCTGGTCGCGTGATGTTGCTCGGCTTGAGCATGCACCCCCTGCCGCGCCGTTGTCCCCTCCGGCGCGCTGAGGCGGGGAGCGGGTCCCCCTTTCAACCTGCTCCCCGTCTATCCGTTCGGGCGGCGCAATGACAGCGGACACGGCAATGAAGGGGTGGGATTTCTCGGGGGTGAACACCGACTGGGCGCGTGCTTCGCGGCCTAAATCTCATCTCAGAATTGCCAAGGACGGTGATGTGGGCCGGTTCCCTCTCGTTCGCCTTCGAGAGATCCAACCGAACCTTGAGGGGCGGTATCGAGTGAAGGGACTGTTGCAGAGCACCGGTCTCCATAACTTCTGGGGGCCGCCGAAGTGCGGCAAGACATTCTTGGTCCTCGATCTGGTCGCGCATGTTGCCTGCGGGATGCCGTATCGCGGTCTAAGGGTGCGTCAGGGCGCGGTGCTCTACATCGCGGCTGAAGGCGTGGAGGGCTTCAGGGCGCGCGCCTTGGCCTGGTGCCGGGAACATCTAGAAGATGATGCGGACCCTCCGCTCTATGTGCTTGGGATGCGGGTCGACCTGATGGCTGATCACCGGGGGCTTATTGATGCTGCCCGACTAGAGATGGCGGACGAGGTGCCGGCGGTGGTCGTAGTAGACACACTCAACCGGACGTTCACCGGCTCGGAATCCTCCGATGAGGATATGACCGCTTATGTGGCGGCGGCGGATGCGATCCGAGAGGCGTTCGGGTCCGCTGTCATCATCGTGCATCACTGCGGGCATGATGCCAGTCGGCCTCGTGGGCACACGGCCCTGATGGGTGCGGTGGATGTCCAAGTCGCGGTGAAGAAGGACGAGGCCACGAAGATCATCACGGCGGAAGTAGAGTTCGCTAAGGACATGGCGGACGGGCTCGTACTGTCGAGCAAGTTGAAGGTGGTCGACCTGGGCGTTGATGAGGACGGTGACCCGGTGACAACCTGCATCATCGAGGCGACGGAGGAGGCGCCCAAGGCGAAGTCGATCGGTCCGAAGCTCACCCCGCCTTGCCAATTGGCATTTGCGGCCCTGAAACAGGCGATCGGTGAGGCCGGGGCGATCCCGCCCGCCAGCAACCACATCCCGTCGAACATTCCCACGGTGGCGCTGGAGTTCTGGAAGAAAGTCGCGCTGATGAAGGGCGTCAGCGAGGGGTCGGAAGATGCCAACCGGAAAGCCTTCGGCAGGGCGGCAGAGAAGCTTCAGGCCGCCGGGTACATCGGGGTTTGGAATGGGCAAGTCTGGCCTGCGGAGGCGCGGTCATGATGGCGGACAAAACCGGACAAAACCGGACAATGTCCGCTGGAGTCCATGGACACACAGGACCGGACAAAACCGGACACACCCCTAAAAGGGTGTCCGGTTGTCCGTCTGTCCGGCTGGCGATCGGGGATCTGGTCTCAATCTTCGGTGAGCGGTCGGCAATTCGAGAGTTTGACGGTGGTGCGGTTCGGTCTCTCGCTGAGATCGGGGCTTTCTGGGATTGCATGGCGGAGGCCACCAGCCGCGGCTGTGAGTTGGCCGCCGTGCAGTATCTGCAACAGCTTTGCCACCTCGTTCATCAAGACCTGGACGGGAAACTGGCCGATCTGGTGAACATCATGCGGAGGGCAGCATGAGCCGGGGACGCCCCTACATCGCAACAGAGAGCCACCGGGCGGAGCGTGAGTTCCGCGCCGTCCAGGAGCGCGACCGGCTCAAGCTAGAGAACCTGGAACGCAAGATCGAAGCGGCGAAGCAGAAGCGGCTGCTGAAGCTTGGCATGGAGACGCAGCGGCCATGAAGTTCACCCGGACACGTTTCCGCGCAATGCTGGCGGCGCGCGCCCAAGACCTGGAGTTGGGTGGCATGTCGCGCGACCGTGCGGAAAGAGCGGCGCAGCAGGAGATCATCGACAAGGCGCAGAAGCGCATCAACGACACGATCGAACGGTTGCGCTGCGCGGGCTGCGGAGACTTCGGGGTTGTGGCCTCGGGCTTGTGCAGTGTCTGCTACCGGCGCGCTCTCAGGCGCCGGAAACGGATCA
Organism: Dongia sp. agr-C8; assembly: GCF_054658695.1. Lineage (NCBI taxonomy): Bacteria > Pseudomonadati > Pseudomonadota > Alphaproteobacteria > Rhodospirillales > Dongiaceae > Dongia > Dongia sp. agr-C8. Next base: position 223,818 of record NZ_BAAGHZ010000004.1, read on the forward strand.
AGCTAAAAGACTGCAAAGCTTGCGGTAAGCCGTTTCAGACCACTCGGAAGGACGCTAAAACGTGCTCGGCAACCTGCCGTTCGCGGCTTCGGCGGCTTGGCTTGAATGGCGAAGTGGGCGGAACCGCACAGTTGCCCGCGCAGATGGCCGAAAATGCGCACAGCGAGAGCGTGACGGACTCGGCAAATCCCCTCGACACGATCGAAGCGGCGCGGCGTGAGCTGGCTTTGGCGAACGATCTCCGAAACGCAGCAACTCCGACGCTGCACATTCCGGTGCGCGTGGCGGAGATGGTGTTCGAAGCTGGCGCGGCGGCGGCGGAACGTGAACGGCGTGAACGGCTATGGAATCCGTTCTCTCGGCTTCCTCGGCCGGCGAATGCAATCGTTATATATGAGAGGAAATCATGAAGGCGATCACGGTTGCGGTGTTGATGGTGCTGGTCGGTGCGTGTGCGACGCCAAGCCCGGCGCCGAAGGTGACAGAAGCCAAGAAAGCTTACGCGGATTGCCTGGGCCGCGAACTCCCGAAGTCCGCGAAGTCAGCCCTGAGCGCGGAAGGCGCGGCGGACGCGGCGATCAGGGCCTGCGATGCCGAACACACCGCTTTGTACAAGGCGGTGCAGGCGGCGAACCAGAACGATCAGGAGACGGCCTTAGCAATGGCCGACTACGACACGCGGACCCGCGCTGACGCGGAAGCGTACATCAGTGAATTGAGAAAGGATTAGAGACATGGTTGCACCGAGCAAGTCCTGGGGCGATAAAATCGGCGCCACGGGTGGGAACAGGAGCAAAAAGGGCGATTCAGGCGCCGGCACGAAGGCGCTGACCGATCCCGACATCCTCGGCACGGCGCCCGGATGGAATCAAACCGGCCCTGGTGGTCCGACGATCACCCGGTCCGGCAAGCCGACCCCGGACGGCTCCCCGGGTGGCGGCACCAGTACTACCTGGCAGCAGACCCCCGGCGCGGTTCCGAACTTCCCCGACGCCAACCCGGCGGAGGAATTGGCGAAGGCGGCTGTTATCGGGCCGCTGGGCATGGCCGCCAAAGTCGCCTGGGGCGCCGTGACCGGCGAAGACCCCAGCCCCTTTGACCCTGGCCAGCAACGCGGCTGGCAGCCCGACCGCCACAAGGGGAAGGCCAACATGACCGGCATCGGCGATCCCGGCTCCGCGAGTGGCCTCTCCCCTGGCGAGCGGGCGATTCCAGGGTCGCCATACAGCCGCGATGCCGTCGCGCTGATCGGCGATGACTTGGCCGGCAATCCATACATGCCGCCCAGCGGCGATTTCAGCGACGTGATGATGCAGGACCGCCGCCGGCCGCGTGATGAGCTGACGGCCGAGCAGAAGCGCCGCGCATTGCTGGCGGCGTAAGGAGCAGGGAAATGAACAGGCAAAGTGATGCAGTAATCGACCGCGCCCTGTCGGCTAAGACCCGGCTGGCGCAGTTGCGATCCTCAAAGACCTTCCAGCGGCGATACGCGGAAGGCGACCCGGCGGCGATCGACGCCTTCAATGAATTGGTGAGCCGGTATGCGACCGGCCGCGAGATCGCGGAAGCCGAGATCGCGACTGCGGAAGCGCAACGCTACGGCGTGCCGCTGGCGCCGGACGTAAACCGGCAGTCGGAAGCTTGGCAAGCTCGCCAGCAGGCGGTCGAAGGTCTGATCAACAGCCCCGAGTTCCAAAAAAAGTACAAGGCCGGCGATCCTGATGCACTTCGGCAATGGCGGGAGCTTTCCGAGGGTGCCGCGACAATGCTTGGAGTTGATGCGAGCGAGGCTTCGCCCGCGCCGGCTCCTGCTCCTGAGATCGGCGGGGGTGCAGCATGAGTTTCATCGGCGATGCCTTCTCGGCCCCGAAACAGAAAGTCGAGCCGATTCCCACGCGGGATACCGCAGCGGACGCGCTAGACGCGGAGCGAGAGGCCAAGCGGCGGGCATTGCTCGGCATGGGCGGCCTCGGCTCGACGATGCTGAGCGGCCCCGGTGGCGTTACTCGCGAACTGACCGGAACGAGGAGCCTTAACCAATGAACTCACACGATCTCGCGGCCCGGATCGCCGCGCTGGAAGCCGATCTCGCGGGCGTGGAAGCGGAGCGAGGGCTGTTCGCGCTTCAAGCCGAGTCCGGTGTTGTGAACGGGCCATCCACCATGGCGGGCCTGAACGAGCGCCGGGCGAGTGTCTCCGCTGCGCTGGAGCAGGCGCGGCTGGCGCACAAGGCGCTACTCCGAGAGGAAGAGAAGGAAGCGGTTGCCGCCCGGCAGCGTTCGGCTGAAGCCCGGCGCGTTCGGGAAATGCGTTTCGGTGATGATGCTGTGGCGAAGGTGCGGTCTATTGACTCCCACATCCTGGCTGCGGTCCAGGAGCTGCGAGACCTGGCCGCACTCCATGCCGAGTATCAGGGCGGCGGCTACCCGCTGCCGCAGGCCGTCACAGAGGCGGTGCGGTCTTTCCCTCGGATGGTTCAGGACATGCTGGCCGGAAGCGGAGTCTTCGGCTTCAGCAACTGGCGCCTGCCGGGGCAGACCAGCGTCAACGGCTCGCCGTGGACTGGGGCGCTCCAGAGCGTCTACCCCCCTGCTGAATCATTCGTTCAAACGGAAAGGTAAGCACAAAATGGCAACCAGATTTTTCGGCCTGAACCGCGGTGAGCAGGCGCTCTCCGTGACGAAGGACACCAGCACCACCGGGAAGGCGATCGAGCTCGCGGTCAATGATGCAGTGGGCCTCAAAAAGAGCGAGATCCTGGTCGCGCTCCGCCAGTTCGAACAGGCGATCCTCGACGACCGCGCCACCCCGTTCATCTAGGAGGCGGACATGACTGACCATGAAGCGAAGCGCGCTGAACTCCGGACGCTTCTCGCCGAGACTGAGGCCAAGCTGGCCGCTGCCCGCGATGCCGCGTGCAATGGCGGTTCCTGGTCGGACATACCGACACTTGAGCGAGGCGCAGCCGCGCTGCATGTCCAGCTTAAGACGCTCGGAGATCCGCTCTGATGGTTAAGGCATCGAACGACAACGACGCCGAGGTTGAGGCCAAGGCGCGGGCGATGGCGGCCCGTCTGAAGGAAGATCTGAAGCAGCGCGGGATCTCAGCGGAAGGCCTGGGCGTCTTCGGTGAGGATGAATACCTGCTCGAAGAATCTAGGCTCCAGGTCCTGGCCAGGAAGGCGAAATCGGAAGATGACAACGATTGATATCTGGCAGCGGCAAGTCCTGCCCCGTGGCGACATCGGGGCCGGCACGGCGCGGATTAGTCCGGGCGAGATCATCGGCAACGCTTTGCAGAACTTTGGGCAGCAGGCCCAATCGACGATGCTGGACGTGGCTCGGGCGGAGAGGCTTGGACAGGAGCGCCAGGAGAGGCGCGACCTACAAGCGACCTCAAAGCTGGTGCTGGATTTCACGGCGGCAAATGACGCCCGCATGGTCGAGCTTCAGCAGCAGGCCGCGCCCGGTGGTGAGGGTTTTGTCGACGCGGCTCAAGAGGATTTCAACAAGCGGTCGGCGGAGTTTCTAAAATCGGTCCCGGACTCCGCGCGGCCGTACGCGGAAGAGCAAATGGCGCGCCTATGGGCGCTGACGCAGGGCGATGCGCTGAAATACTCGGCAACGTCGCGGGTGATGTTGGATCGGAAGACAGCGGCGGACATCATTGACCAAGGCGGCGCGGTCCTCGTAACCGATCCCGGAAAGCTTGATTTCGTCCGCGAGAATGTCGTGGCATCCATCAGGGCGCTGAAGCGGTCGCCGCAGGAAGAAGCGGAACTCCTGGCCGATGTTGATTCCGGCCTCGCAGGCGCGGCGCTCGGTGGCATGGTGCAGAAGAACGCGCGGGCGGCGCTCGCTCAAATCGATGCCGGCCGCTGGAACTCCGTTGGCCCTGACAAGCTCCTTGCCATGCGCGGGGCGGCGGAATCAAAGATCCGGCAAGAGGAAGCCATTGCCCGCATGGAGTCGAACATGCGGCAGGCCCAAGCGGAAGGCGATCTCCTCGGCCGCCTTGATCTGGTGATGCCGGCCTTGGCTGAAACAGGCGTTGTTCCGGTCGATAACAAAGGCGTTCCGCTCGTCTCCGGCCCGGAGGAGATCATGGCGCTGATCCCCGGTCGGCGTGGCGAGGCGCTGGCGCGCAAGTTCTCGGCGATGCAGCAGGAAGGCCAGTACCGCCTGGAAATGTCGGACACCAACATTGCCGACGATTACGCCCGGCTCCAGGCGATGGCACCGCAACCGGGGCAACCGTACTCGGCAGAACAGGTGCAGGCTTATCAAAGCTTCGGTTCGGCGGTACAGGCGAAGGCCAAGCTACTGGCGGAAGATCCGGCGGCGGCGGTGATGGGTTCTCCGACGTTGCAACAGGCATGGGCGCTTCGAGACTCCCTCGCGTCTACACCGGGAGTCGATCCGCAGCAGGTGACGAAGGCGACGAGTGCGGCAGTCAATGCCACGGTCCAGGCGCAGATAGATCTAGGGGCTGCGCCTTGGGCAGCAAAGCCGTTGACGAAGGCGCAAGCCGCTGGGTTCGCGGGTTCGCTGCGGACGGCCCGCAACCCCGAAGCGATGAAACAACAGGTCGAGGCCATCGTCGCGCTCGGCCCGCAGGCTGTCGGGCAGGTGGTGGCGGCGGGCGCGCCTTCGGGCTTTGCAGCTATGGCGGCGATCGATGATCCGGTGTTGCTGGACCAGTTCTCCAGGGCAATCTATCGGCCGGTAGCCGAATATGACTCGATCCTCGCGGCAAAGCAGATAACGCGCTCGGACGTGGCGGCGGCCGTTTCCGACGAGCTGGCGCCGCTCTATTCGACCCTGCCGCCGGATTCCGTGGCGCTATATCAGGATGCCTTCACGGACATGGCAATCGATGCCTTGGGACGCGGTGCCGCGAATGAGACTATCGCGGCGCAATCGGTGACGCGGACCCTCATGGGGGGTATGCAAATCGATGGGCACCTTCGGGTGCCGGCCGGTCTCGATCTTGGCGCGGTAAAATCCGGTCTGTCTCTTGCGCTGACCGATCTGGTCGACGGCAAGGCCGGAATCGAAATCCAGGCCCCGCCCGGCATCAACGGGATAGATGCGCTGAAGCGCGCGGCGGTCGAAGGCGGCTTGGAGTGGTTTACCAACGAGACCGGCGACGGTGCCGTATTGGCGACACCGGAAGGCCGCTGGGTCCAGGTGATCACCCGCACCTCGCGGGATAAGGTGACGGTCGGTCGGTATGAAGTGAAATTCGATGATGCGATGCGGAGAGGGCTGTGAACCTTCCCGGCTCCGCTCTCCTCGGTCCCGCTGACTCCTGGCGCGATTACGAGGCCCTGACTTCGGGCTGGGCGCTGGGGACCGCGTTCCAGAACCAACGCGACTTCGGCCCGCTCGGCAGCACCTTCCGAAGCCTGGACCAGCAGCAGGCGGCCGGCGGAACTCCGATCTTCGGCTTCAGCTACTTCATGCCGATTCCCGGCGAGCGTCGCTCGGTCGGCCCGGAAAGCGCGCTGCTCGATCCGGCGGACGCGAACAAGCGATATGGAATCTCCGGCGCCCTGTCCTGGTCGGTGCCGGTGCGGGAAGAAGAAGCCAAGCTGCTGAATGCATGGAAGCAGGAGGAGCTGCGGCAGGCGGACATCCTGGCGCGCTCTTCTCCTGGGGCCGTTCCGGCAACTGCTCGTTTCCTGGCCGGTCTTGCGGGCGGTAACGCGGACCCGCTGGGCTTCGGGTCCAACTTCGTGCCGGTGCTGCAAGAGGCACGCTGGGCGCAGCTTGGCGCTCGGATCGGTTATCGCGGTATGCGCCTGATTCGAGGCGCGGCGGAAGGCGCGGCCGGTACTCTGGTCACTGAGCCTCTGGTCTACGGGCAGGCGGTCCGCCAGCAGGCCGATTACGGCTTCGAGGACTCCGCGCTCAATTTCGCGTTCGGTGTCGCTGGTGGCTCTGGTCTGCATTTCCTCGGCGGCGAGGCTGGCGACCTCCTGAAGCGGTGGCGCTCGGCTCCTATCGAGATCCGGGACGCGGCCATGAACCAGGCGGCGGCGGCGCTGGTGACTGGGACGCCAGTCCGCACGGCTGAAATCCTCGGTACCGTGACGCCACCCGAGACCCTGAAGGCGGCGGCGCTCAAGGTCGGTGATCGGGTATTCACCGGACAGACGCACGCGGACGCCTTTGACGCGGCGATTGCCGCCGGCATCTCGGAAGATGCGCTCGGGTTGGCGAACCGTGATTCCGGCTTTGTCACGTCAACAGGCCGCTATGTGGGGCGCGAAGATGCGCTCTCGATCGCGCAAGAGTCCGGGCAGAAGTACCGGCGGGTCGGCAACAGCGTTACATCGCAAGGCACGACGGCGCCAACGGCCGAAGAGATCCGGGCAGGCAAAGCGCCTGCATCTGAGGCAAAGGCACAGGACGTGATCGCTTTCGTCCAGTCCAAGGGCGGCATCCGCGACACCGAAGGCCACGATCTGCGGAACGCGGTCGGCCAGCGGCAGAATCCGAGATACGGGGCGCTGCTCCGTGAGAAGGGAAACACGATCGATGAAATCGGCGAAATGCTTTGGGAAGGGGGCTATTTTGGTGACCCCAGAACCTCGCCGCGCCCGACCGAAGCGCAAGTGGTCGACCTGCTCCGAGAAGCCTCGGGGCGGAAAATCTACAGCGAATTGGCGAACGTCGAGGCGGGGGTCGATGCTGGTCATGCGCGCGATCTCGCTAACGAAGAACTAGGCCGCGTCGCAGAGGAAACCGGCGTCAGGGTCTCGGACGTGGAAAAGTCGGCCGCTCTCGACCTGATGCTGGGCCGGGGGCTGTCGGCCTCGGATGCGCTGGACCAGGTGCTGGAGCGGACGGCAATCGAGGGCGGGACCTTCGCGACGACGGCGCAACGGGTCGCGGATGTCGAGCGGCGGATTGCGGCCATGGTGGAAGGCAATGCACCGCTTTCCGAAATAGCGCCGCTGATGGACGAGAGGATGGCGCTCCAGGAGGATCTAGCGCGGGAACGGATGCCGGCGGTGGGCGAGACCATCCGGGCGGATCTGCGGGGCGATGCGCCGGGGAGTCTGGACGCCATGGGGCTGGAAGCCTCGCGGGGCGCCGCCCAGGACGCCAAGGACGCCTTGCCGATTGAAGAGGCGGTGGAACAGGCAAGGGCCGCGAGAGTGAATGCTGAAGCCCATTTCAAAGCGGTGTCCGGTGGTGCCGATCTCGATCCGGCGGAGCTGCGGGCGATGAATGCCGAAATCGAGACGCTGGCCGCGAAACGTCAGGCCGCGCTGTCGCTGGCCGGGTGCATGATTCGAGAAGGTGTCTAGATGGCGTATGAAGCTTGCATCCGGGAAATCCAGGGCGCGGCCGGCGGAAAGCTGACCGAAGACGATTTGGCCGACATTTTGGATGAGATCCTGAAGCGGAAGAACCGGCGGGCTCGTCAGAGCATGTCGCAGACCGACTATGTTCTCAAGGTCGCGGAAGAGTACGGCCGCTCCTTGGAAGAAGCCGAAGAGATCCTGAAGCGTAACGCATACCAGAACGCACAGAAACGGATCGCGCGGCGCGGTGTCCAGGCGGCGGCGCCAGACCCGGCGCTCGGGATGGAAGCGGCGTTGGTCGGCGTGAATACGCCGTTCGGCGGTTCACGGGATTCGGTCGAAGCGGTCGAGCGCGCCTTGACGGCGGATTGGCTCGGCGGGTTTCACATCGATGCGAAGCGGGCCGGGCTTCACAAGTACGCGGCATCCGGGATGGATGATCGCGACATTGCCCGCGAGCTGGCAGAGCTAAACAAGACCGATGGGAAACCCGGCATTACCGGCAATAAGCGCGCGGCCTCGCTGGCGGCGATCTTGGACAAGTACCAGTCGGCGGCGATGGCGACCATGAACCGCTCGGGCGCATGGGTTAAGCCGCTCTATGGCCGCGTCAGTCGCACCATGCACGATCCCGACAAGATCCGGGGGCTGGGGCGGTGGGACCTACTGTCGGGCCGGATGCCGGCGGAACCGGAAGCGCGGGCGGCCTGGTCTCAGTTCGTGCTCGATCACGCGGACCTGGACAAGACATTCGGCGGGCGTGATGGCGCATTGAAGGCGCTGCCGACCATGTGGGCGGAGTTCACCGCAGGCCAGCATCTTTCGGGCATCGATCCCGACGAAGTGAAGCCGTTCATCGCCGGAGCTAACCAGGGCCGGCGGGCGTCGTCGTCGCGGACCATCGTCTGGAAGTCCGCCGAAGACTGGGCGGCGTACAATGCGAAGTACGGCGCAGGTTCCACGACGGCGGCCGTCCTGTCGAACCTGAAACGGTCGGCAAAGATCAGCGCCTTGATGCAGAAATTCGGGACCAACCCGCTCAACGCGTTCGAGTCCGATTTGGCGCATTGGAAGCAGGAAACCATCCTCAACGAGCGGAAGCGGCAGGCGCTGACGAAGGCAGAACCGAAGCTCCGCAACCTGCTGGCAATCGTCGACGGCTCGGCCGACATACCCGCCAATGCCGTTTCGGCGGCGCGGGTCTCGGCCTGGATGCGGTGGCAGCGGTGGGCCAAGCTCGGATCGGCGCCGCTCTCGGCAATCAACGATCTGGCGTCGAAGCTCTCGGAGCTGCGGTATCAGGGTGTGCCGTTCCTCGATCGGTATCGCGGCCTGCTGACTGACTATCTCGGCCGGGCCGGGATGGTGACGGAACAGCGCGAAGCGGCGGACCTGCTGCGGGCGGGGGTGGATGGCGAGATCCACAACCTCGTGTCCAGGTACGAAGTCGGCATGGATCGGCCGGGCCTCGGAACGACCATTGATAACGCCTTTTTCAAGTACACGGGCCTGACTCCGATGACCGATAACCAGCGGCTCGGCGCTCAGATGATCATGGCCCGCCACATTGGGCGACTGAAGGGCAAGACGTTCGCGGAAATGCCTCGGGGTCTCCGCGTGGTGCTGGAAGGCGTCGGCATCGGAAACAGCGAATGGGACCTGTTGCGCTCGGCGGAGTGGAAGGAGATCGGCAAGCGCGATTTCTTCGACCCTTCGATAGTTGACCGCATCGACCCGCAGAAGCTGGCGATCTATGCCGGCAGCAGAGGCGTCGAGAATGCCAAGGCAGAACTGCGGCAGAAGGTGCTGACATACATTCACGACCGCGGAATCTACGCTGTTCTTGAGGCGGGTTCGCGGGTCCGCCAGACCCTGCTCGGCGCGTCACGTCCCGGCACTGCTGGGGGCAATGCGCTGCGTCTCCTGTTCCAATTCAAAGCGTTCCCGGCGGCAATGCTGGAAAAGACCTGGGGCCGCGAGATCTACGGCGGCGGGTCCGGTATGGATCGGCTCGCCGGCATCTCCGAGTTGATGATCGCCAGCACCATCTTGGGCTATGTCTCGATGTCGCTCCGTGACGTGCTGTATGGCAAGACGCCGGCAGACCCGCGCGACCCGCAGGTTATCGCCCGCGCGATCGTGGCCGGCGGCGGGCTCTCGATTTACGGTGACTTCATCTTCGGGAGCTGGTCGCGCTACGGTGCGAGTGCCGGCGACTCCCTGCTCGGTCCGACCTTCGGCCAGTTATCGGCCGGAGCGGATCTGGTGTCGGCGCTACGCGGTGGTCAAGACGGCTGGGCCGATGCATTCAAGATCGTGAAGCAGAACATCCCAGGTCAAAATATCTGGCTGACGCGGACGCTGCTGGATCACTTGCTCGTGTTTCCAATTCAGGAAGCGTTGAATCCCGGCTACTTGAAGCGCCTCGAAAAGCGCCAGAAGAACCAGGCGAAGGAGCCGTGGCTGCTGCGGACTCGTCAGAGCTATTGGTTGCCGCCGACCTCGGCGGTGCAGTAGGGCCGGCCGCGCCCGGGGTAGGCCCCTGGGAGCAGACACGGCCGGACACCGACCCGCCCGGGTGATGCGTTAGCCGCCCGGGCGGGGTGGTTCTATCAGGCGAACTCGTAAGCCTTACGGTAGGCTTCGATGAGTCGGTCAAGCTGGGGGATCGTGTCGCGCGCCCGGCGAATGCATTCGTCGGTGGTGTCGCTACAGCCTCCGTTGCCTGTAGAGAGCAAGCGCGGTTCGGCGGTCATCTGTTCGAGGGCCAGAGCCGTGCAGGCGCGTTCGGCGCGGAGATCGGCTAGAATGCGGGCGGGAAATTCGTTGGACATGGCGTAGCTCCTTCTAAGGGCCTGTGGCCGTCATCAGACGGGCACTCAACACCCCGCACCATAGCATGCGCGGGGCATTGGAACAAATCGCCCCGGGCAGAATCACGCGGCCCGGGGCGAGGGCGCTTAGCGGCCGGTCTGGAAAAGCGGCGTCGGCTCTGCGGCGCGGTTGAAGCCTTGGTTTGCGGTGTCGCATTCCATTGGGTCGTCGTCTTCCTCCTCCTCGCTATCGTCCTCTCGATCTCCGTTGTCCTCGCCTGGGTCATCATCTTCCGCGTGGTCGTCCTCCTCGCGGTCGGGGTCTCCTTGCCGGGCGTCCAGGATTGCAACGACGATCTCGGCCAGGGCCTCAAGGGCCTCGGTGTCCAGCTTCTCCAGGACGGTTAGAGATTCCGAGTTGCCGGGCATGTCGTAAACCGGGACGACCCGCTCGGCCTTTCTCCGGCGGCTCATTTTCGGCCCCCGCGCTTGACCGCCGCGGGCTTCCTGAGATCGGGCAGAGCGTCGGACTCGGCCTTCGTCATCGACGTGATCCACAGTAGACACGGCTTCTTCCACCGCGCCGGCCGGCCGAGCCTGAACCAGACCCGGGGCTTGCCGTCCGGGTGGACTGGCATCCGAGGCGGTAGCGGGGACTTGCGGGATGCGGCGCGACGCCGCACCTTTGCGGTAGCCTTCGGCATGTGGTCACTCCTCATGCTGGTGGTCAGGGGTCGGCCGGTGGTGCAAACACTGGTCGGCCCCGCTATGCCGCCTGCCGGGCGGCTCGGTCGTTACCCTGACAGCTTCCGCTCCAGGGTCTTGCTCCAGAGCCTCAGGGCGTCGGCGCGCTCCTCGGCGTACTGAAACTTGTTGTAGATGCGTTTCACCCCGCCCTTGGTCCGGCTGGCGTGGTTGAGGATGCGGTCGGCCACATGCTCGGCGACGCCCAACTCATTCAAGCCGGTGGCGAGGCTGCGGCGGAAGTCGTGCAAGATCCAATCCGGCATCACATCCCGCTTGGCCTTCTCTCTGGCCTCCTGGATGCGCTTGTCGATGCGTTCCTTTGGCTTGCCAAACCCCGATATCGGCGTCTCCCCGGTGGTGCTGAAAACCAGGTCCTGGCCCTGGATTTGCGGGCATTCGGCAAGCACCCGCAGGGCGAGGGGTGTCAGGTGCACGATGTGCTCAAGGCCGTTCTTGGCCCGCTCCTTGGGGATGGTCCATGTGCTGCCGTCAATCTCCGACCAGCCCATCCCGGCGACCTCGTTCCTACGCTGGCCGGTGAGGATCAGAAGCTTGATGAAGGGGCCGAACGGGAACCCTTCCGGGTCGGCCGCCTGCCAAATCTCCTTAAGCTCATCGAGGGTGGGGGACCGGTCCCGGCTTTCTTCGGTCCCGGGCTTCTCCAGGTCCTCGGCCGGGTTGTTCGTCACCTTGCCCCGGCGCCGTGCCCATTTGAACATCGCCTTGAGATAGGTCGCGATCCGGTTTGCCTGGACGGGGAAGTTAACGCCGATGGTGTCGACCAACTCCTGGGCCTCGCCATGGGTGATGGTGTCGGCGGCTCGTTTGGACCAAGCTTTCCCGACGTGCCTATCCAGGGCACGGCGGACCAGTTCGGCCGACTTCTTGTCCTTGGTTTCGAGGTGGTCGGCATACCCGGCAATCAGGGCGGCCACGGTGTTCTTGCGCTGGAGTTCCTTCTGCGCCATCGGGTCGATGCCCTTGGCTACGTCCTGCGCCAGCTTCTCAGCCCGCATACGGGCTGTGCTGGGCGTCCAGGGCTCTCCGTGCTTCCCGATGGTGTAGCGGCGGCTAGGGGCGGCCCGGCCGCTCTGCATGCGATATTGGAAGACGTAGACCTTGCGGCCGGCGGGGGTGATCTTCAGACCGAAACCGGGCGTGTCCTCATCCCAGATGAAGCGGTCTAGCTCGCCGGGTTTCTCCCGGTCGACCAACGTCTTGTTGATGGTCTGATGAGACCTCGGCATCTCGGCCCCTGCGCTTACTGGATCGAATATAGCAAGCGCGAACAATCAAACAAGGTATAAGTTCATACAAGAGAGCATCACCTAAAATGATTGTCGTGTGTGCGTTCTCGCTCGTTAGCGCGGTGAAATCGAATCTCGCCGATCACAGTATGACTCGGCCACTGCTCCTGAAAATCATGGTGTCGGTGGTTCAACTCCGCCCCCGGGCACCACTTCCCTCCTCGCGATCGGGTTGCCGGCGTCAGGCTTCACCCCACGGGCTTCTCGGCCTCGGCCATCTCCGCTTGCCGCTTCAACTGCGCCTGCTCGCGCTCGGCGATGATCGCTTCCACGAATTTGAGGATCAGGTCGGTGAAGGAGTCGTGGTCGAACTTGTCCAGCTCGAAGGAGGCGCCGGCGGGGCGCCCGACGACGCCGCTGTAGACCAGCTGCACGGTTCCGGTCTGCGCCAGGTTGAGCGCCATCGACTTGTGCACGATCGGGGTCCCCGTGGCCACGATGATCGTCATCCGGCCGACCGCGCCGCTGATATTCCCGCTGCCCTCGACGGCCAGCGTGAGGCCACGTGGCGAGAGTGCCGGGTTCAACTCGTTGACGACGTTCTTGACCACCTGGAAGGCGTTCTGCCAGTTCGTGACCATGTCCTCCCGGCGCTGCCGCTCCCGGGCTTCGGCGGCTTCCTTCTCCTCCTTCAGCCGCTGGTCCATCTGGTCGGCCGCCTGCATCCGCCGGACCAGCGACGCCAATCGATCCTTATCCGCATCTTTCATTCCGGGCCCCATTCCGCTTCCAGCTGCTCAGCCCATCTTGCCACAACCGAGCCGGGGCAAGTCGATACCAATCCTGTCGGTCATTTCTGCTTTTGCGGCAGCTCAAGCCCGGCGATCTCGGCATAGAGCCGGGCGACCGAGGCATCGTCGTCGCGCCCCATGCCGGCCGCGGCGGTCATCATGAACATCTGAAAGGCCTGGCCGGCGATCGGGGTCGGGAATTTGTTGTCGCGCGACATGTCCAGCACGATGCCGAGATCCTTGGTGAAGATGTCCACGGCGCTCCTCGGCGTGTAGTCGCCTTCCAGGATATGCGGCACGCGATTCTCGAACATCCAGGAATTGCCGGCTGCCGCCGTGATCACCTCGTAGACCTTGCCGATGTCGAGGCCGAGGCGCTGGGCGAAGGTGACGGCCTCGCAGGCCGCGGCGATGTGCACGCCGGCCAAGAGCTGGTTCACCATCTTGAAGGCGGCGCCGATGCCCGGCTTGTCACCCAGGCGATAAAGCTTCGCCGCCATGGCATCCAGGGCCGGCTGTGCCTGGGCGAAGGCGGCGTCGCTGCCGGAGGCGAGGATGGTCAAGGCACCCTCGGCGGCGCGCTGCGATCCGCCGCTGATCGGCGCATCGAGATAGCGCAGGCCTTGCGCCTCCGTTTCGGCGGCCAGACCTTCGGCGTCCTTGGGGCTCATCGTGGCGCAGGAGACGATGACGGCGCCCTGGGGCAAGGCTTTCGCGGCGCCGTCCGGTCCGAACAGCACCGCCCGCGTCTGCGCCGCGTTGACCACGACGACGACCAGGATGGCGGCGTCGGTCGCGGCTTCCGCCGGGCTCTTGGCGCCGCGGCCATGAGTTGCGAAGCGCTGCACCGCCTCGGCGCTGACATCGGCGCCGGCGACGTCGAAGCCCTTGCGCGCCAGCGACACGGCCATGCCAAAACCCATCGAGCCGAGCCCGATCACCGCCGCTTTCGTCTTGCTCATTTCGTATCCTTCATTGTGATGATGTGCTCAACGCTTCGGCCAGACCCAGCGCTCCGGGGCCTCGGTCTGCTCGGCCAGCGTCTCGCCGAGCTCTTTCCGGAGGCGCACTTCGCGGCAGTCGAAATCGGCCAGGAGGTTGCCGATCAGCGCCTCGGAATGCGTGACCAGGATGATCTGCGAGCGCGAAGCTGCTTCGCCGATCGCCCGGGCCAGCGCCGGGATCAAGTCGACATGCAGGCTGTTCTCGGGCTCGTTCAGCACCATGAGGCCCGGCGGGCGGGGTGAGAACAGCGCGGCCGCGAGCAGCAGGAACCGCAGCGTGCCCTCGGAAAGCTCGGTCGCCTTCAGCGGGCGCAGCAGCCCAGGCTGACGCATCTCGATCTCGAAATAGGTCCCGCTGACGACGACCTCAATCGAATGCCCGGGAAAGGCATGTTCGATCGCCGCATCGAGTGCATCGCCGTCGCCGACTTCGCGGATGGTCTGGATCGCCGCCGCGAGATCGCTGCCGTCGCCGGCCAGAGCCGGTGTCCGCGTGCCGATCTGCGGGCGGCGTGCGGGCGCCTCGACGTCCGTTCGCAGGTGATCGTAGAAGCGCCAGGCGCGCATCCGCTCGCGTACCACCAGTAGCTCCTGCGCTTCGCGTGGGTCGGCGCAGTGGGTCATGATCGAATCGTAAGTGGCGAGACCGGTCTCCGCCTGGGCCCAGGCCCCGGCCTTTTCACGAATGCGCACCGAGGGGCCGTGGCGTTCGGCCAGGACGTTGTTGCGTCCCGGCTGCGCACCGATCCACAGCGTCTCCAGCTTGATTTCGGGGTCCAGGGCGAAGAAGCCGCCGATCGGCAAGCCGAGCTCGATGGCATAGCTGTAATCGTCGCCGGCGAAGCCGAGCTTCAGCGCGACCGGAGTCTTGCGCCGCGTGCCTTCGACCGGGTGCTGGCCTTGCTTCACCGAGCGGGCGAAGGATTCCGGGCCGGCCCAGAGCGTCGAGGGCAATCCGCCTTCGGCCGCCAGCGAGCGGATGATGCCGCCATGGGCGATGTCGTTCATCAGTCGCAGCGCGCGGTAGAAACTCGACTTGCCGCTGCCGTTCGGACCGGTGATGATGGTGAGGCCACCCAGCGCAACCGTCAGGTCGCGCAGCGAGCGATAGCCGGAAACCGCAATCTGGTGGATCATCCCGGAACTCTACCCCCAACCTTCGGCCACCATTTGTGTCAGCGCGCGTTGTCTCGTGGCAAGTCACATCGGAGGAGACCGAGCGAATGTCCAAGGAAAAAGACAAGAAGGCAGAGCCGATCGATCCCGAAGCCCTGGTCGATGAGGCGCTCGAGGAGACCTTCCCGGCGAGCGACCCGATCTCGCCGGGCGTCGGACCCGGCGAGCCGATCCGGGAATCCGGCGACAAGGCCCAGCAACCGAAGTCGAGTGGAAAGAAGTAAGCCTCCATGGTTCACGTCATCGCCATCATCACCGCCCATCCCGGCAAGCGCACGCAGCTGCTGGAGCTGTTCCAAGCCGTCATCCCGACGGTGCGCGAGGAGCAGGGCTGCATCGAATATGGCGTCGCCGTCGACGTGGAGAATGCCGATCCGGCCTTTGGTCCCGACACCTATGTCGTGGTCGAGAAGTGGGAGAGCCTCGCGACCCTGAAGGCCCACAGCGTGGCGCCGCATATGAAGGCCTTCGGCGAAGCCGCCGGCGGGATGATCGCCAAGCGCGCGGTCCACGTGCTCGAGCCGGCCTGACGGGCGCCACTGGCCGGCCGCCACAGGAAGTTCACTATTCCGGTCCGGTGTTGCGGTTCTAGGCTCTGGTCATGCAGTTGAAACCTTCCGAGCTGCGGCCGGTCGCCAGGATCGACCCGCGCTTCCAGTCCTACAATGTCGAGATGGTCGAGGTGACCGGCGGCCGCTTCTGGTCGCCCTACGCGGTCTTCGCCGCGGGCGGCGGGCTCTATCACGAGCGGCCGTCGGTCGATCTCGAAAATCCGAAGCTCCGCCGGCTCGCGGCGGCGCTGGGGCCCGCCTATATGCGGGTCAGCGGCACCTGGGCCAACAGCACGTGGTTCTGCGATTCCGACCCCGTGCCGTCCCAGCCGCCCGACGGATTCGTCGGCGTCCTCAGCCACCAGCAATGGCAGGGCGTGATCGATTTTGCCCGCGCGGTCGATGCCGAGATCACGACCTCGGCCGCGATCAGCGCGGGGACCCGGGACGCGGCCGGCCGCTGGCAACCGGATCAGCTCCGCCGGCTGTTCGCCGCCACCCGCAATGCCGGCGGCCGGATCGCCGGCATCGAGTTCATGAACGAGCCGAGCGCAGGGGCGGGCGCACCGCGGGGCTATGATGCGGCCGCATTCGCGCGCGATCATGCCGTCTTCCGCGACGCGGTACGCAAAGCTTCGCCGGAGACGCTCATCCTCGGCCCGTGCGCGCTCGGCGACAAGATCGACGACCCGAACGAGCCGGGGCTAGCGGCGCGCCGGATTCTGGAACTGGCTGCCGCGGACCACGACGTGCTTTCCTATCACCACTACGGCGCCGCCTCGCGACGCTGCAGCAACGACGGCTGGTGGCCGCAGACCCGGGCGCAGGACGCCCTCGGAGAGGACTGGCTCGGCCGCACCGGGCAGGCGTTCGAGGTCTACCGACAGCTACGCGATCGTTTCCTGCCGGGCAAGCCGATCTGGCTCACCGAGACCGCCGACACGGTCTGCGGCGGCAACCCCTGGGCCTCGACCTTCCTCGACTCCTTTCGCTATCTCGACCAGCTCGGGCGCTTGGCGCGCGGCGGCGTGCAGGTCGTAATGCACAACACGCTGGCCGCCAGCGACTACGGGATGATCGACGAGGCGACGCTGACGCCGCGGCCGAACTACTGGTGCGCGCTGCTCTGGCGCCGCCTGATGGGCGAGACCGTTTTCGACGGCGGCGCGCCGGCGCCGGAACGTCGCCTCTACGTCCACAGCCTGCGTGATCGGCCGAGCGGCAAGGCCGTTCTGGCCCTCAACACCGAGCGCGAGAAGGAGCAGGTGCTGAGGTTGCCGGTGCCCTGCCTGCGCTACACGCTCACCGCCAAGGAGCTGCAGGCCCGATCCTTCTTCCTGAATGGGTCCTTGCTGCAGATTGCATCCGACGGGACGCTGCCGCCGCTGACCGCCGAAACGGTCTCGGCGGGTGCCTTGCATCTGCCGCCGGCATCGGTGACCTTTCTTGAAATCCATGCTGAATAAGGCGGGCATTTGAGACGATGCCAAGGGGCACACACCCGCGGCAACGTTCCAACAATAATTCCTGCCAATGGGGAAAGTCCTTAGGAGCATTTTAGAGTGATTGGCGTATCTCCTGTGACGCGCCCAGCCGCCGCCCGGAGAGTCGGCATTTCGCGACGGGTGGCAAGCGAGCATCGGCGGCCACGAGAGAAGATGAAGCTACAGGCGACCAGAAAAGACGATTGGAGCGAGGCAGGCAGCCGGGAGCCGGCCTCTCGGCTCTCCACCCGTCAGGACTTCCTTCTGAAGATCGTCGGCGGGATCCAGAATCCGGTTTTCGTCAAAGACGAGGACTTCCGCTTCGTCTTCGTCAACCCGGCCTTCTGCCAGTTCATGGGGCGCAGCGAAGCGGAGCTGCTGGGCCATACGGATTTCGACGTAGTCTCCGCCGAACACGCCCGGGTCTTCCGCGACGTCGATACCAAGATCTTCGCAGACGGCCTGCCGCACGAGAACGAGGAAGCGATCGCCAATGCCGGCGGTGCCGAGTTCTGGATTGTGACGCGGAAGTCGATCTTCGAGCTGTCCGGCGCCGGTCGTTTCATCGTCGGCGTCATCACCGACATCACCCACCGCAAGCGCATGGAGCTCGAACTCTGGCAGGCCAAAGTAGAGGCGGAGAACGCCAACCACGCGAAATCGCAGTTCCTGGCCAACATGAGCCATGAGCTCAGGACGCCGCTCAATGCCATCATCGGCTTCTCGGAAATCATCAAGGACGAGCTGTTCGGCAGCATCGAGCAGACGCGCTACCGCGCCTATGCCGAGGACATCCATCGCAGCGGCGGCCATCTGCTGCAGCTGATCAACGACATCCTCGATCTCACCAAGATCGATTCCGGAAAGTACAAGCTGCGCGAGACCGAATGCGACATGCAGCTCGCGGTCTCCGACGTGGTGCGGCTGATGCACGATATCGTGGTCCGCAACGGCATCACGCTCGAGAACAAGAGCGTGCCGCGGCTGCCGCTACTGTTCGCCGACGAGCGGGCGGTGCGCCAGATCATCCTCAACTTCCTCTCCAACGCGGCGAAGTTCACGCCGCGCGGCGGCCGCATCGAGATCGCGGCGCGCCAGGCGCCCGACGGCGGCCTGGAAATCAGCGTCGCCGATACCGGCATCGGCATGGCGCCGGAGGACATCCCGCGCGCCTTGAGCCCGTTCGACCAGCTCGAGGATTCATGGGACCGCCGTTATGAGGGTACCGGCCTCGGCCTGCCACTGACCAATGCGCTGCTGACCTTGCATGAAGGGAAGTTGGAGATCGTCTCGGCGCCCGGCCAGGGCACGACCGTCACTGCCCGATTCCCCGCCCATCGCACACTCGGCTGAAGCTTCAGGGCATTCCCAGGATGAAGCTGCCGGTCGCCGCGATGCAGGCGATCGTCCGGAGGTGGTTCCACCATGTCCATACCCTGAGGTAGTGCGCCCAGACGGTCGCGCCTTCCGCGCTCTCGGGCGTCACCCTGGCGAGTCCGTTATTGAGCGGCACGTTCCAGCGCATCGTGATGCCGATCGAGCCGGCGAGGTAGAGCAGGCTGCCGGCGAGGCGCCAGCTTGATCCGGCATCGCTCCAGGCGATCGCCGCCATGATTGCCAGGATCAGGCTCAGCAGGGCGGTGCCGAAGAACAGCAGAAAGAAGATGGGTTTGAGGATGGTCTCGTTGATCGACTGCATCGCGGCGATGCCGACCGGTGCGGGCCGCTTGGCCAAGGCCTGCATGATGAAGGTGGAAAAGGCGAAGAACAGCCCCGCCATGATACCGCTGCCGAGCGCGGCCAGCAGAGTCAGGATGAACAGCCAGCTGGGTGTCGCCATTCTCGAATCACGATGTGCAGTTTGATCCACATCATGGCCGAGCCTCGGGTCGCGGTCTAGAAACGCTGCAGCGCCGGCCAGATCCCTTAACGCACAGGCCGGTGCGTCGACGAAGCCCCTCCCGACAACGGGAGGGGCCCAGTCGCATCAACCTTCGTACAGAGCTTGCAGCGCGTCCGGCTCGTCGGTCGTTATCTGGTCCACCTTCAAGGCGACCAGACGCCTCAGGCTGCGTGCCGCACCCGGGTGGTCTGTGTTGAGGGTCCAGGCATCCACCGCCTTGCCGGCGGCCCTGAAGGGCGCCACCAGATCGATCCCCAATGCCTCCGCCGCGAGGATGAGGCGGTAATCGAGATAGATCATCTCTGCTTCCGGCGCGGTCGCGAGCGTGCTCTCGACGAAGTCGAGGCAGTCGATGCCGTCGCGCAGATAATCCAGCGTGTCCTCGCAGCAAGGATCGAAGCCGCGACGCATCGCCGGAACCGCGTCGGCCAGGCGCGAGATCGCCTTCCAGTCGAAGCCGCTCAGGATGCAATTTCCGGCAATGCAGGAGACCGTGCGGCGGAAGTTCTCGATGGTCTGGCCGTCGAGCGCGGCGTCGATCTCCTTGAGGTCGAGCTGGATCAGCGCATCCGGCGCCGCGATGCCGCGCGCCAGCTCGGCCAGGTCCTCCAGCAGGATCAAGCCTTCGCCAGTGCTTCCCTCGTTACCGCGCAGAGTGATGCGGCGGAGCTGGTCGAGCGAGGCGGCGGCAACCGGACCGCTGCCGCTGGTCTCGCGGTCCAAGGTTGCGTCATGCAGGCAGACGAAGCTGTGATCGGCGTGCAGGCGCAGGTCCACCTCGAGCGAGGCGCCGGCGGCGAGGCCTTCCAGCAAGCGGCGCGCGGTGAAGGGCCGGTCGCCCAGGCTTCGTTGCAGCCGGTGCCATTTCAGCCGTGTGACATGCTCCTTGCCCGTGATGGCGATGCCGGCGAGAGGGGTTTCGAACGAGCCGGCAAGGCTGGTGTCGGCGTGGAGCAGGGCGGCGCCGATGTCATGCATTTCGTTTCCAACTCTTCCATTTCCTCAGGGGCTTTCGTTAGCACGCGGGGCATGACGGAGATGTGTCGGCGCGATCGGCCGCGCCGGGTCGATGACCGGCAAGTCGGGCTGGCGGCGGCGGCCCGGCCGCGCTAAGCAGGATGGATGCGATGGCTCCCGTTGCTGTGCCTGCTCGCAAGCCTGATGCCGTGCGGGGCGAAAGCCGATCCCGCCGAGGATGTCGCAGGCCGTGCCTGTTCCGCACTGGCATCGCGGGTCGCGGCCGTCGCCGGCGACGATCCCTTGTTCCTGCGCAGCTATGACGCCGGGTCGGGCGATGGGCCCAATCCGGTACCCGCGCTCAACGCCGCCTTCACCTATGACAACGCTCTGGCGGCGATCGCGCTCAGGGCCTGCGGCCAACTCGATGCCGCGCGACGAATCGGCGACGCCCTGCTGGCGGCTTCGGAAGCTGATCGTGGCGGTGCGGCGGGGCGGTTGCGCAATGCCTATCGCCCGGGGGCCGTGCACGAGACGCCGGTGCCGCCGATGGGCTGGTGGAACGCGGACGCGCAGCACTGGGATGAGGATCCCTATCAGGTCGGCTCCGCCACCGGCAATCTTGCCTGGGCTGCGATGGCCTTGCTGACCCTGGCGGATGCGACAGGGGATTCCGATTACACCGATGGCGCGGCGCGCATCGCGCGCTGGGCGGCCGAAGCCAGCGCCGATGATCGCGCACCGGGGGGCTACACCGGCGGTCTCTACGGTTACGACGACCAGGCCCAGCCGCTCGGCTGGAAATCGACCGAGCATAATGTCGATCTCGCGGCGGTATTCGGCTGGCTGGCGCGCCTGCAGCCCGAAGCCGGCTGGGAAGGGAGGGCCCAACATGCGCGGGATTTCGTCGCCGCGCTCTGGGACCCCGCGCTCGGCCGGTTCTGGGTCGGCACCCTGCCGGACGGGGTCAGCATCAACCGCGCGAACAGCGGGCTGGATGCCGAGCTCTGGCCGCTGCTGCTGGCGGACGCGCCGCCGGAATGGCTAGGTGCCCTCGCTTACGCCGAACAGAACCACGCCGCCCGGCCGGGCTTCGACTTCAACGACGACCGCGACGGGGTCTGGTGGGAAGGCACCGCCCAAGCCGCCCTGGTTTACCGGGTGCTGGGCCGGGAGCAACAGGCCGACCGGCTGCTGAAGGCCCTGGCCCGGCGTTTCAGCCCCGGCGGCCTGCTTTGGGCCACCGACGCCGCGCGGATCACCACCGGGCTAGCCCTGTCCCCCAGCAGCACGACCGACGACTTCTATTACTTCCGGCTGCCGCATCTCGGCGCGACCGCCTGGGCGGCGCTGGCGGCCCGGGGCTGGAATCCCTTCACAGGGGCGCCGGTCGGAAGCGGGCCAGTTCCATGAAGATGCAGGGAAAACAAGCGATTACCGCCTGACCCTGCGATTTTTCCCTGGGATTCCACACCGCCGAAGTTCACAGTCCCAAAGCGATGATGTATAGAGGAACGGTCGGCATCGCGCCGGGTTGGGCCCCTCATGGCGTCAAGCTGTGGCGACCAGCCGGATTCGATCAGGGCATTTTGTGAAACACAGGGGATTACCAATGAAGACTTTGAAGATCGTTGTCGGTCTGTCGCTTCTGGCTGGCCTCGCCGCCTGCGAGAACAGCAAGGGCCTCTATTCCAGCGGCGACTACTACAACGCCTTCGGCCGCGGCTACTACCAGCCCTACCAGGATGGCAGCACCTTCCACTATCACCACTCCTACTACGCCAAGGCGAACACCGTCCCCGAAGTCGGCGAGTAAACCCCAGGGCTTACTCTAGCTGCGTTTCCGGTTGCGCTCGGCCCGCTTCTTGGTGCGGGCCGAGCCGCTTTGCTTGGGCGCTTCGTGCCTGACCGCTGCGAGCTGGTCGATATGCTCGGCGGCAGCCTCCATATCTTCATCTTCCAGCGCGTCCTGGGCCTTCTCGGCCAGCGCCTTGTAGCGTTGCTGAATCCTCTGGAGATCCTTGTCCTCGAGGTCCTCCAGGTTCATCAGCGTGTTGTGAGCGCCATCGAGCGCGAAGATGATCTCATCCAGCTTCAAATGCATCGCGGTTGAGTCCCGGTTCTGCGTGTTCTGAATCAGGAACACCATCAGGAACGTGACGATGGTCGTGCTGGTGTTGATGATCAGCTGCCAGGTATCGCTGAAGCCGAAGACCGGCCCACTGACGGCCCAGCCGACGATGATCAGGACCGCCGCCACGAAGGTAAACGGATGTCCCGCGGCCCTCGCGGTATGATTGGCGAAGCAGGTAAACAGGGACTGGCGATGGTTCTTGGACGATTGTTGCTTTCGATTGCTCACGGCACGCCTGTCAGGTTCATGCGGGCTCGGGTTGCCGCAGGCAGATAACCCCCAGGTCGGGCCGGAGTTTCGTGTCTCTAAAAGTCCAGAGCCTCGCCTTCCTTGGTGTCTTCCACGGTCAGGATCTGGCCGACTGAATCGTCGCCCACAGCCAGCGGCAGCATCGCGAACTCGGCAACCCCGCTCCGGCCGTCGGCATAGGCCCAATGGTCGAGCCCGAAAATGGGCTCGGCTCGCGCCCGGACATCCCGATAACAGCCGAGATAGAAATCGCGGTTGGCGAAGTTCTGGGCGTCGAGGAAGGTGCCGGTGAAGTCTCCGCCGGCATTGGCCACGACTTCGGTGCCGACCAGGCGGTAGCGGAAACGGTCTTCGACCACCTCGACGATGATCAGGCAGGAGAGGACGTCGGCCAGGTCGACCGGGTCGATGGCGGCGCGCTGCGGGATCCGTCCGCCGACCGCCTTGCTGCGCCAGTAGTCGTAGATGCGCTGGATCCGCGCCGATCGCACCTCGCCGGGCCCGGCATAGCGCCTCGGATCGAATCTCATGCGGTCTGCTTAGCCACGGCCGAACTCTCGACGGTTGCCGCCGCGGTGACAGGCTGCGGCGCCGCCGAGAAGAGCACGCGGGCGATGGTCCCGGTCGGATGGTTGCGCTCCAGGGACAGCGTGCCGCCCAGGAGCCGTGCATAGCGGGCGGCGATCGAAAGCCCCAGGCCCACGCCTTGCTTGGCGCCGCCGCGCGACAGCACGTTCTCGCTGATGTTGAAGAGATCGCCGACCGTGCGCAGGAACTTGTCGGACAGGCCGGGGCCGCAATCCACGATGCGTAGCATCAGCTCGCGGTCGTCGCCGGTGAGATGCACTGAGACAGAAGTCCCGTTCGGCGCGGCCTTGATGGCGTTCCGCAGCAATTCGTCGGCGATCGCGCGAAACGCCTTTTCGTCGCCGGACCAGGCGTCCGGCGCCTGACAGCATTCCGAAGTCAGCTCGACGCCGCGGCGCGCGGCGGCGTCCTTGAGCGTGTCGATCACGTGGCTGATGGACTCGCGCGGCTGGAAGCTCTGGTTCTGGATCGAACGCTGTCCGGAATCCAGTGCGACGAAAGTGAGGATGCGGTCGACATTCCGCAGCATCATGCGGCCGGCATCATGGGCATAGCCGGAATATTCCGTGACCTTGTTGTAGCTGTGGGCCGCGGCCTCGGCCTGGATCAGCTCGGTGAAGCCGAGCACGGCGTTGAGCGGGGTGCGGAACTCGTGGTTCATATTGGAGATGAAGCTGTCCTTGGCGCGATTGGCCTGCTCGGCGCGCTGCAGCGCTGCCGCATAGTCGCTGCCCAGGCGCTCCAGCCGCACCGCCTGCTCCTCGAGCAGGCGGTTGGTTTCCTCGAGTTCCGCTTCATGCGCAATCAGCGCCTCGTTGCTGCGGCGAAGCTTTCGCTTCGAGGCCATCAGCAGTTCCCGCGAATGGCACAGCGATCCGGCCAGCAGCACGGCGCCGACCACGAAGTTGAGCGTGAATGAGGCAATCGAGTAGTGCATCAGGAACGGCGTGCCGACGAACATCCATCGCACCAGCGCCATGGCGCCCCGCAATGCGAAGATTCCGAAGGCGAAGGCGCCGATCATCGGCAGGCGCCGAAGCAACCAGCCGGTCCAGAAATAGAGCGCCGCCGTAACCGTGCCGATGAAGGCTAAGCCCCATTCCGCGTCCTGCAGCCGGATCCCGATACTGATGGCGATGATGACGGCCGCGCTGACCGAGATCGCGCGCCACGGCACCTTGCGACCGGCGAAGGCGAGGTTGCCCATGATCATGAGCGCAACGAAGGTCCAGAACAGCAGGGTGGCTGCATAACCGGCCCCGGCCGCGCCGGTCGCGATCCGGAGCGTGACGCAGCCGATGCCCAGCGCGTAGGACAGCATCGCGCCGGTCCAGGCGAGATCGAAGAAGCGCCTTCCGTCCAGGAACCACTTGAATCCGAAGACGAGCCCGATCGAGCCGGTGCTGATCGCACCGAAGGAAAAGACCAGGATATCGGGACTCATGTCATCCCGCCTGAAGGGCGGGGGCGAGCGCGACGATGCCGAGCGATGGTCAAATCTAACACCCCTTGCGACCGCAACTGATCCACCCGGGACGGCCGCGCCCTCCAGGCTATGGCACAGACCTTAAGTGGGACTTAACGCCTACTGTTGTTTTAATAGTGCAAATCAGCGGCTTAGGAGCGTGAAACGGGCCAGGAAGCCATCGCGGCGGCGCACGACATCCATGCAGGGATTCCGCATACGGCGCTGGACGGCTTGGCTTAAATAAGAACCCGACGGTTTCAAAAGCCGTCGCGCGGCGCCAGAATCCCGGGTAACCCCTTGAACGCCACCAATTTCTATCCGCGCCCCGCCGGCATGGCCCCGCGCGAGGTCCGCCAGATCCTGCTCGGCGTGCTGCTCACCATGTTCCTGGCGGCCCTGGACCAGACCATCGTCGCCCCGGCGTTGCCAACCATTGCCCGCGATCTCCACGGCTTCGACTCGGTCTCCTGGGTGGTGACCGCCTATCTGCTCTCCGCCACCGCCACGACGCCCATTCTGGGCAAGCTCAGCGACCTCTACGGCCGGCGCAGCGTGATGATCATCAGCGTCGCGGTCTTCCTGGTGGGATCGGTCGCCTGCGCGCTCGCGCCCAGCATGTTCCTGCTGATCTGTGCCCGCGCGATCCAGGGGGCGGGCGGCGGCGCGCTGCTGTCGCTCGCCAACACCATCGTGGCCGACGTGGTCTCGCCGCGGGAGCGGGGGCGCTACCAGGGCTATTTCGCCAGCATGTTCGCGATCGCCGGGATCATGGGACCGGTGCTCGGCGGCTTCTTCGCCGAGTACATCAGTTGGACCATGATCTTCTGGATCAACCTGCCGATCGGGCTTTTGGCGATCTGGATTGCGCGCCGTGCGCTGGCGCATCTGCCGGCGAAGGGTGTTTCGCATCACATCGACTATCTCGGCTCCGCCTTGATGGCCACGGCGACGGTCAGCTTGCTGCTGGCACTGACCTGGGGCGGGCATCGCTTTGGCTGGCTCTCCGCGCCGATTCTTGGGCTGGTGCTGTTTTCGGCCGTGCTCTATGCGCTGTTCCTGCGCCAGCAGAGCACGGCGCGGGAACCGGTCCTGCCTTTGAGCCTGTTCGCCAATCCAGTCATTCGCATGACCTCGATGCTCGGCTTCACCATCATGGTGATCAATGTCGGCGCCACGGTCTACGTGCCGCTCTATCTCGAGTTCGTGCGCGGCATGAACGCCTATGATTCAGGCCTGGTGCTGATCGCGCTGATGGTTGGCGTGGTCGGCGGGGCGCTGATCACCGGGCAATACATGCGCTTCACCGGCCGTTACAAGCTGCCGCCGCTCATCGGCGTTGCCGCCGCGGCGATCGGGTTGTTCTATCTCGCCTATGGTTCGGCAGCACGGACCAATGTCGAGATCGTCATCGTGCTGACCGTGACCGGCATCGGCCTGGGCACCGCATTCCCGGCGATGATGGTGGCGACCCAGAACGCGGCGCATGGCGGCAATCTCGGCATCGCCACGGCCAACCACACCTTCTTCCGCTCGCTGGGCGGTGCGGCCGGTGTCGCCTTCCTCGGCGCGATCATCTTCAGCGTCCTGGCCTCGCATATCGATATCGAGCGCGGCGCGGACCTCAATGACATCCTGCGACCCGGGCCGGTCCTCAATGCCGTGCAGCCCTATCTTGGCCATGCCTTCTCGGCCTTCTTCGCGGCGGCGGGCGCGGTGGCGGTGCTTTCGGCGATCGGCTTCCTGTTCATGAAGGAAGTGCCGCTGCGCCAGAATGCCGGCCACGAGACGCCCGCGGAGTAGGAACGCCCCGGGTCTCCCCTTAGGCCTCCCCAGGAACCTCGGGCGTGCTATACACAGCCACCGTCAGGGACCAACCGAGACCAGGAAATGGCCGTCTTTTCATCACTCGCCGAAGCCGTCGCCGCCAATATCAAGGACGGCGACACCGTCGCCTTCGAAGGTTTCACCCATCTCATCCCCTTCGCCGCGGTCCATGAGACCATCCGGCAGCAGCGTCGCGATCTCCATCTCGTGCGCATGACGCCGGACCTCATTTACGACCAGCTGATCGGCATGGGCTGCGCGCGCAAGATGACCTTCTCCTGGGGCGGCAATCCTGGGGTCGGCTCGATCTACCGCTTCCGCGATGCCGTGATGAACGGCTGGCCGCGCCCGCTGGAACTGGACGAGCACAGTCACGCCGCGCTCGCCAATGCCTATGAGGCCGGGGCAGCGGGCCTGCCTTGCGCAATCTTCCGCGGCTATCGCGGCGCCGAGCTGGCGGCGGTCAACCCCAACATCAAGTCGATCACCTGTCCCTTCACCGGCGAGAAGCTGGCCGCCATCCCGTCGATCCGCGCCGACTGCGCCGTGATCCATGCCCAGAAGGCCGACCGCAGAGGCAACGTCCTGATCGAAGGCATCCTCGGCGTGCAGAAGGAAGCCGTGCTCGGCGCCAAGCGCGCCATCGCCACCGTGGAAGAGGTGGTCGAGGTTTTCGGGCCGCTCAGCCCGAACGCCTGCATCCTGCCGAGCTGGACCCTGAGCGCCGTGGTCGCGGTGCCCGGCGGCGCGCATCCGTCCTATGCCCATGGCTACTACAAGCGCGACAACGCCTACTACAAGGCCTGGGACGAGATCAGCAAGGAGCGCGACGTGTTCCTGAAATGGATGGAAGAGAATGTGCTGCGGCAGGGGCCGGACGTTTTCAAGCGCCATGCCGGGAAGGCGGCCTGATCATGACCGACTACACGCCCAATGAGATGATGACCATCGCGGCCGCCCGCGCGCTGCGCAACGAGGATGTCTGCTTCGTCGGCATCGGCCTGCCGAGTGCGGCTTGCAATCTCGCGCGGCTCAGCCATGCGCCGGACATCACGCTGATCTATGAGTCCGGCACCATTGCCACCAAGCCGGACGTGCTGCCGCTGTCGATCGGCGACGGCGAGCTGTGCGAGACGGCGCTGGGGACCGTATCGGTGCCGGAGATGTTCCGCTACTGGCTGCAGGGTGGGCGCATCACCCGTGGCTTCCTGGGCGCCGCCCAGCTCGACAAGTTCGCCAACATCAACTCCACCGTCATCGGCTCCTATCACAAACCGAGCGTGCGGTTGCCGGGTGGCGGCGGCGCGCCGGAGATCGCCACCTCCTGCGGCGAGATCTTCGTCGTCATGGCGCAGTCAAAGCGGAGCTTCGTCGAGAAGGTCGATTTCATCACCTCGCTCGGCCATGGCAAGGGCGGCGACGACCGGCAGAAAAATCATGGTGTCACGACCAAAGGACCGACCAAGGTGATCACTGATCTTTGCGTGATGGAGCCGGATCCGGTCTCCAAGGAGCTGACCGTGATCGGCCTGCATCCGGGGGTGACACGGGAGGCCGTCGTGGAGGCCACGGGCTGGGCGGTGAAGTTCGCGACGAGCCTCGTGGAGACACTGGCGCCGGCCGCCGACGAGTTGAGGGTGCTGCGCGCGCTACATGCGCGGACCAAGGCGGCGCATGCGCCGAAGCAGGCCGCGCAATGACCCGCTCGGTGTTTCTCTGCGACGCCGTTCGCACGCCGATCGGCCGATTCGGCGGCGCGCTCGCCTATGTCCGTACCGACGATCTCGCCACGGTGCCCCTGAAGGCGCTGCAGGCGCGTAACCCGACGGTCGACTGGAGCCGTCTCGACGAGGTCTATTTCGGCTGCGCCAACCAGGCTGGCGAGGACAACCGCAATGTCGCGCGCATGGCGCTGCTGCTGGCCGGCCTGCCGGACAGCGTTCCGGGGACCACGATCAACCGGCTCTGCGCCTCGGGCCTCGATGCGGTGGGTTCCGCGGCGCGGGCGATCCGCGCCGGCGAGATCGATTTCGCCATCGCCGGCGGGGTCGAGAGCATGAGCCGCGCGCCCCTGGTGATGGCGAAGGCCGAGACCGCGTTCCAGCGTTCGGCCGAGGTCCATGACACCACGATCGGCTGGCGCTTCATCAATCCGCTGATGAAGGCGCAGTACGGCGTCGATTCCATGCCGGAGACCGGCGAGAACGTCGCCGAGCAGTTCCAGGTGGCCCGCGCCGACCAGGACGCCTTCGCCTTTCGCAGCCAGCAGCGCGCCGGCCAGGCCGCCGCCTTCCTCGCCGCGGAGATTGTGGCCGTGGAAGCCAAGGACGCGCGCGGCAAGCCGGTCACCGTCATGGTGGACGAGCATCCGCGCGCCGACACCACACTCGAAGGCCTGGCCAAGCTGAAGACTCCGTTCCGAAACCCCGGCACGGTGACGGCGGGCAATGCATCCGGCGTCAATGACGGCGCGGTTGCGATGATCCTGGCATCGGAAGAGGCGGTGAAGGCGCATGGCCTGAAGCCGCGCGCCCGCATCCTCGGCATGGCGACGGCCGGCGTGCCGCCGCGGATCATGGGCATCGGCCCGGTGCCGGCGACGCGGAAGCTGCTGGAGCGCCTCGGCCTGGAGATCGGCGACTTCGACGCGATCGAGATCAACGAGGCTTTCGCCGCGCAGGTGGTCGCCTGCCTGCGCCAGCTCGGCCTGCCCGACGACGCGCCGCAGGTGAACCCGAACGGCGGCGCCATCGCGCTCGGCCATCCGCTGGGCATGAGCGGCGCCCGGATCGCGATGACCGCGGCGCACCAGCTGGAGAAGACCGGCGGCAAGCGCGCGCTGGCGACGCTCTGCGTCGGCGTGGGGCAGGGCGTGACCCTGGCGATGGAGCGGGTCTAGACCCGGTCCTGCGGATCGTCGAACAGGATGCGATGGGCGGCGCCGTCCATGTCGTCGTACTGGCCGGACCGGAGCGCCCAGAGGAAGGCGGCGAGGCCGAGACCGCCCATGCAAAGCGCGATCGGAATCAGGAACAGCAGGATGTTCATGGCAGCTTCGCCCCCTTTGATTCAAAGCGCCCGAGCCGGAGTGCGTTGAGGGTGACGATGATCGACGAGCTCGACATCGCCACGGCGGCGATGAGCGGGGTCACGAAGCCGAGGATCGCCAGCGGCACCGCGGCGAGATTGTAGACCAGCGCGATCCCCAAATTCTGCCGGACCAGACTATCGGTCCGTTTGGCCAGCCGCAAGGTCAGCGGGATTGCCTCCAGCTTGTCGCCCTGGAACACGACGTCGGCGGCGCTCTGGGTGATCTCGGTGCCGCTCGCCGGCGCCATCGATACATGGGCGCCGGCCAGGGCGGCCGCGTCGTTGATGCCGTCGCCGATCATCAGCACCTTGCGGCCTTCCTTCGCCAGCGCTTCCAGCCGGGCCGCCTTGTCGATCGGCGAGAGCCTCGACGCATAGGTGTCGATGCCGAGCTGGCGTGCCAGGCTTTCGACCGGGGCGGCGCGATCGCCCGAGAGCATCTCCATCTGCAACCCGAGCGCCTTCAACCGTGCAATCACCGCTTCGGCGTCGGGTCGCAGCCGGTCGGAGAACTGGAAACGCTGCTTGGCGCCGTCTGGACCGGCCAGCCACAGAACCTGGTCGGTGGCCGCATCTTCCGGCTGTCCGGTGAAGGCGCAGCTGCCGAGCTTCCAGCCGTTCCATTCCAGGCCGGCGCCCGGATGTTCTTGCACGCCGGTCAGCACCGTGGCCTCGGGTGCGGCGCGGGAGAGCGCGCGCGCCAGGGGATGGCGGCTGTTGGCGGCGATGCCGGCGGCGATATTGAGCATCTGTGGATCGGCACCGGGCTTCAGTTCCAAGCGGCCGAGGGTGAGCGTCCCGGTCTTGTCGAAGACCACGGTGTCGATCCCGGTCAGGCGCTCCAACGCATCGGCGCTCTTCAGCAGGATGCCGGAACGCATCAGCCGTTGGCTGGCCACCACCTGCACCACCGGCACAGCGAGCGCGAGGGCGCAGGGGCAGGTGATGATCAGCACCGCCACCGCGATCATCAGCGCCTCGGTCCAGGGGAGGCCGCCGCCGGCCCACCAGCCGAGGAACGTCGTCAGGGCCACCAGATGCACGACCGGCGCATAGCGCCGCGCCACCCGGTCGGCGATACGGGTGAAGCGGCCCTTGCGCGATTCCGCGGCCTCCATCAGCCGCACCATGTCGGCGAGCAGGGTGGAATCGCCGACCGCATTGACCAGAATCTTGAGTGGGCCGGTGAGATTGAGCGTGCCGGCGAACAGGCGGTCCCCGGGATTGCAGCGTTGCGGCGCGCTTTCGCCGGTGATGGCGGAAACGTCGAGATCGCTGCTGCCGGTGGTGATCGTGCCGTCGGCCGGCGCGCGTCCGCCGGGCGCGATCAGAACCGTCATGCCGGGGCGAAGCTGCGAGGGCGACAGGCTGTGCTGGCGGCCATCGGGCTCGACCACGGTCGCCGCCACGGCATTCAAAGCAAGCAGCCGGGCGGCGGTTGCGTGCGCCTGGCCCCGGGCGCGGCGATCGAGCGCGCGACCGATCAGCAGGAAGAAGAGCAGAGTGACTGCGGAATCGAAATACGCATGCTCGCCGCCGCGGAAAGTCTCGAACAGGGAGATCGACGGAGCGAGGATGATCGCCAGGCTGATCGGCACGTCCATATTGGTGCGCCGGGCCTTGAGCGCGGCCAGGGCCGAGCGGAAGAACGGCCGTCCGGCATAGGCGATCGCCGGGATGGCGACCAACGCCGAGATCCAGTGCAGCAGGTCGCGGGTGCCGGGATCGGCACCGGACCAGACCGAGACCGACATCAGCATGATGTTGCCGGCAGCAAAGCCGGCGACGGCCATCGCGGTCAGCAACGCTTTGCTCTCCGCATCGGCTTCGGAGGCGAGGCGCTCGGGATCGCAGGGCACCAGCTTGTAGCCGAGCCGGGTCACCAGCTGGACCAGGCCTTCGGGATCGGTCTCGCTGTCCTTCCAGCGCAAGGTCAGGCGCCGGGTGGAGAGGGCGACGCGCGCCGAGACGACGCCTGGCTGCTGCAGCAGGGTCTGCTCGATCAGCCAGACGCAGGCGCCGCATTGCAGCCCCTCGATCATCAGGGCGATCTCCTTCTCGCCGGGCGCCACGTCGCGGCTCCAGGCCGAGAGGTCGATCTCGGTTTCGATCTCGTCCGGGCGGGTCGGCGGCTGGGAAGGATCGGCCACGCGCTGCTGGTAGTAGCGCGAAAGGCCGAGCGACTGCACCAGCGCATAGGCACCTGCGCAGCCATGGCAGCAGAAGTCGCCTTTGCCGCGGAACGCCGCCCCGCAATGCTTGCAAGGACGGTCAGCCGCAATGCCGCAGACGTCGAGCGTCTCCGCGAATTGCGGCAGGGCGTTCACTTCACGAAGATCCGCTGCACCACCTGCCAGTCGGTCGTGCCGTCGAGCGCCGAGAGCCGGAGCTCCCAGCTTCCGTTGGCCGGCAGGATCACGTCGGCGCCGTAGATCCCGGCACCCTCGGACCGCAGCGTCAGCCGCTGGTCGAACGCCGTGCTCACCGGGCGAACCAGATGCGCCGCGACCGTCAGGCCCTGGACCGGCCGGCCGGCCTTGTCGGTGATAGTGACCGCGAGATGCCGGCCACCGGTCGCCGGCGTGACGGTGGTCTTCGCGGTCCAGCCCAAAGCCGCGCTGGCCGCAGCCTCTTTCAGGATCGCGTTGTACTCGATGCCTTGCTGATAGGCCTTGGTGGTGTCGAGGCCGCTGAACGTGCTCTGGGCGAAGAAGATCATCACCCCGTTGACCACGACCACGCCCAGCATCAGGAGCACCATCAGCGTGGGGATCCAAAGCGAGCGGCGCTGCGGCCGTGCGTTCTGCGTCAGGTCAGTCATGGTCGCGCTCCGGGCCGCTGAAGATGGCGCCATGATGGCTCTCCTCGCCGGTGCTGATGTTGGTCGCGTTGATCTTGATGTCGGTCTGCTTGCGCTTCAGGCTTTCGCGCGGTGCCTTCACCAGCAGGCGGAAGGTGCCGACGCTGTCTCCGGCGACCTTCACCGACTGCGGGTCGGCGCCGATGATCTTGATCGAAAGCCCCTCGATCCCCTCCACCGTAACCCGGTATTCCATGGGTTGCGGATTCTTGTTGGAGATCTTCAGAGTGAAGCCGTCCTGGATCTCGCCGTCGCCGAGCTTGACGAAGAGCGGCGAGCGGTCGGCCTGCACCGTGACGTCCATGGTGGCGCGGGTCGAAAGCGAAAACAGCATGCCGGCCGTGACCAGGACCAGTCCGATGGCATAGATGATCGTCCGGGTGCGGACGAACTTGAACTTGGCCGGCTTGCCGGCGGCACGCGCGGCGCTGTTGGAGAGCGAATCATAGGTGATGAGCTCGAGTGGGCGGTTGAGTTTGCCCATGATCGAATTGCAGGCATCGACGCACAGGCCGCAGCCGATGCAGGCGAGCTGCGGGCCGTTGCGGATATCGACGCCGGTCGGGCAGACGTTGAAGCAGAGGTTGCAGTCGACGCAGTCGCCGAGCTTCTCGGTCTCCTTGGCCTTCTTCTTGCCTCGGGGTTCGCCGCGCCAGGCCTCGTAGGTGACGATCAGGCTGTGCTCGTCGAGCATTGCGCCCTGGAAGCGCGGCCAGGGGCACATGTAGATGCAGACCTGCTCGCGCGCCCAGCCGGCCAGCAGATAGGTCGTGGCGGTGAAGAGGCCGATGAAGCCGACCTGGGTCAGGGTGGCTTTGAAGGTGAACAGGTCGCGGACCAGCGTCGGCGCATCGTTGAAATACATCACCCAGGCGCCGCCGGTCGCCGCCGCGATCGCCAGCCAGGCCGCATGCTTGCTGATCTTCAGCCAGGCTTTGCGCAGGGAAAAGGGCTCCTGGTCCAGCTTCATGCGAGCATTGCGATCCCCTTCGATCCAGCGCTCGACCTGCATGAAGAGGTCGGTCCAGACCGTCTGCGGGCAGGTGAAGCCGCACCAGACCCGACCCAGCAGCGAGGTTGCCAGGAACAGGCCGATCGCGCCGAGGATGAGCAAGCCGGCGAGGTAGTAGACCTCCTGGGGCCAGATCTCGATCCAGAAGAAATAGGCGCGCCGGTTCGGCATGTCGACCAGCAGCGCCTGGTCGGGGCGGCCGAGGCCGCGGTCCCAGCGCAACCAGGGCGCCAGGTAATAGATCCCCAGCAGCAGGCCGAGCGCGCTCCATTTGATGACACGGAAGCGGCCCCAGATGCGTTGGGGGTAGATCTTGACGTGTTCGGCGTAGAGCGAAGCGTTGGTCACGGTCTGCTCTGGCTTGATGGCCTGGTGTTGCATTCTATCATCACTTCACCCCCTCTCCGCGGAGAGGGGGTGTTGTTCGTTTCCGATTACTGGCCGCCGCCGAGTGAATGGACGTAGACGGCCAGCATCTTGATCTGCGCGTCGCTCAACCGGCCCTGCCAGGCCGGCATCACGCCATGCCGCGGTTTGTTGACCTGCGCGGTGATGGTCTTGGCGTCGCCGCCGTAGAGCCAGATCGAGTCGGTGAGGTTCGGGGCGCCGAGCTCGAGATTGCCCTTGCCCTGCTCGCCGTGGCAGGCGGCGCAGTTGTCGGCAAAGACCGTCTTTCCGCGCTCCGCCGCCGTCGCATCGGCCTTTTCGCCGCTCAGCGACATGACGAAGGCGGTCACGTCGGCAATCTGCTCCGGCGTCAGCACGCCATCGGCGCCGAAGTTCGGCATGATGTTGCTGCGCGTCGCCTCATCGGTCGTCGCGCGGATGCCGTGGCGGATGGTCTGCTCGATCTGCGCCAGGTCGCCGCCCCAGAGCCAGTCGTCGTCGGCCAGGACCGGATAGGCCGGCCGGCCGGCGCCGCCGGGCGCGTGGCAGGCGGCGCAGTTCTCATTGAACACCGCCTTGCCGCCGCTCATGGCGAAGTTCAGCAACTCGGCATCGCCATTGATCTGCTCGGCCGAGGAGGCGCTGATCTTGTCGATCCAGACCTTCTGCGCCTCGGCCGCCTCGGCCGCCTGATGGGCATAGTCCGCGCGCTGGTCGTAGCCGAGGATGCCCTTGGTATAGCCGGAGAAGCCGGGGATCGCCGGATAGAGCACCCACCACAGCACCGAGAAGGCGATGCAGGCGTAGAGCACGGTCAGCCACCATTTGGGCAGCGGGTTGTTCAGCTCCTGGATGCCGTCCCAGGAATGGCCGGTGGTCGGCTTGCCGGTCAGTTCGTCCTTGTTGATGTCGGTCATATCAGGCTCCCGAGCCTCTGTGCTCGTCCCGTTCATTCTTGAAGGGGATCTTCGCGCACTCGGCGAAGTGCTCCCGGTTCTTCGGGCGGAAGGCGTAGAAGGCGATGCCGAGGAACACCAGCATCAGCCACGCCGCCCAGAACTGCTTGGCGACTTCGGAGATCTCGAGCCAGGTCATTGTGCCTCTCCTTCGGCCTTGTTGGCGTATTCCGGGCGATAGGTCGTGAAGTCGACCATCCTGCCCAGCACCTGCAGATACGCGACCAGTGCATCCATTTCGGTCAGCTTCGCGGGATCGCCGTCGAAATCGCCGGTCGCCGCTTTCGGATAGCGGGCGAGCAGGCCAGCCGTGTCGGCATCCGGCGTCGCCTGCGCGGCGAGGTCGGCGGCGGCGTTCTCGATCTCCTCGTCGGTATAGGGCACGCCGACGATGCGCAGCGTCTTCAGGTGGTCGGCGATGTTCGACGGGTCCACCTGGCGCCGCGAGAGATGCGGGTAGGGCGGCATGATCGACTCCGGCACGACCGAGCGCGGGTCGATGAGATGCGCGACCTGCCAGTCGTTGGAGTACTTGCCGCCGACCCGGGCCAGATCGGGGCCGGTGCGCTTGGAGCCCCATTGGAACGGATGGTCGTACATGCTCTCGGCGGCCAGGCTGTAATGGCCGTAGCGCTCGACCTCGTCGCGGAACGGACGGATCTGCTGGCTATGGCAGAGATAGCAGCCCTCGCGGATGTAGACGTTGCGTCCGACCAGCTCGAGCGGCGAGTAGGGGCGTACCCCCTCCACCTTCTCGATGGTCTCGCCGATCGTGAACAGCGGCACGATCTCGACGAGGCCACCGATCGCGACCGTGACGATGATCCCGAGCAGCAGCAGGATCGAGTTGGTTTCGAACTTCTCTTGCTTGATGAGTGCCATTGGAATTGCTCCGGTCACGCGGTGGCGGTGACGGCGGCACCGAGCTTGGTCTCGGTCCGGACGTCGCCGCGCGCCGTGCGCCACATGTTGTAGACCATCACCAGCGCGCCTGAGAGGAACAGGACGCCGGCCAGGGCACGGACGATGTAGTAGGGGTGCATCGCCGCCACAGTCTCGACGAAGGAGAACTGCAGGAAGCCGAGATCGTCATAGGCGCGCCACATCAGGCCCTGCATGATGCCGCTGATCCACATCGGCGTGATGTAGAGAACGATGCCGATGGTGGCCAGCCAGAAGTGCCACTCGATCAGGCGGATCGAGTAGACGCGCGTGGCGTTCCAGAGCTTGGGGACCAGGTAGTAGACGGCGCCGAAGCTGACGAAGGCGACCCAGCCCAGCGCACCCGAGTGCACGTGGCCGATGGTCCA
The DNA here is from genome assembly GCF_054658695.1 of Dongia sp. agr-C8. Classification (NCBI taxonomy): domain Bacteria; kingdom Pseudomonadati; phylum Pseudomonadota; class Alphaproteobacteria; order Rhodospirillales; family Dongiaceae; genus Dongia; species Dongia sp. agr-C8. Next base: position 259,685 of record NZ_BAAGHZ010000004.1, read on the forward strand.
GTCGGTGTAGTGGCTGAGCGAGTTGACCGAGCGGATCGACATCACCGGGCCTTCGAAGGTCGACATGCCGTAGAAGCCGACCGAGGTGACCAGGAAGCGCAACACCGGATCGGTGCGGAGCTTGTCCCAGGCGCCGGAGAGCGTCATCAGCCCGTTGATCATGCCGCCCCAGGAGGGCATCCACAGCATCACCGAGAAGGTCATGCCGAGGAACTGCGTCCATTCCGGCAGCGCGGTGTAGTGCAGATGGTGCGGGCCGGCCCAGATGTAGAGGAAGATCAGCGACCAGAAGTGCACGACCGAGAGGCGATAGGAGTAGACCGGCCGCTCGGCCTGCTTGGGCACGAAGTAGTACATGATGCCGAGGAAGCCGGCGGTCAGGAAGAAGCCGACCGCGTTATGGCCGTACCACCATTGCAGCATCGCGTCCTGGACGCCGGAGAACAGTGAATAGCTCTTGGTGCCGAGGAGAGAGACCGGGACCGACATGTTGTTGCCGAGATGCAACACGGCCACGGTGACGATGAAGGCAAGGTAGAACCAGTTCGCCACATAAATATGCGGCTCCTTCCGCTTGATCAGCGTGCCCAGGAAGACCAGCAGATAGGTCACCCAGACGATGGTCAGCCAGAGGTCGGTGTACCACTCGGGCTCGGCATACTCGCGGCCCTCGGTGATGCCGAGCACGTAGCCGCTGGCGGCCAGCACGATGAAGAGCTGATAGCCCCAAAACAGGAACTCGGCCAGGCCGTCGCCGCCGAACAGGCGGGCCCTGCAGGTGCGCTGCACGACATAGAGGCTGGTCGCGAACAGCGCGTTGCCGCCGAAGGCGAAGACCGCCGCCGAAGTGTGGACCGGCCGCAGGCGGCCGAACGTGGTCCATTCCAGGCCGAGGTTGAAGATCGGAAAGGCGAGCTGCAGCGCAATCACCACGCCGACCAGGAAGGCGACCACCCCCCAGAACAACGTGGCGATAGTGAATTGCCGAACGACCCGTTCGTTATACGGGCTGCCGGCAGCAGCGAGTGCTGTGGCGGACATCAGTGGCCCCCTTTAGGCGCAGTAGCAAGCGTGATGAAGCGGAACACGACCAGGATCGCGAAGACGAAGAGCAGCAAGCCGAACAGCGAAAACGCCGCATCATGTGCGCGCGCGCTGATGGCGAGGCCGATCAAGCCGATGATGGCGAGCACGCCGCCGCCGATGAATTTCCCCGTGTTCATTTTCCTTCTCCAACGAGATCGCGATAGGCATGCCAGCTGGCATGGCCGATCAGCGGCAGGGTGACGATGAGGCCGAGGCAGCCGGTGATGAGACCGGCGCCGGTGAAGAGCACGATCAGCGCACCCCAGCCGAACAGGACGCGCCAATTGGCGACGCTGACGGCGATCGAGGTGGCGATCGCCTGCGCGGTGCCGACGTCGCGGTCGAGCAGCAGGGGAAACGAGACGACGCCGATCGCAAAGCAGACCGCGGCGAGCACGCCGCCGACCGCGCTTCCGGCGATCAGGAAGACCAGCCCGTCGGTCGTGGTCAGGATGGTGAGGACGAAGCTTTCCCACTCGACCGGTTGCGGGCCGAAGAACAGGGCGTAGATCAGCATCGCGATACGCATCCAGAAGATCTGGAGCAGCATCATGACCAGGCCCAGGGTGAAGAGCGGGCCCGGGCGCTTGGACCAGGCGGTGGCGATGTCGTGGAAGCGGATCGGCGCGCCCATCTCCAGGCGCCGGCTGATCTCGTAGAAGGCGATGCCGAGGAACGGCGCCACGAACATGAAGCCCGAGGCCAGCGGGAAGGAATAGGCGAGGTAGTCCTGCTGCCAGAGGCCGTAGATGATGACGACACTGATCGCGGCGATGATCACCCCGAAGGTCAGACTGACCTCGGGCGCGCGCGACAGGTCCTGCCAGCCCCGGCGCAGCCAGCCCCAGGGCATCTCGACGTCAACGCGGTTGATCGGCAGGACCAGTCCGGCATACTCGGCATCGAGCGCCGGACCGATCAGCTTCTCCCCCATGGCCTAACCTCATGCGACAGCGTGATTCGAGCTTGAGGGTAGGAGCGGACGGCCGGTCCGTCGTTGACTTGAGTCAATTCCGTCAGCCTGCGGACGACGCAGAATACGACAGACAGACTGTCGCAGCCCGGCCGCGTCCTTCCCCTCGGGGACAGGAGAATACCGGCCTGCCGATACGGAAAGTGGGACTTTGGACTCGATTGCCATCATCGCCGCCCATTGCCAGGTGGCTCTCCGCGACAACGCGCCGCTGATTCTGGCTTTGTTCATGGCGGGGCTGGTGGGGAGCGCCGGGCATTGTGCCGGCATGTGCGGTCCCTTCGTGCTGGCCCAGGTAGGGGCAAGGGCGGGGCTCAGCCGGGTCGCCGGCGCGACGCTGCTGCCCTATCATCTCGGCCGGGCCACGACCTATATCGCTCTCGGCACGCTCCTCGCGGCCCCGATTGGGCTGCTGAGCCGGCTGGATGAACTGCGCTGGATCCCCGCTTTGCTGCTGGCCGGTGCCGCCGGCCTGTTTCTGTTCCAGGCCCTGCGCGGCTTTGGCGCGATCGGCGCACCCGCGCCGGGCTTCCTCAAACACGCGCGCGGCTTGTTCGCCCGGCCCCTCGGCATGCGCGGCTATGCGCTCGGGGCGCTGCTCGGTTTTCTCCCCTGCGGCCTCCTCTATGCGGCGCTCGGTGCCGCCGCCGCCACCGCGGATCCGATCGCCGCGGCGATGGGCATGCTGGGTTTCGTGCTCGGCACCATGCCGATGCTGATCGCCATCGGATGGCTCGGCCACGGCGCCGCCGCGCATTGGCGCGAGCTTGCGCGCAAGGCTATGCCGGTGATCGCCGCGGTCAATGCTGTGGTTCTGCTGGCGATGGCTTGGCAGGTTGCCGGAATCGCCTAATTTTTGCAGGCCTGACAAGAGGTTGAGGGCCATTGCCACGGCCTGGGATTTCGCGCATTCTCCGGCGCAAATTCGCGAATCCTTAACAAACCTTAATGATGAACGCTGACCTTGCTACCGATCTCGGCGCAAGCCTGATCGCCAATCTGGAAAAGTCGATCGGCCGCGCGACCGACGCGCTCTTGGCGCGCCAGCATGACGACGGCCATTGGGCCTTCGAGCTGGAAGCCGATGCGACGATTCCGGCCGAATATGTCCTGCTGAAGCACTTCCTCGCCAGCTCCATCGATGAGATCGACACCGAGGTCGAGCGCAAGATCGTGCGCTACCTCAAATCGATTCAAGGCGAGCACGGCGGCTGGCCGCTTTATCACGGCGGCGCCTTCAACATCTCGGCCAGCGTGAAGGCCTATTACTGCCTGAAGATCTGCGGCGAGGACATCAACGCCGACACCATGCGCCGCGCCCGCGAGGCGATCCTCGACGCGGGCGGCGCCAAGACCTCGAACATCTTCACCCTGATCCAGCTCGCGCTCTACGGCCAGGTGCCGTGGCGCGCCGTGCCCGTCATGCCGATCGAACTCATCAACATGCCGACCTGGTTCCCGGTCCATCTGGACAAGGTGAGCTACTGGTCGCGCACGGTGATCGTGCCGCTGCTGGTGCTGATGACCAAGAAGCCGCGCGCCCGCAACCCGAAGCAGGTCGATATCCAGGAACTCTTCACCGTGCCGCCTGAGCAGGTGACGAACTGGTACAACATGAACCGCAAGGGCGCCTGGGCCAGCTTCTTCCGCGGCATCGACCGCGTGCTCCGGCGCACCGAATGGCTGTTCCCGAAGCGCGGCCGCGAGAAGGCGCTGAACCGGGCCGTCGCCTGGGTCACCGAGCGCCTCAACGGCGAGGACGGCCTCGGTGCCATCTACCCGGCGATGGCCAACAGCGTGATGATGTTCGACACTTTGGGCTATGCGAAGGATCATCCCGACCGCGCGATCGCCGAGAAGTCGATCGAGAAGCTGATGGTGATCGAGGAGGACCGCGCCTATTGCCAGCCCTGCCTCTCGCCGGTCTGGGATACCGGCCTCGCGGCGCACGCGCTGCTCGAGGTCGGCGGCGAGGCGGCCGAGCGGCTGAAGCCGTCGATGGAATGGCTGCGCCGGAACCAGATCAAGGACGTGGTCGGCGACTGGGCCTCGGCGCGGCCGAACGTGCGGCCGGGCGGCTGGGCCTTCCAATACGCCAACCCGCATTATCCTGATGTCGATGACACCGCCGTCGTGGTGATGGCGCTCGACCGCTTCAATCATGCGGAGAGCAAGGAAGCGATCGAACGCGGCGCCGAATGGGTGCTCGGCCTGCAGAGCAAGAACGGCGGATGGGGCGCCTTCGACGCCGACAACGAATACTATTACCTCAACCACATCCCCTTCGCCGATCACGGCGCGCTGCTGGATCCGCCGACCGCCGACGTCTCGGCGCGCTGCCTCGGCATGCTGGCTCAGCTCGGCTACAAGCTCAGCGATCCGCGCGTCAAAGCCGCGGTCGATTACCTCATTCGCGACCAGCAGGCGGACGGCAGCTGGTTCGGCCGCTGGGGCACCAACTATATCTACGGCACCTGGTCGGTGCTCACCGCATTGAACGCGATCGGCCTGCCGCACGATCACCCGGCGATGCGCAAGGCGGTCAAATGGCTGGAATCGAAACAGCGTCCCGACGGCGGTTGGGGCGAAAGCGGCGACAGCTACTGGGACGACAAGCCGCGCGGCGAAGGCCCGGTCTCGACGCCCTCGCAGACCGCCTGGGCTTTGCTCGGCCTGATGGCCGCGGGCGAGGTGGATTCAGCCGCGACCAAGCGGGGCATCCAGTTCATTTCGTCCACGCAGGCCGATGACGGCCTCTGGGACGAGCAGGAATTCACCGCGGTCGGCTTCCCGCGCGTCTTCTATCTGCGCTATCACGGCTATCGCGCCTTCTTCCCGCTCTGGGCCCTGGCGCGGTATCGGAATTTGAAGCAGGGCAACTCGACTCACGTCTTGCACGGACTCTAGCCCATGCTCGGCATCGTCACCGGCATGGCCAGTGAAGCGCGAATCTTCGGCGCCGATGCGCTGACGATCTCCGCCGGCGGCGATCAGGCTGCGACCCGCGCCGGCATCGCGACCTTGATCGCGAATGGCGCCGACCGGCTGGTCAGCTTCGGTATTGCCGGCGCGCTGGATCCGTCACTGAACCCCGGCGATCTCATCATCGGCGGCGCGGTGCGCACAGCGCAGGGCGACCGCATGCCGGTCGATCAGAGATGGCTGGTGCATCTGACGACCCATCTCGGCAACGCGCGGGTCGCCGACGTCTTCGGCAGCACGGCTATCGCCGCGGCCGCCGCGCAGAAGGCGGTGCTCTATCGCGACACCGGCGCCGCTTGCGTCGATCAGGAGAGTCATTGGGTGGCGGATGCGGCGCATGCCAACCACCTGCCGTTCATCGTCGTCCGCGCCATCGCCGATCGGGCAGGGGACAGCCTGCCGCCGGCCGTGCTGGTCGGCCTGGATTCACAGGGCAATCCGCGGACAGGTGCAGTCATCGGCGCCCTGCTGCGCGATCCCTCACAGCTTCCCGGATTGATCCGCGTCGCCCTGCAAACCCGCCGGGCGTTGCGAAGCCTACTCCGCGGCCGAGCGGCGCTGCTTCTCTAGCGCCTCTTTCTGGGCGTGGATGTCCTCGATCGCCTTCTCGACATGGCGCGAGAAGACGTATTCCGCCTTGCGCTGCTTATCGAGCGGAATGTCCGGCGCCATCTCGCCGGTGACGGCCACACCCTGACGCGAGACCTTGAGCGCCTTCAGCGGATGCTTGATCGCGTCGGCGACCGCGGTGCCTTCGAAGCCGGAGTGGACCATGCAATCGGCGCATTTCTCGTAGTTGCCGACGCCGTAGTCGTCCCACTTGGTGTCTTCCATCAGCTCCTTGAAGGTCTTCGCATAGCCTTCGCCGAGCAGGTAGCAGGGTCGCTGCCAACCGAACACGTTGCGGGTCGGGTTCGCCCACGGCGTGCAGTGATAGGTCTGGTTGCCGGCCAGGAAGTCGAGGAACAGCGACGACTGGCTGAACTCCCACTTCTTGCCGCCGTTGCCCTTGCCGAGGATGTCGCGGAACAGCTGCTTGGTCTTGCGGCGGTTCAGGAAGTGCTGCTGGTCCGGCGCGCGCTCATAGGCGTAGCCCGGCGAGACGGTGATGCCGTCGACGCCCATCGCCATCACGTCGTCGAAGAAGCTCGCCGCGCGATCGGCGCTGGTGCCGTCGAAGAAGGTGCAGTTGATGTTGCAGCGGAAGCCGGCCGCCTTGGCCAGCTTGATCGCCTCGACCGCCTTCTCGTAGACGCCGTCCTGGCAGACCGACTTGTCGTGCTCTTCCTTCGAGCCGTCGAGATGCACCGACCAGGTGAAGTAGGGGCTCGGCTTGTAAAGGTGCATCTTCTTCTCGAGCAGCAGCGCATTGGTGCAGAGATAGACGAAGCGCTTCTGCTTGATCAGCCCTTCGACGATCTCGGGCAGCTCCTTGTGCAGCAGCGGCTCGCCGCCGGCGATCGAGACCACCGGCGCGCCGCATTCCTCGGCGGCGGCGAGCGCATCCGCGACCGAGATGCGCTGGTTCAGGATCTCGGCCGGGTAGTCGATCTTGCCGCAGCCGGCGCAGGCGAGGTTGCAGCGGAACAGGGGCTCCAGCATGAGCACCAGCGGGTAGCGCTTCCGCCCCATCAGGTGCTGCTTCACGACATACGAGCCGACGCGAATGGCCTGCTGCAAGGGAACTGCCAAGTTACTCTCTCCTAGCTCAATCTCATTTCATGCTCACGCCGGGGCGCCCGATTACTGGGCTGCTCCGACATGCCGTTCTTCCCCGTCCGATAGCTCCGGCGGCAGGCGGAAGCGCACGTTCTCCGCCACGCCGTTCATCATCTCGAGCTCGACGCCATGGAGCTGGCGCAAGCGCTCTACCACGTCCTGGACCAGGATGTCCGGCGCCGAAGCACCGGCTGTGACGCCGATCGCTTTGGCACTGGTCAGCCATTCCGGCTTCAGCTGGTCGGCATTCTCGATCAGGTAGCTTGCAACGCCGAGTTCCTCGGCGATCTCCTTCAGGCGATTGGAGTTCGACGAGTTGGGCGCGCCAATCACCAGGATCAAGTCCACTTCCTGCGCGAGTTCCCTGACAGCCTTCTGACGATTCTGGGTCGCGTAGCAGATATCCTTGGTGTCCGGACCGACGATCTTGGGAAAACGCTGCCGCAACGCATCGATCACGTCCTTGGTGTCGTCCACGCTCAAGGTCGTCTGGGTAACGAAGGCCAGCTGCTCCGGGTTCGCCACGCTGAGCGTCGCCACGTCTTCCGGCGCCGAAATCAGATGCACGCCGCCGGGCACCTGGCCCATCGTGCCCTCGACCTCGGGATGGCCGGCATGGCCGATCAGGATCACCTCGCGGCCCTGGGAGGCGTAGCGGCGCCCTTCGGTATGGACCTTCGAGACCAATGGGCAGGTGGCGTCGACCACCATCAGGCCGCGCTCGCGCGCCGCGCCCTCGACCGCCTTGGAGACTCCGTGGGCGCTGAAGATCGCGATCTTGCCCTCGGGAATCTCGTCCAGCTCCTCGACGAAGATGGCGCCCTTGGCGCGCAGGCTTTCGACCACGTGCCGGTTGTGCACGATCTCGTGCCGCACGTAGACCGGGGGGCCGAATTTCTCGATCGCCCGCTCGACGATCTCAATCGCCCGTTCGACGCCCGCGCAGAAGCCGCGCGGCTGGGCCAAAACCACTCGCATCATTCAATCCGTCCGATCGCCCAGTCGTTCATTCGTGGGTGACTTCCATTCGCGGGTAGCGACGCTCCCCCCAGGGCTTGCTTGAGGGTGGTGGTTGGAGTGTCCCTGGAGATTTCCCCAGCGCCGTAGTCAACGAAACCCAAAAACCTGTCGCAGACCTGCCTCGCCGCTGTGGAGGCAAATACACAAAGGTCTGCTTCGCCCGGGGAACCCGCAGCCCCTTGTGTAGGTTCCTGGACAGGCTGTCGTCTTACACAAAATCGACATGACTGCCTATCCCGAATCACCTACCGTTGCTGCAATGCAACAGATTTTGCATTTCGCGCCTTAAATACACCACTAAATTAGTCAAGTATTCGTGAGACCTAAGGGCGAAAGACAAGTTCCGCACTGGCGTTTATCCTGCCCTTGACCTATAAGCCCGCGATTCTTCGGGGAAACGGCAAACCCCAGGAGAGCCTCCCCGAGTCGGATAAAAGGAAGCCGCAGCGTGACCGCACCCAGCAAGACACCGCTCCTAGACCGCGTCACCACCCCGGCCCAGCTTCGCCAGCTCGATCCCTCTGATCTCCGTCAATTGGCGGATGAACTGCGCCGCGAGACCGTGGACGCGGTTTCGGTCACCGGTGGCCATCTGGGCGCCGGCCTCGGCGTTGTCGAGCTGACCACGGCGATTCATTACGTCTTCGACACCCCCTACGACCGGCTGATTTGGGACGTGGGCCACCAGGCCTATCCGCATAAGATCCTGACCGGCCGCCGCGACCGCATCCGCACCATCCGCCAGGGCGGCGGCCTCTCCGGCTTCACCAAGCGCTCGGAATCCGAATACGACCCGTTCGGGGCCGCGCACAGCTCGACCTCGATCTCGGCCGGCCTCGGCATGGCGGTTGCCAGCGACCTGATGGGGCGCAAGCGCAACGTCATCTCGGTGATCGGCGACGGCGCGTTGACCGGCGGCATGGCCTATGAGGCGATGAACAACGCCGGCTCGATGAAGAACCGGCTGATCGTGATCCTGAACGACAACGACATGTCGATCGCGCCGCCGGTCGGCGCGCTTTCGGCCTATCTCTCGCGCTCGCTCACCTCGACGCCGTTCCGCTCGCTGCGCCACATCGCCAAGGACATGTCGAAGATCCTGCCGCCCCGCCTGCAGGAAGTCGCGGCGCGCGCCGAGGAGTATGCGCGCGGCATCATCTCCGGCGGCGGCACGCTGTTCGAGGAGCTCGGCTTCTACTATGTCGGCCCGATCGACGGTCATAACCTCGACCATCTGCTCCCGGTGCTGCAGAACCTCCGGAACTCGGAGGAACCGGGTCCGGTGCTGGTCCATGTCGTCACCCAGAAGGGCAAGGGCTACGCGCCGGCCGAGAAGTCGGCCGACAAGTATCATGGCGTCGTGAAGTTCGACGTCGCGACCGGTGCCCAGGCGAAGTCCACGCCGAAGGCGCCGAGCTATACCTCGGTCTTCGCCAAGGCCCTGATCGCCGAAGCCAAGGTCGACGACCGGATCGTCGCGATCAATGCCGCGATGCCCAGCGGCACCGGCTGCGATGCGTTCGGCAAGGAATTCCCGAAGCGCTGCTTCGACGTCGCGATCGCCGAGCAGCATGGCGTCACGTTCTGCGCCGGCATGGCGACCGAGGGCATGAAGCCCTTCGCGGTGATCTATTCGACCTTCCTGCAGCGCGCCTATGACCAGATCGTGCATGACGTAGCGATCCAGTCGCTCCCCGTGCGCTTCGCGATGGATCGCGCCGGCCTGGTCGGCGCCGATGGCGCGACGCATGCCGGCAGCTTCGACATCGCCTATCTCGGCTGCCTGCCGAACTTCGTGCTAATGGCGCCGTCGGATGAGCTCGAGCTCATGCACATGGTGGCGACCGCGGCGACGATCGACGATCGACCGTCGGCGTTCCGCTATCCGCGTGGCGAGGGCATCGGCCTCGAGCTGCCGGCGCGCGGCGAGGTGTTGCCGCTCGGCAAGGGCCGCATCATCCGCGAAGGCACCAAGGTGGCGCTGCTGAGCTACGGTACCCGCATGGCCGAGGTGCTGAAGGCGGCCGACGAACTCGGCGCCAAGGGCCTCTCGACCACTGTCGCCGATGCGCGCTTCTGCAAGCCATTGGATTCCGAGCTGGTGCGCCGCCTCGCGCGCGAGCATGAGGTGCTGATCACCATCGAGGAAGGCTCGATCGGCGGCTTCGCCACCCATGTGATGCACGATCTCGCCCATGCCGGCCTGCTGGAATCCGGCGTGAAGTTCCGGCCGATGACGCTGCCTGACATCTTCATCGATCACGACGCGCCGCAGAAACAGTACGACGTGGCCGGCCTCAACGCCCGTCACATCGTCGCGCAGGCATTGGTTGCGCTGGGCGTCTCCGAAGCGATCGCCAGGGCTTGAACTAAGGTGGGTCAGCGGATGATGATTTCGCGTCGTCGGTTCGGCGCCATGGCGTTGAGTGCGGTCCCGGTGTTGGCCGCGGGAGCGGCGCGTGCCGATGCGGCGGAGCCTGCCGCCGTCGTCCAGACGCTCTACGATGCGCTGTCGGAGACGATGAAGGACGGCGAGAAGCTCGGCTTCGACGGCCGCTACCAGAAGCTCGAGCCGGTGATCCACAAGGTCTTTGACGTCACCACCATGTGCAAGATCGCCATGGGTGGCTACTGGACCACGCTCACCACGGACAAGAAGAACGCGGTGCTGGTCGCCTTCGACAAATACACGGTCAGCACCTACGCCTCGCGCTTCAAGGCCGACAAGGGTGTCCAATTCAAGGTCGGCGAGACCAAGCAGGTGCCCAATGAGCGCGTGCTGGTCCAATCGACGATCGTGAAGCCCGATGGCGAGCCGGTCGAGCTCAACTACCTCTTCCGCAAGGGTGCGGAAGGTTGGCAGGTGATCGACGTCTATCTGGCCGGTGCTATCTCGCAGTTGACGCAAATGCGCTCGGAATTTTCGGAACCGCTTCAGAAGGGCGGCGTTGATGCCCTCATCCAGGTGCTCGATCAGAAGGTCGAGCAATTGAAGCAGGCCGCCTAGCCGCGTTGAGAATCCAGACCCAGTGAGCCTGCCTGCGGCCAATTGCCGCCCGCGACCTGGATTCACGGGTTCTTGAGACTGGATCGGCAGGTTGCCATCTAAGTTTCACGTAGTAACGCACCAGTAAGGCCTTCCAGGGGATCCTGCGGGATCGGAGGGCGATCCCAAGGACAGAGATGGAGTTCGATATGCGTTTGGTTCGTCGCGGCCTCTTGCTGGCCGGTATCGCTCTCGCGGCCTCGGCCATGCCCACGATCCTGACGGTGCCGGCGGCGCCCGCCCTTGCCGCCAGTGCCTCGCAGGCCGCGGCGCCGATCGGCCCGGTGCAGCGTCTCGATAACGCGCTGATCGAGGTGATGAAGAACGGCGAAGCGCTGAAGTTCCAGGGGCGCTATGACAAGCTCGCCCCGGTAATGAGCGCCGTCTTCGACGTGCCGGAGATGACGCGGATCGCGGTCGGCCCGATGTGGAACGACGCCGGCGAAAGCGACAAGAAGGAAATGGTCGAGGTATTCGGCCGTTACATGACGACGATGTACGCCGCGCGCTTCAAGGGCTACGGCGGCGAGACCTTCGAGATCGCCGATTCCAAGCAGCGCGACGGTGGCCGCGTACTGGTCATCACCAAGCTGAACCGCCAGGACAAGGAGCCGGTCGAGCTCTCCTATCTGATGAAGGGCGAAGGCGACAATTGGCACGTGACCGACGTCTACTACAACGGCTCGATCTCGCAGCTCGCCCAGCTCCGCTCCGAGTTCGCCGGGGCTCTCCGAGACGGCGGCGTCAAGAACCTGAAGTCGGTCCTCGAAGACAAGATCAAGCAGCTCCAGGGCGGCGCGTAACGGCACCGCGCCTCAGGCAAAGCAAAAGCCCGGGTTCTGCCCGGGCTTTTTTCTTGACCGGTGCTTATGGCTTGGTCGCGCCCGGCGGCCGGCCCATCAGGGACGGCATGAAGGTGAAGATCGTCGCCAGCACCACCGCCAGCCCGAGCAGCAGCAAGGCGCCGATGCTGGCCGTGCCCGGATGATTGGACACCGCCAGCCCGCCGAATGAAGACCCGGTCGCCAGCGCGCTAAACAGGACCGCGCGGGCCGTCGCGGTCGACAGCGGATGCTCGACGCCGCGCCGCCAGTTGACCGCGAAATAGATGTCGAAGGCGATGCCGATGCCGAGCAGCAGCGGCAGCGCGATGATGTTCGCGAAGTTCAGCGGCATGCCGAACACGACCATCACCAGGATGACGGACCCGCCTGCCGCCACCAGGGGCGCCAGCGCGTAAAGCACGTCGCGCACCCGTCGCAACACCAGGAAGAGCAGCAGCGTCACGGTGATCAGTGCGGTGAGCGTCGCCGTGCGGAAGGCGTCGGAGACGGCGCGGCCGGACTCGTAGATCTGCACCGCCGGCCCGGTCACGTCGGGGGCGACACCGCGCAGCGCGGCGACGAACTTCGCCAGGTTCTCGCTGTTGTTGTCGTCACCGCTCGGGAAGACCGCGATCCGGGCCGTCCCGTCGGCGGCGATCCAGTCGCGCTTTATCTCCGGCGGCAGGCTGTCGAGCGTCACCTCGCCGGCGGTCATCGCCGCCTTGAGCGCGGCGAGCCGGGGCATGAGCCCATCGACCAGCATGCGCTTGAGTTGCGGGTAGAGCGCGGGGTCGGCCTCGGCTGCCTGATCGAGGAGGCGCGCGAGGCCCATGGCGATCTCCGAAGAAGCCATCGCCTGGCGCAGCTTCTCGGCGCAGCGCCGCAGCGACGCGCGCACCTCGTCGTCGGTCGGCGGCTCGCGGACCGTGACCGGATCCAGGCTCAAGCCCATCAGGTCGTTGAGATCCGCAAGGATCGCCAGCTTCTCCTTCTGGTCCTGCGGCACCAGCGACTGCGCGGTGATCACCGCATAGACTTCCGGCAGCTGCTTCAGCTTCGCCGCGGTCTCGGTGGCGGTCTTGATGTCGGGCGCCAGCAGCTCGGACTCATAGGGTGTTCGCAAGGGATCGCGCATCAGGTCGAGCATGGTGGCCATGGATTCGACGTTGGGATCCTTCAAGTGCAGCGGATTGAAATCGAAGGCGAGGCGGGGGCTCAGGGCGAGGCCCGCGACCGTGATCACGGCCCAGACCCCGACCACCAGCCAGCGGCGCTTCAAGAGGAAGGCGTCCACGCCCGCGGCCCAGGGAAAGCCCATCTCGCGCGGCGCACTCTTGGGCTTCAGCACGGTGAGCAGGGCCGGCAGCAGGGTGAAGTTCAGCACCAGCGTGATCGCCATGCCGGCGAGCGCGATCAGGCCCAGCTCAGAGACCCCGCGATAGGCGGTCGGGATGAAGGCGGCAAAGCCCAGCGCGATCGCCGCGGCGGCAAGCGCCAGCGGCCGCGCCATCGCGCCGCCGGTCCGCGCCAGGGCGCCGGCCTCGCCATGCTCGAACCGCTCCTGCCCATAGCGCACCCCGAACTGGATGCCGAAGTCGATCGAGAGGCCGATGAACATCACCGCGAAGCCGACCGAGATCAGGTTGAGCGATCCGATGGTGAGAAAGGCGAAGGCGAAGGTGAGCACCAGCCCGACGATCAAGGTCGCGAAGGTAGCGAAGATCAGCTTCACCGAGCGCAGCGCAGCCAGGAGGAAGATCAGCACCAGCGCAACGGAGACGACCAGGGCCAGCCCCATGCCCTCGGCGACAGTGCCAAATTCCTCGTCGTTCAAGGCGACCGGGCCGGTCAGGCGCACGGTGACGCCGGTATCCGCGAGGGCGAGCGCCTTGATCTGGTCGCGCACGTATTGGCTCGCGACGGCACCGGGCTTCAGCGCGCTGAAGTCGCGGTTCGGCTGCGCCAGGATCAGGTGGCGCAACGTGTTCTGGTCGGCCGGCCGGTCGATCAGCAGTGTCTGCCAAGAGAGCGGCTGCTTGCCGCCCGCCAGGCCGTCGGACAGCGTGCGCGAGACCGCCGCCAGCGGCTTCTCCAACCGACTGATCGGTACGGCATTGCTTTCGACGCCCTGGACGAAGGTCGAAAGCGTGTCGAACAGCCCGCGCAGGCTCGGGTCCGCGGTCAGGCTGCCGATGAAGGGCTGCGCCTCGATCACGGAATCCGCGATCTTCTGCACCTCGTCCTTCTTCAGATAGAGCAGGCCGTGCTGCTCGAAATAAGGCCCGCCGTCGGGCCGCCGCACCGACATGAAGAGGTCGGTCCGGGCCAGCATCTTTTCATACAAGGCCGCGGTCGCGTCTTCGGTCGCGTCGGGAGTCTTGCCGTCGACCACCACGACCAGCAGGCCGGTATTCTGGGGAAAGAGCTCGTTGAAATGCGCCACCTGCTGCCGCCAGGGCAGGGTGGGCGAGATCATGTTCGCGGTGTCGGTGTCCATCTTGAAGGCATGGACGACGAACGCCCCGGCCAGGACGGCGGCGAGCACCATGACGCCGACCACGGCAACGGCGCGGCGCTCGCACCAGGTGACCGCGCGAAAGACGACGGATTCCAGCATCAGGCGGCGAGCCTTTTCTTGGTTCTCAGCAAATTGCGCTCACGGACGATTCCGCCTGTATCGGGCAAGGCGAACCCGCTCTAGCAGACCATCAGGGGCTTGTCACTGAGGGGCGTTGGCGCTGTCGTCGCCGGCCATGGAGCTTTGCCGGTAACGGGCGAGCGCGCTGCGCCAGCGCGGGATCACCCCATCGATATCGGTCTCGGCCAAGGTGGCCTCCGTCATGCTGCGCAACGCCATCGCCGCATTGATTCCCGCAACCGTGATTTCGGTGATTTGGAAGGTTCCATCGGCCGGGTCCCGCATCACCTGCCAATCGACCGGCAACTCCCTGCCCGAAGGCATGGTCAGCATGCTGAGGACCAGCGTGCTACCGTCGTCGCGGCTGCGGCTTCCCTTGACCCGCAGCGCCGGGCTGGGGTTGGCGCGCAGGCCCACGGTCACCACCTCGGCGACGAAATCCTGGAAGTCGGCCTGGAACCGCCGGCCCGCTTCGTTGTTGTCGGTGGGCCAGAGCCGGCCAAGCATGTACCGGGCGGTATCGTCCAGGCGAATCGCGCGCAGCAGCAGTCCTTTGACGGCCTTTGTCGCGTATTCGTCGGATTGCGGCGCAACGGCGGTTTCGACCGTTGCCCGGAAAAAGCCCGCAATATAGCTTTCAGCGGGTTCGGAATTGGCGGGCGAATCGGCCCGAGCCGATAAGATCGGGACCGGTAACACGGCCTTAAGCAGTCCGACGGCCAGAATGGTCGCCAGGACAACTGGGAAGAATCCCCTCGGCTTGCGCGTTGGATAACGGTGCATCGCGGGGGAGAATAGGATAGTCGCGGGATGAGAGGAAGCGGGGTGGGGACGGCACTTGTGACCGGTGGCTGCGGCTTCATCGGCCGTCACCTCACAGCTTTGCTGGCCCAGCGCGGCTACGGCGTGCGCGTCCTCGACCTCCAGGATTGGCCGGATGCCCCGGCCGGCGTCGAGGTCCGCAAGGGGTCGATCCTCGATCGTGCCACCATGGCCAGCGCCGTCGAGGGCGTGCAGCTCGTATTCCATCTCGCGGCAAATCCCAATCTCTGGGCACCCGATCCGCGCACCTTCCACGAGGTCAACTACGAGGGGACTTGCCGCGTGCTCGAGGCGGCGGCGAGGGCGGGGGTCGAGCGCATCGTCTACACCTCGACCGAATCCATCCTGAAGAACATCCACGCCCGCAACGGCGAAGCGGCGGCGCTGATCGACGAGAGCGTCGATCTGGCGATCGACGATGTCTGGGGCGCCTATTGCCGCTCGAAATACTTGGCCGAGCGCGAGGCGCTCCGCGCGGCGAAAGCCGGGCTGCCGGTCGTCATCGTCAACCCGACCATGCCGGTTGGCCCGGGCGACGGCTTGATCACGCCGCCCACCCGCATGCTGATCGGATTCCTCAACGGCGCGACGCCGGCCTATCTGGATTGCGAGTTCAACCTGGTCGATGCCCGCGATGCGGCGAACGGCCATCTGCTGGCCGCCGAACGCGGCCGGGTCGGCGAGCGCTACATCCTCGGCGGCGAGAACCTGGCCTTGGGCCATGTGCTCGATCTGCTGCGCGAGATGACCGGGCTGCCGATCGCCCGCACCCGTGTGCCCTATGCCTTGGCCTATGTCGCGGGCTGGATCAGCGAAGGTCTCTCGCGCCTGACCAAGCGTCCGCCGATTGCGCCGCTGACCGGCGTCGTGCTGGCGCGCTCCTCGATGGCCTTCGATTCCCGCAAGGCGCGGCGCGAGCTTGGCTGGCACACGCGGCCGCTGCGGCAATCGCTGCAGGATGCCGTGGTCGATCTGCAGACCCGCGGCCTGCTGCGCCGCGATCTCCGCCCGCAACTGGCCTGATCGGCTAGCCCGAAGTCGGCGTCAGCGACGGCATCTGGTAGATGAACCCGTCCGCGGGATAGATCGAGCCAAAGACCCCGTATTGCGGGTTGAAGAACCGCAGCTGGGTCCAGTCGTTGTCCGGCGAGACGTCCCGCACCTGCATGCCAGTAATGATACGACCGGGCACCCAGTTCGAGTGATCGACCAGGATGTCGCGGCTGTCGATCACCTGCCGCACCACCGCGACATGCCCGAGCTTCAGCCGGTCGGTCTGCCCCAGGACCAGCACCGCGCCGGCTTCCGGCATGTTGCCGCGCAGATACCGCCCGGCCGCGAGGGTCCACCAGTTCCAGGCATCGCCCCGGAGGTCGATCCCCGACGCCGCCCGGGCATAGAGCACGCAGGAGCCGCCGAGCTGGTCATCGACCACGCCCGTCACCGGGCCGACCGGGCTCGGACGGGACGCCTGCTGGGTGCCGCAGCCCGCCAAAACCAGGGCGAGCAGGGCGATCCTTCCAAAGAATAAGGCTGCGGGTCGACTCGGGAACATGTGGATAAGTGTAACCGCATCCGGCGAAATCGCCTAGTTTCAGGCATTTGCGCCGCAAACCTGCGCCGCCGGGTCGCCCGGCGATGTCGCAGTCAGACCATCCTCGCCACGGAAAAACCAGCAGTATTCCGCATCGCAGCGATCTAGATTGCTGCATTGCGGTGGTGCAGGGGAACCGGCCGATGGCACGCGGCTTGGGAGGGTGAGATGGCAAAGCAGAAGCGGGCAACCGACATGGCGCTCCGGAGCACGCCGGCACCGCGCAAATCGACCGGCCCCTCGGTGAAACTGGACGAAGGCCTTTCGCCGCTCGCCCGCGTCTTCGCGCCGACCAAGTTCTTCGACGCCGCGCGCGCCGAGAGCGAGCTGCGCGACTTGATGGGCGAGCTCGCGAAGCTGCGCGAACGCAATCCTTTCGGCAACACCGTGAAGCTGCTGGCGCTCGAGCTGGGCAAGAAGCTCGACGCCGAGAAGTTGGAACTGGGCTCGCTGGAGGACCTGATCCAGCACATCTCCGCCGAGGCCTACGAGCATCGCGCCGGGCGGATCTCGCGCTATCTCGGCGAGCATGATGCCAGGAAGAACGAGGAGCGCCTGCGCCTGGTCTTCCGCCAGGCTGCGGGTATCGCCGATAAGCCCAAAGGGGGAAAGGGCAAGAAGCCGGCAAAGTCCTTCGCGCAGTTCCAGGCGCTGCTGGAGCGCGAGCTGTTCGGCATTGTCTTCACCGCGCACCCGACTTTCTCGCAGTCGAAGCCGATGATGCAGGCGCTGGCCGAGCTCGCCATCGACCGCGATGTCGACGGAAAGAAGCTTTCCGCCAAGGAGCGCAATCGTCTCCTCGCGCAGGCGCGCGCGGTCGAGCATCGACCGGCCGAGAAGCTCGACCTTACCTACGAGCATGAACTCTCGCTGCTGGCGATCGAGAATACCCACAAGGCGCTGCGCCGCGCCTATGAAATCGCCTTCGAAGTGGCGGCCGAGCTCTATCCCGAAGACTGGCAGAAGCTCTCGCCGCGTCTGCTCACCATCGCCTCGTGGGTCGGCTACGACCTCGACGGCCGCTCCGACATCCGCTGGTCCGACACGCTGCTGAAGCGCCTTAAGGTCCAGGTGCTGCAGCTCGAGCGCTATCGCGCCACGGTAGAGGAGCTGCGCGCGATCTATCGCCAGAACCGCGGTAATGTCGATCTCATCCATCTCATGGACCTGATCGAGAGCCGCCTCGCCATGGCGATCAACGAGGCGCGCGACGAGATGGAGGTGTTCCGCGGCGGCGCCCAGGACCAGGAGAGCTGGGTCGAGGAGGTCAAGCGCATCGCCAAGCGCATGCACAGCGGCCGCGATCTGCGCCTGATCGAGTCCGTCCAGCTGCTGGAGCTGGTCGAGCGTGCGATGGCGATGACCGAGGCGCCAGCGGCCTTGAGCAAGCTGCTGATCCTGCGCGCCGAGCTCGCCAATCACGGCCTCGGCCTCGCGCATACCCACGTGCGCCTCAACTCCGTGCAGATCCACAACGCGATCCGCAATCTCATCGGCATGGAGGCGGCGCCCGACGATCCGGCGCACAAGCGCTCCTACATGGCGAGCGTCACCAGGCTCGCCCATGACGTGAAGCCGGTGAAGATCAACTTCGCATCGATCCTGGCGGAGCGAACCTCGGCCAAGCGGCTGTTCATGCTGGTCGCGCAGATGCTGAAATACATCGACGCGACCACGCCGGTTCGCTTCCTGATCGCCGAATGCGAGACCTCGCTGACGCTGATGGCGGCGCTCTATTTCGCCAAGCTGTTCGGCGTCGATCACAAGGTCGATATCTCGCCCTTGTTCGAGACCACCAAGGCCTTCGAGCGCGGCATCCGCGTGATCGACGAATGCCTGCAGAACCCGACCTTCGCCGCCTATGTGAGGAAGCGCGGCCGGCTCTGCATCCAGACCGGCTTCTCCGACGCCGGCCGCCACCTCGGCCAGACGGTTGCCGCGATCTCGGTCGAATGGCTGCGCCTGAAGCTGGGCGAGCTGCTGAAAGACCGCGGCTTCACCGATATCGAGCTGGTGGTGTTCGACACTCATGGCGAATCGATTGGCCGCGGTGGCCATCCGGAGGATTTCCGTGCCCGCCTCGAATACGTGGCCTCACCCGTCAGCCGCCACCAGTTCGCGGTCAACGGCGTGCGCTGCAAGGAGGAGGCGAGCTTCCAGGGCGGCGACGGCTACATGTATTTCGTCACGCCGGACATGGCGCTGGCTTCGGTTACGCGCATCCTCGAATACATGCTGGAGCTGCCCTCCAGCACCACCGAGGACGACGTCGCCTACAAAGCCGAAGAGGATTACATCAAGGAGACCTTCATCACGGTCCGCCGCTTCAACGAGCGAGTGATGGACGATCCGGCCTATGCGACCCTGCTCGACACCTTCGGCGGCAATCTGCTCTTCGTCAGCGGCTCGCGGCCGATCCGGCGCCAGCAGGACGGCGTCGAGCAGCGTCTGAATCTCACGCATCCGTCGCAGATGCGCGCGATCCCGCATAACGGCATCCTGCAGCAGATGGCGCTGCTGGCGAACACCGTCGGTGGGGTGGGCGAGGCGATCGTGCGCGATCCCGAGCGGTTCCAGCGCGTCTATAAGGCAAGCCCGCGCCTGCGTCGCTTGCTGGGCATGGTCGAATGGGCCCTCGAGTTCACCGATCTCGAGGCCTTGAAGTCCTACATCGATCTCTACGATCCCGGCCAGTGGCTCTCCCGCGCCGCGCAGATGAAGGACCCCGACGAGGCCCAGGGCCTGCGCGCGGTCGCCGAGCATTTGGAGCATGAGAACGTCTACAACCGCCTCGCCAAGATCTACCGCGTGTTCCAGCGCGACATGATGGACCTGCGCGACGGGCTGGCCCTGGTCGGTCTGCCGAAGCCGAAGATCGACGCCGAGGTGCGGGCGAACCTGCGCGTCCTGCATGGCATCCGTATCGCGCTGATCATGCGGATCTTCAGCCTCGCGATCCACGTCCCGGACTTCTCGCAGCAGCACAACATCACCCGCGAGCAGCTCTTGACCAAGATCTTCCATCTCGAGATCGACGACGCGATGCGCAAGCTCGCAACCATCTTCCCAAAGGTGGAGGAAACCAAGTTCGAAGGCGATTTCGGCGAGGTCGCGACTTATGTCGGTGACTGGACCCAGACCTACGAACGGGAGCACGCCCGGATCTTCCAGCCGATCGCCGGTCTCTACACCCTGGTTCTGCGGGTGAGCTCCGGCGTCACGCATACGATCGGCGCGATGGGGTAGGGGGCGGCGCCCCTCCCTATCTTTTTTACCGGATCGCCATCCGGGCGCCGATTTGCGATAACCCCTGGCAAAGAGAGTGAGTCAGGGGAATCGCATGCAGATCGCCTATCAGCCGAAACCGTCGGCCGCCGCCGTCATTGCCGTCCTCGTGCCCGAGGGCGGCAAGCTCGGCGCGCGGGCCCAGGTGCTCGACACCCAGCTCGGCGGCGCCATCGGCCGTGCCGTCAACGCGCCGGCCTTCAAGGCCAAGCGCGAGCAGATCATCGAGCTGGTCGCCCCCACGAAAGACGGCCCGCGCCGGGTGCTGATCGCCGGCGCCGGCGTGCCGAAGGAGTTGAACGCCCGCAACGCCCGTAGCCTCGGCGGCGCCATCGCCGCGTGCCTGATGGCGGCGCATGAGCCGGAGGCCGATCTGCTGGTGGACCTGCCGAAGGGCACGCCGCTCGGCGAGGGCGAACTCGCCGCCAACCTCGCGCTGGGGATTCGCCTGCGCAACTACCGCTTCGGCAAGTATCTCACCAAAGAGAAGCCGGGCAAGCCCAAGCTGCTGACCGGTGCCACGCTGGTCACCGCGAAGGCCGCCGAGGCGCGGAAGCTCGACCACCGCCTGGCCGCCGTGGCCGACGGCGTGCATTGGGCCCGCGACCTCACTAACGAGCCGCCCAATGCCCTTTATCCGGAAGAATTCGGCGCGCGCATGAAGAGCCTCGGCAAGCTCGGCGTGAAGGTCGAGGTGCTCGACGTCGCCGCCATGAAGAAGCTCGGCATGGGCGCGATCCTCGCGGTCGGCGGCGGCTCGCAACGCCCGCCGCGGCTGCTGGTCCTCCAGTATAACGGCGCGAAGCAGACGAAAGACGGCCCGATCGCCTTCGTCGGCAAGGGCGTCTGCTTCGACGCCGGCGGCCTCTGCCTGAAGAAGCCCTCGGGCATGGTCACCATGAAGGGCGACATGGCCGGCGGCGCCGCGGTGGTGGGTGCGATCCACGCGCTGGCGGCACGCAAGGCCAAGGTCAACGCGGTCGGTGTCGTAGGGCTGGTCGAGAATCTGCCATCCGCCACCGCCTACAAGCCGGGCGACATCGTCACCACCATGTCCGGCCGAACCATCGAGGTGATTGACACAGATGCCGAGGGCCGCCTGGTGCTGGTCGACGCGCTCTATTACACGGCGACCCGCTTCAAGCCGCGCTGCATCGTCGATCTCGCCACCTTGACCTATGCCGTGTCCGCTGCGGTCGGCGGCGCCTATGCTGGCATCTTCTGCAACGACGAGCGCCTGAACAAGCAGCTCACCAGCGCCGGCGAAGCCACCGGCGAGCGCCTCTGGCGTCTGCCGATCGACGGTTATTACGACCAGAACCTGGAATCCGGCATCGCCGATTTTCGGCATCACTCGCCGGACGACGAATCCGCGGATGCGGCGCATGCCGCGGCCCTCCTGAAGAACTTCGTGGCAGACCGCCCCTGGGCCCATCTCGACATCGCCAGCAAGGAGTTCACCGGCAAGGATCGCCCACTGGTCCCGGCCGGCGCGACGGGCTACGCGGTCGCCCTGCTGGAAGAGTTCGCAGCGGGACTGGAGTAGGACGGAGCACCGCTGCCGCAGATTGCCGGGTCGAGCCCCGGCATGACGGTGCCTGTTTGATTGTCATGCGCGGGCGTGACTCGCGCATCTCTCGCCGTTTTGTCGTGGGATAAGTCCCATCCTCGCGGAAACGTGTCGCTTTCGCGCTCGCCCGACTCGGGCTCCATAATGTTACAGTTTTATGACAAAGTGACCGTCGGGAGTGAGCCGCCGGCTCCCATCCGGCGTTGGAATCAACCATGGAATTCCTCCTCCATCTCTTCGGCGCAGTCGCCCTGCTGCTCTGGTCCTTGCGCATGGTGCGGACCGGGGTAATGCGCGCCTATGGCAGCCAGCTCCGGCATTGGGTCGGCCTGGCGATGACCAACCGCTTCCGGGCGGTCGGCGCCGGCGTCGTCACCAGCCTGCTGCTGCAATCTTCCAGCGCCACCGGGCTGCTGACCTCGTCTTTCGTCACCCGCGGCATGGTGGGCGCGGCCTCGGCCTTGGCGATCATGCTCGGTGCCGATCTCGGCACCAGCCTGGTGACGCAGGCCTATTCGCTGCCGATCTACATCCTCTCGCCGGCGCTGATCCTCATCGGCTACATCATGTTCAACAAGCTGGAGAGCACGCGCCTCCGGGATCTCGGCCGTGCCGGCATCGGCCTCGGCCTGGCGCTGCTGGCGCTGCATCTCATCACCGAGGCGGCCGAGCCGATCCGCGAGGCGCCGCTGCTGCCGCAGATCCTGAACCTGATGTCCAACTCTCCTGTATTCGGCGTGATCGCCGGCGGTATCCTGACCGTGCTCTGTGCCTCCTCGATCGCGGTGGTGCTGCTGATCGCCTCGCTGGTGAAGGCTGGGCTGCTGCCGGTGCCGCTGGCGCTGGCCTTCGTGCTCGGTGCCAATCTCTGCGCCGACGTGATGGCGATGCTGGCCTCGATGGGCGATCCGCCCGAGGCGCGCCGGGTCCAGCTGGGCAATATGATCTTCCGCGGAATCGGCGTGGTCGCGATCCTGCCCTTCCTGCCGCTGGTCGTGCCGCTGCTGCCCATGCTGCCGGATTTCGGCGGCGGCGCGATGCGCCAAGTCCTCGACTTCCATGTCGGCTTCAACCTGGCGCTGCTCCTGGTCTTCATCGGCCTGATCGGCCCGGTCTCGCGCCTGACCCGCAGGCTGATGCCCGACGCGACCAAGGCCGACGACCCGGCGCGGCCGCGCTATCTCGCCGCCAGCGCCGTGGATTCGCCATCGATCGCGCTGGCCAATGCCTCGCGCGAGGCCTTGCGCATGGGCGATGCGGTCGGCGAGATTCTGCGCCTGTCGCTGCAGGCCTTCCGCTCCGACGACCGCAAGGTGATCAAGCAGGCCAGCGACCTCGATTCCCAGGTCGACAAGCTCAACGAAGCGATCAAGCTCTACCTCACCAAGGTCAGCCGCGAGAGCATGGATGCCGCGGATCAGCGCCGCATCATCGACCTCATCACCTTCACCACCAACCTCGAGCATATCGGCGACATCGTCGACAAGAACCTGATGGAGCTCGCCGCCAAGAAGGTGAAGTACAAGCTGAAATTCTCGCCCGAAGGAGCCGAGGAGATCGAGGGCATCCACGATCGCCTCAACGGCAATCTGCAGCTTGCCATGAACGTCTTCATGACCGGCGATCTCGACCTCGCCCGCAAGCTCTTCGCCGAGAAGCAGGCGTTCCGCGAGCTCGAGCGCCAGGCGTCCGAAAGCCATCTCGAGCGCCTGCGCGAGGGCCGCATCGAGAGCATCCAGACCAGCGGCCTGCACCTCGACATTCTGCGCGACCTGAAGCGGATCAATTCCCACCTCGCCCTGGTCGCCCAGCCGATCCTGGAGGCGGCCGGCGAGCTCAGTCCCTCGCGCCTCAAGGAAGCCTGATCTCCGAATCGTCACGGCGCTTGCGGTTCTTGATGCACGTCAAAGAGGGAAGGGGCAGTTTGTGCCACCATTCTCCTGATCGCTCGGTGCCTCAAAGACAGGCGCGGGCACCTGTGCGAAGGAGTACGGGCCATGGCCCTTCTCATGATCACCAGCTGGCTGGCGCTGCAGCTTCCGACCGGCATCCTCCTCGGGCGTTACCTGGAGCGACAGCCGCTTCTGGTGCCCGTCCGGGTCCGGCGCCGAGCGGCAACCTGACGCCGCGATCCGGGCCTATCCTTCTGTGATTTCCCGCTTAATTTGACTTCGGTATAATCTCCCAGCTATGGAAAGCCGCGCCGGGGCAGGGGACGCCCGCGGGCGATGGGGAACAGACTGGGAAGGCGTTTTCAATGACTTCGACCATGCGGACCGCGCTGCAATGGCTTTGCGGCGGATGCTCTGTGGCAGCCTTGTTCTTCGCCCCCGCCGCCCAGGCGGCCGATCCCCAAAAGGTCGTGGTGTATACGGCACTCCAGGCCGAGCAACTGCCGGTCTACGAGAAGGCCTTCGAGGCAAAGTACCCGAAGTTCGATATCGAATGGGTCCGCGGCACCCCGGCCGAGATCACCGCGAAGCTGCTGGCCGAGAAGGGCGATCCCCAGGCCGATGTCGTCTGGGGCCTCGGCGCCAGCTATCTGATGCAGGCCGACAAGAACGGCCAGCTCGAGCACTACCGCCCGCAGGGCTTCGACCAGATCAAGGACAGCTTCAAGGACCGCCGCACCGGTTGGCCGGTCTGGGTCGGCATGGACGCCTGGGCCAACGCCATCTGCTTCAACACCCAGCTTGCCGCCGAGCGCAAGATCCCGAAGCCGGACGCCTGGAAGGACCTGGTCGAGCCGGTCTACAAGGGCCAGATCGTCATGCCCAACCCGAGTTCCTCGGATACCGGCTTCGCCTCGGTCGCGGGCTGGATCCAGACCTTCGGCGAAACCGGCGGCTGGGACTATATGGACCTCCTGCACGAGAACGTCTCGAGCTATCTCCATTCCGGCGCCAAGTCCTGCGCTGCGGTCGCGACCGGTGACGCCGCGGTCGGCATCTCCTTCGGCTATGCCGGGGTCAAGCTCGCGAACAACGGCTCGCCGATCGAAGTCGTTTTCCCGAAGGAGGGTCTCGGCTGGGAAATGGAGGCGACCGCGGTGGTGAAGGGCGCGAAGCATCTCCAAGGCGCGCAAGCCGTCGCCGATTTCTCCGCCAGCGCCGAAGCCAACACGCTCTACAACAGCTACTACCAGATCCTGGCCCGCAAGGACGTCGCGGCGACTTTGCCGGACAACTATCCCGCCGGCGAAGAGGAAGCGCTGATCGACCCCAACAACTTCGAGGCGGTCGCTGCGCGACGCCAGCAGATCCTCGACGAGTGGGAAAAGCGCTACGGCGGCAAGAACGCGCCGAAGAGCTGAGGCGCGGACGAGTCTTCCCCAGCTGAATACAGCTGCCTCCAACACGTCACCGCGCTGTTATCAAACCGTCACGGTTTCGGAAGAGGTTCCCTTCGCGCGATCCGGAGAGATCGCTGAGGAGAGGGAATCATGCAGATGTTCGGAACTAAATCACGTCTCGCCGGCCTGACGCTGGCGGCGCTGGTCGGCTTTGCCGCTACGGCAGCGGCGAAGGACAAGCTCACCGTCTATACCGCGCTCGAGGAAGAGCAGCTGCCGGTCTACAAGCAGGCCTTCGAGGCCGCGAACCCCAACTACGAGATCGAGTGGGTGCGCGATTCGACCGGCGTCATCACCGCGCGCCTGCTGGCCGAGAAGGCCAACCCGCAGGCCGACGCGATCTGGGGCCTGGCGGCGACCAGCCTGATGGTGCTCGATAAGGAAGGCATGCTTGAGAGCTACAAGCCCGCGGGCTATGCGGACATCAAGGATGACTTCAAGGACAAGCGCGACAACCCGACCTGGGTTGGCATGGACGCCTGGGCCTCGGCGATCTGCTTCAACACGGTCGAGGCCGAGAAGCTCGGCCTGCCGAAGCCGGAGACCTGGAAGGACCTGCTGAAGCCGGTCTATGCGGGCCATATCGTGATGCCGAACCCGAACTCGTCCGGCACCGGCTTCCTCGATGTCGCGGCCTGGCTGCAGATCTTCGGCGAGAAGGAAGGCTGGGCCTACATGGACGGTCTGCACCAGAACATCAACACCTACCTGCACTCTGGCTCGAAGCCCTGCAAGGCTGCTGGCGCCGGTGAATATCCGATCGGCATCTCCTTCTCCTACCCGGGCGTCGTGCTGAAGAACAAGGGCGCGCCGCTCGAGATCATCCTGCCGAAAGATGGGATCGGCTGGGAGATGGAGGCGACCGCGATCATGAAGGGCAGCAAGCACCTCGACGGCGCCAAGGCACTGGCCGACTTCGCCGCCACCGCCGACGCGAACAAGATGTACAACGACTACTATCAGGTCCTGGCCAGCAAGACCGTGCAGGCCAAGTTGCCGGAGAACTACCCGGCCGACGAAGAGAAGCTGATGATCTCGCCGAACGACTTCACGGCCATGGCCGCGAAGCGCGCCGCGATCCTCGAAGAGTGGCAGAAGCGCTACGGCTCCAAGGACGCCCCGAAGAGCTGAGCTGCCGCAGCGGAGAGACCCGTCGACCCCTCACCCTGTCCCTCTCCCGCAAGGGGAGAGGGAACGCTGTGGCGATAGCCTTGACTAGGCTCTCGCGCCTTGCAGCGAAGAAGAACCCCCTCTCCCCTTGCGGGAGAGGGCAGGGGTGAGGGGTCGATCACTCTCACCGCGCAACACTCACGGTCGCGAGCTGTATCATGCCCTACCTCCAGATCTCACATGTCAGCAAATCCTTCGGCAGCTTCCAGGCGCTGAAGGATGTCTCGCTCGACATCGAGGACGGCCGGTTCGTCTGCTTCCTCGGCCCCTCCGGCTGCGGCAAAACCACCTTGCTCCGCGCCATCGCCGGCCTCGACATCCAGACCTCCGGCCGCATCTTGCAAGCCGGCCGGGACATCTCCGCGCTGCCGTCTGCGCAGCGCGATTTCGGCATCGTCTTCCAGTCTTATGCACTGTTCCCGAACCTCTCCGTCGCCGACAACATCGGCTACGGCCTCAAGAACTCCGGCAAGCCGCGCAAGGAAATCGCCACCCGCGTCCAGCAGCTCGCGGAGCTGGTCGGCCTCAACGGCCATGAGCGCAAATACCCGAGCCAGCTTTCCGGCGGCCAGCAGCAGCGCGTGGCGCTCGCCCGCGCCATCGCCATGTCGCCCGGCTTGCTGCTGCTCGACGAACCGTTGTCGGCGCTCGATGCCCGCGTGCGCCTGCACCTGCGCACCGAGTTGAAATCGCTGCAGCGCAAGATCGGCGTCACCACGATCATGGTGACCCACGACCAGGCGGAAGCGCTGGCGATCGCCGATCAGCTGGTGGTCATGAACCACGGTGTGATCGAGCAGGTCGGCACGCCGCAAGAGGTCTACCGGAACCCGAAAACCGCCTTCGTCGCGGACTTCGTCGGTCATATGAACTTCCTCCGTGCCGAGGTGGCGGGCGAGGGGACGGTGCGCGTCGGGCCATTGATGCTCTCTGCCGAAACCGGCGGTCTCGGCGTGGGTGATAGCGTGACGCTCTGCTTCCGCCCCGAGGACATCCAAGTCCGTGGCATCGCCGCCGGCCACAAGAACGCAATCGAGGTCCGGATCGAGGAGATGGAGTTCCTCGGCACCTTCTACCGCGCCGACCTTGCCGTGAACGGCCACCCTGCTTCGCAAAGACTGGGCTCGCCGCGTCTGATGGCGGACTTCTCGATGAATGCCGCCCGGGACCTGGGGTTGGAGCGCGGCAAGGTCATCCCCATCGCGATGCCCGCGGACCGGTTGCGGCTGTTCGGTGAGAAGCGCGGCTGATGGCCGACACCTTCGCCTTCGACCTTGTTTCCGCGCGGCCGCAAGCACCGGCGAAGATCCGCCCGATCGTCGGCCGCGAAGAATGGGGCATGCGGGCCGGGCTCGGCCTGCTGGCGCTTTACCTCGCGGTCACCATCGCCATCCCGCTCTTCATGCTGCTGCGCAAGAGCGTGGAAGACGCGGACGGCAACTTCGTCGGCCTCGCCAATTTCGCGAAGTATTTCGCCGACCCGGCGCTGTCGCTCTCCTTCGAGAACAGCTTCTTCATCTCGATCCTCGGCACCGCCATCACCCTGGCGCTGGCCTTTTGGTATGCCTACGCGATCACCCGAACCTGCATGCCGGCCCGCGGCTTCTTCAAGGCCCTGGCGCTGATCCCGCTGCTGGCACCTTCGCTGCTGCCGGGCCTGGCTCTGGTCTATCTCTTCGGCAACCAGGGCATCTTCAGGGGCGCGATGATGGGCGGGTCGATCTACGGCCCGGTCGGCATCATCATCGGCGAGGTGTTCTTCGCCTTTCCCCATGCGGTTCTGATCATCACCACGGCCCTCGGGATGGCGGACCAGCGCCTCTACGAGGCGGCAGCTGCCATGCGCGCCGGTCCGATGCGCACCTTCTTCACCGTGACCTTGCCCGGCTGCCGCTATGGCGTGATGAGCGCCGGCTTCGTCATCTTCACCTTGATCTTCACCGATTTCGGCGTGCCCAAGGTGATCGGCGGCTCCTATGACGTGCTGGCGACCGACATCTACCAACAGGTGATCGGCCAGTTCAATTTCCAGATGGGCGCCGTCATCGGCCTGTTGCTGCTGGCGCCGGCAGTGATCTCCTTCGCCGCCGACCGCATCACCACCCGCCGCCAGCAATCCATGGTCTCCTCCCGCGCCGTGCCGCTGGAGCCGAAGCCGCGCCCGGCGGTGGACCGCGCCTGCCTCATCTTCTCGCTGCTGGTAGCGCTCTTCCTGCTCGGCGTGATGGGCATGGCGGCATTCGGCAGCGTGGTGAAATTCTGGCCCTACAATCTCACGCTGACGCTGGAGCATTACGACTTCGGCAAGCTCGGCACCGATGGCTGGAACCCCTTCTGGAACAGCCTGAAGCTCTCGGCCTTCACCGCCGTTTTCGGCACCGCGATCGTCTTTACCGGCGCCTACCTCGTGGAGAAGATCCGCGGCTTCGGCGTCGCGCGCTCGGCGGTGCACCTTCTCGCCATGCTGCCGCTGGCGACGCCGGGCCTGGTGCTCGGGCTCTCCTATATCTTCTTCTTCAACAGCCCCGCCAACCCGCTGAACTTCATCTACGCGACGCTGGCGATCCTGATAATCAGCACGATCACGCATTTCTACACGGTCTGCCATTTGACCGCGGTGACCGCGTTGAAGCAGCTCGACGCGGAATTTGAAGCGGTCTCGGCCTCGCTGAAAGTGCCGGTCTGGCGCACCTTCCTGCGTGTCACCGTGCCGGTTTGCCTGCCGGCGATCCTCGACATCGCGATCTATTACTTCGTCAACGCGATGACCACGGTCTCGGCGGTGATCTTTATCTACACCGGCGCCACCAAGCTGATGGCGATCAACGCCCTCAACACCGACGACGCCGGCAACAGCGCCGCCGCCTGCGCCATGGGCATGACCATCGTCCTCACTTGCGCGCTGGTGCGCGGGCTGCATGCACTCGCTGGTCGAACTTTCCTCGCACGGCACCAGGAGTGGCGGCATCGGGCCGGTTGAGGCAAGGGGGAGTCGCCTTGCGATAGGAATTGGCTCAAGATGCACCCTCGACCTGGGGGTGTTCTTGCAAACCTGGACCGATCCGGAACTGGCCAAGTCTACACAGGTCAGGACGCTCTATGACTGGTGGATCGCCAATGCCGGCCCGTCAGGCATCCCGGATCGCGAGTCCTTCGACCTGATCGAGCATCGCCTGCTGATGCCCAACGTCTTGATCTCCGATGTCGAGCCGGAACCGTTCCGCATCCGCTATCGACTGGTTGGTACGCGGGTCGTCCACAATATCGGAGTCGATTTTACCGGCCGTTATCTGGATGAATTTCTCGGCTCGAATTTCACCATTCCCTGGGCGCAGTTTTACCGCCAGGCCTACACCACGCGCCGGCCGCTGATGGGCGTCCTGACCGAGCCGACCCGGAGCGGCAACACCTTCACCTATGAGTTCGGGATCTTTCCGGTCGCGCGCGGCGGCACCGCCGTGGAGCAGTTCATTGCAATCGAGGATTACTTCGACTTCACCCTGAGCTCCGGCGCGCTGGCCGGACTCTGAGCTATGCGCGGCAACCCGCGATCATCGGCTTGAGCGCCGCCGCGGCGCCCTCGGCAGTAAACTGGCCCTTCCAGCCGAACGGCGACATCGAGATCGTGAAGGCCTTGCTGGCGGCGATATCCTCGGCCAGGCGCTGGAACGCCACTTGGGCGTTGAGATCCGACGCCTCGAAAGTGAGCTCCGCATCCTTGGCGACCGCGGTGATCTCGCTGCGCCCGCGATCGGTGGCGAAGGTCAGGGTGTAGCGGTGGTCGTCGGGCACCGAGACCCGGAATTGATGCGAGCGCAAGATGATCTGCGGTGCACCCGTGACCGGGCAGACGAAGATCACCGCGTTTTCCCGCGCGTCCTTGGTGCCGGCATAGCGCGCCCCCTTGTTCTCCAGTCCATCCCAAGGATCCGACTGCGCATAGGCGGCCGCGCTGAATAGCGAGAAGGCGAGGGCCAACATCCACTTCATCGCTTCCGCTCCTGTGCCACCGTTTCCTGCACGATATCCAGGAAGGCCTTCACCAACGGCGTTCCTTTCCGATCGGCGAGGCAGGCCACGTATTCCGTCGAAGCCATCACCGGCCCTTCGAACTCCAAGGCTTTCAGCCGCATGTCGTCGCCGAATTCCGCGCGCGCGACGATGCCGATCCCCAGGCCCGCGGCCACTGCCTCGCGGATCGCTTCGCGGCTGCCGATTTCCAGCACCTCGCCGGTCTTGATCCCGGTCCCCTTGATCGCCGCCTCGAAGCATTGCCGCGTGGTGGAGGAAGGCTCGCGCAGTACCAGGCGATGCCCGGCGAGCTCGGCGATCTTGATCCGTCGGCGTTTGGCCCAGGGATGGGCGCGATCGACGAAGCAGATCAGCTGGTCCTGCCGGAACGGGATGGCATGGATCCGCGGGTCGGGATTCACGTTGGCGGCGATGGCGACGTCAACGCTCTGGTCCAGCAGGTCCTCCTGCAGCTTGGTCGAGTTGCCGATCGACATCGACAGCCGGAGATTGGGATAGCGCCGGTTGAACACCGCCAGGAACGGGATCGAGTGATAGGGCGCGTCGGCGCCGATCCGGAGATGCCCGCGCTTCAGCCCCTTGGCCGAGGTCAGGACCTGCTCGGCCTCGATTTCCAGGCTGAACAGCCGCCAGGTGATCTCCAGCAGCTGCCGCCCGATGTCGGTCAGCTCGATCTTGCGCCGCCGCCGGTCGAACAGGTGCACCCCGTAGCGCTCCTCGAGCGCCCGGACCTGCCCCGACAGGGTTGGCTGGGTGACGTGCAAGTTATTGGCGGCCTTGGTGAAACTGCCCTCGGTGGCGACCGCGTGGAAGGCCCGGAGCTGGCTCTGGCTGAGGCTCATGACAGAATAGGTTGGCCCTATAGGTCACATAACTGTTAACGATTGGATTTATAGTACGAGCCGCGGCCATAATCCAGCCATCCCCATTGGAGAGAGACATGGCGCAAGCGCACGATCCCTGGCTTCTGACCCCCGGCCCGCTCACCACCTCGATGACGGTGAAGCAGGCGATGTTGCACGACTGGGGCTCGCGCGACGCCGGCTTCATCGCCATCAACACCCACATGCGCCGGCGCCTGGTCGAGCTGATCGGCGGCGGCAACGATTTCACCACCGTGCCGATGCAGGGCAGCGGCACCTTCGCGGTGGAGGCGATGCTGGGCAGCTTCGTCGGCCCGAAAGACAAGCTGCTGATCCTGATCAATGGCGCCTACGGCAAGCGCATGGCGAAGATCTGTGAATACGCCAAGCGCGCCGCCGTGCTGCTGGAATGGCCGGAGGACCAGCCGGTTGATCCCGCCAAGGTCCGCGAGACCCTCGCCGCCGACCAGGCGATCACCCATGTCGCCGTTGTTCATTGCGAGACCACCTCGGGCATCTTGAACCCGATCGTCGAAGTCTCCAAGGTCGTCGCCGAAGCCGGACGCAAGTTGCTGATCGACAGCATGAGCGCCTTCGGCGCATTGCCGATCGACGTTGCGTCCGTCACCTTCGACGCGGTCGCCGCTTCCTCGAACAAATGCATCGAAGGCGTGCCGGGCCTGGGCTTCGTGCTCTGCCGCATCGCCGCGCTGGAAAAGACCAAGGGTAATGCCCATTCGCTCACCCTCGACCTGTTCGAGCAGTGGCAGAACCTGGAGAAGACCAGCCAGTACCGCTTCACCCCGCCGATCCATTGCATCGTCGCCTTCGACCAGGCGCTGACTGAGCATGAGGAGGAAGGCGGCGTGCAGGGGCGCGGCGGCCGCTATCGCAACAACCATAGGATCCTGGTCGAGGGCATGCGGGCGCTCGGCTTCGAGACCCTGCTGCCCGATCGCCTGCAAGCGCCGATCATCGTCACCTTCCACATGCCGGCCGATCCAAAATTCGTGTTCGAGAACTTCTACGACGGCCTCAAGGACTGCGGCTTCGTGATCTACCCGGGCAAGCTCACCGTCGCGGACAGCTTCCGCATCGGCTGCATCGGCCGTATCGGCGAGCCTGAGATGAAGGCCTTCCTCGCCGCCGCCAAGGACGTGCTGAACGGAATGGGCGTCGCCTCAGGCCGCCCGCACAACAAGGCGGCGGAGTAAGCGCCCATGAATAACGTCAACAAAAGCATCACCGTCAACGGCAAGAGCTATGCCTGGCCGAAGCAGCCCTTGGTCGTCGTCTGCGTCGACGGCTGCGAGCCGGACTATCTCACCAAGGCCATTGCGGCGGGCGCGATGCCCTGGCTGGCGAAGGTGGTGAAGACCGGCGCCAACCTGATCGGCGATTGCGTGGTGCCGAGCTTCACCAACCCCAACAATCTCTCGATCGTGACCGGCGCGCCGCCCTCCGTGCATGGAATCTGCGGCAACTACCTCTATGACCGCGAGAGCGGGCAGGAGGTGATGATGAACGATCCGAAATTCCTGCGCGCGCCAACCATCCTGGCGGCCTTCGCCGATGCCGGTGCCAAAGTCGCCGTGGTCACCGCCAAGGACAAGCTGCGCCTGTTGCTCGCCAAGGGCATGAAGGGCATCTATTTTTCGGCCGAGAAGGCCGACCAGGCAAACGAGCAGGAGCATGGCATCGGCGACGTGCTGAACTTCGTCGGCAAGCCGCTGCCTTCGGTCTACAGCGCGGATCTCTCGGAATTCGTCTTCGCCGCCGGCGTGAAGCTTCTCAAAGCCAAACGCCCCGACATCATGTATCTCTCGACCACCGACTATATCCAGCACAAATACGCACCGGGCGACGACACCGCCAATGACTTCTACCGCATGATGGACAGCTATCTCGCGGAGATGGACGCCATGGGTGCGGAGATCGTGCTGACCGCCGACCACGGCATGAACGACAAGCACGGCGACGACCTGAAGCCGCAGGTCGTCTACCTCCAGGACGTGCTGGACGGCTGGCTCGGCGCCGCTAAGGCCCGGGTCATCCTGCCGATCACCGACCCTTACGTGGTGCATCACGGCGCGCTCGGCTCCTTCGCCACGGTCTATCTGCCGGAAGGCGCCGACCAGGCCGCCATCATCGCCAAGATCGCCAAGATCCCGGGGATCGAGCTCGCGGTCGATCGCGCCACCGGCTGCAAGAAGTTCGAGCTGCCCGAAGACCGGGTCGGCGACGTGATCGTGGTCTCGGAGAAGCTCTTCGCCATCGGCACCAGCGTCGCCAAGCACGACCTCTCGGGGCTCACGCGCCCATTGCGCTCGCATGGCGGCATGACCGAGCAGAAGGTGCCGGTCATCGTGAACCGCAAGCTGAAAGCCTTGCCGCAGGGCTATCGCTTGCGCAACTTCAGCGCTTTCGACCTCGGCCTCAACTACGCTTCTGACGAAGCCCAACTCGACAAGGCAGTCTGATCCATGGGTGTCATCCGCAAAGAGAAGATGCGCGTCGCCGGCAATTTCGGCACCAACGACCGCAACTTCGACGTCTTCAACCCCTACACCAACCAGGTGGTCGGTACCTGTCCGAAGGCCACGGTCGACGACATCCGCCAGGCCTTCGCGGTCGCCAAGGCCTATAAGCCGACGTTCTCCCGCGCCGACCGCAGCGCGATCCTGCGCAAGACCGCCGAGATCCTGGTCGCGCGCCGCCAGCAGATCGCCGAGCTGATCACTGCGGAATCGGGGCTCAGCCTCAAGGACACGCTCTACGAGGTCGGCCGCGCCTATGACGTCTTCCATCTGGCGTCGGGCATCGTGATCAAGGATGACGGCGAGATCTTCTCCTGCGACATCACCCCGCACGGCAAGAAGCGCCGGATCTACACCCAGCGCGACCCGCTGCTGGGCGTCATCTCGGCGATCACGCCGTTCAACCATCCGCTGAACCAGGTCGCGCACAAGGTGGCGCCGTCGATCGCCACCAACAACCGCATGGTGCTGAAGCCCTCCGAGAAGACGCCGCTCTCGGCGTTGATGCTGGCCGACGTGCTCTACGAGGCCGGCCTGCCGCGCGAGATGTTCCAGGTGGTGACCGGCGACCCCAAGGAAATCGCCGACTCCCTGCTGACCGACCCCAACGTCGATCTCATCACCTTCACCGGCGGCGTCTCGGTCGGCAAGTATATCTCGGCCCATATGGGCTATCGCCGCGCCGTGCTGGAATTGGGCGGCAACGACCCGCTGATCGTCATGGAAGACGCCGATATCGAGGAAGCGGCCACTCTCGCCGTCGCCGGCTCCTACAAGAATTCCGGCCAGCGCTGCACCGCGGTAAAGCGGATGATCGTCCACGAAACCGTCGCCGACAAGTTCGTGGAGCTGCTGCTCGCCAAGACCAGGGCGATCAAATACGGCGATCCGATGAATCCGGACACCGACATGGGCACCGTGATCGACGAGGCCTCGGCGATCTATTGCGAGGAAGCGGTCAACGAGGCGGTGAAGGCGGGCGCCAAGCTGCTCCACGGCAACATCCGCAAGGGCGCCCTGTATTCGCCGACCGTGGTCGACCACGTTCCCTATGACTGCCGCCTGGTGAAGATCGAGACCTTCGGCCCGGTCTCGCCGGTGATCCGGGTGAAGAATATCGACGAGGCAATTAAGGTCTCGAACTCGACGGCTTACGGGCTTTCTTCCGGCGTCTGCACCAACCGCCTCGACTACATCACCCGCTTCGTGCGCGAGCTGGAAGTCGGCACCGTCAACGTCCGGGAGGTGCCCGGCTATCGGATCGAGATGTCGCCCTTCGGCGGCATCAAGGATTCCGGCCTCGGCTACAAGGAGGGCGTGATCGAGGCGATGAAATGCTTTACCAACGTGAAGACCTATTCACTGCCCTGGAACTGAGTGCCGATGTCCGATCCTAACCGCCGTCCCGCCGTCGCCGAGGTGCATGAAGGCGGCATCACGGTCCGCTGGAGCGACAAGTCGCCGACCCACCTGCCGAATTTCTGGCTGCGCGACAACTGCCGCTGCGCCAAATGCCGGCATCCCGGCAACGGGCAGAAGCTCTACGAGATCGTCGACCTGCCGGCCGATCTCGCCGCGCTCGAAGCCATGGTCGGGGCGGATGGCACGGTCAAGGTGCTGTGGTCCGACGGCCACCGTTCGGAATACGGCGCCGAATGGCTGAACGCTCATGACCTGATCGCCTCGGCGCGCAGCGCGCGGCAACTCAAGCCGCAACATTGGGGCAAGGCGCTGGAAAGCGATCTCCCGGTCGGCGACTGGCCGCAGATGCTGCAGGATCCCACAAAGGAGCTGGCCTGGCTCGACCGCTACGCCGCGCTCGGCTTCGGCCTGCTGCGGAACGTGCCGACCCAGCTCGGCATGGTCGCCGAGGTCGGCGATCACCTCGGCTTCGTCCGCGTCACCAATTACGGCCGGCTGTTCGACGTGATCTCGGTGCCGAACCCGAACAACCTCGCCAATACCTCGCTCGGCCTCGGCGTCCATTCCGACAATCCCTACCGCCATCCCTCGCCTGGCGTGCAGCTGCTGCATTGCCTGGAGGCGGGCGCCCCCGGGGGAGACACCTTGCTGGTGGACGGCTTCCACGCGGCGGAAATCCTGCGCAAGGAGAACCCCGGCGCCTTCGCCTTGCTCTCGACCGTGCCGATGACCTTCCGCTTCAGCGACGACAAGGCCGAGCTCGAAGCGCGGCAGACCCTGATCACCGCCGACATGGACGGTGTCGTCACCGCGGTCCATTTCAACAACCGCTCCGCGGACTGGCTCGACGCGCCGATCGATCTCGCCGCGCGCTGGTACAGCGCCTACCGCATCTTCGCCCAGATCCTGAAGCGCCCCGAGCTCGAACTGGTCTTCCGCCTCGGTCCCGGCGATCTCGTGGTGATGCAGAACGACCGCGCGCTGCATGGCCGCACCGCCTTCGATCCCAATCTCGGTCGCCGCCACCTG
Source organism: Dongia sp. agr-C8 (assembly GCF_054658695.1). NCBI lineage: Bacteria > Pseudomonadati > Pseudomonadota > Alphaproteobacteria > Rhodospirillales > Dongiaceae > Dongia > Dongia sp. agr-C8. Next base: position 295,649 of record NZ_BAAGHZ010000004.1, read on the forward strand.
CAGGGCTGCTACATCGACCGCGACGGCATCGAAAGTCGCCGCCTCGTGTTGAAGCGCCGCACCACCAACCGCACGGACGCCGCGGCATGAGCACCATGGAAGAGATCCGCGCCGCCTTCGCGAAGCGCGGCCATGAGGGCTACGGCGAAGGCGTCAGCCAGCTCGAGCATGCGCTGCAATGCGCGGTCTTTGCCGAGCGGGACGGGGCGTCGGAGCCACTGATCGTCGCGACCCTGCTGCACGATATCGGCCATATGCTCCATGACCTGCCGGAGGACATCGCCGATTCCGGCATCGATACCCAGCATGAGTCCCTGGGCTCGGCCTGGCTGTCGCAGCATTTCGGACCCGAGGTGAGCGAGCCGGTCCGGCTGCATGTCGCGGCCAAACGCTATCTCTCGGCCCGCGAAGCGGGCTATTTCGACCTGCTGTCGGAGGCGTCAAAACTGTCGCTGCGGCTGCAGGGCGGCCCGATGAACGCGGAAGAGCAGGCCAAATTCGGAGCCGAGCGCTTCTACAAGGACGCCGTAGCACTCCGGCGCTGGGACGACGAGGGCAAGATCCTCGGCCTGAAAACCCCGGATCTCGGCCATTTCGCGCCGATGATCGAACGCAGCCTGCGCCGCTAGTCCACCAGACCCCTGCATAGCCGCTTATTTTCGGGAACCTGTCAGCGCGGTTGCCGTTTTTTCCTCATATGCGCGGGTTGGCGAACGAGCCGCGCTCCCCTTATGAGGAGGGCTGCGCCATGGCGACCTATCAGACGGCGGGACATCACCCGGATCATCTCAAGCATGAGCTCCGGCCCGACCACGAGATTCAAGATACCGAGGGTCACCCGACCGTCGGCATCGAAGATGCGCGCGCGGCGGAGACCACCGGACGCGTCCGCATCATCCTGGCGGTGTCATTCGCGCTGGCGGTGATCTGCCTCGGCGTGGTGATGCTCACCTTCGCCAGCGGGATCTGATTTAACATTCTGGAGATGGCTCGACCGCCGTCGCGCTTGCGGCTACCGCAACGCGGCGGCGTTTCGATTCTGGGCTAAGCGGCTTTCGCGCAAGCGGGGCAGGTGCCCTGCAATTCCACGGTGAACCGGCTCACCGTGAACCCCGCCTCGGCGGCGCTCTTCTTCACCGCATTGGCGATGCCGCGGTCGTCGATCTCGACGGCGGCGCTGCAGTTCGTGCAAATCAGGAACTGGCTGACATGCCGGTCTTCCGGATGGTCGCAGCCGACGAAGGCGTTCAGGCTCTCGATCCGGTGGATCAGCCCTTGCTCCATCAGGAAGTCCAGCGCGCGGTAGACCGTCGGCGGCGCCGCCGCTTTGTCGCCCTCGCGCAGATCGTCCAGGATCGCATAGGCCCCCACCGGCCGATGGCTGTTCCAGACCAGCTCCAGCACCCGGCGGCGGAGCGGGGTCAGTCTGGCCCCACGCTTGGCGCAAACCGTCTCGGCCAGCCCCAACGCGTCCGCAATGCAGCGGGTGTGGTCATGCGGGGCGGTGGGCTGGATCTGGTGCGTGTCCAAGGGGGCAGTCCCTCAGGTCAAACCGTTGCAAACATTGCAATCATAGCTGTCCGTCAGGTGGGGCGCGATGGGCATCCACGCAAGCCCGGGCCGAGCTTTATTTATTCCACACAACAGTGTGAAATACATTGATTTGTGGGCAATGATCTTGACTTAAGGGGGTCCGAATACGTATTTGAGAGAACAGGAAAACTTCTCAATCCGGCTTATTAGCGAACGATCTGTGTAAATTAAACCAAGATGCAGTCTTTCCCGATTTTCATGCGGCTCTCGGGCCGCCCGGTCCTGGTGGTCGGCAGCGGTCACGCCGCCGAAGCGAAGCAGCGCCTGCTCGAAGCCGCCGGCGCGCGAGTCGACCGCTCGGACCGGATCGACTCGCTCGCAGGTTATGCGCTGGTCTTCGGCGCGACCGGTGACGATGCGCGCGATGCCGCGGTCTCGGAAGCGGCACGGCGCGCCGGCATTCCGGTCAATGTGGTCGACCGTCCCGAGCTTTCCGATTTCATCATGCCGGCGGTGGTCGATCGCGGTGAGATCGTGATCGGCATCTCGACCGGCGGCAGCGCGCCGATCCTGGCGCAGCGCATCCGGGCGACGATCGAAGATGTGCTGCCGAACGGCCTCGACCGCCTGGCCAACTTCGCCCGGCGCTTCCGCGCCGCGGTGCAGACCCGCGTCACCGACAGCGCCACGCGCCGCCGCTTCTGGGAGCGCTTCTTCGAGGGCGAGGGCGCCGATCTGGTGATGGCCGGCGAAGACTTCCGCGCCGCCCGCAAGATCATCCGCGACCTCAATGCATCCAATGCTGTTGAGAGTGGGGCAGGATCGGTCACCGTGATCGAACTCGCCTCCAACCGCAGCGACGATCTCACCCTCGGCACCTTGCGCGCGCTGCGCCAGGCCGACGTGATCTCCCATGATGCGAACGTCGCTCCGGAAATACTGGATTACGCCCGCCGCGACGCGCGCCGGGTCGATCTCAACAGCGACCTGCCGCAAGACGCGCGGGTCGTGGTGCTGCGCGCGCCCGCCGCCGCCAAACGTGTGGGAGTTGCCCAATGACCGTCCACGTCGTCACCGCCAATCGCCTGCGCGACGGCGTGATCGTCTGGCTGAAGGCCGACCACAGTTGGTCGGAGGACTATGCTGAGAGCAAGCTGCTGCGCGACGAGACCGAAGCCAAAACCGCGCTCGACGCCGCCGGCATCGACGTGAAGGCGCAGTTGATCGTCGGTCCCTATCTCGCCGAGTTCAAGGAGACGCCGGAAGGCCTGCAGGCCGCCAGCGCCCGCGAGCGGATCCGGGCCAGCCGGCTGCCCACCATTGTGCCGGACCAGGGCTCCTGGACCGGCCGGATTGCAGGTTGAGCTGAACGATGTACCGTTACGACGAATTTGACGCCACCTTCGTTGCCGAGCGCGTGAAGCAGTTCCGCGGCCAGGTCGAGCGTCGATTGGCCGGCGAGCTGACCGAGGACGAGTTCCGCCCGTTGCGCCTGCAGAATGGCGTCTACCTGCAGCTCCATGCCTATATGCTGCGGATCGCGATCCCCTACGGTGAACTTTCGTCGAAGAAGCTGCGCAAGCTCGCCTTCATCGCGCGGCGCTACGACAAGGGCTTCGGCCATTTCACCACGCGCCAGAACATCCAGTTCAACTGGCCGGAGCTGGTGGACGTCCCCGACATCCTGGACCATCTCGCCGAAGTCGAGATGCATGCGATCCAAACCAGCGGCAACTGCATCCGCAACACCACAGCCGATCACTTCGCCGGCGTGGCGCCGGACGAAATCGAGGACCCGCGGGTCTGGGCCGAGATCATCCGGCAGTGGTCGACCCTGCACCCGGAGTTCGCCTTCCTGCCGCGCAAGTTCAAGATCGCGATCACCGGTGCGAGCCACGACCGCGCCGCGGTCAAGTTCCACGACATCGGCCTGAAGATGGTGAAGAACGAGGCCGGCGAGATCGGCTTCGAGGTCATCGTCGGCGGCGGCATGGGCCGGACGCCCGCGATCGGCCCCACCATCCGCAGCTTCCTGCCGAAGCAGCATCTCCTGAGCTATCTCGAGGCGATCCTGCGGGTCTATAACCTGCTCGGCCGCCGCGACAACCTCTACAAGGCGCGGATCAAGATCCTGGTGACGGCGACCGGCACGCAGGAGTTCGCGCGTCTGGTCGAGGAAGAGTGGGAGCGGATCAAGGACGGTGTGTTGACCCTCCCCAAGGAAGAGGTCGCGCGAATCCAGGCCTATTTCACGCCGCCGGAATACGAGAAGCTGCCAGTGATCTCGACCGAGCTTGAGACCGCGAAGCGCAGTGACGCCGCCTTTGCGCGGTGGGTCCGCGCCAACACCCATCCGCACAAGGTCGATGGCTACCGCATCGTCTCGATCTCGCTGAAGCCCGAGGGCGGTGCGCCGGGCGACGCCTCGGCCGACCAGATGGACCTGATCGCCGATCTTGCCGACGAATACAGCTTCAAGACCATCCGGGTCACGCACCACCAGAACCTGGTCCTGCCCAGCGTGCGGCAGCAGGATCTCTATGCGCTGTGGCAGCGTCTGGCCGCGGTGCGGCTGGCCAACCCCAATGTCGGCTTCCTGACCGACATCATCGCCTGCCCGGGCCTCGACTATTGCAACCTCGCGAATGCGCGGTCGATCCCGATTGCCCAACGCCTGTCGCGGCGCTTCAACGACTTCCAGCGGCTGGAGGAGATCGGCGAGCTTCGCCTCAACATCTCCGGCTGTATCAACGCCTGCGGGCATCACCACGCAGGCAATATCGGCATCCTCGGCGTCGATAAGCAGGGCGAGGAATTCTACCAGATCACCCTCGGCGGCTCGTCGAAGGACGATGCCTCGATCGGCAAGATCATGGGACCCGCCTTCTCGATCGACCAGGTGGCGGATGCCGTCGAAAACATCGTGAACGTCTATCTGGAAAAGCGGACCAACAAGGAAGAGCGGTTCCTGGAAACCTTCCGCCGGCTCGGCCTCGATCCGTTCAAGGAGAAAGTCTATGGCAATTCTCAAGCACGGCGCCCTGCAGCCGAATGATTGGCTGACCGTCGCGGACGACGCGGCTCTGCCGGAAGGCAAGCCCGCGGTGGTTTCGCTCGACCGCTGGCTGAAGGAGCGCGACACGCTCATCGGCCGCAACGCCCCGCTGGGCGTCCGTCTGAAGAGCGACCAGTCGCCGCTGGCGATCGCCGAGGATCTCGAGCGGATCTCGCTGATCGTGCTCGAGTTCCCGAAATTCACTGATGGCCGCGGCTATTCCCATGCCCGGGCGCTGCGCCAGCGTCTCGGCTACAAGGGCGAACTCCGGGCGGTCGGGAATGTGTTGCGCGACCAGTATCTGTTCATGGACCGCTGCGGCATCGATTCCATCGAGATCGCCGACGAGGCGAATGTCGCCGGCTACCTCGAATCCCTGGGCGAATTCTCCATCTGGTACCAGCCGGCGGCCGACAAGCGGCCGACGGTCCGCCACCTCCGCGCGGCAAAACGGATGGAACCCACGGGCGGCAGCGCGGTTGTTCGTGAGAGTGTAGCGGCCAGCTGGGCTTACTAGAGTCTACTCGAGCGTTCCCTCTAAACTAGCGGCGGCCTCCGGGCCGCCGCTCTTGTTTTTTGGACAAGCGCGGCGAGGGTATTCAACCCCGGGGAGAGGGAGATTTCCTCCGTGCTCCGCGCGTAAGAGAACGAAGCCATCTCGACCAGCAGCGAAAATCAACCCCCTCTCCCCTTGCGGGAGAGGGCGGGGCGAGGGGTCGCTCGATCCTTCCGACTAACGAATCTTCTCGTAAGCAGCCAGCGCCCGCTTCCGTGCCTCGTCATGCTCCAGGATTGGCTGCGGATAGTCGCGCCCCAGCACCACGCCCGCCGCGGCTAGGTCGATCGGCGACGCTTCCCAGGGCGCGTGGATCGCCTTCGCATCCAGCTTCGTCAGCTCCGGCACCCAGCGCCGGATATAGGCGCCATCCGGATCGAATTTCCGGCTTTGGGTGATCGGGTTGAAGATGCGGAAATAGGGCGCGGCATCGGCGCCGCTTCCCGCCACCCATTGCCAGTTCCCCGCATTCTGCGCGCGGTCGGCATCGACCAGCGTGTCCCAGAACCAGGCCTCGCCGCGGCGCCAGTCGATCAGCTGGTCCTTCACGAGGAAGGAGGCGGCGATCATGCGCACCCGGTTGTGCATCCAGCCAGTGGCCCAGAGCTGCCGCATGCCGGCATCGATGATCGGATAGCCGGTCAGCCCGCGCTGCCAGGCTTTCAGGCCCTTGCCGTGCGGCAGGAAGGGAAAGCCGCGGAACTTCGCCGACCAGGCTTCCTCGGGGAGTTTCGGGAAATGGTAGAGCAGGTGGCTGTTGAAATCCCGCCAGCCCAATTGCCGCAGGAAGGGCAGGGCGGCCTCGCCATGTCGCTCACGCAAGCGCCGCCAGATCTCATGCACGCTGATCTCGCCCCAGGCGAGATGCGGGCTCAGGCGCGAAGTACCCTCCCGATCCGGCCGGTCGCGGGTCTCGTCATAGCTGTCGGCTTTATCGAGCAAATCGGCGAGGCGTGCCGCAGCGCCGGCTTCGCCCGGCCGCCATTCCGCCGCGAAGCCCTCGCTCCATCCGGCCGTCACCTGCCAGTCTTCGAGAGGCTCACCCTCCGGCCAGGCCTGAGGCGCGCGCAGCTTGCGCGGCGCCGCCAGCGCGACCGGCGGACGATAGATTTCGGCGAGGCGCCGCCAGAACGGCGTGAAGACCCTGAACGATCCGCCGGTCCCGGTCTTCAGGCGCCAGGGCTCATGCAGCCGGTTGGCGGGATGATCGAGCGCGATCGCCCCATGTTTCGGCATGGCGGCGAGCACCGCGATGTCGGTCTTGATCGCATCGGGCTCGAGCGTGCGGTTGAAGTGAACCTCCACCGCACCGGTCTCCGCCACCAGCCCGGCAAGGATCGCGAGCGGATCGCCGGTCCGCAGCAGGATGTCGCTGCCGAGCATGCGCATTTGTTGCCGCAGCGCCGACAGGCTGCGGCCGCGCCACCAGGCCGAGGCGCCGCCGATCTCGTCCTGCTTCGGCCGGATGAAGACCGGGATGATCGGCCGGCTGGTCTTGACCGCGGCGGCGAGCGCCGGGTTGTCGCCGATCCGGAGATCGCGCCGCAGCCAGAGCAGGACCGGTTCCATCGTTACGCCTGTCATCATGTAGACAGAGTGGGACTCCGTCATTAGGGTCCAGCCTATCATGCTGAAAGAACGAATCCCCCTCGGCATCATCTGCGCCATGCCGGAAGAAATCGCGGCGCTGCTCGGCGACATGAGCGGAATCAACCGCCAGGAACTGGCCGGGCGCGAAGTCCTCACCGGGCAGTTGTTCGGCCGACCGGTCGCCATGATCGAAAGCGGCATCGGCAAGGTCGCCGCGGCAATGACGGCGACCCTGCTGCTCGACGGGCTCAGCTGCCGGGCCATCGTCATGTCGGGGGTCGCCGGGGGAATCGATCCGTCGCTCGCGATCGGCGACCTGGTGGTGGCGCAGCGCCTGGTCCAGCACGATTACGGCCGGCTGCAAGCGAATGGCGTGACGCCGTTCCGCCCCGGGGTGCCGCCCTTCGGCCCGGGCCGGACGGATTTCGGCTATGACTTGCCGGACGATCTGGTCGCGCGCATCCACACCGCGCTCGACGGCTTCACGCTGCCGTCGCTCCCCGCCGACCTGGTGGGCAAGGAGGCGCGGGCGCCGATGATCAAGATCGGGACCATCGTCAGCGGCGATCAGTTCATCAACGACGAAGGCGCGCGGGCGCGGCTCCAATCGGTGTTCGGCGCCCATGCCGTGGAGATGGAAGGCGCCGCCGTGGCGCAGGTCGCCGAGGCCTTCGGCGTGCCGGCGATCGTGATCCGCAGCTTGAGCGATCTCGCCGGCGCCGACAGCCATCTCGATTTCGGCAAGTTCGTCACCGCCGTGGCGCCGACCGCGGCCAAGGTCGTCGAACGGCTGGTGCCGGTTCTCGATTGATGGAAGCGCCGGGACTGGAAACGACGCTCATCGCGTTGGCGATCGGCTTGGCGGTAGGGGGCTTGGCGAACTGGCAGCTGCGCCGACCGGTCGATCTGCGCTGGCCGGTCGTGCCCTGGCTCGCCGTGCAGTTCCTGTCCCTGGCGGTGTTGCTGATCTTCGGCGCGCATCTGATCAGCCTGCTGACCGGCCACCCGTTCGGCCGGAACGTGAACTGACCTTTAGAAGGCGTCATGGCCGGGCTTGACCCGCCCATCTTTCTCCGCAGGGCACCAGATGCCCGGATCAAGTCCGGGCATGACGATTGCTGCTAGGCGAGCCGCTCGCGCCACTGGATGACTTCGACCTCGGCCTCGTCGCTGTCGAAGGCTTGCGGCTTCTGGACGCCCCAGATCGGGCGTGGCCAGGCGGGGTCGTCGGTGAAGCGGCCGATGACATGCACATGGAGCTGTGGCGTCACATTGCCGAGGGCCGCCACGTTCAGCTTCTCGGGTTTCAGGGCCGTCTTGATCGCCCGGCTGGCCCGGGCGATCTCGCCCAGCAGCAGGCCCTGGTCGGCGGTGGAGAGATCGATGATCTCCCGCTTGCCCACCCGGCGCGGGACCAGGATCAGCCAGGGATAGGCCCGGTCGTTCATCCGTAGCACCCGGCAGAGCGGCCAGTCCGTCAGGAACAGGCAATCATTGTCCAGCTGCGGGTCGAGCTCGAAATCGGTGGCCATGCATTCCCCCCCAGTGCATCCGCCGGGACTGTGTCCCAAGTCATATTCCCTCGGGCCTTGTCGCAATGTTACCAATGCGCGGCGTTTGGGACCGGGACTCCGAGGCAAGGTTAGCGGATGATCGGCCGGTTCCGCCACAATTTCGAGCCGTACCACCCGATGCTGCGTCCAGTGAGTGCCCGATGATCCAGATCCTGGCCAGCGTCTTCTCCCTGCTGCTGGGGGCCGCCATCCTGGTGGTCGGCAACGCGCTGCTCGGCATCGTGCTCCCGGTGCGCATGGGCATCGAGCATGTGCCGGAATTCCAGTCCGGCCTGGTCATGTCGGCCTATTACCTCGGCTTTGTCCTGGGCAGCGCCCGGATCCAGTCGCTGATCCGCCGCGCCGGCCATATCCGCGCCTTTGCCGCACTGGCCGCCATCATGACGGCCGCGGCCATGGTGCACGCGCTGGTCTTCGATATCTGGGTCTGGGCCGGGATGCGCGTCGTCGCCGGTTTCTGCCTCGCCGGCCTCTATGCGATCATCGAAAGCTGGCTCAACGTGAAGAGCAGCAACGAGAACCGAGGCCAGATTCTCTCGATCTATGTGGTGACGATCTACACCGCTTCGTTCGGCGGCCAGTTCCTGGTCAACATCGGAACGGTGCAGGGCACCGAGCTCTACTGCATCGTCGGTCTCGCGGTGGCGCTCTCCCTGGTGCCGGTGGTGCTGACCCGGGTCCCCGGCCCCGAGATCGACAAGATCAAGCCGATGAGCCTGATGGCGCTCTATCGCGCCTCGCCCTTGGGCGCCGTCGTCACCTGCGGCGCAGGCCTGCTCTCGGGCGCCTTCTATGCCTTGGGCGCGATCTACGCCAATTCGATCGGCCTTTCGGTGTTCGAGGTCTCGCTCTTCATGGGCGCGCCGATCTTCGGCGGCCTGGCGCTGCAATACCCGATCGGCTGGCTTTCGGACCGCTATGACCGGCGCACGGTGCTGCTCGGCGTGCTGGCGGGCACCCTGATCTCCAGCGTCAGCATCATCCTGATCGCGATGAAGCAGGGGCCTTTCGCCGGGACCCTGACGGCGGTCTTCGTCTTCGGCGGCTGTTTGGCGGCGATCTATCCGATCGCGGTCTCGCAGATCTACGATTATATCGACCGCGCCGAGATGGTCGGCGCCTCCGGCGGCCTGCTGCTGATCTGGTCGATCGGTGCCGTCGCCGGCCCGCTGATCGCCTCGGCCCTGATGGGCCCGTTCGGGCCGGGGGCGTTCTTCTTCTACCTGACGGCGGTGGCGCTGCTGCTGCTCATCTTCACCCGCTACCGCATGGTGCGCCGCGTGGCCCGGCCCGCCGGCGAGCAGACCGGCTTCGTGGCGATGCAGACCACCTCGGCGATCGCCGGCGCCCTCGACCCGCGCACCGACCCGCTGCCGGAATTCCACTACGAAGACATCGATCCAGGAGACCGGTAGGGCAGGCAAGCAGCAGCATACTCGCTCGTCATCCCGGGACTTGGTCCCGGGATCCACGCCTTCCTTTCATCGTGCCCAAGCCGCGGATCCCGGCGCCTAGCGCCGGGATGACGGCATTGACGGTTCAGACTCCTCACACCGGCCGATCGCCGAGAATCGTCGCCCGGTGCATGCGGCGGCGTTGCGGCCAGTAATCGGCGACCACCATGTGCTGGGTGATGCGGTTGTCCCAGAACAGGACGTCGCCGGTGCGCCAGCGGTGCCGATAGCCGTATTGCGGCTGCTCGGCATGGCGCCAGAGCAGCTCCAACAAGGCATCGCTCTCGTGCCGCTGCAGGCCTTCGATCGCCTCGGTGAAGCCGCGGTTGACGAACAACCCCTTCTCGCCGGTCTCCGGATGGGTGCGCACCACCGGATGGCTGACCGGTGGGTTGTTCCTGCGCGCCTTGGCGAATTTCTCCGGATCGCTGGTATCCCCGTAATAGGGACTGCTGCGGAAGCTGCGCTCGAAATCATGCCGCGCGGTGAGACCCTCCAGCGTGCGCTTCAGCGGCTCAGAAAGTCCGGCATAGGCGGCGCCGAGATCGGCGAAGAGAGTGTCGCCGCCGGTCTCCGGAATCTCCACGCCATAGAGGATCGAGCCCAAGGGCGGCGTTGCGATGAAGGTGACGTCGGTGTGGAACTCGTCCTTCTCCGGCGGCCGGTCCGGGCCGTAATCGAGGACGATGATTTCCGGGTTGTCGTTGCCCTCGTCGTTGTTCAGCAGCGGATGGACGTGAAGCTCGCCGAAGTTGCGGGCGAAGTCCTTCTGCTGGCGCGGGGTGAGCACCTGGTCCCGGAACAGCAGCAGCTTGTGCGTGGTGAGCGCGGTGCGGAGCGCGTTGAGGGTCTCGGTCGAATGCCGCGCGCCGAGATCGAGGCCGTGAATTTCCGCGACGAAGGTCGGGTTCAAGGGCGTGATGTCGAGCTCGGCGGTCAGCGGGTGGGCGCGCGGTGCGACGATGGTCCTGGGCATGAACTTCTCCTTGGGTTGACGGCTATTCCTGGCCCTTCCAGGGGGTCAGGCGGCGTTCGAGCAGTCTGAGGGCGGCGAGAAAGAGGGTGGCGAGCGCGGCGATGGTGAGGATTCCGACGAAGACCACGTCGGTCACCAGGAACTGCGCCGCCGAGAGCGTCATGAAGCCGAGCCCCTGGGTGGCGGCGACCAGCTCCGCGGCAACCAGCGTTGCCCAGCCGGAGCCGATGCCGAGCCTGAGGCCCGTCAGGATCTCCGGCAGCGCATTCGGCAGCACCACATGGCGGAAGATCTGCAGCTTGCCGGCGCCGAGGCTCTGCGCCGCCTGGATCCGGCCTTGGGCGACTGAGCGCACGCCCGCCTGGGCCGAGATCACGATCGGCGCGAACATCGCAAGGCTCAAGAGGATGATCTTCGCGGTCTCGCCGATGCCGAACCAGATGATTACCAGCGGCAGATAGGCGAGCGGCGGCACCGGCCAATAGAGCTGGATCGGCGGGCTGAAGATGCCCTTGACCCAGCGGTTCAATCCCATGGCCAGGCCGAGCGGCACACCGACCGCGGTTGCGATCGCAAACGCGGTCAGGATCCGGAACAGGCTGGTGCCGACATGCTGCAGCAAGGTCGCGTTGGAGAAGCCGTCGACCGCGACGGCATAGAACTGCGTCGCGACGTCGAGCGGCGAGGGCAGGAACAGCGGCGCCACCAGCTTGAGCTTGGTGACCAGGGCCCAGGCCAGCAGCAGGCCCAGGGCCGAGATCAACGTGATCGGGACGACGCGTCTTTCGACCCGCGCGCGCAGCGCACGCAGCGGCCAGGCCGCATTCGCGCCTTCAGCCTGCGCGAGCAAGGAGATGTCGACCATGACTCTCGGCTCCTGTGTTGTGGATCAGGTTGCGGATTTCCTCGCGGAGCGCGATGAATTCCGGGTCGGACTTCACCGCGGAGGCGTCGCGGGTCGCGACATAGCGCTGCACGAAGTCGAGATGGTAGCGCTGGATGATGCGCCACCCGGCCGGGGCGACATCACCACCACCTCGGTCCCGAGAAACAGCGCCTCCTCGATCGAATGGGTGATGAAGAAGATCGACTTCTTCGTCTCCGCCCAGAGATCGACGATCAACTCCTGCATGGTCTCGCGGGTGAGCGAGTCGAGCGCGCCCAGCGGCTCGTCCATCAGCAGGATCTCGGGATTGGTCGCGAGGGCGCGCGCCAGGGAGACGCGCTGGCGCATGCCGCCGGAGAGCTGGTAGGTGGCGGCCTTCTCGAAGCCCTCCAATCCCACCAGCGCCAGCAGTTCAAGCGCCTTTGCCTCGCGTTTCGGACGGTCGAAGCCGGCAAGCTTCAGGCCGAATGCCACGTTCTCTTGAACGGAAAGCCAGGGATAGAGCGTGTCTTTCTGGAAGACCACGCCGCGGTCCGGCCCCGGGCCGGTGACCGGGACGCCGTCCACGGTCACCGTGCCCTGGGAGAGACGCAGGAACCCGGCCATAGCGTTCAGCAAGGTGGTCTTGCCGCAGCCGGAAGCACCGAGCGCCACCACGAAACCCTGGCGGGGGATGGCGAGGGACGCATCCGCCAAGGCAAGGACGGGAGGGGAATCCTTGGCGTCGTAGGTGACGCTGGCATGCTCGACAACGAGTGTCATGGCCGGGTTCCTTCAGTTGCCGCGCTTCAGTTCGAGGCCAGGGTGGCCTGCACGAAGCGCGGATCGACGAAGGCGGCGTAGGAGTCCAGAACCTGGTTGATCTTCTGCTGCTCCTTCAGGAACACAGCGGTGTCCTTCAGCACGGAAGCGAGCTTGCTGCCTTCGCCGCCGCCGAGCCATTGCGCGCTGGCCTGCGCGGCGCCCGGGACGTAGACCGAGACCTTGATGCGGGCGGCGATGTCCTCGGGCTTGGCGCCGGTGAACTTCGAGAGCACCTTCACGTTCTCGGAGTCCGCGGTCCAATTCTCAGGATGGTCGTGCTGGTCCTTGTAGTACTTGTCCACGATCTTCACGAACTTCTGCACGAAGTCGGCATGCTCCTTCACCAGGTCATCGGTCGCGACCAGGGCGCCGAAAGTGACCGCGCCGCGCTCGGCCGCCTGCTTGGCGGTCAGGATCACCTTGCCGTTCTCCTGCAGCTTGCCGAGGGCCGGATCCCAGACGAAGGCGGCGTCGATGTCGCCGCGGGTCCAACCCGCCACGATCTCCGGCTGCGGGATCGCCAGCACCGTCGCCTCATCCGGCTTGATGCCTTCCTGCTTCAGGGTCGAGAGCAGCATGAAATGGTCGGTCGAGACCGGCGCGGCGGCGAGCTTCTTGCCCTTGAGATCCTTCAGGCTCTCGATGCCGCTGCCGTTGCGGACCACCAGCGCCTCGTCCTCGCCGGCGGCACCCGAGATGTAGACCGCCTTGACGTCGATGCCCTTGCTGACCGAGGCGGCGAAGGGGCTGGAGCCGACCTCGCCGATCTGGACGTCGCCGGCGGCGATCGCGGCGAAGATCTCGGCGCCGGAGTTGAACTGGCGGAACTCGACCTTCCAGCCCGGAATCGCCGCGATCTCGCCGGAAGCGACCGCGCGGGTCCAGGGTGAGAATCCGGTCTGGTAGGCGATGGTGACCGTGTTGTCGGCAGCTGCCGCCGTGGAGAGGCCGAGGCCGAAGGCCATGGCTGCAATGAGTGTGCGGGCGAGAGACATGCGAATACTCCTCTATGCGCGGCACGCTCTGCAAGCGTGCGCGGTGACTTGATCGGTTTGATAGGGTTTCAGAGCGCGGCTAGACGCGCCGAGCGGGCTTCAACAGCCGCGACAACACGCGGCCGGACAGAGACAGTCGGTCATCCTGGCCTCCTAGATCGGCCCCGCGGGGTGCAGCGCCGTCTTGTCCAATCTACGAAGATCGCGGCAACGGACAACGCAGAAGTTCTAGGGGGAGGGGACGAGGATTACTCGCTGTGGAAAGTGCGGCCGGTACACACCCCCATCCCGGCCTTCCCCCTGAAGGGGGAAGGAGAAGAAAGAAGCCGCAGCACAGAAAAGCCTTCCCTCCTTTAGGGGGAGGGTTGGGTGGGGGCGCCGCAGCCGTGATCCATCCAGGCGCAAACTACCGCTGCCGCGTCTGCCAGTCCTTGGCCTGATAAACCGGCGCGTTCGACTTCGGCAATGCCGGCTTGCCGAGGATCATGTCAGCGCATTTCTCGCCCATCATGATGGTCGGTGCATTGAGATTGCCGCTGACCACCGAAGGCATGATCGAGGCATCGACCACGCGCAGCGCCTCGAGCCCATGCACCCGCGCCTGCGGATCGACCACCGCCATCGCATCGGTGCCCATCTTGCAGGAGCAGGACGGGTGATAGGCGCTGTCGGCCCGCGCCCGGACAAAGGCGTCGATCTCCTCGTCCGACTGGGCGTGCTCCCCGGGCTGGATCTCCGGGCCGCGATAGGGATCGAAGGCCTTCTGGGCGAAGATCTCGCGGGTCAGTTTCACCGCGTCGCGGAACTCGCGGCGGTCGCGCTCGGTCTGAAGATAGAAGGGCTGGATCCGCGGATGATCGGTCGGGTCGGCGGACTTCAGCTTGATCCAGCCGCGGGCCTCCTGGCGCATGTTGCCGATATGCACCTGATAGGCATGGCTGGTGCCGTTCTTGCGCCCGTGGTCGTTCACCGTCGAGGGCAGGAAATGGAACTGCAGGTTCGGATGCTCGATGCCGGCCTCCGAGCGGATGAAGCCGCCGGCCTCCAGATGCGAGGTGGCACAGATCCCCTTCTTGGTCAGGAACCATTTGATGCCCGCCGCCACCATCGGCAGCGGCTTGGTGTAGGTGTAGAGCGTGATCGGCTGCTTGCATTGCTGCTGCACATACATCTCCAGATGCTCCTGGAGATTCTGGCCGACGCCCGGCAGGTCGTGGTGCACGTTGACGCCGACCTCGCGCAGGTGATCGGCCGGGCCAACGCCGGAGAGCATCAGCAGCTGCGGCGAGTTGATGGCGCCGCCCGAGAGGATCACCTCGCGTTCCGCCCGATACCGCTTCACCTGGCCGTTCTGCTTGAATTCGACGCCGACCGCGCGCTTGCCCTCGAACAGCACGCGGCTGGTGAGCGCGCCGGTCTCGACCGTGACATTGCCGCGCTTCTCGGCAGGACGCAGATAGGCCATGGCCGCGGACCAGCGACGCCCGTTATGGGTCGTCATGTCCATCTTGCCGGCGCCTTCCTGCTGATAGCCGTTCATGTCCTCGGTATAGGGATAGCCCGCCTGCTGCATCGCCTCGATGAAGGCCTCGTAGAGCGGGTTCGGCGTGTTGCCGGTATGGGTCCAGAGCGGGCCGTCTTGCCCGTGATACTGGTCGTTGCGGCTCTCGGAATGCTCGGCGCGGCGGAAGTAGGGCAGGATCTCCTGGTAGGACCAGCCCGTGCAGTTCTCCTTGAAGGCCCAGCGGTCGTAGTCCAGCGCATGGCCGCGGATATAGACCATGGCATTGAGGCTCGACGAACCACCGAGCACGCGGCCGCGCGGCCAGTACATGACCCGGTTGTTCATGTAGGGTTGCGGCTCGGTTTCGTAGTACCAGTTGTAGCGGTCGTGGCAGAGGTTATACATCAGCGCCGCCGGCATATGGATCTGCCAGTTCCACCAATGATCCTTCGGCCCCGCTTCCAGCACGCAGACTTTCAGCGCCGGATCCTCGCTCAGCCGATGGGTGAGGACGCAGCCGGCCGAGCCGGCGCCGACGATGACATAGTCGAATATGCGGTCGAATTTCATTTCAGCTTGGTATCCAGGCGGGCGGTGAGATAGTCGAGCACCAGGCGGCGGGCGCGGGCGGAATCCGGCCCGTCCTGGGCGAGGGCCGCGCGCAGCCAGAGCCCGTCGATCAGCGCTTCGGTCACCCGGGCGATCTCCTGGGCGTCCTTGCGCCCCATCAGCTTCAGGGCATGCACCAGGTTGTCGCGCAGCCGCGAGATGATGACATGCTGGATCCGGGCGAGGCGGGGGCTGGTCGGTACCTGCGCCCAGAAAGCCAGCCAGGCGGAAACGCCCTCGGGGGTGAAAATGTCGGTGCCGAGATTGCCGTCGATCACCGCCAGCAGCCGCTCGGTCGGCGTCCGGGCCACGTTCAGCCGGCGCACCACGCAAAGCCGCAGCTTGGTTCCCAGCGCCCGCAGGGTGGATTCCAGCAGCTCGGCCTTGTCCTCGAAATAGTGGTGGACGATGCCGGTCGAGACCCCGGCCTTGGCCGAGATCCGGCTGAGGCTGGATTCCGCGAAGCCGACCTCATGGATCGAGGCGATGGTCGCCTCGATCAGCTGCCGGCGCCGGATTTCCTCCATCCCCAGTTTCGGCATCGTCTCCCACCCGCCGGTTCCAAGCCGGCCATACTGCGGGTCTTATATTGGACGATCAATCAAAAAAGGACTGGGCAAATGCCGCGGACGCGTCATAAGATGGCGTAGATGTGAAACTCGCGATATGAACGCGACGTATAAAATCATGCAGGAAGGCCCCGGCACCGGCAGGGCAAAAAAACAAGAACAGCCGGAAAGAGCCGAGGCGACTTGGGACGCTGGTTCAACATGGGAGACAATCAATGAAGTTGCGTAATCTTCTCGCCGCCGCCGCGGCCGTCACGGCCTTGACCGCCTCGGCCGCTTTCGCCGCCGATCCGGAAGCTTGCAAGACCGTGCATTTCGCGGATGTGGGCTGGACCGACAACGGTGCGCAGAACGGCCTGTTCAGCGCGGTCGCAAAGGGTCTCGGCTACGAGCCGAAGATCGATCCGCTGGCTCTGCCCCTCATCCTCGAGGCGCTGAAGGCCAAGCAGCTCGACTTCTTCCTCGACAACTGGATGCCGTCGAACGCCGCGAACGTGCAGCCCTACCTGGACGAGAAGTCGATCGAGCAGCTGGCGCCGAACCTGACCGGGGCCGGCTATGGCCCGGTGGTTCCGGACTATGTCGCCGAGGCCGGCGTCAAGGACATCAAGGATCTCGGCGCCAACAAGGACAAGTTCGGCGGCAAGTTCTACGGCATCGAGCCGGGCAACGACGGCAACAAGATCATCCAGGCCAAGATCGACGATGCCAATTCCGGCATGGCCGGCTTCGAGCTGGTTGAATCCTCGGAGCAGGGCATGCTGGCCGAGGCGCAGAAGGCCATCGAGAAGAAGGAATGGGTTGCCTTCCTCGCCTGGGTGCCGCATCCGGTCATGAACAACATGAAGCTGCACTACCTGACCGGCTTCGAGAAGGACGGTTTCGGCTCGGCCGAGATCAGCGCGCTGACCCGTCCGGGCTATGTCACCGAATGCCCGAACATCGGCAAGTTCCTGACCAACGTGAAGTTCGACCTCAACATGGAAACCCAGGTGATGGACGAGATCGCCAAGGGCACCGAGGGCGAAACCGCGGGCGCCAACTGGCTGAAGGCGAATCCGGGCGTGCTGGACGGCTGGCTGGCCGGCGTCACCACGATCGACGGCGGCGACGGCCTCGCCGCGGTGAAGAAGTCGCTGGGCCTCTGAGCCTTCCGGGAACTTGGCCGGACCAAACATGATCTAGGCGGCCCCAGCTTAATTTCTTAAGCTGGGGCCGTTTCCTTTGTCGGACCCGAGGGGATTCGGGGTCGCGACGGAGTACGGGGAGTTCATGGAACAGATCGCAGCGATCATCACGGGCTGGAAGATTCCGGTCGGACTTTGGGCCAAGGCCGTCATCGACTGGCTGAAGAGCAACCTCGGCTGGTTGTTCGATTTCCTGTCGGGCAATGCCCGGGATTTCATGGAATGGGTCGCCCAGCTGCTGGCCGGGATCCCGCCTATCGTCTTCATTCTGTTGATTGCGGCGCTCGCGCTGTGGCGGCATCGCGACTGGCGCATCCCCCTCTTCGTCATCGTCGGGTTCCTGTTTATCTGGAACCAGGGCATGTGGGACGAGATGATCAACACCTTGGTCCTGGTGTTCTTCGCGACCGCAGTCAGCCTGCTCATCGGCGTGCCCCTCGGCATCTATTCGGCGCGGCGGAAATGGCTCTGGAACGCGGTCGCCCCGGTTCTGGATCTGCTGCAGACCCTGCCGACTTTCGTCTATCTGGTTCCCGCTTTCGCATTGTTCGGCCTTGGCATGGTGCCTGCGGTGGTCGCCACGGTCATCTTCGCCGTCGCCGCACCCGCGCGCCTGACCTATCTCGGCATCACCCAGGTGCCGACCGCGCTGGTGGAGGCGGGCGAGGCGTTCGGTTGCACCCGCTCGCAGCTGCTTTTCAAAGTGACCCTGCCCGCGGCCCTGCCGAGCATCATGACCGGCGTCACCCAATGCATCATGCTCTGCCTCTCGATGGTGGTCATCGCCTCCTTCGTCGGTGCTCCGGGTCTCGGCCATCCGGTGGTCCGCGCCTTGTCGACCGCCAATGTGGCGCTCGGCTTTGAAGCGGGATTTTGCATCGTCATTCTCGCCATCATCCTCGATCGGATCCTGAAGCAGCCGACGCGGCGCCGTCGTGTGAAGAAAGCCTGAGGCCGGCCCCATGACTGAATCCCAGACCGCACAAACCGCCGTCCGCTTCGAGCATGTCGACGTGGTCTTCGGCCAGCACCAGGCCGAGGCGATTTCTCTCCTTGACAAGGGCGAGGGCCGGGACAGCATCCTCGACAAGACCGGCTGCCTGGTCGGCGTCCACGACGCCTCGGTCTTCGTCGACCGCGGCGAGATCCTGGTGCTGATGGGCCTATCCGGCTCCGGCAAGTCCTCGCTGCTCCGCTGCGTCAACGGCCTCAACAAGGTCAGCCGCGGCAAGGTCATCGTCAACGACGGCAAGCGCGAGGTCGACGTCGCAAGCTGCGACGCCGAGACCCTGCGCCAGGTCCGGCGCAACAACATCTCGATGGTGTTTCAGCAGTTCGGCCTGATGCCCTGGCTCACCGTGCACGAGAACGTCGGCTTCGGCCTCGACGTGCGCGGCATGAGCAAGGCAGACCGCGACAAGGTGGTTGACGAGAAGATCGCCCTGGTGCGGCTCGACAAGTTCGCCGAAAAGTTCCCGCACGAGCTCTCCGGCGGCATGCAGCAGCGCGTCGGCCTCGCCCGCGCCTTCGCCACCGAGGCGGATATCCTGCTGATGGACGAGCCGTTCTCGGCCTTGGATCCGCTGATCCGCGAGCATCTCCAGGACGAACTGATGGAGCTCCAGCGCCGGCTGCACAAGACGATCATCTTCGTCAGCCACGATCTCGACGAGGCGCTGAAGATCGGCAGCCGGATCGCCATCATGGAGGCCGGGCGCGTGGTCCAGTTCGGCCGTCCGGAGGACATCATCCTCAATCCCGTGAACGACTACGTCAGGCAGTTCGTCGCCTCGATGAACCCGCTGACCGTTCTCAAGGGCGGCACCTTGATGCGGCCGGTCGGTGACCTCGCGCGCGAACAGGGTTCCTCGATGATCCAGCTCGACCGCGCCGGCAAGTGCCGCTGCCGGCTGGATGCCCAGGGCAAGCCGGTCGACCTCATCGTCAACGGCAAGCCGGGGCAGTTCCTGCCCTATGCGACCGATCTGGTCCTCGACCGGCTGGGGGACAACGTCATGGTCTGCGGCACCCCGGTGACGCCGATGCGGGCCGCCGTCATGGTGCGCCAGCAGACCAAGCGGCCGCTGGTCCTCATCGGTGACAGCGGCGAGCTGATCGGTGTCGTCGGCGAGCATGAGCTCTATCGCGGCATGCTGCGGCAGACCGAATATGCGCGCGTCAACCAGCCGGACCCGGCGACCGTGGAGACGCCGTGACCTTCCGCCCATGATCGAAGCCATACTCTTCGACAAGGACGGAACGCTGTTCGACTTCTACCGGACCTGGGGTGCCGTCACCGAGGAAGCCGCCTTGCTCGCCGCCGAGGGCGATGCCGCGCGCGCCGCGGAGATCATGCTGAAATCGGGCAAGGATGCCGTGACCGGGCGCTACCTGCCAGGCTCGGTCATCGCCTCGGGCAGCAACCGCGAGATCGTGGCGCTCTGGGCCGAACTGCTCGGCCGCACCGACGTGGACAGCCTCTACGGCTCGGTCTCCGCGCATTTCCTCAAGCGCCAGACCGAGGTCATGCACCCGGTGGTCGACTTCAACAGCTTCTTCGCGCGCCTGCGCGACCGCGGCTATCGCCTCGGCATCGCCACCATGGACAGCGAACTCGCGGCGCACCAGGCGATGGACAAGTTCGGCGTCAAGCAGGCGCTGGACTTCATCTGCGGCTTTGACACCGGCCACGGCACCAAGCCCGGCGGCGGCATGGTCGAAGCCTTCGCCCGTCTCATGCAGCTCCCGGCCTCCGCCATCGCCGTGGTCGGCGACAGCCCGCACGACATGCACATGGCGCGCGCGGGCAAGGCGGGAAGGGCGATCGGCGTCCTGACCGGTGTCAGTTCGAAGGACGCGCTGCTGGAAGCCGGCGCGCATGTCGTGCTGGAAAGCATCGCCGATCTCGAAGCGGCACTCTGAGGCCGCTCACGCCGCCTGCCGGTTCCCCCGCAGCCAGGCCCGCATCGCCGCGAGTCCTTCGGGCACATACGATCGCCCGAAACCGATGCGGAACCGATCCGTCGGGGTCGGCGTCAGCGCCGATTGATAGATGCTGGACGGCAGCAGGACCACGCCGATCTCTTCGGCAATCCGCCGGCAGAAATTCTCGACGCCGTCCTTGCCCTTGTAGCGGGGAAAGCCGATGCAGCCGCCGTCCGGCACCTGCCAGTCGAACAGCGCGTCGAACTCGGCGAAGAAGGCATTCACGTCTGTGAGGTTGCGCTCGATCAACGCGAGATTGCGCGCCACGATCCGTTCGCGTGCCTTGAGCGCAATGACGGCGAGATGCTCGCTCGGGCCGGCGTTGCAGATCGAGAGATAATGCTTGATCCGCTCCATGCGCGAGAGCAAGGCGCGGTCGCGGCAGGCGATCCAGCCGACCCGCAGTCCCGGCAATCCGTAAGCCTTCGACATGACGTTGAGCGAAAGCGCGCGCTCATAGACCTCGGCCGCCTGCGGCAGCTGCAGTTCCGGTCGCCGCTCCAGGCCGCGATAGACCTCGTCGGAGAAGAGATAGATCCCGCGTTCGCGGCAGAGCTTCACCACCGCGTCGAAGGTCGCGGAGTCGATCACCTTGCCGGTGGGATTGTGCGGGAAGTTGATCAGGACCAGCTTGGTATAGGGCCGGAGCGCCACATGCAGTTCGTCAATGTCGAGCGCCCAGTTCTCGCGCTCGCGCAGTGCGACCCCCGTGGTGGCGCAGATCGAGAGTGGCAGGGTCTCGCTGGACTGGTAGTTGGGGGTGACGACGACCGCATGGGACTCCTTGTCCAGCAAGGCATGCATCGCGCAGAAGATGCCTTCCTCGGCGCCGGCGAAGGCCAGCACGTCTTCCGGCTGAAGGCCGGCATAGGTCCCGGCGACGGCGGCGCGCAGCGGCGGCGTGCCCATGGTCTCGATATAGCCGAGGCGCAGCTGGTCTAGGGCGGCGCCGTCCTCCGGGGTCGCCAGGGCCAGCAGCTCGGCGATCGACATCGATTCCATGTCCGAGGCGGTCATGTGATAGCGCGCCGAGAATTCCCACTTCGCGAGATAGGTCTCGAGCTTGAAATCGGGCAGCATGGTCACTTGCGTTTCCCCGTCTTTGCTTGGGTCTTGGCCCCCGGCGCTCGAGCCCCGGAAGCACGCGCTTGCCGCAGCAGCAGATAGACCGTGGTGCGCGAGAGATCGAGCGCTGCCGCGATGTGATCGACCGCGCGGCGGGTCTGGAAGGCGCCGCTCTGGTCGAGATGCTCGATGAGCGCCACCCGTCCGGCCTGGTCGAGCGATTGGATGCTCAGGTTGCGGCGTTTCAGGTAGTCGGCGATCTGCAGGTTGATCTGCTCGCGGATGTCCTGGCGGAACATCCAGTCCGGCCGGCTCTCACTGGTGGCGCCGAAGCTCTGCAGCAGCCGGGCCGCCGCGTCGAACTGCGAGACGTCGAGGTTGATGCAGAGCAGGAAGCGGGGAATCTGCATCCGGTCGCGCAGGATGGCGCTGATCGATTTCAGCCGCGTGCCCCTTGGACTGGCTTTCTCATAGGGACCGGCGACGTTCTCTTCCACCAGTTCCGGATCGATGTCGTCGAGATCGGAGGGTTCGCCCGGCTTGCGTCCGGAGAACGGGTTCCAGATCTTGGCGATCTTTCCGGTCGCGAGGTCGTGCAGCACGATCTCGGCATGGGGATGCAGCAGCTGGACGATGGTCTCGGCGATCGCGTCGACCACCGGTCCGAGCGGCATCACATGGCTCGGCAGTTCGATCAGTCGGCTGGGCTGCGGCGTTTTCATTCCGTACAGTCTGTACGTTACGGACGATTTGTCAATGTCCGCGCCGGCGATTGCCAAGGGATTGGAAAAACTGCATCTTTCAGCCCGGCAGCGGGGAGGTGAGGCGGTGCGTTTGCGAATTCTTGGCGGGCTTCTGGTTCTTCTCGCGGCACCGGCCGCCTTGGCCCAGCAGGCGAAGTTCAACCCGTCGCAATGCGACGGCCGCACCGCGCAGGACTGCAACGACCTGATGGGTTCGTTCAATCTGCCGCCGGAAGAGCGCCAGAAGGTGCTGATGATGCGCGCCACCGCGTTGATGCAGCAGCACGATCTCGCCGGCTCGATCGCCGAATACCGCGAGATGACGGTGATAGACCCGCACAGCCTGATCGCCTACAGCACGCTCGGCTTCCTGGAGAGCATCGGCGAGCAGTGGAAGGAAGCCGCTGTCGATCTCAAACGCGCGGTGGAGATCGCGCCTGACCAGGATCGTCTGCATGCGATGTTGGCGGTCGCCCTGGCGAAGAGCGGCGATTGCGACAGCGCGAAAGCGTCGATTGCCGAGGCGAGGGCGAAGACCAAGGACGCGGCGACTCTGCAGTCGGCCGAGCAGAGCGTGGCGGCGACCTGCCTTTAGCGCAGGCCGGCGCTCACATCCGGTCCGGGGTCGCGATTCCCAGCAGTTCCAGGCAGAGCTCCAGCTCCTTCAGCACCAGTTCGGCGATCGCCAGACGAGAACGCCGGATCCCGGTGTCGGTTTCGCTGAGGATGTGGAAATTGGCGTAGTAGGCGCTGAAGGTCTGCGCCAGGGTGAAGGCGAAGTCGGCGATCTTGTTGGGGGCGAGGTCCGCATAAGCCGCCTCGATCGCGTCGGGCAGCTGTCCCAGTTGCAGCAGCAGGTCGCGCTCACCCGGCTCCGGCGGCAGGATGGTGCCCGGCGCGTCGTTCTGCTCCCGCGCCTTGCGCAGCAGGGATTTCACCCGCACCGCGGCGTAGAGCAGGTAGGGGCCGGTCTTGCCCTCGAAGCTCGAGAAGCGATCGAGGTCGAACACATAGTTGGCGATCGGGTTGTTGGAGAGATCGGCGAACTTCAAGGCCGCGACGCCGACCTTATGCGCGATGTCGATCTTCTCGGCCGGGTCATAGCCTTCG
The DNA here is from genome assembly GCF_054658695.1 of Dongia sp. agr-C8. Taxonomy (NCBI): domain Bacteria; kingdom Pseudomonadati; phylum Pseudomonadota; class Alphaproteobacteria; order Rhodospirillales; family Dongiaceae; genus Dongia; species Dongia sp. agr-C8. Next base: position 318,844 of record NZ_BAAGHZ010000004.1, read on the forward strand.
CCGAGCTTGTGCTCGGTGATCTTCTTCGTGGCTTCGTCGGTGACCATCTGGAACAGATCATCGAGGCGCATCACCCCGCCGGCCCGGGTCTTGAACGGCTTGCCGTCGGTGCCGTTCATGGTGCCGTAGCCGAGATGCACGAGCTCGCCCTTGCCGTTGATCTTCGCTTTCTTGGCGGCGCGGAACACCTGGACGAAATGCAGGCTCTGGCGGTGATCGACCACGTAGATGCTCAAGTCCGGGTCATGGCAGTTCACCCGGTCGACGATGGTCGCGAGATCGGTGGTCGCGTACATGAAGGCGCCGTCCGACTTCACCAGGATCACCGGCGGGATCTCGGCCTTGTCCTCGGGTTCGGCGACGCGCACGATCTCGGCGCCTTTGCTCTCCTCGACCAGGCCTTGTTTCTTCATGTCGGCGATCATCGGCGCGATCAGGTCATGGACGATGGCCTCGCCCTTCCAGAGATCGAAATAGACCCCGAGATTGCCGTAGTCCCTGCGCAGGGCCACGACGGAAATATCGAAGAAATGCTGCCAGAGCGCGCGATAGCCGGGCCGGCCGTCCTGGAGCTCCGCCGTCGCCTGGCGCGAGACCTCCATCCGCTCCGGGTTCTCTTTGCTGTCCTTGGAGGCCTTCGGATACATCTCCTCGAGCTCAGCCAAGGTCACCGGGCTTTCCTTCGGATAGGGGCCGGTGAAGCTCTTGTCGAAATAGGGCAGGTCCGGCTGTCGCAGCTCCAGCTCGGAGATGATCATCCCCATCTGCAGGCCCCAGTCGCCGAGATGCACGTCGCCGATCGTCTTGTCGCCGGCGAATTTGTAGATCCTGCGCAGGGAGTCGCCGATGATGCCGGCCCGGAGATGCCCGACATGCATCGGCTTGGCGATGTTGGCGCCGCCGTAATCCAGCACCACGGTCCGCGGCTTGGCTCGCGGCGGGACGCCGAGACGCGCGTCCTGCAGGATGCGGTTCATCTGCTGGCCGAGATAGGCGTCGGTCATGTTGAGATTGATGAAGCCGGGACCGGCCAGCGAGACCTCGCGGAAGATCGGCTCGGCCTTCAGCCGTTCGGCGATCTTCTCGGCGATGGCCCGCGGATTCTGCTTCGCGGCTTTCGCGGCCGCCAGTGCGCCGTTGCACTGATACTGCGCGAGATCCGGCCGGTTCGAAACGATGACCTTGCCGAAGGCGGCATCGAGGCCTTCCGCGGCAAAGGCCCGGCCGACAGTCTCGGAGAGCAGGGTGGAGAGCGAAGACATGATGGGATCTCAGAAAACTCCCTCTCCCGTAGGGAGAGGGCTGGGGTGAGGGTCTTGCCGCAGGTTAGGTTTGTCCAGACTTAGAACGCGGCTTCTTCCGAAGCGCCGCGATCGCGTCGCCGGCTGCGCTTCGGCGCCGCCGCGGAGATGTCGCCGCCGGCGAGCAGCGCCGCGGCCCCTTCGGTCACCGGGCCGAGGCGCGCGACGATCTCGGCGGCGCTCGGCTTGGCGCCGGGCTGGTGGCCGTCGAGCGCGTGGCGGATCGACTGCAGATGTTCCGGCGAGGTGCCGCAGCAGCCGCCGACGATCCGGGCGCCGGCATCGCGCACGATCCGCGCATAATCGGCCATCAGCTCGGGCGTGCCGTTATACTTGATCTTGCCTTCCTCGTAGAACGGGATGCCGCAGTTGCCCTTGGCGACGATGATGTCGTCCGGGCCGGCGGCTTCCGACAGCTTCACGATGGTGGCGACAAGATCCGCCGCGCCCACGCCGCAATTGGCGCCGAAGGCGACCGGCTTCGGGTCCAGCGTGTGGACGAAGGCGACGAAATCCGCCGGCGAGATTCCCATCATGGTCTTGCCGTTGGTGTCGAAGCTCATGGTGGTGACAATCGGCAGGCCGGTCGTGGCCGCACCCTTGACCGCGGCCGCGACTTCCTCCTTGGAGGACATGGTCTCGATCCAGAGCACGTCGACGCCGCCATCGGCCAGCGCCTTGGCCTGCTCGGCGAAGGCGGCGATGGCTTCGGCTTCGGTCAACGTGCCCATCGGCTCGAACAGATCGCCGGTCGGGCCGATCGAACCCGCGACGATGACTTCGCGTCCCGCCTTATCGGCGACCTTGCGGCCGATCTCGGCGGCGCGCTTGTTGATTTCATGGACCCGGTCCTGGGCCTGATGCAGCTTCAGCCGGTTCCGCGTTCCGCCGAAGCTGTTGGTCAGGAAGAGGTCGGCGCCGGAATCGACGAAGCTCTGGTGCAGACTCTCGATCCGCTCGGGATGCTCGAAATTCCACAGCTCCGGCGAGTCGCCGGTCATCAGCCCCATGCCGAACAGATTCGTCCCGGTGGCCCCGTCGGCCATCAGAAAGGGTCGTTCGCTGAGGAGCTTCAAGAAGCGGTTCGCCATTGCCGGTCCTGCTTGCCTGCCATTGCCAGAGCCGCAAGTTAGGCGCTTCGCACCTGCGGGGCAAGGCAGCAATTGGCACGGCTCCATTGCGAAAAAGGTAACACTTTCAGGCACATTGCGCTATTTCTTGAGGCTGAGCAGGGTTGCCCGCGGAGCGGTGTTCGCAATACAGTTGCAGGCATGCTTGGCGAAATGAGGCTCTTGGGCGTGATGCGCATCGCATGGGGCGGGGATGCTGGCCTCGGAAAGCATGGCGGGTTGGGGTGCTGGGGTGTTTGAGGCGCTGATCACGGCGGCCGCGGACGGCATCATCGTCGTCGATGCCGCGGGTCATATCCTTGTATTCAATCCCGCCTGCGAGCGCCTGTTCGGCTACCGGCCGGACGAGGTGGCCGGGAAGGATCTGGGGGTCCTGGTCCCTTCGCCCTATCGCGACGCGAAGGCCGGCCGCCGGCTGGCCAGCCGCGAAACGCTCGGACGGCGCAAGGACGGCTCGACCTTCCCGATCTATCTCTCGGTCGGCCAGGGCAAGTCCGAGGGCGCCGACATCTCGGTCTGCATCGTGCACGACCTTACCGAGCGGGGCGCCGCGCCGCTGATGGATGTCTCGCGCTTGAGTGCCATGGCCCAGATGGGCTCGTCGATGGCGCACGAGATCAACCAGCCGCTGGCCGCCGTCATGAACTACGTGAAGGCCGCGCAGCGGACCTTGGAGACCTGTCATGAGCCGCGCGCCGCGAAAGCCGGCGAGCTGCTGGGCAAGGCCTGCGAGCAGATCGTGCGGGCCGGCGCGATCATCCGCAACCGGCGGGACTTCATCGCCAGGAGCCAGTCCGCCCGCCGTGAAGAACAGCTCTACAAGATCATCGAGAAGGCGGTGGCGCGCGCGCTGACCGGCGCCGGTCGCAGGAACACCAAGGTCACGCTGACCTTGGATCGAAACCTGCCGCCGGTCCTGGTCGACAAGATGCAGATCCAGCAGGTGATCATTCACCTGATCCGTAACGCCCTGGAGGCCATGGAGTCGGTGCCGGAGCCGCGCCTCAGCATCGAATGCGGTAGCCCCGAACCGGGGCTCGCCGAGGTGACGGTCTCGGATTCCGGTCCCGGCCTGTCCGAGGCGGAGATCGGCGGCTTGTTTCAGCCCTTCGTGACCACGAAGGAGCGGGGCATGGGCTTGGGCTTGACCATTTCCAGGTCGATCATTACTGCGCATGGGGGTCGGCTTTGGGCGACGCGCAATCCGGAAGCCGGCGTTTCGTTTCATTTCCAGCTGCCCTTGGTCGAGAAAAAGACGGAAGAGTGAATGTCCGACGAGACCGTTTTCGTCGTCGATGACGACGGCGCTGCCCGCGACTCCCTCTGCGCGCTGCTGGAATCCGCCGGCGTCGCCGCCGAAGCGCATGAATCCGCGCGGGCCTTTCTCGATGCCTATCAGCCCGGGCGGGCCGGCTGCCTGATCGCCGACATCCGCATGCCGGACATGGACGGGCTGGAGCTGCAGGAAGAGCTCAACCGCCGCAATGCCGGTCTCCCGGTGATCGTGGTGACCGGCCATGCCGATGTGCCGCTCGCGGTGCGGGCTATGAAGGCGGGGGCGGTCGATCTGATCGAGAAGCCCTATGACGACGAGCGACTGCTCGCCAGCGTGAAGCGCGCGCTGGCGCAGGCCCATGGTGCCCGCGAGCAGGCCGCGGTCGCGGAAGCCGCGAAGACCCGCATCGCCAGCCTCTCGACGCGCGAACGCCAGGTGCTGGAGCTGCTGGTCGCCGGGCAGCCGAACAAGATCATTGCCTTCGAGCTCGACATCTCGCCCCGGACCGTGGAGATCCACCGGGCGCATGTGATGGAGAAGATGGAGGCGCGCAGCCTCTCGGACCTGGTGCGGGCCGCGATCGCCGCCGGCATTTCGGGAATCGCCAGGAACTAGCGCACCGCCGCTAGGGGTTATTGCGTATACCTTGCGCTGCAGAGATATCCCTATTCTGAGGCGTGATGGCGCCTCGGCGTTCGGAGACTTCTTTGGCTGCAGCGGATCGGGATACGGTCTACATCGTCGATGACGATGCCGACGTCCGCGAATCCGCGCGGGCCCTGCTCGAATCCTATGATCTCGCGGTGCAGGAATTCGATTCGGCGCGGGCTTTCCTCGCCGGCTTCAAGTCGGGCTGCAGGGCCTGCCTCTTGCTCGACCTCAACATGCCGGAGATGGGCGGACTGGAGCTCCTGGCGCAGCTCCGCCGGCGCGAGATCGGCATTCCGGTCATCATCGTCACCGCCCAGGGCGGTCCGGAGGTCAAGGAGCAAGCCCGGCGCGCCGGTGCCTTCGCCTTCCTCGAGAAGCCGGTCGGCGAAACCCTGATCGCGACGGTCGATCGCGCGCTGAAGCGACCCCACTAGGTAGTAACCCTTACGGGACTTTCCTCAATATTCTCAAAGATCGTTCGGGGGGATGCTTTGGCCCATCGTCAAGGATCACTCGGGGTACGACCGATGACCGCCATGTTGCAGATCGCGCCCGTCGCCGGTGAGACTTTGGCCACCCGCGCCCGCGCGCCCTGGCCGGTGCTGGAAGGCGGCCGCAGCGAGACCGCCGATCCGATCGCGGCGATCCTGCAGGGTCTCGGCAAGGTCCTGAAGTTCACGCGCAATGCTGCCGTCTTCAACGAAGGCGATCCCGCCCGCCACGTCTACAAGGTGATCAGCGGCGCGGTACGCACCTGCCGCGTGCTGATGGACGGCCGGCGCCAGATCGCCGATTTCTATCTCCCGGGCGATTTCTTCGGCCTCGACTGGCAGGGCGAGCATGGCTTCACCGCCGAGGCGATCGCCGACGCGGTCGTGGTCTCCTATCCACGCGCGCAGCTCGAGCTCTCGGCCGAGACCCACCCGGCCGTGCAGAAGCTGCTGATGAGCCTGCTCGCCAACGGCCTCTCCGCCACGCAGAATCACGTCGTCATGCTGGGTCGACAGACGGCGCAGGAGCGGCTCGCCTGGTTCCTGCTCAGGATCATGCAGCGCTCGCACGACAACCCGCATCTCGATTTGCCGATGAGCCGGCTCGACATCGCCGATTATCTCGGTCTCACCATCGAAACCGTCTCCCGCGGCTTGAGCCAGTTCAAGCGCAGGGACCTGATCGCCGTCTCCGGCGCCCATCAGGTGGTGCTGAAGGACGTCGAGGCGCTGGAATCCCTCGCCAGCGGCGAAGCCGAAATCTAGCCCCGCAAGCGCGTCAAGCCCGGCGACGACGCAGCGCCAGGTTCACGATCGCGACGCCGACCAGCGCCAGCGCGCCGCCGGCGATCCCGAGCAGCGCCGGAATCTCATCCAGCCAGAGGAAACCCATCAAGGTCGCGGTGGGTGGGATGCAGTAGAGGAAGTTCGCCGCCCGCGCCGCCGGGAAGCGCGACACCGTCACCGACCAGCCGCAATAGGCGACGAAGCTCGGCACCGTGCCGAGATAAAGCGCCGCGAAACGCGCTTCGCCGCTGGCCTCGGCAAATTGCCGGAACGCGCCGGGCAGGCCGGGCGCCAGGAACAGCGCCGCGAAGATCATCGACCAGCAGGCGACGGCGAGGCCGTTATGCCGCTTGAACAGCGGTTTCTGGATCACCGCATCGACCGAGGTGCAGAGTGCCGCCGCCAGGATGAACAGCACCCCGGAATCGAACTGGAAGGAATCGCTGTCGCTCAATGCGACCAGGGTGACACCGGTGAAGGAGAGCGCGGTGCCCAGCCAGGCGATGGTGCCGAACCGCTCGCCCAGCAGCAGCATCGCCCAGATCGCGGTCAGGATCGGGCTCACGTTGACGATGAAGCTCGCCGCCCCGCTCGAGACCGTCCGCTCGCCGATGTTGAGCGCGACCGTATAGACCGAGACGCAGACCAGGCCGCGCAGCGCCAGCCGCACAAATTCACGCCAGGTCGGCCGGGCCGGGCGCATGATCGCCAGCAAGATCGCGCAGGGCAGGGCGGCGATGGCGAAGCGCAGCGACCCCAGTTCCAGCGGCCCGAAGGCGGTGAGCCCCGCCCGGATCGCCGGGAAGGCCGAGGCCCAGCCGATCACGGTGAGGGTCAGGGCGAGGATGGGGATCCAGTCGAATTTGCGCGGCAAGGGCAGGGCTTCCGAACCCAGGGACATCGGCTACTCCTTCTATGTGCCTGAAATCTGCGCAAAAGTGAGTTGCTTGACAATCGACAGGATCGATGCCGAGCTGTGATGATGAATCACATCACAGACTTCGCGGGCCGGGCGCCCTTGCTGCCGCTCGATACCCTTCGGGCCTTCGAGGCGGCGGCGCGCACCGGCAGCTTCTCTGCGGCGGCCGAGGCGCTCGACGTCACCCATGGCGCGGTCAGCCGCCAGATCGCCAAGCTCGAGCGGTGGCTCGGCCAGAAGCTGTTCCAGCGCCAGGCCCGCGGCGTCGACCTGACACCGGAGGGCCTGCGGCTCTACCAGCGCACCACCGAGGCCTTGGCGCTGATTGCCGACAGCTCCGACCGCTGGATCGAGGCCAAGGGCAGCGCGGTGGTGCGCCTCGCCTCCCTGCCGTCGGTCAGCGGCCTCTGGCTGATGCCGCGGCTGCGGGCGCTGGAAGCCGGCGAGCCCGAGCTTCGGGTCGAGCTCATCATCGACCACCGCGAATCCAATCTCGCCGATGACGGCATCGACCTCGCCTTGCGCTGCGGGCGCGGCGGCATCCCGCGGCGGCACTCGGTGCAGCTCTTCGAGGAGCATTGCTTTCCGGTCGCCGCACCGGCGCTCGCGGCCCGGATCGGCAAGGGCAAGCCGGAGCGCTTGCTCGACTATCCGCTGATTCATGATTCCGACGCCTCGGGCTGGCGTGCCTGGCTCGGCGCCCAGGGCCTGGACTATCGCCCCCGCCGCCAGGACCGCCGGTTCGAGGATTACAACCTCGTGGTCGATGCCGCCGAACACGGCCTCGGCATCGCGCTCGCCAGGCCGCCGTTGATCCAGGAGGTGCTGGAGCAGGGGCGGGTGGTCGCGGCCGACGACCGCACGGTGCTGAACCCGGTCGCCTACTGGCTGGACCGGCCGGAGGGTAGCTTGCGGCCAGCCGCCGCCGCCTTCGCGCGCCGCATCATGCAGGCAGCCGGCCTCGGCGACGCGGCGATGGCGCGGTTCCTGGCGTCATGAAGCGAACGGTCGGCGTCCTTCTGTTCGAGCGCTTCGAGCTGCTCGACGTTTTCGGTCCCCTGGAGATGCTGGGCATGCTCCCGGAGGATTTCGCGATCCGGCTGGTCTCGGAACAGACCGAGGTGGTCGACAGCGCCCAAGGCCCGCAGGTGGTGATCGACGACTTCTTCGTCGACCATCACCCCTACGACGTGTTGCTGGTGCCGGGCGGCATGGGCACCCGCCGCGAGGTTGATAACCAGGCGCTGCTCGATTGGTTGGTGCAGGCGGCCGGGCGCGCCGAGATCGTCGCCTCGGTCTGCACCGGCAGCGCTCTGCTGGCCAAGGCCGGGCTGCTCGACGGCCGTCGGGCCACCACCAACAAGAACGCCTTCGACTGGGTCGTGAGCCAGGGGCCGAAGGTGGAGTGGCAGCGTCGCGCCCGCTGGGTCGAGGACGGCAAGTTCTGGAGCTCGTCCGGCGTCTCGGCCGGAACGGATATGGCGTTGGCCCTGATCGCGCGGCTCTGCGGGACGGGACGCGCGCGACAGGTGGCGCATTGGGCCGAATATGTCTGGAACGAGGACAGCACGGACGACCCCTTCGCCCGCAGCGAACCCTAGCTAATTGTCGCCGCCACCACCGCCGCCGCCGTCACCGCCTCCATCGCCGCCATCACCGCCAGAGTCCCCGCCATCTCCGGAATCGCCGCCGTCGGCGTCGCCGCCATCGCTGCCGTCGCCGCCTTCGGAATCGCCGTCGGCGCTGTCGGCATCGCCGTCTTCGCTCTCGGCCTCGCTCAGCGCGGTCTCGATCTCGTTGGCCTCCTCGTCGGAAAAGCCGAGCTCGTTAAGCCCGACCTCGGCGAGGTCGGGATCGCCATCGAGCGCCACGTTGTCGACGAACTCATCCGCGACCTCGACCTCGTTCGCGTCCACCCCGCCCAGTCCCTGCTCGTTGCAGCTGACGCTCTGCCCGGGCCCCAGCGTCGCCGTCGCGAAGGTTCGCCGCGCGGTCACCTCGACCGAGCCGCGGTTGACCGAGACCACGGTCGTGCCGTCGGCCAGCACCCGGAGCTTGAAATTGGTGCCGCGCACCGCGACCACCGCGGTCGGGGTCTGGATCTTGATGCTGTCGCTCTTGATGCTGCCCGAGACGAAGCGCAGGGCGCCGGCGGCGATGGTATAGGCGGCGCTCTCCTTGCCGGCTTTCGGGTCGAAGACGAAGGCATCGATGGTGAGCGCGGCATTCTCGCCGATCAGCACATGCGAGCCGTCGATGAAGCTGATGTTGGCCTTGGATCCCGCCGCGGTCAGCACCTTCTCGCCGAAATGCGCCGGCGACTTCAGCTGCTTGGGCGCCGGCGGCTGGCCGGGCAGGGCGCCGCTCACCTCATTGGCGACCTCGGCAAAGCCGCCGATGACATTGCCGGTGGTGACGTCGGCGTCGGCCGACATTGTCGATGCGCCGCAAAGCAGCGCGGTCACTCCGGCCAGACGACAGAAACGGTTCATCTCGATCCCCCGGACCATCTTGTTACAGATGCCGGCCGAGGGCGAGGGGGATTTTGGCCTGGGACCGTAGCCTCAGAATTCGAGATCGACGTGGGTTCCGGTCTTGCCGTCAGTCGTCACCACCTTCTTGCTGCGGCGGGCCAGCTCGTCGAGCAGGGACGTGTCCGGGACCGGGTTCTTGGTGCCGTAGACATTCTTCTTGGTGGAGACCAGCACCTGGGCGGAGGCCTTGCGCTTGACCGGCAGAAGCTGGTCGAGCAGCTCCAGCGGCGTGCCGTTATGGCTGCCGTGGTGCGAGACCTTGAGGAAGTCGACCGGCTTCTTGAACTCCGCCGCGCATTTCTTCTTCATCACGTCCCAGCTCTCGAGCTCGGCATCGCCGGGCAGCAGCAGCCGCTTGCCGCCGGCCTCGATCATCAGGCAGAGCGAGGTGTTGTTCTGCGCGCGGTCGATGAACCGCGCCATGGCGACGCCGTCCTCCCGGATGGCCCGGCGCAGGCGCTCGAAGTCGCTGCGCGAGACGCCGCCCAGCTGGTTCGCGGTGGCGCGCGGCACGTCGGGGAAGGTCCAGTTCAGGCCCTCGGTCTCTTCCGTTGTTCCGGCAGCCGCGGCGAGCGATGCCGTCAAGGCGTTCTCCCGCGCGCTCGCCGAGTAATAGACGCTGACGTCGGGTTCCGGGGCCAGCACCCGGATCTGGATGTTCTTGAAGCCGGGCGACACCGACTTGCCGCGCGCCAGGTAGGCTACCGGCTTCTTGCCGAGTTTGCGCAGATAGTCGACGCGGTCCTTGTTGGCGAGGTTGTTCTGCAGCAGGGAGATGAAGCCCGGATGCAGGACCAGCCCGTTGCGCCGGGCATCCGCGGCAAAGGCGGTGAGGCCGGCACGGAGCTTCTTCTGCAGCTTGGCCTTGGGAAAATCCGTGTAGTATTTCGGGTGGCTCGGCAGGCTCATCCAGACCCGGTCTACCGTCATGCTGTTGAAGACTTCCCGCTCGCGGTAGAAGCCTTCCATATGGTCCAGGTGCTCATGCGTCATGACCAACAGGTCGAGCCGGCCGCCGCATTCCTTCTTGATGTCAGCCGCGATCGCCGGGAACCGTTCCAGGCTGGCCGAATCGTTGGGCGCCCGGCCGAAATCGAAGAGCAGATGGCGGGTCTTACCGCCGTCGGGGAGACGCAGCAGGATGCAATCCCCGAAACCGACGACATAGGCGCGGATGCGGATGCCCTGGCTCATCGATGTGCCCCGTGCTGCGTCCCCTGCCGCGCGCCCGGCCCAGTGTGCCGCATGGCGGCGTTGCGCTGCAGCTCCACATGGTCGCCGCGGATCACCGCGCGGATGCGATAGGCTTCGCGACCGGGCGCGCCGATGCCGCGGGCATTATCGGCGACGCCGATCTCGCCCTCCCTGACCAGGTAGCGAATGTACTTCAGCAGCTGCTCGCGCCGTTTGTCCGACGGCAGGACCATGGCCTGGTGCAGGAAGTTGCCGCTGCCGTCGAACACCAGCGTGCCGCCGCACAGCAGCGGCATAAAGGTGCCGTCGAGCGAGCCGAACGACTTGCCGGCGAGCTTCAGATCCTCGCTCCAGGTGAACTCGATCACGCGCTCCTTGGGCGTCCAATAGCCGCTGCTGGCCCGCTTGTTGGTGCGATAGACCGCAACCACCGTCACGTTGGCGTCGCGCGGAATGCCGAACACGTCGCGATAGCGGTTGAGGAAGCGATAGGCATCGACCGGCGTCGCGGTCACATCGTCGATATCGGGCGCCTGGCGCAGCGCGCTGACGATGTTCTGCCTTTGCTTGGGCGGCTCGGGCTTGAGCACCAGCCCGCGCTTTATGAAGATGCGCCGGAGCTCGGTCCGCACGCCGTAGGCATCGATCGGATACGCGACCTCGTCGGCGCGCAGCACGGCGCGGGCATATTCGTCGTAGCGCAGGTCCACCGGCGGGCAATAGTCGATCGCCCGCAGCATGATGTTGGCGGTATGCGTGGCCGATCGGATCAGCGACTTGATCGCCAGGTACTGGCGGCTTTGCTTGGGCTCTTCCTTCCGCAGGTTCTGCAGATTGCGCCGATAGAGGAACTGCAGCAGGTTGTAGTAGATTCCCGTGAGAATCTCCGACCAGTCGTGCTCCTCGTAAGTGCCGCGCAGGTCGCGCATCTTCCGATTGTTCCAGGCGCCCCGCAGGTAGTCGGTGCCGCGCAACGCTTCGCCGAACTCGCTCGCGATCTTCGAGACCACGTTCCGCGCACCGAGCTGGGTCGGCGCGCCTCTCGCCACCAGCCTGGCAATCTCCCGGTTGCTGAGGCTCGCCACCATGGCGATCGCGTCGCCGAAATATTCATGGAACCCCGCCGTCTCCGGCGAGGCAACTTCGTTATAGCCGGGCTTCAACCCGTCGAGGATCGCGTGTCCCAGTTCGTGGGTGACGATATCGTGCGAGAGGCAGGTAAAAACCCGGTTCCCGTCCTTGCCCTCGCAATAGAAGAAGTGCAGCGCGCCGGTGCCGCGATCGTAGAACGCGTTCTGGTCGTATCCGGCATGCGGCAGGATCAGCAGCCGGCCGAGGCCGGAGGCCCAGGGGATCGGCCGGCCGAGCGCACGTTCGCTCTCCAGCCGCTCCAGCGTCTGCTCCGCGATCGCCCAGGCATTGACCTGGTGGAAGGTGAAGCTTTCGAGAATCTTGTCTGGGGACTTGCCCGCTAGGCCGACGAAGCCCGATCCGTCCTTGAGGACCCGGGCCGGCGCGAAGCGCACATCGAGGTCGGCGTTGTAGTCCACCACCGCGATCCGCGCGCTGGTGGGCCCGTCGTCGATCGTGGCACACTTGACCTTCTCGGGCCGCTCGGGCGGCCAGAGGCCTTCCTTGCGGGCCACCATCGGGTCCTTGGGCAGGACCTTGACCAGCACCGTCACATCCTGCCGGCGGCCGGTTCTGGTCTCGTCTTCTTCTGCAGGCTGGACCGCCACGCTGCTCCCTTTCTCCTCGGGAGGACGACGACCCTCGAATGGTGCCTGCAATTGCCGGTTGTTGCAAGCGCGATCGGCGGGCGGATTACCCGTTGCGAGCGGCGTGACCTTGCCGAGATAGTCTGTCCGAATTCGCAACCGGGGGTAGCGGCAGAACTGGAAATGAGCTAAGATGCAATGAGGGTGATCCGAAATCTGCGTCATGCCGGATGAAGCAGACCTTCTTCGTCGTACCGAAGCAACCCATACCGAACCCATACAGAATCGCACGACAGTGCTGGACCGGCACTGAGCCACGCACCCCGACGAAACCAGAACTGTACCCGCTAACCCTGTATATCAGGCTGCGACCCCGACGGAATCACGCTACGCAGACGCCGCAGCCCAACGCAGATAGGACGTAGACAAAGAGGTTGAACGCCGACGGTGCAGTGCAACGCGGACAGGGCACAGACGAAACCGCCGCTAAACCCCTGATGAAGCAGCGCAAGGCAGATGAAGCCGCTCAACCCCGCTGATGCGGCGCAACGCAGACAGGACGCAGACGAAACAACTTTCGGACGGAGCAGTGCAACCCGGACAGGACCCGGACAGAAAATAGATTCCCGGCCCGCCGCATGAGCGCGCAGGCGGTACAGACTGCGCCTCAGGTCCGCGGCTTCAGGTTCTCCGGGTCGTAGAGCGGCTTGTAGCCGACGCCGGCGACTTCGACCGGATAGGTCTCGCCGAAATACTCGACCTGGAGCTTGCGGCCTTCCTGGCAATAGGCCCAGGGCAGGTAGGCGAGGGCGATGTTCTTGCCGATCGTCGGACCGTAAGCGACCGAGGTGGTGAAGGAGCGGCGGCCGAGCTCGTCCACCAGGCCTTCGCCGGTGGCGGGATCCAGCACCGGCATGATGCCGACCGGATAGCGCGCCACACCTTTGCTGTCGGTGTTCTCGGTCATGACCAGGGTGCAGAGCATCGCCGGCTGGTTCTTCCTGGCGCGGTGCTCCAGGTGCTTCGCCTTGCCGCGGAAGTCGGCCTCTTTGACTTTCGGGCGCTGCAGATCGCTTTCGATCAGGTTGTATTCGGTGAGGAGATCCGCGTTTTGCAGGCGCAGCGACTTTTCCATGCGGCGGCTGTTGGCATAGGTCTCGACGCCGAACGCCATGACCCCGGTCGAGCGCAGTGCGTCCCAGACCGCGAGCCCGTCCTCGTATTTCATATGCAGCTCCCAGCCCTGCTCGCCGACATAGGAGATGCGGAACGCCATCACGTTCTTGCCACCGATCTCGATCGACTTGATCGCGGCGAAGGGGAAGTTCTCCGGCGTCAGGCCGGCCGGATCCTTCACCACCTTCTGCAAGGTGGTGCGGGCATTCGGGCCCCAGATGCCGATGGTGACGAACTTCTCGGTGACATCGGTGACCGTCACGTTGAAGCCCTTGTCCGCGGCCACCCGGCGCAGGTAGTGGAAATCGCGCGGTCCCGCATCGGCGCCGTCGATGACGCGGCAGCGATCCGCCATGCGGATCACGGTCAGGTCGGCACGCACCATGCCCTCGTCGTCGAGGAAATGCGTGTAGATGCCTTTGCCGACCATGTTGTCGCCGCCGATCTTCGCGGCGCAGACCCATTCCATGAGGGCCACGTGATCCGGGCCTTCGACATCGCACATGTAGAAATGCGAGAGGTTGACGATGCCGCAATCCTCGCTCATGGCGAGATGCTCGGCATTGGAGACGCGCCAGAAATGGCGGTTGTCCCACTCGTTCTCGCGCACCGGCACCCGGTTGCCGTATTTCTTCAACAGATGCTCGTTGGCCGCGTAGCCATGGGCACGTTCCCAGCCACCCAGCTCCATGAAATATCCGCCCAGCTCCTTCTCGCGCTCATAGAAGGGCGAGCGGCGGACGTTGCGGCCGGTGGCGTAGGGCTCGCGCGGATGGACCGCGGGGTTATAGATCTTCTGCGCCGCCTCGCCGCAGCGGCCCTCGATGAATTTCTCCTCGAGCTGGTGCGGGTAGAAGCGGGCATAGTCGATCTTCGCGTGGTCGATCGGCGTGCGACCGTCGGTCATCCAGTCGGCGACCAGCTTGCCCATGCCGGGCGCGTCCTTGACCCAGATCGCGACCGCATACCACAGGCCGCGCACCTTCTGGCTCTCGCCGATCGAGGGACCGCCATCGGCGGTCACCTGGAGGAGGCCGTTGAACGAGCGCTTCTCGTCATAGCCGAGCTCGCCGAGGATCGGCGTCAGCTCGATCGCGCGCTCCAGCGGTTCCAGAATCTGCTCCATCTCCAGGTCGCGCTGCGAGGGCGAGAGACGGGACTCGTGCTTCTCCAGGAGATCGCGCGGATGGCAGAGCCGCGGATTCTTCTCTTCGTAATAGCCCCATTCGATCATGCCGCCTTCGGCCGTCTTGGGATCGCCGGTGTCGCGCATATAGGCGGAGTTGCCCTGGTCGCGCAGCAGCGGCCAGCCGATCTCCTTGCCGGTATTGGCGAACTCCGTGTACGGCCCGAAGAAGGTGAGGGGATGATCGACCGGCATCACCGGCAGGTCCTCGCCCGCCATCTCGGCGATCAGGCGACCCCACAGCCCGGCGCAGACCACGACAGTGTCCGCCATGATCGTGCCCTTCTCGGTCACGACGCCCTTGATCCGCCCGTTCTCGATCACCAGCGACTTCGCCGGCGTGTTGGCAAAGGCTTTCAGCTTGCCCGAGGCCTCGGCTTCACTGACCAGCTTGTGCGCGACGGTCTGCGAACGCGGGATGACCAGGCCGGCATCCGGATCCCAGAGCCCGCCCTGCACCATGCTCTCTTCGATGAGCGGGAACTTCTCCTTGATCCCCTTGGCGTCGATCAGCCGGGCGCGGGTGCCGAACGCCTTGGCCGAGGCGACCTTGCGCTTGATCTCGTCCATGCGCGCGTCGTCGCCGACCCGGGCGACCTCGAGGCCGCCGACGCGCTCGTAGTGACCGAGCTTGTCGTAGAAATCGATCGAGTAGAGCGAGGACCAGCAGGAGAGAAAATCGTGGCTGGTCATGTAGCAGAAGTCGGAGGCATGCGCTGTGGAGCCGATATCGGTCGGGATGCCCGACTTGTCGATGCCGACGATGTCGGTCCAGCCGCGCTGGATCAGGTGATGGGCGACCGAGGCGCCCACGATGCCGCCCAGCCCGATGATGACGACCTTTGCCTTGGCAGGAAATTCAGCCATATCCCCGTGACTCCGGATTTGGAAATTTTTCGGACTATAAAGCGGCTCTCGCCCGATTGCCGCCTGTTTGCGACACCGGCCCCAGGCCGTGCGACACGCCGCCATCCGCCGGCCGAACCCGGATAAGCCTCGGAAACTGGCCGATTTCGCCGGGGGCGGGTGGGGCGCGAAAAGGGCAGCGCCTGTCGCTCTGTCGCTAGAGGAAAACCGCCCCCGATGTCGATATGGGGCCAGTTTCAGCCCCCAAGATCGCTCCAGGATGAGGCATGCCGATGACTGTTTCTGACCGCGCCGAAGGTACTCCGGAAACCGGCCGCCGGACCCGCGGAGGCGCCGATGCGCGCCGCGCTCTGCGCCAGAAACCGAAGATCGTCCAGAACCCCTACATCGTCCGCAAGATCCCGCTGGTAACGGTGCTGGACGAGGAGGGCCTCACCACCATCGAGAACAACGCCGACACCATCCTGCAGGAGATCGGCATCGAGTTCCGCGACGAGCCGGAAGCGCTCGAGCTCTGGAAGAATGCCGGCGCCGATGTGAAGGGCACCCGCATTCGCTTCCCGAAGGGCCTGCCGCGGTCGATCATCCAGAAGTCGGCGCCGCGCGAGTATATCCAGCACGCCCGCAACCCGGAGCGTTCGGTGAAGATCGGCGGCGACGCCACCGTCTTCGCGCCGGTCTACGGCCCGCCCTTCATCCGCAACCTCGACGACGGCCGCCGCTATGCGACCATTGAGGACTTCCGCAATTTCGTGAAGCTCGCCTACATGTCGCCCTCGATCCACCATTCGGGCGGCACGGTCTGCGAGCCGGTCGATCTGCCGGTGAACAAGCGGCATCTCGACATGGTCTACAGCCACATCAAGCTGAGTGACAAGCCGTTCATGGGCTCGGTGACCGCGCCGGAGCGCGCCGCCGATACCGTCGAGATGGCGAAGATCGTCTTCGGCGAGAAGTTCCTCGAGACCAACACCGTCATCACCTCGCTGATCAACGCCAACTCGCCGATGGTCTGGGACGGCACCATGCTGGGTGCCATGAAGGTCTACGCCCGGGCCAACCAGGCCTCGATCACCACGCCGTTCATTCTCGCCGGCGCGATGAGCCCGGTCACCGCCGCCGGCACGCTCGCGCAGGTCCTGGCCGAGGTGCTCTCGGGCGCCGCGACCAGCCAGCTCTACAAGGCCGGCGCGCCGGTGATCTTCGGCGTCTTCGCCAGCTCTATCTCCATGCAATCGGGTGCCCCGACCTTCGGAACGCCGGAACCGACCCTGGTCAGCCTCGCGGCCGGGCAGCTCGCGCGGCGTCTCGGCATTCCCTACCGCACCGGCGGCTCGCTTTGCGCCTCCAAGGTCCCGGACGCCCAGGCGGCCTACGAGAGCGCGCAGACACTGCTGCCGACCTTGCAGGCCGGCACCAATTTCGTGCTGCACGGCGCGGGCTGGCTCGAGGGTGGTTTGGCCTCGGGCTACGAGAAGTTCATCATGGATGCCGATCAGCTCGGCATGATGCAGGTCCTGGCCAAGGGCATCGACCTGACCGAGAACGGCCAGGCGCTGAGCGCCATCCGCGAGGTCGGCCCCGGCAGTCACTATCTCGGTTGCAGCCACACCCAGGCCAACTTCGAGACCGCCTTCTATCGCTCGTCGATCGCCGACAACAACAGCTTCGAGCAGTGGCAGGCCGAAGGCGAGCAGGACGCGGCCCAGCGCGCCAACAAGATCTGGAAGCGCATGCTGAACGACTATGAGGCCCCGGCACTCGATCCCGCGATCGACGAGGCGCTCAGCGAGTTCATTGCCAAGCGCAAGGCCGCGGCGCCGGACTCGAACGTCTAGGCGCCTGCGAACAGCTTGCGATCCCGCGCCGTCCGCTCGACCAGGAAGTCGATGACGGCGCGGAAGCGCGGTGCATCCTTCAAATCGCGATGCACCAGCAGCCAGAGCTCGCGGGTCATCTGGGCCGGTTCCGGAAGATCTGGGACCCGCGTGAGGCCCTTCGCCGCGTAATGCGGCAGCACGCTCACGCCCAGACCGGCGCGCACTGCTTCGATCTGGGCCATGCGGTAGTTCGAGCGGAAGGCGATCGGCCGGTCGCCTGCCACCTGTTTCAGCCAGGCCACCTCGGGCAGGTCGGGCGGGCTTTCTTCGAATCCGACGAAGGAGAAGCCTTCTTTCCTGGCGCGCTGCAGATGGGCGGCGGTCGCGTAGAACCCGTAGCCGAGAGTCGCAATGCGACGGGTCACCAGGCTGCTGTCCTTCGGCCGCGCCAGGCGCAAGGCGATGTCCGCCTCGCGCCGCGCGAGGCTGAGGCTGCGCTCATCGACGATCAGCTCGATCTCGATCAGCGGCTGCTGCTTGCGGAATGCGGCCAGGATCGGCGTGAGATAGGCGGTTGCGAACATGCCGGTGGTGGTGACGCGAACCGGTCCGGCCAGCTTCGGCCGCGCCTCGGCCAGCCGCGCGACGGTCGCCGCGGCGTCGCGCATCCGCTCCGCCTCGGCCAGCGCCGCTTCGCCGAAGGCGGTGAGGGCGAGACCCGGCCGCTGCCGGTCGATCACCGCGCGGCCGAGCGTTTTCTCCAGGCGCCGAATGCGCCGCCCGATCGTGGCGTGGTCGACGCCCAGCGCCCGCGCGCCGCCGGAAAGGCTGCCCTGGCGCACAGCCTCCACCAAGTATTGCAGATCGTCCCAGCGCGGCGAGCGCATTGGTCAGCCTCGTGCAAAATTGCACAGTGAAGGGGAAATATTGCCAGTGTTGCAGGCTTCCTGCACGGCCTAAATCGGGCCTGTCAAACCCCGATGGAGAAGTCGATGTCTCTTCCCAAGACCCTGCGCGACCATGCCGGCATCGCCTGGCCGCCGGCCACTTTCGACGACGCCGTCCTCGTGGTGATCGACGCGCAGCGCGAATACACCGAAGGCAAGCTCCGGCTGCGTGGCGTCGACGCCGCCGTCGAGACCATTGTCGATCTGCTCGCGCGGGCGCGTCGCGCCGGGACGCCGATCGTGCACGTGGCGCAGAACGGCAGGCCGGGCAGCGCGCTGTTCGACCCGCAGGGGCCGATGTCCCGCTTCATCGCCGGCGCCGAGCCGCGCGAAGGCGAGACCACGGTCATCAAGTCGCTGCCCAACGCCTTCGCCAAGACCGAGCTCGATTCCATGCTGAAAGCGGCCGGTCGCGGCAACCTGATCGTCGCCGGTTTCATGACCCACATGTGCATCAGCGCGACCACCCGTGCCTCGGTCGATCTCGGCTACCGCGCCACCATTGTCGCCGCAGGGACGGCGACACGCGACCTGCCGGACGGCAACGGCGGGGTCATCGAGGCGGCGACAGTGCAGCGGGTCGCGCTGGCGGCGCTCGGCGATCGCTTCGCGACCGTGGTGCCGAGGCTGGATTAGAACAGCTTCCCGCCGCGCGGCGTGACCATGGTGTAGTCGTCGATGCTGATCGCGTGCGTCACGCGCTCCCCGTCGTCGGAGAGCGGAAACACCGCCCATTCGAAGATGCGGTCGGCCTTGGCCAGGAAGTCGGTGTAGGAGAGGCCGTAGAGCGGCTTCGCCTCTCGGTAGAGCCGCTCGTAGATGTGGGTGGTGTCGGTGATGTCATGGGGAGGCCATTCCATCTCGTCGATGAAGCGGCCCTGGACGTTGCTGCCGTAGAGCCGACCCACCTCGTTGCCGACCAGGCGGAACTGGATGCGGAACGGCGCGTGCTGGTACTGCAGCATCGAGACGTAGGGCAGGGTGTTGTAGATCGCGGTCGGGTCGATCTCGGCGCGGGTCGGAAACCGCCTGTCGCCGCGCAGGGCTTCCCAATGCCGCTGCACCGAGGCGATCATCTCGGAGCGTCCGCTCGGCTCGGCGAGGTAGAGGATTTCGCCGAGCCATTCCTGATCCTCGGTCGTCATTCCCCGGCGGTGCCCTTGGTTTCCGATTCTCCCGGCTCCGGCAGCATGTGCCGCTTGATCATCGGCAGCTGGGTCGCCATGAACAGGAAGGTGAGGAAGATCGAGCCGAACTTGAAATTGACCCAGAAGTTCTCGGACTGGGTGCGCCAGACGATCTCGTTCAGCAGCGCCATGCCGGCGCAGAATAGCGCGAAGCGTGCCTCCAGCTTGCGCCAGCCGGCATGATCCATTCTGAGGCTGGTGCCCATCAGGCGCTCCATCAGCGGCTTCTTGAGCAGCAGTCCGCCCCACAGAGTCACCGCGAACAGCGTGTAAACCACCGTCGGCTTCATCTTGATGAAAGTATCGTCATGGAAGATCAGCGTCAGCAGTCCGAACACGACCACGATTGCGGTGGTGATGATCGGCGCCCAGGGCAGCCGCCCGGCGCGGAGGTAGCCGACGATTGTTGCCGCCACCGAAGCGGCGACCAGCACCGCGGTCGCCGGCATCAGACCCCATATCTTGTAAGAGATGAAGAACAGCACGATCGGGCCGTATTCGACCGCGGGCTTGATCCAGCCACCGGATTTGGCGGCTTCGGGCGTGGGCGCACTCGGGCTCTCTTGGCTCATTCCGGCAGGCTCGCATGTTCCGGGACCGGGGGGAAGTTCCGCCGCTGCGCCAGGCGCGCCTCGCGATGGGCGATGTAGAGATTGGCGCCGATGATCAGGGCGGCGCCGACCAATACGGCGACGGTCGGCAAATCGGCCCAGAACCAGTAGCCGAACATGGTCGCCCAGATCAGGCCGGTGAACTCGATCGGCGCCAGCATCGAGGCCTCGCCGAAACGGAAGGCGCGGATCATGGCCAGCTGTCCGAAGGCACTGGCCAAGCCCTGGATCAGCATCACGCCCGCTGCCTGCCAGCCGATCGGCTGCCAATAGAGAATGCCGGGGACCGCCGCCGCCACCAGGGTCAAGGCTGTTGAATAGAACAGCAGATTGTGCGTGTGCTCCTTGCCCGATAAACCGCGCAGGGTGAGCAGGATCAGCGCATAGGTGAACGCCGAGGTGAAGACCAGGGCGATGCCGAGGCTGGTTTCACCCCTCCATGTTCCGGTCGGGTCTACCGCGACCACCACGCCGGCAAAGCCGACCACCACCGCGGACCAGCGGCGCCAGCCGACTTTCTCTTTCAGCATGGGTCCGGAGAGTGCCGTCACGAAGATCGGTGCCGCGAAGGCGATGACGATGCAATCCGCCAGCGGCAGGTATTTCAGCGCGGCGAAGAAGGTCGTGGTGGTGATCAGCACCAGGATGCCGCGCAGCATGTGCATCGGGAGGAACTTGGTCTGCACGCGGAACGGGCTGCCGGTGGCTTGCATGGTGACCGCGAGGGCCACCAGCAACGGCGGGATGCGGGTCAGGAAGGTGATCTGCCAGGTCCCCAGATCGTAATCGACCCGCAGCAGTCGCGTTGACGCATCCACCACGGCGAAGGCCAGCACGCCGAGAGTGTAATACGCGAAGGCCTGGACGGGAGCGGAGCGGGTGGCGGGCGGGATCATGGGCATGCTCAGTGAGAGTTGAGCTTTACCGGATCGGCGCCCAAATAGCGAGAGAAGGCTGTATCACAGCTTTCAGCGGATCGAGGTCAGGACGGCGCGCGTTTCACGCCGTGAGGCGGGCAGGGGCGGCGCGGCCTCGGGGCCGAAGATCTCCGCCAGCTTGCGGCCGAGGTCGGCGGCGCGGAACGGCTTGCCGATGGTGAAGGTCCCGGCCTGCTGCGACCGCTCCCCGACCGCGCGATCGCCGAGATAGCCGGAGGTGAGCAGCACCGGAAGGTCGGGCCGGCGGCGGCGCGCCAGATCGGCCAGCTGCAATCCGCTCGGCCCTTCCTTGAACACGATGTCGGTGAACAGCAGTGCGATGTCGGGCCGCGTGTCGAGCAGCTTCAGCGCGGTCCTCGCGCAGGGCGCCGACAGCGCGCGATAGCCGAAGGACCGGACCGCGCTGACCGCATAGCCCCGGAGGTCCGCATTGTCCTCCACCACCAGCACCACTTCCTTGCCGCGGCTCGGCGTCGGCAGCGGCTGCTGCAGCTCCGGTTCGGCAAGTGCCGCATCGGCCTGCAACGGCAGATAGATGTGCACCGTCGTGCCTCGGCCGGATTCGCTCTTGATCTCGACATGGCCGTCCGACTGCTTGACGAAGCCGTAGACCATCGAGAGGCCGAGACCGCTCCCCTGGCCCGGTGCCTTGGTGGTGAAGAAGGGTTCGAAGGCGCGCTCCATCACCGCCCGCGGCATGCCCATGCCGGTGTCGGAGACCGAGAGCGCGAGATAGGGCCCGGGTTGCAGCTCATGCAGACCCGCCGGCCGGTGCTCGTCCAGCACCACGCTGCGGGTCCCGATGGTGACGGTGCCGCCCTCCGGCATCGCGTCGCGCGCGTTGATACAGAGATTGAGCAGCGCGCCTTCGGTCTGCGGCCGGTCGATCAGGCAGAGCATCTGGCCGCCGGCGAGCGCAGTCTCGATCAGCACCTTGTCGCCGAGCGTGCGGCGCAGGAGGTCGAGCATGTTGACCACCAACTCGTTCACATCGGTGAGCTGCGCGTTCAGCGCCTGCTTGCGCGAGAAGGCGAGCAGACGTCGCACCAGCTGCGCCCCGCTCTCCGCTGCAGCGACCGCGCGCCCGGCCAGCGTACGGGCCCGTCCGTCGCCCTCGATCTCCTCCATCAGCAGGTCGAGATTGCCGAGTACGGCGCCCAGCAAATTGTTGAAGTCGTGGGCGATGCCGCCGGTCAGCTGCCCCACCGCCTCCATCTTCTGTGCGTGCTGCAACTGCGCTTCGATCGACTCTCGGTCGGTGATGTCGAGCGTGGTGCCGGCGATGATCAGATTGCTCGGACCAAAATCCGCGATGGGCTCGCCATGCACCTGGATGGTGCGGATCCGGCCGTCGGAGCGCACCAGTCGGCAGCGGTATGTGAAGGCGCGCGGATTGTCGGCCAGGGACTCGACAATCGAACGCACCATGGGCAGGTCGTCGGGGTGCACCTTCTGCAGCCAGCTCTCGCGCGTGAGTGGGCCGGCGCCTGGGGCGAAGTCATAGATCCGGTAGGCCTCGTCCGACCACCAGCGGGTGTTGGTGGCGATGTCCCATTCCCAGCTGCCGAGTTTGGCGATGCGTTGCGATTCCGCCAGCCGGTTCTCGATCTTCACCCGCTCGGTCACGTCCATCACGGTGCCGGCATACTGGCCGACCGAGATCGGTTCGCCGGTCTCGACTACGGTGCGGACCTGACCGTCGGGGCGGATGATGCGGTACTGATAGCGATAGGGCTTGTTGTTGCGCCAGGCATGCTCGAACTCGATCTCGGTCCAGGCGACGTCGTCGGGATGGGTGAGCGTATCCCAGCCGGGAGAGCTGGCCGGCATCTGCGGATCGAGGCCCAGTATCCGATAGCATTCCTCCGACCACCAATGCTCGTCGCGCTCGACGTCCCATTCCCAGCTGCCGATCCGGGCGATGCGCTGGGCGTGGCTCATGTTGCGCTGGGCGCGCGTGAGGTCGGTGATGTCCCAGAGGATGCCGGTGAACGTGCCGGTGGCGTTCATCTCGGACTGCTCGAAATACAGGCGATAACGCCCGTCGGGCTGCCGCATGCGGAACTGGATCGCGAGCCCCTCCGGCCGGGCGCCGGCTTCCTCATAGGCAAGGCGGACCCGCTCGCGGTCGTCCGGATGCAGCAAGGCGTGCCAGGATTCGTGGCTGTATTGCCAGGACTCGCGATCGAGCCCGAGCATCCGGCAGAGTTCGTCGGATATCCAGGTCGCGTCGGTCGCCGGATCCCACTCCCAGCTGCCGATGCCGCCGATCTCCTGTGCCTTGGCAAGATGGCGCTGGACCTGTTCGCGCTCGGTGATGTCGGTGACAAAGCCGGCAAAGCGGCCATTGGCGTATTCGCACTGCTCCAGCATGAACCGGGTCTGGCCATCGGTCCGGATCACCCGATATTGGATCGCATAAGGCTGGCGGCTGCGCGTGGTCGCCTCGTAAGTCTCAAGCACGCGCCCGCGGTCTTCCGGGTGGATATGCTGCAGCCAATAGGTGACGTCCGGTTTCACCGATTGCGGCAAGGCGCCGACCAGCCGGAACATCTCGTCCGACCAGCGCGTCTCGCGGCTATGCTCGTCTACTTCCCAGCTGCCGAGCTTGGCGATGCGTTGCGCCTCGGCGAGGTTGCGCTCCACGCGGACCCGGTCGGTGATGTCGACCATGGTGCCGACGTAGCGCTCGTCGGAGATCGGCTCGCCGGATTCGATGATAATGCGTTCCTGGCCGTCACGCCGGACCAGGCGGTATTGGCAGCTGTAAGAACGTCGCGCCTCGAAGGCGTCGTTGACCTCGATCCGCGTTGCCGTCCGGTCGTCCGGATGCACCAGCTCGGCCCAGACCCTTGCATCCAGCCGATCCTGCCTCGGATCGAGGCCGAGGATACGGTAGCACTGCTCGGACGCCCAGTGGTCGTTCGAGATCAAGCTCCATTCCCAGCTGCCGATCTGGGCGATCTGCTGCGCCAGGTTGAGGTTGCGCTCGGCGCGATGATGCTCGGTGATGTCCACTAGTACGCCGGTATAGACGCCGTCGGCGTCGCATTCCGCCTGCTCCAGCACCAGCCGGTGGTCGCCGTCGGGCCGCACGATGTGATACTGCGCCGAATAGCTGGAGCCGGCGGCGGCCGCGCTGGCATGAATGCGCATCACCTTGGCGCGGTCGTTGCGATGCACGAGGTCCAGCCAGCGGCGGGGCGTTTGATGCCACGTCGAAGCGTCGACACCGAGGATGCGGTAGAGCGCGTCCGACCACCAGCTTTGGCCGGTGCGCCGGTTCCACTCCCAGCTGCCGAAACCGGCGATCGCCTGGGCGCGTGACAAGGTCCGCTCGATCCGCAGCCGCTCGGTGATGTCCATGAGATGGCCGACTTCGAGCCCGTCGACGAACTCGGCTTGGTCGAGCATGACGCGCACGCTGCCGTTCGGCAGGCGCACGCGGTATTGGATGGAATAGTTCTGCTGCCGCAGGATCGCCGCATCGACCGTCCGCCGCACCGTCTCGTAGTCGTCGGGATGGATCCGCGACAGCCAGAGCTCGGTCGTCGGCACCACTTCGTTGGGCTCGAAGCCGAGCAGGCGATAGGTCTGCTCTGACCACCAGAACACGTTGGTGCGCGGGTCGAACTCCCAGGTGCCGAGCTTCGCGGTGCTTTGCGCGCGCAGGAGATTGCGCTCCAGCCGCGTGCGGTCGGTGATGTCGGTGATGCGGCTTTCGAAGGTGCCGGGTTCTTTAGGGTGTCCGTCCTCCTCGATGAACCGGATCTCGCCGCTCGGGCGCAGGATCCGGTAGCGGTGATGGAACGGACCGTTGGTCTTGCGGGCCTGCTCGTAGGATCGGCGCACACGTTCCCGGTCCTCGGGATGGATGACCAGGTTGCGCTCCTGCTCGCAGACAATGCCATTGGCGGTGAGGCCGAGTATCAGCAGCGCCTCCGGCGAGGCGCGAAACGTCTTCTGCCCGCTGTCCCATCGCCAGCTGCCGACCATTGGCATCGCCCTGCTGTCGGCGCCTTCCGGCTCATCGTCGAGCGCGATCCGGTTGGTGACGTCCATGATCGTGCCGATCACCCGCGGCTGTTCCGCGGTCCAGCGCGGGCTGGCGCCGCCGGTCTCGCGCAAGGTGCGAACCACGCCGTCCGGGCGGCGGATCCGATAGTAGATGCTGTAGGCGGGCAGGGCGGCCGAGGCACCGTCCACGTTATGAACCCAGCGGTCCTCTTCCAAGGTCATCGCCACG
The DNA here is from genome assembly GCF_054658695.1 of Dongia sp. agr-C8. Taxonomy (NCBI): domain Bacteria; kingdom Pseudomonadati; phylum Pseudomonadota; class Alphaproteobacteria; order Rhodospirillales; family Dongiaceae; genus Dongia; species Dongia sp. agr-C8. The sequence goes on from NZ_BAAGHZ010000004.1 coordinate 343,822, forward strand.
ATCTTGGTGATGTCCGGCGTGAAGGTGGCGCGGCTGACACCGAAGATCCGGTAGAGGCTCTCGGACCACCAAAGCTCACCGCTGCGCGGATCCCATTCCCAGGTGCCGAGACCGAGGAAAGGTTCCACGGCTTCGACCGGAGCCTGGGATGGCTCAGGCGGGCTCCCGGGTTGTCCCCCGGGTGGTCCATTGCCGTCGGGACTCATGGTGGAGCGGGCACCTTCAGGCTGCGATCGGCAATACTAAACCGAAGGCAATCGAAGGTCACGGATTCGCGGTCAGGGGTAGGGGTGCAGCAGCGGCTCTTTCGGCGTCAGGAGGTAGCGCCGCGCCAGCTCTCCATAGCCCTTGATCAGGTATCCGCCGTTTGCTGCCAGCAAGTCCTCGCGGATCTCGCGATAGCGCGCGGGACGCCGCCACCAGACCAGGCCCGGCTCCAGGTGATGCAGGACATGGAGGTTGTTGTGCAGGAAGAGGATGCTCCAGAACGCGCCCGATTCGATGATGGCGCTCCGGTGGTTGTGATTTTGTGCCCAACGATGCTCGGCGAAGGAGCGCACCAGCGCCATCGCCGTGCCGGGATAGGCGAAGAACAGCACGTATTGCCAGAACGGCATCTCGCAGACCCAGAGCACCCAAAACAGGATAGCCGCGACGGCGACCGCGTGCCAGAGCCAGGGTGCCAGCAACCGGCGATCGCCGCGGATCAGCGCCTCACCTAGCTCGATGTAGTTCATGACGCCGAAATAGATCGGGCCGATGATGAAACGACCGGCGAGGCTGCCCATCGCCATGCGGATCATGCGGTGGATCTTGCCCATCTGCGCCCATTGCGCCGCAGTCACATAATTCGATTCCGGATCACGCAGCGGGTCGGTCAGCTGTTCGTCGATGTGATGCTGCAGATGCAGGCGGCGATAGGTGCCGTAGGGCAGCCAGAGCCAGAGCGCCCAGCCGGCGATTAGCAGATTGGCGAACGGCCAGCGCGTCGGATAGCCGTGCACCGCCTCATGCTGCAATGAACCGTGGATCCCGACGATAACGGCGCCCATCGGCAGCAACAGCCACCACGGGATCGAGGCGTGAAAGTAGGTGGTGATGAGAAAAGCGGAATAGATGATCACCGCCAGGCCGATGGTCGGCCAGTCGATCGAATAGGGCCTGCGTCCAAAATCACCCTTGGACGCTGACTGCGGCGAACTCATCGTTTTCCCTTGTGGTTACTTGTATAGACAACTCTACCAAGAGGGTCTTCCTGACGCAAGATGTCAGGAGCGTTAAGCCGCCCAAATAGGCGTGATGTCGCACACAGGCGAGCGAGTTTATCTTGCCGGTGCTCTACCGGACGGGCCGAGAACAAAGCGGGACAGGACGGAATCATGCTGAAAGGACGTTGTCTCTGCGGCGCGGTTTCGTTCGTGATCCAGGGACCAACCTCAGCGCCCAGCCTGTGCCATTGCAGTCAATGCCGCCGGCTTCATGGCGCGCCCGGCGCCTATACCAGCGGGCCGACCTCAGCTTACCGGATCAGCGGTGAAGAAAGCCTGAACTGGTACCCGATCTCGGCGCGTTCCGAGCAGGGCTTCTGCAAGAGCTGCGGCTCCAAGCTGTTCTGGCGGGAGATCGGCGGGGCGGACCTCGACGTGACCATGGGCAGCCTGGATGCGCCGACCGGCCTCTCGCTCGCCCGCCACATCTTTGTCCGGTCCCAGGGCGACTATTATGAGATCGGCCATGACGGCGTGCCGCGTTACCCGGAATACTCGGCTGGTGCCCAGCCGATCGGCGCGGAGACACCGCCGCAGGCCGGGCCGCGGAAGACCGAGCACAGCGGTCGCTGCGAATGCGGCGCGGTCCGCTACCGCGTCAACGGCGGCATGCGCGACGTCGTCGTCTGTCATTGCGGCCAATGCCAGCGGAACCACGGCTACGCGCCGGCCTACACCGCAGCGCGCAAGGCCGAGCTCACGGTGGAGGGCGAGGACAATGTCGCCTGGTATCGCTCTTCCGAGCAGGCGCGGCGCGGCTACTGCCGGACCTGCGGCTCCAGCCTGTTCTGGTCGACCGAGGGACGGGACACGCTGTCGATCACTGCGGGTTCGCTCAATCCGCCGACCGGCCTGAAGACGGTCCTGCATATCATGACCGCCGACAAGCGCGACTACTATGCGATCGCCGACGGCGTACTGCAGGTGCAGGGCCGCTCGGGTCCGGAACCGATCACGTTTTGAACAAGAGTGGAATGATGACCAAAGGACAATGCCTCTGCGGCGCAGTGTCGTTCGAGATCGAGGGGCTGCTCTCGGCACCGACGGCGTGTCATTGCGGCATGTGCCGCCGGCACAGCGGCGCGCCCGGCGCCTATACCAGCGCGCCGGTCTCGGCCTACCGGCTCCGCGGCGAGGAGAACCTCGGCTGGTACCGCTCTTCGCACGGCGCCGAGCGCGGCTTCTGCAAGCGCTGCGGCTCGAAGCTGTTCTGGCGCGAAGTCGGCGGCAAGGCGCTCGACGTCACCATGGGCAGCCTCGAAGCGCCGACCGGCCTCAGGCTGGCGAAGCATATCTGGACGCGGCACCAGGGCGACTACTACGAGATCGGCCACGATGGCGTGCCGCACTACGCCGAATCTTCCGCCGGCGACGCGCCGCCGATCGGCGAGGAAGCGCCGCCCCAAGCCGGTCCGCGCAAGACGCAGCATAGCGGCCGCTGCGAGTGCGGCGCGGTCCGCTACCGGGTCCGCGGCAACCTGCGGGACGTGGTCACTTGCCATTGTGGCCAGTGCCGCCGCGTGCACGGTCACGCGCCCGGCTACAGCGCCGCCCGCAAGGCCGAAACAACGATCGAAGGCGAGGGCAACATCGCCTGGTACCGCTCTTCCGATTCAGCGCAGCGCGGCTTCTGCGGGCAGTGCGGCTCCAGCCTGTTCTGGCGGCCGGAGGGCCGCGAGACCGTGTCGATCGCGGCGGGTTCGCTGGAAGCGCCCACCGGGTTGAAGACCGTCCGGCACATCTTTGCGGGCGACAAGAGCGACTATTATGAAATTGCCGACGGTGTGCCGCAGGATGCGGGAACCATGGCCGGGAACCCGGTCAAGTTCTGAGCATCATGTTCGCATCCCTCGGCATGTACGACCTGCCTGAACTGGCGGCGGCCACCGATGCCTGGTGGCGCGGCCTCGGGCGCCATTTCACCGCGCAAGGCTTCCGCGACCTGCCCCAGGCGCTCAATCGCGCCGGCGATCCGGTCGATCGCCTGACGGCGCCGGGACTGATCTTCGCCCAGACCTGCGGTTTCCCGCTGACCCACAAGCTCAAGGGCCATGTGCAGCTGCTGGCGACGCCGCGCTATGCGGTGCCCGGCTGTGCCGGTGCCTCCTACGTCAGCTGGATCGTGGTCCGGACGGACGATCCGGCCAAGACGCCGGCCGACCTCCGCGGCTATCGCGTCGCCTATAACGACGACGGTTCGCAATCCGGCTACAACACGCTGCGAGCGCTGATTGCGCCGATCGCGCAGGGCAAGCCCTTCTTCGGCGCCTTGACCGAGAGCGGCGCGCACCGCAGTTCGCTCGCCATGGTGAAAGCGGGTGAGGCGGATGCCGCCGCCCTCGACTGCGTCACCTTCGCGCTGCTCGTGCGGCTGGCGCCCGCGGAGGTTCAGGGCATCCGCGTGCTGCGGGCCAGCGCGGCCGCGCCGGGCCTGCCTTATGTCACCGCGGCGACGACTTCGGCCGCCGACGTGCAACGCCTGCAAGCCGGCATCGTTGCCGCTTTCGCCGATCCGGCTCTCCAGGAGACCCGCGCCGCCTTATTGCTCGATGGTTGCGAAATCCTGCCGTGCTCGGCATATGACGTGATACCGGCCATGGAACGGGCGGCGATCGCCGCCGGCTATCCGCAACTCGCGTGAATGAATGAGCGCACAGGGTCAGAGCGTCCTCCTGCCGAGCCTCGCTGTCGCGGCTTCCGCCGTGTTCTGGGGCACGACCTGGATTCCCCTGCGCGAGATCGACGGCCCCGGCGTGCCGCAGGAATGGAGCGGGCTGCTGATCTATCTGGTGCCGGCGCTGCTGGTGCTGCCGATGATCTTGCTCCGCCGCCGCCAGGTGATCGCCGGGGGCCTGCCGCTCCTCGTCACCGCGGTAGCGGTGGGTGCCTGCAACGGGCTCTTCGCCGTCTCGATGGTTTTCGGCGAGATCGGCATGGTGATCCTGCTGTTCTATCTCAACCCGGTCTGGGCGACGGTGCTGGAGCGGCTCGTGATCGGGACGCCGATCGCCGGCTTTCGTTGGGCCGGGATCGGTCTTGGCCTCCTGGGGCTGGTGGCACTGCAAGGCCTCGCCGGTCGGTGGCCGTTCCCGTCCAACGCCGCGGAGTGGATGGGCTTCCTGGCGGGCGTCTGTTGGGCCGTGGGTCTGGTCGCGACCAACCTGGCGAAGGGCGCCTCCATGATCGAGAAGACCTTCCTGCAATTCGTCTTCGCGGCACTCACCGCCGGCCTGCTCGTCGTGATGCTCGGCTGGGCCGATCCGGTGCCCACGGTTGAAGGCCTCGGCGCCTCCATGGGCTGGATCCTCGCCGCGGCGGCCTTCTGGGTCGTCCCGGCCATGGGCTTGAGCCTCTGGGGCGCGAGCCGCATGTCGCCCGCCCGTGCCAGCATGATATTGATGCTGGAAGTCCTGGTCGGGGTCGGTTCCGCCGCCTGGCTCGCGGGCGAGGAGCTGGGCATGAACAAGATCGTCGGCGGCGCGCTCATCCTTTCGGCCAGCCTGGTCGAGGCCTGGGGCAGCGCCAAGGCAGATGGAGAGGCCGCCCGAGCGGCCGGATGAGGAAAATGCGCCAGTTCGACGCCAAAGGCATGAAATGCCCGCTACCGGTCTTGAAAGCACGCCGCCTGCTGAGGGAAATGGCGCCCGGCGAGCAGATCGAGATCGAAGCCACCGATCCCGGGGCACCGAAAGACTTCGTGCATTTCTGCGAGACGACCGGCCACAAGCTGGTGGAGAGCCGCGAACGCGACGGCGTCTACGTGATTAAGATCGAAGCGGTCGGTTGAGACGCTAGTTGGTGGAGGGCGCGTTGCCGGCGCGGTGCTCGTCGTAGAAGCGCTTGGCGCCGGGATGCAGCGCCAGCGGCCCGGTCGCATCCGCCAGGGTAAAGTCGATCGGGCTCTTGCCCGTGGCGGCGAGGGTCTGGCTGGCCAGTGCCTTGGCGAGGTCATAGGCGAGGTTCGGATCGAGCAGGTTCGATACCGTCCAGAGGATCGGCACTTCGATGGTCGTGACCGGCGGCAGGCCCTTATAGGTGTCGGCCGGCAGGGTCACCGCCTTCAGGAAGCTCCTGCCGGTGACGAGCTTCGCCATCGGCTCTCCGTCCACCGGGAGCAGCCGGGCATCGGCGCTGTAGCGCAGGGCTGCGACGTCGGGATTGGGCGCGCCGTCGGCGACGATCATCGCGTCGATCTCGCCATCGACCAGCGCGGCGATGGTCGGCTGCATCTCGTCATATCTGAACTTCGCGCGCTTTGGCGTGATCCCGTAGGCCGCCAGGACCATGGCGCCGGTGACCGCGGAATCCCGGAGCTTCGGCCCGAAGCCGATGGTCTTGCCCTTCAGGTCGGAAATCGATTTTGCCTTGGAGGCGCCGGCGACCAGGACTTGGACCTGGGCCGCGCCGATCCGGGCCAGGGCCCGCAGTTCGGCTTCCGGTGCCGCGCCCTTGAAGGGCTCGTCGCCGGCCATGGCTTCGGCCGCGATATCGGCCTGGGCGACGGCGGATTCGATGGTGCCTTGATGCAGGCTCTGCAGGTTCTCGACCGAGCCCGCCGTGGTCTGCGCGAGGCCAACCAACCCCGGCACACCGCAGGGCGCTTTGTCGTCGCATTTGGCGGCGCCGGGCGGGTTGGTGATGGCACCCGCGATCGCGCCCGCGAGCTGATACAGCCGCGATCCCACGCCGCCGCCGCCGATGCGGAAATAATTGATGTCCTGCGCCGCCGCATCGGAGACGCCCGAGAGACCGGAAGAGAGGAGGCGCAGCGCGCCGAAACCGGTGCCGCCGACCGCCGCCGCGCCGAACCCGAGCAGCAGCCGCCGGCGACTGATATCCAGAGGACCAAGCCGCAGCGCCGCGGTGCCCGCAAGCGGGCGTCTCAGCAGGCGTTGAAGGTCGATCTTCGGGCTGGACACGACGCGTCCTCGAGCTGCGAATCAGCGCTATCCGCAAGATATAACCGCGACATTCTAAGCTCCAGTAAAAGGGCCGCGAGAATGACACCCGTCACTGTGCGTTTTTCTCATTGGGAATGAACGATTGCCTTGCGGCGAGCGCGTGACGGAAGTTTGGCGCTTTCGGGGCAGCGGTTCGAACCGTCGCGACTGGCTCCATCAGTGCATACAATCTGGCTCGCAGAACCGCCCATCGCGTCGGATTTGCGCAGGGTCCCGGCGGATTGCGTCAATCCTGGAGCCTCTGCTATCAGCCATCCAGATACCCAGATGATCGGGGAGCATTTCCAGTGAACGCGGCCAGCGTGAAGTCGGGGAATTTGAAGTCCAAACGGGCGCAAAACCTGCGCCGCCTCTTGAAGCCGCGCCAGGTCTGCATCGTCGGCGGCCAAGCCATGGAGGATTCGATCCGGCGCTGCGCCGATACCGGTTTCGCCGGCGAGGTCTGGGTGGTGAACCCCAAGCGCAGCGAGTTGGGTGGCCGGAAGTGCTACGCCTCGATCGCCGATCTGCCGGAGGCTCCCGACGCCACCTTCATCGCGGTCCCGCGCGAGCCGACCATCGACATCCTGCGCGCCCTCAATGCCGCAGGTGCGGGGGGCGCGATCTGCTATGCAGCAGGTTACGCCGAGGTGGGCGGCGAGGGCCACGGCCTGCAGAAGCAGCTGATCGAGGCGGTTGGCGACCTCGCCATGGTCGGCCCCAATTGCTACGGCATCCTCAACTATCTCGACGGGATCGCGCTCTGGCCGACCGGCCATAACGGCCGACGCGTGGAATCCGGCTGTGCCTTCATCGGCCAGAGCGGCAACATCGCCTTGAACGTAACAGGCAACGACCGTTCGGTGCCCTTCGGCTATGTGATCAGCTCCGGCAACCAGGTGATCCTGACCGTCGCCGACTTCGTCGATGCGCTGACCGAGGATCCGAAGATCACGGCAATCGGCCTCTACATCGAGGGCATCGACGACGTGCCGGCCTTCAGCCGCGCCGCCGCCAAGGCCATGCAGGCCGGCAAGCCGCTGGTGGCCCTGAAGGCCGGCAAGTCGGAGCTCGGCGCCAAGCTCGCCATGAGCCATACCAGCTCGCTGGCCGGCAGCGACCGGATGTACGATTCCCTGTTCGAACGCCTCGGCGTCATCCGTGTCGATACGATCCCGCAGCTCATGGAGACGATGAAGTTCGTCTCGACGGCGGGGCTGCCCAAGGGCAACAAGCTCGCGGTATTCACCTGCTCCGGCGGCGACGGGCTGATGACTGCGGACATCGCGGAATCGATCAACCTGCCGCTGCCCCAACACAGCCCGGCCCAAGTTGCGGATCTAAAAACCCAGCTGCCGAACTTCGCCACCATCTCCAACCCGCTCGACTACAACACTTCGCTCTGGGGTCATGAAGACCTGCTGACCCGCTGCTTTGACACGGTGATGGCGGGTGACTACGACGCCGGCATGCTGGTGATCGACTACGCGACCGACGGCGAGGCCAGCGAGCAGGCCTGGGACTGCTCGGTCAACGCGCTGGTCGCCGCCTGCCGCAAGAACGTCAAGCTGCCGATCGTCACCGCGACCCTGCCCGAGCTGCTGCCGGGCCGCGTGCGCGACCTGGTGATCCGCGGCCATGGCGCGCCGATGCAGGGACTGAAGGAAGCGCTGTGCGCCTTTGAAGCTACCGAGAGATTTGCGCGTTTGCGCGATCGTCTGGCAGGTGGCGGGTTGGGTGGCATCACGGTGCCGCCGACCCCGAAGCCGGAGGGCGCGGGTCGCTTGCTGCCTGAATACGAGGCCAAGCAGCAGCTCTCCGCCTATGGCTTGAGTGTGCCCGAAGCCCGGGTCGTGGCGCCGGCGGATGCGGCCAACACGGCGGCTGCCCTCGGCTTTCCCGTGGTGCTGAAGGTCGCCGAGCCGGTGCTCGCCCATAAGACCGAGGCGGGCGCCGTCGCGGTCAATCTCAAGTCCGCCGCCGAGGTCGAAGCCGCGTTGCAGGGGATGAGCGCGTCTCTTGCGCAGTACAAGCCCGGCAGCGTCATCGCCAAGGTCCTGGTCGAGAAGATGGTTTCCGATGTCGTCGCCGAACTCATCATCGGTGTGAAGCGCGATCCACAATTCGGTTTGGCGCTGGTGATCGGCGCCGGCGGCATCCTGGTCGAGATGGTGCAGGATTCCGCCATGCTGCTGCTGCCGACCGACCGCGGCGCAATCGAGCGGGCGATCGACAGCCTGAAGATCGCGAAGCTTCTGAAGGGTTATCGCGGCCGCCCTGCCGGCGACCTGCGTGCCATCGCCAGCGCGGTCGCCGCCGTCGCCGCCTTTGCCGAGGCGCACCGCGGCAGCCTACTGGAGCTCGACGTCAATCCGCTGATGGTGCTGACGAACGGCGCCGTCGCCGTCGATGCGCTGGTGGTGCTGGCGGAAGGGTAGGAGAGCTGTCGCTCAACGCCGCCGCTGCTGCAGCTTCAAGATCGACTTGATGTATTCCGGATCGATGGTCCAGCGATCGACCATCTTCTTCGCGGCATCGGTGCTGATCCGGTCGAAGAGCTCAAGCGACTTCGACATCAGATAGGGATCGCGGGTCATCGGATCGGTGCGCGCCCGCTGCATCAGCATGAACAGCGTGACGAAGCTCGAGCGGTCGATGCCGGCGGCGCGGCATGCGACCACGAGGCCTTCGCCATGTGAATCATAGATCAGCTTGCGGGCCAGGATCGGCTTGACGCCGATGCGCTCGCCGAGCATGGCTTCGAACAAGGGCGTCTCGCCGCGGCGCAGGGTCTCGACGATGATGTCCGGGGTGAGATCTTCGCGTTCCGCCAGTTGGCGCGCGAGGTTGATCGCGGGCTCTTCAGCCGCCGGCAATGAGACGCTGTGCGCCGCCTGCTGCGCGATCTGGCCGAGCGTCAGGTCGAGTTCCACCGGATCGACCGGGAAATTCTCGACGATGAACTGCCGCATCGCGGCGGAGACCCAGTAATACATCTTCTTGACCAGGTCCTGCGGCAGGTCGCTGCGGCGGAGCAGGGGCTCCTGGTAGACGTCGAGGGTCTTCGACTGGTCGCAGAGATAGGCCATGGTCGCGACTGAGATCTTGGCACCGTGGTTTTCGAGCAGCGCCTTGATGACGTCGACCGAATTGGTCGCGACCAGCGCGTCGCAGACCGGTTCGTTCAACGAGCGGCGCATGGCGATGGCGAGGCGATGGCTGATGGTGCGGTGGCGCACGATCTCCATCAGGTCCTCGTCCTCGAGCAGCGTCGAATTGAGGAGGATCGGCGAAGCGATGTCGAACTCATCGTTGGCGAGCAGCGTCGTCACTTCGCGCGGCGCATGCGGCGAGAGCGCGAGCTTTTCGGCCAGCGCCTTGCGGACCGGGCGCGCGACGTCCTGGATCAGCTTCTTCAGAATGTCGTTGATGAGGGCACGTTCCTGCAGGGTCAGGATACGGCCGTGGTCGCTCATCAGGTCGCCGATGGCGGTGACCAGATGGCTGCGGCCCTGCGTCGTGCGATCATGCGCGAGGTCGATCAGGCTCCGAACATCATTCGCAATCGCGGACATGGTGGCAGAGGCGCCCAAGACAGAATTCCCAGTTGGATCAAGCCGCCTTCGCGTTGCGGCTCAGCCGGCACGCTTCCCGATCGGACAGAATGACCAGTGTTAATGAGACGTTAGCTGAGCACCGGTTAGCAAAGCATTAATTCAACGGGCTAACGTTTCCGTGAGACCTGGGGTCTGTGGTGTGTGCAGCGCGGCGAAATGGGCATTAAGCCGGGCGGATGACGTCAGGTTTTCCGTCATAGTCGTAGTCCATGCCGATCGAGTCAGGCTTGCCGTCCTCGTTGTCGTCGATTTCCCAGACGTCGCACTCGCCTGCCGATTCATCGCCGTAGATGATCCGCGCCTCGGGTTTGTCGTCCTGGTCGCGGTCGAGCAGGCCGTAATCGACTTCGCCGTCGCTGTCTTGATCCAGCAGATAGAGATCGGGCTTGCCGTCGCCGCTCAAATCGACGCCCCAGCGCTCCGGCTTGCCATCTTTGTTGTCGTCATAGCTCCAGGTCTGGTAGTCGCCGCCGCCGCCCGCCGAAGCCGGCTGCACCTTGGCATCGCCGTTGCTGCCTTCGCTGGCCTTCGCTTCGATGACGCTGCCATCGGCCAGCCGGTCGCCGTGCATCAGCATCAGTCGCGTCACCTCATCGACCGACACGGCATAGTTCAGCCCTTGCCCTTCGGAATCCACGAAGCTGTTGATGCCGATGAGCATGCCCTCGTCGTCCAGCAGCGGTCCGCCGGAATTGCCGGGATTGATCGGCGTCTGGGTCTGAATGACATCTGCCTGGTGCTGGTAGAAGGAATCGTCCCAGTCGTATTTCGGCCGGATCTGGCTGACATAGCCGCGGGTATAGCTCCAGAATTCCCCATGCGGATGGCCGATCGCGTTGACCTCCTCGCCGATCTCGACCGAGGAGGGATCGCCGAGCTTCACCAAGGTCATGTCCTGCGGCGGGTTCTTGATGCGGATGAGCGCGAGGTCGGCCACCACGTCGATGCGCTCGACCGTCGCGTCATAGGCCTTGGCGCCGTCTACCGACGCACCGCCGGCGGGCATGAAGATGACCGATACCGCATCCGCGCCGGCGACGACGTGGTGGTTGGTCACGACCAGACCGTTTTGATCGAGGATCGCGCCGGCGCCGATGAAGTCGCCGTTCACCACCAGCACGACGCCGTTGGCGACCTTCTTGAACACAGTGGAGCCGACGCTGCGGCTGGTCGATGGATTGACCGGCGGCACCTGCTCCAGAGTTTTTGCCACCGCCTCGGATTTCGCAACGACATCCTCCGCCTGGTCGTAGGCGCCGAGGTTGACGCCGCCGATCGAACGGGTGCGCGCGCCGCTGGCCCCGATGTCGGTCGCGAGGTTGCCGATCTGGATCGCCGTGGAATCGACGATGCGGTAGCTGGTTTTTGCCAGCACCGCGCCGGCGGCGTCTTCCGCCGAGACCTTCTCCTCGCCGAGCCCGCTGGTTACGTGATACCAGCCGCCGTCTGCCGGCAGCCGCTTGCTCTCGCCGGCCTTCAGCGCGACGCTCTGCGCCAGCAAGGCCGTCGCGCCGTCGCTCGGCGTGTAGCGAATGTTGACGGTGGCGTCCTGGGTCGCGCTGATCACCAAAGCCAGCTTGGTGCCGATCGTTACCGGATCGCCGGCATCGATGATGATCGGCCGAGCGTCGGGGGCGCCGTTCTGCGGCTGGGTGACAAGCTGCAGCGTAACGGCATCCTCGGCGCGCAAAGGGGTCGTCGCGAAAGCAAGAATGACCAGCAGCACCGCCGCCGCGAAGCGAATCCGAACCATGTGCCCCTCCACCCGATTGCAGCGAATTTTGCGCCAGCACCGATGGGTGGGGGAAGGGGAGATTCGGCGCACGCCCTGACAAGCAGGTGTGCGCCGTTATGCAATCACCGCCATTTGGCGGTGTTGTGGCGTGCGCTCAAACCCCGATCTTCCCGCCGAGCTCGTCTTCGATATGGATCCTGATGATCTCGTCGAAGGAGCTTTCCGCCTTGAAGCCAAGCTCGATCGCTCGCTTGGGCGCGAAGTCGCGCGGCCAGCCGGCGACGATCTTGCCGATCGTGGCGTCGGGCTCGCGGCGGATCAGCTTCAGGGCCCTCTCGCCGCCGAAGCGCTTCAGGGCTTCGAGCTGCTCGCCGACCGTCGCCGAAAGGCCCGGCATGTTGAGATTGCGCCGGGCGCCCAGCTTGCCGGTGTCGAGTGTCGCCGCGTGAATCAGGAAGCCGACCGCGGCGCGCGGCGAGGCATGCCAGTGGCGCACGTCCTCGCCGACCGGCAGCACCGCTTCCTGGCCTGAGAGCGGCTCGCGCAGGATGTTGGAGAAGAAGCCGGAGGCCGCCTTGTTCGGTTTGCCCGGGCGGATGCAGATAGTCGGCAGGCGGATGCCGATGCCGTCGAAGAAGCCCTTGCGGGAATAGTCCGAGAGCAGCAGCTCGTCGATGGTCTTCTGGGTGCCGTAGCTGGTCAGCGGCGCCTGGATGAACTCGTCGCTGATCTTCTCCGGGAAGGGCGCGCCGAACACCGCGATCGAGGAGGTGAAGACCACGCGCGGATTATAGGGCGACTTCAGCCCTTCCTGGCGGATCGCTTCGAATAGGGCGCGGGTGCTGTCGAGATTGATGCGATAGCCCTTGTCGAAATCGGCCTCGGCCTCGCCGGAGACAATCGCCGCCAGGTGGAAGATGGTATCGGGCCGAAGGGCGGCCAGCTTCGCCGCTTCGCCGGGGGACGAAAGGTCGCTGATCAGCGTCGCGATCTGGCCGGTGAAGCCGGCGGGTTTGGCGGGCTCGATCACGTCGGTCAGGGTCAGGCGGGCGAGCTCGCGGCCGCCGAGCCTTCCATCCTTCACCAGCCGGTCGGTCAGCTTGCGGCCGACCATTCCCGCCGCTCCGACAATCAAGACATGCATGCGCCGTGTTCCTTCTGGCTGAGCCACTTGGCTGAAATCCGTGGTGCGCAGGGGTCGCGTGGAATGCTTGTCCTGTCAAGGGGAACCAGCGGGTCCGGGTTCGCGATGGCTGAATGGGTGTCTTATTTCACTACCGCCCGTTGAATCCTAGGTCGGGTCGACGGTATAAGCAGGCTGCATGGGGGAGTTGGGCGATGCGGTTGGTTTCCGGAATCCTGGCGGCGGTAATACTGGCGGCGGCGGTGCCGCCTGCCTGGGCGGTCTGCATCATCCGCGGCGGCGTCCGCAACTGCTATCAGGAACCGAGGCCCTGGAAGACCGCCGAAGGGCCAGAGCAGGAATCCCCGGCAGTCGCCCCGATCTCGGAGCTGAAGACGATCGTGCTGCAGCCGAGTGCGTCCGGGGACAACGCCTGGGTGCTGACGCCCGAGAGCGGCGACGGCGCGGTTGCGGCGCGCAGCATTAACATTTCAGCGCCGGCTTGCGAGCCGGGGCTGAGTTGCTAGCCTTCTCCTTTCGGCGGAACTGCGCTTCGTTGCCGAGGTTCAAGGATGCATAGGCCCAATCCGGCAGTCGGGCTTGCTCCGAGGCCGGCGGTCTATTGGATTGGAGATCCTCGATGCTCTACACCGCCATCCTGGTCGCCTGCATGGCGAACTCTCCCGAAGACTGCCGCACCCATGAAATGCTGATCGAAGCCTCGGCGATTCCGACCGCCGCTTTCCTCGAGGCCCAGAACAAGGCCGCCTTGTGGCTGCAGGACCATCCGGAGATGACCAAGCGCTCGCTCACCGTCAAGGCGGGCCAAAGCATCTGACGCCGGCTCATCTTGGCCGGCGACCACTTTCTCCCCTTTCGCGAATAAATCGTCCGGTCCCAGCAAGTATCCGAACGCCACATCGACGGGGTCGAGCAACTCGCCGGCGTCGGACTCGCCGGCGTCGGGTGAGACGGTCGTGCTGACACCCGGCGCCGAGACCGGCAATGCCTGGGTCTTGACGCCACAGAGCGGCGGCGGCGCCACTTGCGGGCAAGGCACCCGCTGCGACTGAGCGCGAAAGCGGGTGGTGCCGGCTGCGGGATTTGAACTCGCGACCTACCGCTTACAAGGCGGTTGCTCTACCCCTGAGCTAAGCCGGCAATCCAGGGATTTGCCCCCTCATAGCCTTCAATCCCGGGCGGGATCAAGTTATCAATGCGGGATCACCGGAACCGGCACGGCGAAGCTGCGCGATGCCCCATGAACCGGTCCCGTTAAGCCTGCTTGCCCGAAGCCTGTTTATCCGGCGGCGCCCGGACGCTATGCTGTCGGCATTCCGCGTGCTTGCCGCCAGCGAGGTGCATGATGGCCAATTCCGTGAAAGTCGCCCTGATCCAGAACTGCGCCGAGCGCGATATGGCGCCGAGCATCGCCGCCGTCGAGCCGCTGATCCGCACCGCCGCGAAGGACAAGGCGCAGTTCATTCTGCTCACCGAAATGGTCGCGATGCTGGAGCCGGACAGCGACAAGGTCCTGCAGAAGACAGTGCCCGAGGCCGAGGATCCGGCGTTGAAGACCTTCCGGGCCCTGGCGCAGGAGACCGGCACCTGGATCCTGGTCGGCTCGCTGCTGCTGAAGGAGCCGGGAAAGACCCGCGTCGTGAACCGCTCGCTCATGGTCGATCCCACGGGGGCGATCACAGCGCGCTATGACAAGCTGCATCTCTTCGACGTCGATGTCGGCGACGGCCAGGCCTACAAGGAATCCGCCACCGTGGAGCCCGGCGAGCGTGCCGTCCTGGCCGCGACCCCTTGGGGCCTCGCCGGCCTTTCGATCTGCTACGACCTGCGCTTTGCCTATCTCTACCGCGCCCTGGCCCAGGCCGGCGCCGCGATGCTGACCGTGCCGGCCGCCTTCACCCATGCGACCGGCAAGGCGCATTGGCATGTGCTGGCCCGGGCCCGCGCGATCGAGACCGGCAGCTTCGTGCTGGCGCCGAACCAGTGCGGGACGCACGCCGAGGGCCGCAAGACCTGGGGCCATTCGCTGATCGTCAATCCCTGGGGCGAGATCCTCGCCGACGGCGGCGAGGACGTGGGCATCGTGACCGCGACCATCGACCTCGACCAGGTCACCGAGGCACGGCGCAAGATCCCGGCCCTGAAACACGACCGCAGCTTCCCGGCACCGGGAATGCCGGTGCTGAAGAGCAAGGCGGGGGAGTAGGGGCAAAGCCTCCGTTCTTGTACATCATCTGAGACCAGGGGGAGCCTCGTGCCCAAACTGAAACTCTACGGCGGCGCCAAGAACCGCGGCCGGCGCTGCTACTGGCTGGCGAAGGAGCTCGGCCTGGAGATTGAGGCGGTTGAGATCGACCTCGCCAGCGGCCAGCACAGGTCGCCGGAGTTCCTGAAGATCAATCCCAACGGCCAAGTGCCGGTGCTGGATGACAATGGCTTCATCCTCTACGAATCCCTCGCCATCAATCTCTATCTGGTGAAGAAGCAGGGTGGTCCGCTCGCGGGCGCGAGCTTGCAGGAGGAAGCGCTGCTCACGCAGTGGAGCCTCTGGGTGGTCAATGAGATCGAGCACCTGCTGATCGAAATCCTTGAGCACCGCCTGATGCTGCCCGAAGCCGAGCGCAATCCGGCGCAGGCGGACCAAGCCTGGCGGAGCTTGCAGAAGCCGCTCGGTGTTCTCGAGCAGACCTTGACCGGTCGGGACTATCTGGTCGGCAACCGCTTCACCGTCGCCGACTTAAACGTCTCGATCGTGATGAGCCTGATCAACCGGCTGCAGCTTGACATCACGCGCTATCCAAACGTCCGGGCTTGGCTCGACACGTGCCTCGGCCGTCCCGCCGGCAAGGGCTTCGTGTGACTTGCGGCCGCCAAAGTTGCATGATGCTTGGCGGCGCGAGTCTCACTGACTGCATCACAGGGGAGGGATCATGGCCGACGATCTCGGTACTTTCCGGAGTGGTATTCAGCGATTTCGATCCGGCGGCATTGCCATAGCGGCGTTGCCGCTTGTCCTCGGCGTAGCACTCCTGTTGGCGGGTGAGCGCGTGCCGGCCTTGGAGATGCTCGCGGTTTCCGTGATCCTCATCTTCCTGATCCTCTGGGCCACGCACTGCATGGAAGACGCGATCGGAAAGCTGCAGGCCGGGCGCAAGACCGACGGGTAGCTTGCGGCTGCGGAGCGCCTGCGTTAGTTCCGGTATTTGACCCCCGGCAGCACGCAGAGCATCTCGTAGAGCAGGTTGGCGCCGAGCAATGCCGTGTTGCCGGTCGGGTCATAGGGCGGCGAAACCTCGACCAGGTCGCAGCCGACCAGCTGCAGGCCCAGGCAGCCGCGGATGATTTCGATGCCCTGGATTGTGGTCAGGCCGCCGATCTCCGGCGTGCCGGTGCCCGGTGCCGAAGAGGGGTCGAGCCCGTCGATGTCGAAGGAGAGATAGACCGGTCCCTTGCCCAGCTGTTGGCGGATCTCCGCCATAAGCGGCGCCAGCGACTTGTACCAGCACTCCTCGGCCTGCACGACGCGAAAGCCCTGGCTCCGCGGCCAGTCGAAATCCTCGGCCGCATAGCCGGTCGCGCGCAGCCCGATCTGAGCCACGCGTTTGCCGTCGAGCAGGCCTTCCTCGACTGCCCGCCGGAACGGCGTGCCATGCGCGATCTTCTCGCCGAACATCGTGTCGTTGATGTCGGCATGGGCGTCCACATGCACCATGCCGACTGGCCCGTATTTACGCTTCAGCGCGCGTAGGATCGGGAGGGCGATGGTGTGGTCGCCGCCCAAGGTCATCGGGATGCAATTATGGCTGAGGATCTCGTCATAGGCCTTCTCGATCAGGCCGATGCTCTTTTCGAGATTGAAGGTGTTGATCGCGACGTCGCCCACATCCGCCACCGACAGGCTGTCGAACGGCGCCGCCCGGGTCGCCATGTTGTAAGGGCGGATCAGACAGCTCTCGGCCCGGATCTGGCGCGGTGCGAAGCGCGCGCCGGCACGGTTGGAGGTGCCGATGTCGAACGGCACACCCACGAAGCAGGCGTCGAGCCCCTTGGCGCTGGAAACGGCGGGCAGCCGCATCATGGTGGCTGGGCCGCCGAAGCGTGGCATCTGATTGCCGCCGAGCGGCTGGTGATGGACTTTGTCGTTCATGATGTCCTCGGTTCAGGCGGGTGCTCTATTCCAGAGTAAACCACTGCGCCTCGACCCGTCGATTGAGATTGCTGTCCTGGCTGGAAGGCTCCTCCCAGCCGCGGCCGACAATCTCGACGCGTTTCGGGTCGATGTTGGGAAACTTCTTCAGAAGCGCGGTGCGCACCGCCTCCGCGCGCTGTTTGGAGAGCTCCATCGCCTTCAAGGCCATGGATTTCACCAGCTCCTCGCCGCCCTGCTTGCGGAACTCCTCGATCCGGGCGTTGTCGACATGGCCGCGCAGCAGGATCTCCGAGCCGGGGCTGACCTGCAGGAAGGTCTTCACGGTGTCGAGATACTGCTGGTTCTCCGGCGAGGCCTCGTCGAGCCGCGCGGAGTTGGGTTCGAAGAAGAAGCGGATATCCTTCTTCAACAGCGGATCGCCTTCCAGTGCCTGGGTGGTCGTGGTGCGGATCGGCGCGATCGCGATCACCTGGTCGGCGAACTTGCCCTCGCTCTTCAGTGCATCGAGATGGCTGGTATCGACGAAGCGGTCGCCATCCACCGGATTCTTGATCCGGTCGCCGTAGGACAGCACCGAGGACTGATAGATGCCGGAGAACGATCCCGCGGCGTCGATCGTGCCCTTGAAGAAAGCAAGGCTCTCCGGAAGGTTGGAGAGATGGACATGCGCCAGCTCGTCCTTGGTCTCGGCTTCGGTCCATTTGAAGGCCTTGGCCACCAAGCCGATATTCTGGTCCGGCTGATCGCGCAAGCGGCGATTGCCTTCCAGGAGGCCATGCACGATGCCCTTCACCATCTTCGGATTGGCCTCGGCGAAGCCTTTGTTGACGGTCAGGATGTCGGCGATGATCAGCAGGTTCTTGTTGGAGACCAGCATCTTCGCCTTGCCGCCGGATGCCTCGATGACTTCGTCGGTGCGTGGCGTCCAGCCGACGCAGCCGTTCAAGCGATTGGTGCCGTTCTTCAACTCCGCCTCATAGGCATCGCAAGCGACGAACGAGTCCTCGTAGAGCACCAGGCCCACCTCGTCCGCTGCCGGTCTGGCGTCGAGATCGCGCAGCAGCTTCACCTTCAAGCCGGCTTCGCTGGCGAGATAGCGCAGGAAGAACTCGCTCTCGTTGAACTCCGAGCCGGAGACCACCTTGCCGGCGAGCTGGTTGACCGAGGCGATGCCCTGATCGACCACGATCATGTCGGCGCCACGGGAGAAGCTGATCTGCGCCGGCACCACCACGTTGAACTGCCGCCCGAGCACCGCCAGCACATCGGCGGTGGTGGCGGCCGCTGCGAACTTGCCGTTGTTCAGCTTGCCCCAGGTCTCCTCCTCGGACACCGAGAACTTGACCTGGAAGCCGTATTCCTTGGCGAAGAAGGAATCTGGGTTTGGGGCGAGGCCACCATTGGCGACGATCAGCCCGCCGTAACCGGCATATTCCGAGATGTCGATCTCGACCACGTTGTTCTTCGGCACATAGGCCGCCGCGGCCTCGATCTGCGGGCTGCCGGCGGAAGGCTCGACCGGCGCCGGCACGTCGACCTGCTCGTTCGACGGAGCGGCGGGCGTCGCCTGCGAAGTCTGCTGGGTCGATGACTGCGTGGTGGCGGCGGTCGGCGCGCCCTGGTTTTTGTAATAGAGCCAGCCGCCGAGGCCGATCACGCCGAGGCCGAGGACGAGCGTGATGATGATCCCGAGCGGCGAACGCTTCGGACGATTGATCGAGCTCGGGTCCGTCATTGCGATTCTCCCACGCGCTTGCTGTTGCGTTGCTTTTGCGGCGAGTCCTTGAACGGGGACTCATAGGGCGTCGCGCCCAACTCGGCGATCTCGCCGAAGATCTCTTCCTGGTCCTTGAGCCAGCGGCCGGATTCCGTGAGGAAGGCGGCGAGGCCGTCCACCGACCGCCCGATCGAGGCCGGGTCGGAGCTCAGCAGTGCCTGCTCCCGCATCAGCGCCATCTGGTCGCGGATCCGCTCGAGCTCGGCGTCGAGCACGTTGATCCGGCGCTCCGCCTCAGCCCGCATGCCGATGCGCTGTTCGAGAATCCGCTGCTGGTCTTCCAGCGTCTCCTTGAGGTCATTGTCGATGCCATCGACGCTCAGCCGCTTCTTCACCTCGGCAAGCTGCTCGGCGATCGACGCCTTGCCCTTTTCGTCGCGGTTCTCGGTCACGGCGATCGCGGCGCTGCGGGCCGCCAGCAGCTTCAGGTGCAGACCTACTAGTTGCCAGACGCCGGCGATATGTTCCTGGCCGGCCTTGGCGTTCTCCAGCACCTTCTGCAGCTCGGCGCATTGCGCCTCGAGCTTGGCGTGACGTTCGCGGCTCCAGGGATCCAGCCGCTGCAGCAGGCTGGCATATTCGTTCTCCGGCGGCGGCAGGAGCAGATGCGCATCGACCGCGGTGCGGAAGCGCTTGCTGCTTGCGAGGACGCCGGTGAACATCGCCGTCGCCCCCAGGCCGATCAAGGCGAGGGGGGCGGCGACGAAATAGCCGACCAGGGCCGAGGCCAGGACCGCGAACCAGAGCGGTGGCACCGGCATTCCGATCGGCCGGACGTTGAAGGCCTTCCAGAGATATCTAAGCATCGGCCTTCCCGGCGAGCTTGCGCAGGCTTTCCGGCACGAAGGCGATGTCGGTCGCCTCGCGGATCGCCAGAACCATCTGGAACTTGAGCACGTCCTCGGGCACCGGCGGCTGATAGCCGGTCAAGCAGGCCTCGATCGCCTTGATCGATTCCAGCTTCTCGGTCCGCGCCAGGCGATAGGCCTTGACTGCGATTGCCTCCGCCGCACCCGGCGTCAGCAGAAGAGGGAGCTTGTCCCCAAGAGCGACGAGCTGTTCCTTGGTGACCTCGAGCCCCATACGCTTGCAGAGGGCGCGCAGCAGCTTGGCGCTTTCCTCCGGCGTGGTGGTCGGCAGCAGCGGGACCTTCACGTCCACGCGGCCCGGGCGCTTCAGGTCGACCTCGATCATGTCGGGGCGCGAGGAGGCGAGGATCCAGACCACATGGCCACGGGTGTCGGGATCGCTCATCTCCTGGGCGATCATCGAGTAGATGCGCCCGGAAAGGCCGCTGTCGCTGCTATCGGAAGTGCGGCGGCCGAGCGTCTGGTCGGCCTCGTCGATGAACACCATGCAGCGGCCGAGCGCGCGCACCAAGCCGATGATCTTCTCGAGATTGCCTTCGCTCGAGCCTACCCAGCGGTCGCGGAAATTCTTCAGTTTGACGACCGGAATGCCGGCCTCGCCGGCCAGGCATTCGACCAGGTAGGTCTTGCCGGTGCCGACCGGGCCGCAGATCAGGTAGCCTTTGGGGAGCGCCTTCAGATCGCCGGCTTGCCAGAGCGCCACGTCCTGCTGCAGCCAGGTTTTCAGCGCCTCCTGGCCTTCGTAATCGGCGAGGGTGCGCTTGGATTCGATGAACTCGATGAGATTCGCGCTCTCGCGCTCGACCAGTTCCTTCTTGATCTTGACCAGGTCGTCGCTCTTGATCGGCTGCTTCTGGTGCGCGCGCTGCTTGGTCAAGGTTTCGACCGCGGTGACTGCGACGCCGGTCAAGGCCGCAGCCATGGAGCTCTCGTCCTTCATGCTGCTGTCGAAGGCCGCGGCATTGTCGCGGCGGAGCAGGGCGAGCGCCCGGGTCAGCATGCCGGTATCCGGCAATGGCACCTTGACGCGTGCCGCGCGCGGATTGAGCGCGACCGAGGGATGCAGGTCATTGAGATTGTCGGCGATGATCAGGCTGACGAAGGGATGGCTGCTGAACGGTGCCTCGCCGGCCCAATCGCGCAGCAGGCTTGCCATGCCGCCCAGTTCGTAGCTCCAGCCGCCGGTCGCCGGCAGGATGTCGTCGGCATCACGCAGGATGCAGGCGACATGCAGCACCTGCTTCTCCTGGCCCAGCGCCCGCAGGTTCGCGCGGTAGCGCACGAAAGAGCTCACCAGCTCGATCGCGGCCAGGGGCTGGCGGACGGTCGGGTCGAGCCGCTTGGCGCCGCTCCAGCCTTCGAGCAGTTCGCCGCCACGCGTCACGCGCAAGCCGTTGCCGAGATCGAAGCTGAAGATCACCTGGAAGCCGGCCAGCAGCTCCTTCTCGATGAAGCCGCCGAGATTGACCAGGCTGCCGCCCACCGGCAGCCGGTCATGCACATTGCCGCTGAGGATGAACTGGCCCTGGGCCGTGCTTTCGTAGGCGAGTGCGATCTCGGCAGCCCAGGCCGGGGCCTCGGGCGACAGGGGCATCAGCTCTTCTCCGCGGCGCCTTCACTGCCCATGGTGCGCGGCGCGGCCGCGGCACCTTGCGGCGTTTCCAGGGTCAGTCCTTCGCGCGCGGCGAAGTCGGCCAGCGCCTGGTCGGCCAGCGCGTTCTGCTCCGACTCCTTCAGGTTCACCTCGGTCATGTCGATCGAGTCCTTGGCGACACGGGCGCGGCCCGCCGCCTTGGTGCGTTCCTCCTCGACCATCTCGTGCAGGCGGTTGAGCGTGTCGCCGCTGCCGCCGATGGTGCCGATCATCCCGGCCGCCATCTCCTGCATCTCGGCCATGGCGGTGTTCATGCGCATGTCGGCGATGGCGCCGCGCAGGCTTTCCATCTTGGACCTGGCGCTCTGCACCGAGACGTCGCGGGCCTTCAGCATGTTCTGGTAGGTGGCCTCGGCGCCTTCGAGCTGGCGGCGGTTTTCCTCGAGCTCGCGCTCCACGGTCTGCAGGCGGAGCGCATACTGGCCCGCAGCCTGTTTGTTGCCGGCCTTGAGGTTGGCGGCGGCCTTGGCGCGCAGGTCCTTCTGGTCGGCTTCGAGCTTGCGGACCTGACCCATCAACCGCTCGGCGAGTCCGGCATGGGCGGCGAGGCCCTGGTTGAAGTTGGCGATCTGCTTGCGGAGATTCTCTTTCTCGAGCTCCAGCAGCGCTTCCGGGTTCTGCCGCTCGACGCTGCCGATGAAGACGTTCAGAAACGCTTTGAAGAGATTAGCGATACGTCCGAGCATGACTCCCCCTTATGGCATCCCGCAGCCCGACAATCGGGCGCCAGAGTGCCATTGATCCGTCGTTGCATCTAGGAAAATCGTTCAATAAGAGCGGCCTAGCCCCCGCGGCTTGCGGCGCGCTCAACGGCGAGTCGTCACATTCGCCCATCCCTCATGGCCAAGCCAGATGTGGATGCTGGGCCTTGATTTCAATGGCCGGGCCTTGCACTGTCCCGGCCAAGTCTTAACGGGTCCATCGACATGCGATACTCCAGTTTCACCCAGCGCATCGGCGGGGAGGGTGCCCGCGCCTGGGAAATCCATCACCGCGCCGTCCAAGCGAAACGCAGAGGGGAGGACGTCATCATCCTCTCGATCGGCGATCCGGATTTCGAGACGCCGGCCTCGATCAAGCAGGCTGCGGTGGCGGCGCTCGACGCCGGCGACACCCATTACACCGACATCCTCGGCTTCCCGGCGTTGCGCGAGGCGATCGCCGCCTATCACCGGCGTACCTCCGGCCAGGATATCACCGCGGAGAATGTTGCTGCCGTATCAGGTGCGCAGGGCGGTTTGTTCGTCTCGTCGATGCTGGTGCTGGACCAGGGTGACGACGTGGTCGTGCCCGAGCCGATGTATCTCACCTACGAGGCGACTCTCCGCGCGGCGGGCGCCCATCTCGTGCGTGTGCCGATGCGGCCGGAGAACGAGTTCCACCTCGATCCCAAGGATATCGAGAAAGCGATCACGCCGAAAACCAAGGCGATAGTCTTCGCGACACCCGGCAATCCAACCGGCGCCATGTTCGGCCGCGACGTGCTGGAGGCGATGGCCAAGCTCGCGATCGAGCGCGATCTCTGGGTCATCGCCGACGAGGTCTATGCGGCATTGAGCTTCGGCAAGGAGCATGTGAGCATCGCCAGCTTGCCGGGGATGGGCGAGCGCACGGTCACCATCAACAGCCTCTCCAAATCGCATGCGATGACCGGCTGGCGGATCGGCTGGATCGTGGCGCCGCCGCAGCTGATCGACTTCGCGCATGATCTCGGGCTTAGCACGCAATACGGCCTGCCGGGTTTCATCCAGCGCGCCGCCATCCGTGCGCTGGCCGAACCGGTGCCGGAAGTCGGGGCGATGCGGGATGCCTACCGCCGCCGGCGCGACGCGGCGACCGCCACCCTCAATCAGGTTCCGGGGCTCAAAGTGCATGTACCTGAGGCCGGGATGTTCATGATGCTGGATGTGCGCGGGACGGGGCTCAGCGCCTTCGACTATGCGCTGCGCCTGTTTGAGCAGACCGGCGTCGCCGTGCTCGATGCCACACCCTTCGGCCGAAGCGCCGAAGGGCATTGCCGCGTCTCCTTCGTGGTCGATGAGAGGAGTCTGACTGAAGCCTGCCGAAGGATCGCAGGATTCACCAACAAGCTCTGAGCTACTCCGCCGTCTTCATCTCGAGCGGGGCGACGCCGCCGAACAGGCGCGCCTTTTGCGTGCCGTTCTTGCTCGACCAGGAGACTTTGTGGCCGACCACATCGACGCGGTAGCAGCCGTCCTCTGAGACCACGGCTTTCGGCCATTTCAGGCAGACGTCGCCGCTCTTGTCGAGCGACCAGGCGCCGGTTTGAGTTTCCGCGGTCCCTTCCTGGATGGTGGCCTGGCCGCCCGGCAGGAAGTAGAGCTTGTAAGGCGTGCCGTCCGCCGTCTTGCCCGTGAGCGTGTTGCCGGCCATCGCCGTGATGAATGCGTCACCACGCAGCGACTTGGCTTCGGCCGGCACGCCGGCCAGCAGAGCTGCCGCACCCAGTGCGGCCAATGCGAAATTCTTGAGCATGTCTGTCCTCCTCGCTTCGGTCCCGGCACCTAAATGCGCCTGGGGCCATGCCGGTTCACCTGGGCGAGGCGGGATCAATTCGCAAGCCATACGTGCGTATAGTGCCGCGCACGATACCGTCTGTTACAAAGCCGGCTATCGGTCGAATGCGCGTAAAAAATCGCGGATGATCGCCTGCATCCGCTCCCGGCCGAAGCTCGGATAGTGCCCGCCATGGACCAAGCGGACCGGAAGGCCGAGCAGCCGCTTCATGCTGGCCACGTATTGGCGCATCTCGCCGGCATTTTCCTCGTCATAGGCGAGCGGGCCGTCATAGACCACGTCACCGGCGAACAGGATCTCAGTCGCCTTCTCGTAGAGCGCGATCGAGCCCGGCGAATGGCCGGGCAGGTGGAAGACCTCGAAGCTGCGGTCGCCGGTATCGACCACACTGCCTTCCGGAAGCAGCGTGGTCGCGGGCGCGGGTGGGATGTCATAGCGCAGCGGTTGCCAGTCGCCCGGCGGCAATTGCGTGAAGATGTCGTTGTTGGCGACGTACTTGTCCGCCACCGTGTTGGCGCGGGTGGGATGTGCGAGGATCTCCGCCTCGTCCGGATGAACGGCGCGCTCGGCGAACTCGTGATGGGTGCCGATATGGTCGAAATGGGTATGCGAGGCAACCGCGAGAAGCGGCCGTTCGGTCACGAGCGGAATTTGCTCGCGCAGGCTGACCACGCCCATGCCGCTGTCGATCAGCAGGTCGTGGTCGCGGCCGCGCACGTGCCAGATGTTGCAGCGGTAGTATTCCTTGATATGCGGCTCGAAAATCCAGGTGACACCGTCGCCTAAGGTTCGGCTCTCGTACCAGGTCTCCGGCGTTGCGATCTGCATGGCTCAAGCCTCGGTGGTGGCGAGGCCAGCAAACACCAGACGGACCTGCCGCGCCAAGTTCTTCTTCAACAGAGCGATCGGCATCTCCTCGCGGGCGACGAAGACCTGGAACAGGCTGTTCACCACCTCGAACAGCACATCGCCGGCGGTCTTCGCATCGACCTTGGCGTCGATCTGCCCGCGTTCCTGCAGCGCGGCGACCAGCTCGCCGACCTGGTTGGCCAGTTTGCGGTCCAGCGCGGCATAGGCGAGGCCGAACTCCGAGCTCGGCTGCGACAGCGCATTCGCCATCGCGTTGCGCCAGAGCTCCTTGGAGAGATGGATCAGCGAATGGTCGATGTAGAAGGTGAGGAGCTTGCAGACTGCCTGCACCGGGTCCTTGGGCGGATTGGCGATGATGCTCTTGCCGGCGGCGCGCACTTCCTCGCCGTCGAGCGCCACCAGCGAGATCAACAGGTCGCCCTTGGATTGGAAGTAGTTGTAGACCGTTCCGGCGGCGACCTCGGCCTCGGCCGCGATCGCCTCGATGCTGGTCGCGGCGAAGCCGTCGCGGCGGAACAGCTTGGCCGCGGCCGCGAGGATGTCGCGCCGCCGTCCCGCCTTCTGCCGCTCGCGCAAGCCCGCCATGCCCGCTCCAGAAAATGAATTGACTTAAGTTTGTAGTTCATTCATTTTTTTCGAACAAGCAAAATCAAGCCCGACAAGGGCAGGCAGAGAGCAGGAGCGGGCAGATGAACATGGCGAAGACTCTTCTGGCGGGCGTCGCGCTGATCGCACTGACGACCGCCGCCCAGGCGGCGGACACCCTGAACGTGCTGACCTGGTGCGACCACGAGGATCCGGCGCTGCTCGAGCCCTTCGAGCAGGCGAATGGCGTCAAGATCAACTTCAAGGACATCGACAGCACGGCGGCGATCCTGGCGGTACTCGGGCAGTCGAAGCCCGGCGACTGGGACGTGCTGGTGGTGGACCAGACCGACACCGGGCGGCTTGCGGCCATGAAGCTGCTGGAGCCGCTCGATGCCAAGGACTACCCGTTCGGCGACATTCCGGCGGAGATTGCTGATCCGAAGCTCTCCTCGGTCGATGGCACGCTCTACACCGTGCCGGAGAAGTTCGGCTACAACACGGTCGCCTACAACAAGGCTGCGGTCGATCCCGCGGCGATGACCGACATCAACGCGATCTGGGACCCGAAATACAAGGGCAAGATCGCGATGTATGACTACTACGTGCCGATGATCGAATATGTGGCGATCGCGCTCGGCAAGAAGCCGGCCGATCTGACCGAGGCCGATCTCCCCGCGATCAAGGAGAAGCTGATCGCCCTCAAGGCCAATTCGCAGATGATCGGCGACGTCGTGACGGTGCAGCAGGCGCTGGCTTCCGGCGCGGTCGATATCCTGGTCGGCGGCGGCGAATGGGTGACGGCGGGCATCGTCAAGGATAACCCGAACCTCGATTACGTGATCCCGACCCAGGGCGGCGTGCGCTGGCAGCAGGGTCTCGCGATCTTCGCCGATTCCAAGCAAAAGGACCTCGGCAAGAAGTTCGTGCAGTACATCCTGAGCCCCGAGGGCCAGGGCAAGCTCGCGACCTCGTCCTGCTACTGGGGCATGCCGGCTAACAGCAAGGCCGTGCTGAGCGACGAGCAGAAGACGATCCTGCGCTGGAACGAGCAGCCCGGCTATATCAAGGTCTCGCATCCCTATCTGCAGATGTCGCCGGAGTTCGACAAGGCGCTGCAGGCGATGTGGGCCGAGGTGCTGCAGGCGAAGTGATGGTGTCGTCGAACGAGGCGCGCGCGGCATCCCATGCGCGCCTCGCCGGCTTCGGTTTCACCCTGCCGGCGGTGGCCTGGATCCTGCTCTTCTTCGGCGCGCCGCTGGTCATCATGGCGGTCATGAGCCTGCTGCCGTTGACCGCGGACGGATCGCCGTCGCAGCTCAGCTTCAAGGCCTACACCGATTTCTTCAACCAGCCGGCCTATGTCGAGGCGATCTGGAACTCGGTCATCACCACCGCGATCGTGGTCGTGGTCTCGCTGCTGCTGGCTTACCCCTTCGCCTATGTGCTGGCCGCCAAGGTGCCCAAGCGCTGGCAACGTTTCGCGCTCGCCTGTGCCATCCTGCCTTTCTGGACCTCCTATGTCGTGCGCTCCTACGCCTGGCTGCTGGTGCTGGCACCGACCGGGATCATCAATGCGCTGCTGATCAATCTTGGGCTGATCGAGCGGCCGATCACCCTCGCCTATAATCCCAACGCGACTGTCCTCGGCTTCGTGCATTTCTTCATCATGCTGAACGCGCTGACCATCTACGCCAACCTGGTGCAGATCAACCCGCGCTATGCGCTGGCGGCGCAGGATCTGGGCGCTTCGGCCTGGCGCAGCTTCCTGGCGGTGACTTTGCCGCTGAGCGTCCCGGGAATGGCGGTCGGCGCCTTCCTGACCGTGGTGCTCTGCATCGGCGACTTCATCACGCCGCAGATCCTCGGCGGCAACAAGGAGCTGTTGCTGCCCCAGGTCATCATGATGCAGATCCAGCGCCAGCTCGACCTGCCGATGGCCTCGGTCATGTCCCTGGTGCTGACCGTGATCGTCGCCGTGGTCTATCTCATGATGCAGAAGCCGATGCGGAGCGCGCGGCTGTGAGGCGGCAGATCGGCAATGCCCTTGCGGGCTTCTACCTGACGGCTTGCTACGTCTTCATCCTGCTGCCGGTGGCGGTGCTGATCCTGTTCTCGTTCCAGGACGGGCGCCTGGCCGTGCCGCCGTTCAAGGGCCCGACCCTGCAATGGTATGTTACCATCTTCACCAACGACCGGATGATGGATGGCCTGGTCAATTCCCTGATCGTCGGCATCTCTTCCTCGGCAATCTCGGTGATGCTCGGCTTCCTCGCCGCCTACGGCATCTCCCGCTATGAGTTCCCGGCGCGGCGTCTGCTCCAGGGCGTGATCATTCTGCCGCTGGCGGTCTCCTATCTGCTGGTCGGCATGGGGCTGCTGGTCACGATCTCCTCGCTCGGACTGGGACCGTCGCTCTGGAACGTGGTGATCGGCCATGTGGTGATCAACATGCCGCTGGCCTTCGCGATCTGCCTGGCCCAGCTCGGCGAGCATCAGCGCAAGATCGAATGGGCGGCCTGGGATCTCGGCGCCTCGACCTTGCGGGTCCTCACCCAGGTCACCATGCCGATGATCGCGCCGGCTCTGGTGGCGGCTTTCTGCCTCTGCTTCACGCTTTCCTGGGACGAGTTCATCATCGCCTTCCTGGTGACGCGCTTCGACGTGACTCTGCCGGTCGTGATCTGGAGCCTGCTGCGCGGCGGCTTGAGCCCGCAGACCAACGCGGTCGGTTCCTTCATCTTCCTCTGCTCGATCGTGATGCTGGTTGCGGTGGAGCTCCTGCTGTTCCGGAAACGTCGCGCATGACCGCCCATCTCGAAGTTGACTCGATTTCCAAGATCTACGGCGCGGTCACCGCGCTCGACCAGGTCTCGCTGGCGGTGGAGCAGGGTGCCTATGTGGTGCTGCTGGGCCCGTCCGGCAGCGGCAAGACCACGCTGCTCTCGGTGATCGGCGGGTTCACCGTGCCGACCTCCGGCCGCGTTTCCATCGCCGGCCGCGATGTGACCGCGCTTTCGCCGGCGCAGCGCCCGACCACCACCCTGTTCCAGGACTACGCGCTGTTCCCGCATATGTCGGTGGCCGGCAATGTCGGTTTCGGCCTCAAGGTGCGACGCATAGCGGCGGATGAGCGCGAGAAACGCATCTCCGCGGCCCTGGATCTCGTTGGTCTGGCGGGTTATGGCCGGCGCGGCATCCACGAAATGTCCGGCGGCCAGCGGCAGCGCGTCGCCCTGGCCCGCGCATTGGTGGTGGAGCCGGAGATCCTGCTGCTGGACGAGCCTTTGGGCGCGCTCGATCTCAACCTCCGGCGACAGATGCAGGACGAGCTGCTGGCCTTGCAGCGCCGCACCGGGCGCAGCTTCGTGCACGTGACCCATGACCAGGAGGAGGCGATGGCCCTGGCCTCGCTGGTCGTGGTGATGGACAAGGGGCGGATCGAGGACGCGGGTGCGCCGAAGCGCATCTACGAACGCCCGGCAACCTTGTTCACCGCGACCTTCATGGGCGAAAGCACGCAAATCTCCGGGCGCGTCTCCGGCACCAATGCGGTCGAGACGGCGATCGGGCTGGTCCATGCCGACGTGGCGCAGCCGATCGGTGCCGAGGTGGTGCTGATCGTGCGGCCGGAGAATATCCGCACCGACGGCGCCGAGACCGATCTCGGCACGGCGCGGATCCGCGAGGCGACCTTCCAGGGCGCGCATTACCGGGTGCTGGCCAAGGCCGAGCGCGGCGACCAGGACTTCGTGCTGCGCCTGCCGCCGGATGCCGCGGTGGAGCCGGGCGCCATGCTGCGCTTGAGCTGCCGGGCCGAAAGCCTGGTGGCCTTGGCGCGGTAGTTGCGAGGCGCCGGCGGTTCGTCTAATCCTCTCGCCGTCCAATGAGGGGAAGCGCATGTCCGTCGGAATGAACGAGCTCAAGCTCAATGAATACGGCCGGTTGAAGCGGGTGGCCTTGCGGCGCCCGGAGCAGGCCATGCTCGACCAGGCCAAGGTCGATGCCGAATGGCAGGCGCTGAACTACCACACGCGGCCGGATTTCAATGTCGCGGTCGCCGAGCACAAGCGGCTGGTGGAGATCATCCAGGGCGTCGGCGCCGAGGTCATCTACCTGCCGGCGCAGGAATCCCTCACCATGGACAGCCTCTATGTCCGCGATGCGGCGACGGTCTGCGCCCGCGGCGTCATCCTCTGCAACATGGGCAAGCCGGCACGCTCGGCCGAGCCCGGCGTCCATGGCGAGCACTTCCGGAAGGCCGGCATCCCGGTCGCCGGCGCCATCACCGGCGACGGCAAGGTCGAGGGCGGCGACATCATCTGGCTCGACCAGCGCCATGTCGGCATCGCCCGCGGCTATCGCACCAATGCCGAGGGGATCCGGCAGTTCAAGGAAATCCTCGGCGGCGATGTCCATGTCGAGGTCGCGGTACTGCCGCACTACAAAGGCCCATCCGACGTCTTCCACCTGATGTCGATCATCAGTCCCTTGGACGAGAAGTTGCAGCTGGTCTATTCGCCGCTGATGCCGGTCACCTTCCGGGAATGGCTGATCGACCACGGCCACCAATTCGTCGAGGTGCCGGAAGAGGAATTCGCCAGCATGGGCTGCAACGTGCTCGCCATCGCGCCGCGCGAGGTGGTCATGGTGAAGGGCAATCCCGAGACCCGGCGCCGGATGGAGGCGGCGGGCTGCAAGGTCCATGTGATCGACGCCGACGCGATCTCGGTGCCGGGCGAGGGCGGGCCGACTTGCCTGACCCGGCCCCTGATCCGGGCCTAGCAAGAATCGGGACGTATTGCTGCCGGATCAGGGTTACTTGAGGACCATCCGAGATGGAGGTCCGCTATGTCATTCCGTATTTCCAGCCTGCCGGTCGAGCCCTTTCAGGCCCTGTTCGGCCTCAGCGACGAAGAGCTGCTGAAGCACGGCGCCCGGCGCGCCATCGCCGACGAGAAGCCCGGCTTTCCCTGCCGGGTCACCCTCGCCGATGCCGAGCCCGGAGAGTCGCTGCTCCTGCTGAACTACGGGCATCTGGATGAGCAGAGCTCGCCCTATCGCGCCAAGGGGCCGATCTTCGTGCGCGAAGCGGCGAAGCAGGGGCGGGACGTCGTCGATGCGGTGCCGGACTATCTCGCCCGCCGGCTGCTCTCGATCCGCGCCTATGACAAGGACGGCATGATGCTGGAAGCCGACGTCGTCGATGGCCGCGAGCTCTCGCCGATGATCGAGAAGATGTTCGCCATCGACGGCGTGGACTATTTACATGCTCATTTCGCCCGGCGCGGCTGTTACGCGGCACGGATCGATCGGGCCTAGGCTTACCAGATAGGCGGAGGTTCCTCTCCACCTTATCTTTCTGTTACACTTGCGAATAAGTCGCATTTGCGGTAGCGTCCCGGTCTCATTTCGGAGAGAGGACGGGGACGATGCGGTTGTCGGAGCGGGTTTCGGGGTTGGTGCTGGGCGCGGCGGCAGCGCTGCTGATGGCGAGTGCGGCGCAGGCCGACGTGACATTTCTCGATCATCGCGGCAAGCAGATCACTTTGAAGGAACCGCCGAAGCGCATCGTCTCGATGTTCGCATCGGGGCCGCTGGTCTATGGCGCGGTCGAGGGAACGACCGAGCATATCGTCGGCGTCAACGTGAAGGGCAAGAAGACCTATTCGAACGGCATCTATGAAGAGCTGATGCCGGAGCTCCTGAAGCTCAACTTCGACGTCGCCGGCGAAGGCTTCGCGCCCAACGTGGAGGCGATCCTCGCGCTGAAGCCGGACCTCGTGCTGCAATGGGTGTTCGACCCGAAGATCATCGAACCGCTCGAGCGGGTGAACCTGCAGGTGGTCGGCTGGGATTGCTGCACCAACCAGCACCGCCGCGACTACCTGATGCTGGCCGGCTATACCTCGACCCGCATCGACCGCGCCCAATCGATTCTCGCCACCCAGGACGCGTCCTGGAAAGCGCTGACCGATACCTTCGCCAAGGCGAAGCTGGCGAAGCCGACCGGAATGCTGGTCGTGGACCAGGTCAAGGAGAGCATCCAGGTCATCGCCAACAGCTCGCAGGATTACAGCCTGAGCGGCACCAGCAATCTCGCCGCCGACAATACCGGCGAATGGTGGCGCACCATCGACGCCGAGCAGCTGCTGGTCTGGAACCCTGAGATCATCGTGATCCCGGCCTATGCGCAGGACCTGAAGCCCGCCGACATCTACGGCAACCCGATGTTCGCCGGCGTCGATGCGGTGAAGAACAAGCGGGTCTACAAGTTCCCGCAGTTCAACCGCTCGCCGGATTCGGCGGAGATCTACCTCTCCGACGACTGGCTGGCGCGGGTCGCGCATCCGGACCTGTTCCCGGACAAGAAGGCGTTCAAGACCACGATCAAGGACGCCTACAAGCTGATCTACCAGAAGGACGTCACCGAGGATCAGGTGAAATCGATCCTGGAGCTGGAGCAGAACAAGGACTCCGCCGGCTATAACGACATCCTCGGCTGACCCGTGCGTGCCGCGACGGCGACCTGGCGTGACAACTTCGCCGCACTCGATGTGCGGCGGCGCGGCTGGCTGGTCATCGCGGCGCTCACCCTGCTGCTGGTCTTCTGCATTGTCTATTCGGTCACGCTGGGGCGCTACGGCGTCAGCATGACCAATGCCTGGCTGATCCTCTGGAACCACGTCGTGCCGGTGGCCAACCCCACATGGAGCGACGTGGATGCCAATGTGGTGACGGCGGTGCGCCTGCCGCGCATCCTCGGCGCGCTGCTGGTCGGCGCGGGGCTGGCGCTTTCCGGCGCCGCGCTGCAAGGCCTGTTCCGCAATCCGCTGGTCGATCCCGGCATCATCGGCGTCACCGCCGGCGCCGGGTTCGGCGGGACGCTGGCGATCCTGATGGTCGGCGGCGGCACGGTCGTGCTCGGGGCGGCATTCGGCACCGGCATCGCCAGCCTGCTGATCGTGCGCTTCCTGGCGACGGTCAAGGGCCGTACCTCGACGCTCACCTTCGTGCTGGCGGGCGTGGTCGTCACCTCCTTCTTCGAGGCGGCGATCTCCATCATCAAGCTGCTGGCCGACCCGCACCAGAAGCTGCCGGCGATCACCTACTGGCTGATGGGCAGCATCGCCTCGACCGGATACAAGGACCTGGTCCTGATGGCGGTCGCGATCCTGCCGCCATCCATCCTGATCTTCATGCTGCGCTACCAGATCAACATCCTCTCGCTGGGCGAGGAGAAGGCGCGGGCCTTGGGCTCGCCGATCGAGCGGGTGCAGTGGATCGTCTACGCCGCGGTCGCCTGCATCTCGGCCGGCATCGTCGCAACCTGCGGCATCATCGGCTGGGTCGGCCTGGTGATCCCGCATCTGGCCCGCGCCATGGTCGGGCCGGATCACGGCCGCCTGCTGCCGGTTTCGGCTTTGCTGGGTGCCATCTACATGCTGCTGGTCGATGACATCGCGCGCACGGTGACGGTCGCCGAGTTGCCGATCGGCATCATCACCGCCTTGATCGGCGTGCCGGTCTTCGCGGTGATCCTGCGCCGCATCCAGTCGAAGAGCGGATGGGTGCATGATTGAAGTCCGAAACCTCGGGGTCTCGCTCGGCGGGCGGGCCATCCTCGAAGGCTACAGCCTCGATGTCACCAAGGGCGAAGTGTTGGCGATCCTCGGCGCCAACGGCGTCGGCAAGACCACCTTGCTGAACTGCCTGGTCGGGTTGGGGCATCCCGACAGCGGCTCAGTCGCCAAGACCGGACGCATCGGCTATGTGCCGCAGCTGTTCCAGGCGACCTTCGCCTTCTCGGTGCTGGACATCGTGCTGATGGGCCGGGCCCGGCATCTCGGCCTGTTCACCGCGCCGCGCAAGGCCGACTACGCGGTAGCCGAGCGCTATCTCGAGCTGATGCAGGTGGCGCATCTGCGCGACCGGCCGTTCAATGCCTTGAGCGGCGGCCAAAGGCAGCTGGTGATCATCGCCCAGGCGCTCGCCTCCGAATGCGAAATCCTGATCCTCGATGAGCCCTGTTCGGCGCTCGACTACAAGAACCAGGCCGTCGTGATCAACACCTTGCGGCGGCTCAACCGCAACATGGGGCTGACCATCGTCTTCACCACCCATGCGCCCCAGCATGGCTTGGAAGTCGCCAGTCATGTGCTGCTGATGAGCGACCGGCGGCGCTATCGCCACGGCCCGGTCAGCGAAATCCTGACGGCAGAGAATCTCTCGAGTCTCTATGACGTTCCCATCGCCCGCGCCGAGTTCGCCGCGGACGGACGCTTCACCTTCGCTCCCACGTATGCCGCATGAACGCCATTCTGCCGACCCGAACCAAGAAGATCGCCTACCTTACCTGGGGCTGCGCCAGCCAGGTGACCAGCTACCAGGATTTCGCGCATTTGCTCGACGACATGATCTACCTGCGCGAACTCGAGACCCGCGATCTCGACCAGTATGCGGCGGTGGTGATCCCGGACAGCATGGACAGCGCCACCATTGCGCGCTATGCGGCGCAGCTGAACGGCTATGTCCGCAACGGCGGCTTCCTGGTCGCCTTTTCCTGCAAGGGCATCCACGAATGGATCGACGTGGTCCAGCTGAAGATGCGGCCGATCGATGCGAAAGACTGGCTGTGGTGGACCAGGCCGCAGCCTTATCTCGAGATCCGCCAGCCCGAGCCGAAACACCCGCTCTGCGACGTCATTCCGCTGAAGGACATGAGCTGGCACTGGTTCGGCGTGTTCGACCATCACCCGGACGCGATCAGCGCGCTCAATCTCGACGATGACAGCGGCAGCCTGTTCCTGGATTTCCCGAAGCTCGAGGGCGGCGGTCGCCTGATCGTCTCCACCCTCGACCCGCATGTGCATAACGGCGAGCGCTTCATGCCGGCCTGCGCGCGGTTCCTGAAGGCCTTCTATCCCTGGCTCAACCGCGAGCTCGGCATCGAACGCGCGACAGGCGATTTCACCGTCACTTATCTGCAATGCTACGAGAAGTCGGCGGAATGGACCGCGCCGGGCTTTGCTGAGAGTTTCGATGGCACCTGCGGCTGCGTGAAGTTCCACCCGCAATATCAGCTCGATGCAGAAATGCTGGCGGCGACCGACATCCTCTTCCTGCCGCATATCCACGACCAGTTCTTCCTGCGCGAGAAGCAGCACCTGCTGTTGGATTATCTCGCGCGCGGCGGGCACATGATCCTCTGCGCCGAGCCGGCGATTCCATTTCTGCCGTTCCTGCACGGCTTCCAGGCGGTGCCGCCGCGGCCTTTCTCCAACATCAAGGTGCGGGTGCGCAAAGACCCCTTGGGTTTCTTCAAAAACATGCCTGAGGACTTCGACGGCTGGCAGGGCATCTTCGGCCAGTATGTCCGCGGCTGGTCCACCATGCCGGAGGGCGCCATCTGGCTGACCGATATCGGCAGCGCGGAGGATCCGAAGCCCGCCGACTGGCTCTGGCAATACCCGACCGACCACGGCCGCGGCGGCCTGGTCTTCATGCACAACGGCGACAACATGATCCGCTATCCGGATCACGGACCGCACAAGCAGGGCCTGGTGCGCGACATCTGCCTGGGGTTGATGCGCCATCGCGGGCTGCTCAATCGATTCTGATCGCTAGACGCTGCCCTCGGCGCCCATCAGCTGCCGCCTTGCGTAGTGCAGGTGGCTGGTGACCATGGCGACCGCGCCTTCGACGTCGCGGCTCGCAATGGCTTCGGCCAGCGCACGGTGCTGGCGGTTGTAATCGGCGATGCGTTGCGGGGTCAGGATCTTGTCGCGCATCGAGGCCCATTGGTCATGAGCGCGGATCTCGTTCACCCGCCGGTAGATCCAGAGCATCAGCGGATTGTGCGAGGCCTCGGCGATGCGGATGTGGAACTGGGTGTCCCATTCGGTGAATCGCGTCGGGTCGTTGCCGGCGGCTTCCGCCATCTCGCAGGCCTCGACCAGCTTCTCAAGGTCCTTCGCCGATGCGTTCAGCACGGCGAGCCGGGTCATGTAGGGCTCGATCGCCAGCCGCGCCTCGATCAGCTCCACCGGCGAGGTGATCTCGGCGATGTCGTCGGTCTCGCCGGGCTGGCGATAGGAGACGAAGGTGCCGCTGCCGATCCGGCGGGCAACCAGCTTGTCGGCCTCGAGTCGGTCGAGGGCGAGGCGCACCGTGGTGCGGGAGGCATTGAATGCCTCTGCCAATTGGCGCTCGGCCGGCAGCTTCTGGCCGAACTTGTAGGTGCCATCGACGATGGCCTGGCGCAATTGGTCGGCAATCCAGGCGGAGCCGCGCGCTGCATCGACCGGGACTACCGTGGGACCGGTTTCCGCCAAGGCCGCCGTCTCCGTGGCTTCTGCACCAATTCGAGCCAATTCAATACCTTTGTAAAAAATAGGTTGGCAAATGGGCCATGCTATGCTGAGATTATGGGCGCGCCGAACCGCGCCGGTCAACTCGCAGCGACATGAAGAACAGCGGGGTCGGATGGGGAAGCGCGTCTAGCTCGCTGCTGTACCAGTTCTTCGACCTGCCTCGGAGTGGACTCGGCCATGGCGCTTCCCGCGCAAGTGAAATTCGTCGTCATCGGTGCCGGTATTCATGGCCTGAGCTCGGCCTGGCATCTCGCCGAGAACCTCCGCAAATCCGGCAAGGGCAGCGGCAAGGACATTCTCCTCATCGACAAGGGCGGCATCGGCTCCGGCGCCTCGGGCATCGCCTGCGGCGTCGTGCGCAACAACTATTTCCAGCCGGCGATGCGGCGGCTGATGGCGCACAGCGTCTCGGTCTGGGAGCGCGATCCCGAAGCTTTCTCCTATCACCCGGTCGGCTATATGCAGATCAGCCCGGAGGTGATGCACCAGGACGTCGCCTCGATCTACGCCCAGCAGAAGGAGATCGGTTACCCCTCCACCTTCATCGAGGGCGAGAAGGACTGCATGAGATACATGCAGGGCCTGTTCTCGGACTGGCAGGCCAAGGGCATCACCTCGGTGCTGCATGAGAAAAAGGGCGGCTACGCCAACAACACCGCCTCGCTCTACGGCCTCGCCAAGAAGGCGGAAGACGAGGGCGTGCGGATCATGACCGGCGTCAAGGTCACCGGCTTCAAGCGCGACAACAAGGGCGCCATCACCGCGGTCGAGACCGACAAGGGTTCGGTGCAGTGCGAGCAGGTGATCGTCGGTGTCGGGCCTTGGGTGCGCTCGATCTGGCATATGCTCGACCTGCCCGATGCGATTTCGATCAAGGGCAAGGACGGCAAGGTCCACGACAACGTGCCTATGTGGGTCTACTGGTCGCTGCAGGAAGGGACGCTCGGCGTCGATCCCGACTACCAGAAGACCAATGACGGCAAGATGCCGCCGGTCATCCACGTCGATACCGACTCGCCGCTCTATTCCGATGTCGACAAGTCGCTGATCACCGACAAGCTCTGGGGCATCTATTACAAGCCCGACTTTCATTTCGGCGGCATCCAGGGCGGCGCCATGCCGTTCAAGGTGAAGAAGAAGATCGACGACGTCGCGGTCGACCCCTACGGCACCGAGAGCCCGGATTTCATCGTCGGCGACGACTTCGCGCATATGTGGGTCTCGGCGCTGGCCTTCTGCCAGAAGCGCTTCGAGGGCCAGATGCCGAAATACAAGAAGGAGCCATCGGGCGGCATCGGCTGCTTCACCGCGGACAGCTTCCCGGTATTCGACCGGTTCTGCGAGAACGCCTATTTCATCGCCGACTCCAACCATGGCTACAAGATGATCGGCGTCGGCAAGCTGGTTGCAGACGACATCTGCGGCATGGGTGACGAGATCCTGCGGCCGTTCCGCTTCTCGCGCTTCGCCGAAGGCAAGCTGCATCCGACGTCCAATTCGCCCTTCCCCTGGAGCTGAGGAGGAGAAGGACGAGGTACTGAGAGTTCTCGGCGGGGGACCGCCGATACAGGGAGGCGGGGCTTTCCGAGGCCCGCCGATAAAAAACGGGAGAACTCAGATGACTGACCTCGAGGCACATGTAAACGCCAAGGGCCGCAAAGAGCTCGTCAAGCAAGTTCGCGACAAGATCAAAGAACTCGATATCAAGTATATCTACTACCAGTTCGTCTCCGTCACCGGCCGCATCGTCGGCAAGGGCATCCCGGCGGACCACTGGGAATCGGTCGCCGAGAAGGGCTTCCAGCTGGTCTACGGCTCGACCGCCAACCTCTTCACCGATCGCCACAAGCGCTACATCGGCTACGGCCCCGAGGCCTCGGAGCTGGTCGGCATTCCCGACCCCGAGACCTTCGTGCAGCTGCCCTGGGACAAGCGCGTCGCCCGCGTGTTCTGCACCTGCTTCCGGAACCGCGAGGAGCGGAAGAATCCCGGCGGTCACCTGACCTCGGATTGCCGCGGCAACCTCCGCATCCTGCACGAGGAGTTCCAGAAGAAGCACAAGGGCTTGCATCTCCGCCACGGCTGCGAGCCGGAGATGATGTGGCTGAAGAAGGGCGCCGACGGTTTGCCCGACGGCGGCTTCTCCAAGCCGAACTGCTATCACATCGACCAGTTCGAGAAACTGCGCCCGGTCTTCATGCGGGTGATCGAATACGCCAACGCCATGGGTCTCGACATGATCCAGGGCGACCATGAGGACGCGCCGGGCCAGCTCGAATTGAACTTCATGTTCGACGACTGCCTGCGCACCGCGGATCGCCTGACCACCTATCGCCAGATCTGCGCCCAGGTCGCCCGCGAGTTCGATCTCATCGCCTGCTTCATGCCGAAGCCCTTCATGGGCGTCTCGGCCTCAGGCTGCCACCACAACCTGTCGCTCTGGCGCGGCGGCACGGACCAGGTCAATGATCTGCACAACAAGCCGTTGCCGGGCATGAAGGACGTGTTCTCCTACCGCAAGGGCGGCGAGAACACCTTCCTGCCGCTCAAGGGCCAAGCGAAGCCGGGACCGATCGGACTCAACTGCATCGGTGGCGTGATCAAGCATCTGGGCGCCCTGACTGCGCTCGGCTCCTCGACGGTGAACTCCTACCGCCGGCTCTGGGACACGGGCTTCTGGGCGCCGGTCTTCGCCGATTGGGGCTATCAGAACCGCACCTGCGCGCTGCGCATCTCGGCGCCGGGCCGCTTCGAGTATCGCTCGGTCGATGCCGCGGTGAACCCCTACCTGATGGCGGGCGCGCTGCTGAAGGCGTTCGACGACGGCATCACCTCGAAGCTCGATCCGGGCGAACCGGAGGAGCGCAACATCTACGAGGCGATGTCGGCCGGCAAGAAGGTGCAGAAGCTGCCGATGTCGCTCGGCGAATCGCTGGATCGGCTGTCGAAGGACGAGGTGATCAAGGAAGCGCTGCCGGACGAAATGTACCGGGTCTTCATGCATTACAAGACCGACGAGTGGGAGCGCTACATGGCCACCGTTACGCCTTGGGACCTGGAGACCTATTGGGACTGCCTGCCGTAAGGCGATTGAACTGCTCCCTCCCTTCGCTAGCGAGGGGAGGGAGCCATTGACTGGGAGAAAGGACGCTGCCATGTGCGGAATTGCGGGACTGATTCACCGCGGCAAGACCGGCGATATCGGCAAGGAAATGACGGCGATGCTGCAGAGCCTGAAGCATCGCGGCCCGGATAGCACCGGCTACGCGCTCTACGGCTCGCCCAAGGGCAATGCGCTGATCATGCGCTTCAAGGCCGCCGAGCAGGAGGAGATGCGCCACGGCTTCCATATCCATGACCAGGTCAAGGAGCGGAAGGTCGAGGTCGAGAAGCGTCTGAAGGAGCTCGGCGCCACCATCGTCTCCGAGGAGGACGCCACCGAGTACGCCTATCGCTATGTCATCGATTTCGGCGGCGACAAGCGCAAGCTCGCCAATTACATCGAGGACATCGAGGGCGTCGAGATACTCTCGCTCGGCTACGGCCTGGAGTTGATCAAGGATCTCGGCGACGCGACCACGGTGACGGATCAGTATCATCTGCAGGGCTTCAAGGGCAGCCACGCCATCGGCCATACCCGCATGGCGACGGAGTCCGATGTCGATATCCGCTCGGCCCATCCTTACTGGGCCTATCCGTTCGCCGACGTCTCGGTCGTGCATAACGGCCAGCTCACCAATTACTGGGGCGGCCGGCGCGCGCTGGAACGCAAGGGCCACCGCTTCATGTCGAATTGCGATTCCGAGCTGATCGCCGTCTATCTGGCGGACAAGATGCAGGAGGGCGCCCAGCTCCAGGACGCCATGAAGGAGTCGATCGATGAATTGGACGGCGTCTTCACCTATGTCGTCGCCACCGCCGACAGCCTCGGCATGGCGAAGGACGTGATGGCGGCGAAGCCGATGGTGCTCTACGAGAGCGACGATCTCGTCGCCCTGGCCTCGGAGGAAGTGGCGATCCGCAGCATCTTCCCGAAGGAAATCGACACCTTCGACCCCTACGAGGGCGAAGTTCGGGTCTGGAAGCGATAACGAGAGAACGGAAAACCTGCCATGGCGCTTCGCACCAAATCGCATGACATGGGGATGCACACCGAGCGTCTCTCGGGCCGCACCCAGCAACGCTTCTTCGAGCCGGATGCCGAGGAGAACTTCACTTACCCCGGCGCCTATGACGTGGACTTCAACAAGCGCGCCGAGTTCGATGCGGCGAAAATGACGCCGACCGAGATCAACCACAAGATCCGCGAGCTCCTCAGTAAGGGCAACGGCACGATCGTGATGAAGAACCCGGGCGCCAAGCACGGGGTCGCGGTCGGCATCCTGAACAAGCTGAACCTGATCATCGAAGGCAGCCTCGGCTATTTCGGCGTCGGCCTGATCGACGGGCCGAACGTGCGGATTAAGGGCCGGGTGGGCTGGTCCTGCGCCGAGAACATGCTGGCCGGGACCGTGATCGTGGAGAAGAACGCCGGCTCGACCTTCGGCGCGGCGATCCGCGGCGGCGATCTGGTCTGCATGGGCGATGTCGGCGCCCGCATGGGCATCGACATGAAGGGCGGCACGATCATCGTCGGGGGCCGGGCCGGCGCCTTCTGCGGCTTCATGATGCAGCGCGGCCGCATGGTGATCCTGGGCGACGCCGGCAAGAACCTCGGTGACTCGATGTACGACGGCACGATCTATGTCGGCGGCAAGATCGAGGAGCTTGGCGTCGATGCGGTGCCGGGCGAGATGACCGAGCTCGACTGCCAGTGGCTGGAGCGGAAGCTGAAGCTCTACGGGCTCAAGGCGCCGAGGGGTGTCAAGAACATGACCAAGATCGTCGCCGGGCGCCAGCTCTGGAACTACGACAATCTCGAGCCTTCCGAAAAGAAGCTCATCCTGTAATCCGGGGATCGAAAGGAAATCATCATGGCAAATTCGAAGAAGACCCCCGGCAAGAGCAAGACGAAGCTCGCGAAGTCCAAGGCCACGGTAAAGCTGATCAAGACCGCACCGAAGCCTGCGAGCAAGCCGACGCCGAAGAAGAACAAGAAGCCGCTCAGCCGCGACACGCATCGCCTGGGCAACAGCTTCATCTTCCCGCCGACGGTGATCGACGACATCCACATCAAGTCGGAGCTCGGCCGCTACCGGATGCGGGGTTTCTCGCTGTTCAAGAAGATCCCGAGCTGGGACGATCTCACTTTCCTGCCCGGCACGCTGACCCGCTTCGTCATCGAGGGCTATCGCGAGAAGTGCCTGACCAAGACCGTGATCGGTCCGAAGTCGAAGCGTCCGCTGGTGCTCGACATCCCGGTCTACATCACCGGCATGAGCTTCGGCGCGCTCAGCTTCGAGGCGAAGATCGCGCTGGCGCGCGGCGCCACCATGGCCGGCACGGCGACCTGTTCCGGCGAAGGCGGCATGATCCCCGACGAGCGGCGCTATAGCTCCAAGTGGTTCTACCAGTGCATCCAGTCGCGCTATGGCTTCAACCCGCACCATTTGCAGTTGGCCGACGCCTGCGAGTTCTTCATCGGCCAGGGCTGCAAGGTCGGCCTCGGCGGCCACTTGATGGGCCAGAAAGTGACCGACCAGGTCGCCGAGATGCGCTCGCTTCCGGCCGGCATCGACCAGCGCTCGCCGGCCCGCCATCCGGATTGGCTCGGCCCCGATGATCTCGCGCTGAAGATCAACGAGGTGCGCGAGGCGACCGACGGGCAGATTCCGATCCAGTTGAAGCTCGGTGCCGCGCGCGTCTATGACGACGTGCGCATGGCGGCGAAGACCGGGCCGGATTCGATCTACATCGACGGCATGGAAGGCGGAACCGGTGCCGGCCCGCATGTCGCGACGGAAGAAACCGGTGTGCCCGGCATCGCCGCGATCCGCCAGGCCCGCAAGGCGCTGGACGACGTGGGCAAGTCGGGCGAGATCAGCCTGGTCTATGCCGGCGGCATCCGCAACGGCGGCGACGTCGCCAAGGCGCTGGCCCTCGGTGCCGACGCGGTGGCGATCGGCCATTCGGCCCTGATGGCCTTGAACTGCAACAAGGACATCCCGGAAGCCGATTTCCCGAACGAGATCGGCTGCGAGGCGGGCTATTGCTACCACTGCCATACCGGCCGCTGCCCGGTCGGCGTCGCCACCCAGGATCCGAAGCTGCGCGCGCGGCTGGACCCGGACGAGGCGGCGGAGCGGGTCTACAACTTCCTGCACTGCCTCACCATCGAGGCGCAGATGATGGCCCGCGCCTGCGGCAAGACCAACATCCACTCGCTGGAGCCGGAAGACTTGGCGGCGCTGACGATGGAAGCCTCGGCGCTCGCCCAGGTGCCGCTCGCCGGGTCGCAGCACACCGTCGGCCGTCCCGACATGAACCGGTACTAAGGGAGAGACGTCATGGCCAAACCGACTGCGCCAAAGGGCGGCAAGAAGGACGACGTCAACAAGTTCCTGAAGTCGCCCTCCGGCCTCGATTCAGCGCGCGAGAAGGAGATCGGGCAGCACATCGGCTATCGCTACGATGTGAACCTGGTGCCGGACTACACGCGGCTGACACCCTTCCTGAAGAAGTACATGGAGATCATGGGCTGGGACGACCTCAACTGGCTGGAGGACGTCCATATGGGCTACGAGGAAGGCCGCGCCGCGGTGTTCGACCGCAACATCAACGGCTGGGTCACGGTGCCAAAGAACATCAAGCTGCCGGACAACCAGCAGGACCGCGACATGATCGCCCGCGAGCTGCTGATCAAGTTCCAGATGTCGAAGCGTCACCCGATGGTGGACCTGAACAAGGCCTACCGGAAGTTCTGATCACCTCGAGGAAGCCCTCGCTCCGGTCATTCTGGGCCGGGGCGGGGGCTCTTTTTCAGGCGGCGTCCACTTGCGCGCGGCGCCAGTCGGGGATGAAGCAGAGGACGCGGACGCCGGCCGGCATGTTCGGGTTGAACAGGCGATTGTGCCAATAGGTGGACTGATAGAGCGGATCATGCTCCGGCAATTCCAGCACCGAGACCGGCAGGCGGAAGCGCTGGCCGTATTCGGCGAAGTCCAGCAGGACGCGGCCGTGGTTCAGCATGGTGTCGCTGATCGGCGCCGCGGGGCCGAACAGAGCGGTCAATCGCTCGTCGAAATCGGCGGATTTCTGGAAATAGCCGGCGGCCATATGCTCGATCGCCTTCTCCCAGCGCTCGACCGGGTCCTGGGTCTTCAGGACCTGGTGGCGGAAGAGGGAGGTCGTATGCTCCGGCTCGCTCTTGTGGATCACCACCATGACGCCGGGATGAAGCTCGGTGTCGTCCTCGGCGAGAACGGCGGGCCGCATGCCGGGCGACGGGCGCCCGGCGCCGTCGCGCATGGCGATCTGGCGAATCCGGCATTGCCAATGCAGGAAGTCGTCGCGCACCTTCTCGGCGGCGGGACCCATCCGGACGACGTTGTTGCTGGCGCGACATGCCATGGCCCAAGGGTGCAGCGGCGCGGGCGCTTTGGCAAGATGCGGGATGATGAATGATGGGAAAGTTTGTTGAACCGGGGGAAAACCGCGGCTATCGTCCGGCGACCTCTGATTCTGCTGAAATCCTGGGGATCTGACGCGAATGTTGCCGGCCTTTTTGCCCACCGGGCTGCTGAAATACGGGCTCCGCAAGAAATACCCGGCGTTCCGCTATATCCCGCCGGCGAGCGAGCTGAAATCCCATTACGACGTGGTGATCATCGGCGGCGGCGGCCATGCCTTGGCCTGCGCCTATTACCTCGCCCGCAACCACGGGATCACCAATGTCTGCGTGCTGGAACGCGGCTATCTCGCCGGCGGAAACACCGCGCGCAACACCGCGATCATCCGCTCGAACTATCTGACGCCGGAAGGCGTCCGGTTCTACGAGGAATCACTTCGGCTCTACCGCGATCTCTCCCAGGACCTCGACTTCAACATCCTCTATTCCGAGCGCGGGCATTTCACCCTGGCGCATACCGATGCCGCCATGCGCACCAGCCGCTGGCGCGCCGAGGTGAACAAGCATCTCGGCGTTGATTCGGAGCTGATCTATCCGGACGACATCGCCAAGCTCTGTCCCTCGCTGAACATGAGCGACGACGTGCGCTACCCGATCCTCGGTGCGCTCTACCACCCGCCGGGATCGATCGCGCGGCATGACGCGGTCGCCTGGGGCTACGCCGCCCGCGCCAGCCAGATGGGCGTCGAGATCCACCAGCAGACCGGCGTCACCGGCCTCGTCATCGAAGGCGGCAAGGTGAAGGGCGTCGAAACGACGCGGGGCACGATCGGGGCGGGGCAGGTGATGCAGGCGGTCGCCGGCATGACTTCGGTCGTCGCCAAGATGGCCGGCTTCAAGCTGCCGATCCGCACCATCCCGCTGCAGGCCTGCGTCTCGGTGCCGCTGAAGCCCTTCCTGGACCAGATCATCGTCTCCGGCAGCCTGCACGTCT
The DNA here is from genome assembly GCF_054658695.1 of Dongia sp. agr-C8. NCBI lineage: Bacteria > Pseudomonadati > Pseudomonadota > Alphaproteobacteria > Rhodospirillales > Dongiaceae > Dongia > Dongia sp. agr-C8. The sequence continues at coordinate 387,843 of NZ_BAAGHZ010000004.1, forward strand.
ACGTCTCGCAATCCTCCCGCGGCGAGCTGGTCATGGGCGGCTCGACGGATCCTTACGGTCTCTATTCCACCCGCTCGACCCTCGACTTCAAGGAGGGCCTGCTCGGCCATATGCTGGAATTGCTGCCGATGCTGGGCGAGGTGAAGATCCTGCGGCAATGGGCAGGCATGGCCGACATGACCCCGGATTTCTCGCCGATCATGGGCCTGACGCCGGTTGAGAATTATTACATCGACAGCGGCTGGGGCACCTGGGGCTTCAAGGCGACGCCGGTCTGCGGCAAGACCATGGCCTACACCATCGCCAACAACAGACCGCACGAACTGATTGAGCCCTTCTCCTACGAGCGCTTTCTCACCTACAGCCAGGTGGGTGAAAAAGGCGCCGCTTCGGTGGGGCATTAGCCATGAAGATCATGAACTGTCCGCTGAACGGTCCACGCAACATCAGCGAGTTCGTCTGGGGCGGCGAAGTGAAGCCGATGCCCGACGACAGCAAGCTCAGCGACCGCGACTGGGCCGACTATGTCTTTCTTGAGAACAACACGGCGGGCGTGGTGCGCGAGTGGTGGTGCCATGTCCCCACCTCCTTCTGGTTCATCGCCGAGCGCAACACCGTGACCGATGAGATCGTGAAGACCTATCCGGCTTCCGAGGTCTTCAAGTCGCGCGTCGACTTTGCGGGAGCGAAACCATGAATGCGCCCGTATCCTATGGCGGCATGAACCGCCTGCCCAATCGCGGCCAGTTCATCGACCGGACGAAGCCGGTCACCTTCAGCTTCGAAGGCGCCTTCGTCGAAGGCTATGAAGGCGACACCATTGCCAGCGCGCTCTGCGCCAACGGCCAATGGATCGTCTCGCGCAGCTTCAAATACCACCGGCCGCGCGGCGTGCTGACCATGATCGGCCAGGACGCCAACACCCTGGTCCAAGTCGCCGACGAGCCGAACTGTCTCGCCGACAAGCGCAAGATCGCGCCGGGCCTGGTGGTCGAGGGCCAGAATTACTTCGGCTCCTTCGAGAGCGATGCCGGCCGCTTCGTCGAATGGGTCTCGAAATTCCTCCCCGTGGGCTTCTATTACAAGACCTTCCACGAGAAGCGCAGCTCCTGGAAATTCTGGGAACCGATCGTCCGCAGGATGGCGGGCCTCGGCAAGATCGACCCGCACGCGCACCATGGCTATTACGACAAGCAGTATCTCTTCGCCGATGTCGCGGTGATCGGTGGCGGGCCGGCCGGCATGGCCGCAGCAATCGAGGCTGCGAAGGCCGGCGGCGAAGTCATCCTGATCGACGAGAATCCGAAACTCGGCGGCTGCCTCAACTACGCGCGCTTCGACGAGAGCGGCGAGGCGGCCTGTAAGGCCGACGGCGACCTGCTCGGCGCGGTCAAGGCCGCGGCCAACATCAAGGTCATGACCGATGCGGTGGTGACCGGCCTCTTTGCCGATAACTGGATCCCGATCGTCCGCGGCCACCGCTTTTACAAGTTACGCGCCAAATCGGTGGTGGTGGCAACCGGGTCGATCGAGCAGCCGGCCGTGTTCCGCAACAACGACCTGCCCGGCATCATGCTGGGCTCGGCGGCGCAACGGCTGATCCATTTCTACGGCGTCCGGCCGGGCAAGCGGGCCGTGGTCCTCACCGCCAATGACGACGGCTATGCCCAGGCGATCGACCTGCTGAAGATCGGCAGCGAGGTCGCCGCCGTTGTCGATCTCCGCGAGGTGCCACCGGTGACGCCGCTGTCCTTTGCGGTGCGCAAGGCCGGCGTGCCGGTAGTGACCGGCTCGGCGATCCAGGAGGCCTACCACCACAACAAGGAACATGTGATTGGCGTCGCGGTGGCGCCGATCGTCGCCGAAGGCCAGCTCGGCGATCCGACCGCGAGCTACGACTGCGACTTGGTGCTGATGTCGACCGGCTATAGCCCGGCGGCGCATCTGCTGCTCCATGCCGGCGCCAAGTTTCAATACTGCGTCGAAAGCGCGATGTTCCAGCTCGACCATCTGCCGGCCGGCATCTATGCGGCGGGCTCGGTCGGCGGCGTGTTCAGCCTAGACCAGGTGTGCGCGGACGGCGCCCGGGCCGGCTGGCAGGCGGCGAAGCAGGCGGGGCTTTCGGTCGGCGCGGAACCAGCCAGTCCCGGTGAGATCTGCGCCGGCAACCAGACCCATCCCTGGCCGATCTTCCCGCATGCCAAAGGCGGCGAGTTCGTCGATTTCGACGAGGACCTCAAGTACGAGGACCTGATCAACGGCATCGCCGATGGCTTCGACAATGTCGAGCTGTTGAAGCGCTATTCCACCGTCGGCATGGGCCCGTCGCAAGGCAAGCACTCGGCCGTGGCCGCGGTGCGCATCGTGGCCCGCGAGACGGGGCGCGACCTGGCCTCGATGACGGTGACCACCCAGCGTCCGCCTTACACGCCGGAAAAATTCGGCCATCTCGCCGGCCGGATCTTCGATCCCGAGCGCCGCACGGCGATGCACCACCGCCACCTGGAGCTGGGCGCGCAGATGATGCCGGCCGGTATCTGGTGGCGCCCGGCCTATTACGGCAAGAAGGCCGACCGCGACAAGGCGATCCGCGAGGAAGTCCAGGCGGTTCGCAACAATGTCGGCCTGATCGACGTCTCGACCCTGGGCGGCCTCGACGTGCGCGGGCCGGATGCGGCCGAGTTCCTGAACCGAATGTACACTTTCACCTACACCAAGCTCGCGGTCGGCAAGTCGCGCTACGTGCTGATGACCGACCAGGCCGGCGTCATCACCGATGACGGTGTGGCCTGCCGCTTCTCGGAAGAGCATTTCTACGTCACCGCCACCACCAGCGGGGTCGATGCGGTCTACCGCTCGATGCTGCAATGGAACGCGCAGTGGCGGCTGGACGTCGATGTCGCCAACGTCACGGCCGCTTACGCCGGCGTGAACATCGCCGGGCCGAAATCCCGGCAGGTGCTGCAGAAGGTTTGCACTGGCATCGACCTCTCGGCCGAGGCCTTCCCCTATCTCGGCGTCCGCATGGGCACCGTCGCCGGCATTCCGGCACGGCTGCTGCGCGTCGGCTTCGTCGGCGAACTCGGCTACGAGATCCACGTGCCCTACGGCTATGGCGAGGCGCTTTGGGATGCGCTGATGGAGGCGGGCGCCGCCGAGGGCATCCGCCCCTTCGGCGTCGAGGCGCAGCGCGTGCTGCGCCTGGAGAAGGGCCATATCATCGTCAGCCAGGATACCGACGGCCTCACCAATGTCTGGGAAGCCGACATGCCCTGGGCTGTGGCGAAGACCAAGCCCTTCTTCGTGGGGGGCCGCTCGACCCAGATCATGGCGAAGATGCCGCTCATTCGGAAGCTGGTCGGCTTCACCCTGGACGATCCGTCGCTGCCCTGTCCGGAGGAATGCCATCTGGTGATCCGTGACGGCGCAATCGTCGGCCGGGTCACCTCCGCGGTGCATTCGCCCAATCTCGGCAAGGTCGTGGGCTTGGCCTATGTGCATCCCGATGATGCCAAGCCGGATGCGAAGATCGCGATCAAGATAGACGGCGGGCGGATGATCGAGGCGCGGGTCGTCGCGCTGCCTTTCTATGATTCCGAAGCCAAGCGGCAGGAGATGTGATCATGGCCCTGCCGAAAGTCTTCGCTCAGAATCAGATCCGCCGCTCGCCGATCTACCGCGAGACCCAGGCCGCCGGCGCCTTCTGCGAAGTGATCAACAACGCCGCCGTGCCGATGCACTATGGCAGCCCGGAATCCGAGCTGGTGAGGGCGCAGAAGATGGCGATCGCCGATCTTTCCGGCCTCCCGCGGACCGGCTTCAAGGGTGCAGGCACGGTCGACTGGCTGCAAGGGCAGGGGCTCGCCATCGGGCCCGACAGCAACATGGCCTACCGCCAGGAGGGCGGCGCCTTGGCGGCGCGCCTGGCGCCGACCGAGATCTTCCTGATCGACGGGTTGGATGCGACCGGTGCCCTGATCGAGAAGCTTAACGGCGCCTGGGCTTGGGGCACGGAAAGGCCCAGGACGCTGATCGGCTATCCGATGCCGCGGCAGGACAGCCATGCCTGGTTCATGATCACCGGTTCGGCGGCGCCGGAGATGTTCGCCAAGATCTGCGGAGTCGACCTGCGGCCGCACAAGTTCCGGCCCGGCCAAATTGCGCAAACCTCGCTGGCGAAGATGAGCGGCATCGTCATTAGGGATGATCGGGGGGCGATTCCAGGCTTCCACCTCTTGGCAGACGTCGCTTCCGCCGAGTATCTCTGGGGCGCCGTCCTCGACGCCATGTCCGAGTTCGGCGGTGCGCCGGTCGGGCTCCAGGCCCTGCGCCGGTTGGGCGAGGCCCAAACGTGACGAAGCCCTCATAGGGCTTTGCCATGATGGAATGGGCTGTGGCGGAAAAGCGACGGGAAACAGTCGCGGCCAGGCAAAAAAGGGTCACTAAAGCCCACTAATCTCTCGGCAATTTAATCGGCCGACCCGCCCCCAAATCGGCCCCATAGGGAAGTCAGGAGCGCATTCCATGAGCAAGAAAGTCGGCAGCGACATCGAGATCGCACGCCAGGCCAAGATGAAGCCGATCCGCGAGATCGCGTCGAAGCTCGGCATTCCCGAGGAGCATCTCATTCCCTACGGCCATACCAAGGCCAAGATCGGGATGGATTTCATCAAGTCGCTGGCCTCGAAGCCGGACGGCAAGCTGATCCTGGTGACCGCGATCAACCCGACGCCGGCGGGCGAGGGCAAGACCACCACCACCGTGGGCCTCGGCGACGGCCTCAACCGGATCGGCAAGAAGACCATGATCTGCCTGCGCGAACCCTCGCTCGGGCCCTGCTTCGGCGTGAAGGGCGGTGCGGCCGGCGGCGGCTATGCCCAGGTCGTGCCGATGGAAGACATCAATCTCCATTTCACCGGCGACTTCCACGCGATCGGCACCGCGCATAACCTCCTCTCCGCCTTGATCGACAACCACATCTACTGGGGCAACGAGCTCGGCTTCGACAGCCGCCGAATCCAGTGGCGCCGGGTCATGGACATGAACGACCGCGCGCTGCGCTCGATTGTCGGTTCGCTCGGCGGCACCGCCAACGGCTTCCCGCGCGAGGACGGCTTCGACATCACCGTCGCCTCGGAAGTCATGGCGATCTTCTGCCTTTCGACCGACATCAACGATCTCACCAAGCGGCTCGGCAATATCATCGTCGGCTATACCCGCGAGAAGAAGCCGATCTATGCCCGCGACCTCAAGGCCGACGGCCCGATGACCGTGCTGCTGAAGGACGCGATCGCGCCCAACCTGGTGCAGACGCTGGAGAACAACCCGGCCTTCATCCATGGCGGCCCCTTCGCCAACATCGCCCATGGCTGCAACACGGCGATCGCCACCAAGGCGGCGCTGAAGCTCGCCGACTACGTGGTGACCGAGGCCGGCTTCGGCGCCGATCTCGGCGCCGAGAAGTTCTTCGACATCAAGTGCCGCAAGGCGGGCCTGAAGCCCAATGCCGTGGTCATCGTCGGCACCATTCGCGCGCTGAAGATGCATGGCGGGGTGGCGAAGGAAGATCTCGGCAAGGAGAATGTCGAGGCGCTGAAGAAGGGCGCGGCGAATCTCGCCCGCCATATCGAGAACGTGAAGAAGTTCGGCGTGACCCCGATCGTGGCCTTGAACCGCTTCGTCGCCGACACCGATGCGGAACTGGCGGCGATCCGCCAGCTCTGCGCCGAGCTGGGCACCGAAGCATTCGAGTGCAACCACTGGGCCGAAGGCGGCGCCGGCACTGAGAAGCTGGCCCATGCAGTCGTGGCGCTCTGCGAGAAGCCAAACAAGTTCGCGCCGCTCTATCCGGACGAGATGCCGCTCTGGGACAAGGTCCGCACCATCGCCCAGAACCTATACGGGGCCCAGGGCATCATCGCCGACAAGGTGGTCCGCGACCGCTTCGCCGAGTTCGAGAAGATGGGCTTCGGCAAATATCCGGTCTGCATGGCGAAGACCCAGTACAGCTTCTCGACGGACCCGAATCTCAAGGGCGCTCCCTCGAACCACGTGGTGCCGATCCGCGAGATTCGTCTCTCGGCCGGAGCCGAGTTCATCGTCGTCATCTGCGGCGAGATCATGACCATGCCCGGACTGCCGCGCGTCCCCTCGGCCAACCACATCAAGCTCAACGAGCGCGGCGAGGTCGAGGGGCTGTTCTAGAGGCTACCCATTAGCGCGAAATAAGCGAGGGCGCAGAGCTCGGCCTGCGTCTTCGCGATCTGCCAGCCTTCGATCGTCACCACGGCGCCATTGCGGAAATCCTCTGCAATGGCGTCTTGCAGTTTATTGGAACCGCCGCCGAGGCGCTGCTGCAGGCTGCGCAAAACCGCCTCCGGTCGCTGTAGCGTCTGCTGCACCCAGGCCGCGCCCAGTCGGGCGGTGGCGTTGCGGTCCGCCAGTAGGGCCAGCAACGCTTCGCGGGCATCCGCCTCGTCCGCAAGGGTCTGCCGCGGCAGCGCCGCCAGCGCCGCGGCGCCGGCCAGGAGATGGCGTCGGGTGAGCGTCATCCGAACGAGCCTCCTTTGATGTGGTCCGCCATGCGGAGCGCCAGCGCCACGATGGTGAAGGTCGGGTTGACCGCGCCGCAGGAGGGAAAGACCGAGCTGCCGGCGATCAGCAGGTTGCCAATCCCGTGCACTCTGCCATTGGCGTCGACCACGCCTTGCCTGGGATCTTCGGCCATGCGGGTGGTGCCCATATGGTGGTTGCCCCAGCCGATCTCGTCATCGGTCCAGTTGGCGCCTTCCGGCAGCAGCAGCTTCACGGCGCCGCCCCAGGCGCCGAAGCCGCGCGCGAGAGCGCCGAGGTTGCGGGTCAGTGCGTCGCGCTCGGTGCGCGTCGGGCGCCAGGTCAGGCGCGACCGCGGCAGGCCCAAGGCATCGCGGTCCTGGCTCAACGTTACGCGGTTCTCCGCGGCGGGCACGGGCTCCAAGGCGCAGGCGACACCATAGATCATGCCCGTCCGCTCCGCATTCCCGCCGAGGCCCTTCAGCATGGCGATGATCGCGGGCTCGAGCGGCTCGGCGCCGGGCTTATGCGCTTCGTAGAGCGAGAGGCTGATGCCGAGGCCGTTGCTGCGCTGGAGATAGGCGTCCGAGGGCATCAGGATGGCGCGCATGCTGGCCTGATCCACGTCCGGCGTGTGGACGTAGTAGTAGGGAATGCGCGTCTCGTCGGCGAGGGCGATCGCGGCCACGTCGCCCGGCGCCGTCAGGTGCTCCATAAAGTAACGGCCGACCAGGTCGTTACCATTGCCCAGGCCCGCCGCCTGCACGCTGTTCGAGGCCAGCAGCAGTCGCGCGTTCTCGATCCCGCCGACCGCCAGGATGCAGAGCTTCGGCCGGATCTCGAAGTCGTTGCCGCCGAGGGTCGCGACCCTCAGCCGCTCGATCCGGTTCGCCGCTTCGTTCGGCAGAATCTCGACCACGTTGGTGTTGAGATAGGTCTGGACGTTCGCCGCCTTGGCGACGTCGTCGCGATAGACCGCGCCGAAGCGAGTGGGCGGGCTGTAGATGAAGAAGCGCGTCACCAGGTCATCGCCGGGCAAGGCGATCGGGGCGAGACCGGTGCGGGCTTCCCAGGGCTCCGGGTCGTCGAAATCGAAGGCGCCCAATTGGCAGATCGACTGAGCCCGACGGTAATAGGGCTCGAGATCGGCGCGGGTGATGGGCCAGGCGGGGATGCCCAGCGTGTCGCGGCCCTCGAAATCGAGCGGCAGCAGCGGCCGGCACCAGCCGCCCCAGTGGTTGGTGGTGCCGCCGAAATAACGCAGGCGCGATTCCGCCAGCGGATATTCCACGCCGACGCTCTCGCCTTCATAGAGCGCCTGGGTGTCGGCTTCGAGCTCCAGGCCTCCGCTCTCGATCAGCGTTACCGCGCGGCCGCTGTCGCGCAGCTCGCGGGCAAGCGTGATGCCGGCGGCACCGGCACCGATGATGGCGATGTCGGTCTCGATCACGCTGCCGGTGGGGAGTGTCCGTCCGTCGATGAACATCGCTGGAAGTCCGCTGCTGAATCAGCTCGGGACCTTAAGTCGATTCCATGACAGCCCGGTTGCAGCGGCGCGTTGCCGCAGCATGGCGTCCATGCCGTCGCAACATGGAACCGCGCTACTCCGCGGCGTCAAGCGTGGAGCGCAGGCGTTCCGCGAGCTCGGTCTTGCGATAGGGCTTGCTGAGCAGATTCTTCAGATAGGCGCTGGTCGCCCCATCCTGGATCGAGGCGCGGGCGAAGCCGGAGGTGAGCAGGATCTTGAGGCCGGGACGCAGCGCGGTCGCGGCCTCGGCAAGCTGGGTTCCATCCATGCCGCCCGGCATCACCACGTCGCTGAACAGCAGATCGACGCGCTCGTCGGTGATGAGGATGTCGATCGCTTCCTGGCCGCCCGGCGCTTCCAGCGTGTCGTAACCAAGATCGCGCAGCTGCCGCACCACGGTCTCGCGCACCTCGGTATTGTCCTCGACCACCAGGATCCGCTCGTTCGGCCGGGCCGCCGGCAGTTGGTCCGGTTTGCGCGTGCCGGCAGTGCCGGATTTGGCGAGCGCGCGCGGCAGATAGAGCCGGATCGTCGTGCCGCGGCCGGGCTCGCTGTAGATCTTCACATGACCCTTCGACTGCCGGGCGAAGCCGTAGACCATGCTCAAGCCCAGGCCCGTGCCTTTCGACGCCTTGGTGGTGAAGAAGGGCTCGAAGGCGCGGGCCAGCACCTCCGCGGTCATGCCGCTGCCGGTATCGGAGACGCAGAGCACCGCGTAGTCGCCGACCGCGACTTCCGGGTTGCGGCGGACGTAATCCTCATCGAGATGGGTGTTGGCGGTCTCGACGGTGAGGCGCCCGCTCTGTTCCATGGCGTCGCGCGCATTGATCGCGAGGTTGACCAAGGCGGATTCGAACTGGCTGGGGTCGGCCATGGCTGGCCAGAGATCAGGTTCGAGCACCAGCTTGATCTCGACCTGTTCGCCGAGGGTCCGGTGCAGCAGGTCGACGGTGGCTGTCACGCGGTCGTTGAGGCTGAAGGATTGCGGCACCAGCGCCTGGCTCCGGGCGAAGGCGACCAGCCGTCGCGTGAGGTCGGCGCCGCGCAAGGCGGCGTTCAGGGCAAGGTCGATCGACTGCATGGCCGACGGCGGGACCTTCGGCAGCTCCTTCATCAGGTCGAGATTGCAGACGATGATGGTCAGCAGGTTGTTGAAATCGTGGGCGATGCCGCCGGTCAGCTGGCCCACGGCCTCGAGCTTCTGCGACTGCCGCAGCTGCTCCTCGAGGCGGATGCGTTCGGTGACGTCGCGGCCGATCGCGACGATCGACGGCTGGCCTTCATACTCGATCGGCGAGGCCTGCACTTCCAGCAGGACCGGCGTGCCGTCGGCGCGCTGGAACTTCATCACCGTGAGCGGCGCCCGCTTGCCGGTGCTGCGCATCATCTTGCGTCGCTCCAGCGCCCGGGCGCGTTCATCAGGATGGATGATGTCGTCCACCGGCCGGCCGAGCAGCTCGGCCGGATCGGCGGCGCCGAATATCCGCACCGCTTCCGGATTGAGGTAGACGAGCTTGTCGCCGGTATGCATCCAGATCGCGTCGAGGGTGAACTCGACCAGCTGGCGGTAGCGCGTCTCGCTGGCGCGCATGGCCGTCGTCTGGCGACGCACGGCGCTCAGCGCGTAACCCAGCAGGGCGATCGCCGTGCCGTCGATGAAGTAGCGGAGGATGCCCCAGATTTGCTGCTCGTTTTCGAGCGAGAATGAACCGCGCGGGACGAGGATGAAGTAGCGCGTGCCCAGGGCGCCCAGGATGAGCGCAAGGACGGCGGGCCCGAAGCCGCCATACCAGGCGACGAAGGCGAGGGCGACATACTGGAAGGCAAAGGGGAGCCGGTCCTCGATCCAGGGATCGAGCAGTTGCCGAGCAAGGATCGCGAGGATCACGGCGGCTACGGCGGAGCCGTAGCGGAGCAGGGGCGTCGGTGACCGCAGGTTCATTCGGCACGCAGGATCGGCGCCCCGGCGAGGGGCCTTCCGCCGGATTATATTCCGGACCCGCGCCTAGTGTAACGCTCTTTGTGCGTGTAGGCGATTAATCCAAGGCGTTGGTGGTGACCGCCGGAATCCTCGGCGAAAGCCGGAAGCCGTGTTCCATCGTCAGGGCCGCGGTGAAGTCAGGATCGGAGAACAAGGCCCGCAGATTGGCGGCGGTCAGGCTGCCCTTGATCTCGTCATGCGCATCGTCGAACGCAACCGCGCTGGCGCCATGGCGCATCAGTGCATCGCGCAAGGTCCGGTCGCGGCGTTCCGGATTGAACTCGACATTGCGGAACACCCAGCCGCCGTTCGAGGCTTGCGAGGCGATCGTGTAGAGCGCGCCCTTGGCCGGATCGGGATCGGTGAACACGCCGAGCAGCCGGCCATCGTTGAGCTTCAGCATGCGCAGCAGAACCGGCGCATCCTTGCGCTCGCCCTCGATGAAGGTGATGCGATAGCTGCGCTCGCCGATCGCCTCGACCTGGGCGTCGAGGGTACCGGTCTCGTTGTCCGACGGATCGTAGGGGAAGGCGCTCGCGAAATAGGCGCCGCCGAAACCCGCCGGCTCGACGAGATCTCCGGCGGAGAGATTGGGCGCGTCGCTGGAGAGGCAGGCGGTCGGGCCGAAGACCAGGACCAGGCCCAAGATGACGGCGCGCAGAGCGGAGGACTTCACGGGGCGACTCCCTTGAAAGGCATATTCCTGTCGGATGGTCGCGCAACCCCATGCTCTGGTTCAAGAACCGATCGCCGGGGAGGCGCGTTCAAGTTCCGTTAAGAAAGCGGGCGCAGAGTCCTTGAGACGCATGCTCTCGAGAAGTTTAGGCAAATGCCGCAAGCCGCAACCAGATCGCGCTTACGCTCGGAAGCGCCCGCTCAGCCGATAGCGGCTGCCGGGATAGGTGAGATCGACGCAGGAGACCAGCTTGCCGTCGCTCCAGGTGCGGCGATGCAGGCGGATGCAGGGTTCCTTGGCCGGGATCTTGAGCAGGCGCCGTTCCTCCGCCTCGGGGAGCACGGCTTCGATGACGTGCTCGGCCTCGGAGATCGGCGCCACCTCGGTCAGGTAGACGAAGGGCGTGATCCGGGTGAAGTCCTGCTGCAGATAGTCCTTAGCCATGCGCGGATCGACCAGCCGGTCCTCAATCTGGATCGGCACGTCGTTCTCGAGATGCAGCAGCGTCGAATGATAGACCTCGTCGCCGGGCTTCATTTCGAAGAGCCGCGCGGTCTGCTCGCTGGCAGCCTCGCGCCGCAGGAGAATAACCCTGGCTTCGTGGCGGCTGCCGCGGGCGTGGATCTCGTCGGCGATGTTCTTGACCTCGAACAGGGCCGACTGGGCCTTGCTTTCGGCGACGAAGGTGCCGACGCCCTGGACCCGGATCAGCTGGCCCTCGAGAGTGAGCTCACGCAGGGCCCGGTTGATGGTCATCCGGCTGACGCCGATGTCGCGGACAAGCTCGGCCTCGGAGGCGATGCGGTCGCCGGGGCGCCAGTCGCCGGACTGGATCCGGGACGAGATCATCCGCTTGATCTGACTGTAGCGCGGCAGCGCGGAAGGCGTGTCGGCGTTCACGAAACCTCATCCACAGACAAGAAATGTAGATATAGACAACTTCCTAGACTTCTATACATGTACAGACAAATGAGTGGAAGCTGCTGATGGCAACTCTCTTCGCCGAACAGGCGCTGCTCCCGGACGGCTGGGCTCGGAATGTCGCGATCGACGTCGCGCCGGACGGCACGATCGCCAAGGTCGCGGCGGGCGCCTCCGCCGACGGCAAGCAGCGGGTGAACGGCCCCGTCCTGCCGGGCATGATCAACCTGCATTCGCATGCCTTCCAGCGCGCGATGGCGGGCCTTACCGAAGTGGCGCTCGATCCCGACGACAGTTTCTGGTCCTGGCGCGAGCTGATGTATCGCCTGGTCGGACGATTGCAGCCGGACCAGGTCGGCGCGATCGCGGCCTTCCTCTATATCGAGATGCTGAAGGGCGGCTATACCTCGGTCGCCGAGTTCCATTACCTGCATCACGATGTCGACGGCCGGCCTTATGCCGACCCCGCGGAGATGTCGCGCTGCATTCTCAACGCCGCGGAAGCGACCGGCATCCGCGTCACCCTGCTGCCGGTGATGTATGCCCATGGCGGCTTCGGCGGGAAGGATCCGAGCGCCGCTCAGCGCCGCTTCATCCATGACCCGGAGGCCTATCTCGGCCTGCTCGAAAGCCTGGAATCGGACTGCGTCGACGGTCGCGCGGCCCTGGGCGCGAGCTTCCACTCGCTGCGCGCCGTGACCCCCGAGGAGATGACTGGCGTGCTGCAGGGCATGCGGCCGGGTCAGCCGATCCACATCCACATCGCCGAGCAGCAGAAGGAAGTGGACGACTGCGTCGCCTGGAGCGGCAAGCGGCCGATCCAGTTCCTCTACGACAAATGGCCGATCGACCAGCGCTGGTGCCTGGTCCACGCCACCCATGCCGACGAGGCCGAAGTCACGGCGATGGCCAAGAGCGGCGCCGTGGTCGGCCTCTGTCCCACCACCGAAGCCAATCTCGGCGACGGTCTTTTTCCGGCGGTCGCCTACCTGGAGCAGCGCGGGCGCTTCGGCATCGGCTCCGACAGCCATGTCTCGGTCACGGCCTTGGAGGAGCTGCGCTGGCTGGAATACGGCCAGCGGCTGAAGCATGAGCGGCGCAACCGCTTGCATGGCGGCAACCAGGCCAATATCGGCACCTTCCTCTATGAAGCCGCTCTCGAAGGCGGCGCGCTCGCGCTCGGGCAGAAAGTCGGCCGCATCGAGGCGGGGGCCAAGGCGGATCTGCTGGTGCTCGACAGCCGTCATCCCTTGCTCGCGAATGTGAAAGCCGACGACATCCTCGGCCGATGGATCTTTGCCGGCGCCAGCCGGATGATCCGCGACGTCATGGTCGCCGGGGACTGGGTGATCCAGGACGGCCGCCATCCCGACGAGATCGAAGCCGGCCGCGCCTTCGCCGCGGCGATGCGGCCGCTGTTCGAGGATTAGTGCGAGGCGCAGCGGCCCCTTCTCAAGCGGTCAATGCATAGCAACCGGTGCGGCCCATGCGAGAACTGCAACCGATCGCGATTCTGTAAACTGATCGCGATTCTGTACATGCACTGTCTATGCAAACGCATGATCGGCGGGTGGAATGGCATGCGAAGCACAGCCACGGCGGCTTGCTCGCGGTAACCTGGGTTTCGCGATCTGGGCCGATCTAGCGATTATAGTTCTCTTTGCGTTCCCAAGCAACGCCGTTGCTCGAATTCACGAATATTCTTCGCCGAGACCTAAGGCTTCCAAGCGATGAGCGTTTCCACAAACTTGCGAAGCACCGGCCGCACCTTCTCCGCCTGCGCCTCGAGGTAATCGAAGGGCAGCGCTTCGCGCATGTAGGTGCGCTGCGCGAGCTCGAGTTGCACGGCATGAATTCCGTTAGCGGGATTGCCGTAGTTGCGCGTGATGTATCCGCCCTTGAACCGGCCGTTCACGACATGACGATAGCCGGGTGCGGAACAGACAGCCGCAAGACTTGACGTCAGATCCGCCGCCGCGCTCCTGCCCTCGTTGGTCCCGATATTGAAGTCGGGGAGCTCGCCATCGAACAGCCGCGGGATGCTGCCGCGGATTGAATGGGCGTCAAACAGAACAGCATAGCCGAAGCGCTGCTTGATGCGCCGGAGCTCGTCACCGATCTTCTCGTGATAGGGCCGCCAGATCTCGGAGAGATAGAAGGCGCGCCGCTCGGCGCTGGGTGCGGCGCCCGGCTTGAACGCCGGCGTGCCGTCGAACAGGATGTCGGGATAGAGGCCGGTCGTCGCCGTGGCGTAGAGCGGCTTGTCATCGGGCGGACGATTGAGGTCGATGGTGAAGCGCGAATAGCGAGCGCCGAGCACGCTTGCCCCCATCGCGCCGGCGAAATCATAGAGCCGGGTCAGGTGCCAGTCGGTGTCGGGCAGGGGCCGCGCCGCATCGCTCAAGCCCGCTTCCACCTCCGGCGGCAAGTCGGTGCCGACATGGGGAATGGAGATCAGCAGCGGCGTCTGACCCTGGAAGAAGTGGTAGGGACGGGGCAGAGCGGTGGTCATGCGGGGCCGCCGATCCGGATCGCGGCCAGGATCGAGGGCCGCAAGGCCATCAGCTCCAGGCCGTCGGAGGCGTTGTCGATGCGGAGGCTGTCGCCGGCGACCAGGTCGCGGTCGGCGGCGGTGACCTGGCCGCGGAAGAGATGCAGCACGGTGGTGCGTGCCGGCGCGAGCGTCTCCGTCGCCGTCACGCGCAGCACCTCCAGCACGGCATGCACGTTCTTTCGGGCGATCAGGTTGAAGTCTTTCACCGGACCGTCGATCAAGGTGCACTCGGCATGCCACGCGCCGTCGAAGCGCAGAGGCTCGAAGCTCCGCACCAGGTGATGCGTCCCGGCCTCGGCGAATTCCAGGGTGAAGCCCTTGCCCTCGACCAGCATGATGCTGCGGTCATAGCCGCTGAAATCGGAGAACGGGCCGGATGCCGAGACCGTCGCGATGCTCAAGCGCCAGTCATAGCCTTCCGCACCGCCGGCATTCTCCGCCATGAGTTCGGTCGTGGTGCCGCCGCCGTTCTTCCACGGCATCACCTTGTAGTCGGCGGAGGTGAGATGGGTGAGCTTCACGGCTGGCGGCTCCATTGGCCGGCGCGCATGACGGCCGCGGTCGGTGTGCCGCCGATCCAATAGGCGAGCTCCGCGGGCCGCGCGATGTCGAACACGACCAAGTCGGCCGCCTTGCCGGCCTCGATCGTGCCATGGGTCTTGGAAAGTCCAAGCGCCTTCGCGGCGTTCACCGTGACGCCGCGCAAAGCTTCCTCCGGCGTGAAGCGGAAGAAGGTGCAGGCCATGCTGAGCATCAGCAGCAAGGAGAGAGCGGGGGAGCTGCCCGGATTGCTGTCGGTCGCCAGCGCCATGTTGACCCCATGCTTGCGGAAACCGTCGATCGGCGGCAGCTTGGTCTCGCGCAGCGCGTAGAAGGCGCCGGGCAGCAGGACCGCGACGGTGCCGGCCTTGGCCATGGCGGCGATTCCGGCGTCGTTGGCCCATTCCAGATGCTCGGCCGAGAGCGCGCCGTATTCGGCCGCCAGCGCCGCGCCATTGAGATCGGAGAGCTGCTCGGCATGGAGCTTCACCGGGATGCCGAGGTTCTTTGCGACGTCGAAGACGCGACGGGTCTGTTCGGCGGAGAAGGCTATCTTCTCGCAGAACACATCGACCGCATCGACCAGGCCTTCTTTCGCCAAGGTCGGCGTGATCTCGTTGCAGACCAGGTCGATATAAGCGTCGGAACGGTACTGGTATTCCGGCGGCAAGGCATGGGCGGCGAGGCAGGTCGCGCGGGTGGTGACCGGCAGCGTCCTGCCGAGGGTCCGCGCGGCTCTGAGCATCCGCCGCTCGGTCTCGAGGTCGAGACCGTAGCCGGACTTGATCTCGATCGTGGTGACGCCTTCCGTCAGCAGCGGCGCCAGGCGTTTCGCGGCGCCGGCGACGAGTTCTTCCTCGCTGGCGGCGCGGGTCGCCTTCACCGTCGAGACGATGCCGCCGCCGGCCTTGGCGATCTCTTCATAGGTGGCGCCCTTGAGCCGGAGCTCGAACTCGTTGGCGCGGTCGCCGCCGTAGACGATATGGGTGTGACAGTCGATCAGGCCCGGGGTGACCCAGCGGTTCTTGAGGTCGATGCGCTGTCTGGCCGCGCCCGCTTCTTTGCGCGAGCCGATAAAGGTGATGCGGTCGGCGGTGATGCCGATCGCGGCATCCTCGATCGCGCCGTAGGGCGCGTCGCCGGCCATTGTAGCGGCGTTGCAGTTTTCGAGGAGGAGGTCGTGGGTCATTTGCGTCTGGCAAAAGCGAGTTTGCGGCACCCCCACCCCAACCCTCCCCCGAAGACGGGGGAGGGAGAAGTAAGCGCGGTGCAAAGGCCTCCCCCAACTTTGGGGGAGGATTGGGTGGGGGTGCCACATACTGAATGCACGACGATCACTTCCCCAGCATCGGCAGGTTCAGGCCCTTCTCGCGGGCGAAGTCTTGGGCGATCTGGTAGCCGGCGTCGGCGTGGCGCATAACACCGGTGCCGGGGTCGTTGGTGAGGACGCGCTCCAGTCGTGCGGCCGCTTCCTTTGAGCCGTCGCAGACGATCACCATGCCGGCATGTTGCGAGAAGCCCATGCCGACGCCGCCGCCGTGATGGAGACTGACCCAGGTGGCGCCGGAGGCCGTGTTCAGCAGCGCGTTCAAGAGCGGCCAGTCGGAGACCGCGTCGGAGCCGTCCTGCATGCCTTCGGTTTCGCGGTTGGGCGAGGCGACCGAGCCACTGTCGAGGTGATCTCGGCCGATCACGATCGGCGCCTTCAGCTCGCCCTTGGCGACCATCTCGTTGAAGGCGAGTCCGAGGCGGGCGCGATCGCCGAGGCCGACCCAGCAGATGCGGGCGGGCAGGCCTTGGAACTTGATCCGCTGCTTCGCCATGTCGAGCCAGTTGTGCAGATGCTGGTCGTGCGGCATCAGCTCCTTGACCTTGGCATCGGTCTTCCAGATGTCGTCGGCCTCGCCCGAGAGCGCGGCCCAGCGGAACGGACCGACGCCCTTGCAGAACAGCGGGCGGATATAGGCGGGGACGAAGCCGGGGAAATCGAAGGCGTTCGCGACGCCGGCTTCCATTGCCATCTGGCGGATGTTGTTGCCGTAGTCGAAGGTGGGGATACCGAGCTTCTGGAAGCCGAGCATCGCCTTGACCTGGAGGGCCATCGACTCTTTCGCGGCCTTCACCGTGCCGGCGGGATCCTTCACCCGCATCTCCGCGGCCTTGGCGAGGCTCCAGCCGGCGGGGAGATAACCGTTCAGCGGATCATGGGCGCTGGTCTGGTCGGTCACCATGTCGGGGCGGATGCCGCGGTTCAGGATTTCCGGGAAGACTTCCGCGGCATTGCCAAGCAGCCCGACCGAGATCGCCTTGCCGTCTTTCTTCGCCTTGTCGAGGATCGCCATCGCCTCGTCGAGGCTCGCGGCCTTGGTGTCGAGATACTGGGTCTCGAGCCGCTTCTCGATCCGCGACGGCTCGCATTCGACCGCCAGCATCGAGGCGCCGGCGAAAACCGCGGCCAGCGGTTGCGCGCCACCCATGCCGCCCAGACCCCCGGTCAGGATCCAGCGGCCCTTCAAGTCGCCGCCGTAATGCTGCACGCCGGCTTCGACGAAAGTCTCGTAGGTGCCCTGCACGATGCCCTGGCTGCCGATGTAGATCCAGGAGCCGGCCGTCATCTGGCCGTACATCATGAGGCCCTTGGCATCCAACTCGCGGAAATGCTCCCAGGTCGCCCAATGGGGGACCAGGTTGGAGTTCGCCAGCAGCACCCGTGGGGCGTCCTTGTGGGTGCGGAAAACGCCGACCGGCTTGCCGGACTGGATAAGCAGGGTCTCGTCCTCGTTCAGCTCCTTCAGCGTGGACACGATCTTGTCGAAGCAGTCCCAGTTGCGGGCGGCCCGGCCGATGCCGCCATAGACCACCAGTTCTGCTGGATTTTCAGCGACTTCCGGGTCGAGGTTATTCATCAGCATGCGCAAGGGCGCCTCGGTCATCCAGGACTTGGCGCTGAGCTGGGTGCCGCGCGGGGCGCGGATCACCCGCTGGTTGGTGACGGGCGCATTCATAGGAGCATCGTCCCTCAACTTGTATATACAAGCTGCCTTGGTATCACTCCGGGAAATCCGTCGCAAGGGTGACACGCCAACGTCATGAATTGACCGCGAATCCATGCAACAACTTGGCCCGCTGCGCTGTTGAGTCGGGCACGGAGATCGGCCTGGGGCCGGTCCCATCGCCGACACCAGGGATGAAACCATGAGAGCCATCCAATCCAGACCCGGTCGCCTGCATGAGGCCTATGCCAAGGACACGACCTTCCTGAAGACGGTGCTGCTGACGCTGCTGCTTGCCTTGATCACCTGCATTCTGATGGCGCCGCCCTCAGGCGCCCAGGAGGCGACGGTCTCGCCGCAACCGGGCAACAACTGCGCGGCGGGCGACAAGATCGACAGCTCGACCGCGGCGCAGGCCAAGGCGAAGCTGGAAGCGGCCGGCTATACCGACATCACCGGCCTGAACAAGGGCTGTGACAATGTCTGGCACGCCCAGGCGCGCAGCGGCGGCAATGCGGTCAACGTGATGGTGGCGCCGGACGGATCCGTCAATCAGGAGACGAACTGAGCGGTCTCAGCCGGCGAGCGTGAGGGCAAGGCCGAGCGCGAAAGCACCGACCAGCCCGCTGATGAAGACGGCGCGCATCCACGGTTTTCTGAGGACAATTTCACCCTGCCCAGCCTTGTCGGCGGGGCTGCCATGCGGGTAGGTGAAATGGTCGGGGCGGGGCGTCTGCATGGGAAATCCGAATCTGGTCGTGGCCCGAATACGGTGTCTCAACGAAATGTGCGCCGGCCCCCGGCGTTCCAACTGAATCTCGTTCAGGCGCACTTTCGTTGATGAAGCGCATTGGATGCCGGGTGAATCTCCACAGTCGTCGTGGTGGTTTCGCTTCGATGACGCCCGCTTGCGACCAAAGAAGGAGCGGGAAAAAGCATGACGACCGTCACTCTTGTTGCAGCGCACTTTGCCAAGCGGTGCTGAGACCGTATGATGACGGGGTGCCGATTGGCGTCCCGGATCGACCGTGGCGCTCTCCCAGAATCGACATGAGGAGGATCGCCATGTTGAACGTCACGACCTGCAACGCGGCCCTGGCCGTCCTGATCGTGCTCGCCGCGCTCGGCCCGGCGATTGTCGACGTCGCGCGCCTTGCCAAATGCGCCATCGTGCCTTGCCGGGACAAAGGCGCGGCCTGAGGCCTCCTCGCGCTTTAGCGCTGGAACTATCGCGCGCGCTTGCTGCGACATCACGGCTGCATCAATCCCCTTCCTAGCCTTCCCCCATCTTGGGGGAAGGGATTCTATGCAGAGGCGGTTCTGCGTGAATGCGAGGATTGCAGCCGGTCGCGATGATTCTTGCCACCTTCCGCCCCCAAGATGGGGGCGGGTGAGGGAGGGGGTTGATGCAGCCTTAGCGATTCAGAAGGCGCGCCGGAAGAAGATCCAACGCTCGGCGTCTTACGACACCGCTTCGATCTCGCTCTTGCGGCCTTCGCGTTTCGCTTCGCGGTGGTCGGTGGCGAGCAGGGTGTAGAAGGTCGGCAGCACGAACAAGGTGAACAGCGTGCCGATGCCCATGCCGAGCACGATGGTGATGCCGATCGCGAAGCGGCTGGCGGCACCGGCGCCGGTCGCCATCAGCAGCGGGATAAGGCCGACCACCATGGCGGCGGTGGTCATCAGGATCGGCCGCAGGCGCACGACCGCGGCCTGCTGGATCGCCGAACGCCGGTCGAGGCCTTCCTTGCGCTGCAGCTGATTGGCGAACTCGGTCATCAGGATGCCGTGCTTGCTGATCAGGCCGATCAGCGTGACCAAACCGACCTGGGTGTAGATGTTCAGGCTTTGCATCCCCAGGAACATCGGCACCATCGCGCCGGTGATCGCCAGCGGCACGCTGACCAGGATCACGATCGGGTCGCGCAGGCTCTCGAATTGCGCCGCCAACACCAGATAGATGATGATCAAGGCGAAAACGAAGGTGATGGCGAGCTGGTTGCCTTCGCGGGTGAACTGCCGCGATTCCGAGAGGAAGTCGCGGTGATAGGAGGCCGGCAGCACCTCGTCGGCGGTCTGGTTCAGGAAATCGACCGCCTGGCCCATGGTAATGCCGATGTTCGGCACCGCCGAGAAGGTCGCCGAGTTGAGCTGGTTGTAGTGGGTGAGGGCGTTGGGGTCGATGCCGCTGCCCACCGACACCACGGTGGAGAGCGGCACCAGGTCGCCGCTGACGGTGCGCACGTAGTAGTCGGTCAGGCGTTCGGGCGTGAGCCGTTCCCCGCGCGGGACCTGGGGAATGACCTCGTAGGAGCGGCCGTTGAGGTTGAAGCGGTTGACGTAGTTGCCGCCGACCATCAGCGCCATGGTGTCGCCGATCGCCTGCATGGTGATGCCCATGTCGCTGGCCTTGGCGCGGTCGATGTTGACCCGGACCATCGGGCTGTTGAAGTTGAGGTCGCTGTCGGTGACCATGAAGAGGCCGCTCGCCTGCGCCTTCTGCTTCAGGACTTCCATGTTCTTGTAGATTTCGGTGAAGTCCTCCGGCGCGCTGATCACCATGGAAACCGGCAGGCCGCCGGTGCCGCCCGGCAGCGACGGCAGGTTGAAGGCGAAGACCTGCATGCCGGTGATCTGGTTGAGCTTGCCCTGGACCTCGGGGAGCATCTGCTGGATGCCGCGGCTGCGGTCCTCCCATTCCTTCACCACCATGCCCGAGATCGAGGAATTGAGGCCGCTGAAGCCGTTCACGATGAAGCGGCTGGTGGTCTCCGGGATGGATGAATAGACCTTGTCGACCTGGTCGCTGAACACCTTGGTGTAGTCGAGATTGGCGTATTGCGGCCCCTTGCCCATGGCGAAGATGACGCCCTGGTCCTCGTCCGGCGCCAGCTCGGCGCGGGCATGCAGGTAGAAGAAGGCGAGCAGCCCCATGATGACCGCGCCGAACAAGGTCACCGCGGCGCGGTGGTTGAGGCTGGCATTCAGTCGCCGCGCATAGAAGCGCTCGGTCGCGCCGAAGGTGCGGTCGACGAGGTGCGGGAACCAACCCTCGTTCATGCCGCGCTTCAGCAGCACCGAGCACATCATCGGCGAGAGTGTCAGCGCCACGATCCCCGAGATGACCACCGTGCCGGCGAGGGTGAAGGCGAACTCGCGGAACAGGGTGCCGGTCAGTCCCGAGAGGAAGCCGATCGGCGCATAGACCGCGGCCAAGGTGATGGTCATGGCGATGACCGGACCCGCGATCTCGCGGGCGCCGAGCAGCGCCGCCTGGACCGGCGTGAGCCCTTCCTCGATATGGCGGTGGATGTTCTCGACGACGACGATCGCGTCGTCGACGACCAAGCCGATCGCCAGCACCATGGCGAGCAGGGTCAGGAGGTTGATGCTGAAGCCGAAGGCCAGCATGATCACGAAGGCGCCGATCAGAGACAATGGAATGGTGACCACCGGGATCACCACCGAGCGGAAGGTGCCGAGGAACAGGAAGATCACCACGATGACGATGCCGACCGCGAGCGCCAGGGTGTGCTCGACCTCGGCGATCGACGACTTGATGAACTTGGTCGAGTCGTAGGCGATGCCCATCGTCACCGTCGGCGGCAGGCTGCGCTCGAGGTCGGGCGCCATGGCGCGGATGTCCTCGACGATGTTCAGCGGGTTGCCGGTGGGGGTCGACTGCACGCCGATGAAGACCGCGTGCTGGCCGTTCATCATCACGTTGGAATCGTAGGACTGCGCCGAAAGATCGACCGTGCCGACGTCCTGCAGGCGGATCAGGGTGCCGCCTGCGGCCCGCACCACCATCTTGCGGAACTCGTCCAGCGACTTCAAATCGGTGTTGGCAGTGATGCTGGAGACGGTGAAGTAGCCCTTGGTCTGGCCCGGCGCGGATTGAAAGTTGTTGGCGCGAATGGCATCGGCGACGTCGGAGGCGGTGACGCCGAGCGCCGTCATTCGCGAGGGATCCAGCCAGAGACGCATGGCGAAGGTCTGGCCGCCGAGGATCTCCGCATTGGCGACGCCGTCGATCGTGGCCAGCAGGGGCTGGACGACCCGGCTGAGATGGTCGGTGATCGCCGCCTCGTTCAATTCGCTGGAGGCAAAGCCGATATACATGATCGCGGTGGTGTCGCCGGTCTGCTTGATGATGACCGGGTCGTTCGATTCCTGAGGCAGCAGGTATTTCACCTGCTGCACCTTGGCCATGACGTCGGTCATCGCCTTGTTGGGATCGTAGTTCAGGCGGACATAGACGCTGACCGTGGAGAGGCCCTGGGTCGAGGAGGAGGTCATGTAGTCGATGCCCTCGGCGCTCGAGACCGCCTGCTCGATCGGCTGGGTGATGAAACCCTGCATCAGGTTGGGATCGGCGCCGGGGAAGCTGGTGGTGACCTGGATCACCGTGTTCTGCAGCTCGGGATACTGCCGCACCGTGAGATCGAAGAAGGCGCGGGCGCCGATCAAGAGGATCAGCAGGCTGACCACGGTCGCCAGCACCGGACGGCGGATGAAGATGTCGGTGAAGCGCATCTAGCGATCCTCGGTGAGAGCGGGGGTGCCACAGACTGGGTTCATGGCGGCGCGCACAATCATTCCTTCGGCATTTCGACAGGGTTCTGCAGGCTCTTCTGGTCGGACAGGATCACCTCGGCGCCGTTGTGCAGCTTCAACTGGCCGCCGACCACGACCATCTCGCCTTGGGCGACGCCCTTCAGCACCGCGACCTTGCCGTCGAAACGCGAGCCCAGGGTCACGAAGGTCTGCTCGGCCTTGTAGACCGGCTTGCCGTTCGGGTCTTTCTTGTCCGGCACCGGCGTGAGGCGAAACACGGATTCGCCGTAGACCGTGTAATCCACCGCCGGTTCCGGGATCGTCACCACACCGGGCTGCGGCGGCAGGATCGCGCGGATCCGGGCATACATGCCGGGCTGCAGCTTGTGGTCCGCGTTGCCGAGCGCCGCGCGCACCTTGACCGCGCGCATGTTGGGATCGACCTGCGGGTCGATCGCGGCGACCTCGCCGCGGAACACCTGGTCGGGGAAGGCGTCGAGCCGGAACTCCACCGCCTGGTCGATCGAGATTTCCGCGCGGTTCTGCTCCGGCAGGGAGAAATCCACGTAGAGGGTATCGAGATCGGTCAGGGTCACGATCTCGGTGCCCGGCGCCAGGTACTGCCCGAGATTGACCTGGCGGATGCCGAGCATGCCGCTGAACGGCGCCTTTACCACCATGTGCTCGATGATCGCCTGGGACTTGGCGATGCCGGCATGCGCCTGGTCGAGCTCGCTCTGCAGCTGATCGACCGATTGCTTGGAGCTGTACTGCTTGGCGGCAAGCTCCTTGGTGCGCTTCAAGTTGGCGGCCGCCAGCCGCGCCTGGGCCTGGTAGGTGGCGAGGTCGGCGCGCTGGGTGCTGTCGTCGAGCTGCACCAGCACCTCGCCGGCCTTCACCCATTGCCCGGATTCGAAGTTGATCTTCTCGACCCGGCCGTCGAGCTGCGGCGAGACCGTCACCTGCTGCGCGGCAGTGAGGGTGCCGATGCTCTCGAAGAAGCGCGGCATGTCCTCGGTCTGGGCGATCGCGGTCTCGACCGGCGCGGGCGGCGGCGGCTGGAAGAACTGCGCCATCATCGCCGGCTTGACCGTGTATTCGTAGTAATAGGCGCCGCCGATCAGCAAAGCGGCGATCACCAGCACGAACAGGAACCAGAAACTACGCCGGCCCCAGCCGGGCGGCGGCGGCATCCGGTTCACGCCCGAAGGGCTCGCATGAGGCTCGCCCGCCCGAAGTCCTTGGGGGTCGCCCGGATGAACGCTGTCCATAGATGGTCCTTGGGATGATCTTGGTCTAAATTCTTCAAGCGCCGGCTGATCGACCGGCTTCTCCAGCACGTCGTTTGATCCACTGCCGAATCGACAAAACCCGGCGCGTCCCGTGGTGCATTCGGTGGCGCCTTTCGCGCCCGCCGCGAAAGAACCCGGGACGGAGACATGGATATCCCGGGCGGCGGGTAAACTAATCAGTTCACTGGGCGTGTAAAGTAGATTGCCGGTGAGCGCGGCAGAACCCCTCGCTTCCCCTCAATCCCGCCCGTTCCGCACCCGCACCCGATTCCGCTGGTCCGGCCAGCCGCAGCGCTTGCAGAAGCTCTTCCGCGCCAGGGCGTCGATCGGCGTGTCCAGGCTGATGTTGCGGCGGATGAGTTGCAGCAACGTGACCAGTCCGGTCCGATGGCAGCGGCCGCATTCGAACTCCAGCACCTCGCCCTTTTTCAGGCTGGAGAGCGGCTTCCAGTTGCGGATCCTCGGGTTCGGCATGACAGGAACAATAAGAGAACATAGGCGCTCCGGTCCACCAGCCATTCCGAGAGGATTATAGTCGGAAATACAACCGAGTCGGGCTGGTTAGTGCCAGACCACGAGCAGGAGGCCGCCCGCCATCAGGACCACGCCGCCCAGGCCGAAAGTCTGTTCCGGCGTGAGGCCGGGAAACCGGGGCACCGGAGTCTTCGACTCTGCAGCGCCCTTGACGCCTTGCAGGGCAAACATGCCGAACAGGAAGCCGATTATTGCGACCGCAACAACCAACACGATCCAGGTCAGGGCTTCGTCCATGGTCACTCCGGACAGGTGAAGACGTAGACCTGCTTCTTCGGCGTCAAAGCGCAATTCCGGGCGAGCCGGGTGGCGCTCTGGATATCGGCCTGGGCCCGGCCGTCGTCGCGGCGGGCAAGATAGATGCTGGCCCTGAGGGCATAGGCCTGGGCGCTGTTGGGATTGTCGGCGATGATCCGGTCCAGCGTGGCGAGGGCGCCGGCGGTGTCGCCGCGATCCCACGAAGCCTGGGCAGCCTTCAGGGATTGTTGCAGCGCGCCTTTGGCCGTCGTGCGCTGCGTTTCCGCGGCCTGGAAGGCGGCGGCGCTGTTGGGGTCGAGTTGCTGCGCTTCCGCCGCGTCGGCGGCCGCGCGATCCGGGTCGCCGGTTTCCCGATACGCCTTGGCGCGGCCGAGCAGGATCCGGGCCTTGACGGCGGGTGCGGCATCGGCGGGCAGCATCTCCGGCGAGCAAAGATCGATCGCCAGCTCCCAGACGCCGCGCGCGACCGCGTCGTCGCAGCCGGCGCCCAGGGGTGGATCTTCCGCGGCTGCTCGATCGCCTGCCGCAAATGCCGCCAGAACCGCCAGTGCCGCAACGGACAACGCCCGCATGAATCCCCCCGAACCGCTCGCCGGGTGAGATTACCGGTGCTCAAAGGCGCCGAACAGCGGTCTTGTCGCGGGGCGCGCGGCGGGGTCGGTCAGAGCGCCTGCCAGGGGATCATCAACAGCACATTGCCGATGATGAAGGTTGCGGCCGCGAGCGGGATGACGACGACCGGCGTCAGATACCAGGCGGGCAGGGATGGCGTCTGGGGTTGCACTTCGGCAACAGGCCTTGGCGCGGCGGCAACAGGATCGGCGACCGAGGCGAGGCTCGGAGCTTCTTCGAAGACCGCCGGATCGATTTGGAGGACCTGCGCCATGCAGCAAGAAAGCAGCGAGTCGGGCGTTGGTTGCAGCGCGCCGACCGCCGCCGCGAAATTTCCTGGCGCGCCCGGGACCGATGCCCGCCGCGCCGCTTCACCGTCACAACCGCCGGTGTTAGCTTGGACCGATGCGGCGGGACGCGGCGGCGGGGAAATGATTGCAAAAGCGGTGATCGGGGTGCTGGCGGCGATCGTTCTGGTGCTGCTCTACCAGGGCATGCGCCACGAGCGCGCCCGGGTCGACCCGCTGGCGCCGATCGACAACAAGAAGATTTTCGCCACGCTCCGGGCGCAGGATTACCGGTGCGACGCCGTCGATTCATTCACGCCGCTCGGCGAGACCGAGAGCGGTCAATGGGACGCTTACCTCGTGCGCTGCCGCGAAGGCGGTCGCTACCTCTACTTCGAGAGCCGGCCGAAGGGCAGGGTGGACGCGATGAGCTGCCAGGAGCAGTCGTTCAAATACGCCTACCGCTGCCCGGAGTAATCGTCAGGGTCTCGGCGGGATCGCGAGATCGACCCAGGGATGCCGATGTGCCGCGTTCACGCTCTGGGTCGGCGCTGGAAACGTGGGATCGGCAAAGGCGCCGCTCGCCACCGCGACGAGCTCCGGCTTGCGCCGGGGCTCCCACCAGACGGTGCTGCCGCAACCCGGGCAGAAATGATGGGTGACGTCGAAACCGCTGTCGGACGGGCGGGTGAAATCACGCATCTCTCCGGCGACCGTCACGGCCGCGCGGGGAAAGAAGGCGGCGATGCCGTAGCTGCTGCCGGTCCGCCGCTGGCAGGCCAGGCAATGGCAAAGCGAAACCGCGACCGGCTCGCCCCGGCAGGTCACGGTGAGCTGGCCGCAGGCGCAGGCGGCGGTTCGGCTGGTCATGGGCATCGCGGGCAGAATAGCGGCCCGAGACAAACTCCCGATACATTTGTTGACACCACCCCCGGGGACGGGTACATCGGCGCCGCTGCCGGATCGACCCGCTCTGCCGGATCACCGATCTTCTCTTCAAGGCACGAAATGCGCGGGCGTAGCTCAGTTGGTTAGAGCGCCGGCCTGTCACGCCGGAGGCCGCGGGTTCAAGTCCCGTCGCTCGCGCCATTCTTGATTCCGTAACCGGGAATCATCTTTGATAAACAGAGTCTTGGAAGACATTCTTCACGGCCGAGTCGGGCCGAATTTGGCGTTTTTGCGCTTTCGCGGTGTAAAGCCGGGCTCTATAGTACGGCGGCTTTTGAGTCGGGGCCGCCAGCGGCGATTTTGCTGGAGTTTCAATCGGCGCGATGCCACAGAGTGCGGCGCACAAAAGCCTCTCGCGAGCGGATCCAGGGGGTGGATCACGGCGGGAGAGGGAGTTGAGTATGGACGGACTGCTTCGGGAATACCTGCCTATCCTGATCTTTCTGGTGATCGCCGTCGGCCTGACGGTGGTCATGCTCTCGGCCTCTCTGCTTCTGGCCAAGCAGAAGCCGGATTCCGAGAAGCTTTCCCCGTATGAATGCGGTTTTGAAGCCTTCGACGACGCGCGGCGCCAGTTCGACGTGCGCTTCTACTTGGTCTCGATCCTGTTCATCATCTTCGACCTCGAAGTGGCCTTTCTCTTTCCCTGGGCGGTGACCTTGGGCGAGATCGGCGTGTTCGGTTTCTGGTCGATGATGATCTTCCTCGGCGTCCTGACCGTCGGCTTCATCTACGAATGGAAGAAGGGAGCGCTGGAATGGGAGTGAGCACCAACCTTCAGCCGCTGCCCCCGGGTGCCGCACAGGACCAGGCGATTCGCCAGGTGACCGACGAGCTCCAGGACAAGGGCTTCGTCGTCGCGCAGATGGACAAGTTGGTCAATTGGGCGCGCACCGGCTCGCTCTGGCCGATGACCTTCGGTCTCGCCTGCTGCGCGGTCGAGATGATGCACGCCTACATGGCGCGCTATGACCTCGACCGATTCGGCGTGGTACCGCGCGGCAGCCCGCGCCAGTCCGACGTGATGATCGTGGCCGGCACGCTCACCAACAAGATGGCCCCGGCCTTGCGCAAGGTCTACGACCAGATGGCCGAGCCGCGCTGGGTGATCTCGATGGGCTCCTGCGCCAACGGCGGCGGCTACTATCACTATTCCTATTCCGTGGTGCGTGGCTGCGACCGCATCGTGCCGGTCGATATCTACGTGCCGGGCTGCCCGCCGACCGCCGAGGCGCTGGTCTACGGCATCCTGCAGCTTCAGAAGAAGATCAAGCGCACCTCCACCATCGCGCGCTAGACGAGGATCTCCACGCACATGAGCGACAGCCTGCGCGAACTGGGCGATTACATCGCGGGCGCATTGGGCCAGGCGGTGATCGGCACGAGCGTGACGCTCGGCGAGCTGACCGTCGAAGTCCGCCCTTCGGACATCGTGAAGGCGTCGAAGTTCCTGCGCGACGATCCGAACTGCCTGTTCAAGATGCTGATCGACGTCGCCGGTGTCGATTACCCGGAGCGCGAGAAGCGCTTCGACGTCGTCTATCACCTCTTGAGCCTGAAGAAGAACATCCGCGTCCGGGTCCGCGCCAAGCTGGGCGAGGAGGAGGCGATCGCTTCCGTCAACGACATCTGGCCGAGCGCCCAGTGGTTCGAGCGCGAAGCCTACGACATGTACGGCATCTTCTTCAGCGACAACCCGGACCTCCGCCGGATCCTGACCGATTACGGCTTCGAGGGGCATCCCTTCCGCAAGGACTTCCCGCTCACCGGCTATATCGAAGTCCGCTACGACGAGTCGCAGAAGCGCGTGATCTACGAGCCGGTCGAGCTCCGCCAGGAATTCCGCTCCTTCGATTTCCTCTCGCCCTGGGAAGGCATGCTGCAGCCGCGCGTGCTCCCCGGCGACGAGAAGGCGACTCCGGGTCCGAAGGACCCGACTCCGGCCAACCCGCAGCCGGGTGCTTCTTCGCCAAGCCCGACCGCCAATCCCACCAACAATCCCGGCGCCTCCGGTGCGCCGAAGGCGCCGTAATCATGGCCGAGACCCAGATCAAGCCGATGACCATGAACTTCGGGCCGCAGCATCCTGCGGCCCACGGGGTTCTGCGCATGGTCATGGAGATGGACGGCGAGGTGGTGCGCCGCGTGGATCCCCACATTGGGCTCCTGCACCGCGGCACCGAGAAGCTGATCGAGTACAAGACCTATCTGCAGGCGATCCCGTATTTCGACCGTCTCGATTACGTCAGCCCGATGTGCCAGGAGCACGCCTTCGTGCTCGCGGTCGAGAAGCTGATGGGCATCGAGGTGCCGGAGCGTGGCCTCTATATCCGCACCTTGTTCGACGAGATCACGCGCATCCTCAACCACCTGCTGAACGTCCCGGCCTATGCCATGGACGTCGGCGCGGTGACGCCCTTCCTCTGGTCCTTCGAGGAGCGCGAGCTGCTGATGGAGTTCTACGAGCGCGTCTCCGGCGCGCGTCTCCATGCGGCTTACTATCGTCCGGGCGGCGTCCACCAGGATCTGCCGGCGGGCATTCTCGACGACATCTGGGCCTGGAGTGAGAAATTCCCCAAGGTGCTGCAGGATGTTGAAGGCCTGCTGACCGAGAACCGCATCTTCAAGCAGCGCCTGGTCGATATCGCGCCGGTCTCGGCCGAGGACGCGATCGCCTGGGGCTTTACCGGCCCGGTGATCCGCGCCTCCGGCGTTCCCTGGGATCTCCGCAAGTCGCAGCCTTACGCGGCCTATGACAAGGTGCAGTTCGGCATCCCGGTCGGCAAGAACGGCGACTGCTACGACCGCTATCTCATCCGCGTCGAGGAGATGAAGCAGTCGAACGAGATCATCCGCCAGTGCATCAAGGCGATGCCGGGCGGCCCGGCCAGCTCGATCGACCGCAAGGTCGCCCCGCCGAAGCGCGGCGAGATGAAGCATTCGATGGAAGCCCTGATCCATCACTTCAAGCTCTACACCGAAGGCTTCCATGTCCCCGAAGGCGAGGCTTACGCCGCCGTCGAAGCGCCCAAGGGCGAGTTCGGCGTCTATCTCGTCTCCGACGGCACCAATCGCCCGTATCGTTGCAAGATCCGCGCGCCGGGCTTCCCGCATCTCGCGGCCATGGATTTCCTCTGCAAGGGCTACATGCTCGCGGATTCAGTGGCGATCCTCGGCTCCCTCGACATCGTTTTCGGTGAGATCGACCGATGAGCGCTGCTGCCAGCAACTCCGACTTCGTGCAACCGACGAGCTTTGCTTTCAGCGAAGCCAATCTCGCCGAAGCCAAGAAGCATATCGCGAAATACCCGAAGGGCCGCCAGGCCTCGGCCGTCATGCCGCTGCTCTGGCTGGCGCAGTACCAGGAGGGCTGGGTCTCCCGCGTCGCCATGGACGTGATCGCGGAGATGCTGGAGATGGCGCCGATCCGCGTCTACGAGGTCGCGACCTTCTATACGATGTACAACCTCAAGCCCGTCGGGAAGCACCTGGTGCAGATCTGCCGCACCACGCCCTGCTGGTTGCGCGGCTCGGATGGCTTGACCGAGATGTGCAAGAAGAAGCTCGGCGTCGACCTTCACGGCACCAGCGCCGACGGCAAGTTCACCATCATGGAAGTCGAATGCCTCGGCGCCTGCGTGAACGCACCGATGGTCCAGATCAACGACGACTTCTACGAGGACCTGACTCCGGCGAGCCTGGAGAAGATCCTCGACGAGCTCGCCGCCGGGAAGCAGCCGAAGATCGGCCCGCAGGTCGATCGCCTGAACTCTGCGCCGGAAGGCGGCATGACGACGCTCAAAGATTTGCCGAAGGGGGCGGGGCAGTAATCATGGCGCTCCAGGACAAAGACCGCATCTTCACCAACCTCTACGGCCAGGACGACTGGAAGCTCGCCGGCGCCAGGCGCCGCGGCATCTGGGACAACACCAAGGACATCCTGGCCAAGGGCCGCGACGCCATCGTCAACGAGATCAAGGCTTCGGACCTGCGCGGCCGCGGCGGCGCCGGATTCCCGACCGGGTTGAAGTGGTCCTTCATGCCGAAGGCCTCCGACGGCCGCCCCGCTTATCTCGTCGTCAATGCCGACGAGTCCGAGCCCGGCACCTGCAAGGACCGCGAGATCATGCGCTTCGACCCGCATACGCTGGTCGAGGGTTGCCTGGTCGCCGGCTTCGCCATGGGCTGCACCGCGGCCTATATCTACATCCGCGGCGAGTTCCCGCTGGAATGCAAGCATCTCCAGACCGCGATCGACGAGGCCTATGCGGCGGGCCTGATCGGCAAGAATGCCTGCGGCTCCGGCTATGATTACGACGTCTTCCTGCATCGCGGCGCCGGCGCCTATATCTGCGGCGAAGAGACCGCGCTGATCGAGAGTCTTGAGGGCAAAAAGGGCCAGCCGCGCCTGAAGCCGCCATTCCCGGCGGCCTGCGGCCTCTATGGCTGCCCCTCGACCGTGAACAATGTCGAGACCATCGCCGTCACGCCGACCATCATGCGCCGCGGCGCCGCCTGGTTCGGCGCGCTCGGCCGGCCGAAGAACACCGGCACCAAGCTCTTCTGCATCTCGGGCCATGTGAACAAGCCCTGCAATGTCGAAGAGGAAATGGGCATTCCGCTCAAAGAGCTGATCGAGCGTCATTGCGGCGGCGTGCGCGGCGGCTGGGACAACCTGCTGGCAGTCATCCCGGGCGGCGCCTCGGTGCCGCTGCTGCCGAAATCGATCTGCGACGAAGTCCTGATGGACTTCGACAGCCTGCGCGCCGTGCAGTCCGGCCTCGGCACCGCGGCGGTCATCGTCATGGACAAGAGCACCGATCTCATCGAGGCGATCGCTCGGCTCTCGCATTTCTACCAGCATGAGAGCTGCGGCCAGTGCACGCCCTGCCGCGAAGGCACCGGCTGGATGTACCGCATCATGCAGCGTTTCGTGCGCGGCGAGGGCAAGCCCGCCGAGATCGACATGCTGCAGGACATCACCAAGCAGGTCGAAGGCCACACCATCTGCGCGCTCGGCGACGCGGCGGCCTGGCCGATCCAGGGTCTGATCCGGCATTTCCGTCCGGTGATCGAGGAACGCATGTCGCAGTACGCAACGCGCCGGGCGGCGGAGTAAGCCCATGCCGAAGATGACGATTGACGGCATCGAGATCGAGGTCCCGGCGGGCATCACCGTGCTGCAGGCCTGCGAACTGGCCGGCAAGGAAATCCCGCGCTTCTGCTACCACGAGCGCTTGTCCGTGGCGGGCAATTGCCGCATGTGCCTGGTCGAGCAGGAGAAGGCGCCGAAGCCGATCGCCAGCTGCGCCATGCCGGTCGCCGAAGGCATGGTGATCAAGACCGACACGCCCGCCGTCAAGAAGGCGCGCAACGGCGTCATGGAATTCCTGCTGATCAACCATCCGCTCGACTGCCCGATCTGCGACCAGGGCGGCGAATGCGACCTGCAGGACCAGGCCATGGCCTATGGCCGCGGCTTCTCGCGCTATTCGGAAGAGAAGCGCGCCGTCACCGACAAGGATTTCGGGCCCCTGGTGAAGACCGTGATGACGCGCTGCATCCAGTGCACGCGCTGCATCCGCTTCTCGACCGAGATCGCCGGCGTCGAGGTGCTGGGCGGCACCAGCCGCGGCGAGCATCTCGAGATCACCACGTATGTCGAGAAGACCATCGACAGCGAGCTCTCCGGCAACCTGATCGACGTCTGTCCGGTCGGTGCGCTCACGTCGAAGCCCTACGCCTTCACCGCGCGGCCTTGGGAGCTCACCAAGACCGACAGCATCGACGTCGCCGATGCCTGCGGAACCAACATCCGCCTCGACACCCGCGGCCGCGAAGTCTTGCGCGTGCTGCCGCGCCTCAACGAGGACGTGAACGAGGAATGGATGGCCGACAAGGGCCGCTTCAATGTCGACGGGCTGATGCGCCAGCGCCTCGACCGCCCGTATATCCGGGTCGACGGCAAGCTGAAGCCCGCCAGCTGGGCCGAGGCGCTCGACGCCGTCGCCGCCAAGCTCAAGGGGCTCGACGGCAAGAAGATCGCGGCCCTGGCCGGCGACCTCTGCGACGCGGAATCCATGTTCGCGTTGAAAGAGGTCATGACCTCTTTGGGCTCCGGCAATCTCGACTGCCGCCAGGACGGCGCCGCGGTCGATCCGAAGGTGCGTGCCTCCTATCTCTTCAACACCACGATCGCCGGCATCGAGAAGGCCGACGCGATCCTGCTGATCGGCACCAACCCGCGCTGGGAAGCGCCGATGGTCAATGCCCGGATCCGCAAGCGTTATCTGAAGGGCGGCCTCAAGGTCGCCGCGATCGGTGCGAAATATGATCTCACCTATCCGGTGGAGATGCTCGGCGCCGGCGCCGATACGCTCGGCCAGATCGCCAACGGCAGCCATGCCTTCGCCGAAGTGCTGAAGAATGCCAAGGCGCCGATGCTGATCGTTGGCATGGGCGCGCTGGCCCGGCCCGACGGTGCCGCGATCCTGGCGCAGGCCAAAGCGGTCGCGGATTCCTGCGGCCTGATCAAGGACGGCTGGAACGGCTTCAACGTGCTGCAGACCGCCGCGGGCCGCGTTGCCGGTCTCGAGCTCGGCTTCGTCCCGCAGTCCGGTGGCCGCGACATTACCGGCATCCTCGACGGCGCATCCAAGGGCGAGATCGACTTCGTCTATTTGCTGGGCGCCGACGAGATCGACCCCAGCCATCTCGGCAAGGCCTTCGTGGTCTACCAGGGCCATCACGGCGACCGCGGCGCGCACCGTGCCGACGTCGTGCTGCCGGGTGCCGCCTATACCGAGAAGGACGGCACCTACATGAACCTGGAGGGCAGGGCGCAGCTCGCCATGCTCGCGATCTTCCCGCCGGGAGAAGCCAAGGAAGACTGGGCGATCCTGCGCGCGCTGTCCGAGAAGCTCGGCAAGCCGCTCCCCTATGACAATCTCGACCAGCTCCGGGCGAAGCTCTATCAGGCGAACAAGCGCTTCCAGCGCCTGAACACAGTCGAGGCGGCCGCCTGGGAGTCGTTTGGCAAGGCTGGCGCGACGGATGCGAAGCCCTTCGCTTCGCCGATCGCCAACTACTACATGACCGACCCGATCAGCCGCGCCTCTGCGACCATGGCGGAATGCACCGAGGCCTTCGTCAGCCCCAAGAAGAAGCCATCCACTGATTTGAAGAGTGGCACCCATGGCTAGCAACTGGTTCATCGAGCAGATGGGGCCGTATCTCGGCACGGCGGTGTTCACGATCATCATGATCGTCTGCATCATCCTGCCGCTGCTTTTGGCCGTGGCCTATCTCACCTACGCCGAGCGCAAGGTGATGGCGGCGATGCAGATCCGCCGCGGCCCCAACGTGGTCGGCCCGTTCGGCCTGCTGCAGCCGATCGCCGACGGCGTGAAGCTGCTGTTCAAGGAAACCATCATCCCCAGCGGCGCCAGCCGCGTGACCTTCATCGTGGCGCCGATGATCACCTTCGTGCTCAGCCTGGTGGCCTGGGCGGTGATTCCCTTTGCCGACGGGGTGGTGCTCGCCAACATCAATGTCGGCGTGCTCTATCTCTTCGCGATCTCCTCGCTCGGCGTCTACGGCATCATCCTGGCCGGCTGGGCCTCGAACTCGAAATACCCGTTCCTCGGCGCGCTCCGCTCGGCGGCGCAGATGGTGTCCTACGAAGTCTCGATCGGCTTCGTCATGGTGACCGTGCTGATGTGCGTGGGTTCCCTGAACATCAACGATATCGTCAAGGCGCAGGCCTCGATCTGGTTCTGCATCCCGCTGCTGCCGATGTTCGTCGTGTTCTTCATCTCGGCTCTGGCGGAAACCAACCGGCCGCCCTTCGACCTGCCGGAAGCGGAATCCGAGCTGGTCGCCGGCTATTTCTCGGAATATTCGGCCTTCACCTTCGCGCTCTTCTTCCTCGGCGAATACGCCAACATCTGGCTGATGAGCTCGATGACCGCGATCCTGTTCCTCGGCGGCTGGCAGCCGATCCTGGGCTGGGAGCCGTTCGACTCCGCGATCCTGACCGGCATCTGGCAAGCGCTCTGGTTCGCCGCCAAGGTCGCCTTCGTCGCCTTCTGCTTCCTCTGGGTGCGCGCTACCTTCCCGCGCTACCGCTATGACCAGCTGATGCGTCTCGGCTGGAAGGTCTTCCTGCCGCTCAGCCTCGCCATGGTCGTGTTCTATTCCGCGGTCCTGGTCTACGGACCCTTCGACTGGCTGCCGAACGCCACCGCCGGCAACGCGGCCCCTGCTGTTACCACGGGAGCATCCCAATGAGCGCGATCGACCGCACGATCCGCAGCTTCTTCCTCAAGGAACTGGTCAAGGGCATGGCCCTGACCTTTTCCTATGTCTTCAAGGAAAAAGTGACCATCAACTACCCGTATCAAAAGGGCCCGCTCTCGCCCCGCTTCCGCGGCGAGCATGCGCTGCGCCGCTATCCGAACGGCGAAGAGCGCTGCATCGCCTGCAAGCTCTGCGAGGCGATCTGCCCGGCCCAGGCGATCACCATCGAGGCGGAGCCGCGCGCCGACGGCAGCCGTCGCACCACGCGCTACGACATCGACATGACCAAGTGCATCTATTGCGGCTTCTGCCAGGAAGCCTGCCCGGTCGATGCGATCGTCGAGGGGCCGAATTTCGAGTTCGCGACCGAGACCCGCGAGGAGCTGTTCTACAACAAGGACAAGCTGCTGGCGAACGGCGAGCGCTGGGAAGCCGAGCTCGCCGGCAACATCAACGCCGACGCGCCGTACCGGTGAGGCCCAGGGGACATCTGAGATGATCATCCAAGCCATCGCCTTCTGGATCTTCGCCGTGGTCGCCGTGATTTCCGGCGTGCTGGTCGTGGCGAACCGCAACCCGGTCTATTCGGTGCTGTTCCTGATCCTGACCTTCTTCAACGCCGCGGGCCTCTTCGTGCTGATGGGCGCCGAGTTCCTGGCGATGATGCTGGTCGTCGTCTATGTCGGCGCCGTCGCCGTGCTGTTCCTGTTCGTCGTCATGATGCTGGACATCAACTTCGTGGCGCTCCGGCAGGGCTTCGTGCGCTACCTGCCGATCGGCGCGATCATCGGCGTGATTCTGGTGGCCGAGCTCATCTTCATCTTCGGCGGCTGGGTGGCCCCCACCGCCAGCAGCGGCGTCCTTGGGGCGCCCACGCCGGCCTTGGAGCAGGCCAGCAACACCAAGGCGCTCGGGCAGCTGCTCTACACCCAGTATTTCTACCTGTTCCAGGCGGCCGGCATGGTGCTGCTGGTGGCGATGATCGGCGCCATCGTGCTGACCCATCGCGAGCGCGCCGGCGTCAAGCGCCAGCGGATCGCGACCCAGCTCGAGCGCAACGCGAGCTCGGTGGAAATCAAGAACGTGCCGACCGGGAGCGGGGTGTAACGCCATGGAAATCGGCCTGACGCATTACCTGACCGTCGCGGCGATCCTGTTCACCATCGGGATCTTCGGCATCTTCCTCAATCGGAAGAACGTCATCATCATCCTGATGTCGGTCGAATTGATGCTGCTCGCGGTCAACATCAACCTGGTCGCCTTCTCGCATTTCCTGGGCGACATGGTGGGGCAGGTTTTCGCCATGTTCGTGCTGACGGTTGCTGCTGCTGAAGCGGCGATCGGGCTGGCGATCCTGGTGGTCTATTTCCGCAACCGCGGCTCGATCGCGGTCGAAGA
Organism: Dongia sp. agr-C8; assembly: GCF_054658695.1. Classification (NCBI taxonomy): domain Bacteria; kingdom Pseudomonadati; phylum Pseudomonadota; class Alphaproteobacteria; order Rhodospirillales; family Dongiaceae; genus Dongia; species Dongia sp. agr-C8. The sequence continues at coordinate 423,772 of NZ_BAAGHZ010000004.1, forward strand.
CATCAACATGATGAACGGCTGAGGCAGAGATGGACGCCTGGATCGTATTGCTGCCTCTGATCGGCGCGCTCATCGCGGGCCTCGGCAACCGCATGATCGGCGACAAGCCGGCGATGTACATCACCTCCGGCCTGCTGCTGCTCTGCGCCGTCATGTCCTGGATCGTGTTCTTCGACGTCAATTTCGGCGGCACCCCGCGCACCACGACCCTGCTCACTTGGTTCAACACCGGTGGGTTCAAGGCCGACTGGGCGGTGCGGGTGGACCAGCTCTCCGCCGTCATGCTGGTGGTGGTGACCACGGTCTCAGCCATGGTCCATGTCTATTCGATCGGCTACATGGGCCACGACCATTCGAAGCCGCGATTCTTCGCTTATCTGTCGCTGTTCACCTTCTGCATGCTCATGCTGGTGACCGCCGACAACTTCATCCAGATGTTCTTCGGCTGGGAAGGCGTGGGCTTGTGCTCATACCTGCTGATCGGCTTCTGGTTCCACCGCCCAAGCGCCAATGCCGCGGCGATCAAGGCCTTCGTGGTCAACCGGGTCGGCGACTTCGGCTTCGCGCTCGGCATCATGGGCGTGTTCCTGATCTTCGGCTCGGTGCATTTCGAGACGGTGTTCCAGCTGGTGCCGGACCAGGTCGGCAAGACCTTCCATTTCCTCTCCTGGAACCCGGATGTCCTGACCACGCTCTGCATCCTTCTCTTCATCGGTGCCATGGGCAAGTCGGCCCAGGTGCCGCTGCACACCTGGCTGCCGGACGCGATGGAAGGCCCGACCCCGGTCTCGGCGCTGATCCATGCCGCGACCATGGTGACCGCCGGCGTGTTCATGGTTTGCCGGCTCTCGCCGATGTTCGAGTTCGCGCCCGACGCCAAGATGGTGGTGACCGTGATCGGCGCCTCGACCGCCTTCTTCGCGGCGACGATCGGCCTCACCCAGTACGACATCAAGCGGGTGATCGCCTATTCGACCTGCTCGCAGCTCGGCTACATGTTCTTCGCGGCCGGCGTTGGGGCTTACGGCGCCGCCATGTTCCACCTCCTCACCCATGCCTTCTTCAAGGCGCTGCTGTTCCTCTGCTCGGGCTCGGTGATCCACGCCATGTCCGACGAGCAGGACATGCGCAAGATGGGCGGCATCTACAAGCTCATACCGATCACCTACGCGCTGATGTGGATCGGGAGCCTGGCCTTGGCCGGCATCCCGATCTTCGCCGGCTACTATTCCAAGGACGCGATCCTGGAATCCGCCTTCGCCGCGCATAGCGGGGTGGGGCAGTACGCCTTCTGGCTCGGCATCGCTGCCGCGGTGATGACCGCCTTCTATTCCTGGCGCCTGTTGTTCATGACCTTCCATGGCAAACCGCGCGCCGACCATCACACCATGGAACACGTGCACGAGAGTCCCTGGGTCATGCTGGCGCCGCTGGTCGTGCTGGCGGTGGGCGCCGTGGTCGCCGGTATTGCCTTCGCTCCTTACTTCGTCGGCGAGCATATGGAAGAGTTCTGGGGCTCGGCGATCTTCTTTGCGCCGGATAACCACGTGCCGCACGAGGCGCATGAAGTGCCGACCTGGGTCAAGCTGCTGCCGCTCGCCATGGGCATCATCGGCATCGGCTTCGCCTTCATCGCCTATATGAAGCGCACCGACCTGCCGGCGAAGATCGCCAAGGGCTTCGGCCCGATCTACACTTTCGTCTATCGCAAGTGGATGTTCGACGAGCTGTTCGACGCCACCCTGGTGCGTCCCGCGATCAAGCTCGGCCGGATCTTCTGGAAGGGCGGGGACGGGGCGATCATCGACGGGCTCGGGCCCGACGGCATCTCCAAGCTCACTGTCAAGCTCGCCGGCCGCGCCAGCAAGCTGCAGACCGGCTACCTCTATCACTATGCCTTTGTCATGATGATCGGCGTGGTCGCGCTGGTCACCTGGTACTGGTACCAGTTCGTGTTCCGAGGCTGAGGCTGCAATGACCGCTTTCCCGATCCTCTCCCTCACGACCTTCCTGCCGCTGGTCGGCGCGCTGCTGATCTTCATCACCCGCGGCGATGAGGCTTTCGTCGCCAAGAGCGCGCGCTGGCTGGCACTGATCACCTCCAGCGTGGTCTTCCTGCTGTCGCTTGCCATCTGGTTCGACTTCGACCGCAGCAACCCGGGCTTCCAGTTCGAGGAAAACGCGGCGTGGATGCCGAGCCTGAAGATCGGCTACCGGATGGGCGTCGACGGCATCTCGATGACCTTCGTGCTGCTCTCGACCCTGCTGACGCCGATCTGCATCCTGGCGAGCTGGGAAGCGATCACCACCCGGGTCAAGGAGTACATGATCGCCTTCCTGGTGCTCGAGACCCTGATGGTCGGCACCTTCTGCGCGCTCGACTTCCTGGCCTTCTACGTCTTCTTCGAGGGCGTGCTGATCCCGATGTACCTGATCATCGGCGTCTGGGGCGGGGCGCGGCGGGTCTACTCGGCCTTCAAGTTCTTCCTCTACACCTTGCTCGGCTCGGTGCTGATGCTGCTGGCGATCCTCTACATGTATGGCGAAGCCGGCACCACCGACATCCCGACCCTGATGCAGACCGCCTTCGATCCCGGCGCGCAGAAGTGGCTCTGGCTCGCCTTCCTGGCGTCCTTCGCGGTCAAGGTGCCGATGTGGCCGGTCCACACCTGGCTGCCCGACGCGCATGTGGAAGCGCCGACCGCGGGTTCGGTGATCCTGGCCGGCGTGCTGCTGAAGATCGGCGGCTACGGCTTCCTGCGCTTCTCGCTGCCGATGCTGCCCGATGCCTCGGTCTATTTCACGCCGCTGATCTACACGCTCAGCATCGTCGCGGTGATCTACACCTCGCTGGTGGCGCTCGCGCAAGAAGACATGAAGAAGCTGATCGCGTACTCGTCGGTTGCCCATATGGGCTTCGTGACCGCCGGCATCTTCAGCCTGAACCAGCAGGGCATCGAGGGCGCGCTGTTCCAGATGCTCAGCCACGGCATCGTCTCCGGCGCGCTCTTCCTTTGCGTCGGCGTGGTCTATGACCGGCTGCACACCCGCGAGATCGGCCGCTACGGCGGACTGGTCAACAACATGCCGCGCTATGCCTTCGCCTTCATGATCTTCACCATGGCCTCGGTCGGCCTGCCGGGCACCAGCGGCTTCATCGGCGAGTTCCTGGTCATGGTCGGCGTCTTCAAGGACAACACCTGGGCGGCCTTCTTCATTGCCTTCGGCGTGATCCTGGGTGCGGCCTACATGCTCTGGCTCTATCGCCGGGTGATCTTCGGCAAGCTGGAGAAGCCGGACCTCAAGGGTCTGCTGGATCTCTCGCCCCGCGAGATCGCGCTCTTCGTGCCGCTGATCGCGATCGTGATGTGGATGGGGATCTATCCCAGCTCCTTCACCGCAATCTTCGGCCCCTCGGTCGATAACCTGATCAAGACGCACCAGACCGCTTTGCTGCACAGCCATCAGCAGAGCGTGGCCCAATCGGATATTTCTGGCGCGGGAGAGTAAGATGAGCTTCGCCGAACTCAACCTCGCCGCCGCGACGCCGGAAATCTTCCTGGCAATCGCCGCCATGGTGCTGCTGATCCTGGGCGTGTTCCAGGGCGACAAGGCGACGCGCCTCGTCTCATGGCTGGCGGCAGCAGCACTCTGCGTCGCGGCCTATCTGGCCGTGCATGTGGCGCCGGCGTCCGGCGCCGAGCCCGCCTTCGGCGGCCAGTTCATCGTCGATGGCTTCGCCGGCTTCATGAAGGTGCTGAGCCTGGTGGCGACCGCCGCGGCGATCCTGATTTCCTTGGGCTATGCGGCGCGCAACGACATGATGCGCTTCGAATTCCCGATCCTCATGACCATCGCCGCTTTGGGCATGAGCATGATGATCTCGGCCAACAATCTCATTTCGCTCTATGTCGGCCTGGAGCTGCAGTCCCTCGCGCTCTACGTCACCGCCGCCTTCCGCCGCGACACCATCAAGTCCACCGAGGCGGGACTGAAGTACTTTGTCCTCGGCGCGCTCAGCTCGGGCATGCTGCTCTACGGCGCTTCGATGATCTACGGCTTCACCGGCTCGACCGATTTCACCGTGCTGGCGAAGTCGCTGGGCTCCGACGGCCAGCCCAGCGTCGGCCTGATCGTCGGCCTGGTGTTCCTGAGCGCTGGCCTCGCCTTCAAGATCTCGGCCGTGCCGTTCCATATGTGGACGCCGGACGTGTATGAGGGCGCGCCGACGCCGGTCACCGCCTTCTTCGCGGCGGCCCCGAAGGTGGCGGCGATCGCGCTGTTCACCCGGGTGCTGATCGGCCCGTTCGGCCCGCTGCTCGGCCAGTGGCAGCAGATCATCGTGGTGATCTCGGTGCTCTCGATGGTGCTGGGCGCAGTCGCGGCGATCAACCAGCACAACATCAAGCGCCTGATGGCCTACAGCTCGATCGGCAACATCGGCTACGCCCTGGTCGGCCTCGCCTCGGGCACCGAGCTCGGCGTGCAGAGCGTGCTGGTCTTCATGGCGATCTACATCGTCACCACGATCGGCGCCTTCGGCGTCATCCTCGCCATGCGCCGCAAGGGCGAGATGGTGGAGGAGATCGCCGATCTCACCGGTCTAGCCAAGAGCCAGCCGCTGCTCGCTTATTCCTTCATCGTCTTCCTGTTCTCGATGGCGGGCATCCCGCCCTTCGCCGGATTCTTCGGCAAGCTCTTCGTCTTCAACGCCGCGATCGACGCGCATCTCTACGTGCTGGCGGTGATCGGCGTGGTCGCCTCGGTGGTGAGCTGCTTCTATTACATCCGGGTCATCAAGGTGATGTGCTTCGACAAGGGCGAGGGCGTGTTCGACCGGCCCGACCCGACCTTGCGCGTCGTGCTGCTGGTCTGCGCGGTCTTCGTCCTGCTCGGTGTCTTCGTGCCCGGCCCGGTGGCCGAGGCCGCAACCAGCGCCGCGGCGAGCCTGTTCCCTGGATGACGATCGCCTTCCGGATCACGGAAGTCCCGTCCATCGACAGCACCAACGCGGCCCTGCGTGCGGACGCCGGCGCGGGCGCCTTGGAAGGTCTCGTGCTCCGTGCCGACGAGCAGACCTCGGGGCGCGGAAGGCGGGGCCGGGGCTGGGATTCGCCGGTGGGCAATCTCTATGTCTCCCTGCTGCTCCGCCCGGACTGCAAGCCGGCAGAAGGCGCCACGGTCGGCTTCGTCGCCGCAGTGGCGCTCGGCCGGGTGTTGCGCGACCTGACGCCCGCCGAGGTGCTGCACAAATGGCCGAACGATCTGCTGATCGACGGCAAGAAGATGACCGGGGTGCTGCTGGAAGCCGGCACCAAGCCGGACGGCCGGCTCGACTGGCTGGTGCTGGGCATGGGTGTCAACATCCGTTCCCATCCGGAGACCGGTCTCTATCCGACCACCGATCTGGTCGCCTCCGGCGGCCCCTCGATTGCGCCCCAAGATTTGCTGACGCGCTTCCTCGCCGTCTTCGGCCCGTATTACGACGCCTGGGTGGCGGGCGGCTTCCAGGCGATCCGCGCCGACTGGCTGGCCTTCGCCGCCGGAATCGGCGAGCGTGTCGTGGCGCGCCTGGAGCGCGAGGAAGTGGCCGGCAGCTTCGCCGACCTCGACCCGGACGGCGCGCTGGTCATGCAGCTGGATTCCGGCCAGCAGCGCCGCATCGCCGCCGGCGACATCTTCTTTCCGAACCTGGTGCGCTGACATGCTCCTCTGCATCAACGCCAACAACACCAATGTGAAATTCGCGGTCTATGACGGCGAGAAGCCGGTCGGCGACTGGCGGCTGAAGACCGAGGCCGCGCGCACCGCCGACCAGTATATCGTCTGGCTCGACCAGCTGATGCGCATGGCGGGTCTGGAGCTCAAGGCCATCACCGGCGCCATCATCGCCAGCGTGGTGCCGACCTCGGTGTTCCACCTGACCATGCTCTGCGAGCAGCACCTGAAGACCAAGCCCCTCATCGTCGGCGATCCGGCGGTGAAGCTCGGCATCCAGGTGAAGATGGATATCCCCGTGAGCACCGTCGGCGCCGACCGCCTCGCCAATGCCGTCGGCGGCCATATCACCTATCGGAAGCCGCTGATCATCGTCGATTTCGGCACCGCCACCACCTTCGACGTGGCGGACGGGGAGGGCAACTATCTGGGCGGCGCGATCTCGCCCGGCATCAACCTCTCGGTCGAGATCCTGCACAGCGCCACCGCCATGCTGCCCCGCATCGCCGTCGAGCGCCCGGCGCGGGTGATCGGCAAGAGCACCACCGAGGCCATGCAATCCGGCATCTTTTGGGGCTATGTCGGGTTGGTGGAGGGCATGGTCCAGCGCATCACCACCGAGTTCGGCTCCGACCTCGCCGTGGTCGCCACCGGCGGCCTGGCGCCGCTCTTCGTCGGCGTCACCCCTGTCATCCACCACCTCGACCCCGACATCACCATGCGCGGCCTGGTCGAGATCTATCGACGGAACAAGAATTGAACGACGCCACCCCCACCAGCGACTTCCACAAGCCGACCGCCGATGAGCTGTTGTTCCTGCCCTTGGGCGGGGCGGGCGAGATCGGGATGAATCTCAATCTCTACGGCCATGCCGGGAAGTGGCTGATGGTCGATCTCGGCGTCACCTTCGGCGGCGACGAGACACCGTCGATCGAGGTCATCATGCCGGACCCGAGCTTCATCACCGAACGGGTGCAGGATCTGGCCGGCCTGGTGCTGACCCACGCCCATGAGGACCATATCGGCGCGGTGCCCTATCTCTGGCCGAAGCTCCGCTGCCCGATGTACGCGACCCCTTTCACCGCTTCGGTGCTGCGGCGCAAGCTGAAAGAGGCCGGGCTGGAGGGTAAGGCCAAGGTCACCGAGATCCCGATGTCGGGCACGTTCAAGATCGGCCCGTTCGAGCTCGAGCTGATCACGCTGACCCATTCGATCCCGGAGCCCAATGCCGTCGTCGTGCGCACCAAGCTCGGCACCGTGCTGCATACCGGCGACTGGAAGCTGGATCCCGACCCGGTCATCGGCGAGACCACCGACGAGAAGGCCTTGCGCCGTCTTGGTGACGGCAATGTCCTCGCCATGGTCTGTGATTCGACCAACGTCTTCGTCCCCGGCACCTCCGGCTCTGAGGCCGACATCCTGCCGTCGATGACCAAGATCATCGGCGAGCGCAAGGGCAGAGTGGCGGTCGGCTGCTTCGCCAGCAACGTCGCGCGGCTGGAGACCATCACCCGGGCCGCCATGGCCAACGACCGCCAGGTGGCGCTGGTCGGCCGCTCCTTGTGGCGGATGACCGAGGCGGCGCGGGAGAACGGCTATCTGACCGATCTCCCGGAATTCATCGAGGAGCACGATGTCGGCTTCTTCCCCAAGGACAAGATCGTGATGATCTGCACCGGCAGCCAAGGCGAGGCCCGCGCGGCGCTGGCGCGCATCGCCAAGGGCGAGCATCCGCATGTGCACCTGGAGGCCGGCGATGCGGTGATCTTTTCCTCCCGCGTCATCCCGGGCAACGAGAAGTCGATCTCGCTGCTGCAGAACAACCTCATTCACCGCGACGTCGAGGTCATCACCGACCATGACGAGATGATCCACGTCTCCGGCCATCCGGCGCGCGCGGAGCTGACCGAGATGTATCAATGGGTCCGCCCGCAGATCGCGATCCCGGTCCATGGCGAGGCGCGCCATATCCGCGCCCATGCCGAGCTGGCGCGCGAATGCCAGGTCCCGCAGGCGGTCGAGGCGGCGAACGGCGCCATCATCCGCCTGGCGCCCGGCCCGGCCGAGATCGTGGCCCGCGTGACCCATGGCCGTTGGGGCCTCGACGGCAAGGCGCTGGTGCCGATGACCAGCGAGGTGGTGCGCCACCGCCATCGGCTCGGTTTCAACGGCGTCATCCTGATCTCCCTGGTGATGAACTGGCGCGGCGACCTGATCACCGATCCCCAGGTCACATTGGAGGGCCTGCTCGACGGCGACCCGGAGGCGGATGCCAAGGAAGACATCGCCGACGCCGTGGCGGACGCAATCGAGGATCTCTCCGCCGGCAAGCTGGAGAATGACGGCGAAGTCGCCGAATGCGCGCGCCTGGCCGCCCGCCGCTGGTTTCACAAGAACCACGACAAGAAGCCGATCACGCGCGTTCACGTGATCCGGGTCTGATTGATTCCGCCGGCTGAAGTGCCCATCTTAGCGGTATGGACGTCCGCCGCACCGCGTTAACCATCGCGTTGATCCTCGCCACCGGACCGGCTCTGGCGGAGAGTTCCGTCGCCGTCACCCGCCAGGACTGCGACCGTATCGTCGAATACCAGCAGCCGCCGGGCGTCGAATACCAGCCTGGGGTCAACGCCCATGGCGAAACCGTGGTCCCGGCCGACCTCAATGGCGGCTACAACTTGAAGCTCCCGGAAACGATCGTCATCCCGCTCGAGGTCGACCTCCAGGACAAGTACGGCATCCCCGCCAACTCGGTGCTGTTTCAGGGCGACGCCCAGGTCGGCACCGTGACGGTCCATGGCGACCGGGTCTACTACAACGGGCAGGAACTCAGCGACCCTGAGGAAGCCGCCCTGGCCGATCTCTGCCGCCAGCAGATTCCGTACAAGTAGCTTTGGCGCCGCCGCGCAGCGGAACCGTCAACCCCCTTCCTAGCCTTCCCCCATCTTGGGGGAAGGGACTCTTCTGAACACGCTGTGGCAACTGACGGCTCTATCCGACCCCCGCCCCCAAGATGGGGGCGGGTTGGGGTGGGGGTTGACGGTTCCGCTACTCGGAGCCGCCACCACACGCCCCAATCTCCGCAAACCGCCGCCCTCGACAGGCCACAATCCCTCGCCTAAATTCGCCCACCGACCCCGCACTAACCTGCCGTGATTCCTTAAGGATTCCCCACCACATGCGTTCGTCCCGTTTCTTCCTGCCGACACTCCGGGAAAATCCCACCGAGGCGCAGATCGTCTCCCACCGGCTGATGCTGCGCGCCGGCCTGGTGCGCCAGACCGCGGCTGGCATCTACGCCTGGCTGCCGCTGGGCTTCAAAGTGCTGAAGAAGATCGAGCAGATCGTGCGCGAGGAGCAGGACGCGACCGGCTGCCAGGAAGTGCTGATGCCGACCATCCAGTCGGCCGACCTCTGGAAGGAATCCGGTCGCTACGAGGCCTACGGCAAGGAGATGCTGCGCATCACCGACCGCCATGAGCGCGAGATGCTCTATGGGCCCACCAACGAAGAGGTCATCACCGACATCTTCAGGAACGGCGCCAAGAGCTACCGCGACGTGCCGGCCTTGCTTTATCACATCCAGTGGAAATTCCGCGACGAGGTCCGCCCGCGTTTCGGCGTGATGCGCGGCCGCGAATTCCTGATGAAGGACGCCTATTCCTTCGACCTCGACTATGCGGGGGCGAAGCGCGCCTATAACAAGATGTTCGTCGCCTACCTCAGGACCTTCGCCCGGATGGGGCTGAAGGCGATCCCGATGGCGGCCGATACCGGGCCGATCGGCGGTGACTTGAGCCACGAGTTCATCATCCTGGCCGAGACTGGAGAGAGCGCGGTCTTCTGCGACAAGAGCTTCATCGAGCGCGATGTGCTTTCGATGGGCATCGACTACGAGAGCGATCTCGAGCCGATCGTCAAGGCCTGGACCACCGACTACGCCGCGACCGACGAGAAGCACGACCCGGCGAAGTTCGACAAGGTGCCCGCCGACCGGCAGGTCCAGGCGCGCGGCATCGAGGTCGGCCATATCTTCTATTTCGGCACCAAGTATTCCGAACCCTTGAAGGCCCAGGTGCAAGGCCAGGACGGCCAGAACGTCACGCTCCACATGGGCTCCTACGGCATCGGTGTCTCGCGCCTGGTGGGCGCGGTGATCGAGGCCAGCCATGACCCGAAGGGCATCATCTGGCCGGAGAGCATCGCGCCGTTCAAAGTCGGCCTGATCAACCTCAAGGTCGCCGACGCCGCCTGCGGCAAGCTCTGCGAGGATCTCTACGCCAAGCTGCAGCAGGCCGGGGTCGAGGTGCTGTATGACGACCGCGACATCCGCGCCGGCGAGAAATTCGCCGAGATGGACCTGATCGGCCTGCCCTGGCAGGCGGTGATCGGGCCTCGCGGTGCGGCACAGGGCAAGGTCGAGTTCGCCAACCGCAAGACCGGCGAGAAGCAGGAGATTTCCGCGGAAGAAGCCCTCAACCGGCTCACCGCAAAATGATCTTCAACGCCTTCGAGCGCATGGTGGCGATGCGCTATCTGCGCGCCCGCCGCCAGGAAGGGTTCGTTTCGGTCATCGCCGTGTTCTCGCTGCTCGGCATCACGATCGGTGTTGGTGTGCTCATCGTCGTGATGTCGGTAATGAACGGCTTCCATGTCGAGCTGCTGAACAAGATCCTCGGCTTCAACGCGCATCTGACGCTATCCAGCAGTACCGGCCCCGGGGTGGTCACCGATTTCGACGCCATCACCGAGAAGCTGCGCAAGGTGCCGGGCGTGGCCTCCGTCACGCCCACCGTGCAGGGCCAGGTCTTCGCCACCGGCGCCCGCAGCGGCGGCGCCGGCGCGCTGATCAAGGCGGTGCGCCAGGACGACCTGCAGTCGCGCAAGCTGATCGCCGCCAACATCGTCGCCGGCTCCCTGCAGGACTTCGTGCCCGACGATGACGTCGCGGTCATGGGCGCCAAGCTCGCCCAGTCGATCGGCGCCGGCATCGGCAGCGAGATCACCGCGATCACGCCGATCGTCCAGACCACCATGGCCGGCCCGATCCCGCGCATGAAGTCGCTGCGGGTGGTGGCACTGTTCGATGTCGGCATGTACCAGTATGACAACAGCATCATCTTCATGCCGCTGGAGACGGGCCAGGTCCTGTTCCAGAAGAAGGGCGGGGTGACCGATGTCGAGATCATGGCCGACAACATCCAGGACGTGCCGGCGCTGAAGCCGCAGATCTGTGCCGCCCTCGACACCAAGCTCGACTTCGACGGCGGCCGCGCGGCTTATTGCATGGGCGACAAGCAGAGCTACGTGATCGGCGACTGGGAACAGGCCAATGCCGACTTCTTCACCGCGGTCGAGGTCGAGCGCAACGTGATGTTCCTGATCCTGACGCTGATCATCATCGTCGCCGCCTTCAACATCATCTCCGGCCAGATCATGATGGTGAAGGACAAGGGACGGAACATCGCCATCATGCGCACCATGGGCGCCAGCCGCGGCACGATCCTGCGGATCTTCCTGCTGTCCGGCGCCAGCATCGGTATCATCGGCACGGCGCTCGGCTGCCTGTTGGGCACCGCCTTCGCCTATAACATCGAGACTATCCGGCGCTTCCTGGAGAACATTTCCGGCACCGACCTCTTCAATCCGACGATCTACTTTCTCTCGAAGCTCCCGGCGATCGTGGACCCGATGGAGGTTCTGCTGATCTCGCTCATGTCCCTGGCGCTGACCTTGCTCGCCTCGCTCTATCCGGCTTGGCGCGCGGCCCGGCTCGATCCGGTGGAGGCGCTCCGCTATGAGTGACCCCGTAAACCCTGGGCCGGTTCTCGAGCTGAAAGGCATCCAGCAGAGCTTCAAGGAAGCGGGCGGGGGACGGCTCGACGTCATCAAGTCGGCCGAGCTTGCGCTCTATCCCGGCCAGATGGTGGCGCTGATCGGCCCGTCGGGCGCCGGCAAGTCCACCTTGCTGCACATCACCGGCATGCTGGAGAAGCCGATCGCCGGCGAGGTGATCGTCTCCGGCCAGTCCAGCCGCGACATGTCGGACGACCGCCGTACCGCGCTCCGCCGCGGCACCATGGGCTTCGTCTACCAGTATCACCACCTGCTGCCGGAATTCTCCGCGCTGGAGAACGTGATCGTCCCGCAGATGATCGCCGGCAAGTCGCGCAAGGCCGCGCGCCCGCGCGCGGTCGAGCTGCTGACTCGCGTCGGCCTGGCCGCCCGCCTGGAGCACCGTCCCGGCAAGCTCTCCGGCGGCGAGCAGCAACGGGTCGCCATCGCAAGAGCCTTGGCCAACGCGCCGAAGGTGCTGCTGGCCGACGAGCCGACCGGCAACCTCGATCTCCACACCGCGGACGACGTCTTCGCCATGCTGACCGAGCTGGTGAAGGGCTTCGGCGTCGCCTGCCTGATCGCCACCCACAACCTCGAGATCGCCAGGCGCATGGACCGCGTCGTGACGATCCGCGAAGGCGTGCTGGAGGAGGTTTCGGTCGGATAGACCGAGCGACCCCTCACCCCAGCCCTCTCCCGCAAGGGGAGAGGGGGATTCTCTTCGCTGCGCGGTGTGAGGGGTTCCTAAAGGCTATCACCACAGCGTCCCCTCTCCCCTTTGCGGGAGAGGGACAGGGTGAGGGGTCGACGGCTCTCTCCACAGCTTTCCAAGCGCGTCACAAATCCATCACCTTCCTGTCCGCGCCCTGACGCAGGCTCAGCCCCATAAGCCTCTCCTCAGCCAAACGGGAGGCCTGCCAGATGAATGCCGATTCGCGCGCTTATGCCGATCTTGTCGATACACGTCTCAGCCGTCGCGCCGCTCTGCTCGGCCTGACCAGCGTCGCCGCGCTGGCGGGCATCGGCGGCCTCGGCCGCCCAGCCGTCGCCGCGCAGGCCAGCTCGTCGCTCACCTTTGTCGAACTCACCAAGGTCTATGACGACAGCCACCACGTGCCCGCCGGCTACAAGGCCGAGCCGCTGGTGCGCTGGGGCGATCCGATCCTCGCCGGCGCCAAGCCCTTCGATCCGAAGGCGCTCTCCGTGGAATCCCAGGCCGGCCAGTTCGGCTACAACTGCGATTTCATCGGCTACATGCCGCTGCCAATGGGTTCGAAGAGCAGCGAGCACGGCCTGCTCTGCGTCAACAACGAATATGCCAACCCGCATGTCATGTTCCCCGGCATGACCGAGGACGACGCGGGCCAGAAAGTCTCGGCGGAACAGGCCGGCATCTTGAGCGCCGCCTGGGGCCATTCGATCGTCGAGGTCAAGAAGACCGGCGGCCAATGGGCGATCGTCGCCGACAGCAAATACAACCGCCGCATCACCGGCTTGACCGCGTTCGCGGTCAGCGGACCCGCCGCCGGCCATAAGCTGTTGCAGACCAGCGCCGATCCCAGCGGCACGAATGTGATGGGCACCGGCTACAACTGCTCCGGCGGGGTCACGCCCTGGGGCACGATCCTGTCCTGCGAGGAAGGCCTCTCCGACACCTTCGGCGGCGACGCCGCGAAGGCGGCGAACGCCGATCTGCTCGACCGCTACGGCTATGACGGATCGGACTTCTACGGTTTGGCCCGGTTCGAGGATCGGCTCCAGCTTGACAAGGAGCCGAACGAGCCCAACCGCTTCGACTGGGTCTGGGAGCTGGATCCCTACGATCCGGCCGCGAAGCCGGTGAAGCGCACCGCCCTCGGCCGCTTCTCGCATGAGGCGGCGAACTCGATCGTCAACAAGGACGGCCGGGTCGTGGTCTATCTCGGCGACGACGACTATTTCGAATACCTCTACCGCTTCGTCACTGCGGCCAAGTTCAACCCGACCGACCGCGCCGCCAACATGAACCTGCTCGACGAAGGCGAGCTCTCGGTGGCCAAGCTCGATGCCGACGGCACGCTGACCTGGATCCCGCTGGTCCATGGATCGAACGGCCTCACCGCGGAAAACGGCTTCGCCGACCAAGGCGAGGTGCTGATCAAGGCGCGGCTCGCCGGCGACACGGTCGGCGCGACCAAGATGGACCGGCCGGAAGACTTCGAGCCGGATCCCGTGAGCGGCAAGGTCTATGCCGTCATGACCAAGAACAAGAAGCGGAAGGCCGACCAGGTCGATGCCGCCAACCCGCGGGCGGAGAATGCCTGGGGCCATATCCTCGAGCTGCTGCCGCCGGATGGCGACCATGCAGCGGCCAGCTTCAAATGGGATGTGTTCCTGCTGGCTGGTAACCCCGTTAAGGCCGAGCAGGGTGCCAAGCTCAACCCGGGCACCAGCGCCAACGGCTGGTTCGTCTGCCCGGACAACATCGCCTTCGACCCCAAGGGCCGGATCTGGATCGGCAGCGACGGCGCCAACGACTTCGACATCGCCGACGGCCTCTATGCCGCCGACGTGGACGGCGAGGGCCGGGCGCTGACCCGGATGTTCCTGGCTTGTCCGACCGGCGCGGAATTGACCGGTCCCTGCTTCACGCCGGACGGCAAGACGCTGTTCGTCTCGATCCAGCATCCCGGCGAGAACTCGGAGACCTTGGAGAAGCTGACCTCGCATTGGCCGGACGGCGGCGACAGCCTGCCCCGGCCCACCGTCCTCGCCATCACCAAGGACGACGGCGGCGAGATCGGTTCGTAACAACGCGAATCAGGGACGACATCATTCTGTCACAGACGGGCAGTAAACCCGTCACGGACGCCTTCTAGTCTCCGGGACGCGCGCCTCCTGATTCCCCCTCGAGTGCCGCGCGTCCCGCCCAGAACCTGCCGCTGCCAGACATAGGGAGTGCACCTGTCATGAACCAGCCGATCCAAGCCACCCGCCGCCAGGCCTTGAAAGCCCTGGCCTACGCGCCGCTGCTGCCGCTCGCCGGCTCCGCCGCTTCCGCGCTGTTCTCGAGCACCGCCTCGGCCGCCATGCCGGCGATCGCCTCGGCCAAGTTCATCCCGATGCCGGCGCCGGGCCTCGACAACCCCGCGGCCATGTCGACGGTCACCGTCGGCTCCTCGATGCAGGTGAAATATGCCGACGGCACCGAGCAGCTGTTCAAGCTGCAGTATCAGCCGTTCTTCGTGACCGGCGCGGCAGTGCCGGACGGCAAGGGTGGCACGGTGATCGCCGGCGGCTATTACGACATCAACGGCAGACCGATACTGGACCCGAGCTCCGCGGAAGCCACCAAGCCGCAATTCTTCTCCGACGCGCCCGACGGCATGAGCCTGATCAAGCTCGACTCCCCGAAGGTCGATGGCGTGAAGGGCAACCCGCTCTTCGCCGTGGTGCAGTTCGAATACTGCTCTTATGACGCGGCGGGCGGCGACATGTACGGCAAGCTGCCGTCGCAATATGCCGTACTGACCCTCGACCAGGACCCGAAGACCGGCAAGCTCAGCCTGGTTAAGTACAGCCATGTGGACACCGCGCCGGTCAACGGCGTCTGGATCACCTGCGGCGCCAGCCTCTCGCCCTGGAACACCCATCTCTCCAGCGAGGAATACGAGCCGGACGCGACCAAGAGCGAGGACGAGGAGTTCACGGCCTTCAGCCAAAACCTCTATGGCGACCCGAAAAAGGCCAATCCTTATCACTACGGCCACCTGCCGGAAGTGACCGTCAATGCCGACGGCACCGGCACGGTCGTGAAGCATTACAACCTCGGCCGCATCTCGCATGAGCTGATCCAGGTGATGCCGGACGAGCGCACCGCGCTGATGGGCGACGACGCGACCAACGGCGGCCTCTTCTTGTTCGTCGCCGACAAGCCGCGCGATCTCTCCGCCGGCACGCTCTATGTCGCCAAGTGGGACCAGAAGACCAAGGAGAATGGCGGCTCGGCCGATCTCACCTGGATCAATCTCGGCCATGCCACCAGCGACGAGATCAAGGCGCTGGCCGACAAGCTGACCGCCAAGGATATCCTCGAGGTGAAGAAGGAGGACCCGAACGACGCGACCTTCACCAGGATCATGTTCAACGGCAAGCCGAGCTGGGTGAAGATTCTGCCCGGCCAGGAGAAGGCGGCGGCCTTCCTCGAGACCCATCGCTACGCCGCGGTCAAGGGCGGCAGCCTGGGCTTCACCAAGATGGAAGGCACCACGGTCAACGTGAAGGACAAGATCGCCTATTCGGCGATGAGCGCCGTCCGCAAGGCGATGACCGAGGGCACCGGCGGCGTCGCGGTCGACAAGATCGAGGCCGGCGTGGTCTATGCGCATAACCTGAGCGGCGGCCAGAAGGACGATACCGGCGCCGCGATCGACAGCGAATGGGTCCCCGTGCACATGGCCGGCCTGATCGCCGGCGAGGACCTGAAGGAGCCGGATGCGCTGGGCAACCTCGCCCATGCCGACAAGATCGGCAACCCGGACAACATCAAGTTCTCGGAGAAGCTCCGCACCCTCTTCATCGGCGAGGACAGCGGCATGCACGTGAACAACTTTCTCTGGGCCTACAACGTGGACACCAAGGAGCTCTCGCGCATCCTCTCGACCCCGTCGGGCGCGGAATCGACCGGCCTGCACGCGGTCGATGAAGTGAACGGCTTCACCTACATCATGTCCAACTTCCAGCATGCCGGCGATTGGGAGCTGAAGAAGGACGACGCCGGCAACGTGACCAGCGGCCTCCACATCAAGGTCTACAAGGAACTGGAGCCGCTGATCGCCAAGAACTACGGCGACGCCCGCGGCAAACTGGGCGGCGCGGTCGGCTATCTCACCGGCCTGCCGGCAACGGCCTGATCCGTTCTTATCCCCTAGACTGAAGGGCCCGGTCAGACGACCGGGCCCGCTTTGTCTTCGCGGGAAGACTTCCCGGTCCGATCCGGGAAACCGGCTCTAACCGGCAACCCCAGGCTGTGGCCTATTCTGCCCCGCGTCCATTGCCGACATTCATAACGTCGAGGGGGTCACCATGTGCACATTGCCTCACCATGCCGGCTGTTCCCACAATCCTGCCGAGGGCAGCAACCGCCGCGAGATGATGAAGCGGCTCGCGGCGCTCGGGCTCACGGCGCCGCTCGCCACGCTCATCCTCGATCGCCGGGCGATGGGCATGAGCTTTCTCGACCGCGCGGAGTTCATCGACGGGCTGCAGGCGCTGGTCGCTCGGGCAAAGTCGCCGGAGCTCCGCGAGGTCCGGGTCTTCGAGCTCACCGGCAGCGAGCTGCCGTGGAAGGATCTCGGGCTTAGCCTGGAGAAGGGCCAGGCGGCGACCTTCCTGCTCGGCGGCCGGGTGTGGCTCGCACGGGAGCAAGACCTCTGGGTCGAGCCGGGGGTTGCCTTTCACGTGCGCACCCGCGGCAGCCGCCCGATGTTCAATCCGATGGCCAATACGGGAACCATGACCGCGGTCGCCAGCGGTCCGCTGGAGATGGCGCGCTCGCTGGTCGAGTTCCAGGACGACAAGGGCGAGCTCGCGGTGCCCAAGGAGGCCTATGCCAAGGCCGACGCGCATATCTACGGCATGGCGCTGGTCTGGCGCGGCAGCGCGCAGGCGGGGCTGGAAAGCCTGCTCGGCCATGGCGACGTCGATGGCGTGGTCGCGGCGGAACTGGCGCGCCTGCGTTCGCCGCGCAAGCTGCCGGCGAACTGGCACAACTTCTTCATGCTGGGCGGCGGCCCGGTCATCTTCAACGACGTCGGCAACGGCACGATCGCCGTCGAGCCGCTGAAGAATGCCGGGATCCTGCAGCGCCAGGTCGATATCGCGCTGCAGCCGGGGACAAAACTCAGCTGGGACTGGATCGTCGAGGAGCTGCCGTCGCGGCTGCCGGAAAACCAGCTGACCTCGCACGACTATCTCTCGATCGCCGCCGAGTTCGACGACGGCCAGGACCTGACCTATTTCTGGAGCTGCAGCCTGCCGGTCGGCGAGGCCTTCCGCTGCCCGATCCCGCGCTGGACGCCGCTGGAATCGCATATGGCGGTCCGCAGCGGCCAGGCCGATCTCGGCAAATGGGTCAGCGACGAGCGCGACATCTACGAAGACTACAAGCAGCATATCGGCGGCGCGGCCAAGACCGTAACCAGGATCTGGCTGCTGGGAGTTTCGCTGTTCCAGCGCCATCCGGGCTCGGCCCGTTTCGGCGCTATGCAGATCTCCCAGCCGGGGGCGACGACGTTGAAACTTTGAAAACGTGATGCTGCCAGCGCGCGGCGCGGTTTGCCGCCGCATGGACCCGCGCGGCGAAGGATGCTAGCAAGAACGCCGTGAACGGGAACCGCAGGTATCTGCTCCAGGCCTTTTTGGGAATGGTCGCGCTCGGTGGGCTGCTGCCGGCGAAGGCATCGGCTGGACCCTCGCTGCGACTCATCAAGCACCCGAGCTGCGCCTGCTGCGAGGGGCACGCGGCCTATCTCCGGGAGCACGGCTACACCGTCAACGTGGAGCACGCGGCCGATCTCGACGCCTTCCGCCAGGCGCTCGGCATTCCGCGGCACCTCTTCGGCTGCCATACGATCCTCGGCGGCGACTATGTGATCGAAGGCCATGTGCCGGCGGCAGCGGTCGCAAAGCTCTTCGCCGAACGACCCGGCATCAAAGGCATCTCGGTGCCGGGCATGCCCATGGGCTCCCCCGGCATGAGCGGGCAGAAGACGGCGCCCCTGGTGGTCTATGAGCTCGCCGAGGGCGCACCCGTGGTATTTCTGGCCGAGTAGGCCTGCGATCTTCCAGCCTGCGCCGCGTCGCAACCCGCCTGCCGGACGGGCGTTGGTCCGTTTCAACGGGAAGGTGAGAGATGGCGGATCATTTGCCCGTATTCACTATCGGGCATTCCACACGCACGATTCCGGAATTCGTGACATTGCTTCGGGCCGGCGAGGCACGGCTTGTCGTCGATATCCGCCGTATGCCGCGTTCGCGCACCAATCCGCAATACAACGAGGACCGCCTGCCGCAGGCACTGAAGCACTTTCAAATCGGCTACCTGCGCATGGGCGAACTGGGCGGCCTGCGCAAGAAGTCCGAAGTCGCGCCGGACGTCAACGGCTTCTGGACCAATGTCAGTTTCCACAATTATGCGGACTATGCCCTGTCTGCGGCGTTCCAAGCGGGCTTCGAGCGTTTGCTCCAGGTTTCCGCGGAACGGCGCACGGCCATCATGTGCGCGGAAGCGGTCTGGTGGCGGTGCCATCGCCGCATCGTCGCCGACTATCTCCTCAACGCCGGTCGAAGCGTCTATCACCTGATGGCCAATGACCGCGTTGAACCGGCAAGGCTGAGCGACGGCGCGGTACCAGCCGGAGCGCGGATTCAGTATCCGGTACAGTAGACCGTGCCGGCCAATTCGATGGCCGCCGGTGGGTTTCCGGTGCACAATGCCCAAAAATGCAGCAGTCCCTCCGGGGCGTGGAGACTGTCAACCCACTGACAATAAAAGATAATGAGTTCGGCACGGGGCATGCTACATGGCCGAAGGACTGACGCGGAGGGGAAGCGCGGGTGGCCTTTGACGAGATGACGGAAGCCGCGGGGAAGGTCCGCGCGCCCTACGAAAAGATCGCGGCCTGGCTGGATGCCGTGCCGCGCGAGCAGCTGCAGCAGCGCCGGCTCGAGGCCGAGCTGTTCTTTCGCCGCGGCGGCATCACCTTCGCGGTCTACGGCGACGCCCAGGGCGAAGAGCGCATCATCCCCTATGACATCGTGCCCCGCGTGATCTCGCGCGCGGAATGGGAACATCTCGCCCGGGGCCTCGAGCAGCGGGTGAAGACCCTCAACCTCTATCTCGCCGACGTCTATGGCGCGCAGAGCGCGATCAAGGCCGGCATCGTGCCGCCGGACCTGGTGTGGCAGAACCCGGCCTATCGCCCGGAGATGGCCGGCATCGAGGTGCCGCACGGGGTCTATGTGCATATCGGCGGCATCGACGTGGTTAGGGTCGATGCCGAGGATTTCTACGTTCTGGAGGACAATGCCCGGACACCGTCTGGCGTGTCCTACATGCTGGAAGGGCGGGAGATCTCGATCCGCCTGATGCCCGAGCTGTTCGGCCAGCACCGCGTGGCGCCGATCGAAAACTATGCCAATGAGCTGCTGTCCTCGCTGCGCTCGGTGGCGCCGCGCAATTCCGCTTCCGATCCGACCGTCGCCCTGCTGACGCCCGGCCAGTACAACTCGGCCTATTACGAGCACTCCTTCCTCGCCGACAAGATGGGCGTCGAGCTGGTGGAGGGCAGGGATCTTCAAGTGAAGGACGAAGTCGTCTATATGCGGACGACCGAGGGGCCGAAGCGGGTCGACGTAATTTACCGCCGCATCGACGACGAATTCATCGATCCGCTGACCTTCCGCCCCGACAGTGCGCTCGGCGTGCCCGGGCTGTTCGCCGCCTACGCGGCCGGCAACGTGACGCTGGCGAATGCGATCGGCACCGGGGCGGCCGACGACAAGGTGATCTACAGCTACATCCCCGACCTCATCCGGTTCTTCCTGGGCGAAGAGCCGATTTTGAAGAACGTGCCGACCTGGCGCTGCCGCGAGGCCGAGCATCTCCAATACGTGCTCGATCACCTGGGCGAGCTGGTGGTGAAGGAGACCCACGGCTCCGGCGGCTACGGCATGCTCGTCGGCCCGCATGCGAGCAGCGCGGAGACCGAGGCTTTTCGCGCTCGCCTCAAGGCCAATCCCGAGGGTTACATCGCGCAGCCGACCTTGTCGCTTTCGACCTGCCCGACTTTCGTCGAGAGCGGGGTGGCGCCACGCCATGTCGACCTGCGCCCCTTCGTGCTGAGCGGTTCCGACGGTGTGCGGATCGTGCCGGGCGGGCTGACGCGCGTCGCCATGCGCGACGGATCCCTGGTGGTCAATTCGAGCCAGGGCGGCGGGTTGAAGGATACCTGGGTGATCGAGTGCTGAGCCGGACCGCCGACAGCCTGTTCTGGCTCTCCCGTTACATCGAGCGCGCCGACTACCTGGCCCGCACCATCGAGGCGGCGGCGCGGCTTTCTTCGCTGCCGACCTCCTATGTCGGCGAGAACAACGAGTGGGAGAGCGCCATCGCGACCGCCGGCTGCGGTCCGATCTTCCACGAGCATCACGAGATCGCGACCGGCGAGACGGTGGCGCAGTTCCTGATCAATTCGCCGCACAACCCGGCCTCGATCGTCAAATGCTTCGAGATCGCCCGCACCAATGCCCGCGCGGTCCGCACCGCGCTCACCAGCGAAATGTGGGACGCGATCAACGGCGCCTGGCTTGAGCTCCAAAGCCTTAAGCCCGCCGCGCTGGCGCCGAACGCGCTGCCGAAATTCCTTGCCTGGGTGAAGCAGATCTCGCTGCTGGTGGACGGGTCCGGCTATCGCACCATGCTGCGGAACGACGCCTATTGGTTTTCCCGGCTTGGAATCTTCATCGAGCGCGCCGACAACACCGCCCGCATCCTCGACGTGAAGTATCACATCCTGCTGCCTGACGACACCACAGTCGGCGGCGGCATCGACTATTCGCAATGGGCGGCGATCCTGCGCGCGGTCTCGGCACTCACCTCCTATCACTGGGTCTACCGCGAGAGTCTCAAACCGTGGCTGATCGCCGACCTCTTGATCCTCAATCAGCAGATGCCGCGCTCGCTCGCCGCCTGCTATTCGAACATCGTCGCCAACCTGGACGAGATCGCCGGCGCCTATAACCGCGCGGGGCCGGCGCAGCGCTCGGCGCGCGCCATCAACCGCCAGCTCGGCGCCACCAGGATCGAGCAGGTGTTCCAGAGCGGTCTGCACGAGTTCATCACCAACTTCATCGGGGACAACAACAAGGTGGGCTCGGCGATCAGCTCCCAATACCTGGCTTAGCATGGATAGAATCATTGCGTGGCACCCCCACCCAACCTCCCCCGAAGTCGGGGGAAGGGAATCATAAGCATGCGCATTCGCATCCATCACGAAACCGCCTATACCTACGACCGTCCGGCGCAGTCCGTGATCCAGATCCTGCGCCTGACGCCGCGCGATCACGAAGGCCAGTATGTCCGGCGCTGGCGGATCGACCTCGACCATGGCGGCGTCTTGCGGCAACGCGAGGATGCTTTCGGCAACATCATCCATGTGCTCTCGGCCTCGGGCGAGTTCGCCCAGTTCAGCCTGTCGGTCGATGGCGAGGTCGAGACCCAGGACACCGCCGGCATCGTGCGCGGCGCGACCGAGCATTTCCCGGCGGCGCTGTATCTCCGCGAGACCGCGCTCACCAAGCCCGATGCGGCGATCATTGATTTCGCCCGCACGGCCGCCGGGAAGGCCAGGAACGGTCCGCTCGACCGGCTGCACAAGCTGCTGGTCGACCTCCACGACCATATGATCTTCGAAGTGGGCGCGACGGATTCCGGGACCTCCGCCGTCGAGGCCTTCCAGGCCGGCCGCGGGGTCTGCCAGGACTTGAGCCATGTGTTCATCGCCGCCGCGCGGGCGATCGGGATTCCCTGCCGTTATGTCGCCGGCCATCTGTTCCGCACCGACATGGCGACGCCGCAGGAGGCGGGACATGCCTGGGTCGAGGCGCATGTCGGCGAGTTGGGCTGGGTCGGCTTCGACCCAGCCAATGGGATCTCGCCGACCGATTCCTATGTCCGGGTCGCGATCGGGCTCGATTACCTGGGGGCGGCGCCGGTCCGGGGCGCCCAGGTCGGCGGGTCCGACGAAAAGCTGGCGGTCGCGGTCACGGTCGATCAAACTGCGCAGCAACAGCAACAAGGCTAGAGTCGATCCGGCTATGACCTACTGCGTCGGCCTCCTGGTCAAGGAAGGCTTGGTCCTCATCTCCGATACCCGCACCAATGCCGGCATCGACAACATCGCCTGCTTCCGCAAACTGCACCTGTTCGAAGGACCGGACCGGATGCTGGCGATCTCGACCTCGGGCAATCTCTCGATCTCTCAGGCGGTGCTGGGGCTCTTGAGCGAAGGTTTCTCGAATCCCGAGACCGGCGAGACCGAAACTCTCTCCAAGGCGACCAGCATGTTTCATGCGGCGCAGATGGTGGGGCAGGCGGTGCGCGAGGTCTACCGCGTCGATGGCCCGAGCCTCGAGCAGCATAACTCCAACTTCGACATCGCGCTGCTGTTGGGCGGCCAGATCAAGGGCCGCCGCCTGCGCCTGTTCATGATATACGCCGCCGGCAATTTCATCGAGGCCACCGCCGACACGCCCTACCTGCAGATCGGCGAGCATAAATACGGCAAGCCGGTGCTCGACCGCGCGGTCACTTATGACAGCGAGCTCTACGACGCGCTGAAGATCGGGTTGATCTCGATGGATTCCACCATGCGCTCCAACCTCGGCGTCGGGCTGCCGATCGACGTCTTGGTGCTGCGTCGCGACACCTTGAAGCCGGAATTGAATTACCGGATCGACGCGGAGGATCACTACTTCTCCGATCTCCGCCACCGCTGGTCGGAGGCGCTGCGCGAGGCGCATCTCGCCATTCCCAAGCCGCCCTATAGAAACTAGCGCAGATAGGGATCCAGCACCGGCAGGCTGACCACAACCGCGAGCGCGATCAGCACTACGGCCACGCGGCGGAAGAGTTTCGGATCCGCCTTGCCGAAGAAGCGGCCGCCGATCGCCAGTCCCACCGCATAGCACGGGATCATCGGCACCAGCACCGGGATCAGGTCCCGGGTGAAGACGCCGGCCAAGGCGTAGGAGACAACCGCGACGAGGCTGGTCACCGCGAAATAGACGAAGATGTTGGCCCGGATGGTCTGCGGCGGGAACGGCCCTGACATCCACAGCACCACGACCGGCGGACCGGAGAGCTGGATCAGGCCGGAGAGGAAGCCGGAGGTGGCGCCGGTTGTCAGCGAGACACCGACTTTTGGGATGCCGTGATAGCGCCAGCCGGAAAGCGTGATCGCGAGCAGGCCGGCGATGATCGGCACCATGGCCCAGCGGATCGGCGTCGGGTCAACCGTGGTCAGCAGATAGGCGCCGACCGGGATCATCAGCACGGCGCCGAAGGCGACCGGTGCCACCGTGCGTGGCTCGCAGATCCGGATCGACTTCAGGATATAGGGGATGGTGAGGATGCCGTCGGCGACCAGAATCGAGGTGGCGCCGATCTTCGGGCCGTAGAGCGCGCTGACGAAAGGAATCATGATCATGCCCGCACCGAAGCCGACGAAGCCGCGCACCGCGCCGGCGATCAGCGCGAGGCCGGCGACGATCCAGAAGGCGTGATCCAGGCTGGGCAGGAAATCCATCACGACGGCACTCTTTTCATTTCCCTCCCCCGAGATCGGGGGAGGGTGGGGAGGGGGTTGATGCAGCCGTGAAGGCTGTCTTCGCAGATGCGATGGGTGATCCCAGATTCTTTTTTCATCATGACGTGACAGCGCTGGATCATCCAGATGTGTCTCGGTTATCCACAGCGCTGCTGCATCAACCCCCTCCCTAGCCCTCCCCCAATCTTGGGGGAGGGGATAAGATCGATCATCAAACTGATTGCTCGAGTCCCCAATGCCGCACGCCGATTTTGTCCATCTCCGGGTCCATTCCGCCTATTCGCTGTCGGAGGGCGCGATCACGCCCAAGGCCCTGGCGGAGCTGGCGAAGCGGGGCGAGATGCCGGCAGTGGCGGTGACCGACACCGGTAACCTGTTCGGGGCCATGGAATTCGCCGGTTACGCCAAGGATGCCGGCGTGCAGCCGATCACCGGTTGCCTGCTGGGGATCGCGCGGCCGGACCAGGACAAGAATGCGATGAGGCAGCCGGCGCCGGACCGGCTGCTGCTGCTGGCCCAGAACGAGGCCGGCTACGGCAACCTGATGAAGCTTTCCTCCAAGGCCTTCATCGCCAGCGAGCCGGGCACCGTCGCGCATATCGCGCTCGCCGATCTCGCAGGTCATACCGATGGCTTGATCGCGCTGACCGGCGCTCCTTCGGGCCAGGTCGGTCGGCTGCTGGGAGACGGGCAGGGGGAAGCGGCCGAGGCGGCCTTGCAGCACCTGATGACCCTGTTCCCGGGCCGGCTCTATGTGGAGCTGATGCGCCATGGCACCGAGATCGAAGAGCGGATTGAAGCGGCGCTGATCGACCTCGCCTACAAGCTCGATCTGCCGCTGGTTGCGACCAACGACGTCTACTTTTCCGACGAGGGAATGTATCTCGCCCATGACGCGCTGCTCTGCATCGCCGAGGGGACCTATGTCGGCGAGAGCAACCGGCGACGCGTGACCCGCGAGCACCGCTTCAAGTCGGCGGGCGAGATGCGGCGGCTGTTCCGCGACATCCCGGAGGCCTGCGACAACACGCTGATCATCGCCCGGCGCTGCGCCTTCATGCCACCCAGCCGCAAGCCGATCCTGCCGCCCTTCTCGGACAAGGGCGACGAGATCGAGATCATGCGGCAGAAGTCGCGCGAAGGCCTCGATGCGCGGCTCCAGGTGATGGGGCTCGACGAGGCGGCGGCCAAGCCCTATCGCGAGCGGCTGGAATTCGAGCTCGGCGTCATCATCCAGATGGGCTTTGCCGGCTACTTCCTGATCGTCGCCGACTTCATCCAATGGGCCAAGGCGCAAGGCATTCCCGTAGGCCCCGGCCGCGGTTCGGGCGCCGGCTCGGTGGTCGCCTGGGCACTCACCATCACCGACTTGAACCCGCTGCAATGGGGCCTGCTGTTCGAGCGCTTCTTGAATCCAGAACGCGTCTCCATGCCGGACTTCGACGTGGACTTCTGCCAGGACCGCCGCGACGAGGTGATCCGCTACGTCCAGCAGAAATACGGCCATGATAGGGTCGCGCAGATCATCACCTTCGGCAAGCTGCAGGCCCGCGCGGCGGTGCGCGACGTCGGCCGCGTGCTGCAGATGCCCTATGGCCAGGTGGACAAGCTTTGCAAGCTGATCCCGAACAACCCGGCCAACCCGGTCAAGCTGAAGGACGCGATCGCCGGCGAGCCGGCGCTGGAACAGGCGATCAAGGAGGATTCCGCGGTTGCCAACCTGATGCAGACCGCGGTCAAGCTCGAAGGCCTCTATCGACACGCCTCGACCCATGCGGCGGGTGTCGTGATCGGCGACCGGCCCTTGGACGAGCTGGTGCCGCTCTACCGCGACCCCCGTTCCGATATGCCGGTCACCCAGTTCAACATGAAGGACGTCGAGAAGGCCGGCCTGGTCAAGTTCGACTTCCTCGGCCTGAAGACGCTGACCGTCATCCAGACCGCGGTGAAGCTGCTGAAGCGGCGCGGGATCGAGCTCAATATAGACCACATTCCGCTCGACGACGCGAAGACCTACCAGCTCCTGGCCAGCGGCGAGGCGACCGGCATCTTCCAGCTGGAAAGCTCGGGCATGCGGGACGCGATCCGCAAGCTGAAGCCCGACCGCTTCGAGGACATCATCGCCATGGTGGCGCTCTACCGCCCCGGCCCGATGGACAACATCCCGAGCTTCATCAACCGCAAGCACGGCAAGGAAGAGCCGGACTATCTCTACCCGAGCCTGGAGCCGATCCTGAAAGAGACCTACGGGATCATGATCTACCAGGAACAGGTGATGCAGATCGCCCAGGTGCTGGCCGGGTATTCGCTGGGCGGCGCCGACCTGCTGCGCCGCGCCATGGGCAAGAAGATCAAGGAAGAGATGGAGGCGCAGCGCAAGACCTTCGTCGACGGCTCGGTCGGGAAGGGCGTCAAGTCCGAGAAGGCCGGCGAGATCTTCGATCTCGTGAACAAGTTCGCCGGCTACGGCTTCAACAAGAGCCATGCCGCGGCCTATGCGCTGGTCGCCTACCAGACCGCCTGGCTGAAGACCAACCACCCGGTCGAGTTCTTCGCCGCCTCCATGACCTACGACATGGGGAACACCGACAAGCTCAACGTCTTCCGCCAGGAATTGCAGCGGCTGGGCATCAAGCTGCTGCCGCCAGACGTCAACCGTTCGGAGCCGACCTTCGCGCCGGAAGAACTGCCGGACGGCAGCTTCGCCGTGCGCTATGCGCTGGCCGCGATCAAGAATGTCGGCGCCGGCGTGGTCCAGGGGATGTTCGAGACCCGCCAGAAAAGCGGCGCCTACAAGTCGCTCGAGGATTTCTGCGAGCGGATCGACCCCAAGGGCTTGAACAAGCGCCAGTTGGAGAACCTCGTTCTCGCCGGCGCCTTCGACAGCCTCAACCGCAACCGCCGGCAGGTCTACGATTCCGTCGAGCAGATGCTGCGGCAGTCGAACGCCGCCCATGACGCCAAGGGCTCGGACCAGAACAACCTGTTCGGCGATGCAGCCTCGGTGCGGCTGACCCTGCCGTCCGTCATGGACTGGCCGCCGATGGAGCGGCTGCAGCAGGAATTTTCGGCGATCGGCTTCTACCTCTCGGCCCATCCGCTGGATTCCTACGGCATGGGGCTGAAGCGGCTGCAGGTCGTCTCCTATGCCGAGCTGCTGCAGCAGCGCGGCGTCACCCGCGCGAAGATGGCCGGCATCGTGGTCGGCAAGCAGGAGCGCACCTCGCAGAAGGGCAACCGCTATGCCTTCGTGCAGATGACCGACGCCTCCGGCATCTACGAGGCGACGATCTTCTCCGAGCGGCTGGTCGAGTATCGCGAGCTGCTGGAACCCGGCCGTGCCCTGCTGCTGACCGTGGATGTGCGGAGCGAAGAGGAGAATCTCCGGCTGATGGTGGCCGAGGCGCAGGGGCTGGACAATGCAGTCGCCGCGACCGCAGCCGGCCTCAAGATCTTCCTGCGCGACCCGACCCCGGTCTCGGGCATCAAGCAGATTCTCGACCGGGCCGGGAAGGGGAAGGGCAAGGTGCAGATATCCCTGGATCTGGCCGATCTCGGCTGGGAGACGGACCTGACCATCAAGGGCGGATTCGCCATCTCCGGCGCGGTCCGCAGTGCGATCAAGGCGGTGCCCGGGGTGATGGATATTCAGGACGCTTGAGCGCCGGCTGTCGCGAGTCGGAGTAGGAAAATTCTCACAACCAGCAAGTCCGCCCGCGGTCCGGAAGAATCCCTTCAAAATTGCGGCGTCGAAAGCTATAAAGCTGCACAACTTGCAATTTTGTTCAGCCGAACATGCGCATCCGATACATTTACTCGGCTTGCATCGCCATAGAAACGCCGGATGTGAGGATCCTGTGCGATCCTTGGTTCACGCAGGGCGCCTATGACGGCTCCTGGTATCAGTATCCGAAGATTGAAGATCCCGTGGCCACGATCGGGCCGGCTGATCTCATCTATGTTTCCCACATCCATCCGGACCATTACGATCCGGCTTTCCTGCATCGATACCTTGACGCCTATCCGGCAGCGCGTTTGGTCATCGCCGAACAGGAGCCGGCCTTCCTGCTGCGGAAGATGCGACGAGACGGCTTCGAGCCCCTGATCGTCGACGAAATGGCATTCGGCGGAACGCGGGTCGGTATCGTTCCGAATACCAGCGCCATCGTGAACATCGATACCGCGATGGCGGTGACACATCGCGGTCAGGCGATCGTCGCCATGAACGACAATCCCTTCGACCCGGTTCAGATCGAAGCGCTGCTGAAATTTTGTGCCGGCTCCACCATCGAGGTTGCGCTGATTCCGCATTCCGGCGCGGGGCCGTTTCCGCAGACCTTTGCCTTCGAGAACCAGGCCGAACTCGAGCGCGCAGTCGCGGGCAAGCGCGAGCAGTTCCTCAACCTGTATACGCGGTACGTGCGCGCGCTCGATCCGCGCAAGGTCATCCCCTATGCCGGCCAGTATTACCTCGGTGGTCCATTGGCCGGGCTGAATCACCTGCGCGGCACGACCGACGCCACCGAGGCGGCTGCGCTCTACCCTGACAAAAGCGTCGTTCTCGCCGATGGTGGGCAGGCCTACTACGATACCGAAACCGGCGAGGCATCGGCGGTCCGCACAAGGCCATATGACCCGGCGGAGGTCGAAGCCTATCTGACCGCGCTGCCGTTTGCCGGCTATGACTACGAACGGGAGCTGCATTTCACGGAAGGCCGGCATCTGCCGCTCCTGCCGCTCCTGGAAACCGCACAGCGGGCAGCCAAGCGCCGGGTTCCGGTGCGTCAGCCCTATTGGCTATGCTTCGCGCCCAGCGACCAGGACGGTTATTTGTGCTTCAATGTCGCGGAAGACGGACCCGTCCAGCGCTTGAAGGACGTATCCCATCTCCAACCCCGGTGCGAGATCGAGATCGACGTGCGCTATTTCTTCGGGCTGCTGAGCGGCCTCTACCACTGGAACAACGCGGAAGTCGGATCGCACTATCGATCGCGGCGGACGCCGGAGGGGTATCGCCCGGAAGTCTACCGCCTGCTCGACCGCCTGCACGTGTGACGGCCGACTGAAGCGATGCTTTTCAATTCGATTGAGTTCATCTGCGTCTTCCTGCCGGCAACGGCGCTTGCCTTCTTCCTGCTCGGCCGGTTCGCCGGGGCTTCCGCCGCGAAGCTGGTCCTGATCGCCGCATCCTGCATCTTCTATGCCTGGTGGATGCCGGTCTACCTGCTCCTGATTCTGGCCGAGATCGTGTTCTGCTACATCGTCGGCCAACTGCTGTTGTCCGCGCGCTGGAGCGACACCGCCCGCAAAGCCATCGCCGCGGCGGCCATCGCCGTGATCCTGTTCGTGCTCGGCTACTTCAAATACGCGCATTTCCTGGTCAACACGGTCAACGCGCTCGGCGGCACCGAGTTCGTCCTGGCCGCGATCATCCTGCCGCTCGGCATCTCGTTTCATTCCTTCCAGCAGATCGCCTATCTGGCCGACTGCTATCGGCGGAGGGCAGAGCGGACCAGCCTGCTCGACTACTGCCTGTTCGTGACCTTCTTCCCGCAGCTGATCGCCGGCCCGATCGTCCATCATAACGAGATGCTGCCGCAGCTGCGGCAGGCCGGGCTAAGTCGCCCGGTCTTCCTCAACATCGTGACCGGCGTTTCCATTTTCAGCCTCGGCCTGTTCAAGAAGACGGTCATCGCGGATGCTCTGTCGCAGATCACCGTGCCGATCTTCACGGCGGTCAACGCCCACGAACCGCTGACCTTCTCCGAGGCCTGGCTGGGTGCGCTGGCCTTCACCTTCCAGCTCTACTTCGACTTCTCGGCCTATTCGGACATGGCGGTGGGGCTGGCGCGGATCTTCAACCTGAAGCTCCCTGTCAACTTCTTCTCGCCCTACAGGGCCGCATCGATCACCGAGTTCTGGCGCCGCTGGCACATGACCCTGTCCCGCTTCTTGCGCGACTACGTCTATATCCCGCTCGGCGGCAACCGCCATGGCCGGACCCGGCAGTTCATCAACCTGATGCTGACCATGCTGATCGGCGGACTGTGGCACGGCGCCGCCTGGACCTTCGTGGTCTGGGGCGGGCTGCACGGCCTCTTTCTGGTGGTGCACCGGCTCTGGGTGCTGGCGCTGGGCGAGCGGCGGCCGAAGGGGAGGGCCTGGACCCTGTTCGGCTGGCTCCTGACCATGCTGGCCGTGACGATCGGCTGGGTGTTCTTCCGCGCCGCCGATTTCACCGGGGCCAGCAACATGATCGCCTCGATGTTCGCGCCGTGGAGCGAAGGCGCCTTCGACATGCCGCGCTTCCAGGAGTTGCTGCTGGACGGCTGGTGGCCGGTGGTGATTGCCGCGGTGATTGCCTTCCTGGCTCCCAACACGACCGAGCTCTTCGCCCGATACCAGCCCTCGCTCTTCCCCTCGGAATTGCAGCTCCGGGAATGGATCGTGGCACGGGCACTGCGCTGGCGGCCGCAGCTGCGCTGGGCGTTTGCCTACGCGTTGCTGTTCGGGCTTGCCTTCATTGCCATCTTCGGGTGGCAATCCGAATTCCTGTACTTCCAGTTCTAGGCCGGGGCATGGCGTATCAGCAGGCTGCCAATCCGGAGAACGTCACCGCCGAGATCCCGTCGCGGCGTCGGCTGGTGGGCTATGCGGCCCTGTTCGCCCTCGTTGCGGTTGCGGTTATCGGCGCGGTCGGCGGAATCAACTATTTCATCGACGTGAACGACGTCTTCCAGCGCGGCAATCGTGCCTCGGATCGCGTGGTCCGCGCCTATGTCGAGGCCGCCCGCGGGGCCGAAATCGGCGTCCCCTTCTCGGAGGAGGATAGGCCGGTGAAGCTGCTGCTGGGCAGCACCTCGACCGCCGACTGCCTGATGATCGGCTCCAGCCATGTGATGATGTTCCGCCGGGACAACAATCCGATCCTCGCGGCCGATTGCAAGCGGATGGACAATCTCGCCCTGATCAGCGCGTCCTACGAGGACCTGCTGACCATGCTGGGCGTCGCCGCCGCCAATCCCAACACCAAGCATGTCTTCATCAACATCGACGCCTTCACCTTCCAGCGCGAGATGCACAAGAAGTGGCAGAAGAACGCCGGTGCCTTCCTGAAGGCGCGAGAGACCTTCGGCCTCTCGCCGGACGTCTATGCAAAGATCGGCGCCGTCCCGATCGACAACTTCTTCTCGCCGCTGTTCAGCTTTCGTTACTTCGACAACAACCTCAAAGGCCTGAAGCGGCTGTTCAAGACCGGGCAGAAGGACTTCGATCTGAAGCCGTTGACCGAGGCCGATCTCCAGACCACCACGGTGCTGCGTCCTGACGGGAGCATGGGCCTGCCGGCGGAGTTCAAGCCCACGCCGGACGATGCCGAGATCGGAGCCGGGGCCGCCCGGATCAAGGAGCCTTTTATCGACCCGGCCGTAAGTCAGGAAATGATGCAGGCCCTGATCGGTCTCAGCGGGATGGGCAAGAAGGTCACGGTCGTTATGACGCCACTCCATCCCAAGGTGTGGGAATGCGGTGCCCCCCTGGTCTGTGAATGCCTGAGGGAGGTCGAGCCGGCCATTCGGCGACTGGCCGCGGCCGCCCGCGCCGACGTCATGGGCTCGTTCGATCCCAAGGCCTTCGGTCTCAGCCGCAGCGATTTCACCGACGACCAGCACCTGCGGTCCGGCTCGGTCCACAAGGTGGGCGTTGCCACGGCCGCGGCGGCTCCGTAAGTATTGGTATCAACTAATTGTTTCTAAAGCATTACGGCAGTCGCGTAAGAGCTGGTCAACAGCCTGCCGCAGTGCGGGAATCCCGCTGGACTTCCCGGCACTTATCCACTACTTAGGCCGCGCTTGAAAACGCATGCGGGTGCGCGCGCTGTCGGGGAGAAATCCCGGCAGACCACGCTCCGGTGCTCAGTCATTGACTGGGTCACTCCACCCGCAGAGGCATAACCGGAAAAGGACTAAAACAATGGCTTTGCCATCCTTCACGATGCGCCAGCTGCTGGAAGCTGGCGTGCACTTCGGTCACCACACCCGCCGCTGGAATCCCAAGATGGCGCCCTATCTGTTCGGCGTCCGCAACGGCATCCACATCATCGACCTCGAGCAAACCGTCCCGATGCTGGACCAGGCCGTCAAGGCCGTGCGCGACGTCGCCGCCTCCGGCGGCCGCGTGCTGTTCGTCGGCACCAAGCGGGCGGCTTCGGACAAGGTTGCTGACGCGGCCAAGCGCTGCGGCCAGTACTACGTCAACCACCGCTGGCTGGGCGGCATGCTCTCCAACTGGAAGACCATCTCCAACTCGATCAAGCGCCTGCGCGACATCGACGAGAAGCTGGAGAGCGGCGAAGTGGGCGGCCTGACCAAGAAAGAGCAGCTCATGATGACCCGCGACCGCGACAAGCTCGACCGGGCGCTGGGCGGAATCAAGGACATGGGCGGCCAGCCGGACATCCTGGTGGTGATCGACACCAACAAGGAAGCGATCGCGGTCCAGGAAGCCAACAAGCTCGGCATCCCGGTGGTGGCGATCCTGGACAGCAATTCCTCGCCGGCCGGCATCACCTTCCCGGTTCCGGGGAACGATGACGCGATCCGCGCCATTCAGCTCTATTGCGACCTGTTCTCCGGCGCGGTGCTGGACGGTCTGCAGCAGGAGGCGATCTCCACCGGCCGGGACATCGGCGAGTCGGCAGAGTTGCCGGCTGAGCAGCTCCCGCCTGCGGAATCCGCCGGTAGCGAAGCCGCCGCTGCGAACTAAATATGTCGTCATCAGCGGCGGATTCGGAGCGCTTGATGAGGCTCCGGTCCGCCGCTTCTGACGTGATCAACATCGAGATTTGAGGAGATAAACCATGGCCGAGATCACCGCCGCGCTGGTCAAGGAACTGCGCGAAGTTTCGGGCGCCGGCATGATGGACTGCAAGAAGGCGCTGGCCGAGAACGGGGGCAACCTCGAGCAGGCGGTCGACTGGCTCCGGAAGAAGGGCCTTGCCGCTGCCGCCAAGAAGGCCGGCCGCGTCGCCGCCGAGGGCCTGGTCGCCGTCGTTTCCGGCGACAAGAAGGGCGTGCTGCTGGAGGTCAATTCCGAGACCGATTTCGTCGCCCGGAACGACCAGTTCCAGGGCTTCGTTTCGGCCGCCGCGGCGCAGGCGCTCAACGCCGGCGACATCGAGGCGCT
Source organism: Dongia sp. agr-C8 (assembly GCF_054658695.1). Taxonomy (NCBI): domain Bacteria; kingdom Pseudomonadati; phylum Pseudomonadota; class Alphaproteobacteria; order Rhodospirillales; family Dongiaceae; genus Dongia; species Dongia sp. agr-C8. Next base: position 456,879 of record NZ_BAAGHZ010000004.1, read on the forward strand.
GAAGAACGCCAAGCTTTCGGACGGTCAGACCGTCGCCGAAAAATTGACGCATTTGGTGGCCACGATCGGCGAGAACATGAACCTGCGCCGGATGGCGACGGTTTCCGTGAAGGACGGCGTGGTCGCGACCTACATGCACAACGCCACCGTCCCGAACATGGGGAAGATCGGCGTGCTCGTCGGATTGGAATCGACCGGTGACAAGGCGAAGCTGGCCGCACTCGGCAAGCAGATCGCCATGCATGTCGCCGCTGCCAACCCGTCGTCGCTGGACATCAAGTCGGTCTCGCAGGCCGAGCTCGACCGCGAGCGCGCGGTCTTGTCCGAGCAGGCCCGCGCCAGCGGCAAGCCGGAAGAGATCATCGCCAAGATGGTCGAGGGCCGGCTGCGGAAGTATTACGAGGACGTGGTGCTGCTGGAGCAGCTCTACGTCATCGACGGCGAGAGCCGCGTGAAGCAGGTCGTCGAGAAGGCCGCCAAGGAGATCGGCGCGCCGGTTGCGATCACTGGCTTCGCGCGCATGGCGCTCGGCGAAGGCATTGCGAAGGAGCAGGCGGACGCCGCCTAAGCGGCGTCTGCGGTCCTTCGAGTCGGCGGGTCCCGTGGTATAAGGGAGCCCGAAGCGGGACTCGGCGCCGGCGGCAGTTCACGCCGGCGCCGGCTTAACGGTGGAGATGGGGCAGCGATGGCAGGGCCAGCAAAACCGGGACTTCTCTACAAACGGGTGCTTCTCAAGATTTCCGGAGAAGCCTTGATGGGAAGCCGGGAGTTCGGCCTTGATCCCCAGACCGTCAATCGCGTTGCCGAGGAAGTGAAGCAGGTCGCCGAGATGGGCGTCGAATGCTGCCTGGTGATCGGCGGCGGCAACATCTTCCGCGGCATCGCCGGCGCCTCCCAGGGGATGCAGCGCGCCTCGGCCGATTACATGGGCATGCTGGCGACGGTGATGAACGCGCTCGCCATGCAGAACGCGCTGGAGCAGGCCGGGGTCGTGACCCGGGTGCAGTCGGCGATCTCGATGCAGTCGATCTGCGAGCCCTATATCCGGCGCCGGGCGATCCGGCACCTGGAGAAGGGTCGGGTGGTGATCTTCGCCGCCGGCACCGGCAACCCCTATTTCACTACCGACACCGCGGCGGCTTTGCGCGCTTCCGAGATGGGCTGCCAGGCGCTGCTGAAGGGCACGAAGGTGGACGGCGTCTACAGCGCCGACCCGAAGCTCGACCCCAAGGCCGAGCGCTACGAGACGTTGACGCATCACGAGGTGCTGTCGCGCGATCTGAAGGTGATGGACGCGGCCGCGATCTCGCTCGCCCGCGAGAACCGCATTCCGATCATCGTCTTCTCGATCCACACGCACGGCATGATGGCCGAGGTGTTGCAGGGCCGGGGTCGCTGCACCACCATCGGCGAGCCGATGAAGGGCGCCGCTTGAACCATGGAATCCTTGTGCCCGCGATGATTGGGGGATAACCGGAAATGGCTGACGCGAGACTGAACGAATTTAGCCGCCGCATGGACGGCGCCCTGGAAGCGCTGCGCAAGGAGTTCGCCGGACTGCGCACCGGCCGGGCTTCGGCAAACCTGCTGGAGCCGGTGCATGTCTCCGCCTATGGCCAGGACATGCCCTTGAACCAGGTCGGCACCATCAACGTGCCGGAGCCCAGGATGATCACGGTCCAGGTCTGGGACCGCGGCATGGTGGGGGCGGTGGAGAAGGCGATCCGCGATGCCGGTCTCGGCCTCAATCCCGCCGCCGATGGGAACACGGTGCGCGTTCCGATCCCGGAATTGTCACGCGAGCGCCGTCAGGAACTCTCAAAGATCGCCCACAAATATGCGGAGCAGGCGCGGGTCGCCGTCCGCAACGTGCGGCGCGACGGCATGGACTCCCTGAAGAAGCTCGAGAAGGACGGGAAGATCTCCCAGGACGAGCATCACGGATTGACCGACCAGATGCAGAAGCTCACCGACGAGCATGTGAAGAAGGTGGACGACGCCCTGGCCGCCAAGGAAAAAGAGATTCTGCAGGTCTGACGTGAATCAAACCGGCACGGCCAAGCCGCTTTCCGCCACCAGCAAGGAGACCGACGCCGAATCCGGCGTGCGGGGCACGCCGACCCACGTCGCGATCATCATGGACGGCAACGGCCGCTGGGCGCGCGCCCGGGGCCTGCCGCGCACGGCCGGCCACAGCCGCGGCGCGGAAGCGGTGCGGCGCACGGTGAAAGCAGCGGCAGAGGCGGGCGTACGCTATCTGACGCTGTTCGGCTTCTCCTCGGAGAACTGGAAGCGGCCGGCCTCCGAGATCGACGATCTCATGGGCCTGCTGCGCCACTACCTGAAGCGCGAGATCGAGGAGCTGCACAAGAACGGTATCCGTCTCAACGTGATCGGCGACCGCGACCGGCTGGGCGCCGACATCGTTCGCCTGATCTCCGATGCCGAGCGGCGCACCGCCAACAACCAGCGCCTCAACCTCACGATCGCCCTCAGCTACGGCAGCCGCGACGAGATCGTCGCCGCGGCGAAGAAAGCGATGCAGGCGGCGCTCGACGGCAAGCTGAAGCCCGAGCAGTTGAACGAGCAGAGCTTCTCGCAATTCCTGCTGACCGCCGACATGCCGGATCCCGATCTCCTGATCCGCACCAGCGGCGAGAAGCGCATCTCCAACTTCCTGCTCTGGCAATGCGCTTATGCCGAGTTCATCTTCCTCGATCGCCTGTGGCCGGATTTCGACGCGGACGATTTCAACTCGGCGATTCAAGAATATCTCGGTCGGACGCGGCGCTATGGCGGCGCCGGCTGATCCCTCCACCCACTGGTCGAAGAAGCCGCTGACCCTGCGGATCCTCTCCGCGGCGGTGCTGATTCCGATCGTGGTCGCCGTGGTCTTTGCGGGCGGCGTTGCCTGGACGCTGCTGGTGCTGGTGTTTGCCGGCGTGATGATCGTCGAATGGTGCAAGATCGCGTCGCGGAAGCCGGGTGCGATGCCGTGGTATGTGCTGGGCATCGCCTATGTCTTCTTTCCCTGTGCCGCGCTGATCTGGCTCCGCAACGATCCAACCGTCGGGCTGCAGCAGATCTTCTGGATCGTGGCCCTGGTGATCTTCGCCGATACCGGCGCTTACATCGCCGGCCGCAGCATCGGCGGCCCGAAGCTGGCGCCGCGGATCAGCCCGAACAAGACCTGGGCTGGTTTGGGCGGCGCGGTCGTTTCAGCCGGCATCGCCGGCGCCATCACGGCCCTGCTGATGGACCTGCCTTCCATCGCGACCCTGACAGCGATCAGCGCCGGCCTCGCGATCGTCGAGCAGGCCGGGGACCTGGCCGAATCGGCGTTCAAACGGCACTTTGGGGTCAAGGACGCCAGCAATATAATCCCCGGCCATGGCGGGGCCATGGACCGGGTCGACGGACTGGTCGCCGTCGCGGCCGCGGTGGCCGGGATCAACACTCTGATTGGGAGTAGCGTGCTGACATGGCTGTGACGGAAGCAAGGAGCGAGACGCGTCCGCGCGCCCAGAAGGATGGGCCGCGCTGGGTGACCGTCCTTGGCTCGACCGGCTCGGTCGGCAGCAACACGATCGACGTCATCGAGCGCTATCCGAACGACTATCGGGTCGATGCGCTGACCGCGCAAAGCAATGTCGATAAGCTGATCGAGCAGGCCCTGCGGCTGAAGCCGCGCTTCGTCGCGATCGGCGACGAGAAGCTCTTCGGCAAGCTGAAGGACGGTCTCGCCGGGTCCGGCATCAGCGTTGGTGCAGGGCGATCCGCGGTGATCGAGGCGGCGGCACGGCCGTCGGACTGGGTCATGTCGGCGATCGTCGGCGCGGCCGGTCTGGAACCGACGCTGGCCGCGGTGCGCCGCGGCGCGATGATCGGCCTCGCCAACAAGGAGACCCTGGTCTGCGCCGGCGCGCTGATGATGCGCGAGCTGACGGAACATGGCGCCGTCATGCTGCCGGTCGACTCCGAGCACAGCGCCATCTTCCAGGTCTTCGACTTCGACAAGATCGAGGCGATCGAGAAGATCATCTTGACCGCTTCGGGCGGCCCGTTCCGCACCAAGTCGGTCGCGGAGATGAAGGCGGCGACCCCGGCCCAGGCGGTGGCGCATCCCAACTGGTCGATGGGCGCGAAAATCTCCGTCGACTCGGCCTCGATGATGAACAAGGGGCTGGAACTGATCGAAGCCCATCACCTGTTCCGTCTGCCGGAACAGCAGATCGAGATCCTGGTCCATCCGCAGTCGGTCATCCACAGCATGGTGGCCTACAGCGACGGTTCGGTCCTGGCCCAGCTCGGGACCCCGGACATGCGGACCCCGATCGCCTACGCGCTCGGCTGGCCGAACCGAATTGCTGCCCCCTCGGCCCGACTCGACTTCGCCAAGGTCGCCCAGCTCACCTTCGAGGCACCGGATCCGGTCAGGTTCCCGGCGCTCCGGATCGCCCGGGAAGCCCTCCAGGCCGGGGGCACGGCGCCCGCCATCCTTAACGCTGCCAACGAGGTCGCCGTGGCGGCCTTCCTGGCGGGCCGAATCGGCTTCATGGACATCGCCGCCCTATCGGAATCGGTCCTGGAAGCCTTGCCCCAGAGCGATCTCGGCTCGATCGACGACGTGATCGCCGCCGATGCCGAGGCGCGCCGGCTGGCCGAAGCCAAGATCGCGACCCTTCGCCACAATTAGCGACCGAATTTTGTCAGCTAACACGTTGGCGTGACGACCTTTTCTGGGCTATTTCAGGGCACCGGACTGTGCTAGACAGAGCCGGCCGGCAACTGGGGGAAAACCCCGGGGCGACGCCGGAGCAGGCCCGGACCGGAAATGGAAATTCTCAGTCAGATTCAGCACTACGGCTTCTGGTTTCTCGTCGTACTGACCGTCTTGGTCTTTATCCACGAACTCGGCCATTTCGCCGTCGCGCGCTGGTGCGGCGTGCGGGTCGAGGTGTTCTCGATCGGATTCGGGCCGGAGCTGTTCGGCTGGACCGACAAGACCGGCACGCGCTGGAAGATCAGCTGGCTGCCGCTCGGCGGCTATGTGCGCATGTTCGGCCAAGCCGACAGCGCGCTGGAAGGCGAAGCCGCGCGGCCGATGTCCGACGCCGAGCGCGCCGTTTCCTTCAAGGACAAGAACGTCGGCCAGCGCATGGCGATCGTGGCCGCCGGGCCGGCCGCCAACTTCCTCTTCGCGATCGTCGTCCTGGCGGTTCTCTACCTCGCCATGGGCCGGCCCTATACGGATCCGGTTGTGGGCATGCTGACGCCGGGCTCGGCGGCGGCGGAGGCGGGATTGCAGACGGGCGACCGAATCCTGGCGATGAACGGCGCGGCGGTGACGGAGTTCGGCGACATCGAGCCGATCGTCCAGCTCAATCTCGAGAATCCGCTGACCATCACGGTCGATCGCGCCGGAAAGCAAATCGAGCTGACGGCGCACCCGAAAATCGAAACCATCAAGAATCTCTTTGGCGACAGCGTTCGCATGGCGCAGCTCGGCATCGCCCCGCATCTGGAGCCGGTGCTGGGCGAAGTGGTGAGCGAGTCTGCTGCCGCAGCGGCCGGCCTCAAGGCCGGCGACCGTCTAATGGCCCTGAACGGCAAGCCGGTGATCGATTTCGGCCAGGTCGTCAGGATCGTGCGGGAAAACGGCGACCAGCCGCTCGCAATCACGGTTGACCGTGCCGGCACCCGGCTGGAGCTGACGGCGCGCCCGACCATGGTCGAGGGCAAGGACGAGTCCGGCAAGACGGTCCGGGTGCCCAGGCTGGGCGTTGCAGCCGAAGCGCCGCAAACCCGCATCGACGTCGGCCCGATCGAGGCAACCATCGCCGCCGGGCGGGAAGTCTGGAACCAGTCGACCATGATGCTGACCGGCCTCTGGCAGATGCTGACATTGCAGCGGTCGAGCGAGGACATCCGCGGTGTCATGACGATCGCCAAGACGGCCGGCGACGTCGCCTCGCTGGGCTTCGTCTCCTTTATCGGCTTCTCGGTGATGCTGTCGATCAATCTCGGGCTGATCAATCTCTTCCCGGTGCCGATGCTGGATGGCGGCCATCTGGTCTACTACGCGGCCGAAGCAATCCGCGGCAAGCCGCTGAGCGAGCGGGTCCAGGAGTTCGGTCTCAAGGTTGGGCTCGCCCTGGTGCTCAGCTTGATGCTGTTTGCCACTTGGAATGACTTGGTTTATTTGAAAGTTGTCGATTTCGTGAAATCCCTGTTTACGTGATTGGAAGTCGGGGGAGATGGGGTTTCTGCGTCTAGCTTGCTTCGGCCTGTTGTTGGGGCTGTGCTTTGGGGGCGTGTTCGGGGCGGGAGGTCATTCCGCCCTGGCGCAGACCATTACCAGTGGCGATCCGATCCAGCAGGTCGTGATCGAGGGCAACCAGCGTATCGAGGCCGACACGATTCGTTCCTATATGGAAATTAACCCCGGCGATCCGTTCGACGCCGCAAAGGTGGACCGGGCGCTGAAGAACCTGTTCGCGACGGGCCTGTTCGCCGACGTGCACCTGCGCCGCGACGAGAACAACCTGGTCGTTTCGGTGGTCGAAAACCCGATCATCAACAAGCTCGCCTTCGAGGGCAACGACAAGATCAAGGACGACCAGCTCAGCAGCGAAGTGCAGCTGAAGCCGCGCCAAGTCTATACCCAGACCCGGGTCCAGGCCGACGTGAAGCGCATCCTCGATCTCTATCGGCGCAGCGGGCGCTTCGCCGCGACCGTCGATCCCAAGGTCATCAAGCTCGATCAGAACCGCGTCAACCTGGTCTTCGAGATCAACGAAGGCGACGTGACCCAGGTCGAGCGCATCGACTTCGTCGGCAACAAGCAGTTCGCCGACAGCACGCTACGCGATGAGATCGCCACCAAGGAAAGCGCCTTCTATCGCTTCCTCAGCACGACCGACACCTACGATCCGGACCGCCTGACGGTGGACAAGGAGGAGCTGCGGAAGTTCTACCTCTCCGAAGGCTATGCCGATTTCCGCGTGCTCTCCGCGGTGGCCGAGCTCTCGCCCGACCAGGAGGCTTTCTTCATCACCTTCACCGTGGAAGAGGGCGAGCGCTACAAGCTCGGCAAGGTCGATGTGAAGACCACCCTGAAGGATCTCGACCCGAAGACCCTGATGGGCGACGTCACCACCAAGGAAGGCGATTGGTACAACGCCAGCAAGGTCGATGAGACGGTCCAGGCGATGAGCGATCACGTCGGCAGCCTCGGTTATGCCTTCGTCGATGTTCGGCCGCGCATCGACCGCGATGCCAAGACCCACACGCTCAACCTGACCTACGACATCCAGGAAGGCCCGAAAGTCTATGTCGAGCGCATTGACATCTCGGGCAACGTGCGCACCCAGGACAAGGTGATCCGCCGCGAGTTCCGCCTCGCCGAGGGCGACGCCTTCAGCACCGAAAAGCTGCACCGGACCGAGCAGCGGCTTCGCAATCTGGGCTTCTTCGAGACGGTCGACATCACGACGGTACCGAGCACCGCACCGGACAAGACCATCGTCAAGGTGAAGGTCAAGGAGCAATCGACCGGCGAGCTCTCCTTCGGCGCCGGCTACTCGACCAGCCTCGGCCCCTTGGGCAGTATCGGCCTGCGCGAGCGGAACCTGCTCGGCAAGGGACAGGACGCCCGCATCGATCTCACCATTTCCGGCAAGCGGTCGTCCGGCTCGATCAGCTTCACCGATCCCTATTTCCTCGACAAGGACGTGAGCGCCGGCGTCGATCTGTTCTATCGCCGCCTCACGCCGGACGCCAACGACGAGGACCAAGCCGGCTTCGGTCTGCGCATGGGCTACGACATCAGCGAGTACCTGCGCAACACGCTGTCTTATCAGTTTCGCGCCGACCGCATTCACAACGTCGATGACAATGCGGCGCAGGTGATCCGCGATGAAATCGGCTGGAAGTATTATTCCATCATCGGCACGACGCTCTCCTACGACAAGCGCGACAGCACCATCGATCCGCGCGAGGGCTATAACATCCAGCTCGAGGCGCACTATTCGGGCCTCGGCGGCGACGTCAAATACGTGAGCGGCCAGCTTTCGGGTGGCTATTACTATCCGTTGACCAAGGACGTGACGCTGTCGACCGTCCAGGAAGTCGGGTATATCCAGCCGCTGTTCGGCGATTACCTGCACTACCCGGACGGCTTCTTCCTCGGTGGCCCGGGATCCTTGCGCGGCTTCGACGACCGCGGCGTCGGCCCGCGTGAGCGTGGCGCCGACAAGAGCGACGGCTCGATCGGCGGCCAGTTCCTGTGGGACGGCAACGTGCAAGCCAGCTTCCCGCTGGGGCTGCCCGAGGAATACGCGATCCGCGGCCGCGTGTTCAGCGATTTCGGCGTCTTGACCGGGTATGACACCAAGGACCGCGATGAAGACATTATCGACGATGGCAGCATTCGCGCTTCGGCCGGTTTCGGCCTGACCTGGGTTTCGCCCTTCGGTCCCTTGGCCATCGATCTTGCCTATCCGTTCCTGCGGAAATCCCAGGACGAGAAAGAGTATTTCAGCTTCAGCTTCGGAACCAACTTCTGACCGAGCCGGTTACCACCTATTTCTCGGTCGAAAACCCACCTTCCTTGGAGATTCCCTACGTGAGCCAGCAATCTTTCCCCATTATCCGTTTCGCCCGCACCGTCGCCGCGGCGGCCGCACTTTGCGCCTTCGCGGCTGCAGGTACGGCTCTCGCCCAGACGACGGCGCCCGCGCAGCCGGCCCAACCGGCTCAGCCCGCCAACCCGGTCCCGGCCAACCAGATTCCCGTGGTCGTCGGCGTCCTCGATACCCAGGCCATTCTGAACACCTCGTCCGCCGGCAAGTCGCTGAACACCCAGTGGAATGCGGCGATGAAGGCGATGAACGACGACCTGGCCAAGAAGGAAGAGGGGTTGCGCGCCCAGGCCCAGCAGCTCGAGGCCCAGCGGAGCGCCAACCCGCCGATCGCGCAGGCGGACTACATCGCCAAGCGCAAGGCGTTGGAGCAGAAGGACGTCGAGTATCAGCAGGCCTTCGCCAAGAACAAGCAGGCCTGGGACGCCCGGCTGAACAAGGCGCGCGATTCAATCGCCGTTACCGCCCGCAAGGCGATGCAGGACGTGGCCAAGCAGCGCGGGCTCACCCTCATTCTCGACCGCGCGGCGGTGCCGTATTCGCCGTCGCCCTGGAACATCACCGATGAGGTCATGACCCGCTTGAACAAGGCCATGCCGAACGTCAAACTCTAAAGCGGCGCCTGCCTCTCGAGATCGGTTCATGGAACACCAAGGAAATCCTGACGCCGGCGCGCAAGCGTCGGCCGAAACTATCGCCGTCGATGTGAAGGGCATCATGCGGATGATCCCGCATCGGCCGCCTTTCCTGATGATCGAGCGCATCGAAGGGATGCGCACCGACATCGAGGCGACCGGGATCAAGATGGTCTCGGTGAGCGAACCCTATTTCGCCGGGCATTTTGCCGGCGATCCGGTGATGCCGGGCGTGCTGATCGTCGAGGCCATGGCGCAGACCGCTGCGGTGCTCGTGGTCCATACCCTGGGTGAGGCGTTCCAGGGCAAGCTGGTCTACTTCATGAGCATCGACGACTGCCGCTTTCGCAAGCCCGTGGTTCCAGGCGACGAGCTCCGGTTGCATGTCACCAAGGACCGCAGCCGCGGCATGATCTGGAAGTTCAACGGCGTCGGGCTGGTCAACGGGCAGAAGGTCGCCGAGGCGACCTTCGCGGCGATGATCCGAGACGAGAAGATGGGGGAGTGATCATGGCAAATCAGCTGCTGCACACGATGATCCGCGTCTTCGACATGGACAAGTCGATCGACTTCTACACGCGGCATCTCGGGATGAAGCTGCTGCGCCGCAAGGACTATCCGAGCGGCGAGTTCACGCTCGCCTTCGTCGGCTACGGCGACGAGATCGACCACACGGTGATCGAGCTGACTCACAACTGGGGTCAGAAGACGCCGTATGACAAGGGCAATGCGTTCGGCCACCTGGCCGTGGGTGTGAGCGATATCTACGGCACCTGCGAGCAGCTGGCCAAGGAAGGCGTCCCGATCCCGCGTCCGCCCGGACCGATGAAGCATGGCGGCTCGGTCATCGCCTTCATCGAGGACCCGGACGGCTACAAGATCGAGCTGATTCAGAAATAGCCGGCTAGGCTTCGGCTGGTTGCAAGAAGGGCGGCCAGAGGCCGCCCTTTTCATTGGTCCCGAAGCGGCGCTACTTCCGCTTCTCGATCGGCAGGTAGGGGCGCTCGCCGTAGCCGGTGTAGAGCTGGCGGGGGCGGCCGATGCGCTGCGTCGGATCCTCGATCATCTCCTTCCACTGCGCCACCCAGCCGACGGTGCGGGCGACCGCGAACAGCACGGTGAACATCGAGGTCGGGAAGCCGATCGCCTGCAGGATGATGCCGGAATAGAAGTCCACGTTCGGGAATAGCTTGTGCGAGATGAAGTAGTCGTCCTCCAGCGCGACCCGCTCGAGCTCCATGGCGAGATCGAGCAGTGGCTCGTCACGCTTGCCGAGGGCATCCAGCACGTCGTGGCAGGCTTGGCGGATGACCGCGGCGCGCGGGTCGTAATTCTTGTAGACCCGATGGCCGAAGCCCATGAGGCGCGTGTTGTCCTCCTTGTTCTTCACCCGCTTGATGTAGTCCTTGACCTTCGACTTGTCGCCGATCTCGGCCAGCATCTTCAGCACGGCCTCGTTGGCGCCGCCATGGGCCGGGCCCCAGAGCGAGGCGATGCCGGCGGCGATGCAGGCGAAAGGATTGGCGCCCGACGAGCCGGCGATGCGCACGGTCGAGGTAGAGGCGTTCTGCTCGTGGTCGGCATGCAGGATGAAGATCAGGTCCATGGCCTTGGCCACGACCGGGTTGATCTTGTACTCTTCCGCCGGCACCGCGAAGGTCATGCGCAGGAAATTCTCGGCGTAAGAGAGATTGTTCTGCGGATAGATGAAGGGCTGGCCGGTCGCATACTTGTAGGCCATGGCGGCGATGGTCGGGACCTTCGCAATCAGGCGATGCGACGCGATCATGCGCTGGTGCGGATCGTGGATGTCGGTGCTGTCATGGTAGAAGGCCGAGAGCGCGCCGACCACCGAGACCATCACCGCCATCGGATGCGCGTCGCGGCGGAAGCCCTGGAAGAAGCGGGCGATCTGCTCATGCAGCATCGTGTGATAGGTGATGTCCTTCTCAAACTTCTTCAGCTGCTCCTTGGTCGGCAGCTCGCCTTCGAGCAGCAGGTAGCAGACCTCGATGAAGCTCGAATTGGCGGCGAGATCCTCGATGCGATAGCCGCGATGGGTGAGGATGCCCGCGTCGCCGTCGATATAGGTGATCGACGACTGGGTCGAGCCGGTCGAGCCGTAGCCCGGGTCGTAGGTGAAGTAGCCATGCTCGGTATAGAGCTTGCGGACGTCGATGACGTCGGGGCCGACCGTGCCCTTGAGCACCGGCAAGTCCCAGGACTTGCCCAGGCGCTCGTCCTTGACCGCGACCTTGGCGAAAGGCTTCGGCGCTGCCGGCTTGATGCCACTGTCCTTGACCTTGATCTGCGGCTTGCCGGAATTTCCCGAGGATTTCTTCGCCGCCTTCGAGGCCGGCTTCGACTTCTCCGCCATCCGCTTCTTGGTCTTCTTGCTGTTCGCCGCGATCGTCGTCATGAGACACCTCGTTGTGGTCCCGCGCGTTCTGGGGCGCGGGGCTTCGGCTGGGGGCTAGATCGGCGATGTTGCACCGCCGCAAACTGGCCACACGCTAACAGAAGGATGGTTAAGGGTCCATGACTCCGGAGGCCGAAAAGCCACCTTTGGGATGACCCCCTACTGGACGTCGCCGAGGCGTCCAAGGCACTCGGATCGGCCAAGGATTTCCATGACTTCGAAGATTCCGGGCGAAGTCGTGGAACCTGTCAGGGCGGCCCGCAAAGGCTGCGCGATCTGGCCCAGCTTCACCTTTTCCTGCTCGGAGAATTGACGCACCGCGGCCTCCAAGGATGCGGCCGTCCAATCTGCGCCGGACCCAAGCGCCTCGGCGAGCTTGCCGAGCAGCGTCTTGGCCTCGGGGGTCAGCAGGGCGGCGGCTTTCTCGCCGATCTGGACCGGGCGCGCGGTGACGTAGAGCTGCGCATTTTCGGCCAGTTCCTTCAGGGTCTTCGCCCGCGCCTTCAGCCCGGGCATGCCGCGGCGGACACGATCGATCGCCGCGGGATCGGCGACCCCGAGCCGCTCCGCAACGTCCTTTGCGAGGCGCGCGTCATCGGCCTCGCGGATGTAATGGCCGTTGAGGTTGTCGAGCTTGGTGTAGTCGAAGCGCGAGGCCGAACGCCCGACCTGCGGCAGGTCGAACCATTCGACTGCCTGCGCGGTCGAGATGATCTCGTCGTCGCCATGCGACCAGCCGAGGCGCAGCAGGTAGTTGCGCAGGGCCTCCGGCAGGTAGCCCATCTCGCGATAGGCATCGACCGCCAGTGCGCCATGGCGCTTCGAGAGCTTGGCGCCATCCGGGCCGTGGATCAGCGGGATATGCGAGAACGAGGGATGTTCCCAGCCCATGGCGTCGTAGATCATGACCTGGCGGAAGGTGTTGGTCAGGTGGTCGTCGCCGCGGATCACATGGGTGATCCCCATATCGTGGTCGTCGACCACGACCGAAAGCATGTAGGTCGGCGTGCCGTCGCTCCGGAGCAGCACCATGTCGTCGAGCTGCTCGTTGCCGACCTCGACCTCGCCCTGGACCTGGTCCTTGACCACGGTCCGGCCGGTCTGCGGCGCCTTGATGCGGATGACGGGCTTGACGCCGGCCGGCGCCTCGCTGGGGTCGCGGTCGCGCCAGCGGCCGTCGTAGCGCATCGGCTTGCCCAAAGTCATCGCCGTCTTGCGCATCTCCTCCAGTTCCTCGACCGAGCAATAGCAGCGATAGGCCTTGCCCTCGGCCAGGAGCTGTTCCGCGACCTCGGCGTGGCGGGCCTGCCGCGCGAACTGCATGACGACCTCGCCGTCCCAGTCGAGCTCGAGCCACTTCATGCCGGCGATGATCGCGTGGATCGCATCCTCGGTCGAACGCACCCGGTCGGTGTCCTCGATCCGGAGCAGGAACTTGCCGCCGTTATGCCGGGCGTAGAGCCAGTTGAAGAGGGCGGTCCGGGCCCCGCCGATATGCAGGTAGCCGGTCGGCGAGGGGGCGAAGCGGGTGACGACACTCATGATTGCAGAAATCCGGATAAATTCGTGGTGATATCGGGGACGGGAGACAGGTCTAACACATCCGCCCCCGGCCTTGGCAATGCGCGGGGCAAGGTGGGGCGGGGGACGGGCTGCGTTGGATTTGGGGACGATCCGGGACCGGTGCGAGGCCTTCCTCGCCGAGGAACGGCCGAACTGGCCGGGCTGGCTGGCGGTGGCGCTCGGCCTCGGGATCGCCGTCTATTTCGCGCTGCCAAAAGAGCCGCCACTCTGGCTGGGCGCTGCATTGGCGGCGGGCGGCCTGGTGCTGGCGACGCTGCTGCGACGGAACCCGCTGGCGGCACTGCTCATGCTGGCACTGGTGGCAGGCGCGGTCGGCTTCGGCGTATCCCAGGTCCGCACTGCCGTGGTCGCCGCGCCGCAGTTGCAGGATCCGGTCCGCTTCGCCCATGTCACCGGCCGCATCGCCGAGATCGAGCCCTTTCCGAATGCCGCCCGCGTGGTGTTGGACCAGGTCACGATCGCGGAACTGCCGGCCGAAGCAACGCCGCTGCAGATCAAGATCAGGGTCAACAAGGACGCCGCCACGTTGAAGCTCGGCGACCGGGTCGATCTGCTGGCCAACCTCACGCCGCCTTCGCCGCCCTTGGCGCCGGGCGCCTTCGACTTCCGCCGGCGGGCGTATTTCGAAGGCGAGGGCGCATCGGGATTTGCGCTGGGTGCGGCGCGCGTCCTGCCGCCGCTGGGCGACGAGACCTGGCGCGAGCGGCTCGGCCTCTGGATTGGCCGGCTGCGCGCGACGATCGGCCAGCGCATCGCCACCCTGGAGCCGGAGGCCGCCGGCGCCATGACCCGCGCACTTACGGTCGGCGACCAGACCGCGCTGACCAAGGCCGATACCGAGGCGATGCGTACCTCCGGCCTCGCGCATCTGCTGTCGATCTCCGGGCTGCATATCGGCATGGCGGCGGGCCTGTTCTTCGTCGGCCTGCGTTCGCTGTTGGCGCTCGTGCCGACGCTCGCCCTCAACTTCCCGATCAAGAAATGGTCGGCGGCAGCGGCGATCGGTGCGGCCGGATTCTATGCGCTGCTCGCCGGCGCCACGGTGCCGACGCAACGCTCCTTCATCATGATCGCCATCGTCTTCATGGGCGTGCTGGTGGATCGTTCGCCCTTCTCGTTCCGGATGGTGGCCTGGGCGGCGATCGCGGTGCTGCTGCTGACCCCGGAAGCGCTGATCGGCGCCAGCTTCCAGATGTCCTTCTTCGCCGTGCTGGGGCTGATCGCCGTGTTCGAGGCGCTGCGAACGCGGATCGCAGGCTGGCGCGGCGGCCGTGCACTGGAGACCGACTGGTTCGGCCGCGTCTCCGATACCCTGCGCGGCGCCGGTTTCTGGCTGGCGACCACGATGCTGACCAGCGTGGTCGCCACGCTGATGACGGCGCCGTTCGCGATGTATCACTTCGATCGCCTGAGCACCTACGGCGTCGTCGCCAACCTGATCGCCGTGCCGCTGACCGGCTTCTGGGTGATGCCGATGGAGATGATCGCGCTGCTGCTGATGCCGCTCGGCCTCGACGCGCCGTTCTGGCATCTGGCGGCGCGCGGTTGCGACGGCATCCTCTGGGTGGCGCACACGGTCACCGCCTGGCCCTATGCCAACCTGGTGACGCCGGCGATGCCGGCCGCGGCCATGACGGCGATCGCGCTCGGCCTGGTCCTGCTCTGCCTGCTGAAGAGCCGTTGGCGCGTCCTCGGCTTGGCGCCGGTGCTGGGCGGACTCGCCAGCCTGTTCTTCGTCACCACGCCGGACGTGCTGGTGGGCGGCGACGCCAAGCTGCTGGCGATCAAGGACGGAGAGGGGCTCTACCAACTGAACTCGCTGCGCGCCAGCAAGCTCGCCGCCGAAACCTGGCTGCGGCGCAACGGCCAACTCGAAGCGGTGCGCTTCCAAGACTTGGACGATGGGGGTTGGGACGACAACGCCATCCCGGATCTCTCCTGTGACCCGCGCGGCTGCATCTATCGACGAAACCATCGCACGATCGCACTGACGCTGAGCGAGGAGGGGCTGGAGGAAGACTGTGCGAACGCGGACCTCGTCATCAGCGCGGTGCCGATCCGGCGCGGCTGCAGGAAGCCGGCCACCATCGATCGCTTCGATCTATGGCGCGGCGGCGCGCATGCGGTGTGGATCGAAGCGGACGGCCGTTTCAGCATCCAGAGCGTCGCAGCGACCTTGGGCGACCGGCCCTGGGTGCTCGATCGGATGCGCAAAGCTATTCGGCAAGATCGTCTGATCGGCGATCCTGACCTGGACGAAACTGATGCGGTCGCGGCGGAGACCGCCGACGACGCGGACTGAGCAGGCCCGACGCCGCGTGCATTTACGGCCGCCTCAGCCTCAGCCTCAGCCTCAGCCTCAGCCTCAGCCTCGAAAAACCCGATAAGCCGCTGATATCAAAGCATTCCAGCGTCAATTTCCGCGGGGCGATCCTGCGTCCCGTCAATGCTGGGTCCATGCAGTTGGCCGCGCAGGCCCCGGTTCGGATGGAGAACCCGGGCTTCCTAGTACTTCCGCATCAGGCCGATCAGCTTGCCCTGCAGCTTCACCCGGTCGGGGCCGAAGATGCGGGTCTTGTGGGCCTGGTTGGCGGGTTCGAGGGCGATCGAATCGCCCTTGCGGCGCAGCCGCTTCAAGGTGACTTCGTTGTTGTCGATCAGCGCCACGACGATGGTGCCGTTCTCGGCATTCTCGCAGCGCTCGATCAGCACGGTGTCGCCGTCATGGATGCCGGCCTCGATCATCGAATCGCCTTCGACGGTGAGGGCGTAGTGCTCGCCGCGGCCCAGCATGCTGGCCGGAATGTCGACCGCGTTGCTGTTGTCGCGCAGCGCCTCGATCGGCGTGCCGGCCGCGATCTTGCCGTAGAGTGGAAGCTGCACCGTCTCCGCCGCCTGGGCGACCATGGCTCCGGGCAGGCTGGGCGTGAAATCGCCGCGAATGACATGGGCCGAGAAGCCGCGCCGTCCGCCGTCGGAAGCCGCCGCGGCCCCGCCCTTCGCATGGTCGCCGCGCCCCATCTGGTCATCGGAGAGCCGGGTGACTTCCAGGGCGCGCGCCCGGTGCGGCAGGCGGCGGATGAAGCCGCGCTCTTCCAAACCGGTGATCAGGCGATGCACGCCGGACTTGGACTTCAATCCCAAGGCGTCCTTCATCTCGTCGAAGGACGGGGAGATTCCGGTGTCGGCGAGACGCTCCTGGATGAATTGCAGCAGCTCGCGTTGCTTCCTGGTCAGCATGGCCTTGTCCTTTCTCCGGTTCCGCTGCCCGGTCTTCGGGCGAGTCGGCACCTGTCAGAGCAAGTGTCGACGCGGAACAAAGCAAAAACTGTGCCCATGTTCTAGTTTGGTTCGTGTGGAAAAGTCAAGCGAGTCTCGACTTCCCGACAGGAATTGTCAGGAGACATCGGGACCCGGACCTGAATTCTGCCCTGCTTGGCGAGCGGCTAAGGAACTCGCTTGATTACGAGTATGGGGTCGCGCACCACGCAAGCCGCCGGATCGAGTGACTTGAGCTCGTCGGGTGACTTACTAGGTGCAGTCGACGCTTGCTCTATTTCTCCTGGGTCTGGGCTCAGAGGCGGCAAGCCAGCGCGCTGCCGACAAACAGCGACGATATCGCTCAAGCTCGCCAGGGAGGAAGTCTGTGGCTGGCTCTCGTACGCATCCTCGAAGCACTTCGTATAGACCTCGTATGGACGACAAGGGTCGTCGGCCCATCCCCACTGTGCGGGCAACGACAACATCAGTGCGACAAGTGCGCCTATGGTCTGGCGATTGATCATCACGGAATGATAGAACAATAGGCTGGCGTTGCCAGTTATCTTTGACCGAGAAGGACAAGGTCTGCGGTGTCGCCCATCCGAACGGCGGGGGCGTGGGGCGGGCGGATCACCAGGCCGCCGGAGCGCGAGAGCGCGGAGAGCATGGCGCTGTCCTGCTTCCCGAACGGTGTGGCGACGAAGCCGGTTTCGTCTTCGATCACCGACGCGCGCAGATAGTCCTGCCGGAGATCGTTGGCGGGAAGGTCGATCGCCAGCCGCGCCTTCACGATATGCGGGCCGACCTCGGTTTCGCCCAGCATGCGGGCGATGGCCGGGCCGACGAACAGGGTCGAGGTCACGATGGCCGAGACCGGGTTGCCGGGGAGGCCGATCACCTTAAGGGCGCCGGCGGCGGTGCCGAGGGTGCCGAACATCAGCGGCTTGCCCGGACGCATGGCGATCTTCCAGAAGTCGAGCGCCATGCCTTTGGCTTTGAGCACGCTCTGCACCAGATCATGCTCGCCGACCGAGGCGCCGCCGCTGGTCAGCAGCAGGTCGGCGCCGGCCGCGCGGTCGATCAGGTCGGCGAGGGCGGATTCCTCATCGCGGGCGATGCCGAGATTGATCGCCTTGCCGCCGCATTGGGTGACGAAGGCGGCGAGGGCGAAGCCGTTGGAGGCGATGATCTGCCCTGGCGCCAAGGCCTCGCCGGGCTGCACCAACTCGTTGCCGGTGGAGATGATGGCGACCCGCGGCTTGCGGGTCACGGTGAGCCAGGGCCAGTTCATCGCCGCGGCAAGCCCGATATCGGAGGGCGTCAGCCGGCGGCCGGCGGGAATGCCGAGCTGGCCCTCGGCGAAATCATTGCCGGAGCCCCGGATATGCTTGCCCTGGATCGCGGCGCCGCCGTCGACAATGCGGACGTGGTCGCCGTCCTTCTCGGTGTTCTCCTGGATGACGATGGCATCGGCACCCTGCGGCAGCGCGGCGCCGGTGAAGATCCGCGCCGCTTCGCCGGCGCCGACCGCACGCGACGGCAAGGTGCCGGCGGCGATCGATTCCACGACCTTGAGGCGCACGGGAAGCTGCTGCACGTCGGCGGCGCGGACGGCATAGCCATCCATCGCGGAGACGGCTTGCGGCGGATGCGCGAGGCGCGCGGTCACCGGCTGTGCGAGCACGCGGCCGAGCGCCTGGTCCAGCGCCACGACCTCGGGGGCGAGCGGGGCGAAGGCGGCGAGGATCCGGGCGGTCGCTTCCTGCACCGAGAGCATCAGTCGGCCTCGAAGGTGCCGGACTTGCCGCCGCTCTTATGGGTCAGGCGGATATCGGTGATGCGCATGGTCTTATCGACCGCCTTCACCATGTCATAGACGGTGAGTGCCGCGACCGAGACGGCGGTCAGCGCTTCCATCTCGACACCGGTGCGGCCCTTGAGCTTGCAGGTGGCTTCGATCGCGACGGCGGATTTCGCCGCGTCGATCGAGAGCTCGACCTTCACCGAGGAGAGCGAAAGCGGGTGGCAGAGCGGGATGAGATCGGGCGTCCGCTTGGCGCCCATGATGCCGGCGAGCTGGGCGACCGTCAGCACGTCGCCTTTCTTGACGTGGCCATCGCGGATCAGCGCCAAAGTCGCCGGCGCCATGACGACGGCGCCCTTGGCGACGGCGACGCGCTCGGTCTCCGACTTCTCGGAGACGTCGACCATGCGGGCATTGCCCTCGGCGTCGAAATGGGTGAGGCGGGTCATTTGAGTTGCCACGGTGTTGGGCAAGAATCTTCACGCGGAGAGGTCAACCCCCTCCCTCGCCCTCCCCCATCTTGGGGGAGGGGACTCTCAGAAAAAGCTGTAGCAAGTGACGGTTCAATCCTGCCCCCGCCCCCAAGATGGGGGCGGACAGCGGACGAATGTCCGCCTTCGCGGACGGTGGTGGGGGTTGACGGTAGAGTGACCCTCACGGCCAACCGACTAAGCAACAGCCAGCTGCGGCGCACGCGTACCCAGCAGCGTGCGGGTGGCGGCGGTGACGTCGGGCTGGCGCATCAGGCTTTCGCCGACCAGGAAGACCGAGGCGCCGACGCGGTGCATGCGTTCGAGATCGGCGGTGACGTTGAGTCCGCTCTCGGCGACCAGGATGCGGTCGCGGGGGACGCGCGGCGCCAACTGCTCCGTCACCGCGAGATCGACGGTGAGGGTCTTGAGATTGCGGTTGTTGATGCCGAAGAGCTTCACGTCGAGCTGCAGCGCGCGGTCGAGCTCGGCGGCGTCATGCACCTCGACCAGGACGTCGAGGCCGAGGTCGTCGGCCAGCGCGGCCAGCTCGGCGGCCTGGGCATCTTCCAGCGCCGCCATGATGAGCAGGATGCAGTCGGCGCCGAGCGCGCGGGATTCATAGATCTGGTAGGGTTCCAGCATGAAGTCCTTGCGCAGCAGCGGCAGATCGACGGTCGAACGCACCGCGGTGAGGAAGCCGTCCTCGCCCTGGAAATAAGGAAAGTCGGTCAGCACGCTGATGCAGGTCGCACCGCCGTCCCGGTAGGCGCGCGCCAAAGCCGGCGGATCGAAATCGGCGCGGATCAGGCCCTTCGACGGCGAGGCGCGCTTGATTTCGGCAATCAGGCCGAACTTGCCGGAATCCACCACCTGCTCCAGACGCTTGGCGAAGCCGCGCGGCGGGTCGATGCGGTTGCGGCCCTCGGCCGAAGCGATGATCTCCGACGGGGAGACGGCGCGTTTGCGCGCGGCGATATGCTCGCGCTTATCGGCGCAGATCTTCGCCAGGACGTCGCTCATGCCCGACCCGATTCCTTGGGGCTCGAATTGGTGACGCGGACGAGCGCGGCGAGCGTCGCTTTCGCCTTGCCGCGGTCGAGGGCGTCGGCGGCTAGCTGGATGCCGGCCGGCATGTCGGAGGCGCGCTCGGCAATCACCAGTGCGGCCGCAGTGTTCAGCAGCACGATGTCGCGATAGGGTCCTTGGACGCCTTCGAACAGGCCGCGGATCGCCTGGGCGTTGGAGGCGGCATCGCCGCCCTTGAGCGCCGCGCCGTCCGAGCGGGCGATGCCGAAATCCTCCGGCGCGAGGGTGAAGCTGCGGATCGCGCCATGGCGGAGTTCGACCACCCGGGTCGGGCCGGTGGTGGTGATCTCGTCGAGGCCGTCGCTGCCATGGACCAGCCAGGCATGTTCGGTGCCGAGGTTGCGCAGGACCTCCGCCATAGGCTCCAGCCAGTCACCGGAGAAGACGCCGAGCAGCTGGCGCTTGACCCCGGCCGGGTTGGACATCGGGCCCATCAGGTTGAAGATCGTGCGGGTGCCGAGCTCGGCGCGGGTGGGGCCGACATGGCGCATGGCGCTGTGATGCTTCTGCGCCCAGAGGAAGCAGGTGCCGATCTCGGCGAGCGCGCGCTCGAGCACCGCCATGTCGGCCTCGATATTGACGCCGAGGGCGGCCAGCACGTCGGCGGCGCCGCTCTTCGAGGAGGCCGCACGGTTGCCGTGCTTGGCGACGGTGACATCGCAGGCGGCGCAGATGAGCGCGACCGGGGTCGAGATGTTGAGCGTGCCGGCATGATCGCCGCCGGTGCCGCAGACATCGATCGCATTGGCCGGGCCGGAAATGCGCGTCATCTTTTCGCGCATCACCTTCACCGCCGCGGTCATTTCCTCGACGGTCTCGCCGCGGACTCGCAGGGCCATCAGGAAGGCACCGATCTGCGCCGGCGTCACTTCGCCGGCCATGATTGCGCCGAAGGCGGTTTCGGCCTGGGACTGGGTCAGAGCCTTACCTTGGGCAACGATCCCAAGGATGCTCTTGAAGTCGACGGAAGTCGGCGCAGGGACGACGTTAGCCAAAGGCGGGGCCGCGTTCATCGTTACGCCACCTTGTCCATGCGGAGATTGGTGCCGCAGTCCTGCAGGAAGTTGGCGAGGATCTTGTGGCCGTGCTCGGAGGCGATGCTCTCCGGGTGGAACTGGACGCCGAAGATCGGCAGGGTCTTGTGCTGCAGGCCCTGGATCACGCCGTCGTCGCTCTGCGCGGTGATCTCCAGTTCCGCCGGGAAGGTTTCGGGCTCGACGGTCAGCGAGTGATAGCGCGTCGCATTGAAATCGTTCGGCACGTCGCGGAACACGCCCTTGCCGGTGTGGTGCACCTTCGAGAGCTTGCCGTGCATCGGCTTCGGCGCGCGAATCACCTTGCCGCCGAACACCTGGCCGATCGCCTGGTGGCCGAGGCAGACGCCGAACAGCGGCACCTTGGCCGCGGACGCGCGCTTGATGAGGTCGAGGCAGATGCCGGCGGTGTCGGGCGTGCAGGGGCCGGGCGAAAGAATGATGCCTTGCGGATGCTTGGCCATCACCTCATCGACGGTGATCTTGTCGTTGCGATGGACTTCGAGCCTGGCGCCCAGTTCCCCCAGATAGTGGAACAGGTTGTAGGTGAAGCTGTCGTAGTTGTCGATTAGGATGAACATCGTTAAAGAGGCCAATTCAGCAATCGGGCGAGAAGTTTAGCAGGCGATGTTGGAGGAGGGAAGCAAGCCGCGTCCAGAAGCGGCGGCGCCGGGAAGTACGTCCCGGACGCCCTCTTCCTGGGCCAAGAACCCCCAGGTGACCCAGGCGATCGGCGTCACGGGGGCGCTGCTGGGCTTCCTGGCGCTGGCCGGCCTGGTTCTGTCCGCAGCCGCACCCGGGACCGGGCTCGACCTCTGGCCGGAGCTCCGGCGGCACTATTGGCTGATCGCCGCCGTTTCCGTCCTGGTCTGTCTCGGCTTCGGCAAAAGGGTGCAAACCGACGCGCTGACCGACATCCTGAACGTGCGGGTCTCCGGCCGCTTCCTGCTCGCCTTGGGTGCCGATGCCGGGCTGGTGGCGGGGCTGATGCTGGGCATCAACCGCGACGATTTCTGGCATCTGGAATCCGGGCTTGCGGCCCTGGTTCTGGCCGACGGGATCGTCGCCGGCGCAGTCTGGGGCCGGCGCCTGCTGGCCGGGCCGGGCCGCAAGCCGCAAGCGCCGCCGAGCCCGGCGGTCGCCGCGGTCCATGTCGAGCCCGGCGCGTCGATCCCATTCGACGGTTTCGTGATCGGCGGCCGGTCGGAGGTCGATGACGGCTCGGTCGGCGGCTCGCCCCTGGGGAGTCTGCGCGGTGCCGGCGATATCGTGCATCGGGGCGCGCGCAACGGCGACGGCCGACTCACCATCGATCCCATGGTCGAGGCGCCGGCGACCACGCCGGGCTTCACCGCGGCCCCTTTGTTTCCGAGAATGATTCATGCCAAGGCACTGCTGATCTTCATCGGCCTGGTGGTGCTCGCGGTCGCGCTGTCGACCATCGGCACGGCGCTGCCGTCGGCGCAGCTGGCACTAGGTCTCCTGGTGCTGGCAGTGGCGACGCCGGCGGCCCTTGGCCTGGTGCGGCCGATGATCCATGCCAAGGTGGTGCGCCGGGCGCGCAAGCTCGGCTGGGTCTTGAACGGCACGGCGGTGATCGACGCGCTGGCGGACATCTCCGCGCTGGTCTGCGGCCGCGGTGGCGTGGTGACCAAGCCGGAGATGGAGATCGTCGCCATCCATCCGGCGATCGATGTCGAGGCGGTCGAGCTGGTGGCGGCCGCCGCCACCATCGCGCAATCGAGCCATGGGGTCTGGGCGCGCGCCCTGCTGCGCTATGCGGTTGCGCGCAAGCTGCGCCTGGCGCCGCTGGCGGAATGGACCGACGAGATCCTGGAAACCGGATACGGCATCCGGGCGCTGACCCAGGGCGGGCAGGGGCTGATCGCCGGCACCCGCGACTGGGTGGCGGAGCAGGGCATCCGCATCTCGCTGCTGGAGGCCCAGGAGCGCGAGAGCCTCACCGCTGGTCGCAGGGCGCTCTGGGTGGCGCAAGTGACCCCGGCGCCGGTGCTGATCGGCGTCATCATCGGCGGGGAGCGGCTGAAGCCCGGCGCCTCGGAGATGTGCAAGAATGCCAAACGATTCGGCCTGACCGGTGCGCTGCTGGATCGGCGCGGCGCGGAAGGCGGCGGAGAGATCGCGCGCTATCTCAACCTGCGCTTTGTGGAGGACGATACGCTGGCGAGGAAAGCCATGGCGACCGAGTGGAGCACGCTCGGCCTGAAGCCTGTGATCGTGCAGCATCGCGGCGACCCGGTGCCGGATGCGCCGGTCGGGCCGCGGCTGCTGATGGGGATGAAGGTGGCCGGCGACGCGGCGCCCGCCGTGGCCGGCGACTGGGCGGCGGCGACATCGCGTGAGGACCCGCGGCTCGTCATGGATCTGCTGCGCCTGTGCCGCGACACCCGGCGGCGCGAGAAATTCGGCTATCTGCTGGCGCTCGTCTTCACCGTGCCCGGGCTCTGGCTGATCGCGACCGGGCAGACCTCGGCGGCGATCCTGGTGCTGGCGGCGCTGATCGGCATGCTCGGCGTCATCGCCAATGCGCAGCTGCTGGGCCTGGTGACGACGACCGCGACAGAGATCGACGAGGAACATTAGATGGCGCGGCGCCGCTCGAAAAAATCCCCCTGGGCGCGCCGCGTTGCGGCTTGGCGCAAGCTGCCGATGAAGCGCCTCGGCAAGCTGCTCGGCTGGCGCCCGCCGCATTCCTCGGTCTTCGTGATCGGCATCGGCATCGGACTTGCCGTCGGCCTGAGCATCGGCGTCGGCCTCACCTGGCTCGATGGGAAGCGGGCGCCGGTCCACAGCCAAGTCACGCAAGTCGCACCGGCGCCGGTCGCGGAAACGCCGCCCCCCGTGCCGCCGGCCTATGTCGAGCGCACCGAGCCCGCGCCGGCCGAAGAGGGGATTCCCGAACCCACGCCGCCCGCGGTCGTCGACAACCGGCCGGTTCCGCAAGCGGTCGAGCCGCAGGCGATGGAACCGCTGCCGGCGCCTGCGCCGAATCTGGAGCCGACGCCGCTGCCGGCCGAGCCAAGTCCCGCGGCCGAGCCGGCCTGGCTGAAGAACGCCGTCGCCTCCGTCGATCCGGGCAACCGGCCGATGATCGCGATCGTGCTGGACGACGTGGGGGCGACGCCGGGCGACGTGCCGGGGGCGCTCGGCCTGCCGGGGCAGGTCACGCTCTCGATCATGACCTATGCGGCCAATGCGGCGAAGATCGCGGCGGAGGCGCATCGGGCCGGGCATGAGATCATGGTCCATGTGCCGATGGAGCCGATCAACCGCGATGCCGATCCCGGCCCAAACGCGCTGCTGGTCAACCTCGATGCCGCTGAGATCGCCAAGCGGCTCGACTGGGGCCTCGCGCAGTTCCCGGGCTATGTCGGCATCAACAACCACATGGGCAGCAAGTTCACCCAGAATGCGCCGGGCATGCGCGTGGTGCTGGAGCAGTTGAAGGCGCGCGGGCTGCTGTTCCTTGATTCCCGCACCATCGCCAATTCGGTCGGCGATGCCCTCGCGGCCGAACTCGGCGTCACCCATCTGCAGCGCGACGTCTTCCTCGACGACGTGATCGACGAAGCCGACATCATGAAGGAACTCGCGCGCACCGAGGCGATTGCGCGGAAGCACGGCGTCGCCATCGCGATCGGCCATCCGCACCGCGACACGGTCGAGGCGCTGCGGCAGTGGATCCCGGAAGCCGAGGCCAAGGGCTTTGTGCTGGTGCCGATCAGCGCGGTGGCGAAAAAACGGAACGGGGTGACGGGATGAGCAAGCAGTGGATGATCCGCTTCGCCTTGATCGGTGCCTGGCTGGCGGCGTCGCCGGCCTCGGCCGAGCCGGTGCAGCCCGAAGGCCTGCCGGCGACGCCGGGGCAGTACTCGGGCTATGAGGACTGGCTGACGAAGCAGAAGTTCACCAAGAAAGACATGCCGGACGACGTGGTGAACGACTACGTGCAATGCGCCTACCGCGCGGTGTATGAGGTCACGACCCCGACCGAGCGCGATGTGCTCGACCAGGCCGCGCGCGGCAACGGCATGACCGCTCCCGAACTGCGCGCCTTCGAACGCGCCGTCGCGCGCCGCTTCGACAGCGGCACGGCGACCGTGACCGCGCATATCCTGGCCACCTGCAAAGCGCCCTACGAGCGCTTCCTGGCGGAGAAGGCCAAGGCCGAGCAGGGTTGAGCGGGAATCGCTTTTTCCGATCTGTCTTTGACTTGAGTCAAAGCGGGGTCCGCTGAAGACCGGGCACAGGATCGGGATGACCGCAGCAAACCCGGCGACACGGATTCTCCTCGATTGGTGGCATGCCAAGCGCGGGGCGCGGGCGATGCCGGCGCGGGCCGATCTCGACCCCCTCGAGCTGAAGCCGATCCTGCCGCAACTGCTGCTGGTCGACGTCGCCGCCGCGCCGGAACCGCAGCGCTATGTGTTCACCTGCCGCCTGGCCGGAACCGAGGTCGACAGCCGCTTCGGCGTCAACCTGACCGGCACGACCCTCGATCAGGCGCCGTTCGGCGAGGCACGAGCGGCGATCCGGCAGGAATATGAAACCGCCGTGACCGAGCAGCGGCCGGTCTTCTGCAGCCACAGCGTGGTGGTGAGCGGCAACCGCTATGTCGAATATGACCGCCTGGTGGTGCCCTTGAGCGGCAAGGACAACGCGGTGACCGCCCTGGCGGTGGCCATCGACTTCAATTGCGCCCACCTGCTGGAGAGCGGCCGCCCGCCGGTCTGCACCAGCCCCGGCCACTGCGACCGCATCGACTTCTGCCTGATGCGACCCGCCGCGCCGACCGAGCGGGTCTAGGCGGCAGCCGCGCGCCGCCGGCGCCAGCGCAGGAAGCCGAGGCCGCCGAGCGCCGAGGCGAACAGCGGCAGCGCCGCCGGGATCGGCGTGGTGGCGACAAGGGCGATGTCGAAATGAACCGCGCCATAATCGTTGAGCGTGAACACCCCGAACGCGAGCGGCGAAGCGCCGCCGAGCAGCGCAATCAGCCCCTCCGGCGTGTTCGGCAGACCGGCGAGGCTCATCAGCGGGCCGCCGGTGACGTCGGTCCGAAAGGCGAGCGCCAAGTTGGAGACGGCGTTGCCGAGGCCGAAGCCGATGCTGCTGACGGCTCCCGGAGCGCCATCGGTGATGACGAAGCCAGCCCCGGAATTGGCGTAGTCCAGGTTGAGGGTTCCAGGGTGTTCCAGATGGAAGGTGAAAGACGTCGCGGACTGATTGAAATAGACGGCCTTGGGAAGGACGTTGCTCACGTTCTCATTCAGATTGTCGATGGTCAGTGTGCCCGACACGGTGTCGCCGGCCGCAAGGCCGAGTGCCTGGAACACACCACCGGGCGATCCGCTGGGGTCGTTGACGGTGGCGGTGACGGTGCCGGTGAAAGCCAGGGTGTAGCTCGCCGCCAAGCTCGGCATCGGTGCCGCAACCAGCAAGGTCGCGAAAGTCAGCGCGGCGACTGCGACGGCGCGCAGCCCGCCCGTTCCGAAGATCCGATTCATGCCGTCCCCCAAATTCGGCCCGGACCCATCCCGGCCTGTGACAGCAAGCTAACGGATCGGCCACCGCCGGTGCAAATGGCTTTAAGGTTAGCAGCCGGGGATCGCAGCTCTAATCCGACAGAATTCCTCGCCGGCGGCGCCGTTACCGGTTCGCCCCGCCCTGGGCGAAGCGCACGGCTTCTTCGGCGGCGCGGATCAGCGCGCGGGCCTTGTGCTGGCATTCCTGGTGTTCGCTCTCGGGCACGGAGTCAGCCACGATCCCGGCGCCGGCCTGGACATACATGACCTGGTCTTTCACCACCGCGGTGCGGAGCACGATGCAGGTGTCCATGGCGCCGTTGGCGGCGAAATAGCCGATGGCGCCGCCGTAGATGCCGCGCTTCTCCGGCTCCAGCTCCTCGATGATCTCCATGGCGCGGACCTTGGGCGCGCCGGAGACGGTGCCGGCGGGGAAGCCCGCCATCAGCGCGTTCATCGCGTCGTATTGCGGGTCGATCTTGCCATCGACGTTGGAGACGATGTGCATGACGTGGGAATAGTATTCGATGATGTTGCGCTCGGTGACCTTGACCGAGCCGATCCGCGCCACGCGACCCACATCGTTGCGCCCAAGGTCGAGCAGCATCAGATGCTCGGCGAGCTCCTTCTGGTCGGCGAGGAGATCGGCGGCGAGGGCGCGATCCTCTTCCGGCGTCTTCCCGCGGGGCCGCGTGCCGGCGATCGGTCGGATGGTGACCGTGTCGTCGCGCAGGCGCACCAGGATCTCCGGCGAGGAACCGATGATCGAGAAGCCGCCGAAATCCAGGAAGTAGAGGAAGGGCGAGGGGTTGAGCCGACGTAGCGACCGATAGAGCGCGAAAGGCGGCAGGCTGAAGGGCAGGCTGAAGCGCTGCGACAGCACCACCTGGAAGATGTCGCCGGCCAGGATGTATTCCTTGGCCTTGTCCACCATGCCCTTGTATTCGTCGGGCGTCATATTGGAGCTGGGCGCGGGGAGCTCCAGCCGCGGGTCGATGTCGCTGCGCTGCTGCGGGAGACTCCGGTCGAGGTCGTTGACCACGTCGCCGATCCGCTCGACCGCCTGGTTGTAGGCGGCGCGCGCGGAGAGGCCGATCCGCGGCCAGACCGGGGTTACGATGATCACGATGTCCTCGACATTGTCGAAGATCGCGATAACCGTCGGCCTGAGGAAGATGCTGTCCGGCACGCCGAGCTTGTCGGGATTCTGCTGCGGCAGGTTCTCGACCAGCCGCACCATGTCATAGCCCATATAGCCGAAGACGCCGGAGGCCATCGGCGGCAGGCCCTGCGGCACCTCGATGCGGCTTTCGCCGATCAGCGCGCGGAGACTGTCGAGCGACGGCTTCTCCTCGGCCGTGAAGGCATCGGGATCGGAACGGGCGTTGCGGTTGATCTCGGCCTTGTCGCCGCGGCAGCGCCAGATCACGTCGGGTTTCAGGCCGATGATCGAATAGCGGCCGCGCACTGCGCCGCCCTCGACCGATTCCAGCAGGAAGGCATTGGCGCGCCCGTCGGCGAGCTTCAGCATCGCCGAGATCGGAGTCTCGAGATCGGCGACGCGTTTTGTCCAGACGAGTTGCGGCCGGCCGCTGGAATAGCGCGCGGCGAAATCGTCGAAAGCCGGCTCGGTGCGCATGCTATTCCGAGATCCCTATTCAGAGATTAGGGAGTTGATCACGTCCTCGTTGACCTGCGGCTTGATCTCCTGCCGCAAGGCCTCGCTGAACTGCGCGGCGAGGTCGCCGCGGATCTGGTTGCTGATGCCCTGGGTCAGGGTCGCGACGTCGTCGGGATGCGCCTTCGGGTCCGGCGGCGTGATCGCGGTGACCTTGGCGACGACCGGACCGTCCTTGCCCTCGCCGACCGCGGTCTCGCCGAGCTTCACGGCAAAGAGGCTGGCGGCGAGGCCCTGGCTGATGCCGTTCTCCGGATCACCCTTGCCGCGGGTGAAGGAAGCGGACTTCTTGACCGTGAGGCCGAGCGCGGTCGCTTCCGCCGCGAGGTCGCCGGTCTTGGCCTTCTCGGCGATCTCCTTGGCCTTGGCGTCGGCGGCTTCGTGCTGCTTGTCGGTCATCCAGTCGGCGGTGAGCTGTTCCTTCACCTGGTCCATCGGCTTGTCGGCCGGCGGCGTGGTGGCGGTGGTCTGCACCACGGCATAGGAGCCGTCGTCGAACGGCGTCACCGAGCTCTGGTTGCCGGAATCGGTGCTGAAGATCAGCCGCACCACATCGGGCTTCAGGCCGGTCTCGGCGCCCTTGTCGTCCTTGCCGGTGGAATCGACCGCGGCGACCTTGGTGACCTTCATCTTCAGCTTGGTGCCGGTCTCCTCGAGCGTGGCGCCGCCGGCCAGGGTATCGTCGAGCTGCTTGATGATCGAATCCAGGGATTCGGTTGCCTTGGCGAGCGCGATGTTGTGCTTCAGCTGGTCCTTCACCTCGTCGAGCGTCTTGGTGGTCGCGGGCTCGGACGAGATCACATGCACGATGTGGATGCCGAAGGGACTCTTCAGCGGTTCGGAGACGGCGCCGGCCGCCAGCGCGAAGACCGGCTCGGCGATCTCCTGCGGCAGGCCTTGCTTCTGCAGCTTGCCGAGCACCACCGGCGCGCCGCCGGTGACCTGTTTCACGGCATCGGCGAAGGCGGTGCCGCCCTTGACCGCTTCTTCGACTTTGTCGGCCTGGGCCTGGTCCTGGACTACGACCTGCTCGACTTCGCGGATGTCGGGGGTCGAGAAGTTGGCCTTCTGCGCCTCGTATTCCGCGGCGATCTCGTCGTCGCCGACGGCGATGTCGGCAATCAGGTCCTCGGGCGAGACCGTGAGCACCGTGGCGGCGCGGTATTCCGGCGCCTTGTAGCGGTCGGCGTGATCCTTGCGATACTGCTCGAGCGCCGCGTCGTCCGGCATCGCGATGTCGGTCATCGCGGTGGCCGGAATCTCCAGCACGTCGGCGGTGCGCTCTTCGGCCTGGCTGAGATAGATCTGCTCGGCGACGGTCTGCGGCACGGCGATGCCGGAAAGCGCCGCGCGGTAGAGCGCCTGGTTGATGAGATCGGCCTGCACCTCGCTGACATAGCCGGCCTCGCTCAGGCCAAGGCGATCCAGGGACACCAGGAAGCGGTTGCGGTCGAACTGGCGCTGCTCGTTCTGGAACTGCGGGTCGGCTTGGATCTCGGCCACCGCGGTCGCCTGGCTGACGCCGAGGCCATGCTCCTGGGCGAAGACCTTCAGCGAGTTGCGGTTGACGGCGCCGGCAACGACCTGGGCCACGCCGCCGAACTGGGCGAATTGCTGCGCGGTGAAGGTGACACCCTGCATCTGGGCGGCAAAGCGGTCCATCGCCTGTTTCAGGTCGCGGCGGAATTCGTTCTGCGAATACTTGATGCTGCCGATGGTGGCGACCGGCTTCTGCGCCTGGTCACCCCGGAAGATGTCGCCGATCCCCCAGAGGGCGAAGGCCACAATCAGGAGGCCGAACAGAATCTTGGCGACGAGGCCGGTGCTCTTGCTTCGGATCGAAGTCAGCATAAGAAGGTCAGGTCCATCACATTAAAGAACCCCGGCAGAAGGCCGGAAATCGGGCCGCATCATAGGGATGCACCCTTTTGACCGCAACCCGGCGCACCACCAGATGGTTGTCCAGCCGGGCGGCCGGATCAGGGCGCCCGAAAAGCTTGGGAGGAACCATGAAGATTACGCCGGGACTGATCTGGATCGGGTGGATAACCCTGGTCACTTTGGTCTTCTACCTCAGCCTCGCCATGCACACGGCAATCCTGCGGGGGCGGCACAAGGTCATGGCGCCAGCCGCCGCCGGGCATCCGGATTTCGACCTCGCCACGCGGATCCATGCCAATACCCTGGAATACCTGGTGCCGTTCCTGGCGGCGCTCTGGATGTGCGCCGTCTTCTATGAACCGCTGCCGGCGGCGATCCTCGGCATCGTCTGGCTGTTCGGCCGGATCGTCTATGTCTTGGGCTATTGGAGCGCGCCGCCGCGGCGCCAGCCTGGGTTCATCCTGGCTATGTTCGCCCTCATTCTGCTGCTGGTCCTCACGGGCTATGGGCTTTTCCGCATGGGACTGGTAATGGGCGTCTGACGACGCATCGAGGGGAGTGAGGAATGGCCAAGCTGCGGCATCTGGTGGCGGGGAACTGGAAGATGAACGGCAGCCGCGCCATGGCGGCGCAGCTGATCGCGGAGCTGAAGGCCGCGAGTGCCGGGCTCAACGCCGACCTGCTGGTCTGCCCGCCGTTTCCCTACCTGATTCATGCCCATGAATTCCTGACCGGCAGCACCATCGCCCTGGGGGCGCAGGATTGCGCGCCGCAGGAAAACGGCGCCCATACCGGCGATGTCGCCCCGATGATGCTGAAGGATTGCGGCGCCACGCATGTGATCCTCGGCCATTCCGAGCGGCGCAGCGATCACGGCGAGAGCAGCGCCGAGGTCGCCGCCAAGGCCAAGGCGGCCCAGGCAGTCGGTCTCGTCGCCATCGTCTGCGTCGGCGAGACCGACAGCCAGCGCGTCGCCGGCGAGACCCTGAGAGTGGTCGAATCCCAGATCGTCAATTCGATCCCGCAAGGCTCGACCCCGGCCAACCTGGTGGTGGCCTATGAGCCTGTCTGGGCGATCGGTACCGGCAAGACGCCGACCGCCGGCGATGTCGAAGTGGTGCATGCCCATATCCGCAAGCTGCTGATTTCCAGCCTGAAGGACGGGCAGGGGGTGCGGATCCTCTATGGCGGCTCGGTGAAACCCTCGAACGCAGCCGAGCTCATGGCGGTGCCGGAGGTCAACGGCGCCCTGGTCGGCGGCGCCAGCCTGAAGGCGGCGGACTTCCTGGGGATCGCCGCGGCGTGTACCTAGCCGTGTCGAGGTGAATCGTACCCCCATCCCGGCCCTCCCCCGTATCGGGGGAGGGGGAAGAGGGCGGGCACGGTACAGTCCCCGCCCCCGAAGCGGGGGCGGGTTAGGGTGGGGGTGCGAAACACCCTAAGAACGCGGTGCGCTAACCCTCAGAATGTGCACTGGAAATCGCTGCTGGAAATCCCATCTCAAACGGTTTAGAAACCCGGCCGCAACCGTTCCGGACCCAAAAGCGCAGCCAATGCCCGAGATCATTTACACCGTCTTCCGCGTGATCCAGGTTTTCCTGGCTATCGGCCTCGTCGGCATCATCGTCCTGATGCAGCGTTCGGAAGGCGGGCTGGGTGGCCTTGGCGGCGGCGGTGGCGGCGGTGCCGGGGGCATGGGCGGCTTCCTGACCGGTCGCGCCCAGGCCAACGTGATCACCCGTACCACCGCAATCCTGGCGGCGGGCTTCCTGGCGAGCACCCTGATCCTGGCCTATGGCGACCACGCCGGCCGGGGCAAGCCGACCACGCTGGTACCCGCGACCTCGACGGCACCGGCGGCGCCCACCAACAACGCGCCGGCCAATACCGGTCCGGAGATTCCCGCGGGGTCGTCCTCCGGGGGCGACTCGGGCGCGACAGCGCCGTCCGCACCCGCGACGCCGGCCGAACCGGCCGCGCCCGCCGCACCGACCGGCCAGTAATCCCTTGAAAAGGAACCTCCCTCACCCGGCAAGTCAGCAGCACTTGCCGGGGTGTCCCGACTCGTTCCATAAGGACCGCCCATGACGCGTTTCATTTTCATCACCGGCGGCGTGGTCTCCTCTCTCGGCAAGGGTCTTTCTTCAGCGGCACTCGGTGCTCTGCTGCAGGCACGCGGATTCAAGGTCCGCCTGCGGAAGCTCGACCCCTATCTCAACGTCGATCCGGGCACGATGAGCCCGTATCAGCACGGCGAGGTCTACGTCACCGACGACGGGGCCGAGACCGACCTCGATCTCGGCCATTACGAGCGCTTCACCGGCATCTCCGGCCGCCGTTCGGACAGCATCACCACCGGGCGCATCTACCAGAACGTAATCACCAAGGAGCGGCGCGGCGATTATCTCGGCGCGACCATCCAGGTCATTCCCCACGTCACCGATGCGATCAAGGACTGGATCAAGGCCGATCTCTCCGACGAGGATTTCGTGCTCTGCGAGATCGGCGGCACGGTGGGCGACATCGAGAGCCTGCCGTTCCTGGAAGCGATCCGCCAGCTCGGCAACGAGCTCGGCTCGGAGCGCACGATGTTCGTGCACCTGACGCTGATCCCCTGGATTCCGGCGGCCGGCGAGCTGAAGACCAAGCCGACCCAGCATTCGGTCAAGGAGCTGCAATCGGTCGGTATCCAGCCGGATATCCTGCTCTGCCGTTGCGACCGCGAGATTCCGGCCGAGAGCCGACGCAAGATCGCGCAGTTCTGCAACGTGCGCCCGAGCGCCGTCATCCAGGCGCTGGACGTGGACACGATCTATGCCGTCACCGGCGCCTACCATAACGAAGGCTTCGACGACGAGGTCTGCCGCCACTTCAATCTCAACGCGCCGCCGCCGGACCTGAAACCCTGGAACGACACGGTCGAGCGCATCCGCCACCCCGAGGGCGAAGTGAACATCGCGATCGTCGGCAAGTACACCTCGCTGCTCGACGCGTACAAGTCGCTGGCCGAGGCGCTGCGGCATGGCGGCATCGCCAACAACATGAAGGTCAACCTGAACTGGATCGACAGCGAGATCTTCGAGCGCGAGGACGCGGTCCAGCATCTGGACGGCGTGCACGGCATCCTGGTGCCCGGCGGCTTCGGCGAGCGCGGGGCCGAGGGCAAGATCCAGGCGGCGCGCTTCGCCCGCGAGCGCAAGGTGCCGTATTTCGGCATCTGCTTCGGCATGCAGATGGCGGTCATCGAGGCGGCCCGGAATCTGGTCGGCGTGAAGAATGCGAGCTCGACCGAGTTCGGTGAGACCAGCGAGCCCGTGGTCGGCCTGATGACCGAATGGCTGCGCGGCAACATGCTGGAGAAGCGCAAGGCCGGCGGCGATCTCGGCGGCACGATGCGCCTCGGCGCCTATGAATGCGACGTGACACCGGGCAGCCTGATCGCCGGCATCTACGGCAAGACCCGGATCAGCGAGCGGCACCGCCACCGCTACGAGGTCAACATCAACTACAAGGACCGGCTGGAAAAGGCGGGGCTGAAATTCTCCGGCATGTCGCCGGACGGCGTGCTGCCGGAGATGGTGGAAATCCCCGACCATCCCTGGTTCGTCGGCGTCCAGTTCCATCCGGAGCTGAAATCGCGGCTGTTTGAGCCCCACCCGCTGTTCACGTCGTTCATCGGCGCGGCTTTGACGCAGTCGCGGTTGGTGTAGTTCCCCAAGTCGTCATGGCCGGGCTTGACCCGGCCATCTGCGCGACGCCTGATACAGATGCCCGGGTCAAGCCCGGGCATGACGGAGTTTCAAATGCCCAAACCACGTCACGTCCGCATCGGCAATCTCACCCTCGGCAATGACCGGCCGCTGGCGCTGATCGCCGGGCCCTGCCAGCTCGAGAGCCGGGCGCATGCGCATGAGATGTGCCATGCCTTGACCGAACTCACCGGCAAGCTCGGCATCGGTCTCATCTACAAGACCAGCTTCGACAAGGCCAACCGCAGCAGCATCACCACCGCGCGCGGCTTGGGGCTGAAGGAAAGCCTGCCGATCTTCGCGGAGCTCCGCGACAGGTACGGCGTGCCTGTGCTGACCGACGTCCATACCGAGGAGCAATGCGCCCAGGCGGCCGAAGCGGTCGATGTGCTGCAGATCCCGGCCTTCCTCTCGCGCCAGACCGATCTGCTGATCGCCGCCGCCAAGACCGGGCGCGCGATCAACATCAAGAAGGGCCAGTTCCTGGCGCCCTGGGACATGAAGAACGTGATCGCCAAGTGCTCGGCCGCGGGCAACGACAATGTGCTGGCCTGCGAGCGCGGCGTCTCCTTCGGCTACAACACGCTGATCAGCGACATGCGGGCGCTGCCGATCATGGCCGAGACCGGCTATCCGGTGGTGTTCGACGCCACCCATTCGGTGCAGCAGCCGGGCGGGCAGGGGACGACCTCGGGCGGCCAGCGCGAGTTCGTGCCGGTGCTGGCCCGCGCCGCCGTCGCGGTCGGGGTCGCGGCGGTCTTCATGGAGACGCACCAGGATCCGGATCACGCACCGTCCGACGGACCGAACATGGTGCCGCTGAAGCACCTGCCGAAGCTCTTGGAGACCATCATGGCCTTCGACAAGCTCGCCAAGGACCGGCCGGTCGAGAGCATCCAGCCCTGACCCAGCGCATCGCCGCGCTGGCACTGCTGGTCGACGACTACGACCGCGCCATCGCCTATTACACCGGGGTATTGGGCTTCCGGCTGGTCGAGGACACGCCGCAAGGTTCCGGCAAGCGCTTCGTGCGCGTGTCGCCGCCCGGTGGTGAGACCTCGCTGTTGCTGGCGAAGGCCAAGGCTCCGGAGCAGGTAGCAAGGGTCGGTGACCAGACCGGCGGCCGCGTCTTCCTGTTCCTGAACACCGACGATTTCCGGCGCGATTACGAGTCCTACAAAGCCAAGGGCGTCGACTTCACCGAGGCGCCGCGCGAGGAGAGCTACGGCACGGTCGTGGTGTTTCGCGATCTCTATGGTAACCTCTGGGACCTCGTGCAGCACCGTTGAGGGGATCGCGTGCCGCGCTTCTCGATCGTCACCACCTGTAAGGGTCGGTTGCATCACCTGAAAGAATCGCTGCCGCGCTTCCTGAAGCAGCGCGACACCGAAGTGATCGTGGTCGACTACGATTGCCCCGACGGGACCGGGGATTATGTGCGGCGCGTGCATCCCGAGGCCAAGGTCGTGGCCGTCGCCGATGCCCCGATCTTCAACATCTCGCATGCCCGCAACCTCGGCGCTGAAGCCGCGACCGGAGACTGGCTGGCCTTCCTGGATGCGGACGTCATGGTCGCGCCCAACATGCTCCAGCGCATCGCCACGACGCTCAAGCTGCAGGGGATCAAACCGCAAGCGCGGACGTACTACCGGTTCAAGTCCGGGATGCTCAGCCTGTTCGGCAGCTGCCTGGTGCGGCGGGAGGATTTTCTCGCCGTGCAAGGGTATGACACGGTGATCCAGGGTTACGGCGGCGAGGACAACGACCTCTATGCCCGGCTGGAGCGGAACAAGGTCGCGCGCGGCAGTCTCGACGGCAAGCTGATCGAAACCTGCCTGGACCATGGCCAGGAAGAGCGGGTGCAGTTCTTCAAGCGCAAATCCGTTCCCGACAGCATCCGCATCAACACCGCCTACCGCGTGGTGAAATTGGCCTTGCTGCAGCAATACGGCATACCGGAGCTGCCGGAGGAGATGCGGCAGTCGCTCTACGTCCTGGTCCGGCGATCGGTCAAGTCGGCGCTCCGATCGGGCCGCACCGCTTTTCGCCTCGCGCTGCCCTTGCCCGATCTGCACGGCCATATGCCGTTCAGCGAATGGGAGGTGAAGCGCCAGCTGGTCCTCGATCTTACACTGAAGCAGACTGCGACCGAGGCGGAGATCAAGAGCGGCGGCGGCCTGCAGAAGTTCCTCCGGCAATAGATCCCGCAATCGACCAAGGGGGCAGGGTGCCGCGCTTCTCCATCATCATTCTCTGCAAGGATCGGCTGGAACACCTGCGGCAATCGCTGCCGCGCGCCCTGGCGCAGCCGGATGCGGAGACCATCGTCGTGGACTACGACTGCCCGGCCGGGACAGCGGCGGCGGTAGCCCGCGACTTCCCGGCCGCACGTGTAGTGAAGATCGCCGACGCGCCGCTCCTCAACATCGCGATAGGCCGCAACCGTGGCGCGGCGGCGGCGCGCGGTGAGTGGCTGATATTTATCGACGCGGATATCCTGCCCGCGCCCGACTTCCTGGCAAACATCGCGCCTCAGCTGCGAAACGGCAGGTTCTTTCGTTTCGGTCCGGCCAAGGTCGGCATCATCGGCACCAACGGCAGCTGTATCCTGCACCGCGACGATTTCAGGCTGGTGGACGGATATGACGAGGCGTTCGAAGGCTATGGCTGCGAAGACACCGATTTCTACCTACGCCTGGATATGCTCGGCATCCAATCCGAGCGGCTCAGCCTCGATTACATCGACATCATCGCGCATGATGACGCGACGCGGGTTCGCTATACCCGCTACCCGTCCAAGCTGCGCAATCAGCGGGTGAACGGCGCCTATCTGATCGTAAAGACCACACTGCTCCGAAGCCTCGGGCCTAAGAGCATGGCGCCCGAGCAATGCAAGCAGCTCTACGGGTTGATCCGGGACGTCGTGGAGCAGGCCGACGAGACGTCCGACAAGCCGATCCATTTCACCCTGGACCTTCCGCCCGATCACAGCTTCATGCCGGTACCGGGCTGGGATTGCGTGCGGCGTCTGACCTTCGACCTCAGCCCTCAGGCGGTGACCCGGGGCGTGGTGAACTCGGTCTAGCGCCGAACCGGCGCTTCAGCCCATCGAAGCCCGCTTGAAACACCGCCTGGGCGCGCGTGCGGACGATCGCTTCCTCGTCAGTCTCCAAGGTCGCGCGCCAGGCGATGAAGCAGCTGTCGCCGTCGACCACCGGCTCGAGCCGAATCACGGCGCGATAGTCGCGCATCGGGATCTTCGTTCCCGGCGGCGTTCCAACGATGGCATAGCCGACAGTCATTTCGGCATCGGAGAGCTGCGTCAGCTCGTGGGTCCAGACGCTGCCGTCGTCGAAGGTCAATACCCGGCGGCAGCCGATGCGGTCGGCCGGACCGTTCTCGATCGCCGAGCTACGGATCGTCGCATTCCAGCCGGGCATAGCGTTGAAGTCCCGCACCAAGGCCCAGACCTGCTGCGCCGGGGCGGGAATGACCGAGCTGCGATAGATCTCGATCATTCGACCACCAGGCTCATCCGCAGATTCTCGTCGAAGACCTCACCGCCGATCCCTTTGTAGAAGTCGATCGCCAGCGGATTCTTGCGCCAGACTTCCCAGACGATGCGCTGGGCCCGCTGCGCCCGGGCGACGTCCTTGACCGCATCGATCAACGCCCGGCCGGCGCCGGTGCCGCGGGCCTCGGCGCGGACGAAGAGGCTGATCACGTAGAGCGAGCGCCAGATCTCCCAGACCCCGGGGTGATAGCCCACATAGCCGACCGCTTGACCGGCGCGCTCGGCGATTAGGGTCGCGCAGACCGGGTCGGGTCCGAAGGACTGATCCACCAGGAAGTCGAGATCGGCTTCATCATCCGATGGCTCGATTGCATTGAGATACTCGACGAACTCGCCGAGCATGCGCTTGACCGCCGCGCGGTCCCCGGGTCGCGCCGGCCTGACAGTAACTGCCATAAAGACCTCGATTCCGTTTCCGGTCCGACTCTAGGCATTGACGGAGGAAATCGGAACCTGTCTTCGGTCCAGATGGAAGAAGAGCCCCCGCGATGTGTAGCGCGGGGGCTCTCGTTTTGGACGAAGCGATCAGTTGCCGCTGCCGCCACCGCCCGATCCGCCACCGCCGCCCGAGCCCCCACCGCTGGAGCCACCGCCCGCACCACCGGTTCCGTCGCCGGTACCGCCGCCACCGGCGCCGGTTCCGGTGCCGGAGCCTGTTCCAGTTCCGGTGGCCGGATTGTTGGCGCCGCCAACACCGTTGTCGCCGCCGCCGCTGTCGGGAGAGGTCGCGCCGGTGTTGGAGTTGTTGTTGGTGCAGTTGGCTTGGTTGGCGCCGGAGCCGGAGCAGTCGGCTCCGTTATCCTGCGGCGTCGTGTTGGACTGAGCGACGACCGGCATGGCGGAGGCCGCGACGATGAGCGCGACCGCTGCCGCACCGGCGATGCCGTTGCGCGTGGCCTTGAGGATGATCATGGTTACTCCTTCGGATTTGATTTGAGCGAGTGAAGGGGCAACCTGAGCTCCCAGGGGGAGTTCCGAGGCTCCCGCTTGAGTCGGACCGTCTCCCGCTTTGCTCGGGAACAGATGGGTGATCCCGCGATTCAGCCGTGACCCATGGCTTGGTCCCTTTGGTTGACCGGGACTCTTCCGCGAGCGTAGCTTTCAGATGCAGGGAAGAGCCGGCGGGGAACCGGGATGGCCGAGAATGTCGAGCATCGACAGGTGAAGCTGGCCGCGGCGCATCATGCGGCCGAGCGGGCGCGGGCCATCGCCGGCCGCACTTCCAAGGCGACGCCGAGCTTCCTGCGCTATCTGCTGGCCCGCTTCCAGAGCGACGGCTGCACCACAGCGGCCGCCGCTCTCGGCTACACCTCGCTGCTCGCGATCGTGCCGATGCTGACGATCGCGCTCTCCATGTTCGCGGCGTTTCCGTTTTTTGCCGGCATGCGCGAGGAGATGATCCAGACCCTGTTCAACAACCTCGCACCGAGTCTCGGCGTGACCGTGAACACCTATCTCAACACCTTCATGGACAACGCGGGGAAGGCCACCGGCGCCGGCATCGTCGGCCTGGCCGTCACGGCGATCCTGCTGATCCACACGATCCAGACCGCGTTCGACCGGATCTTCGGCTCGACCACGGGCAAGACCCAGTGGAACCGCTTTCCGATTTACTGGGCGCTGATCACCCTGGGACCGATCCTGTTCGGCGTCAGCTTCTCGATCTCGACCTATTTCTTCCAGATGGGCGCCGAGGCCGATTTCTACGGCGTCAGCACCGGCGTGCAGATCCTCGGCAACATCCTGCCCTTCGTGCTCGAGGCGGCGGGCTTCGCGCTGTTCTATCGGCTGATGCCGACGCGGCCGGTGCTGAACGTCGATGCGATCTGGGGCGGGCTCGCCGCGGCCTTCCTGTTCGAGGCGGTGAAACGGCTGTTCGGGCTCTACCTGACCTACGCGCCGACCTATCAGGCGCTCTACGGCGCGCTGGCGGCGATCCCGATCTTCATGGTCTGGATGTATCTCGCCTGGGTCATCACCCTGATCGGCGCCGAGATCACCGCGGCCTTGCCGGAATGGCGCGCCGGCCGGCGCGCCTTCGTGGCGCATCACCGCCGCGGCGACCAGCTGAGCTTCAGCCTCGGCGCCCTGGCGCTGCTCCGCCAGGCGCGCAGCCATGGGGCCGGGGTGCGGACCCAGGATTTCGTCCAGGAACTGCACGCCGATCCGGTCCTGATGCACACCCTGCTGGAGCAGCTGCAGCGCGCCAACATCATCGCGCACAGCGACCGCGGGCGCTGGGTGCTGACCCGCGACCTTTCCGCGATGACCATGCATTACCTCTGCCGCGTGCTCGGCGTCACCCTGGCCGGCGGGGAGAGCGGGAACGTGCCGCGGGTCAGCCCGCTGATCGAGCGACTGGACAAGGAGGAGCAGGGGATGCTGGCGCAGTCGGTCGAGGCGGCGCTGGGCGCGCTGGACAAGCCGCCCGAAGCCGCGGCCAAGGAAGCCGCCAATTCGCGGTAGAAGGCCCCGACCGGCGCCGCTATAACTTCCGCTCCAACCCCGAATGAGCCGAGGAAGAGGCGGAATGAGCGCGATCATCGACATCCACGCAAGACAGATCCTGGACAGCCGGGGCAACCCGACCGTGGAGGTCGACGTGACCTTGGAGAGCGGGGCCATGGGCCGTGCCGCCGTGCCGTCCGGCGCTTCGACCGGCGCCCATGAGGCGGTCGAGCTCAGGGACGGCGACAAGTCCAAGTATGGCGGCAAGGGTGTCTTGAAGGCGGTCGATGCCGTCAACGGGGAGATCTTCGACGCGGTCTCCGGCCTCGACGCCGCCGGTCAGCTGCATATCGACAAGACCATGATCGAGCTCGACGGCACGCCGAACAAGGCGCGGCTCGGGGCCAACGCGATCCTCGGCGTCAGCCTCGCGGTCGCCAAGGCCGCGGCGCAGGAGGCGGGCCTGCCGCTCTACCGCTATATCGGCGGGACCCAGGCCTCGACCCTGCCGGTGCCGATGATGAATATCATCAACGGTGGCGCCCATGCCGACAACCCGATCGACTTCCAGGAATTCATGGTCCTGCCCTGGGCGGCGCCTTCCTGTGCCGAGGCGATCCGCTGGGGCGCGGAAGTGTTCCATGCGCTTCGCGCCGAGCTCAAGAAGGCCGGCCACAACACCAATGTCGGCGACGAGGGCGGCTTCGCCCCCAATATCGCCAGTGCCGAGAAGGCGCTCGAGTTCGTGGTGAAGTCGATCGAGAAGGCCGGATTCAAGGCCGGCGACGAGATCGCGCTCGGCCTCGACACGGCATCGACCGAGTTCTTCAAGGACGGCAAATACGTCATGGAAGGCGAGGGCAAGACCCTCGATTCCGACGGCATGGTGAAGCTCTATGCCGACCTCGTCGCCAAGTTCCCGATCGTGACCATCGAGGACGGCATGGCCGAGGATGACTGGAAGGGCTGGAAGTCGCTGACCGACGCGATCGGCAAGAAGGTGCAGCTGGTCGGGGACGACCTCTTCGTCACCAACCCGAAGCGCCTCGCCGACGGCATCTCGAAGGGCGTCGCCAACGCGATCCTGGTGAAGGTCAACCAGATCGGCAGTCTCTCGGAGACCCTGGAAGCGGTGGAAATGGCGCATAAGGCGGGCTACCGCGCGGTCATCTCGCACCGCTCCGGCGAGACCGAGGATTCGACCATCGCCGACATCGCCGTCGCCACCAATGCCGGCCAGATCAAGACCGGCTCGCTGTCGCGCTCCGACCGCAACGCCAAGTACAACCAGCTGATCCGCATCGAGGAGCAGCTGGGGCCCTCCGCGCGCTACGCGGGGAAGGGTGTGTTTCGGCGGTAGCGGACACGCGGCATGAGATCGCCGGGCCAAGCCCGGCGATGACGTACTTCTTTGAGCGTCATGCGCGGGCTTGACCCGCGCATCTCGTGCCGTCGCTCAAATACGCCGTTCGACTCAC
Source organism: Dongia sp. agr-C8 (assembly GCF_054658695.1). NCBI lineage: Bacteria > Pseudomonadati > Pseudomonadota > Alphaproteobacteria > Rhodospirillales > Dongiaceae > Dongia > Dongia sp. agr-C8. The sequence goes on from NZ_BAAGHZ010000004.1 coordinate 498,168, forward strand.
GAAAAATGAATCTCTTCTAACCTGTTGAATCGATTTCTGTTGACGGCGGGAATCGCGATGTGATTCGCTCTTGCTATGGACCTACGCCGCGACATCAAGCGTCGACTCGCTCAAGTGACCTGGCCGATGCTGGGCGCCTGCCTTGCGGGCTACTTCGTCTATCACGCGGTGCAGGGCGATCGCGGCATCGTCGCCTGGATGCAGTTGAACCAGCAGATCCGCGTCGCCGAGGACGAGCTCGCCAAGACCGATCGCGAGCGGCAGGAGATGGAGCAGCGCGTGGCGTTGCTCTCCAACACCAGCCTCGATCTCGACATGCTCGAGGAGCGGGCGCGGGTCATGCTGAACTTTGCGCATCCCGACGACCTGGTGATCTTCTACAACGCCCAGCAGAAGCCCGGCGCCGCGCCGCAACCCGCGCTCAACTGATCCTGTTCCCCCGAGGTCCGGTTAACTCTAATCCAGTTAACTGTCATTTTTTGTTTTAGATTCAGCGAAATAAGCGCGATTGAACTTTTATTGCGCTGAGCCTAATTTACCCCCTGCGGCGGCTTCCTCGACCCTGCTCGAACCCGGGAGAACCGGGCGAGTGATGGCGGGTTTTCCAAGAAGTCCGCCCGCCCAATAAAACCCAACAGGGGGTCTCATGGCCAAAACCGCCACCAAGCCTGCCGCCAAATCCGCCGCCCAGCCGGCCAAGATCCCCTCAGAAGAGCTCATCCGGCATTACCGCGACATGCTGCTGATCCGCCGGTTCGAGGAGAAGGCGGGCCAGCTCTACGGCATGGGGCTGATCGGCGGCTTCTGCCATCTCTACATCGGCCAGGAAGCCGTGGTGGTCGGCATGCAGGCGGCCTCGGAAGAGGGCGACACCGTCATCACCAGCTACCGCGACCACGGCCATATGCTCGCCTGCGGCATGGACCCGAAGGGCGTCATGGCCGAATTGACCGGTCGCGCCGGCGGCTATTCCAAGGGCAAGGGCGGCTCGATGCACATGTTCAGCGCCGAGAAGGGCTTCTTCGGCGGCCATGGCATCGTCGGCGCCCAGGTGCCGCTCGGCACCGGCCTCGGCTTCGCGCACAAGTACAAGAAGGACGGCAAGGTCGCGATGGCCTATCTCGGCGACGGCGCCGTCAACCAGGGCCAGGTCTACGAAGCCTTCAACATGGCCGCACTCTGGAAGCTGCCGGTGGTCTATGTGATCGAGAACAACAAATACGCCATGGGGACCTCGGTGCAGCGCTCCGCCGCCGGCACCAAGCTCTGCGACCGCGGCCTCGCCTACGGCATTCCGGGCGAGCAGGTCGATGGCATGGACGTCGCCACCGTGCGCGCCGCCGCCGCCCGGGCGCTGGGCCATGCCCGCGACGGCAACGGCCCCTACATCCTCGAGATGATGACCTACCGCTACCGCGGCCATTCGATGTCCGACCCGGCGAAGTATCGCACCAAGGAAGAGGTCGCGAAGATGCGCCAGGAGCACGACCCGATCGATCGCCTGCGCGAGCGCCTCCTCTCCGAGAAGCATATCGACGAGAACGGCCTCAAGAACATCGACCGCGAAGTGAAGGACCTGGTCTCGCAGGCGACCGAGTTCGCCCAGGCCTCGCCGGAGCCCGATCCCGCCGAGCTCTACACCGACGTCCTGGTCGAAGCGAAAGCGTAAGGGGAGCGCAAGATGTCCGTACAAGTCCTGATGCCCGCGCTCTCGCCGACCATGACCGAGGGCAAGCTGTCGAAATGGCTGAAGTCGAAGGGTGACGCGGTCAAGGCCGGCGACATCCTGGCCGAGATCGAGACCGACAAGGCGACCATGGAAGTCGAAGCCGTCGATGAAGGCGTGCTCGACCAGATCCTCGTTCCCGAGGGGACGGAGAATGTCGCCGTCAACACGCCGATTGCGGTGCTGCGCGGCGACGACGAAGCCGCCGGCGCCGCGCCCGCACCTGCAGCACCCAAGGCTGAAGCGCCGAAAGCGGACGCGCCGAAGGCTGCCGCCCCGTCGGCCGCCAAGCCGGCCGCGGCGCCGGTCGCCGCCGAGCCGGAGTTCAGCGGCCCGACCGTGACCCAGACCGTGCGCGAAGCCTTGCGCGACGCCATGGCCGAGGAGATGCGGCGCGACGAGACCGTGTTCCTGATGGGCGAGGAAGTCGCCGAATACCAGGGCGCCTATAAGGTGAGCCAAGGCCTGCTGGAAGAGTTCGGCCCGAACCGGGTCATCGACACACCGATCACCGAGCATGGCTTCGCCGGCCTCGCGGTCGGCGCGGCCTTCACCGGGTTGAAGCCGATCGTCGAGTTCATGACCTGGAACTTCTCGATGCAGGCGATCGACCAGATCGTCAACTCGGCGGCCAAGACCAACTATATGTCCGGCGGCCAGATGGGTTCGCCGATCGTCTTCCGCGGCCCTAACGGCGCCGCGGCGCGGGTCGCCGCCCAGCATTCGCAATGCTATGCCAGCTGGTATGCGCATATTCCGGGCCTCAAGGTTGTCGCCCCCTGGTCGGCGGCGGATGCAAAGGGCCTGCTGAAATCCGCGATCCGCGATCCCAATCCGGTGATCTTCCTGGAGAACGAGATCCTCTACGGCCAGAGCTTCGAGGTGCCGCAGGACAAGGACTGGATCGTGCCGATCGGCAAGGCCAAGGTCGTACGCAAGGGATCGCAGGTTACGATCACCGCCTTCTCGCGCATGGTCGGCGTCGCCCTCGAGGCGGCCGAGCTGCTGGCGAAGGAGGGGATCGACGCGGAAGTCATCGATCTCCGCACCATCCGGCCGCTCGATACCGCGACCATCGTCGCCTCGGTGCAGAAGACGAACCGCCTGGTCAGCGTCGAGGAAGGCTGGCCCTTCGCCGGCATCGGCTCGGAGCTGGCCGCGGTGATCATGGAGCAGGCCTTCGACTACCTGGACGCGCCGGTGGTACGGGTCGCCGGCGTCGATGTGCCGATGCCCTATGCCGCCAATCTCGAGAAACTGGCGCTTCCGCAAGCCGCGCAGATCGCGGATGCGGCCAAGCAAGTCTGCTATCGCTAGAAGAGGGAGGGAGCGATGCCGATCAACATCCTGATGCCCGCCCTCTCGCCCACCATGACCGAGGGCAACCTCGCGAAGTGGCTGAAGAAGGAAGGCGATACGGTGAAAGCCGGCGACGTCATCGCCGAGATCGAAACCGACAAGGCGACCATGGAGGTCGAGGCCGTCGATGAAGGCAAGATCGGCAGGATCCTGGTCGCCGCCGGCACCGAGGGCGTGAAGGTCAACGACGTGATCGCCGTGCTGCTGGAGGAGGGCGAAAGCGCCGCCGACATCGCCGCGACGCCGCAGTCCAACCCGGAACCGGCGCCCAAGGCTGCGCAGGCGAAGCCTCAGGCGACTTCCCCCCACCCTAATCCTCCCCCAAAGATGGGGGAGGGGACGACACCGAAACCGGCGGCAACCTCCGCTCCCCCGACTTCGGGGGAGGGCCGGGGTGGGGGGAAGTCGCGCGTCTTCGCCAGCCCGCTCGCGCGCCGCATCGCCGAGCAGAAGGGCATCGACCTTTCCAGTCTGGCCGGCAGCGGGCCGAACGGCCGCGTCGTCCGCGCCGATCTCGACAAGGCGCCCGTCGGCAGGACCGCGCCCGGTGCCGCCGCCCAGAAACCGGCGACCTTGCCGGGTGCACCGAGCTTCAATGCCTTTGGCGAGCCCGAGTTCGAGCTCATCCCGCATACGACGATCCGCAAGACCATCGCGCGCCGCCTGCAGGAATCGAAACAGTTCGTGCCGCATTTCTACCTGACGGTGGATTGCGAGCTCGACCGGCTGCTGGCGCTCCGCGAGGACGCCAATGCCGGCTCGGCCAAGGAAGGGCCGAACGCCTACAAGCTCTCGGTCAACGACTTCATGATCAAGGCCTACGCCATCGCGCTCCGGCAGGTGCCGAAGGCCAATGCCTCCTGGAGCGACGAGGGCATCAAGCAGTACAAGTCCTCCGACATCTCGGTGGCGGTGGCGATCCCGAACGGCCTGGTGACGCCGATCATCCGCAATGCTGAAGCGAAGACGCTGACCCAGATCTCCGCGGAGATGAAGGAACTGGCCGGCCGCGCCAAGGCGGGCAAGCTGAAGCCCGAGGATTACACCGGCGGCAGCGGCTCGCTCTCCAATCTCGGCATGTTCGGGGTGAAGAGCTTCAGCGCGATCATCAACCCGCCGCAGGCCACCATCCTCGCGATCGGCGCCGGCGAGCAGCGTGCCGTGGTGAAGAACGGCCAGCTTGCCGTGGCCACGGTGATGAGCGCGACGCTCGCGGTCGATCATCGCGCGGTCGATGGCGCGCTGGGCGCCGAGCTGCTGGCAGCATTCAAGCGACTGGTGGAGAGCCCGGCCGCCATGCTGGTCTGACCGCCGAAACGGAGCCCGGGCCATGCGCCCCATCATCTACGTCGCCGCCGGACTGGTACTCCTGATCGTCGTTGCGATCGCCGGCGGGCTCGCGCTGGTCGGTGGCGGGATCACCTGGGTTGCTACAAAGAAGGTGGACGTGAGCGATCCCAACGCAGCGGACACGTTCAGAGCCACGTTTCAGCAGAAATGCAGCGACATGGCTGTCAAGTTCTTCGACCAGCAGGACTATCAGAAGATCGCCCTGGTCAAGCAGGTCTGTGCCTGCGACGCCAACAAGCTCATCGCCTACATGCGGCGCGACAAGGACATGACGGTGGTGCAGTTGCAGGCGAAGTTGTTGGGCCACGATCCGGCAATCATGCGCGAGTTTGAAGCCTGCAACCAGGCCTATGGCATCGACGTCATGCCGAACTGACGGCCGATCAAAGGAACGCGCCGGGGGAACTGGATGAAATACATATTCTGGGGCATCGTCATCCTGGTCGTGCTCGGCGTCGTGGTCGTCGGGGGCGGGGCCTATTGGCTGGCCAATATCGACGTCGACTTCAAGGACCCGCAGATGGTCGGCAAGTTCAGCGAGACCTACGGCAAGAACTGCGTCGCGACCTACCAGAAGCAACTCACCAAGGCCGGCACGCCGCCGACGCCCGAGCAGCTGGTGGCGGCGGAGGCGGCCTGCAAATGCGCCCGCGACCCAGTGATCGCCGCGCTCGCCAAACGCCCGACCATGACGGTCTCCGAGCTGGCCGGCACCATGGCGACGGATCCCGAGATCCTCGCCATCACCAAGACCTGCTCCGAGGCCGCCGGCCTGTCGGCGCCGCAATGAGCAAATAGAGGAAGGAACCGACGTGGCCGATACGAATTTCGATGTGGTCATTCTCGGCGGTGGGCCGGGCGGCTATGTGGCGGCGATCCGCGCCGCGCAGCTCAAGCTCAACACCGCGGTGGTCGAGCGCGAGAACCTGGGCGGCATCTGCCTCAACTGGGGCTGCATCCCCACGAAGGCGCTGCTGCGCTCGGCCGAGGTCTATCACCTGATGCAGCATGGCGATGCCTACGGCCTCAGCGCCAAGGAGGTCAGCTTCGACTTCCAGAAGGTGGTGGATCGCTCGCGCAAGGTCTCGGGCCAGTTGACCGCGGGCGTGAAGCACCTGATGAAGAAGAACAAGATCACCGTGTTCGACGGCTCGGGCAAACTGAACGGCGCCGGCAAGGTGAAGGTCGAGAAGGACGGCAAGCCGGTCGCCGACCTCTCCGCCAAGCACATCATCCTCGCGACCGGCGCGCGGGCGCGGGTGTTCCCGGGCCTCGAGCCGGACGGCAAGCTGATCTGGACTTACCGTGAAGCGCTGCTGCCGAACATGATGCCGAAATCGCTGCTGGTGGTCGGCAGCGGTGCGATCGGCATCGAGTTCGCGAGCTTCTTCAGGACCCTCGGCGCCGAGGTGACCGTGGTCGAGGTGATGCCGCGCATCCTCCCTGTCGAGGACGCGGAGATCTCCGCCTTCGCCCACAAGGCCTTCGAGAAGCAGGGCATGAAGATCAAGGTCGGCGCCACGGTGAAGGCGTTGAAGAAGGGCAACAACAACGTCACCGCCACGATCGAGGCCGGCGGCAAGACCGAGGAGCTGACGGTCGATCGCGTGATCATGGCGGTCGGCATCGTCGGCAATGTCGAGGGCATCGGCCTCGAAGGCACCAAGGTCAAGGTCGAGAAGACCCATGTGGTGATCGACGAATACGGCCGCACCGGCGAGCCCGGGGTCTATGCGATCGGCGATCTCGCCGGCCCGCCCTGGCTCGCCCACAAGGCGATGCACGAGGGCGTGCTGGTGGTCGAGAAGATCGCCGGCGTCAAAGGGGTCCATCCGATGGACACCAAGAACATCCCCGGCTGCACCTATTGCATGCCGCAGGTGGCCAGCGTCGGCCTGACCGAGGAGGCCGCCAAGGCCGCCGGTCGCGAGATCAAGGTCGGCAAGTTCCCCTTCATCGGCAATGGCAAGGCCATCGCCTTGGGCGAGCCCGAGGGCCTGATCAAGACCATCTTCGACGCCAAGACCGGGGAACTCCTGGGCGCCCATATGGTCGGCGCCGAGGTGACGGAGCTGATCCAGGGCTATACCATCGCCAAGACCCTGGAAACCACCGAAGCCGAGCTGATGGCCACCGTCTTCCCGCATCCGACCCTGTCGGAAATGATGCATGAGTCGGTGCTTGCGGCCTACGGCCGGACACTCCATTTTTAGTCAGGGGAAACCAGCAAAAGGGGAGGCATATCGTGGAAGGGTCGTTTTCACTGTGGCATCTGATCATCTCGTTGATCCTGCTTCTGATCTTCATCGTGCCTTATGTGAAGATCATCAAGAAGGCCGGTTATTCGGGGTGGTGGGTTCTGGTGGCCTTCATCCCACTGGTCAACCTGATCATGCTTTGGGTGTTCGCTCTCGCACGCTGGCCGGTCGAAGAGCGAGCGGCGGGGATTGGCGCCGAGAAGGTCTTCTGAACAAGCATGACTGAAGCGTCGGTATTGCGCCATCCCGAGAAGGCCCATCGGCCGGACACGCCGCTCTTGCGCAAGCCGGAATGGATTCGGGTCAAGGCGCCGATGTCGACCGAGTTCGCCGAGACCCGCGCCCTCATGCGCAAGCTCGGCCTCAACACGGTCTGCGAGGAAGCGGCCTGCCCCAATATCGGCGAGTGCTGGAAGCAGAAGCATGCGACGGTGATGATCCTGGGCTCGCGCTGCACCCGGGCCTGCGCCTTCTGCAACGTGGCGACCGGACGGCCGGACCAGCTCGACCCGCATGAGCCGGCGCATGTCGCCGAGGCCTGCGCGGCTCTGGGTTTCCATCACATCGTCATCACTTCGGTCGATCGCGACGATCTTCCGGACGGCGGGGCCGGACATTTCGCCGAGACCATCCGTCGTATCCGTGCGACCTCGCCGCAGACCACGATTGAAGTGCTGACCCCCGACTTCCTGAAGAAGCCGGGCGCGCTCGAGACCGTGATCGAAGCCGGTCCCGACGTCCTCAACCATAATCTCGAGACGGTGCCGCGGCTCTATCGCAGCGTCCGGCCCGGTGCCCGCTACTTCCATTCGCTGCGGCTGCTGCAGCGGGCGAAGGAGCTGTCGCCGACCGTCTTCACCAAGTCCGGGATGATGGTGGGCCTGGGCGAAAGCCTGGACGAGGTCGCGCAGGTGATGGACGACCTCCGCGCCGCCGATGTCGATTTCATGACCATCGGCCAGTATCTGCAGCCGACCCGCAAGCATCACCATGTCGACCGCTTCGTGACCCCGGCCGAGTTCAACCAGCTGAAGCAGCAGGGGCTCGGCAAGGGCTTCCTGCTGGTTGCGTCCTCGCCGCTCACCCGCTCGTCCCATCATGCCGGCGACGACTTCAAGAAGCTGCAGGCGGCGCGGGCGGCGAAGGTGTCTGCTTAGGCGATGCTCGTTCTGAATCTCGGTGCAATTGCTCACTCGGATGACGGAGTTTGGGGGAACAGCGAACCCACCCGTTCAGGATTCCCCCCGTGGCGATGAAAACGCACCACGAGACCCGGGTGCTGCCCTATTCGTCGCAGCAGATGTTCGACCTGGTGGCCGATGTCGCGCGCTATCCGGAATTCCTGCCCTGGTGCGTGGGGGCGCGGATCCGGGAGCAGCAGGCGGACATGCTCCTGGCCGACCTGATGATCGGCTTCAAGATGGTGCGGGAGAAGTTCTCCAGCCGGGTCTGGCTGCATCGGGCGGAGCGGCGCATCGACGTCGAATACATCAACGGCCCGTTCCGCCAATTGAAGAATCATTGGACCTTCCATGACGAGCCCGGTGGCGGCTGCCGGATCGAGTTCTTCCTGGAGTTCGAGTTCAGCTCGGCGATGCTGCAGAAGCTGATCGGCGTGCTGTTCCACGAAGCGGTCCGCCGCATGGTCGCTGCCTTCGAGGCCCGCGCGAAGCAGCTCTACGGCTAGCGACGGTGGGCGTTTATCCCGGGATCGCGACGATGCAGGTAATCGGGTCGCTGTAGCCGTCCGAGACCTTGAACTCGCGATAGCCGGGCGAGCTGCCACGGGCGACGATCTCGAAGCCCTCGAGCGCATCCGGGTCGAGCGTGCTGCCCGGTCCGCGTGCGGGATCGGTCGATGCGATCACTGTTCCTGAAGCATTGACGAAGGCGGCGAAGCTGCCTGGATAGGGCGCGCCGCTGTCATCAACCGGAAGCACGTCCAGGAGCATCTGGCGAAACTGCGGCTCGCCGTCGAAGACGATCGCGACGCCGCCGACCGTGCGCGAGAAATCCGGCGCCAGGATCGAGCCGCAATAGACATAAGTCGGCCGCCCGTCGTAGAGCGGCGTCGGCTCGAAGGCGGAGACCGCATAGGCCTGGGTGTTGCGGCCGGCCAGCGTCGCCTCGATATGCGCGCCGGAAAGCTTCTCGCCGACCAGGCCGCTGGCACCGCTGCGCGAATCCGCGACCACCCGGCCACCCGCGTCGAAGACAAACAGCGTGCTGTAGACCGTATAGAGCCCGTTGATATAGGCGAGGATACGGCCGATCTCGGCGGCTTCGCCCGGGCCCGGCGTGCCGGCGGCGAGGGTCGCGCGGAAATACGGCGTCAACGCCCACCAACGATTGTCATTGGCGCGCTCATAGAGATTGCGGTCCATGATGTCGACGCCCAGCGCCGCCATCTGCTCCGCTTCGCGGCGCAGGCTGCCATGGGTCTGGTCGTAGAGCGTTCCAATCACGCCGTGCACGGCGTTGCGGATCTGCTCGCCGACCTCGCGGATGCTGCCAAGCACGGCGGGCAGCACGCGGTTGTTCTCGCGATCGGCGGCGATCTTGCCGTTGAGGCCGATCAGATGCAGGTCGGAATCGATCGCATAGGCGCGACGCGAGATCTGCTTCAAGGCATCGGACACGATCGCCGAGGCGGCGACCGTGCGCTCATCATGCTCGTCGACCGAGGCGAATTCCTGGGCTTCCTGACGCTGCCGGGACGGGCGCAACGCGACACCGCTCCAGCCGAGGCCGAAGAAGCCCTGATAGCCGCGGGTCGGACGGCGCAGCGCGAGGTGAACTTCGTCGTCAAGCGTCAGAGTGACGAGCTTCTCCGCCTCGATCACCAGCCGCGATCCGAGGGCGAGACCGGCGGCGTTGCTGCTGGCGATCACCTGGCCGTCACGATCGACGATGCCAAGGATCAGGCCGGGAGCCGCGCCCTTGAGCAGGCTGCCGAATATCCCGCGCATCTCGTCGTCGAACTTGAAGGAGAGGGCGAGCACGCCGATCGGCACGCGGCTCGGTCCAGGGATGGTCTGAACGTAAAGGAGCTGCGCGGTGCCATCGGGCGCAGGGCGGAAGATCTCACGGAAGCTGCCCGGCTGCCCCAGGGCGGCTGCGACCAGCGGATCGCCGGCACTGAAGCGGCTCGCCGGCCCCAATCGGGTCACGTGCAACGCGCCGTTCGACCGGAAGACTGCGATGTCGTCGTAGACCGAATACTTGGCGACATATTCATCCAGCCGCTGCCGCAACGCCTCAATCTGAGATTCGGCGTTTTCAGCGGCGGAGAGGCTCTCGACGATCGCGCCGTCCTCGGCCAGGAAGCCGACATCGGCGGTGCGTTCGAAGAGATTGCGAATCAGGATGTCGATGGAAATTTGAGCACGGGTGCCCAATTCGACGGCAGTCTCGCGACCTTGGGATTCCGCGAGCGCAGACAAAAGCTCGCCGCGCAGCTTGTTGAACTCGCCGCCGACCTGCTCCAGCGAGGCCAGCAATCCGGGCTTTTCCGCCAGGCCATTGGGCTTTCCGCTCATCACCAGACGCGTCCAGGTGCGCTGCAGCTGGCTCAGCGTCTCGACGGAAACGACTCTCTCTTGCGACATGATGCGACGGAACAGCCCCCAGGACGGGCGGCTCTAAGCAATTTCCGTGCAACTTTGCCAAAGTGCTCCAGCGGCGGCCGAAGAAGGCCGCCGCTTCGGAACCGTCGACGCTACTTCGTCACCGTGAAGACCAGATGCATGCCGGCATCGAAATGACCCGGCTGATTGCAGAACACCACATAGCGTCCAGGTTTTAGGTCCATGGTGAGCGAACCGGCCTTGCCGGGATCGAGGTCGCTGCTGAGTTCCTTCACGCCCTTCAGCTTGTCCTCGTCGACTTGGGCCGGGTTGTTGGGGTCCCGCGGGAACTTGTCGAAGGCCAGGTTGGTCTTCCAGATCAGGAACTCGTGCACCATCGATGTCGACGAGTTCTTCACCTCGAAGTCGACCTTGCCGGCCTTCGCATGGTCGGCGCTGAGGCTCATGCCCTGGCTGCCGTCCGCCTTGTTCCAAAGCTCCACCTTGACCGGCGTCGGCGTCGCCGCTGCCGCCACCGCCGCCGTCGCGAAGCCAGCCACCGTCGTTGCCGCCAGCAGGATGCCGGCGACCGAATGCCTCTTCATGGTTCAAATCCTCTTCCAGTTTGGCCGCGGCTTCCGTTCATTCTTCCGCGGTGCGCGATCATGAGCGCCATTCACTGACGACGTGCTGACCGCGTCAGGAAAATGAAGCGCCTGCGACCGGCAGCGACGCGTAGATGATTCCCTCGATCCGCTGGTCGGGATCCGGCTCGATCTCGATCGCGGCATGGGCGGTGGCGATCGCGGCGATCACCGCGTCGAGCGCGTCGCCGCCGATATTTTCCAGCAGGATCCGCTCGATGTGTCTTGCCGGGCGATCGATCAGCCCGCTGTCGATCAGGCGCTGCAGGATCGCCTTGCGCGCGCGGCGATGTGCGCCGCTCCGGCCCTTGTAGGCGGGATAGAAGCCGATCGCTTTCAGGCTGCTGGCCGGGCAAGCCTCGATCAAGATCGGGTGAGGGATTGCGGGCAACGGCTGGTAGGGGCGAACGATGGCTGCGCCGGAGGCCAGCAGCGGGCCCAGCAGATGCGCGATGCCCCACCAGGTCTGGCGATAGATGCGCAGGTTGTAGGAGTTGAACGGCGTCTTGGCCGCCCGATCGGCGGCGCGGCGAAGCTCACGCCCGTCGGCGCGGCTCAGCGCCCAGGCGCGAAACGCATCCGGGTCGGCAAAGCGCGCCGCGAAGCCCGCGGCGAAACCCTCCCAGCGGGGGCGGTCGATGACGGACTTCGGCAGCGTGAACGGAAAGTCGAAGCCGGCGATCGTGTCCGGCTGCTTGACCACGTGCCGCGCCAGGGCCGCGATCGCAGCGCCCGGCGCCGTGCCGCTTTCCGGGAGATCGGCGGCGGGAAGGAGATCGACCAGCGTCAGCCGGTCGCCCCGGCCGCGCTTGCATTCCGCGATCCAGATCTTTCGCCCGGCATCGTTGGCGCCGCTGAAATCGACGCCAAGGACGCGTTTGGGCTTCATCACACCGTGGCGGAGTAGAGATGGGTGAGGGCGCGAGTCACGGTCTGCGCGCGGACGGAATCGCGGTCGCCGTCGAACAAACAGCGCTCGACCTGGGACCAGCCGTCTTTGCGCGCCATGCCAATATAGACCAGGCCGACCGGCTTCTCGGCCGAGCCGCCGCCGGGTCCGGCGATTCCGGTAACCGAGATCGCGACATCGGCCTTTGAGCGATGCAGCGCGCCCTTGGCCATCGCCTCGGCGACCTCGCTGCTGACCGCGCCATGGGCCTCGAGCAGGCTCGAGGAGACGCCGAGTTGCTCGCGCTTAGCCTCGTTGGAATAAGTGACCCAGCCGCGGTCGTAGACGTCGGAGGAGCCGGCGACCGCGGTCAAGGTGCCGGCGACCAGGCCGCCGGTGCAGCTCTCGGCCGTGGCGATCTTCAGCTTGAGATCGCGATAGCGCTGCAGAAGTGCCGGAACATCCATCAGGAAGGGACCGTCCGCTCGTACCCCCACCCTAACCCTCCCCCGTCCGCGAATGCGGACATTCGTCCGCGGATTCGGGGTAGGGGACTGCAGCGAGCACTTCTTCTCCCTCCCCTGATTCGGGGAGGGCCGGGGTGGGGGTGCGAGTCACCGCCATCATGAGTCAGCTGAGCGGAAGGGCCACGGTGGCCATCGCCTGGGCGGCGATGCCTTCGCCGCGGCCGGTGAAGCCGAGCTTCTCCGTGGTGGTCGCCTTCACGCTGATGCGATGCGGGTCGATGCCCATGATCTCGGCCAGTCTTGCGATCATCGCCTCGCGGTGCGGGCCGACCTTCGGCTTCTCGCAGATGATCGTGATGTCGCAATGGGTGACATGGCCGCCCTGCCTGGCGACCAGCTTCATCGCGTGGTCGAGGAACTTCCAGGACGGGGCGCCGCGCCATTGCGGGTCGGAGGGCGGGAAATGCGCGCCGATATCCTGTGCGGCGATGGCGCCGAGGATCGCGTCGGTCAGCGCATGCATCGCGACGTCGGCGTCGGAATGGCCTTCGAGCTTCTGGTTGTGCGGAATGAGGACGCCGCACATCCAGACGCCGTCGCCGTCGACCAGCCGGTGCACGTCATAGCCGCTGCCGGTGCGGTATTCCAACGGCACCACGGCGCGCTGCTCCGCCATCATATGCTCGGCCCGCTCGAAATCGGCTCGGGTGGTTACTTTGAAATTGTTCACGATTCCCGGCACCAGCACCACCTTGATTCCCGCCGCCTCGGCGACCGCGGCATCATCCGTCATCTCCGGCCCCGAAGCCGCCTGGCGGTGCGCCGCCAGGATCGGCTGGAAGCGGAAGCCTTGCGGCGTCTGCGCGCGCCAGAGGCCGGTGCGATCGACGGTCGCGCCGCTGAACTTGCCCTCGGCGCGCTTCAAGGTGTCGACCACCTGGACCGCGACCAGCGCCCCGTCATGATCTTGCAGGGCGTCGATCGTGCGGTCGATGGTCGGCGCGTCAATGAAGGGCCGCGCCGCATCATGGATCAGCACCAGGTCCGGCGGGCTGCCGGTCAGGCTTTCCAGGCCGTTATGCACCGAGGCCTGGCGAGTCTCGCCGCCCATCGCCGGCGCGAGCAGGGGCAGGCCGGTGGTCGCCGACTCATAGAGCTCGCGGTAAGTGTCGTTGATCACGACCTTGACGCCGGCGATGCGGGGATGCGCGGCGAAGGTCTCCAGGCAATGGCGCAGCAGGGGCTTTCCCGCCAACGGCAGGAACTGTTTCGGCAATTCGCCGCCCATGCGCAGTCCGCTGCCCGCGGCCACGACCAAAGCCACAACATTCGTCATTCGGGGTCCTCAATGGGGGCGCAACCTAGTCAGGATGCGGCGATTTGCCAAGCTGGGCAGTTTGCCAAGGGAAGGCCCGGCAACCATAATAGTCAGATGCAAACGACTCTCATCTCCCAGCTGGCCGCCCTGGTGGCCTTGTTACCCCTGACCGCCGCGGCCCTTGCCGCCCGGCTGGGACGAAATCTGCTGCTCTGGCTGCTGCTGGCCGCGGCCATCGCCGGCCCGGTCGCCCTGGTGGTGTCGCAAATCAGCGCCGGCTGGCAGCCGGGCCTCTCCGCCAACCTCTGGGCCAGTGTCGCCGCCACCTTGCTGGCCTTCGGCGCGCTCTGCCTGGTCCGGCCGGGCGCCTATCGCCTGGGCGCCCTGCTGCTGCCTTATCTGGCTTTGAGCGCCGTCCTGGCGATCGCCTTTTCCACCGCGCCCAACGCCGAAGGTCCCGTGGTGCTGACCGGCGCCTGGTTCTCGCTGCATGTCGCCCTGGCGGTCGCGAGCTATGCCACCCTGACCCTGGCGGCGATCGCCGGAACCGCGGTGCTGCTCCAGGAGCGCGCCCTGAAGCGACGCGCCCATCTCGGCTGGACCGGGCAGACCCTGCCACCCCTGGCCGAGGCCGAGGGACTGCAGATCCGGCTGCTCACCTGGTCGGCCGGGCTGATGGCCGCGGCCTTGGCGACCGGTGCCGCCAATGAGGTCATCGAAACCGGCCACCTCCTGGCCTTGACCCATAAGATCCTGCTGGCTTTCCTGGCTTTCGGGCTGATCGTCGCCTTGTTGCTCCTGCACCACCGGACCGGGTTCCGGGGGCGCCATGCCGCGCGCTGGCTGCTGGTCGGCTACCTGTTGTTATTGCTGGCCTATCCCGGGGTGAAGTTCGTCAAGGACGTACTAATCGGGTGACTGCCAGGCTTTTGGGCCTCCTCCCATGGGTGGAGCTTTGCAGCGCAACAGACAAGCATAAAACTGTTGCTTCCGCGCCATGTTTCGGCTGTTATCGCCTGGATTTTGTGCAGCGCGGCAAGTGTGCTTAGAGAATGAGCATTCAAATCGGTCCTGTTTCCCTCAGCGACCCGGTCATCCTGGCGCCGATGTCCGGCGTCACGGATATGCCGTTCCGGCGGCTCGTGAAACGCGAGGGCGCCGGCCTGGTGGTCAGCGAGATGATCGCCAGCGAGGCCATGATCCGGCAGACCCGGCAGTCGATGAAGATGTCGACCAACTGCGCCGACGAGTTCCCGATGTCAGTCCAGCTGGCCGGCTGCGAGCCGCATGTGATGGCCGAGGCGGCCAAGCTCAACGAGGACCGTGGCGCCGCCATCATCGACATCAATTTCGGCTGCCCGGTGAAGAAGGTGGTGAACGGCGAGGCCGGCTCGGCGCTGATGCGCGACGAGGTCAAGGCCGCGAAGATCCTGGAAGCGACCGTGAAGGCGGTGAAGCTGCCGGTCACCCTGAAGATGCGCACCGGCTGGGACCACAGCAACCGCAATGCGCCGAGCCTGGCGAAGATCGCCGAGGATTGCGGCATCCAGATGCTGACCGTGCATGGCCGCACCCGCTGCCAGATGTACAACGGCTCCGCCGACTGGGCCTTCGTGCGCCAGGTGAAGGAGGCGGTGAAGCTGCCGGTCGTGGTGAACGGCGACATCGTCTCGCTCGAAGACGCCGCGAAGGCCAAGGCCGAATCCGGCGCGGACGGCGTGATGGTGGGGCGGGGCGCCTATGGCCGCCCTTGGTTCCTCAAGCAGGTGATGCAGTTCCTGAAGAACGGCGAGCGCCTGCCCGACCCGCCGCTGGCCAGGCAGCTCGCGATCCTGCTCGAGCATTATCGCGCGATCCTGGAGCATTACGGCGTGCAGCACGGCGTGAAGATCGCCCGCAAGCATGTCGCCTGGTACTCGAAGGGGCTCTACGGCTCCAACGAGTTCCGCACCAGGATCAACTTCATGGACGATCCCAAGGCCGTCGAAGCGGCGATCCTGGATTTCTACACCCCGCAGATCGAGCGAGCCGCCGCCTAGATGAACAACCTGACCGCCGCCGCACCGCGTTCTCTGCCGGACCCGAAGCCGGAGCGGCGCAGGGCGACGGATATGATGCCTTTCGTCTGGTCGATCCTGCTGGACGCCGTCCCGTTTGCCCTGGTCGTGCTCGACCCCACGGATCTCATCGTGACCGCGAATCACGCCGGCGAGCAGCTCCTGGGCGCCGGAAGAACCTTGCTCCAGGGCAAGCCGCTCAGAGACTACATCGCCGGCGACAGCCCGGTTTTCACCCTGATCGGCGAAGCCCGAAACGGCAGCATCGCCGTCGCCGAGCCGGATCTGGCACTCTCGGGCCCGAAGCTGCAGGCGGCGCATGTGGCGATCGACGCCGCGCCGATCGCCGAGCAGCCGGGCCATGTCGTGCTGGTGGTGAAGGACCGCAGCATCGAACGCCGCCTCAATCGCCAAAGCTTGAGCCGCGATGCCTCGCGCTCGGCCAAGGCGATGGCGGCGATGCTTGCCCACGAGGTGAAGAACCCGCTTTCCGGCATTCGCGGCGCGGCGCAGCTTCTGGAGAAGCGGGTCGAGACCGACGGCCGGATCCTGACCCAGCTGATCTGCGACGAGACCGACCGCATCGTCGGCCTGGTCAACCGCATGGAGATGCTGAGCGACGAGCGGCCGGCGCCGATGTCGCCGGTCAACATCCACGAGGTGCTGAACCACGTGCGCCGCCTGGCCATGGCGGGCTTTGCCCAGCATGTCGGCTTCCGCGAGGATTACGATCCCTCATTGCCGCCGGTCTGGGGCAATCGCGATCAGCTGATCCAGGTCTTCCTCAACCTGGTCAAGAACGCCGCCGAGGCCTGTCCGGAGCATGGCGGCAGCATCGTGCTGGCGACGCAATTCGTGCCCGGGTTGAGGCTCGGCGATCGTTTCACCGGGGCGCGGCCGCGCCTCGCTTTGACCGTGCGGATCCAGGACAACGGCGCCGGTATTCCTTCGCATATCCGCGACGGGCTGTTCGATCCCTTCGTCACCGGCCGGGTGGGCGGGAAGGGGCTCGGCCTGGCGCTTGCTGCCAAGATCATCGCCGAGCATGACGGCGTCATCGAGTTCGAAAGCCAGCCGCGCCGCACCGTGTTCTCGATCTCGCTGCCGCTCGCCCATGTCGAGCCGGTCCCCGCGCCGGAAGCCGCGGCAACCCCTGCCGCAAGGAGCTGAGCCGATGGCTGCTACCATCCTCGTCGCCGACGACGATCGCGCCATCCGGGTCGTGCTCTCCCAGGCTCTCGGACAGCTCGGTCATAACGTGCGGGCCGCATCCGACGCCTCCACGCTCTGGCAGTGGGTGCGCGAGGGCGAGGGCGACGTCGTCATCACCGATGTGGTTATGCCGGACGAAAATGCCCTCGATCTCATTCCGCGCATCCGCGAGCGCCGGCCGGACCTGCCGATCATCGTGATGAGCGCACAGAACACCCTGGTGACCGCGATTCGCGCCACCGAGCGGGGCGCCTTCGAATACCTGCCGAAACCCTTCGATCTCACCAATCTGGTCGGCGCGGTCGAACGGGCGCTGGCCGAGACCAAGGAACCCGCGCGCGCCGAGCCCGAGGCGCCGGGTGTCGAACATCACGTCGGCGGGCCGGACTCCCTGCCGCTGATCGGGCGCTCACCGGCGATGCAGGAGATCTACCGGGTGATCGCCCGGCTGGTGAACACCGACATGACGGTGCTGATCCACGGTGAATCCGGCACCGGCAAGGAACTGGTCGCGCGCGCGCTGCACGATTTCGGCCGCCGCCGCGACAAGCCCTTCGTCGCCGTCAACATGGCCGCCATCCCGCGCGAACTGATCGAGAGCGAGCTGTTCGGCCACGAAAAGGGCGCCTTCACCGGGGCGGTCAATCGCGGCATCGGCCGCTTCGAGCAGGCGGCCGGCGGCACCTTGTTCCTGGACGAAATCGGCGACATGCCGCTCGAGGCCCAGACCCGCCTGCTGCGCGTGCTGCAATCCGGCGAGTTCTCGCCGGTCGGCGGCCGCCAGGCGATCCGCGCCGATGTGCGGATCGTCGCCGCGACCCATCGCGACCTGCGATTGATGATCCAGCAGGGCGCGTTCCGCGAGGATCTTTTCTACCGCCTGAACGTGGTCCCGATCCGCCTGCCACCCCTGCGCCAGCGGCCGGAAGACATCGCCGACCTCTCGCGCCATTTCCTCAACCTCGCCCAGCGCGACGGGCTGATGCCGAAGACGCTCGATCCTTCGGCGATCGAGCGGCTCAAAGCCTATTCCTGGCCGGGCAATGTCCGCGAGCTCGAGAACCTGATGCGCCGCATGGCAGTGCTCTACAGCGAATCCGTCATCGACCGGCGGATCGTCAACGCCGCCTTGGCGGAACAGGAGCCCTCGCCCGCAGCGCGCAGCAACGGCGGCGAGGAGACGCTTTCGCAATCGGTCGAGCGGCATCTCGACGGCTATTTCAAGGCGCATCCGCACGGCCTCCCGGCCAGCGGCCTCTACGACCGGATCCTGCGCGAGATAGAGCGGCCCTTGCTGGCGCTCTCGCTGCAGGCGACCCGCGGCAACCAGATCCGCGCCGCGGAGCTGCTCGGCCTGAATCGCAACACCTTGCGCAAGAAGCTCCGCGAGCTCGACCTGCAGCCGAGCCGGGGCGCGAAGTGATGGAGACCACAAGGTGAGCTCCGTCGCCGCCGGCACGGACAATCCGCCGCCAGGCAAGCGCCGCGGCGCCTGGAGCTTCGTCCGCAGCATCTTCGAGCGGATCGCCGCCACCAGCCTGGAGCGGCGCCTGGCGGCGCTCTTGATGGCGGTCGGCGCGACCTGCAGCGTCGCGACGGTATACGTCCTGTTCCGCGGCGGCTGGACCTCGCGCGAAGAGGCGAACCGGGTCATCACCTATCTGCTGACCACCGACATCGTGATCACCCTGGCCCTGGCCGGCATCGTGATCCGCCGCTTGGTTTTGCTCTGGCTCAGCCGGCGGCGCGGCCAGACCGGATCGAAGCTCCATGCCCGCCTGGTGATTCTGTTCGCCCTGATCGCCGTTATCCCGACCGCGGTGGTTTCGATCTTCTCCACAACCTTCCTCAATCATGGCCTCGATGCCTGGTTCAGCCAGCGCCTGCAGGACGCGGTCGAGGGATCGGCCCAAGTCACGCAGGCTTACGAGCAGGAGCAGGGGCGGCAGATCGCCACCGCCGTCACGGAGATTTTCCAGGCGCTGCGTGATTCCGGCATCACCGGCCCGGACGACCAGCCCCGGCTCGGCGAGTTCCTCGCCTATCAACGCTGGACCCGGAACCTCACCGATGTCGCGCTGATCACCCGGTTCGGCCAGGTTCTCGCCGACGGGCGCGGGGTGATGTCGACGCCGCACCAGATCACTTTCGGCGCGACGGTCTTCGACGATGCCGATCTCGGCAAGCTGATGGTCACGAGGAACGAGAACGGTTTCGTCGGCTTGTTGTCGGTCGGCCCGGGCACAGGCCTCTATCTCTATGTGCAGCGTGCCTTTGACCCAAAGATCGGAAACGCGATCGAAAAGACCCGGGTCGCGGTCGATCTCTATCGCACTATCGAGGATGCCCGGACCAGCCTGCAGATCACCGTCGGCCTGATCTTTGCGGTCCTTGCCTTGCTGGTGCTGACCGCGGCGATCTGGGTGGCGATCGTCTATGCCACGCAGATGGTCAAGCCGATTTCCCGGCTGGCCTCCGCAGCCGAGCAGATCGGCGGCGGCGATCTCAGCGCCCGGGTGAAGATCGGCATGGCCGAGGACGATCTTTCCGCGCTCAGCCGCACCTTCAACGTCATGGCGATCCAGTTGCAGAGCCAGCAGCACGCTTTGATCGCCGCCAACCGGCAGTCCGACGAGCGGCGCCGCTTCACCGAGCTGGTCCTGTCCGGCGTCTCCGCCGGCGTGATCGGCCTCGCCGATGACGGCACGATCGACTTGCCGAACCGCTCCGCCTCCGAACTGCTCGGCGTCAACCTGCAGGACTTGATCGGCCAGCCCCTGGCCGTGGTCTCGCCGGACATGGCGGAGATCGTCGAGAAGGCGCGCAGCCGCAACTCCGGGACCGCGGACGGGCAGATCCTGTTCAGCCACGGCAGCATCAACCGCACCCTCCACGTCCGGGTCGTCTCCGAGGCAGAGGAGGAGGGGCGCACCAAACTCGTCGTCACCTTCGACGATGTGTCCGAGCTGCTTTCGGCGCAGCGCAAGGCGGCTTGGTCCGACATCGCGCGGCGCATCGCGCATGAGATCAAGAACCCGCTGACACCCATCCAGCTTTCCGCCGAGCGGCTGAAGCGCAAGTATCTCCGCCAGATCACCGACGATCCGGACACCTTCACCGCCTGTACCGATACCATCGTGCGGCAGGTCGGCGACATCGGCCGCATGGTGGACGAGTTCTCGGCGTTCGCGCGCATGCCGGCGCCGGCCCTGCGGCCGGAAGACGCCGCCGAGCTGGCCAAGCAGGCCGCCTTCCTGCAGCAGCACGCGCATCCGGGGATTCACTACCTCCTGGATATTCCGGACGCGCCGATCGAGCTGGTCTGCGACGCCTCGCAGTTCAACCGCGCGATCACCAACCTGATGAAGAACGCCGCGGAGTCTATCAACGACCGGCTCGAGGAGCAGGCGGCGCGCGGCGATACCGACTTGACGCCGGGCGAGATCCATCTATGGATGAAGCCGACCGACGATCGTCTCCTGATCGGCATCGACGACAACGGCCGCGGCCTGCCCGAGCACAACCGCGACCGACTCACCGAACCCTACGTCACCACCCGCAGCAAGGGCACCGGCCTCGGCCTGGCGATCGTGAAGAAGATTCTGGAGGATCACGGCGGCACATTGTCGCTGAGCGACCGGGACGGCGGCGGCGCCGCGGTCCTGGTGACGTTTCCGTTGGACGCAACCGCATTGAATGTCGCAGACTCCGGCAAGGCGCACGCCGCCGCCGGATCGGCATAGAGTAAGTAGACGGGCATGGCGCAGGACATCCTGATCGTCGATGATGAGGCCGACATTCGGCATCTGATCGCCGGTATTCTGCAGGACGAAGGCTATCAGACCCGGGAGGCCGCCGAGAGCGACGCCGCCCTGGCCCAGCTGCGCCATCGCCGCCCGCATCTGCTCATCCTCGACATCTGGCTGCAGAACAGCGCGCTCGACGGCATGGGCCTGCTGGAGATCCTGAAACGCGACTATCCGGAATTGCCGGTCATCATGATCAGCGGCCACGGCAATATCGAGACCGCGGTCAATGCCATCAAGAACGGCGCCTATGACTTCATCGAGAAGCCGTTCAAGGCCGACCGACTCTTGGTCATCATCGAGCGCGCCCTCGAAGCCGCGCGGCTGCGGCGCGAGAACGATGAGCTGCGCGCGCGCTCCGGCACCGAGACCGAGCTGATCGGCGTCTCGCCGGTCGTGACGCAATTGCGGCAGGCGATCGAGCGCGTGGCGCCGACGGGTAGCCGCGTCCTGCTCTCCGGCCCGGCCGGCAGCGGCAAGGAAGTCGCGGCGCGGATGCTGCATCGCCGGTCCAAACGGGCGAGCGGCCCCTTCGTGGTCGTGAACTGCGCGACCATGCATCCCGACCGGCTGGAGATCGAGCTGTTCGGCGTCGAACGCACTGCGGAAAACGCGGATGCACCGGGCAAGATCGGATTCCTCGAGCAGGCCCATGGCGGGACCCTGCTGCTGGACGAAGTCGCCGACATGCCGCTGGAAACGCAAGGCAAGATCGTGCGGGCGCTTCAGGAGCAGACCTTCGAGCGGGTCGGCGGCAAGACCCGGGTCGAGGTCGATGTCCGTGTGATCGCCTCGACCTCCAAGGACCTCCAGGCTGAAATGTCCGCCGGACGGTTCCGGCAGGACCTGTTCTATCGCCTGAACGTCGTACCGATGCGGCTGCCGGCGCTGCGCGAGCGCCGCGACGATATCGTGCCGCTGCTGGAATATTTCATGCGCCGCGCCGCCGACCAGACCGGTCTTCCGGTGCGGCACCTCGGCGACGACGCGCTCGCCATCCTGCAGGCCTATGACTGGCCGGGCAACGTCCGGCAGCTCCGCAACGTGATCGACTGGCTGCTGATCATGCCGCCGGGCAGCCCGGACGACCCGATCCGCGGCGACATGCTGCCGCCGGATATCGGCGCGGTCTCGCTCTCGCCGGTCGCCATGAACGACGGCAGCGAGGTCATGTCGCTGCCGCTCCGGGAAGCGCGCGAGATCTTCGAGCGCCGCTACCTCGAATCCCAGGTGACCCGCTTCGGCGGCAACATCTCGCGCACCGCCAACTTCATCGGCATGGAGCGCTCGGCGCTGCACCGCAAGCTGCGCTCGCTCGGCATCACCACCTCCGACAAGGGTGAGCGGCCCGAGGGCTAGTTCCCGAAGGCTGACGCCCGCTTCTTTCAGGATCGTTCCCCACCATGTCCAGGATCGCCTACGTCAACGGCAAGTATCAGCCGCACCGCACCGCCGCCGTTCATATCGAGGATCGCGGCTACCAATTCGCCGACGGCGTCTATGAAGTGGTGCCGGTCCAGAAGGGCAAGCTGATCGACGAGGACCTGCATCTCGACCGCTTGGAATTCTCCCTGGGCGAGCTGGAGATCGCGCCGCCCATGGATCGGCGGGCGCTCAAGTTGGTGCTGCGCGAGGTCTTGCGCCGCAACGGCATCGCGCGCGGCATCCTTTATATGCAGGTGACCCGCGGCGTCGCGCCGCGCAACCACGCCTTCCCGGTGATGGCGCGCCCCGCGCTGGTGATCACCTGCAAGCGGCTGAAACCCGTGCCGGCGAAATACCTGGAGGAAGGCGTGGGCGTCATCACCTTGCCGGATCTCCGCTGGAAGCGCTGCGACATCAAGACCATCGGGCTGCTCGCCAACGTGCTCGGCAAGCAGCGCGCGTCGGAGGAGGGCGCCTATGAGGCCTGGCAGATCGATCCCGACGGCAATGTCACCGAAGGCACCTCGACGAATGCCTGGATCGTGACCAAGGACCGCAAGATCGTGACCCGCCCGCTCGGCCACGAGATTCTGCCCGGCGTCACGCGGCGCGCCTTGCTGGCACTGCTGGAAGCTACCGACTTCACCTTGGAGGAGCGCAGCTTCAGCCTGGACGAGGCGCTGGCGGCTTCCGAAGCCTTCCTCACCAGCAGCAGCGTGTTCCTGCTGCCGATCACCCGCATCGACGGGAAGAAGGTCGGCAACGGCAAGCCCGGCGACCTCTCAAAGAAGCTCCGCCAGCTCTATCTCGACCATGCCGAGCGCCAGGCCAGCGCCGCATGACCGGGCCGGCGCGGCCCGCCGCGATCCTGTTCGACTGGGACAACACCCTGGTCGATAGCTGGGCGGTGATTCATGCCGCGCTCAACGAATGCTTCACGACGATGGAGCGGCCGCTCTGGACCCGGGAGGAGACCGAGGCGAGGGTGCGCGGCTCCCTGCGCGATACCTTCCCGGAGATGTTCGGCGCCCGCTGGCAGGATGCCGAGCGGGCCTTCTACGACGCCTTCGGGCGCATCCATCTGACGCAGCTGACGCCGCTGCCGGGCGCCGCCGAGCTCCTGCGCGAATTGAGCGATGCCGGCGTCTATCTCGGCGTGGTCAGCAACAAGCGCGGGCAGTTCCTGCGCCTGGAGGCCGAGCATCTCGGCTGGCAGCACCACTTCAGGCGCCTCGCCGGCGCCGGCGACAGCGCCCGCGACAAGCCGCACCGGGACCATATCGATCATGCCCTCGGCCTCGGCACCGCCAGTCCGGGCCCGCTCGCCGGGCACGACGTCTGGTTCGTCGGCGATGCGGATGTGGACATGCTTTGCGCCAAGAATGCCGGCTGCCAGGCCGTGCTGGTCCGGCCCACGGCGCCCGCCGCGGGCGAGTTCGCGGCGGCAGCGCCTGATCTCTATTTCCCGGATCTGCGCGATCTCGGCGCGCATTGGCGCCGCCTGTAGGAAAGCTTACGCAACCTCCCAGTTGCTGTGATCGCCATCACAGGCGTTGCCTGAACGCCGGTCGTCGCCAGGGCGACAGGTCTGATGTTCCCACAGCCTGTGCGGAACGCCGCCAATGGTGAAGCGCCCTGGGCGGCTCTGAACCATCTGCGGACGGAGACAACATGACCAAATCCAAAAAGCAGGAAAGCGTGGAGAAGGCAAAGAAGCCGGCCGCGCAGACCGGCTCGGAGCTTTCCGAGGCGGACCTCCATCAGGCTTCGGGGGGCGCGCTCAACGCCTATAAGTCGGGAATCACGGACGGAACCCATAGCGCCGGCGGTGGCGGCGGCGCCGGTATCGTCGGCCATATCTGGGTCGACAAGACCAAAGCGGCCGGAGACGGCAGCGTCTAAGAGAGCGTCGATCGGTCTCCTGGTACATTCCGCAATCGGCAACCGGGCCGTCGCCTCGCAAGGGGCGGCGGCCATCGTTGTTTTGACCTGCCTCAAGCCAGGGCCGGATGTGCTCCGGAACATCGGGATTGGCGCGGTGTTGATCCGTGGGGAGCCGCAGTCAGGTGGGTGACGGCGCTGGAATAGTCCTCATTTGCCAAGCATTTGCAGCATATCCACCTTCCGATCCGGGCAGTTTGCACTGGTCGGGAATTATGTTACTCGTCATTCCGGCGGTTGACCCCTGATCGCCATCGCTGGGTTGTTCGGCCCCAGAACCGGCAACCCCAAGAACAATGGACGGAGACAATAATGGCCAACGAGAAATCCCAAAGCGTCCAAGACGTCTTTCTGAACAACATCCGCAAGAACAAGATGCCGGTCACCATCTTCCTGGTGAACGGCGTGAAGCTCCAAGGCATCGTCACCTGGTTCGACAATTTCTCCGTGCTGCTCCGGCGCGACGCCCATTCGCAGCTGGTCTACAAGCACGCGATCTCGACCATCATGCCGGCGGGTCCGCTGCAGCTGTTCGAAGGTGCCAAGGAGGCGGAGGAGGCTTGACGCCTCCCCGTCCCACTTCCCCCCGCGCCTGGGGACTGCAGCAATGACCGGCGCACCTGATCCCGGTAAATCCGTGGCCGACAACCGGCCGATGGTGGACGGCGACGGCGTGCGCCATCACGACCGCGCGCTGGTGCTGCATCCCAGCTTCAAGACCGGCCCGCGCGCGGTCTATTCCGGCGGCCGCTCGCCCGAGAGCCGGCTGGAAGAGGCGGCGGGGCTCGCCCGGGCGATTGACCTCAACGTCGTCGCGGCGGAGATCGTGCGCATCACCGAGCCGAAGCCGGCGACCCTGATCGGCTCCGGCGGCGTCGACCGGCTGGCCGCGCTGATCGCCGAGCAGGAGATCGCCGTCGTCGTCATGGATGGCGCGATCACGCCGATCCAGCAGCGCAATCTCGAACGCGCCTGGAAATGCAAGGTGATCGACCGCACCGGTCTCATCCTCGAGATCTTCGGCGAGCGCGCGCGAACCCGGGAAGGCCAGCTCCAGGTCGAGCTCGCGGCTCTGACCTATCAGCGCAGCCGCCTGGTCCGGTCCTGGACCCATCTCGAGCGCCAGCGCGGCGGCTTCGGTTTCCTCGGCGGTCCGGGCGAAAGCCAGCTCGAGATCGACCGCCGGCTGATCGACGAGCGCATTATCCGCAACAAGCGCGACCTCGAGGATGTGAAGCGCACCCGCGGCCTGCACCGGAAGGCGCGACGGCGCGTTCCTTATCCCGTCGTGGCGCTGGTCGGCTACACCAATGCCGGCAAGTCGACGCTGTTCAACCGGCTGTCCGGATCGGGCGTGCTCGCCGCGGACCTGCTGTTCGCGACGCTCGATCCCACCATGCGCCGGATCACCCTGCCTGACGGGCGGGAGATCATCCTCTCCGACACCGTCGGCTTCATCTCCGACCTGCCGACCGAGCTGGTCGCGGCCTTCCGCGCGACCTTGGAAGAGGTCTTGGAAGCCGACCTGCTGCTCCATGTCCGCGACGCCTCGCATCCCGAGACCGAGGGCCAGAAGGCCGATGTCGAGGCCGTGCTGCAAAGCCTCGGCGTCGGCGGCATCGAAGGCGAGCGCATGATCGAGGTCCTGAACAAGATCGATCGGATCGAGCCCGAGGCACGCGAGGCCCTGCTCGAGCAGGCCAAGCGGCATCACCCGGTGGTCGCCATCTCCGCGATCAGCGGCGAGGGCTGCGAGCGGCTGATCGCCATGATCGAATCCAAGCTGCGCCATACACAATTCACGCTGACCTACCGGCTGCCGCATGAACAGGGCGCCCCCGGGGCCTGGCTCTACGAGCATGGCGAAGTGCAGGAACGGCGCGATGAATCCGACTATTATGAACTGACCGTGCGCCTCACGCCGGAGGACAGTGAGCGTTTCGAACGCCGCTTCGGCATGGCGCCGGTACAGGATGCCAACGAGGAGACGAGGCGAGACCATGGTTGAAATCGCGGTTCCGACGCGCGCGGAGATCGTCGCCTTGCTGCAGGCGGTGCTGGACGGCAACACCAGCCGCACGGCGGCGGCCGAATGGGCAAGCGAGGTGCAGGACGAAATCGAGGAGCTCGACACCGACGCCGTCGATCCTGACATGTGGCATCTGCTGCGGCTGGCGGCGAGCCTCGACGTCAAGTCCGGAGAGAAATTCCTCCACGACGAAGCGACCATCCGCGACTGGATCGAGGGCCGGGGATGAGCGTGGTGCCCGTGACCAAGGTTCCCGAACCGGCCGAAGTTGCCAAGCTGTTGCGCGAGATCGCAAGGGTCGAAGTACTGCCGCGCTTCCGGCAATTGCAGAAGCATGAGATCCGCGAGAAGAGCCCCGGCGATTTCGTGACCGTCGCCGACGAGGCGATGGAGGCGGCATTGGCGCCGAAGCTGGCCGAGCTGCTGCCGGGATCGCTGCTGGTCGGCGAGGAGGATACCGCGCGCGATCCATCGGTCATGCAACGCTTGGCCTCGAACCAGCCGGTCTGGGTCATCGATCCGGTGGACGGGACAGCGAATTTTGCCGAGGGCAAGGAAGAATTCTGCACCATGATGGCGCTGATCGAGCGCGACCAGGTGCTGGGCGGTTGGATCTATGATCCGGTCACCGACACGACCAGCTATGCGGTCAAAGGCAGCGGGGCCTGGAGCGGCGGCAAGCGCCTCGCGCCGCCGCCCGCGACCGATCGTTATCGCGGCATCCTGGCGGTCGGCGCCAAGGGCGATCGCGCGACTGCGCAGCGGGTGATGCAGCGCCGCGACCGCGTGCAGCAGGTGAAGAGCGTGCGCTGCGCCGGCCTCGAATACCTGCGCCTGGCGCGCGGCGAGGTCGACTTCCTGATGTTCAGCGGCGTGATGCCCTGGGATCATGCGCCGGGCGGCGCGGTGATCGAGGAGCTCGGCGGCTATATCAGCTATTTCAACAGCGACGGCTATCGCCCGAGCCAGGCGGAAGGCGCCACCGGCATCCTGGCCGCGCGCGATCGCGCGACCTGGGACGAGGTGCACCGCCGCATGCTCGCCGCGGAATAGGCCAAGCATTCAAAGAGCGAGGGGATGATGAAGGTTGCGTTTCTCGGCCTGGGCGTCATGGGCTTCCCGATGGCGGGGCATCTGAAGAAGGCCGGTCATGATGTGACGGTTTATAACCGCACCGGCGCCAAGTCGGCCAAGTGGGTCGAGACCCACAAGGGCGGCTCCGCCGCGACCCCGCGCGAGGCCGCCAAGGGCGCCGAGATCGTCTTCGCCTGCGTCGGCAACGATGACGATCTCAGGAGCGTGGTGCTCGGCAGCGACGGTGCCTTCGCCGGCATGGCGAAGGGCGCGCTCTTCGTCGACCACACCACGGCTTCGGCGGAGGTGGCGCGCGAACTGGCGGCAGCCGGCGCCAAGCTCGGCATCGGCTTCGTCGATGCGCCGGTCTCAGGCGGCCAAGCCGGCGCCGAGAACGGCAAGCTCGGCGTGATGTGCGGCGGCGAGCAGAAGGATTTTGACCGCGCCAAGCCGGTGATCGATTCCTATGCCAAGGCCTGCGTGCTGCTGGGGCCGGCCGGCAGCGGCCAGCTCACCAAGATGGTGAACCAGATCTGCATCGCCGGCCTGGTCCAGGGCCTGGCGGAAGCCATGAACTTCGCGGTGAAGGCCGGGCTCGACACGACGAAAGTGGTTGAGGTGATCTCCAAGGGTGCGGCGCAGTCCTGGCAGATGGAGAACCGCGCCCATACCATGGTCCAAGGCAAGTTCGACTTCGGCTTCGCGGTTGACTGGATGCGCAAGGACCTCGGAATCTGCCTCGCGGAAGCGCATCGCAACGGCGCGCGGCTGCCGGTGACCGCCCTGGTCGACCAGTTCTATGCCCAGGTCCAGCAGCGCGGGGGCAACCGCTGGGACACCTCGAGCCTGATGGACCTGGTGGCGCGGCCCTAAGCCGAACGTTTCTCCTCCGCCCATTTCCGCTCCAGCCTTGCCATGTGGTGGCGGAGCAGGGTGCCGATGCGCATCTCGCCATAGGGCCGGCGGTAGATGCGCTGCGGGTAATGCACGTCGGGATAGGAGTTGCCCTCGAGCAGCAGCGGGCCTGAGGGCGTGATCGCGATGTCCCAGCCGACCAGGATCCGGTCGCGCGTGACCCGATGGGCGCGTTCCGCCAGGGCCGCAACGGCTGGCCAGCAGGGCACGACGCGGCCCTTGACGGCGACGCCGGTGACCGGATGGCGGTCATGCCAGTTCCAGAGGCTTTCCGGCTGGTCGCCGGTCATGGCGGACAGGCGCCCATCCTCGAGGTCGATGGACGAAGCATATTCGGTAATCGGCTTCTTCACCGGCCAGTCGGGCTCGAGCTTGGTCAGCACCCGGAGGTAGGCGAGGACCAGCTCCGGCTGCTGCCGCTCGTCGAGGCAGGTCACGGCCCGGATGGTGATCAAGGAACGACCGGCCAGGCCTTCCAGCTCCGGATGATTGTGGAGCCGTGGCAGGACCATCACGTTTCCGACGTCGAAGCGGCGGATCAGATCGCTGACGATCTGGCCCAGGGTGAGATGCCGGCCGTCCTCCGCCTCGTAGCGGAAGGCGGAGATCCGGCGATAGAGCTGCACGCCGCGGGCGCCGCGACCCACCCGGGGCTTGGCAAAGAGGTCCTGGTCGAGATCGAGCAGATTGCCGCTCTGCCAGACGACGCGGCCGTCCTCGATCAGCATCAGCGGCGCCGCATGGGGCAGGCTGGTGCGCGCGCACCAGGCGAGGAACTGGAGCTTGTCGCCGAGATTGATCCGGCGCTCGGCCGCCGGCGGCTGCAGCCGGTGCAGGTGGCGGAGCAGCTTGCCCTTCACCTCGCGCCGCAGGAAATACTGGTCGACCGCGTCGAGCGCGCCCGGCTTGTAAAGCTCTTCGAAATAGTAGATCGACGGATCGATGCCCTTGCCGAAGGCGAGGCGCAATTGGTCGGCGAACTGGCGCCGGATCGAAATGCCGGTCTGCGCGCGGACTTGCGGCGCGAGGCGCGGGGCATACCAGGCGATGCGAAGGGCGTCGAGGAGGCGGATCCGGAGCACGCGCCGCAACCGGTCCGGCCAAGGCAGCCGGCGCAAGGCGCGCGCTTCCAGCCGGCGCGCCAGCAGGCCGAGCGGCACATCGGCAAATTGAGTGTCTATCGGTGACGACATCGGCGCCGGCGTGGCGGCGGGATGCGAAGGCAGAGCCAGAGTGTTCATTCCACTTCCAGGACCGAGGCGCGGCGCCCGGCCGGGAATGGCCGCGGCGGTGTCAGCGCGATGCGGTCTTGGCCTCCTCGGCCTTCACGCGCCGCCACAATGCCTCGAGCTGCTCCAGGGATGTTGGCATTGCGACCTGACCCCCTCCTGTCTCCGTTGGGCCTGACTCGCCTTCACCGGCCAGAGCTTCCATCCGCTTGAAGCGGCGCTCGAACTTCTGGTTGGCGCGGCGGAGCGCGCCCTCCGGATCGACGCCCAGGTGCCGCGCCAGATTGGCGCAGGCGAAGAGCAGATCGCCGAGTTCCTCGTCGAGCCGTTCGGGTTTTCGATCGTCCCCCAACTCCGCTTTCAGCTCGGCGATCTCCTCCTCGACCTTGTCGATGACGGGCGCTGCTTCCGGCCAATCGAAGCCGATCCGCGCCGCGCGCTTTTGCAGCTTCTCCGCCCGCGTGAGGGCAGGGAGCCCGGCCGCGACGCCGTCCAGCACGCTGACCGCGCGGCCCGCAGCCGCGGCTTCCGCCGCCCGTTCCTTGGCCTTCTGCACTTCCCAAGCGACGGTCTGCGCCGCGGCGGTCTCGATGCTGGCCGAGCCGAACACATGCGGATGCCGCGCGATCATCTTGTCGTTGATCGCCGTGAGCACGTCCTCCATCCGGAAGTGTCCGGCCTCGGACGCCATTTGCGCATAGAACACGACCTGGAACAGCAGATCGCCGAGCTCGCCCGGCAGCGCCTTCATGTCGTCGCGCTCGATCGCGTCGGCGACTTCGTACGCCTCCTCGATCGTATGCGGCACGATGGTGCGAAAGCTCTGCTCCAGGTCCCAGGGGCAGCCGTCCTTGGGATCGCGCAGCCGCGCCATGATCGCAAGCAGCCGATCCAAGGCCAGGGCGGCGGTGCTCGGCGTCGCGGGTTCGAGGGGATTGTTCATCGGCGGACTCACTGCGAGGGAATGCTCGCCGGTGAGAATGCCCGCCGGAAGGGTGCGGCTACAAGAGGCCGATCAGCTGGAATCCGCGTCGAGGTCGGCGAAGCCCTGGCGCAGCGCTTCCAGCATGGCGGGCATCGAATAGGGCTTGCCGATCCAGCCGAGCGGCTCGGCCGGAGCCGCGCGGCGGCGCACCTCCAGGTCGTGATGGGCGGTCGCGAAGATGCAGCGGAGCCCGAGCTTGCGGAACAGCTCCAGGGCCGCCTCGACCCCGTCCATCTTGCCGGCGAGGCGGATGTCCATCAGCACCAGGCCGGGCCGTACGGCGGTCGCCATCGCGATCGCCTCCTCGCCTGAGGCCGCGGTGCCGGCCGATACAAAGCCGGCTTCGGTCAACGCCGCCTCGATCTGCATGGCGACCAGGAAATCGTCTTCCACCACCAGGACCGGCGCCTGGGTGGTTGCGGGCCTTGCGGCACTCGACCTTTCATCAGGCGCGAAGCGCGGCGCCGGGTTGGGCGGCATCATCGGCGCGACATGCGCGCTTCCCAGCCACATCGATCGGGTTCGTTGCGACACCATGCACCCTATGAGAAATGAATGATGCAGCGCGCGGGGTCGCGCGCCGTCTCGAAGCGTCCGCGGAGCTGGCGCGCGAGACCTTGCACCAGCTGCAACCCGGAGGAACGGCGCACCACTGCTTCCAGATCGAAGCCCGGGCCCTCGTCCTCGACCGTGAGCACGTATCCTTCGCCCTCGCGCTCCAGCCGCACCACGATCCTGCCCGGGCGGCTTTTCATGCCATGCTTGACCGCATTGGTAAGCAGTTCGTTGAGGATGAGCGCCAACGGCATGGCCGAGTCATTCGGCATCCTTCCCACATCCGACCGGCATTCGATCAGGATATCCGCGGGGAAGGCATGCTGCGACGTCTTGCAGACCGCGTTCAGGAATTCCTGGCCGTCGAAGTTCGTCGCGTCGGTGGTGCCGTAGAGCACACGCTGGGCCGCCGCCATCGCCGCCAGGCGGTCGCTGGCCTCGCCCAGGACCAGCTTCGCCTCCACGTTCTGCGTGTTCCGCGCCGCGCTCGCCAGCAGCGACTGCAGCATCTGCATGTTGTTCTTGACGCGGTGATTGAGCTCGTTCAGCAGGATTCGCTGCTGGGTCTCGGCCTGCTTCCTTTCGCTGATATCGACCAGCATGTTGATGGCGCCGGTGATCCGCCCTTTCGCGTCCTTGAGCGGCGTGGGGTAGGGGATGAACGGCACCCGCGTGCCGTCCGGCCGCTCGGCGACCGCTTCGGCATCGCGGATGGCCCGGCCTTCCTTGAGCGCGATTGCCATCGGACACTGATCGTGCGGCAGCGGTGTCCCGTCGGGCCAATAGAGCTTCCAGGTGACGCACCATTCGTCGCTGCCGATGACCGGCACGCGGCCGGCCAGCTCGACGGCTTTCTCGTTGAAGTAGGTAACTCGGCCCTCGGCATCGGTGGTGTAGATCGCAGCCGGGATTGCCGCCAGCAGGTCCTTGAGCTGCTGCTCGTTGTCGCGCAGGCGGGCCTCGGCTTCCTTCCGCTCGGTGATGTCGCGGGCGATCTTGGAGGCGCCCATGATCCGGCCCCATTCGTCGCGGATCGGCGAGATGGTGAGCGAGATGTCGATCGGATGCCCGTCCTTGTGCCGGCGGATGGTTTCGAAGTGATCGACCCGCTCGCCGGCCCGGATCCGCGCCAGGATCTTCGGCTCCTCGTCCTGCCGGTCCTCCGGGATCAGCACATTGACCGGGCGGCCGATGATCTCCTCCGGCTTGTAACCGAAGATCCGCTCGGCGCCGCCATTCCAGGTCTGGATGATGCCTTCCAGGCTCTTGCTGATGATCGCGTCATCGGATGATTCGACGATGGCCGCCAGGCGCTGGGCGGCGCGCTCCGCCTGCATCCGTTCCAGCCCGAAGCCGAGCTGGCGGGCGAGGGCGATCGCGACATCGACCTCGGCCTCGGAGAAGCGGTGCGGCGCATCGTAATAGGCCATGAATTTGCCGAGCAGCCGCCGGTTCCGCAGCAGCGGGATGAAGGCACAAGCGCCGATGCCCTCGGCCTGGATGCTTCGTTTCAGCGCATCGGGCAGTTCGGCCTGCGCGACATCGTCGATCAACACCGGCCGGGGTTGGTCTTCCTGCGGCGACCAGGGGGAGTGGCCTTCGACCGCGTGGCGGTAAACCTGAGACAGCCCGCGCGCGGCGGCAAAGCGCATAGTCCCGGCGCTGTCGGCCAGCAGGATCGCGGCGCGGTCGCAGCGCAGGGCCCGCAATATGGCGTCGAGCGCCGCCTCATGCACCTGTTCCGGCGCGCGCGCATGCTGCATCGCTTCGGTGAAGGCGAAGAGGGCGCTCTGCTCTTCCATCCGCCGGGCCAACGCTTCTTCCGCCCGCTTGCGCGCGGATATGTCGAGCTGCACCCGGACGGCGTAAAGAAAGCGCCCGACCGGGTCGAGCACGCTGGACGAACTGATCGAAGCCCAGAAAATGCTGCCATCCTTGCGCTTGAGCCGTTTTTCCAGACTGTAGCGATCGATCTCTCCCCCCACCTGGCGGCGGAGCAGGTTGCGGTCGGCCTCCACATCCTCGGGAAAGGTCGTGTCGAACAGCGATACGCCGATGAGCTCCTCGGGGCTGAAGCCGGTCAGTTCGCAAAGATGGGCGTTCACCCGCAGGAAGCGCCCGTCGGCATCGATTTCCGCGATCCCGACGCCGGCATGGTCCATGGTCGAGGACAGGCGCTGGCTCTTCTGGACCAGGGCGGGTTCGCCGAACTCGGGGCAGGGCAGGTGACGGGTTGGATGTTCCGCCCCAGGCTGCGCCCCGGCTTCCGGCAGCCTGGCGATCCCTTCGACACTCATGGCGCATCCCCGTGCATAAACGCTGCGCCACAGCGAACAATCAGGATAGGTTCGGCCATCAAGGCCTTTCAGGCGCAACAACTGGCTACAGCTCAACCTCCGGGCGCCTGCAAGGTTCCGCACGGCCAGACGCGGACCCCGGGCAGCCGACAGGCAAGTCGCCACCGGTTATTGCGTGGTGTAAGTCATGGATTCAGTGTTAGTTTGACTATCAGTCATTCGCATAATGTATATTATGGAAAATCATGGATGCTGCATTCCGCCCTTGCTACCGCGCGACTTCGTTGGGCACCGGGACTGCTTTCGGTGCCGCGGCTCGCTGCGCGGGTCGGTCTTCTTCCGGCAGCGCGGCTTCGGCGATCCAAGCGTCGAACAAGGTATAGCCGACCGCCAGCACGGTCGGGCCCAGGAACAGGCCGATCAGACCGAAGGCCACCAGGCCGCCGATGACCCCCACGAGGATCAGCAGCAGCGGCAGGTCCACGCCTTTGCGGATCAGAATCGGGCGCAGGAGGTTGTCCATGAGCATGCACGGGATCGTCAGGGCCAGCAGGATGGTGCCGGTCAGGGTCTCGCCGCTCCAATAGAGCCAGCCGACCGTGGGCAGCAGCACCAGGGCCGGCCCGAGCTGGGCCACGCAGAGCATCAGGATGAGCGCGCTCAGGATCGAGGCATAAGGCACCCCGGTCACCACCAGGGCCAGGGCGCTGCAGGCCGCCTGGATGAAGGCCGTCACCACGACGCCCAGGGCCACGCCGCGGATCGCCTTGCCGCTGAGGATAATGGCATGCCGCCCGCGCTCGCCGGCAAGGCGCGCGCCGAAGCGCAAGGCATAGGCCGCGGCGGCTTCGCCGCGCGCAAACAGCACCGCCGAGACCGCGACGGTCAGCAGGAACTGCACCAGCAGGCCGCCGAAACTGCCGACCGCGCCGATGAACCACTGGGTCGCCATCAAGACATAGGGCCGGATCTTCACCATGAGATCCTGGGCGCCATTGTCGACAGCGCCCTGCCAGACGGCGTGCCACCGGGGACCGACCAGCGGCAGACCGGCCAGCCAGTCCGGCGGTTGCGGGATCTGGATATCGGAAGCCGATCCGGCGATGCGGACGATCTGGCCGGTGTTCTCGACGATGGTGTCGATCGCGAGCCAGATCGGCACCACCAGCACCAGCAGCAAGGCCAGCGTCATCACGGTGACCGCCCGCCCCCGGCTCCCCAGGCGCGCCTGGAGCCGCAGCAGCACCGGCCAGGTTGCGATCACCAGCGTGGCGCCCCAGGCGATGGCCGGCAGGAAGGGCTGCAGGATCCACAGGCAGAGCGCCAGCAATCCCACGATGAAGACGATCCCCAGCGTGCGTTGCGCCAGGTCGTGGCGCACGGGTTCGGCCTGCATGAGTCACAGCCTCGGCGTCGTGTCAGCGGCAAACGCTAACGCGCCGGGCCCGGGGGCGGATATTGGCCTTTAGGGACTTGGAATCCGGCTAGTTGCGGGTTTCCATCATCTCTTCGGCGGTGGTGACCGCGGTCTCGAGGCGCTGGTCCCAGTTCTTCAGGTTGCGCTCGGCATCCTTGAAGTAGGCGGTGCGCTTGATCCCCCAGGTCAGCAGATTGCCGATCAGCCGGCCCGGCAGATGCATCGGGCGGTCGAAGTCGAAGATCAGCACCACGCGCTCTTCGTCGGTGTCGTTCCAGACCTCATGGGGGAAGAAGTCGTCGAACACCACGCATTTGCCGGGTTCCCAGACCACGATGTCCTCACCGACCTGCATGCGGCAGCGCTCGCGCTCCTGCGGGATGATGAGGCCGAGATGCGAGCGCAGCACGGTCTTGGTGACGCCGCGGTGCCGGGCGATGTGATAATGCGGCGAGAGGATCGAGAACCAAGCCGATTGCAGGTTTGGAATCTGTTTCAACAGCCGCGCGGTCTCCGGGCAGCGCGCGCAGTTGCGCTGGCTCGGCACGCCGAAGCCGTAGAGGATGAAGACCTTCCAGCGGTCCTGGTGCGAGATCTTCTTCTGGTCGGGCGAGATCTGGTGGAAGGCCGGCAATTGATTGCGGTCCTTCAGCAGCTCGGCGAGCTCGGCGCGGATCGTGGTCCAGTTCGCCTCGACCGGCGCCAGGAACGGATAGAGCTTGGGGTCGTGCACCGGCCGGTCGGGCACCCTGCCCTGGCGCCCGATGAAGTTCGCGACGCCCAGGATGAAGCGCCGCCCCGTCCGCTTGACGAAGCGGCGGCGGGTCTTCCGCGCCCGCCAAAGCAGCGTCTTCTTCTTGCCGTCACGCGTGTAAGCGACCAAGCCCTTGTACCCCGCTGGCCCAGGACAGGACAGTCCATCCCGTCCGGATTTCTCAAATATGGCCGACACTTGGCAATGTCCAGGCCACCACCGTCAAGCTGATCTTAGGCCCCGGTCCTACCGGTCGCCGCATAGCCAGGCCAGGGACTGGGCCCAAAGCCGCGCATAGCCCTTCCAAGCCACAAATTCGGGCGGAAGCCAATGCGGCCCGATGTCCGAGGTCCACGCCAGGCTGCGGCCCTTGCCGAACCGGCCGGCGACCAGCAGCGGCCTGCCGCCATATTCGGCCGAGACCGTGGCCAGCACCTCGGCCTCCGGCTTGGCGGTGACCTCGTTGAAACCCAGCAGCTGCGGCCAGCGTCCGGTGAAGCCTTCGAGGATCGGATGGCCCTTCTTGCGGATCGCCGGGGTGAAGCCCTCCGGCACCTCGACGCGGTCGTCATAGGGGTGGATCTCGACCGGCAGGATCTCCTCGACCGGCGTGCCGTGATAGCGCGCGGCGCCGTTGATGCCTTGGAAGCTCAGATAGCCGCCCACCATCATCAGGCCACCACCGGCCTCGACATAGGATTTCAGCAGCTTCAGCCGGTTCGGGGTGCGCTTGCTGCGGAGCCAAGTGTCCGGGTGCAACAGCAAGGTGTTGGCGCCGATATCCGAGAGCATGACCGCGTCATAGGCCGAGAGCGCCTCGAGCGTCTGCGGAAAGGCTTCCTGCGCCTCATGCGCCGGCATGTAGCGCAGGTTGAACGCACTGCCCTTCAGCGCCGTGACCAGCGGTTCGGCGCCGAGATGGAATGTCACCGAGGAGAACTGGTCGAAACCCTTGTAATGGGTCGCAGCACTCGCCCAGGATTCGCCGGCGAGCAGGATCTTGCGGGATTTGGCCATGAAGGACGGACTCCGAAGGAAGAACCGTCAGCTTCGTAGCATCAAACGGGCGCGAGCGGCAGATGCGGTTCCGGCGGCAACTCTACGGTGATGGAATCGCCGGGCACGACCTCCCCGCCCTCCAGCACCACCGACATGACGCCGGCCTTGCGCACCAGCCGGCCCTCGGCATCGCGGTCCAGCACCGCGGCGGTGAGGCCCTGCTGGAAGCCGTCGAGCTGGGTGCAGGGATTGCGCAAGCCGGTGACGCGGATGACGGCGGTCCGGCCGATCCTGAGGACGCTGCCGGTAGGCAGGCCGAGCAGGTCGATGCCCCGGGTGGTGATGTTCTCGCCGATATCGCCCGGATGGACCCTGAAGCCGGCGGCATTCAACTCCTCATGCAGCTCGGCATGGACGAGGTGCACCTGGCGGAGATTGGGCTGGGTCGGATCGACCCTGACCCGCGAGCGGTGCTTCACCGTCGCGCCGCTATGCGCATCGCCTTCGACGCCCTGCCCTGCGATCAGGCGAATGCTCATCTCGGTCGGCTTGCTGAAGCTGTGGCTCTTGCTGCGGCTGACCGCAACGACGCTGCCTTTCATATCTCCACGCTCAAGCCGTCATAGCCCGGCTCGACCCCCGGTGGGCATTTCGCCTTCACCGCGTCGTAGTCGGTCTGGTGGTTGAGATGGGTCAGGATCGCGTGCTTCGGTTTCAGGCGCTCGATCCATTGGATCGCCTTGTCGAAATGCGCATGGGTCATGTGCGGCTCGAAGCGCAGGCAATCCACGATCCAGAGATCGAGGCCCTCGAGAACCGCGAAGGCCTCTTCCGGCAGGTCGACCGCGTCGGTCGAATAGGCCATCGAGCCGACACGATAGCCCAGGGTCTTCGAGCCGAAGCCGTGGTCCTGGTCGAATGGGGTGACGGTCAGCCCGCAGAGCTCGAACGGTCCGGAGACCGGCTTCGCCTCCAGGAACGGCTTGTAGAGATGGCCCGAGCCGTCGGTGTTCTGGGTGAAGATATAGGCGAAGCGCTCGGTCAGCGTGCGCAAGGTTTCCGCCGCGCCATAGGCTGGGATGCGCTGGCTCTTGTCGTAGGAGCGCATGAAGCGCACGTCGTCGATGCCCTGGGTATGGTCGGCGTGGTCGTGGGTGTAGAGGATCGCATCGAGCTTGCCGACGCCGGCGTCCAGCATCTGCGCCCGGAAATCCGGCGAGGTGTCGAGCACGATGTTGGCGCCCTCATGCTGCACCAGGACCGAAACCCGCCGCCGCCGGTTCCTCGGGTTCTCCGGATTGCAAGAGCCCCAGTTGTTGCCGATCAGCGGCACGCCGCCGGAGCCGCCGCAGCCGAGCACGGTGACTTTCATATTCCTACCTCGTCACCCCCGGGCTTGACCGGGAGTCTGTCTCGGCGTCGGCGCCAGATGCCCGGGTCAAGCCCGGGCATGACGATGAAAAAAACTCGGGCGCCCTAAGCAACATGCGCCTTCTTGAACAGTCGCTTGAAGTTCTCCGTCGTCTTGGCCGCGAAGGCCTCGTCAGACATACCGAACAGCCGTGCGGCGAACTCCGCCGTGTGTTTGACGTAGCTGGGCTCGTTCTTCTTGCCGCGCTTCGGCACGGGTGCCAGGTAGGGCGAATCCGTCTCCACCAGCAGCCGGTCCAGCGGCACGGTCTTGATCACCGCGCGCAGTTCCTCGGCATTTTTGAAGGTCACGATGCCGGAGAGCGAGATGTAGAAGCCGATCTCGAGCGCCGCATCGGCCAGCTTCTGGGTCGAGGTGAAGCAGTGGATGACTCCCGCCAAGGGCATCCCGTCCTGCCCGCCCTTCTCCGCCCCGATCTTCAGCTCCTCGATCGTATCGTCGTCGGCGTCGCGGCTATGCACGATCAGCGGCAGGCCGGAGCGGCGCGCCGCCTCGATATGGGTGGCGAAGACCTGGCGCTGCCGCTCGCGCGGGCTCTTGTCGTAGTAGTAATCCAGCCCGGCCTCGCCGATCCCCACCACCTTGGGGTGCCGAGCCAGTTCCACCAGCCGCTCGGTGTCGACCGCGGGTTCCTCCGCCGCCTCATGCGGATGGATGCCGACGGAGCAGCTGATCCGGGGATCGCTCTCGGCGATCGCCAGCACCTTGTCGAACTCGGATACCTTGGTGCAGATGGTGACAAGATGCGCGACGCCGTTGGCCTCGGCCCGCGCCAGCACCTCCGGCACCTGCCCCTGGAAATCCGGAAAATCGAGATGGCAGTGGCTGTCGATCAGCCGAACTGTCATGCGGCCGTCTCTTCGACAAAGCGCGGGAAGACGCCTTCCGGCTTCGGCAGGTCGGCGCCAGCCGTCAAAGCATGTTCCGGCCCGAGCGCCGCGAAGCTCCGGTCGTCGTTGCTGACCTCGAGCTGGTCCAGGATCTTCGCGCCGGATTCCGGCATGAAGGGCTGGATCAGCAAGGCGAGATGCCGGATCGTCTCGGCCAGCACATAGAGCACCGTGCCCATCCGCGCCGGGTCGGTCTTCTTCAGCGCCCAGGGCGCTTGCTCGTCCACATAACGGTCGGCCTCGGTCACCACCTGCCAGATCGCCTCCAGTGCCTTGTGGAACTGCTGCGAGGTCATCAGCGGTCGCACCGCCGCGAGCAGGCCATGCGCCGCGCCGAGCAGTTTCCGGTCGGCCTCGGTCAGCACGCCATGCGCCGGGACCTTGGCCTCGCAGTTCTTGTTGATCATCGACAGCACGCGCTGCGCGAGGTTGCCGATGCCGTTGGCGAGGTCGCCGTTCATCCGCTGCACCATGCCGCGGTGCGAGAAATCGCCGTCATTGCCGAACGGCACTTCGCGCAGCAGGAAGTAACGCACCTGGTCGCGGCCGTAGCGCGCGATCAGCTCATGCGGATCGATCACGTTGCCGAGCGATTTGGAGATCTTCTGCCCTTCATTGGTCCACCAGCCATGGGCGAAGACCCGTTTCGGCGGCTCGAGCCCGGCCGCCATCAGGAAGGCCGGCCAATAGATCGCGTGAAAGCGGACGATGTCCTTGCCGACCATGTGCAGATCGGCCGGCCAGAACTTGATGTATTTCTCCTGCTCGGTGTCGGGGAAGCCGACCGCGGTGATGTAGTTGGTCAGCGCGTCCAGCCAGACATACATGATGTGGTCGGCATCGTCCGGCACCGGGACGCCCCACTTGAAGG
The DNA here is from genome assembly GCF_054658695.1 of Dongia sp. agr-C8. Taxonomy (NCBI): domain Bacteria; kingdom Pseudomonadati; phylum Pseudomonadota; class Alphaproteobacteria; order Rhodospirillales; family Dongiaceae; genus Dongia; species Dongia sp. agr-C8. The sequence continues at coordinate 537,633 of NZ_BAAGHZ010000004.1, forward strand.
TGGTGCGCGAGATCGAGAGATCCTTCAATCCCTGCTTCACGAAGCTGATCACCTCGTTGCGGCGGGAATCCGGGCCGATGAAATCCGGATTCTTTGCATAGAACTCCAGCAGCGGCTCGGCCCAGGCCGAGAGCTGGAAGAAGTAGCTCGGTTCCTCCACCCACGCGACCTCGGCGCCGGAGGCCTTGGCGATCCGCTTGCCGTCGGGCCGGGTCTCGAGCTCGTCCTCCTGGTAGAAGGCCTCGTCGCGCACCGCGTACCAGCCGGAATAGGAGCCGAGATAGATCTGGCCACGCTCCTTCAGGCGCCGCCACAGCTCCTGGCAGGATTCGATGTGCCGCCGCTCGGTGGTGCGGATGAAATCGTCGTTGGAGAAGTTCATCGCCTCGGCCAGGAGGCGAAAGCGCTGCGAGACCTCGTCGGTGAAAGCCTGCGGATCCTTGCCTGCCGCCTCCGCCGACTTCTCCACCTTCTGCCCGTGCTCGTCGGTCCCGGTCAGGAAATGCACGTCGTAGCCATCCAGCCGCATGAACCGCGCCAGGGCATCGCAGGCAAGCGAGGTGTAGGCGTGCCCGATATGCGGTGAATCGTTCACATAGTAGATCGGCGTGGTGACGTAGAAGCTCTTGCGGTCGGCCATCGGTTTCCTGGGGTTGTAGGGAGCGGCGATATTCGCCCTGGCCCCGGCCTATCCGTCGCCGAGACCGCCAGCTCCCATTCCATGAGTTTCCACGGTCTGGAGAGCGAGCCAGGCCGTCAGCCAAGCCTGCCGGCGATCGAGATTGACGCTCAGCACCCGGGCAAACAGCCGCTCGACTTTCTCCCACAGCTCCAGCCAGCGATCAAGTCCGGCCGCCCCCAGCCATTTCCGCGTCAGTTCCGCCTCGCCCGGGAAGCGCTCCGGCGTCACATTTCCGCCTAAAGCGGCGTTCCGGAGAAACCGCGCCCCGATCCATTCCAGCAGCTCCGCCGCCTGCTCGAATGCCTGCTCGGTGCCACGACCGCTCAAGCGATCCGCCAGCTTGTGCAGGGCCGCCGTGTCGGCGCGCGGCCACTGCACCAGCAACCCGGCGATCTCGTGGAACAAGCCCACCGCCTCGGTCTCGACCAGCGTCAGGGCATGACCGAGACTGCCCTCGGCCAGGGCCGCCACCAGATTGAGATCCTCGCCCCCGAGCTCGGGCGCCCGCGCATTCAGCTCCGCCGCCATCACCGCCTCCGGCAGCGGCGACAGAGTGAGCCTCCGGCAGCGCGAGCGGATGGTCGGCAGCAGCCGTCCCGGCGCGTGCGAGACCAGGATCAATACCGTGCGCGGCCGCGGCTCTTCCAAAATCTTCAACAGCGCATTCGCGGCGTTGCGGTTGAGGTCATCCGCCGCATCGACGATCAGCACCCGCCAATCGCCTTCGGCCGGGGTCATTCTCAGGAAGTCGATCGCCGCGCGGACGTCCTCGATGACGATCTCGCTCCGCAGCTTGCCTTTATCGTTGAGCGAGCGGCGCAACAGCCGGAAGTCGGAATGCGCCAGCTCCGCGAGGCGGCGGAACACCGGATGCCCGGCATCCATCTCCAGGCTCACCGCGCGTTTCGGCGCCTCGCCGAACAGGCCGCCGCCATCCTCGGTCTGCGCCGGCGTCGAGAGCAGGGCCCGCGCCATGCGGAAAGCGAGCGTCGCCTTGCCCACGCCCTTCGGCCCGGTGATCAGCCAGGCATGCGGCATCCGCCCGGCCTCCAGCGCGGTCAGGAAAGAGGCTTCGGCCGCCTCATGGCCGATCAGCCGCGTGGCGGTCGCCGCCGCCGGCGGCGGCAGGATGCGGGCATCGGCATCGGCGGCAGGCCGGCGCGCCATCAGAGCTTGATGCGGAATCGATCGGCGACGGCAGCCCGCACCGCCGCGGCGACCGTCTCGACCGGGCGCGTGGCATCGATCACCTTGCAGCGATCCGGCTCCTCCTTCGCGATCGTCAGGAAGCCGGCATGCAGCCGCTCGTGGAAAGCGCGGCCCATGCGTTCGTAGCGCTGGTGCGTGCTCACCCGGCCGAGGCCGACATCGACCGGCAGGTCGAGAATGAGCGTGAGGCCGGGCTCGGTCTTGCCGACGATCTGCGAGCGCAATTGCTGCAGCCAGCCGAGGTCCTGGGCCTGGCCGTAACCCTGATACGCCAGGGTTGAATCCGCGAAGCGGTCGCAGAGCACCCACTTCCCCTCGTCCAGCGCCGGCCGGATCACCTTCGCAAGATGCTCGGCGCGGGCCGCGAAGTGCAGCAGCGCCTCGGCATCCGCCGGCCAGCGCCCGGTCTCGCCTTCGACCAGCAGGCGGCGGATCTCCTCGGCGCCCGGCGCGCCGCCGGGCTCGCGCGTCGTCACCACGGTCTCGCCGGCCTTGCGCAAGGTGTCGGCTAAAAGGCGCAGCTGGGTCGACTTGCCGCCGCCCTCGCCGCCTTCGAACGTGATGAATTTGAGCGGCGGGCGCACCGGCGTCGACATCGGCCTGCCGCCCCGCCTCAGTTGGTCTGGGTCTGCGGTTGCGGCTGCTGTTCCGCCTGGGGCTGCTCGGCCTGGGGTTGCTCGGGGCCGAAGATCATCTGCTGCAGCATGGCGACCACGCGACCGCCGAAGCCGAGCTGCGGCACCTCTTGCGCCGCGACCAGCGGGGCGCGGAATTCCGGCATGCCGGGGATCGTCATCACCAGCTCGCCGATCGGCTGGCCGGCGGCGACCGGTGCGGCGACCGGGCCGTCATAGACCGCCTTCACCTGGACCTTGTCGCGCTCGGAGACTGGCAGGGTCACCAGCAGGTCCTGGGCAACAGTCAGCGGCACGGTCTTCTGCTGCCCCATCCAGACATTGGCCTGGGCGAGAATCGTGTCCTTCTTCGCCACCGTGTAGTCGCCGAACGAGCGGAAGGCCCAGTCGAGCAACTGGCCGGTCTCGTCGGCGCGGTCCTGCATCGAGGTCATGCCGTGCACGACCATGAAGATGCGCCGCCCGTCGCGGATCGCTGAAGCGGTCAGGCCGAAACCCGCCTCCTCGGTATGGCCGGTCTTCAACCCGTCGACGCCGGTGCCGGGACGATAGAGCAAGGGATTGCGGTTGCCTTGCTTGATCTTGTTGAAGACGAACTCTTTCTCACTGAAGTAGTGATAGAATTCCGGGAAATCGGAGAACAGGTGATTGGCCAGGACGTAGAGGTCCTGTGCGGTCATCAGGTGGTTCGGATCCGGCAGGCCGGACGCGTTGATGAAGTGGCTGTTCTTCAGCCCGATCTCGGCGCCCTTCTTGTTCATGCGGTCGGCGAAGGCTTCCTCGCTGCCGGCGAGCCCCTCGGCCACCACCACGCAGGCATCGTTGCCCGACTGCACGATGATGCCGCGGATCAGGTCCTCGACCTTGATGTCGCCGTCGATCGGCACGAACATCTTGGAGCCTTGGGTCGACCAGGCCTTCTTGCTCACGTGGAAGCTGTCGGTCAGCTTGACGTCGCCGCGCTTCAGGGCATCGAACAGCATGTAGAGCGTCATCAGCTTGCTCATCGACGCCGGATGCAGCTTCTCGGTGCCGGCCTTGTCGTAGAGCACCGAGCCGGTGTTGTAGTCGACGATGTAGACGTGCTGTGCCTGGACATTCGGCGGCTCGACGGCCCCGGCGGCGGACGCCGCCAGACTGAATGCCAGAACCAGGCCCAAAGCCAGCCATCGCCGCGACATGAACGTTCCTCGCCGCCAATTCGTGTGAGTCATAAAGGACCTTTGCGGCAAAGGAGCGAAGCCGTCAAGCGCCCAGCAATGAATGGAACCGGGCCCCGAAAAGCCGTGATATCCCGGGCTATTCGACCACGATCCGAGCGTCCGGCTGGCCGGTGCCGATCACCTGCTGCAACAGCGCGTCGGCATCCTCGATCTTCGCGATCGGCCCGAGTCGGACGCGATAGAAGGTCTGCGTGCCGACCCGCGCCTGGGTGACCCGGGTCTGGCCGAGCGAGGCGAGCTGCTGAGTGAGCTTCAGCGCATTGCTCTGCTGCAGGAAGGCGCCCGCCTGGATGAAGATATGGGTCGGCTTCACCGGCTGATACGAGACCGAGCCATTCAGCGAGGGGATGGTGGCCGCCGCCTGCTGCGCCGAGGGCTTCGGGAGGCCGACGACCGAGCTTGACGCCTGCGGCTGCACGCTGGGGGTCGCCGCGGGCGCCGATTGTCCCGGCGGCAGCTTTTGCGTGACGACAGTGCCGGCCGGCGCGGCCTGCGGCTTCGGCCCGCCCGCCAGCGGCTCCGGTTCGCCGGCATAGGCGAGCTGCGCGCCGCCGACCTTGTTGGCCAGCAGGATGCTGTCCTCTTTCATCACCTGCACTTTCACCCGCGCGGTGCCCTGGCCCTCGAAGCCGAGCAGCTGCGCGCCGCGACGCGTGAGGTCGATGACCCGGTTGTTCTTGAACGGGCCGCGATCGTTGATCCGCACCTCGATCGAGCGGCCGTTCTCGAGATTGGTGACCCGCACGATGGTCGGCATCGGCAGCGTCTTATGCGCGGCGGTCAGCGCATTCTGGTCGAAGATCTCGCCGTTGGCCGTGCTCTTGCCGTGGAAGTCCGGCCCATACCACGAGGCGATGCCGGTCTCGCTGTAGTCGTAATCGACCTTGGGATAATACCAGGCGCCCTCGATCTGATAGGGCTTCCCGAGCTTGTACGGCGGTATCGTGTTCGAGTCTTCGGTGGCGAGCTTCGAGCCGTTGGTGACGAGCGTCGTCTCCGCGCATCCGGCAAGGCTCACCGCGGCGAGAATCAACCCACCGAAAACCAGCAATGCCCTCAGCGCACGCGTCATGCTGTTGGTACTCAAACCCCCGAATCTCAAGGCTGTGGCAGGCTAACCAATAGGGTCGGCGGCTTCAAACGATTCTGCCGCGGGACCCCGTGCCTAGGACCAAGAGCCGAGGTTGGAAGGCGCTACGGCTGCTTCTTCAGCGCATCGACCGCAAGGCCGGTGACCGCGCCCGCACCGGCGCCAATGATCGCGCCCGCGGGAATGCTCAAGCCTCCGGTCACCGCCCCCAATCCCGCGCCGGCACCGGCACCGATTGCGGCACCGGTCAGCACGCGCTGCTCGGTATCCCCCATCCCCGCGCAACCGGACAACAGCAGCCCCGAAAGCGCCGCGGCAGCCAGACCCAAACGGGGCGAGCCCGCAGCAATGCGCATCGTCATCTTAATCTCCCTTAACAGTCGACTCGAGTGAGCAAACACTTGGTGCAAAACATAAAGGTTGTAGGTCAGGAAATTCAAGAATCTGGTTGATTCAATTGGATTCACTATGTCGTGAATCACACCCCGCCGGGGCGACCCCGAGCAAATCCAGGTTGGCGGCAGTGGCCGGCTCCTTTAAGGAGAGGCCCGCGCGCAATGGACGTGCCTGGGGATGGGTGGCCGAGTGGTTTAAGGCACCGGTCTTGAAAACCGGCGTGGGTGCAAGCTCACCGTGAGTTCGAATCTCACCCCATCCGCCACCCTGCGCCCTGCGGGCTTCGGGTAGCGCAGCCACCGGGAGACCGAAGGGCGCAGGGTGTCTCCCGAAGCCTTGGCGTAGGGAGACTGGCTCCGGCTCTCCAAGCCTATTTGCGCTTGCGGACGAACTCGGTCCGCAGGACGAGACCTTTGATCGTGTCGTGGCGGCAGTCGATCTCCTCGACATTGTCGGTGAGGCGGATCGACTTGATGACCGTGCCCTGTTTCAGGGTCTGGTTGGCACCCTTCACCTTGAGGTCCTTGATCAGGGTGACCGAATCGCCATCGGCGAGGGCGTTCCCGGCCGCATCGCGCACCACGGCCTGCTCGCCCTTGGCGGCAGCGGCGACTTCCGCGGCCGGGCGCCATTCGCCGGTCGCTTCGTCGTAGACATACGCATCGTTCTCGTCGGCCATGTCGCGCCTCGATTGCAGAGCCGTTTCCCGGCCCGGGTCGCTTAGACCACCCGCTCCCCGCGCGCAAGACCGGCGAACGGCGACATGGCATCGCAGGCCGCCCGGGTCTTCGGAACCAAGCCTCCGCTCCGCTGTTCTTCCATCAGTGCCGTGAAAATCGGATTTTCTGAGGAGGGAATCGTGTTGCGGAATAGAACCCATTTCTGGCGGATCGCCAGTGCCGCGCTGGTTGCCGGCGCGCTGTCAGCCTGCTCCGTCGTCGAAGGCAAGCAGAGCGGCGAGGAATACATGGATGATGCGAGCATCACCACGCGGGTGAAGACCCAGCTCGCCTCCGACGTCGGCTTGACGCCGGCCAACCAGATCAGTGTCGAGACCTCGAACCGCATCGTGCAATTGAGCGGCTTCGTGGACTCGCCCGCCCACAAGGCCCAGGCGGAGAGCGTCGCGCGCGGCGTGAAGGGAGTCGAAGGCGTCGAGAACGACATCATCGTTCAGCCGTCGAACTAGAGCCGCGGCAACGCGGCATCGCGAAACCCCGCCGTATCCCGGCGGGGTTTTTGTTTCCCCGGTTCTTTGCTAGCCTCGGTGCCGGGGAGCACCAAATGTACGAAATCGATCCGACCCGGCTGGATCTCGCCGAGGAGTTTCGCCGAAAGCCCTACGGCCGCCACAGCGCCGAGCTGCAGCGCATCCTCAATCGCATGCGCACGGAGCCGTTCGAAGGTCATTACGTACTGCTGCGCGACGGGCGTTTCGGCCCCTATCGCCTGGGGACCTTCGGGGCGACGCCGGCCGACCCGGTCACGCCGACCGGGCATGTCTTCAAGTCGGTGCGCGAGGCCGAATGGGTGGTCTTCAAGCTGCGCTGGAAGCGCCTCACCGGCCAGGACCTGCCGCTGGATTGATCCCATGCTGAAGATCGTCGGCTATACCGACCGCCTCTCGGTCCGCCCCGGAGAAAGCCTCGCCTTCAAGGTGAGCTGCGAGGGGAATGCTGCTGAATACGATGCCGAGATCGTTCGCATCATCTGCGGCGACGACAGCCCGCATGGACCGGGCTTCAAATCGGAGCCGGTCGCGGCTTCGGTCAACGGCCGTTATCCGGGGCGCAAGCAGCGCATCAACATCGGTTCCTTCGGCTATGTCGCGCAGGGCGTGCCGATCCCTGACGGCGCGGGCTTCACGGTCGCGGCGCTGGTCTATCCGACCTGGCTCGCGAAGAAGGCCGATCAGGCCATCATCGCCTCGCGCGGCGTCGCACCGCTGCCCGGCCAAGGATGGTCGCTTCTGCTGGACTCGACGGGGCGCGGATGCTTCGAAATCTCCAATGGTCAGCTGCAGGCGGCTGTGACCCTGGATCGCCCGCTGCCGGAGCGACGCTGGTCGCTGCTGGTCGCGACCGTGCAGGACGATATGCTGAAGCTGGTCCACCGCCTGCTGGAACCGCTGCCTCGCGAAGCCGAGATCGCCGCCGCCACGGCCCGCATCGGCTTCCGTCCGGCGCACCTGGTCGGAACACCGGTGACCATAGCCGCGGAGCTCGAAGCGGTGGAAGCCGGCCAGCTCTTCACCAAGCGGCATTTCGACGGCAAGATCGAGGCACCACTGATCCGCCCGGCGGTCAGCGATATCGAGAACGCAACGATCGACGCTCTGGCCGATTCTGCCCAGGCATCCTGGGCGTTCGCCCTGGCGATCGACAGCCAGCGCATCGTCGACGTTTCCGGGAACGGCCGCGACGGCGTCCTGGTCAACCTGCCGACCCGCGCGGTAACCGGCCACAATTGGAAGGGCCAGACCCTGCGCTGGTCGGACCAGCCGGACCTCTACGGCGCGATCCATTTCCACTGCGACGATCTCCACGACATGCAGTGGGAGACCGGCTTCACCTGGACCATTCCGGCTGATCTCAAGAGCGGCGTCTATGCCGCGCGCGTGAGCTGTGCCGGTGGCGGCCCCGGAAGCAATGAGGACTTCCTGCCCTTCTTCGTCCTGCCGGCCAGGACGGCGGCGAAGGCACCGGTCGCCTTCCTCGCCTCGACCTTCACCTTCCTGGCCTATGCCAACAGCCATCACGGCTATGAGGATGCGCTTTCCGAAGTCTGCTATGGCGCCCTGCTGGAACTCGGGCCGACCGAGCAATTCCTGAAAGAGCGTCGCGACTTCGGCATCTCGCTCTATGACCGGCACCGCGACGGCAGCGGCGGAGTCTACAGCTCCTGGCACCGGCCGATCCTCAACACAAGGCCGAAGCGCGCACTCTGGAACTTCAATGCCGACCTCCACGTGGTGGATTGGCTGAGCGAGACCGGGCAGCATTTCGACGTCATCACCGACGACCGGATTGACGCGGAGGGCTTGGAACTGCTCCGCGGCTATCGCTGCATCGTCACCGGCAGCCATCCCGAGTACCATTCGACCGCGATGCTCGATGCCTTCGACGCCTATCTGCAAGAAGGCGGGCGCCTGATGTATCTCGGCGGCAACGGCTTCTATTGGCGCGTCGCCACGCATGCGGAGCTGCCCGGCGTCATCGAAGTGCGTCGTGGCGAGGCCGGCACGCGCTGCTTCGAGCTGCCGCCCGGCGAGCGTTTCCACAGCTTCACCGGCGAGTTCGGCGGCCTGTGGCGCTCGAACGGCCGCGCGCCGCAAGCCCTGGTCGGCGTCGGCTTCGTCACCGAAGGCTTCGACGAAAACTCCCACTTCGTCCGCACCGAGGGCAGCTTCGATCCTCGCGCCGCCTTCATCTTCGAAGGCGTCGGCCGCGATGAAAAGATCGGCGATTTCGGCGTGCTCGGCGGCGCCGCCGGCTACGAGCTCGACGCCGCCGACCCGGACCTCGGCACCCCGCCGCATGCCCTCGTGCTGGCGCGCTCGGTGGAGCATTCCAACGTCTATCTGCTGACGCCGGAGGAAATGCTCGCGGGCTTTCCCGGAGCGGACGCGATCGAGAACCCGAAGGTCCGCGGCGAGCTGGTTTACTTCGAAACGGCGCGGGGCGGCGGGGTCTTCTCGACGGGTTCGATCACCTGGGCCGCGTCGCTCTCCCACAACCGCTACGACAACAACGTCGCCCGCATAACCGGGAATGTGCTGCGCCGCTTCATCGATCCGGAGCCGCTGTGATTGCAACCGCCGGGGAATCCCGTGCTAGGCTGCCGGCCATGGCCAGCGACCTTTACCACACCTTTGACCCCGCCTACCCGCCGAGCTTCCTGTCGCCGCGCTGCGCCAGGCTGCTGCAATACTGGAACGCGGTGCGGGGCAACCGCGAGTTCCCGGCGCGCGGCGATATCGATCCCGCGGCGCTGAAGCCGCTGCTGCCGCATATCATGATGTCCGCGATCGAGTACGAACCGTTCCGCGTGTTCTACAAGCTGGTCGGCACCGAGATCGTGCGCTTCGCCAAGTTCGACTTCACCGGCCATTATGCCGACGCACTGGTCTTCCAGGACGACGCCGGCGAGGACTGGACCCGCTTCTACCGCGAATCCGTGGCGGCGCGGCGGCCGGGACACGGCATCTACCACTGGTCGGTGGACGGGCTGCGGCGCTGGATCGAGTTCCTGGTCTGCCCGCTTTCCAGCGACGGGGCGGTGATCGATCGCTACATCGCGGTTGAGGATTACGAGCAGCTGAACGTCATCGAGATAGACACCTTGCCGCCGGTGGCCGAGCACTAGGGCCGCGCGGAGCCTCTTGCGCCGGCGCCGGGCTTTGCGCAGAATCCCGGCATGCATCTGGAAATCTTCTCCGACACGATCTGCCCCTGGTGCTACATCGGCAAGCGCCGGCTGGAACGCGCCTTGAAGGCGCGGCCGATGCCCGGCCTTTCGATCCGCTGGCGGGCCTTCCAGCTCAACCCCGGCATGCCGAACGGCGGCATGGACCGCCAGCAATACCTCGCCGCCAAGTTCGGCAGCGCCGAGCGCGCCGGCCGGCTCTATGACACGGTGACAAGGGTCGGCGCCGAGGAAGGCATCCGCTTTCGCTTCGACCGCATCACCCGGACGCCCAACACGATGCGCTCACACCGCCTGCTGGCGCTGGGCGGCCAGCATGGCATCCAGAGCTCCCTGCTCGACCGCCTGTTCGCCGCCTACTTCAGCGAAGGTCGCGATACCGGCTCGGCCGACGTCCTGCTGGAGATCGGCCTCGCCGCCGGATTGCCCAAGCCAGAGATCGAATCCGCCCTTGCCGAGGACAGCCCGATCGGCACGACGCTGGCGGAGGATTTCCTGGCCCGCCGGCAGGGCATCAACGGCGTCCCCTACTTCGTCTTCAACGGCCGCTTCGGGTTGTCGGGCGCGCAGGAGCCGGAGGCGCTCTACCACATGTTCGATCTGGCGCGCGAAGACGACGCCCTGGTGCGGGTCTAAGCATTTCGCCGCGGAGCTTCGCGCTTCGTGACGAAACAAGCTGCATTTCCCCCTTTGGCTCGTCTGTGCACCGCACCCAGCTGTTATTTTTCGTTGTAGTAATCCTTCCGTACGACTATAACGAGTCAGTCAGGGGAAATTCAACTAATAAAAATAGGGCGGCTCATGCTGTTCACCGTTCAGATTGCAGCGGTACTTTCAGTCTTGGTGCTTACCTATCTAATTTTTCAGGTGCTCGGACCGAGACCTGCTTCCATCTTCTTGACGCGTGGCGAGAAGACGTTTTGGGACAGCAAGATCGTTGCTAAATTTGGTTCTTATCTTTTTCTGTCAAACTTCGTTGCGTCGATTACATCGCTCGCCACCGTCTATATCTTCTTCATCGGCAATTCGAAAATTTTCGGATATTGGATTCTTGTCAGTGTCGTCACAGTTGTCTTTGCCGGTGTAGCTGCTCGTTCAGTTACGAACTCCTATTTGAGACAACCTCGGTACCTTGAGCGACTCAATTCAGATGCGCCTTCATCAGCGGTATTGGCATCGCTATTTTGGGCGCCTAACCGTTCTGGAATGGCGATCTCCAGCATCATCAAATGGCTCAGTATCACGAACATACTTTGCATAATTTGGCTCGAGTTCTCGGTATTCTCGGACCTTTCCGGTCTTATATTGCTGCCTCAGTCTCTAATGTTCTCGTCATCGACGATGTTCATAATGGTGGCAATTGTCTTCTATTTTACTTTACGAAATGGCCTTAGAGGCTTTCTTTTCGCCGACTTGCTGCATGCTCCAATGGTACTCGGCGGGTCGTTGATTCTGCTGACGGGTGTCATTTGGGCGCTTGCGGGATCTAATTCCGTTGATGTGGATCTCAGAGTCCTTCAGCCAAAACTCAGTGCGACTGAAGGCATCGTCTTTGTCATCGCAACCATTTTTCTAAACTCTTTTCTAACGGCCGCTTCCGAAGCTCACTGGGTCAGAGTTTGGTCTCTCCGCCGCTATGTAATCTCTCATCAAGTCAGAAGCGCCTTGGTTACCTCAGCTACTTGGACGGTGCTCATAGTTATCGGCCTACTTGCCGGTGTAATCACGACATCCGTTTCGCAGCAGGCTGTTGCAGAACTATTGAGCGAAGTAGCTAGCCTTTCGCCAGTTTTTGTCGCCGCGTTCTGGGTTGCCGGGGTTTCTGCTCTATTTTCAACTAGTGACGCACAAATCTATTCAGCTCTCCTGGTATTCAGCTTCCAGCCACGCAATGGGAGCATGACCGAAGTTGCGGGAATAGTGCGGAGGCCTTTCCTTGTTTCTTTGATACTCGCGGCATTGCTCACTGTTATCTATGCCCTGGTGCGAGCCTATGAAATACCGTTTGAAAAATTGATATTTCTCTTGTTCCCAATCTTCTTGAATGCGGTTCCTGCCATTGTGCTTGGTGCATTGGGCCGAAAGGTCACGCCTGCGCCGGCCGCAATTTCGATTTGTCTCTATGCTGCTTGCAGCGTGGCCGGTCTACTTCAGAGTAGAAATGAACTCCTTTGGACGCTCGCCGCGCCGTTGATGCCTGCGGTGGTAACGCTGGTCGCTATTGGATGGCCTGCGTATCGTCGCAATGGAACCAGTCAATGATTGGACGTTTGCTCGCCCATGGATGGATATCGACGTTTGCCTGCGCACTCTTGATTGGCGTTCTAGCCCAACGTCAATTCTGGTCGGCCGTCTATATATGCGTGCTCATATTCGCGATCGCTAGCGAGCCTGTGAAATTGGAGGACATCTCTCTTCAGCCAAAGAACCAGCGTCACAGGTTGATCGTGTTTAAAAACATCTATTCGACTTCAATCGCGATTATGGCACTTTCCGTGCTGGTCAACTATGTATGCAAAATTTTGATCGTTGAACTTCAAGGAGATCTTCCTAATCTGACGTCTCAGCTAATTCACTATTCAGGTATGGGTAGTTCACTTGAGCCGATTGTATTAGCTTGTTTGCAAAAAAATGGGAACGGACTCAGCGATCTAGCTCGAAATGGGCCGGTGTTGATCGTCGCGACATCGGATGGAGCATCAGTGCTGCTATCCCTACGAGACCTCGCAATGGGAACAGTGGTTCCCATTGCTGATGAGGTCCGGGCGAATACTGTCCTCTTCATCCTGTTTACGGCGGGAATTGTCGCGGCGCTTCGTAAGCTTATTCAGTTTGTGGGCCTATTCGATCGGCCACCTGAAGTTAACTGACCTACCGATACTGCAGCATCCATGAAACACTCTCGGACAGCGCTCTTTCCAATCAGCCTTAGTAATCAGAAATTCAGTTCAAAAATTGTCTTTCCTGCCATTGAATTGATGCTTGGCAGATATCAGAAGATTGTTTTTCTTGTTGCTGACCAGCTTCAACTCTTCAATAGAGCTGCTTCTGCTGACGCGTCAGCTGATCTCTCTAGAGTCATGAAAGGCTTTAGTTACGACAGCAATACTCTCAACGAACGCCGAGCTTGGCTTGAACGATTGAGACTTCGGATGGGAGAGAGAAGTGTAGGATTAGAGTGGCGCATCTTAGGCGTCGACGAAGTTGCAGATCGCCGATGCTACAAGATACTTCGAAATGTCATTGTTGCTTACCATGTTTTGCCACCGTTTAGATCCGACGTTGATATCGCTGCATGGGAGCACGTTCGGCATTCTAGCAAGACGGCAGAGAATTCCGTCCATCATTCACTCTCGGTAAGCTATATAATTGAGGAAATCGCGCTTAGCTTGCGACTACGAGTTGTTGGTAAGATCTTGGATGAATATTACGTGGGATCAACGCTGCCTCCTGTACTTAAGCTATACGACGGAAAATACCCCATCGACGTCTACACTTTATCGGGGGTAAAGAAGCGGGAGGAGCATTACAATTTTTTTGATTTGACAATGACGATGCGCGATTTTCGATGGGACCAAGTAGAAATCGATTCTTAGCCGCTCATTCCTCCAACAAGTGTACATGAACTCTGATTCATAGGACCAGCGCGGCCAGGTTCTTCACCAGTTTTTCGACACCGTTGACCCGGGCTTTCGGTTCCGGCCAGTCCTGCTTGCAGACGAGCCGCTGGTCGGGGCGGATGCTGAACAGGCGTGCGTGCTTGGTGATGAAGCCGACCAGTTTCTCCGGCTGCGCGAAGCGGTTCTGGCGGAATTGCAGCACGGCGCCCTTCGGCCCCGCCTCCACCTTCTCGACGCCCGCGCGGCGGCAGAGCCGCTTGATGGCGACGATGCCGAGCAGGTTCTCGACTTCGACCGGCAAGGGACCGAAGCGGTCGATGAGCTCGGCCGCGAAGGCTTCCGCCTCCTCGTCGCTCTCCAGCACCGCGATGCGGCGATAGAGGCCGAGCCGCACCGAGAGATCGGTCACGTAATTCTCCGGGATCAGCACCGAGGTGCCGATGTTGATCTGCGGTTGCCAGTCGCGCTGCGCCGCTTGGCGATCGCCGCGTGCCTCGCGCACCGCTTCTTCCAGCAGCTGCTGATAGAGCTCGACGCCGACCTCGCGGACATGGCCCGACTGCTCGTCGCCCAGCAGGTTGCCGGCGCCGCGGATATCGAGATCGTGGCTGGCCAGGCTGAAGCCGGCACCCAGCTGATCCAGGGTCTGCATGACCTCGAGACGCCGGTCGGCATCGGCGGTCAGCGCCTTGCCGGGCGGCGTCGTGAGGTAGCAATAACCGCGCAGCTTCGCCCGGCCGATCCGGCCGCGCAGCTGGTAGAGCTGCGCCAGGCCGAACATGTCGGCGCGATGCATGATCATGGTGTTGGCGTTCGGGATGTCGAGGCCGCTCTCGATGATATTGGTCGAAAGCAGGATGTCATACTCACGGTCATAGAACGCGTTCATCGCCTTCTCGAGCTGGGTCGGCGACATCCTTCCATGGGCGACCACCAGCTTGATCTCCGGCACCAGCTTGCGGATGCGTTCCGCCAGCGCATCGAGGTCCTCGATCCGCGGGCAGACGTAGAACACCTGTCCGCCGCGGAATTGCTCCCTGAGGATCGCCTCGCGCACGATGACCGGATCGTAGGGCAGCACGAAGGTGCGGATCGCAAGCCGGTCGACCGGTGGCGTGGTGATCAGGCTCATCTCGCGAATGCCGGTCAAGGCCAGCTGCAGGGTGCGCGGGATCGGGGTCGCGGTCAGGGTCAGCACGTGGATGTCGCCGCGCATCTCCTTCAGGCGTTCCTTCTGTGTCACGCCGAAATGCTGCTCCTCATCGACGATGACCAGGCCGAGATCGGCGAACTCGATCGACTTGGCCAGCACCGCATGGGTGCCGATCACGATATCGACCTTGCCCTCTTTCAACGCGGCCTTGGTCTCGTTCGCTTCCTTGGTGCCAACCAGGCGCGAGAGCTGGCGGACCTGGACCGGGAAGCCCTTGAACCGCTCGGTGAAGTTCCGGAAATGTTGGCGGCAGAGGAGCGTGGTCGGCGTCACGATCGCGACCTGGCGCCCGCCCATGGCGACGGTGAAGGCGGCGCGCAAGGCGACCTCGGTCTTGCCGAAGCCGACATCGCCGCAGACCAGCCGGTCCATCGGCTTGCCCGAGGCGAGGTCCATCAGCACCTCGTCGATCGCTTTCAGCTGGTCCTCGGTCTCGGCATAGGGGAAGCGGGCGCAGAACTCGTCGTAGAGGCCTTCCGGCCGCTGCATCGGTTCGGTCTCGCGGATCGCGCGCTGGGCCGCGATCTTCAGCAGCTGCTGGGCGATGTCTTTGATGCGCTGCTTGACCCGCGCCTTGCGGTTCTGCCAGGCGGCCGAGCCCAGCTTGTCCAGCGCCACGATCGCATCCTCGCCGCCATAGCGGGAGATCACCTCGATGTTCTCGACCGGCACGAACAGCTTGTCGTTGCCTTCGTAGATCAGCCGCAGGCAGTCATGCGGCGCGCCGCCGACATCCAGCGTCTCCAGCCCTTCGTAGCGGCCGACGCCGTGGTCGTTGTGCACGACATAGTCGCCGGCATGGAAGTTCGAGAGCTCGGCGAGGAAGGTCTCGCTCTTCTTCTTGCGGCTGATCGCCCGCGTCATGCGGTCGCCCAGGATGTCCTGCTCGGTCACGACGAGCAGGTCGTCGGTCGAGAATCCGGTCGGCTGGTTCAGCACCGCGCGGGCGACGACGCCGGGCTCGAGCTTCCCCAGGTCATCGGCATGCTCGACCGGCTGCGGCGCGGGCAGGCCGTGATCCTTGACCAGTCCGGAGAGCCGCTCGATCGCGCCGTTGCTGCTGGCGGTCAGCAGCACGCGCCGTCCGCCGGCGAGTTCCGGCCGCAACTTCTGCGCCACCGCGTCATAGAGATTGATGTCGGGATTGGTGCGCGCCTCGGCGAAGCTCAGGCCCGCGCGCCCGCCGGCATCGACCCAGCCGGCACTTTCCGGATGCCGGTGGTGATTGAAGGCCAATACCGGCCGGCCCTTCTGCATCTGGTGCCAGCCGTTCTCGGCGAGATAGAGCCGCGCCGGCTCCAGCGGCCGATAGGGCGCTGCCCCACTCTCCTTCTCGGCGCGCTGCAGGTCGGTGCGCGCCTGGTAGAAATCCGCGATCATCTCGAGGCGCGCGTTCTTCGCCTCCTCGAACTGGTGGTCGAGGGTCAGCACGGCATCGGGCAGATAGGCGGTCAGCGGCACGAGTTCGGCCAGGAACAGCGGCAGCCAATGCTCCATGCCGGGATATTGGCGACCGGCGCTGATCGCCTCGTAGAGCGGGTCGTCGCTGACATTGCCGAAGGTGTTGCGGTAGTTGGTGCGGAAACGCTCGATCGCCGCCGGATTGAGCGTCACCTCGTTGACCGGCTTCAACACGAAGCGCTCGAGCTTCTCCTGGCTGCGCTGGGAAAGCGCATCGAACAGCCGCAGCTCCTCGATCTCGTCGCCGAAGAAATCGACCCGCAGCGGGCTGGGCGCCCCCGGCGGATAGAGATCGACGATGCCGCCGCGCACCGCGAACTCGCCGGGTTCGCCCACGGTGCCGGAGCGGAGATAGCCATTCCCCAGCAGGTATTCGATCAGCTGCTGCTGGCTCAAGGTCTGGCCGCGCCGCAATTCCTGCGCCGCCGCCGCGAAGGTCGCGGGTGCCGGCACGCGTTGCAGGATCGCGGCGACCGTCGTCACCACGATCGGCCGGGCCCCACCCTCCGGGAGATGCGCCAGATCGGTCAGCGCATCGACGCGACGCGCCAGGATGTCGCGATGCGGGGAGACCCGGTCATAGGGCAGGCAGTCCCAGGCCGGAAACGCAACCACACGCTGCTTTGGGGCGAAGAATTCCAGCGCGTCGGTCAGTCGTTGCAGCCGCACGTCATCGACGGCGACATGCAGCACGCCGCCGGGATGCGCCTCGGCCAAGGCGGCGATCAGCTGGGCGTCGCGACCTTCCGGAACGCCCCCAACCTTCAAGAGAGTGGCGTTGAGGCGGCCGGATTCCGGCAGTTCAAAGGGCAGTTTTTTCACGATTGGTGAAGTCGAGGAGAGATCCAGTGACAGGGTTTTGCAGCCGGGCCGGCAGGGGCACGCGCCCGACAAGCCAGTCGTATATATCGGGGTCGGGCTCCCCCAGCAACACGGCGAATTGCTGCAGCTCCGCCATGCGGAATTGGGCCAGATGCGCCTCGGCGAACCGGCCCAGGATCAGGTCGAGCTCCTTGACCCCGCGGTGCTTGCTCTGGAACAGCAGCCGCCTCCGCAAAGCCGCTTCCTCGCCGATTTGGCCTCGGGGGGCAATCTGGTCTCCGGTCATGGTTTCGTTATACCTTGCCCACCCCTGGATTCCACATTTAACCCGCCCTCTGGGAGAAACCCTTGCGGCCGCAGATTCTGTTTCCACTGTTCGCCGCGGTGACCAGCCTGCCGGGAATCGGCCCGCGATTCGGGAAACTGCTGGAAAAGCTCTGCGGTCCCCATGTGGTGTCGCTGCTCTGGCACCTGCCGACCAGCCTGGTGGACCGCAGCGCCGAGCCGGACCTCGACGATGCGGTCGAGGGCTCGATCATCACCGCCGTGGTGAAGCCGCTGGCGCATATGCCGCCCAACAACCCGCGCCAGCCCTACCGCGTCTCCTGCGTCAACGATACCGGGTCGCTGGACCTGGTCTTCTTCCACGCCAAGGCGGATTACCTGAAGAAGACCCTGCCAGTCGGCGAACTCCGCGTGGTCAGCGGCCGGATCGAGCGCTATGGGCATGGCCGCACCGCCAACATGGTGCATCCGGACTACATCCTCCCGGTCAGCCGCCGCGACGAAATCCCCCGCTTCGAGCCGGTCTATCCGATGACCGCCGGGCTGCCGGCCAAGGTCGTGGTGAAAGCCGTGCGCGCGGCCTTGGAGGATCTGCCGGATCCCGCCGAATGGGCCGACCCGCATCTGGTAAAGCGTCACAGCTGGCCGGATTGGGACGACGCCGTGCGCGCCGTGCACAACCCGAAGACCCATGGCGACCTCGACCCTGCGTCGCCCGCGCGTGCCCGCCTCGCCTATGACGAGTTGCTGGCCAACCAGCTCGCCCTGGCGCTGACCCGCCAGCACAACCGTCGCCTTCCGGGGCGTCCCAGCACCGGCAACGGCAAGCTGCGCGACAAGGTGCTGAAGGCCCTGCCCTATCGCCTGACCGGATCGCAGACCATGGCGGTCGCGGAGATCGAGGGCGACATGGCGGGCTCGCACCGCATGCTTCGGCTGCTGCAGGGCGATGTCGGCAGCGGCAAGACCGTGGTGGCGCTGATGGCGATGCTGGTCGCGGTCGAAGCCGGCGGTCAGGCCGCGCTGCTCGCCCCGACCGACATCCTCGCGCGCCAGCATCTCGCCACCTTGCGGCCGCTCTGCGCAGCCGCGGGCGTCAACATCCTGCTCCTGACCGGCCGCGAGAAGGGCAAGAGCCGGGATGCGATCCTGAAAGACCTCGCCGACGGCGAGCTGAAGCTGATCGTCGGCACCCATGCGCTCGTCCAATCGGATATTGCCTTCGCCGATCTGCGTCTCGCGGTAATCGACGAGCAGCATCGCTTCGGCGTGCAGCAGCGCATCGCGCTGGCGGAAAAGGGAAAGGGCGTCGACCTCCTGGTCATGACCGCGACCCCGATCCCGCGCACGCTCATGCTGACGGCCTATGGCGACATCGACGTCTCGCGCCTGACCGAGAAGCCGATCGGCCGCCAGCCGATCGACACCCGCGTGCTGCCGGTCGAGCGCCAGGAAGAAATCATCCCGGCGTTGAAACGCGCCATCGCGAGCGGGGCGCGGGTCTACTGGATCTGTCCCCTGGTCGAGGAATCGGAAGACATCGAGAAATCCGATCTCGCCGCGGCCACGGCACGGCATCGCGCGCTGTCGGAGATCTTCGGCAAGCGGGTCGGCCTCGCCCATGGCAAGCAGAAAGCGCAGGACCGCGACCAGGCCATGGCCGATTTCGCCGCCGGCCGGATCGACATTCTGGTCGCAACCATCGTGGTGGAGGTCGGTGTCGACGTGCCGGAAGCGACCGTGATGGTGATCGAGCATGCCGAGCGCTTCGGTCTGGCGCAGTTGCACCAGCTGCGTGGCCGGGTGGGACGCGGCCAGGGCAAGTCGAGCTGTCTCCTGCTCTACCAGGGGCCGCTGACCGAGACCGCGAAGGCCCGGCTGCAGATCATGCGCGACACCGATGACGGCTTTCGCATCGCCGAGGAGGACCTGAAGCTGCGCGGCGGCGGCGAGGTGCTGGGCACCCGCCAGAGCGGCCTGCCCGACTTCAAGCTGGTCGACCTCGCCGCCCATGGCGACTTGATCCCGGTGGCGCGCGACGATGCCAAGCTGGCCATCGAGCAGGATCCGGAGCTGGTCGGCGATCGCGGCCGGGCGCTCCGCGTCCTGCTCTACTTGTTCGAGCGGGATTCGGTGGTCAGGACGTTGCGCTCGGGCTGATCCGCAGCGGCTTGCGGCGCCGGCGGCAGGACCAGCCCCAGCGAGATCACCAGCTTGATCCCATCCTCGACCGACATGTTGAGGATATGCACCTCGCGCCGCGGGATGAACATGAGGAAGCCCGAGGTCGGGTTCGGCGTCGTCGGCACGAAGACGTTCACCATCTCCTCGCCGGTCAGCGCCTCGAACTCCTTGGCCGTGGTGCCGGTGATGAAGCCGACGGTCCAGCTGCCCTTGCGCGGATATTCGACCAGCGCACATTCCCGGAAGGCCTGGGCTCGGTTGGCGAGCGCCGTCTCGGTTACCTGCTTGATCAGGTTGTAGATGGTGCGGACGATCGGCAGCCGGTTGACCACCGCCTCCATCAGTTGCCGGATCAGCCGCCCGAGCAGCCCGGCGGTGATCGCCCCGATCAGCGTGATGCCAACCAACGCGATGATGAGGCCGATCCCCGGGATGCTGAAGGGCAGATAGGTCTCGGGGTTGTATTCCGGGGGCAGCAGCGAAAAGACGCCTTCATCGACCCAGGTGATAAATCGCCAGGCGATGTAGACCGTGAGGCAGACCGGCGCCGTCGCCAGGATGCCGGCCAGGAAGTAGTTTCTCAGCCGCGCCCCGAAGCCGATGCGCGGGCCGCCGGGGCGACGTGGATCATGCGCGAAGACCTTGCCCATTCCAGCTCCTGAACCACGCCCCGAATCCGACTCGCGAATCCGAGCCGGAAGATAGGCCCGGCCATGAAACATCACTGGTCATCCCGGCGCAACTTAGCCAATAATTCCCAATAACTCCTGTCGAGGTTGGATTTCGGCGCGTTTCGGATGGCAGAGCACGAATGGATGGAAGGCGTGGTCTGCTTCGTGGACCGCGCCGAAATCAAGTCCGACATGATCGCCGCGGTCCAAGCCAAGTGGAACGCGGTGCGGGGCACGCGCGAGTGTCCGAGCCGCCACGACATCGATCCGATCGAGTTCCAGCCCTGGCTCCCCTATCTCTCCCTGGTGGAGCTTCATGCCGGCAAGGACCCGGAGAGTTTCCGCGTCCGCTACCGCCTGGTCGGCACCGAGGTGGCGCGCTTCGCCAACCATGACTTCAGCAACACCTGGCTGGAGGAGACCGGCTGGGCGCCGGAGATCATCGCGGTCAACCTGGCGCTCTACCGGCGGGTCTGGGAGACGCGGAAGCCGGCCTTCGGCCTCTCCTTGGTCGATTGGGACAAGCGCCAAAAATACAGTTTCGAATGGGGTTTGTTTCCGCTATCTGAGGACGGTCATGACATCAACGGTTGCCTCAGCGTGGACGACTTCACCGGCATTGCCGGGCGGACCCATATGCTGCGCTGAGCGCGCGAAAGGATCCTTATGCGTCTGATTCTCGCGGCCTTCTCCGCCGCGGTTCTCCTGCTCGCCGCGCAGGCGGTTCATGCCCAGGACGACGAGAGCGATCCCGGCACCGACGCCTTCAACCAGGGCGATTACGGTGCCGCGTTCCAGGCCTGGGAGGCGAAGGCGAACCAGGGCGATCCGGATGCGATGACCAAACTCGGATCACTGTACGAAATCGGCTACGGCACCAAGCGAGACTTCGGCAAGGCCGCCGAATGGTACGAGAAGGCGGCGCAATTGGGCTTCGTGGTGGCGCAGCACAATCTTGCCAATCTCTACTATGACGGCCGCGGCGTCTCGCGCGACAAGAAGCAGGCGGCGCGCTGGTACACCGCCGCCGCCCAGGGCGGCCACGCCAAATCGCAGTTCTATCTGGCGCAGATGTATTTCGACGGCGACGGCATCGACGAGAACAAGGAAGCTGGATTCTCATGGCTGCAGAAAGCCTCCGACCAAGGTTCGCCGGAGGCGCAGTACGACCTTGGCCGCCGGCTGATCTTCGGCGACGATATCGCGGAGGATCCGGCCAAGGGCACCGACCTGGTGCTAAAGTCGGCCGAGCAGCGCTACGTCAAGGCGCAGATCCTGATCGCCGACTGCTACTGGAAGGGCCGCGGCGTCGCCAAGAACCAGATCGAGGCCTATGTCTGGGCGGCGCAGGCCAAGGACGCCGCCAAGGGCCGTGACGTGAAGCGCGCCAACGATCTCTACGAGGATGTCAAATCCGGCATGAACGGCGACCAGATCAAGGCCGCCGAGATCGAGCTGATGGCGGTCAGCCCGAAGAAGAAAAAGAAGAACGATGCCGGCGATGGCGAGGGCGACGACAAGGACAACACGGACTGATCGCGGCGCGGCAGCGCTTAATAGACCGCGCCTGCCCTGGTCGCCTGCAGCTTCGCCAACGTCTCCGCGGTCGACAGCAGGCCATCGACCTTCGGGTCATATTCCGGATAGAGCGTCACCGTCAGGGTGATCTCTGCACGCGCGGTCGCAGTGCGCACTTGCTGCTGGATGTAGGGATAGCCGCCGCCGTAAAGGAACGGCCGGTGCCGATATCCGGGCCAGAACGGATCGTCGTATGGATCCCAGAACGGATCGTAGAACGGGCTCGGGCGATAGTAAGTACGCCGCTGCACCTCGACGTCGCTGTTCCGTCGCTCGTTGTCGATCTTGAAAGCCGCCTGCCCGCGCTCCTGCGCGATCTGCGCCGCGCGCCACAGCGCTAGGTCATGGGCCTTGTCGAGCTCCATCTGGGTCCGGGCGTCTTCGCGCGGATTGGACACGGAGACCTGGACCGCGTCGCCGCGATAGGTCACTTCCACGCGATCAGGGCCAAGCTCCTTCGAGGTATAGCCGAAGTCGCCGCTGGTCCCCAGCGCCACCATGGCGGGCTTGGGCGGCGCCGGTGTCGCGCAGGCGGCCAGGGAAATCAGCAAGACTGCGGTCAGAACACGCAGCATGGTTCAGGTCCTGATGCTCACCACCAGATAATTGGGCATTGGGCAGGCCCGGCGCCAGTGCGACCTTAGGCCCTATGGCCGCCGGGTGATCAACGCCACAGGGCCTTGGGGTCGTTCAGCACCACCGGGTTGAGGGCGAGGCAGTACTGGCCGCGGTGCCAGATCATCCGGCAGGTCCGCCCAGCGTCATCCGAGCTCAGCCCCACCATCAAGGCGGCATAGCGCTTCGAGCCCTCGACCTGGCGCAGCACGACGGTGGGGCGGCCTTTGAGGTCACCCTTCATCTTCTGCTTCATGTCGCTGATGGTCTGCTGCGCCTTCTTCTGGTCCGCATAGGCGCCGAAGATGATGCCCCAGCCCGGCAGCTTGCTCGGCCCTGCGTTGCCGTCGCCGTCGACCGAATCCGTGGCGGCGCATTCCGAGCCGTTCAACACGACCGGGGGCGTGCCGCTGTCCAGCGCCGCCGGGATCATCGCGATATTGGAGAAGGTCGATGGCACCGTCTCGCCACCGGCAAAGCCACTGTCGAGCAGCTTCTTGATCTTGGCGGCGCGGTCGTTGCGATCATGGGCGCCGAGCAGCACCGCCACCAGCCGGCGCTCGCCGCGCAATGCCGAGCCGATGACGTTATAACCCGAGCCGCAGGTGAAACCGGTCTTCATGCCGTCGGCACCGGGATAGCCGGTCAGCAAAGCGTTGACCGTCGGCAGGGTCCGCCCCGCCACCGTCGCCTGGCGATCGCCGAACAGCGCATAGCGGTCGGGGAAATCATGGATCACGTGCAACGCCAGCACCGCCATGTCGCGCGCGGTGGTGACCTGGCCGTCGTTGGGCAGGCCGGTCGCGTTCTGGTAGCGGGTCCCGACCATGCCCAGCTTCTGCGCGGCGGCATTCATCCGCCCGACGAAGCCGCTCTCGCTGCCGCCGATCTGTTCGGCCAGGGCAACCGCGGCGTCGTTGGCCGAGGTGACCAGCATCGCCGAAAGCGCCTGCTTCACGGTCAGCTTCTGGCCCTTCTTCAGGCCGAATTTGGTCGGCGGCTGACTGGCGGCCTCGGCGGAAACGGTGATTTGCGTATCCATCGACAGACGGCCGGCCTTGACCTCGTCAAACACGACGAAGGCGGTCATCAATTTCGTTAAGGAAGCCGGATACCAGGCCGCATTGGCCCGGTTGGCGACCAGAATCTGGCCGGTCTCGGCATCGACCACCAGGCCGGCCGGCTTGGTCCCGTCAGCTTGCGCACAGGTGACCGGCGTTCCTAACCCCGCCATCCCGCAAACTGCGAGAATAAATGCAAGAATCGCTTTGCGCATAGGCCCTTCGGTGGTCAAATCCCCGCCAGAGATACTAAGAGTTCGTCGCAGGGAAGTCTTATGGGTTCGGGGAGAAACTTGCGCAAGCATGTGTGCGCGTCGGCATTATTGCTGACCGCCCTGGTCGGAGCAATCCGACTCGGCATTGCGCCGGCTGCGGCCGACTACCAACAGGGTGTGGCCGCCTATCAGGCGGGCGATTTCCGCGGCGCATATGAGGCCTGGCAACCGCTGGCCCAGGAGGGCGACGCCACCGCCCAGAACGCTCTCGGCGCCCTCTATGACCATGGGCTCGGCGTCCCTCAAGACGATGTGAAGGCGGCTTATTGGTACGAAAAGGCCGCGAAGCAGGATTTGCCGCTGGCGATGCGGAATCTCGGCACGCTCTACGCCAACGGCAACGGCGTTCCGCGCGACGATGACCAGGCGCGGTTCTGGCTGCAGAAGGCGGCCGATGCGGGCGATGAGCAGGCGGCTAAGCGTCTCGCCGCCCTCACACGGTCGGTGCCGGCGGCGCCGGTCGCGTCGGAATCGGGCGCCGCCACCAGCTTCCCGTCAGAGACGCCGTCGCAATCCGCCGTTCAGCCGATGCAGGCGGAAGCCCCACCGCCGACTGCGCCGGCGGATGCCGGCGCGGCTTCGACCGAAGCCAGTGCACCACCGCCCTCCGGCGTTGCGCCCGGGAGCTTCGAACAGGCGACCGAAGTTCCGCCGGCCGTCGAGACCGCGCCGACGACCGAAGCCATGGCACCGGCAACGGAAGCACCGGCGGGCGAGGCCCCACTCGCTGAGCCATCGGCAGCGGCGGCGGCGCCTGAGCCGTCGCCCACGCCGGAGGCGCCCGCGGTTGCGGCGACCGAAGTCCCGGCACCCGCTCCCATGGTCGCGACCAATGAGAGTGGCCTGCCGAAATCGACCGTGGCGCAACCGGAATCGAACAAGAGCAAGAAGGCGACGCCATCGCCCACGCCGGCTCCTGTCACGACGACCGAAACGCCCGTCCCTGCGGCA
Organism: Dongia sp. agr-C8; assembly: GCF_054658695.1. Classification (NCBI taxonomy): domain Bacteria; kingdom Pseudomonadati; phylum Pseudomonadota; class Alphaproteobacteria; order Rhodospirillales; family Dongiaceae; genus Dongia; species Dongia sp. agr-C8. The sequence goes on from NZ_BAAGHZ010000004.1 coordinate 562,029, forward strand.
CCGAGCTCCGACCCGATGACTCCGGCGTCGCCGACCACCGAGGCGATGACGACCAAGACCGAGCCCTTGAAACTCGCGCCCACGCCGACGCCTCCCGCGGAGACCACCCCGGCGGCGACAGAAGCGGCGGTGGCGGAAGCCGCGCCGCCCGCGACCGAGGCGACACCGGCTGCTGCGGAAACGACGCTGCCCGCGACCACCACGCCGGCCTCATCCGCGCCAGCCGAAACAGGCACCGAAGTCGCCGCCGCCGCGCCGGAGCCCGAAGCCTCCCCCGCCCCCGCGGCAGAGACGGCGCCGGCGACGACCGAGCCTGCGCCGATGAGCGAACCCGCGAGCACCGAGCCCGCCGCTCCCGCCGTGCCGACGACACCACCGGTGCAGACGGCCGCAGTCGTCGCGCCGCAGCCCACGGTTCCGAACTGGCTGCTTGGCGAGTGGCAGGGGCCGACCCAAGGCTGTCCGCCGAGCGGCGGCGTGACGTTCGAGGATGCGCAGGCGATCGTCTATTCCAAGGGCAAGATCGAGACGACCTTCCCGGTCGCCTATCGCGTCGAGCCGGGCAGCGTCACCGTATCGACCGTCGGCCCCGACGGCATCACGCAGGACTTCGTCTATCAGAAGACCGGCGCGAACAGCATGATCATCGTCCAGATTCCGCAGAACATGTCGCGCGCGGTGTTGGGTGTCGCGCACCGCCGCTGCGGCGTGGCGAAGACCCAAGAGGCGCAGATGATGGCGCCCGCCGCCGTCTATCCGGGATCGACGCCGGAGGTCAGCGACAACCAGCTGACACCCAAGCAATCGGCGGAGCGCTACGCCGAGGCGTCAGCGATTGCCGGCGCGCCGGCCGCGGCCGTCACCGAATTGCCGAAGACCACCAAGCCCGCGGCGGTGCCCGAGGTCGAGCCGGCGATCACGCCGACGCCTGAACCCGAAGCGGCACCCACGGCGACGACCGAACCGATCATTCCCGAGTTGAAGCCCGAAGAATCCGCCCCGATGCAGGCGCCGGCGGAGCAAACCGCCGAAGCCCCGGTCGCGGAAGCGACGCCGGCGCCCGCGCCGACGCCTGAAGCCGCGCCCGCCGAAGCGCCGCCGGCCGACGCTTCGACAACGGAGACACTGACTGACATTCCGCCGGAAGTGACGACGCCGGCCGCCGCCGCATCGGAAGCGACCACGGCGGAAGCACCGACCGAGCCTGCCCTGCCGAAGTCGACGGTACCGGCGAGCGTCGAAGACAAGGCGAAGAAGGCCGAAGAGGAAAAGGCCGCGGCCGAAGCCGCAACAGCGGCGACGGCGGCGACACCCGAACCTCTCCCCACACCCGAACCCGCACCCGCCAGCACGGAGACCGCCGCAGCGGAACCCGCGCCGACACCGGAACCGGCACCTGCTCCGGTCGCCGAGAGCACGGCAGAACCAACACCCGCGCCAGCCACCCCGGAACCCGCGATCCCGGAATCGACGGCGACGGAGCCCGCGACTCCCGAGGCGACGGCAGAACCCACGGTCACCGAACCGACCGCGACCGAGCCGACAACGCCCGCGCCAACCCAGGAGGCCGCGGTGACCCCGCCCTCGCCGGCATTGGCGGCGACGCAACAGGAACTCGCCGAAGAGGCCTTGGCTTCCGGCGACGTCGACAAGGCTCTGTCGATCTGGGAGCCGCTGGCAAAAGGCGGCGACACCGGCGTCGCGGTCAATGTCGCCGGCATGTATGAGTTCGGCAGCAAGCCGATGCCGCAAGACTACGCCAAGGCCGCCGAGTGGTACGCCATGGCCGCCGAGCACGGCGATCCTTATGCGCAATACAAGATGGGGCGGGCCTATACCCGCGGCACCGGCGTGCCGCTCGATCGCGTGCAGGCCTACAAGTGGCTCACCATCGCCATGCAGTCGCTCTCCAACGCCAAGGAAGGCAAGACCGGCAAGGCCAGCCGCATCGAAATCGAGACCGGTCTCAACGACATCGTAGGCGCGATGTCCCAGGAGGAAGTGACCAAGGCCTCGCAGCTCGTGAAGCAATACAACGAGCAGCACCAGATCGCGGAGTGAGGCTCGACAGCGCGAGGGGGCGGCTGTTAGCCTCAGATTGAGGCAGCGCGCCCGCACGCAACCGCGATCGCTCAAAACGCACTCACGCCGCAGGCCCATCATGGACACGCACAACTTCGGTTTCGACTTCAACGCGCTCGCCGAGAAAGACCGCGATCACATGATCCATCCCTGGGTCGATCTCGGCCTCACCAGGACGCGCGAACCCCTGATCGTGGTCGAGGGCGAAGGCGCCACCGTCACTGACGCCAAGGGCCATCGCATGATCGACGGCATCGGCGGCATGTGGTGCGTCAACGTCGGCTACGGCCGCAACGAGATCGCCGAAGCGATTGCCGAGCAGGCCCGCCGGCTCTGCTATTTCTCGCCCTTCGGCATCATCGCGACGCCGCCTTCGATCGAGTTCGCGGCCCGGCTGGCGCAGTACGCGCCCGGCGACCTGAAGCATGTCTTCTTCACCACCGGCGGCTCGACCGCGGTGGATTCAGCGCTGCGCTTCGTCTCGTTCCGTAACAACTTCCTCGGGCTACCGAAGAAGAAGCACATCATCACCCGCGAGTTCGCCTATCACGGCAGCACGCTGCTCTCGGCCTCGGTCTCCGGCAAGCCGGCCGATCGCGGCAACATGGATCTCATCACCGACATCATCCACCACCTGCCGGTGCCCAACCCCTATCGCCGCCCGGAAGGCATGACGCTCGAGCAGTTCTGCGACGAGAAGGTCGCCGATCTCGAGAAGAAGATCCTCGAGCTCGGGCCGGAGAATGTCGCCTGCTTCATCGCCGAGCCGCTGCTGGCCTCCGGTGGCGTGATCGTGCCGCCGCCCGGCTATCAGCGCCGGACCTGGGAGATCTGCCGCAAATACGATGTGCTCTACATCTCCGACGAGGTCGTCACCGGCTTCGGCCGGCTCGGCCATGTCTTCGCCTCGAAGCCGGTGTTCGACATCGAGCCCGACATCATCACCTGCGCCAAGGGCCTGACGTCAGGCTACGTTCCCTTGGGTGCGATGCTGGTCTCCGATCGGCTCTTCGCCGAGCTCACCGAGACCGCGGGCAAGGGCCAGTTCTTCGCCAACGGCTATACCTACTCGGCGCATCCGGTGGCCTGTGCCGCGGGCCTCGCCAACCTCGACATCATCGAGCGCGAGGACATCTGCGGCCGGGTGCGCGAGAACGGCCCCTATTTCCAGAAGCGGATGGCCGAGCTCATGGAGCTCGACATCGTCGGCGATGTGCGCGGCAGCCATTTCATGGTCTGCGTCGAAACCACCGCCGACAAGAAGCAGAAGCTGGCCCCGCCGGTGCAATGGGACGTCGCCTGGCGCATCTTCGAGAAATGCCGCCCCAAGGGCCTGATGGTGCGCCCTCTGAGCCATCTGATCATCCTCTCGCCGCCGCTGGTCATCACCCGCGCCCAGATCGACGAGACCGTCGAGGTCCTGAAACAGGGCATCAAGGAAGTCTTCGACGACTTGACTCGCGAAGGATTACGGACGAAGGCTTGAGCCATCTTTGTTATGGAGAAGAACCTATGAGCATCGAGAACCCCGTCGCCCGCAACCAGGCCTATGTGCCGCTTCGGCTCGCCGGCCGGCCGCTGGCCTTGAAAGCCGGCGTGCTGGTGCTCGGCATTGCCTTCCTCACCGCCTCCTCCTGGGTCCAGGTCCCGATGTGGCCGGTGCCGATGACCATGCAGACCTTCGCCGTCCTGATGGTCGGTGCGCTTTGCGGCTGGCGCCTGGGCGTCGCGACCGTGGTCGCCTGGCTGGCCCTCGCGGTGCAGTTCCCCCTGCTCTCCGAGTTCAAGACCCTGCCGATGGTCGCCACCACCTCGGGCTATCTCGCCGCCTTCGTGATCATGGCCGGCTTCGTGGGTTACATGGCCGAGCGCGGCTATACGGCCCGGCCGATCCCGGCCTTCCTGGTCCTGCTGGTCGCCGAGGTGATCTGCTTTGCCCTCGGCGTCGCCTATCTCGGCGCGGTGATCGGCTATGACAGCGCCGTGCAATACGGCCTGATGCCGTTTCTGTTCGGCGACTTCGTGAAGCTGCTGCTCGCGGTGGCCCTGCTCACCGGACTGCGCCGGATGCTGCCGTCGCAGCTCTGACGCCGCGCGTCGGCTGATACAAAGCCCCGCCGGGTCTCGGACCCGGCGGGGTTGCTATTTGAGCCAGACCTCGGCGCTGGCGCTGCGGCCCAATCCGTCGATCACCGTGACCCGCGCAGCACCCTTCCCGTCCGGATCCCATTCCGCCTGACGCCGGAACGGCGCTGAGTCGATCGGCTTGCCGTTCACCAGCCAGCGCAGCGGCAGCGCCCCGCCCCGCGCCGTCAGCACCAGGCTGGTCCACCCTGAATCCGAATGGGCGAGATCCAAGGTCGCGCCGTCGACCGGACTCTGGATCGCCGGACCGGCCAGGGTCAGCGGCGCCGCCCCGCTCTCCGCGCCCGGCTGCGGATCGAAGCGGCGCAGGTTGACGGGCAGGTCGTTGGTGCTGCCGATGATCGCGCCCTCCGGCGGCACCGAGGCCGCACTCTCGCCATGCGGCAGCTGGTCGAATACCTGGAACAGGATCGGCGCCGCGGCCTCGCGGCCCATCCGCCCAGCCGAGAAGGCACCGTCCGGCCGCCCGACCCAGATGCCGACGGTGAAGCGCGCGTTGTAGCCGACCGCCCAGGCATCGCGGAATCCGTAGGAGGTGCCGGTCTTGTAGGCGACCGTGCTGGCGTTCCGACGGTTGGTGGCGGCGAGCCAGCGTTCCGGCGGCGGCGTCTCATCAAGGATCCGAGTCACGTACCAGGCGGCCAGCGGCGACATCAAGGAATGCCCCTCGCCGATCTTCTCGTCGGCACGATAGAGCAGCGGCCGCGCGATCCCGCCCTCGGCCATGGCGGCGTAGAGCGTCACCATCCGCTCAAGGCTGGTGCCGACGCCACCCAGCGCGATCGGCAAACCCGGCTGCGCATGCTTGTCAGGCAGGATCAGCGCGCCGCCGGCATCGCGCAGGCGCTGCGCGAAGCGCGCCGGCCCGACGCGATCCAGCAAGGCGACCGCCGGCAGGTTGAGCGAGAGCTGCAGGGCCTCCCGCGCCGTCACCTCGCCGCGATAGAGATGGTCGAAGTTGGAGGGCGCGTAGTCACCGAAGCGCATCGGGACATCCTTCACCACGGTCTCGGGATGCACGATGAGATCCTCGAAGGCCATGCCGTAGATGAAGGGCTTCAGCGCCGAGCCCGGCGAGCGGATCGCATCGACCATGTCGTTCTGTCCGAACCGCCGATCGTCGAAGAAGTCCGCCGAGCCGAGATAGGCAACGACCCGGCGCTCGGCATTGTCGACCACCAGGGCGGCAACGCCGGCGCCCGGTTCCAGGCCGGTCTGCACCCGCGCCGCCATCACCTCGATCCGCCGTTGCAGGTCGGCGTCGATGTTGGTCCGGATCATCAGATCGCCCGGCGACTGCAGCCGCAGGCGCAAGGCGAGGTGCGGCGCCTCGTTCAGCGCCGGTAGCCGAGTGCTCGGCGATGGTTCGGCAAGAGCGGCGCGATAAATTGCTGCGTCGATCACGCCGGCGGCGAGCATCCGCGTCAGCACCTTGTCCCGCGCCGCCTTGGCGGCGGCCGGGAAGCGATCCGGCCGCAGCGTCTCCGGCGATTGCGGCAGTGCCACCAGCAGCGCCGCCTGCGCCTCGGTCAGATGCGCCGGCTCCTTGCCGAAATAGGCGAGGCTGGCCGCGCGCACGCCTTCGAGGTTGCCGCCATAGGGCGCCAAGGTCAGGTAGATGCCGAGAATCTCCTGCTTGCCGAGCCGCGCTTCGAGCTGCACGGCGCGCCCCATCTCGATCAGTTTCGAGGCGAGCACCCGCGGCCGCGGTTCCAGCAGGCGCGCGGTCTGCATGCTGAGCGTGGATGCACCGGAAACGATCTCGCCCGCCGCGACCGCCTGCCCCGCCGCGCGCGCCACGGCCAGGGGATCGACGCCGGGATGGACATAGAAGCGCCGGTCCTCATAGGCGACCAGGAAGCGCAGGAACTTCGGATCGACCTCCGCCGGCTTTGCGGGAAAGCGCCAGGCGCCGCCGGCGGCCGAGAAGGCGCGCAGGATCTGCCCGTCCTGCGCCAGCACCATCACCGAATGCGAGCCCAACCGCGCGAGATCGGGCGGATAGACCCGATCGAGCGCGATCCCGCCGCAAAGCGCTACAGCGAGCAGCGCCGAAGCCGCAAGCGCGATGCGGCGGAGCCGTCTCATTGATACGCCGCCACGCTTGCCGTGCCCATCGGGCCGCGGGCGCGGAGCTCGGGCTTGTACATGTCCTCGAGCTCGACCGCCGGCGCCTTGTACTGGCCCGGCGTCACCGCGCGCAGCATGTAGGCGAAGGCGAAGTTCTGCTGGTCCGGCCGGGTGTCGAAGGCGGCGATGAAGCGGTCGTCGCGGTATTCGACATAGCTGCTCTCGCCGAAGGTGCCGCCGGACAGCTCCGGCAGCCAGGCGAGATCGCCGGTGCGGCGGTTGTTGTTGAGCCGCTCGTTCTCGATCTCCAGGCCCGCCGGCAGCAGGTCGATCACCATCGCCCGGTGGTTGGCCTGGTCGTTGAACTGGCCGGTGATCACCGCGACGACGATGTCGTTCTGCCGGAGCTTGGTGAGGTCGGCCGGCTTGCCGTCGAGAGTGAAGAACTGCCGGTCGACCTCGGCGCCATGCGACACCGCGGGCTGCGATTCCGTGGGAACGCCGCTGGCGGTGGCGCGGAGATAGACCACCTGGTCGCCCTCGTTCTTGAGGACGACATCCTGGTCGAGGTCGCCGAGCCCCGCCTGCCACAGATAGGGCGTATCCCGATCGGCACCCTGGCCGTTGCTCAAGGCGACTTTGAGATGCGCCTGGTCCTTGGCGGTCGCATAGGCAGCGCGCAGGATCCAGGCCTGCTCCTGGGTGCTGAGATAGCTGCGTGCGCTCATCTCGCCCGCAACGCGGTCGAGCAGCTGCGCGAGATCGGCACCGGGCGCCTTGGCCTCGACCATCAGGGCGATGATCGCGGCGTTGTCGCGCAGCCCGGAGCCATACCATTCGGAACTGTAGTCCCAGTAGCCGCGCAAGGCCCGCTCCGCGTCGGTCTTGGCCTTGGCGAAGGCCTTGCCGGCCCGCTCCATGTCGCCGGTCATCGCCAGGGCGGCGCCGATCTGCGCCACCGCGATCGGTGTCGGCAGGCGATTGAGATAGGTGTCGTTGAAGTAGCGCAGGTCGCTCAGGCTGGTGGCCTTGGCCTTGGCCAGCACGTAGAGCGCATAGGCGCGGGCGTTCAGCGTCTCCGGATCCTCCTGGTAATAGCCACCCATGATCAGCTGGAGGCCCCGGATGCCGTTGCGATAGCCGAGCTCCGAGACCTGGTAGCCCTTCGCCTTGGCCTCGGTCAGGAAGTCCATCGCATAGGCCGAGAGCCAGCGGTCGGGCATGTCGGACGCGCTCCAGAGGCCGAACTGGCCGTTGCTGCCCTCATGTTCCAGCGCGCGATTGACCGCGTCCTGGATCCGCTCCTTGTCGCCCGCGACCATTGCGTCATCGACACCCCAGGCCGCCGCCAGCTCCTTCACGTAAAGCAGCGGGAAGGCAATGCTGGTGGTCTGCTCTAGGCAGCCATAGGGGTAATGCGAAAGATCGCCGAGCACCCGCGGCACGTCGAGGTTGGGCCGCGCACTCATGCTGGCCTGCAGCGACGCCGTCTCGGGCAGGAACTGGGTCAGCGCGGATTTCGAGAGCGTGAAGCTCTCGCCCGGTTGCAGCACCCGCGACAGCGTCTGCGACATCGGCGTCTGCGCCGGCCGCACCGGCACGGTGATCTCATGGCTCAGGTTGAACCCGCCCGGACCGGTGACGGTCATGGTCACCTTGCCGGTGCCGAGCGTCTTGCCCAGCATCGGGATCGCCTTCCTGACGGTGTCGCCGACTTTGAGTTCGGCATCGAACACCGCGCCGTCGCCGAGCTGCACCGCGTCGGAAGCCTCGAGCGCGACGTGATAGCTGCCGGCCGCCCCGTCGAGATTCTGGATCGAGACCGAGAAGGCGCTCTGGTCGCCCGGCGCCAGGAAGCGCGGCGTCGAGCTCAGCACCACCACGGGATCGCGCACCACCAGCCCCGCCTCCGCCGAGCCGACATTGGCGCCGTCCCACGCGACCGCCATCAAGCGCAGGCGGCCGTTATAATCCGGGATCTCGAGCTTGATCGTTGCCTTGCCGGCATCGTCGAGCTTCACCAGACCGGAGAACAGCGCGACCAGCTTCAGCTCCGGCGGCGCACCGCGATTGCCGAGGCCATCTTCGTCGCCGCCTTCGCGGATGTCGCCGCGCTTGCCTTCCTTGCCATCGATCAGCTGGCCATAGAGATCGCGGATCTCGAGCCCCAACCGGCGCTTGCCGAAGTAGTGATCGAGCGGATCCGGCGTCTCGAAATCGGTGAGCTGCAGGATGCCCTCATCGACCGCGGCGACCGTCAGATAGGCCGCGCCGCCCGAGAGATTGGCGACGCTGACCGGGATGCTCACGCTTTGCCGCGGCAGCACCTTCTCCGGTACGGTCATCGCGACCTGCAATTGCCGAGGCTTCGGATCGATCGCCAGCCAGGCCGTGCCGATAGCCCGGCCCGGACCATGCTGATCCGCCTCGCCGGGCCTGAAGGCGCTGACCAGCACGTAAGCGCCGGCGCCCCAGGCGGCATCGACCTTCACCTTGATGCTGCCGCCGCCGGCCGGCACGTCGACCAGCCGGTTCTCCAGCACGCGGTCGGTGGCGATGGTCACCAGCGCCTGGCCGGAGAAGGGCGCCTCGAGCCGCACCTCCGCCTGGTCGCCGACCTGGTAGAGCTCCTTGTCGGCCACGACCTGCATGCGGTCCGGCGTGGTCGCGGTGCCGGGCTTGGCCCACCAGCCGGCGTAGAAGCGCACTGAGCTCGCGGTGCCGCTCGCCGCGTCATAGACCTCCAGACGGTAATGTCCCCAATCGACGTTCAGCGCGAGTTTCGCCGGCGCCGCCGCGGTGGCGTTCAGGTTTCCGTTGGCGACGCCCTTGTCGCGCACCACGACGTCATAGTCCCAGGCGTTGTTGGCATAGAACCACTGATAGTCCCAGTCCTCCTGCACGAAGCGATAGGCAAGACCGGCGCGGTCGATCGGCTTGCCCTCGGCGTCGACGGCGATCACCTCGAAATCGACCGCCGAGCCCGAGGGCGCCTCGTCGCCCTCCAACACCGGCTTGATGCCGATGCTGTAGGGCCGATTGCGGATCGCGATCTTCTGCGACTTGATCACCGGCCGGCCGCCGAATTCATAGACCTCGACCCTGAGAGTTGCGGCCAAGGGCTGCGCGGTATCCGGCAGGTCGCCGAGCGACAGCCGCAGCGTCGCCGCGCCCTGCGCATCGGTCTTGCTGTCGTCCAGCGGGTTGCGCGTCGGCTCCACATCCTCGTCGGCAAGACCGAAGCGATAGCCCTTCAGGTCCGGGAAGGGATCGGTGTCCCGGGCGATGGTGAGATCGGCCTTCACCGGCAGGTCGGCCGCCGGCGCGCCGTAGAGGAACTTCGCCTGCACGGCGACCGTGGCTTCGGTATCCGGCGCCAGCGTGGTGACCGAGGGCGTGACCTCGGTCTCGATCCGGGCCGGAACCACGTCCTCGACCAGGAAGCTCATATCCGCGATCGGATCGCCTTCGGGATCGACATAGGCCTCGACCGTCCACCTGCCGGTGCGGGCGGTCGCCGCGATCGGCAGGTCGATCTGATAGCCGCCGCCTTCGTCCCGCAGGCTGTCGAAGCGCGCGCTCTCGACCCCGTCGGGGCGCAGCAGCTTCAAGGTCACCGGCAGGCCGGTGATCGCCTTGGCGCCTTGGTCGCGCAGCAGGCCGACCACATGCACGGTCTCGCCCGGGCGATAGACGCCGCGGTCGCTGTAGAAGAAGAGATCGGTATCGCCCGGCATCGAGCGGCCGCCGACGCCGCGGTCGGAGAGATCGAAGGCGCCGCGCGTGAGGTCAAGGAAGCTGAAATCGCCGTCCTTGCGGAAGGCCATGACGGCGGTCGCCGTGCGGCCGCCTTCTCCTCGCAGCAGGCCGGGGTCGAATTTCGCGAGACCGGCTCGGTCGGTGTCGGCCGTCGCCAGCACCTCGTTGTTGCGGGCGATGAGCTTGAGCTCCACCCGGTTCAGCGGCGTGCCGCTCTCCAGCGAATGCACCGAGACCGTCAGGCCGTCGCTGCCCGAGTAAGTTGTAAGGCCGAGATCGGAAACGACCAGCCACTGCGTCGCGGTAGCCTGCCAGTGGAATTCCTCTTCCGCGCCGGGCTGGTAGGGCGAGGCCATCAGCACATAGATCCCGGGCTTGGTCTCCTTCACCACGTCCTGGATCGGGAAGGCGGTGACCACGCGCTTGTTGCGCTGGTTCTCGACCTTCATCGAGCCTTTCCAGATGAGTTCGCCGTCGCGGTCTGCGATGTCTTCGGCGTCATAGCCCGAGAGCTCGATCAGGAAATGCTGGTTTACGATCTGGTCGGTCAGCTTGCGGTCGTTGATGCGCATCAGGCGCAACGCGACCTCGTTCGTATTGACCGTGATTACCGGCACGCCGGTGCTACCGACCTTCGGCAGGACATAGGCGCTTTCGCGGAAGCCGATGCTGGGCTCGCGGTCCCCAACGGTGAAATTCAGGTCCTCGCCCTGCGCCAACGTCTCGCCTTCGGCCGAAGGCAGGCCCGGCAGCAGCTTCACCCGGTAGTCGGTGCCGTAGGCGAGGCCGGCAATACAGAGCGTGACGCCACCGTCCGAGAGCGCGAAGCTGGCATCGGCCTGCGGCTCGAGCTTCACATAGTCCTGGTAGTGGATCCGCTCGGGCTCCTGCAGCATCCCCTGAAATTCGATGCAGGCGCGCGGCGTCTCGCCCGCCATTTCCAGCCGGCTGTTCACCGGATGGAAGGCCAGTGAATTGCGCAGCTGATCCAGCCGCCCGCTGGCATCGGAATCCCAGGTGTCGCGCAGGCCCTGGGTATAGGCGACGATCGCCAAATCCACCCGGTTGGCCTTGTCCAGCAGTTGCCCGACCCGGAGCAGTGCCTTGCCGCGCTGCTCGCCATAGGCCGATTGCGCGCCGAGGAAGGCGGCGCTGGCGGCATCGTCCAGGGCGCCCGCCTTCTCTTCCAGCTCGGAGAGCTTCCACCATTGGGCACCGCTCTCGCGGCCCAGGCCGATGGCCTGCTTCAGCTTGGTCGCGGCCTCAGCGAAGCGCCCGGCCTGCTCGGCTTCGCTGGACTGGGCGGTGCTGGTGTCGATCAGCTGCGGGTCGAGGCCCTGGGCGGCCTGAATGATCCCGTCGCGATAGGCCTGGGCGTTCTTCTCGATTTCGGAAAGATCGGCGGCGAAAGCCGGCAAGCCAGTGGTCATCGAACCGAACATCAGGACGATGGCGGCGAGCAGGACGCGCTGGAGGCATTTCATGGAAGTCGAACCCCGGGTGCTGATATGCGGTGACTGCAATCGGTCGAGTCATTGTCGCGGCAGTCGGCCTTCAGGTTCGCTGAAGACCGCGGCAATTCTTGGGCGGCAGTATAAAGCCGATCGCCGGACGCCGGTCCCGAAAACCGCCCGGCCTGTGAACTGGCGCACAGCGCCCGGACGCTGCACCTTGAGGTCACTTGGCGCTGGGTGAGCGCTCTGATAGGTTCCCGCGCCATTCACACAAGAGTCATTAACAAATGAGCGAGTCGCCCAGACGCCATCTGCGGGTGGTTAACACCGCCGAGGAACCGGCCCCGGATGCCCCGCGGGTCTGGCTGCTCCTGGGCGAGCGGGCGGGCGACAATGCCCAGGTCCTGGCCCTCGGCCGGGCCCTGACCCTCGACCTCGGTTGGGCCTGCACGGTCAAGCAGATTCGCTTCGACCCGACCTGCGAGGTTCCCTTCACCAAGCGCGGCGCGAGCCTGATCGGCGTCGACGTCGGCTTGAGCGATGCCCTGACCGGGCCCTGGCCCGATGTGATCGTGGCGGTCGGCCGCCGCCTCGCCCCGGTCTCGCGCTGGCTCAAGGAACAGGCCGGCGAGCAGGTGCTCAGCGTCCATCTCGGGCGGCCGCGCGTCGCCTATCACCATTTCGACCTCATCGTGACCACGCCGCAATACGGCCTGCCGCCGGCGCCGAACGTGACCACGCTGACCCTGCCCATCATCATGCATGACGATGCGGCCCTGGATAAGGTCGCCAAGGAATGGGAGCCGCAACTCCGCCATCTGCCGCGGCCCTGGACCGCGGTCTTCGTCGGTGGCCCGACCTCGCAGCTGCGCTTCGACCGCGAGATCGGCGGCGACTTGCTGGCCCGGGCCAAGGCGCATGTCGCCGCCAAGGGTTCGCTGCTGGTCACCACCAGCCCGCGCACCACGATGGACGTGACCGACCTGTTCGAGAACGAGATCGGGCATGCGCATTTCCTGCACCGCTGGTCGCGGCATGCGCCCAATCCCTACCAGGCCTTTCTGCGGCTGGCCGACGATTTCATCGTCACCAATGACAGCGCCTCTATGATCGCCGAGGCGGTGGACATGATGAAGCCGCTCTACGTCTTCCAGGTGCCCCGGCGCGAGAAGCGCCGCAACATGGGTTTGCTGCAGACGATCCGTTTCTATTTCCGCAGCCGCCGCAACGATCGTCGCATTGCCGGCCTCAACCCGGACGTGACCGATCGGATCTACGACGCCATGACCCGGTTCGGGCTCTCCCGGCCGCGCCGCAGCATCGATGCCTTCGAGCGCCGCCTCTACCAGGCCGGGCTCGCCCGCCCCCTCGGCCGGGTCGAGGACATGGTGCGCGAACGGGTCTGGAACGCGCGCCGCCTGCCCAAGGAAGAGCGTGACATGGTCGTCGCCAAGATCCGCGACGCACTCGCCGCGAAGCGCGCCGACCACCAGGCTTGACCGATGATCGTCTGGATTGACGCGGTCGCCGCGGATTCCGCACCGCACATCTTTGGCTTGTCGCTGCTCGAGCGCCACCTGCATGGCCTGCGGCTCATGAAGCCGGCGCCGTCGCGCATCGTGGTCGACCTTCCGCCCGGCGCGGCGGAGCCGAAGCTCGGCGACAAGCGGCTCTATCGGCTTCCGCTGGAATGGCGCCGCAGCGCAGAGCCCTACGCCGCCCGCCTCGGCCAGACGCTGGCGACCGCCGGCCAGGAGCCCATGCTTGTGCTCGACGCGGCGACGCTGGCGGATCACCGCCTGCCCGCCTCGCTCGCGACGCGGACTGGTTCGACGGTGGTGCTGAGCCGCGAGGCGCAGGACCGCGCCGCGGTCTTGTTCCTCGCCGGCGATCCGGCGCCGATCGCCGCGGCGCTCGCCGCCAATCCGGCGAACACGGCCACGCTCGGCCGCCAGCTGGTGGATGCCGGCAGCGTGCCGGCCTTCAAGGACGAAGAATTCAGCGGCTTCGTGCGCCGGCTGCGGCGCACCCTGCCCTATTACCTCTTCGCCGTGGACAGCGCCGGGCGTGCCGCCAAGCTGGAGCGCTTCCTGTTCTGGTCGAACTACAAGGGCTCGACCGATCTCTTCACCCGCTACGTCTACCCGCCGCTGGTCTGGATCATGGTAGGCCCCCTGGCGCGCTGGCGGGTGCATCCCAACTGGGTGACGGCGGTCGGCATCGTCCTCGCGCTCGGCGCCATTCCCTTCTGGGCCAACGGCTGGTGGATCACCGGCTTCATCATGGCCTATGGCATGAGCGTGCTGGATTCGGTGGACGGCAAGCTCGCGCGCCTGACCTTCACCGACAGCGTCAGCGGCAACTACCTCGACCATGGTCTCGACATGGTCCACCCGCCGCTCTGGTATCTGTCCTGGGCCTATGGATTGGGCATCGCGACCGAGGGCTGGGGCTCACCGCTCGGTCAGGGCGCGATCGCGATCTTCGCGCTCTATGTGATCGACCGGCTGGTGCTGAAGATCTATCCCTATGTCTTCAAGCGCGCCTTCCACACCCATTCCCGCATGGACGGCCTGGTGCGGAGCTTCATCGCCCGGCGCAACATCAGCCTGCCGCTGTTCACCGTCGGCTATCTGATCGGCCTGGGCCGCGAGGCCTTCTTCCTGATCGTCGCCTGGCAGGCGGCGACCACGCTGTACCACGCGGCCCGCACCTTCTGGATCCTCTGCATCGAGAAGGCACACCGCAAGGACCACGCCCCGGTTGAAGTGGCGGCGAAGCGGGTCAAGCTCGATTAGCGCGGGAAGCGATATGGGTCGCGTCAGCGGACTGATCGGAACAGCACACTCCGATCGCTTTTGCGAATTCAGCATCGGGGCTGGACCGCCCGCGCGCGGGACAAACAACGCCGATCATGGTACGATTAAAGCTTGCCATTCGATCCGCCGCGCCACACTGCACGGCAACCGACACGCTGCTTGAAATCGTGAATTCCGAGAGCAAGGCTGCAGCTCCCGCGCGGCGGCAGTGCTGCGCGGCAACGCAGACCGGACGCAGACGAAACAGGCATTCCTGATCGACACAGACGGATCGCCCAACCCGGACAGGACCCGGACGGAATCGCCTGTCGCTTCCGACCCGTCGTAGCGTTTAGCGTTTCGCAGCAAAGGGTTAGCGAACCCTAATGCACCTTATTGGACCTGAGCCGTCCGTGTCCGGGCCGGCTGGAACTTGCGGTCCGGATTAGTACCGCTCGTCCTGCGCCGCCGCCTTCACGTCGCTCGAATACCAGAGCCTCTGCCAGGCGTTGAGCTGCTTGGGCTCGAAGGCCTTCATCGGCAATTCGGCGATGAAGTTGATGTAGCGTCGCGGCACGTTGGTGATGCCGCGCGGGCTGACGCCATGCACCGCCTGCTCCGAGTTGAGGAAGCAGGCATAGGCATTCGCCTCGTACTGGACGATCTTCACCATCTCGACATCGCGGTTGAGGCTGCGATGCTTGACAAAGCGCGGGCTGCGGCGCCAGCGGTAGACCTCGAAGTCGCCGCCCGGCGTGTTGTCGCCGGCCTGGCGGAAATAGAACAGCGCGCTGAAGATCTTGTCGCAAAGATCGACATGGGCGGTCTTCACGCTGCTGACTTCGGTCACCGGCGTGTTCATCACGAACTGGCAGTCAAGATGCAGGTCGGCTTCGCCGGCGAAGCCGCGCGGCACCACCCGCCAGTCCTCATAGCGACGGCCGATCCGCTCTTCGAGGTTCGGGAAGGCGCGGCGGAAGCGGTCGCCGAACAGGCGCACGACGTCGCGCCAATAGTCGCCCGAGGTGTGATACTCGAAGAACTCGCGCCAGAGCGGCGAGATGCGGCGGTCGTTCAGGACCTGCTTAACCGTCATCCGGACGGCCTGGTTGCTGGCGGCGGCGCGGCCGCCGAGGATCATGTCGAGGCTGGGAAACTCCGCCTCGAGGGCGGCATAGACATCCGCCGGCACGACGTTGCGCCGCGTGTAATGCGCGTAGGGATCGTCGAACACGTCCTCGACCCGCACATCCGAGAGCAGGTGCGGCACGCCCGTCACCCGGGCCGTTTCCTGTACTGCGCTCGCTGCCATCGCTGCCGACATCTTTCTCTCCAACCTGCGCGTTTCAGACGATGCCAAACGCTAGGCCCGCTGCCCGTGCTGCCGCCAGATCATTCCCGGTCGCAGCGTCAATCCGCCGCCGTTGCACCGATCAAGCGGCACGCCGCTGGACCAGTTCCAGCGCATCGTGCCGGACGTGATTCGCCGCCATCTCCCGCTTCACCAAGTCGAGGTCGATGACGCCCTTCTCCAGGCACTCGCGCAGCAGGTTGAAGAACAGCGCTTCCTGGTTCGGATCCGGATGCGGCTGATAGGTATCCGGCTTCTTTTCCTTCACCAAGCTCTTCACCGCCTTCACGATGTTGGCTGGAAACGACTTGGGCTTGTTCGGCTTCAACCGCACCGTGAAGCTGACCGGCAGGCCGGTCTTCCAGGGCTGCGTCCGCCGATAGGTGTTGTGCAGGATCTTGGTCGCCGGGGTCAGCTTGTCGAAGTCGTTCCATTCCGGCTCGAGCAGGCCGACGGTCTCCTCAGGCTCGTATTCCAGCTTGATCCACTTCATGTAATCCTTCTTGAACTCGAAGAGCTCGTTGAAGGTCTTTTCCGCGTCCCAATGAGTCAGCTTGGCATTGTCCAGCAGCATGACGCTGGAGGCGCGATAGCCTTCGAGGTCCTTGAAGGCGGGACGCCAGCGGCACATCAGCGCCTTGCCCTGCATGTCGCGCGTGAGCAGCTCCCAGATGTCGCCCAGGGCAAAGCAATCCGGGTCGATGACCACGGCGCGACCCTGGTAGCCCATCGCCTTGGGCGGCGTGAAGCGGGTCGGCGTGAAGGACTGCAGGTCCTCGTATTTCCAGATCCGGCGCTCGGCGCCGCGCAGGAAGGGCTGACCCGCCTTGGCCTTCAGCCAGGGGTAGTCCTTGTAGTGCATGATCTCGACCGAGAACTTGTCGGCGTGCTTGCTGTTGCGCTTGAGCGCATAGGCCGCGATCAGGGCCCCAAGGTACTGCTCGTCGTTCGTTTGAATGAAGACTTTGTAGTCCACCCGAACCATCCCTTCCCCGGTTGGCGCCGGCTCGGCGCAAGTCCGTCCGCTGGAGGCGCATGATAGGTTCGCCCCGGGGGAAGTGCAATCCAACCCACGGAAAATGCGCGGTTTTGCCGCAAAAAGGCCGTTGAAATCATAGGCCCGTGTGCCCCGGCGGGGGCGGTTGACAAGCAGGCGGCCGGTGTTAAGTAACCCTGCCCATCCAGCGGCATGCCCCGAAAGGTTCCGGCGTCGATTCGCCGCCCAATGACAGAAGAAGAAGTCCTCAGTTCCTCGGCCCTCGCCAACGCCTTCCGGGTGCTCAGGAAGCACGGCCTCTGGCGCCAGATCCCATTGAGCCTTGCGCTGGTGCTCTCCGGCTTCATCGAGGGCCTTGGCGTCACCACCCTGGTTCCGATCCTGCAGGTAATCGACAATCCCAACCCGGAAAAGCTCGGCAAGCCGGCGCAGGTCGTCTTCGCGGTGCTCGATTTCCTGCACCTGCCGCATACCCTGGGCGCGCTGGTCCTGGTCTTCTCGGTCTGCATGCTGATCCGGGCCGCGATCTCGCAGCAGACCTCGCGCTACATCGGCCTGATGGTGGCGGAGATCTCGAGCGACCTGCGCAATGCGGTGCTCGACCGGCTGCTGCAGGCGCGCTGGTCCTATTTCACCGTCAACCCGATCGGCCGCTTCACCTCGGCGGTATCGGTGGAGGCGATCTGGGGCGCCTATGTCTATCGCACCTCGCTCACCGTCCTGGCCGCCCTGATCCGCGCCTTCATCTACTGCGCGATCGGCCTGCTGATCGACTGGCGGGCCGCCATCGTCGCCATCCTGCTCGGCGGCGGGCTCGGGCTCATCAACCGCTACTTCACCCGCGCCGGGCGCCGCGCCGGGCGCAACCAGCAGCTGGCGCTGCGCGGCCTGCTGAGCGACTTCGGCGACGTCATCACCGGGTTCAAGCCGCTGAAGGCGATGGCGCGCCACGAAACCCTCATCAAGAGCCTCACCAAAGAGACCAAGATCATCCGCCGCAGCATGTACGACCTGGTGCTCTACCAGCAGCTCGCCAACGCCCTGCCCGATCTCTTCATCAACCTCTTCATGGCGGCAGCGGCCTGGATCTGCTTCCGCATCCTCGGCCTCGACCTCGGCGCCATGCTGGTTTCCGGCATCATCGTCATCCGCCTGATGATCAACGTCTCGACCGTGCAGCGCGCCATCCAGGAGACCGCCTCGTCGGAGAGCTTCTACTGGTCGCTGCAGGCCACCATCAACGAGGCCAAGGAAGCGGCGGAGACCTTCACCGGGACCAAGGTCCCGACCTTGAACGACGCCTGCCGGTTCGACCGCGTCACCTTTTCCTACGGCGTGAAGCCGGTGCTGAAGGAGGTGTCCCTGGAGATCCCGGCGGGGCGGATCACGACTCTGATCGGCGAATCCGGGTCGGGCAAGACCACGATCGCCGATCTGCTGTTGGGTCTGTTCCTGGTCGATTCCGGGCGGATCACGCTCGACGGCGTGCCGCTGGACGAGATCGACCTGCTGCGCTGGCGCAGCATGGTCGGCTACGTGCCGCAGGAAGTGCTGCTGTTCAACGGCACGGTCTTCGACAACGTGGCGCTGGGCGATCCGGCGATCACCGAGGCGGACGTGAAAAGCGCCCTCGAAGACGCCGGCTGCATGGGCTTCATCGGCGAGTTGCCGGAGGGCATCCATGCGCCGGTCGGCGAGCGCGGCACCATGCTGTCCGGCGGCCAGCGCCAGCGCATCGCGCTGGCCCGCGCGCTGGTACACCGCCCCGCCCTGCTGATCCTCGACGAGGCCACCAGCGCGCTCGATCCGGAAACGGAGGCGGAAATCTGCCAGACGGTGCGCGACCAAGCCGGCAAGCTCACGGTGCTCGCGATCACGCACCAGCCGGCCTGGGTGACGATCGCCGACCGGGTCTATCGCGTGGTCGAAGGCACGGTCGAGACCAGCGACGGCGCGGAGTTCACGCCGGCCTTGGCTTACGCGAAGCCGTAGCCGGCTCGGCCGGCTTCACCACCCCCGCCCGCATCTCGTAGACGCGATCCGCGGCATCGACCCAGATCGGCTGATGGGTGATGGCGAGAATGGTTTTCTCGCCGATCAGCTTGCGGATGCCGTTCGCGATCTCCACCGCGGTCTCGCGGTCGAGTGCGCTGGTGGCTTCGTCCAGGATCAGGACCTGCGGATCGTTGCAGAGCGCTCGGGCGATCGACAGGCGCTGGCGCTGGCCGCCGGACAGCAGGCTGCCGCGCACGCCGATCACATAGTCGACTCCGCCCGGCAAGGCCTGGACGAAATCCCAGGCATCGGCCGCCTTCAAGGCGGCGATCACGCTGTCCCGGCTGATCGTCTCGTCGCCGAGCGTGACATTGTTGGCGATCGTGTCGTTGAACAGCACGGTCTCTTGCGGGATGTAGCCGAGCTGCCGGCGCCAGGCGACGGTGTCGATCTCCTCGAGATTGGTGCCCCCGACCAGCACCTTGCCCTGGTCCGGCTGGTTGAGCCCGACCAGCACGTCGGCGATCGTGGTCTTGCCGGCGCCCGAAGCGCCGATCACGGTGGTGACCGCGTGCGGCGGTACCTCGAGATCGACATCGGTCAGGATCGCCTTCTCGCCATAACCGAAGGTGACGCTATCGAGCTTGATCCCTCGCTCCACGCGCGGGATGCTGCCGCCATGCACCGGCTCCGCTTCGGCCTCGGTTTCATTGATCAGTCGGATCAGCGACCAGAAAGCCGAGGACTCGACCATCATCCGCTGCATCGCGCCGCGTACGTTGCCGATCGCCTGCGAGAGCAGGAACAGGATCATGATCGAGCCCAGGATCTGCTCGATCGACATGTTGAACAGGGTGTGCTGGGCGTAGATGCCGCCCATCATGAACAGGATGAAGATCGGCTCCTGGATCGCCTTGACCATGGATTCGCTGTAGGTCTCGGCGGCGAGCGCATCGCGCAACGCATCGACGTTGCGCCGGAATGACTGGGCGATGAAGCCGTGGCGGTTCATCGCCTTCAGCGCCTTGATGTTGGTCAGCGCATCTGTGATGCCCTTGTTGAGCGCCAATGTCTGCTTGCTCTTGCCGCGCCCGGCGTTCCGCGCCTGCTTCATGAAGCGGCTGACGGCCAGCCAGAGCAGGACGGCAACCGCGATTCCGGCCAGGAAGAACTGCCAGGAGACCCAGAACGCCATGCAGAGATAGACCAGCGCCTTCGCGGTCTGCGCGATCACGTTGCCGGCCGCGCGATAGGCTTGAGAGCCGCGCGTGCCGTCGGCGCCGATCGCGGTGGTGAAACGGGCGTTGGGCTGGGTGGTGAAGAAGGACCAGCGAGCGCGGACCGCGGCATTGATCAGCCGCAGGCGCAGCTCGGTCGCAACCTGGGCGACCGAGCGCCCGATGAAGACGGTCGCGGTCGCCGCAAAGGCAAAGTGCAGCAACGAGACCACCACGATGACGCCGAGCAGGACCTCGAAGGTCAACGGCAGGCCGATCTGCTCGAGCGCGACGACGATCGTGTTGCCCATGGAATGCGTGGTCTCGCCGGTACCGCCGGAGATCTGCCCGACGATCGGCCAGAGGCTAGCGACGCCGATGCCGTCGACCACGCCGGTCAACAGCATGATGCCGATGACCAGGAGCTCGCGCTTCCAGCTGTTGTAGAAGAAGATGCGGAAGGCGTTCTTCATGCCTTGGCTGCGTCTTCGACGCCCCGGATGATCGCTTGCGTCGCCGGAAGACCCGGCGCCCTGCGCAGGGCGGCCTCGGCGAAGCGGCGGTCGATCTTGGTCACCAGGCCGGTCACCTGCTTCAGGCCGAGGATATGCGCCGCGGCGAGCCGATGCGTGCCCCGCCGAACCAGCACGAAGCCGCCCTCGGCGCCGAGGCCGAAGCACATATGGTCGTCGCCGTCATAGCGATAGCCGTTGTCGCGCATGCTCTCGAACATCGTCAGGTAGCCACGGTAATAGGCTTCGATCTCGGCTTCGTTGGTGATGAAGCGGCCGCGGACGAAGGGTGGCCGCCCGGCGGCAAGGCAGGCCAGGAGCCACTGCCCCAGCCGAGTCGCCCGCCAATCGGCACCATATCGCGCGATATCCTCCATGTCGCGATGGGTGTAAAGCGCGGCGACCGGCGACGCCGGCAGCGCATTTAGCCCATCCACCAGGAACTTGCCGCGCAACCAGGCGGCCGCTTCCGCATCGACTTTTCGGGTGACCCGCGCAGGGTCGATCGCGATCTTGAGCCGCCCGCCGAACAGGCGCGCGGCGCCGACCGAGTTCCAGGCCGGGTTGCCCAACCCGGGCCACAGCCTTAACGAAACCGGCGCCATACGGCGCCGGAGGTCTTCTATGAGATCGCCCATGCCGCGATCAGTAGCCCCAAAGATGCTGCAGGCCAATAGCGCCCTGCGGCGAAACTCCTATCACATGGGCATTGAGATCCGCATCCGCCGACTTCACCTGGAGCGTCGCTATGCCACTCTCGCCAAGATGGCGCGCGAGGTCCGGCAGCACGTCGTCCAGCCACACCACCTCGGAGCCGAAGGCCGGCAGGGTGACATAATGCGACAGCCGGCGCCCGTGATTGTTGATCGCGCTGATCTCGACCTCGGCGGCCATGTCATAGGCGAGGTTGCCGCTGGCATTCACGACATAGACGCCGGTGCGATAGCCGCCCTTGGTGCGAACCCGGCCGATGACGTTGGTGCGGCCGATCACGCCGATCGAGGGATGCAGCCAATGCGGCAGCGTTGGCACGATCGCCCCGAGATTGCGCCAGGAGTTCTGGAACTCGGTGTAGTCCTGGTCGCCGGTCTTCAGATGCCGCACCAGCATGTCCGCGGTCGTCACCAGACGCTGCGGCGCCAGGCCGATCTTCAGGTGATCGGGCGCTACTAGCGCGGTCGCGACCTTGTCGGCAGCGGCGCCGTTCCACTTCCGCACCACGTCCTCGATCAGGGCCGCGCCGACGAAATCCTTGTGATAGGCGTAGTCGCCGAGCGGCTTGCCCGCCTTGTCGAAGAAACGCACCAGGTAATCGGAGAAGGGCGGGTTCGAGGCGTCGAAGTTGAAGCCGAAACTCAGATCGTCCTGGCCCCAGCGCACCGGCAGCGCCACCGGATTGATAAGGAAGCCGGCGGCAACCGCCTTCTCCACCAGGTCGCGCTCTTCCGGCTTGAAGACGATGTCGCTGCGGTCATCGACGCCGACCCGGCACAGATGGTTGGCAGCGATGCTGCCCTGTTTGCCCGGCAGCCCCTCTTCCAGCGCGTACCAGAACGAGGTCCCGTAGCCGTGATAGGCGGCGGCGAAATACTCCCGCCCCTTCCCATGGCTTGGCCGACGCTCGAAATCGACCACCTCGACCGGACGCTTGCGCGACCGCCGCTGCTGCAGCTTGCCGTCGCCCGAGCCGATCGCGATTCCGTCATTCGGGCCCATGTCGAGATCGTAGTTCGGCACGGTCATCAGCACATGGCCGCGCTCGCGCACCACGGAATCGATCAGGCGGAACTCCTGCAGCCGGTTGGGATTCTTGAAGAACTGATGCGAGCCGTGGATGATCGTGAAGGAGTCCTTCCAGAACACGTCGCCGCAGATCCGGAACCGATAGTGCCGACCGCGGGTGAGGAAGGGATGTGCCACCCAGATCTTGAGGCAGACCGGACCCTCGCGTCTCCCATCAGGGCCGACGCCGGCGATTTCGTTGAGATTGAGCGCCACCGACTGGCTCGGGCCGAGGATGCGATAGCTGCGCTTGATGCCGCTCTCGGCAATCACCTCAAAGCGGAACTGCAGACTGTCCTTGATGCCGAAGAATTCTTCGAAGTGGTTGAAGACCAGCGCATCGACATCGTCGATCTCGACCGGGACCGCCGCCGTGCCGCCGCAGAACTCCCAGTTCTCGGCGACCCAGTGCACCGGCAGCGTCGGCGCATGGGCGCCGACTTCGCGCACGGCGAAACGGAAGCGGGTTGCGATGTCGCCACCGCCGACCACGATCGCATCGAGGCCGCTCATCGCGTCCCGGCCGAAGCGCCGGGCTCCCGCCGGAATGTCGGAGACGAAGTCGCTGGACATCCAGACCTGGCTCATGTCCGGGGCCTGCGCCGCCATCAGGTCGGCGAAGCCGCGATCGCCGAACACGCCGATACGGCGCGCGCCGTCGGCGCGCAGCAGCTTCAGCACGTCGGCCACGCCCTGGCTGACCTTGGTCTTGGAATCGGGCTGGCCGCCCGCCGACGGATGTGTCCCCGCCTTGGACTTGCTCTTTTTCTTGGATTTGGCGCCGAGCCAGTCGAGGCTTAGAAGGGTGCGCAGCGTACCGCCCGCCCCGTTGCCGCCGCCCTCGGCGAGATGCAGATCCGACGTTTTCATTGGTCAATTCGGCCGCTTCGGGCGCGGCCCTCCCCTCGCGTCAGGCGCGATTCAGGCTTGTTCGCGCGCCTTGAGATCGCACCGGACATTTGCTATGCACACACAAATCCTAGGGGCCATGCCGCCCCTCCGCAATCTACCATTTGTGCGGCATATTATCATCGGTGCGACCGAAGGTCCCAATGACACTGACGGCAACGCCCACGAGCAGCGCAGGTCTGGCGCTGCGCCGGGCTGATTTTGAAACGCTTTGGGAAGGGCTGGATTACGCGGCCCGCGGCGACACGGGATTCAACTTCTTTACCGCGCGTGGTGAGCTGAAGCAGGTCCTGAGCTTCCGCGAGTTGCGCGAGCGCGCCCGCGATTTGGCCCAGCGCCTGGTCGCGCTCGGTCTGCCGCGCGGCGAGCGTATGGTGCTGGTGGCGGACACCACGCCGGACTTCTGCATCGCCTTCATGGCGACGCAGTATGCCGGCCTCATCCCCGTGCCGGTCGCGATCCCCACCAGCCTCGGCGGCCGCGCCGCCTATGTCGAACAGCTCCGCCATCAGATCGAAGGCTGCGGCGCCAGGCTTGCCTGGGCCCCCGATGATCTCCTTCCCTTCCTGCGCGAGGCCGCGGAAGGACATGGCCTGACGCTGGTCGGCGGCAGCGCCGACTTCGCCGCATTGCCCACCGCCGGCGCCGACCTGAAGCCCTTCGCGAAGAACGAGCCGAGCTATCTGCAGTATTCCTCCGGCAGCACGCGCTTCCCCAAGGGCATCGATATTCCCCAGAGCGTGTTGATGGCCAATGCCTACGGGATCGGCAATCACGGGCTCCAGGTACGCCCCGGCGATCGTTGCGCCTCCTGGCTACCCTTCTATCACGACATGGGCCTGGTCGGGTTCATGCTGTCGCCGATGCTGAACCAGCTTTCGGTCGATTACCTCACCACCCGTGATTTCGCCCGCCGCTCGCTGACCTGGCTGAACCTGATCTCCGAATATCGCGGCACGCTCGCCTACAGCCCGAGCTTCGGCTACGACCTCTGCGTCCGGCGCCTGAGGGACGGCACCGAGTTCAAGGGCGATCTCTCGTCCTGGCGCGCGGCCGGTATCGGCGGCGACATGGTGCAGCCCGCGGTGCTCCGCCGTTTTGCAGACGCCTTCGACCCGTTCGGCTTTCGCGAGACCGCCTTCTGCCCGAGCTACGGCATGGCGGAAACCACCCTTGCCATGACCTTCACGCCGCTCGAAGAGATGTACGTGCTGGATCACGTCTCGCGCGACGCGCTGGAGCGCGACCGCGCCGAGCCGGCCGAGGCCGGACCGAGCTCCCGCGGCTTCATCGCCAATGGTCCCGCTCTGCCCGGCCATGAGATCGAGGTACGCGATGCGGCAGGAAACCCGCTGCCGGAGCGCCGGATCGGCCGCATCTTCTTCCGCGGCCCCAGCGTCATGCGTGGCTACTACAACCAGCCGGAACTGACACGCGAGACCCTGTCGCCGGAGGGATGGCTGGATACCGGCGATCGCGGCTATCTGCTGAACGGGCAGATCGTGATCACCGGCCGGGCCAAGGATCTGATCATCCTCAACGGCCGCAACATCTGGCCCCAGGATCTGGAATGGGCGGCCGAGGACGGCGTCGCGGAGCTGCGCCGCGGCGACGTCGCCGCGATCTCGGTCGAGAATCCGGACGACGAGGATGCCGAGCGGATCGTCTTGCTGGTGCAGTGCCGCACCAGCGATCCGGAAGCGCGCGCCAGGCTGCAGCGCGAGGTCGCCGCCGTGGTGCAGAAGTCGATGGCGGTCGAGGCCAGCGTCGTCCTGGTGCCCCCGCACGGCCTGCCGCAGACTTCCTCCGGCAAGCTCAGCCGGGCCAAGGCCAAGGCCAATTTCCTCGCCGGGGTATATTCCCGAGCCGAGGCGGCTTCCGCTTGACGCCATGATGCGGGTCGCCGTCACCGGGGCGACCGGCTTCGTCGGTTCCCATGTCATTCGCCGGCTGACCGCTTCGGGCCATCAGGTTCGTATCCTCGCGCGCCGCATGCCGATCGCGGCGCTGACGCCCGACAAGCCGCTGGAAGTCGTGCTGGGCGACCTCGACGACCAGGCGGCGCTGCAGCGCCTGGTTAGCGGAGTCGATGCGGTGATCCATGTCGCCGGCATCATCAAGGCGCGCCACGCCGCCGAATTTCACAAGGTCAATGTCGAGGGCACGCGCCATGTCGCGGCGGCAGTCGCGGAAGCCGCGCCGGACGCCCGCGTCATCCATGTGTCGTCGTTGGCGGCCCGCGAGCCCGGCCTCTCGCCCTATTGCGCCAGCAAGCGCGGCGGCGAGGACGCCATCAAGAGCCTGCCGAATCCGGCGCGGCTGACCATCGTCCGCCCGCCCGCGGTCTATGGTCCGGGCGACACCGAGATCTTCCCCATGTTCAAGGCCGCTTCGCTGGGGCTCTGCGCCTATCCGGCCCAGCGGCAGAGTCGGGTTTCCCTGATCCATGGCGCGGACCTCGCCGCGGGCATCGTGGCCGCCGCGGAAGCCAATGGGCTCGACCCGGTCTACGAGCTGGATGACGGGCATGCCGGGGGCTACGGCTGGGCCGAAATCGCCGCCGGATTGTCCGCTGCGCTGGCCCGACCGGTCCGGATAGTGCGGATTCCCAGGCTCGTGCTTACCGGGATTGCCGCCGGCGTGGAACTGCACCGCCGGGCCGCCGGTTCACTGACCGCGCTCTCCTTCGCCAAGGTGCCGGAACTCTACCATTCCGACTGGGTGGCCCGCGGACCGCGTCTGGAGGCGAAGACCGGGTGGAAACCGGCCTATGACATCACAAAAGGTTTCGCCGACACCCTGGCCTGGTATCGCGCTATAGGTTGGTTGCGTTAACCAAGCGACATACGAAATGCGGCTCGCAAGTCCTTGATTCGAGCCAATTGTTACATATTGAAACAAAATGTCATTTCACCAAACCGCCGCAATCGGGTGACAAGTGACCTCGCCGGCGCGACCTAGGTCGACGCGGGCAAGGGGCGGATTGGGGTCCCCGGGCTATAGAGACATCGGAAGGCATTTTGGCTGCAGTCGCAATCATGGGCATGGACGCACCGACCGAGGATCCGTTCCTCGCCGAGATCATCGCCGCGCTCCAGCCTTTCAAGAAGTCGGATGCGCCGATCACTGCCGACACCGATATCGCCCGCGATCTCAAGCTGGATTCACTTGCGGTTATGGACCTTCTGATGGTGCTCGAAGATAAATTCGACGTGTCGATTCCGCTGAACATGGTCGCGGAGATCACCACGGTCGGGCAGCTGGCGAAGGCCGTCCGCGATGAAAAGGCGGGGGCATAACGATGGGATTGTTCGACCGGTTCCAGGAACTGCGCGCGGCGCATGGCCAGATCAAGGCCTGCGGCGCCGATCCGTTCGGCGTGAAGATGGATCGCATCCTGTCTTCGACCGAAGCCGAGATTAAGGGCCGCCACACCATCCTTTGCGGCAGCAACAACTATCTCGGCCTGACCTTCGACGCCGACAGCCTCGCGGCCGCCAAGGCCTCGCTCGACAAATACGGCACCGGAACCACGGGTTCGCGGATCGCCAACGGTTCCTACGAGGATCACAAGGCGCTGGAGCGGGATCTCGCCGACTTCTACGGCAAGAAGCACTGCATGGTCTTCACCACCGGCTACCAGGCCAATCTGGGCGCGATCTCGACCCTGGCCGGCCCCGGCGACTATCTGCTGGTCGATGCCGACAGCCATGCCTCGATTTACGACGCCTGCCGCCTCGGCCATGCCACGGTGATCCGCTTCCGGCACAACGACCCGGCCGATCTCGACAAGCGCCTGGCGCGCCTCTCCAAGGAGCCCGGCAACAAGATCGTCGTGGTCGAAGGCATCTACTCGATGCTGGGCGACCATGCGCCTCTGAAAGAGTTCGTCGCGGTCAAGAAGAAGCACGGCGCCTACCTGCTGGTCGATGAGGCCCATTCGATGGGCGTCATGGGCAAGACCGGCCGCGGCTGCCTGGAGCATGACGGCGTCGATGCCGACGTCGATTTCGTGACCGGCACCTTCTCGAAGTCGATGGGTGCGATCGGCGGCTTCCTGATCTCCGATCATCCGGAGTTCGATATCCTCCGCGTCACCTGCCGCCCCTACATGTTCACCGCCTCGCTGCCGCCGTCGATCGTCGCTTCGGTGCGCGCTTCGCTGGCGCGTCTGCGGGCCGAGCCGGAAATGATGGCCCGCCTCTGGCAGAACGTGGACACGCTCTATGACGGGCTTCAGGCCAAGGGCTTCCGCCTCGGCAAGCAGCGCGGCCCGGTCGTCGCCGTCCATATCAACGGCCCGGAGCTCGCCGCCATGGCGTGGCACGGGCTGCTCGAGGCGGGTGTCTATGTGAACCTGGCGCTGCCGCCGGCGACCCCGAGCGGCACCGCCCTCCTCCGTTGCTCGGTCTGCGCGGCGCATACGACGGCGCAGCTCGAGAAGGTCATCGAAGCATTGACCGAAGTGGGACGTCAGCTCGGCATCATCCCGGCCGAGGACGGCGCAGGCCAAGTCAGGGCCGCTGCCGAATAGCCGGGACGAGTCGAGCTTAGGGGGAAGTCGGCCGGCCTCGCGCCGGCCGACTTTTTTTCAGGTTTTCGCTCGGGTCGTTAACGTTTTGTCGCCGCGACGATGCGTCCCGGCGACCATTGGGATGATGGGTGGCCGGAATCACCCATCTTCTGGTAAAGAACCGGTCGGAAGGCGGCATCGCCCGCGAGCAATCGATTACGGAAATGCAGAACCTGGACTTCACCTATTCGGACGCGGTCAACGAGCACTTCCAGCGCCGCCGGGACATCCTGAAGGCACACCCCGAAGTGCGCCAGCTGATCGCCAAGAATCCCTGGACCGCCGCCTGGGTCCTGGGTCTCGGCGCCGCACAGTTCGTGATCGCCGCGAACATCACCCAGGCGCCCTGGTGGGCGATGCTGCTGGTCGCCTATTTCGTCGGCGCCGTGATCAACCACGCGCTCTATGTGCTGATGCATGAATGCACCCATGACACCGTCTTCGAAAAGGCGGTGTGGAATCGGGTGTTGGGCATCGTCTGCGATTTCGCCCTGGCGCTGCCGAGCGCGATGGCGTTTCGCAAATATCACCTGATGCACCACAAGTATCTCGGCCAATATGAGCGCGACCCCGACATCGTGCTGCACGGCGAGGCGAAACTGGTCGGAAATTCCTGGTGGCGTAAGGCACTCTGGATCGCCGGGCTCTCGATCTCGCAGATGCTTCGGCCGCTGAAGGTCAAGATGCTGATCGGCAAGCCGATCGGCGACGGCTGGATGACCGCAAACATGCTGATCCAGATCGTGGTCGATGCCGCGCTGGTCTACTTCTTCGGCTGGTACGCCCTGCTCTACCTCGTGCTCTCGACCTTCTTCGCCCTCGGCCTGCACCCGATGGGCGGGCGCTGGATCCAGGAGCACTACTCGGTCGACCGCAAGCAGGATACGCATTCCTACTACGGCCCCTTGAACAAGCTCTGCTTCAACATGGGCTACCATGTCGAGCACCACGACTTCGCCAACGTGCCCTGGAACAACCTGCCGAAGCTGAAGAAAGTCGCGGGCGAGTTCTATGACAACCGCTTCTACTACCGCTCCTGGGTCGCGGTGGTGCTGGGCTTCATCTTCAATCCGCAGATGTCGGCCTACAGCCGCGTGATCCACAACCAGTCGGTCCCGCACAAGCAGGCGGCGGAGTAGTCAGCGAAACGCGCCCATCCTGTACAAGCGCCAGGCGAGGCCCGGTGCGGCCAGCAGCGGGTGTCGGCGCTGCCAGTCGGTCACCGGGACGGTCTTGCCGGAATGCCGCTGGATCTTCCACAGCGCATAGTCGAGGCCGCCGTCGAAGGTGAAGATGCCCTTGATGATGCGCAGCAGGTTGAGCGTCTTGCCGAGCCGGCGACGGCGCTTCCATTCCGCCGCGGATTTCGCCGCTGACATCTCGGGCTGGCCCAACTCTTCCAGCACCAGCGGCGTCAGGCGTTCGTAGCGACCCTGATCGTTCTCGAAGATCTTCACCGCGCGGTCGGCGCCCTCCGGCCGTAGTTCGGAGGCGTAGGTCTCGCGCAGCGCCCGGATCCAGAGCGTGCGCGCGTCACGGCTCGCAGGCTCCAGCGGCCAGGCACGGCGCAGCATTGTGCGCACCGCATCCATGCAGGCCGTCACCACGCGGTTGGCGGTCGCGGCATCGCGGGTCCAGACGATGCGCGCCGGTTGCGCATAACGCGCCCAGACTGAGACATTCTGTGTCTCCGGCCGGCAGAAGCGGGCGAAGTCGTCGAGCGAGATCACCACGTACTTGGCGCGGATCTGCACCCCTTGCCAGACCGTCTCGCAGTAGAAGGCGTTGGGCGGCAGGATGCGATTGGCGAGCGCAAGCCAAGCCTTGTCATAGGCGCGGCCGTAATCATCCACCAGGACGTAGAAATCGAGCAGGTTGTCGGCGAGTTCGGCCTCCGGCGAGCGCAGGCAGGAGCCGTAGAACAGCACCGCGACGGCGGCGCGCTCATAGCGGGCGCGCAGCACATCCGCGATCGCCTGCACCGTCCCGGCGACCGGGCGGTTCAGCTCCTCGCTCAACACCTCGCGCAGGGCTTGCGCCATGGGTCCTCAGTAGCGGGTGAAAGTGATCTTCGGGCCGACCGAGAGCCGGAAGCCCGGTCCGCCATCGGTCTCCAGGAACTCGCCGTCGAAAACGACCGGCGTCACCAGGTCGCACTCAAGCTGGTCGGCGCGCCGGCTGCAATAGCCATGGCCTTCCATCCAGGGCTTCGGCTTACCGCGCAACGCCGGCAGTGCCGCCCAGGCGAAGCGGCGCGGCGGATGGCTGATCGTGGTGAGACGGATCGGACCGGAGCCCTGGCCCCAGAACGGCTTGATGCCGGGCAGGATCTGCGTGAGCGTGGTGGCGACCAGCAGAAAGAGATCCTGCGGCGCCTCCGCCTTGCCGTCGAGCGAGAGCGCCACGCGCTCGCCGTGGAAGCCGGACCGGTCGCCCGGCCCGTACCAGAGGACCCGGAGCACCGAGAGCAGGATGCCGATCTTGCTGGCCAGGCTCTGGGTGAAGCCCATGCCGTGCACCTTGCGGCGCCCGAGGATCGTTCCCTGGTAGAAGGCGATGGCGCCGAGCAGGAAGCCGTGGATCGGCGGTCCGCCGTCGAAGAGATCGAGGGTCATGACATTGCGTTCGACGGTCTGGCCCGGATCCCCGGCTTCTATGCGTTCGATCAGGCGTTTCAAATGCGGTGCCGGCAGCTCGGTCTCGCCGAGATCGCGGGCGATCACGTTGGTCATGCCGGCGGAGAGCAGGCTGAGCTTCGGCATCGCCGCGAACGGCTTGTCATTGATCAGTGAACTGATCGCGGCCTGCACCGTCCCGTCTCCGCCGCTGATGCAGAGATGCGTGACGCCGGCCGCCGCCATCTCGCGCAGGCATTCGGTCAGGTCCGATATGTCGTGGAAGGCGAGATGCTTGACCTGCGGATGGTCGTGCAGCAGGGCCGCGAACTCCTTGAGCCCGGTCCGGTTGCGGTTGCTGTGGGCGTTACTGACGACGCCGATCTTGGCCTTCATCACTTCAACGGCTCACTGAGCCAGGAGACCGGCGGGTGTCCCATCGCCTTGGCCAGGTAGGCTTGGAGGATGCGGACCGTGTGGAAGATGAAAGAGAGGATGGTCCAGATCGCGACCAGCACGAATCCCTCGCGCGGCGCGCCGAAGATCACGGCCAGCGTCAGGATGAAGAGATTGGGATTGCGCCGGGCGGTGATCTCGCGGAACCAGGAATCGACCGGGCGCCAGATATGGATCTCGATCCCGTGCAGCCAGGTGAACAGGCCTTCCTGCAGCCGCCCGAGCACGTAGCCGACGATCACGATGCCCAAGGAAAGAATGAGCAGGGCGTCGGTAATCCCGTAATTCGTTTCGACCAAGCCGTGATACCAGGCCCAGTACCAGAACGGCGGGTGGATGAGATCGATGCCGTGGTCGAAGATGTTGCCGAAGGGCGTCGAGCGCAGGGTCGCCCGCGCCAGCTTGCCGTCCACGGTGTCGAGGAAGCACATGCCCCAGGCGCAAGCGAGGCCGAATGCGAATTGTCCCTGCCAGAAGAACCACATCGCCAGCAGCACCAGCAGCAGGCTGACCCCGGTCACCATGTTCGGCGAGACACCGAAGCGGGCGCAGAGCCGCGTCACATGGAAGGCAGGCCAGGGCCAGACCCGCTTGGTCACGAAATCGGTGACGCCCTTATAGGCGCCGTCGAACATCCGCCGCTCGATTGCGACCACCGGCATCGAGTCGACACGCATCAGGTAGGGCGGCGAGCGGCGGCGCAGCGACTTGTTGTAGGTGCTGGCGAGGCCGCCCGAGTCGACGCAGCGCAGTTCCGCCGGAACTGCTTCAGCCTTGCCGGACGAGAGGGCCGCTTCCACTGGCCCGGCCTGGGCGGGGTTGGCGAGATGCGCGGCGACGGGCTCGCCGTCAGCCCCGATCAGGACCAGGCCGGGTTGCTCTAGCAAGGCCGGGATCAGCGCCTGGTCGAAGATGAAGTCGTCCCGGATCAGAACCGAGCCGTTGGCGTCGACCGAAGCGCCGGCGCGCGCCAGGCCCCGTTCCAGCCGCTCCCGGGCCGTCATCCCCCAGAACCGGCGCGCCACGGCGCCGCCGCCGGTGGTTCCGCCCGCCGGGCCCGCCACGATCCGGACGCTCGGTCGTTCGGAAATCCTGTCGCTCATTCAAATCGTTAACGAATCCAGCCCCGCGGGCCCCGGTTACGGGCCTGAGATAGCCCTATCGCCGGGCAAGCGTCCACCTGAATTACCGCAGGAAAATCAAGGCTTGACCGGATTCCGGGTTCGGGACCATGTACCGGTCTAAGCTGAACCGAGGCGGTGGCGTGCCGAGCCTGACTCTCGCCCATATCTCCGATCTGCATATCGGGCCGCTCCCGCGCGCCGGACTGCGGGCGCTCGCCGGGAAGAGGGTGACGGGCTTCCTCTCCTGGCGCCTGAAACGGTCGAAGATCCACCGGATCGAAGTGCTGGACGTGCTGGCGAAAGATCTCGCCGCCCAGCAGCCGGACCATATCGCGGTGACCGGCGACCTGGTCAACATCGCCCTCCCGGCCGAGTTCACCCAGGCCCATGAATTCCTGAAGCGCATCGGCCCGGCCGAGCGCGTCACCGTGGTGCCCGGCAACCACGATGCCTATGTCGCCCTGCCCTGGCTCAAGGCTGCCGGGCTCTGGGACGAGTACATGACCGGGCGGCATGCCGATGGCGGCGATCGCCCGCCGCGCGATGTGCGCGACTTCCCCTTCATGCGCCGGGTCGGCGGCATGGCGCTGATCGGTGTCTCGACCGCTCTGCCGACGCGGCCGTTCAGCGCCGCGGGCGAGCTCGGTGCCGATCAATTGCAGCGCCTCGACGCCATGCTCGAGCAGCTCGGCGAGGCCGGCGCCTTCCGCATCGTCCTCATTCACCATCCGCCGTTCGGCGGCGGTGCCTACAAGCGCAAGAGCCTGCGCGACGCCGGGCCGCTCGCCGAGATCATCGCCAAGCGCGGCTGCGAGTTGATGCTGCACGGCCATACGCATATGTCCCAGCTCGGCCGGATGAAGGGGCCGAACACCTCGGTGCCGGTGATCGGCGTGCCGTCGGCGTCGGCGGTGATGACCGATCATCGCGACCCTTCGCGCTATCACATTTATCGCCTCTCCCGGGGCGAGCGCGCCGGCGGCGCCTGGACCCTCACCGTGTCGATGCGCGAGCTCAAGCCCGACGGTTCCGGCTTCGCGCCGATCGGCGAGATCGTGCTGCTGGGCGAAACCAATCCGCCGCTGACTTCGGCGGCTGCCTGATGCGCCTGATCGACGCTTACATCCTGCGCCGGGTGCTGATGCCGCTGCTGGCGGCGGTCGGGATCGCGATGGCCGCGTTGCTGATGCAGCGGCTGATCCACCTCCTCGATCTCTTCGCCAACCGCGGCGGTCCGCTTTCCATCATCCTGAAGATGCTCGGCAACCTGGTGCCGTTCTATCTCGGCATCGCGCTGCCCGCGGCGCTCTTCATCGGCGTGCTCTATGCCGGTTCCAGGCTCTCGAACGAGAGCGAACTCGACGCCATGCGGGCGAGCGGCATGTCGCTGCTGCGGCTGATGGTGCCGATCCTCGCTTTGGCCGTGGTGCTGGTGATGATCAGCTCCTACCTGCTCGGCTGGCTGCAGCCCTATACCCGCTTCGGCTATCGTGCGCTGGTGCATCTGGTCACCGACACGCAGTGGGATTCCGCGATCGAGCGCGGCGCCTTCTTCAACGGCTTCGGCGGCAAGACCATCCTGATCGGCGACATCTCCGATGGCGGCCGGACGCTCAGCAAGATCTTCGTCAACGAGAAGGACGATTCCGGCCGCAGCGTCATCCTGACCGCCGAGCGCGGCGACTTGCAGAAACAGTCCGACTTCTCGCTGATACTGCGGCTGCACAACGGCGTCCGTTCCGAGACCTCGGCCAACGGCGACGCGACACGGGCGATGACCTTCGACCAGCTCGATTTGCCGCTGGAATCGATCGCGCCCGAGCCGTTCCGGGCGCGCGGCGAGAAGGAAACCGAGCTCACCTTCACCGAGCTTGTGAAGTTCTATTTCAACACGCCGGACTACCTCGACATCGAGGACATCACCGCCGAGCTGCATGAGCGCGCAGTGCGCACGGTCTCGATCCTGTTCCTGCCATTCCTGGCCTTCCCAGTCGGCATTTCCTCGCGACGCACATCGAAGAGCGTGCGGATGATCGTCGGCGTGCTGTTCCTGATCTTCTATTACGAGGTCCTGCAGTTCGGCGAGGCCATGGTCCGGCGCAAAGCGCTGGATGCCATTCCCGCGCTCTGGGTCCCCTGTGCGATCTTCGCCGCCTGCAGTCTCTGGCTGTTCTGGGTTGCGGACCGCAAGCCCGGCCAGGATCCACTCGCCCATTTGTTCGACGGGCTGAACGCGATCGGCGCCTGGTTCAAGCGCCTGTTGCCGCAGCGACTGCGCAAGGCCGCCGAATGAGCACCTTCAGCCGTTACGTCCTGCGCGTCTTCTTCGCCCAGCTGGCGCTGCTCCTGATCAGTTTCACCGCCCTGCTGCAGGTGTTCGATCTGCTCTCGAACAGCATCGACGTGCTGAAGCGCGGCGACGGGCATTTCAGCGCACTGGCGCTCTATGCCGTGCTGCGACTTCCCGAGATCGTGAGCTTCCTGACGCCGTTCGGCGTGCTGCTGGCGACCTTGATGACCCTGGGGCGGCTCGAGCGCGACAACGAGATCCTGGCTTTCAAGGCCTCCGGCGCGCCCTATAACGCCGTGCTGCTCTCCTTCCTGCCCGCCGTGCTTCTGGTCGGTGTCGCGCATTTCCTGCTGGCAGACCAGGTCGTGCCGCGGGCGATCAACGCCATGGTCGCGCGCGACATCTATGTCGATCGCAATTCGAAGTCGGACGACGACCCGGTATTCATCCAGGACGGCCGTTCCGTCGTCGAAGTCACCAGCGTCGGCAAGAATGGCGCGACCTTGAAAGAGATGCGGATATTCGAGCGCGGAGATACCGGCATTCTGGTGCAGGTTCGCCAGGCCGCCGAGGCGCGTTACGACAACCAGACCCGGCAATGGATGCTGAGCGATGTCTGGACCACCTCGATCACGCCGGACCATCCGTCGCAGGCCGACCATAAAGGCACGATGATCTGGGAAACCAGCCTGACCCCGGCCGAGTTCTCAAACCTGATCGAGCTGCCTCAGGCCATGAGCCTGGCGAAGATCTGGTCCTTCGCCACTTCGCAGGACGTCGGCGTGCGGCCGACCTATTTCTATGAAGCCTGGTTGCAGAAGCGCTTCTCGCTGCCGATGAGCTCTATCCTGATGATCCTGCTCGCCGCGCCGGTGGCGCACAGCGTCTATCGCCGCGACCGAGGCCTCGCCGCCGGCATGGCGATCGGCTTCGGCCTGGGCTTTCTCTATTTCATCTCCGATGGCTTGGTCATGTCCCTGGGCGAAACCGGCGCCGTGCCGCCGGTGGTCGCCGCCTGGATGCCGATCCTGGTCTTCGCCAGCGTCGGCGGCGCCTGGCTCATCCGTCTCGAAGGTTATTAGCAGAATGAAATTGTGGATCGACGCTGCGGATGCTTCCGCGCAGCGTGTCTTCGGCATGTCCCTGATCGAACGCCACCTCAAGGCGGCGCGGCATCAGAAGATAGAAATCAGCGAAGTCGTCGTCGATTGCGGCAGCGCCGTCGAGACGCAGTTCGTATTGGAGCCGCG
The DNA here is from genome assembly GCF_054658695.1 of Dongia sp. agr-C8. Taxonomy (NCBI): domain Bacteria; kingdom Pseudomonadati; phylum Pseudomonadota; class Alphaproteobacteria; order Rhodospirillales; family Dongiaceae; genus Dongia; species Dongia sp. agr-C8. The sequence continues at coordinate 597,408 of NZ_BAAGHZ010000004.1, forward strand.
CCTGAAAGCGCCGGTGCGCGTGGTGCAGTCGGCCGGCAGTTGCGGCGAGCGCCTGGCGGCGGCAGCGGCGAACGAACCGGTGCTCGCGACCGATGCCGCTTGCCTCGCCGATGCGCGGCTCTACGGCTATCTCGGCCAGAATGCCGGCAGCAAAGTGGCGCGCGGCGACGCGCCGGACAGCGACGCCGTCTTTGCCCGGATCGAGCCCAGCGACGTTTCACGGATCGACGCAGCGGCGACCACGCTTTCGCAGGCGGTCGCCGCCTTGCCGCCGCTGACGCAGGCCGAGTTTCCGGCCTTCATCCGCAAGCTGCGGCGCAGCACTCCCTATTACCTCCTCCGCGTCGACACCGCGGAGCAAGCGCGCAAGGTCGAGCGCTTCCTGTTCTGGTCGAACTACAAGGGCTCGACCGACTTCTTCACCAAATACGTCTATCCGCCCCTGGTCTGGCTGATGGTCCCGCCGCTGGCGCGGGCGCGGGTGCATCCCAATCTAGTGACCGCGGTCAGCATCTTCCTGACCTTGATCGCCGTGCCGCTCTTTGCCGAAGGCTATTGGGCGCTGGGCTTCCTCTGCGCCTATGGCATGAGCGTGCTCGATTCGGTCGACGGCAAGCTGGCGCGCCTCACCTTCACCGACTCATGGCTCGGCAACATCCTCGACCATGGACTCGATCTGGTGCATCCGCCCTTCTGGTATCTCGCCTGGGCCTGGGGACTGACCGGCGGCGACACCACCTCGCCCGCCTGGACGGCCGGGCTGGTGATGCTCGGTCTTTACGTCCTCGACCGGCTGATCCTGGCGATCTATCCGCGGCGCTTTCACAAAGGCCTGCATACCCATGCCCCGATCGACGGGCTCGTGCGCACCTTCATCTCCCGGCGCAACATCAATCTTCCTTTATTTACAGTTGGTTATTACCTGGGGCTGGGGGTGCCGACGCTCTATCTGATCGTCGTCTGGCAGGCGCTGACCTGCCTTTATCACGGCGGGCGCACCTTCTGGATCTTCTGCATCGAGCGCGCCAAGCCCCAGAAACCAGCCTGAGGTCCGCAACCTGACTGCGTCGGATCGCTGCATTGGGCCCGGCGCGCTTGCTCCAATGCCTTGATCCGCTTAGATTACCGGCAAATTTCCATCCCTGAGAATTGGCGGCGTGATGAGCGGTTTCTGGAAGAACCGGACCCATAATCTGGCGCGGATGTCCTTGAAGGACCTGATCCGCGCCTTCTTCACCTATCCTTCGGTCCTCGCCTATATCGCGATCGCCTTGGCGAGCTTCTACTTCGTGGCGCGCTGGTACGTGTCGCCGCTGCCGCTGGTGGTTGCCTGGGTCGCGACCGGCCTGGTCTATCCGGCGGTCTGGTACGTCCTCCACCGCTGGGTGCTGCACGGCCAGTATCTCTACCGCTCGCCGCTCACGGCAGCCGTCTGGAAGCGGATCCATTTCGACCATCACCAGGATCCGCACAACTTGGTCGTGCTGTTCGGCGCGCTTTACACCACGCTGCCCACGATCGCCATCGTCACGCTGCCGATCGGCTACTGGATCGGTGGGCCAGCCGGCTCCGCGATGGCCTTCGGCGCTGGCATCGTGATCACGTTGTTCTACGAGTTCTGCCACTGCATGCAGCACCTGAACACCGCGCCGAAAACCAAGTTCATGAAGCGCATCAAGCAGCTTCACCTTGCCCATCACTTCCACAACGAGCAGGGCAATTTTGGCATCACCAACTACCTCTGGGACCGCCTGTTCGGCACCTTCTATGCCAAGGCGAAGCTGGTGCCGAAGAGCGCCACGGTCTTCAACATTGGCTATACCGAAGAGATGGCCGCGAAATATCCCTGGGTGAACAAGCTTTCCAACTACACCCGCGGCGACGGCAACCCGCGGCGCTTCCGCAGCGAGCCGGCCCCGGGCGAAAGCGTCTAGCCTTTCCATGAGCACTTCCGTCGTCGTCTCCCCGGTCGCAGGCCGGTCGGATCTCGCGGCGTTCATCCAGCTCCCGAAGCGGCTCTATCGCGGTCAGCAAGGTTACATTGCGCCGCTCGACATGGAGCGGGGCGAGGCGCTGTCACCAAAGACCAACCCCTTCTTCGACCACGCCGAAGTCCAGCTCTTCCTCGCCCGCCGCGAGGGCAAGGTCGTCGGCCGCATCTCGGCGCAGATCGACAAGCTGCATCTGGAGAAATACGGCGATCGGACGGGCCATTTCGGCTTTCTCGATGCCGAGAACGATCCGGCGATCTTCACGGCCTTGATCAAGGCCGCAGAAGACTGGCTGCGCGCGAAAGGTATGACCCGCGCCGTCGGCCCCCTGAGCTTCTCCACCAACGAGGAGATCGGGGTGATGGTCGAGGGCTTCCAGTCCCTCCCCATGCTGCTGATGCCGTTCCAGCTGCCCTATAACGCGCCACTGATCGAGGCGCAGGGCTATGCCAAGACCAAGGACGTCGTCGCCTACCACCTGCGGAAAGACGACTACAAGCCGCTGGCCTCCAAGCGGATGCTGGAGCGCGCCGCCGCGGAAGGCGGCGTAAGGGTGCGCAACATCGACATGAAGCGCTTCGCCGCCGAAATCGCCACGGTGATCGACATCTTCAACGACGCCTGGTCGCAGAATTGGGGCATGGTGCCGTTCACCGAGAAGGAGATGGCGGCGGCGGCCAAGGGATTGAAGCTGCTGATCGACCCGAAGATGGTGGTGATCGCCGAACAGAACGGCGAGGCCGCCGGCATGATGGTCTGCCTGCCGAACCTCCTGGAAGCCGTGCGCGACCTCGACGGCAAGCTCTTTCCTTTCGGCATCGTCAAGCTGCTCTATCGCCTGAAGACCAACAAGGTCCGCTCGGGGCGCATTCCCCTGATGGGGATCCGGCGCAAGCACCATGGCACCGTGCTGGGCGCCACCCTGCTGCCAATGATGTTCGAGAAGCTGCGCACGCGTTTCCTGGAACGCAACCTGGAGCAGCTCGAAATGAGCTGGATCCTCGAGGACAACACCGCGATGCGCCGCGTGCTCGAAGGCATCGGCGGCAAGGTCCATAAGACCTATCGCATCTACGAAAAGGCGCTCGCTTGACCGCTGTCGATGCCCTGATTCTCGCCGGCAGCCGCGGCCCACATGATCCGGTGGCGGCCCTGGGCAAGGTCCCGCACAAGGCGCTGACCCCGATCGCCGGTCGCCCGATGCTGGCCTACGTGCTGGATGCCGTGCGCGGCGTGCCAGACGTCGACCGCATCCACATCTGCATCGACGCGGAGACGGATCTTCGCCCGGTGACCAATGGAACGCCGTTCATCCGCATTCTGCCCGCGAACAGCCCCGCCGCCAGCGTCGCCGCAGCCCTGCAGCAGATCGACAGCGACCGTCCGCTGCTGATCACCACGGCCGACCATCCGCTGCTGACCCCAGAGATCATCGCGTATTTCCTGAAGCACGCGCCGCAGGATGCCGACCTCTGCGTCGGGCTCGCCGAAGCCGAGACCATCACTAGGGCATTTCCCGAAGGTAAGCGCACTTTCTATCGCTTCGCGGGACGCGGCTATAGCGGCTGCAATCTGTTCCTTGCCCGCCGGCCGGGCGCGGTGCGCGTCGCGGCGTATTGGCGACGCATGGAAGGGCATCGCAAGAATCCGCTGCGCCTGGTGCGCGAGATCGGCATCGGCGCGCTGATCCGCTACGCGCTCGGCCTGTTGAGCCTCGACGGCGCTTTTCGGCACGTCTCGAAACTGACCGCAGCGAAGATCGCGCCGGTCATCCTCCCCTTCGCCGAGGCGGCGACCGATGTCGACAAGCCCTCCGACCACGCTCTGGTCGAAGGCATCCTCCTGAAGCGGGGTTAGCGCGTTAGAACGTCTCGACCAGCGCGCTGACGCGTTCGAAGTCGGCCGGGAAGTCGACCTCGCCCCAGCGCAGGCCTTCGATCGAGCAGGTTTCCACCTGGTGGCGCTCGGCGATCTGGCCGATCACCTTCAGATACCACCACTTCAGTCCCTCGGGCGTGTGCATCATCGCCTCGAGCGTGTCGGTGAAGAGCTTCGGCCCCTGCCCCCGGAAATAAAGCATGCCGATCGATTCCGCGTTGGAGCGCTCGGGCGGCAGATGCTTGCCGATCTCCTGGAGACGCGTGCCCTTGCGGTGCACTTTCATGTCATCGGCGTCGTAGCCGTTCTCCTTCACATCGACCGTGACGGTGATCGGCGCGGCGGGGCTGGCGAGCAGCTGCTTCACGACTTCCGGCTCGATCACGGTGTCGCCGTTCAGGATGATGAAGTCGCGGTCCATCTCGGCCCGCGCCATCCAGCAGCTCGCGAGATTGTCGGCGAGCTTGAAGAAGGGATTGTAGACCGTGCGGATCTTGAGCTTCGGCCCCACCAGCTTGTTGAGAAGCGCGGCCACGTCCGGCGCGTGATAGCCGGTGACGACGGCGATGTCGTCGATGCCGTTCTGGGTCAGCGCCCAGATCTGCCATTCGATCAGGGTCTTGGGCCCGAGCGGCAGCAGGCATTTCGGTCGGCCTTCGGTCAGCGGCAGAAGGCGCGAGCCCTGGCCCGCGCTCAAGATGACGGCTCTCATTCAATCACCAGTTTGGGGAAATCCCCCGGAATCCGGCCGGAAATCGGCGTTTCGGGGCGCGAGAATGGTGGGGAAGGCCCCACCTGTCAACCCAGAAGGCCGCCCCGGCCCTGGGACATTTCGCCTTGTCGATCAGGCGCTTACTTGGCGAGAGCGCGGGCACGCACGCTACGGGCTGCGCCGGACCGGCCGCGCTTGGCCGTGCTGCCGCGGGCGACGATCTGGAAGCCGAGATCGATCCGCGCCTGTTTCGGCCGCTTGCCCGAGCCGCGGATGATTTCCAGCACGATCTCCGCCGCGATGCGCGCCATCTCGTAGCGCGGGATCGAGACCGAGCTCAGCGCCGGATAGGCGCTGGCGCAGAAGTCGAGATCGTTGAAACCGATGATCGAGAGATCCTCCGGCACCTTGATGCCGCGCCGCTGGCATTCGAACAGCGCACCCAAGGCCAGGTCGTCGTTGCAGCAGAACACCGCCTCGAGCCCCGGCACTTTATCCAGCATCTCGGTGAAGAGCTCGGCGCCGCGCTTGACCGAGGATTGCTGCAGATTGGCGATCACCATGCCCTTGCTGTCGAGCCCGGCATCCGCCATCGCCTTCTGATAGCCCTCCATGCGGCGCCGGGCGCGGAAATCGACCCGGGCCGCGATATGCGCCACCTTGCGATGGCCGAGATCCAGCAGGAAGCGCGTGGCGGCATAGCCGGCGCCGCGCTGCGACAAGCCGATGTTGATGTCGATCGGCTTCTCGGCGATCTCCATGGTCTGCACCACGGGGACGCCGCAGCCTTCGAGCAGCTTCCTGGCACGTTCGGTCTGGTCGATGCCGGCCACGATCATCGCCTCGGCGTGATGGCCGATCAGTGTCGCGATCGCCCGCTCCTCCTCTTCCTGGGAGTAGCGGCTGTTCAGCACCAGGACCTGGAAGCCCTTCGGCAGGAAGGCGTCGTGCAGGGCTTTGAGGTATTCGACGAAGACGCCGTTGGTGAGCGACGGCACCACGACGCCGATGATATGGGTTCGCGAGGAAGCGAGCGCGCTTGCGAGATAGTTTGGAACATATCCAAGCTCTCGCACCGCAGCATCGATGCGACGCCGGACATCGTCGGAAACCATCTCCGGCTTCCGCAGCGCGCGCGAAACCGTGACTGCACTGACGCCCGCCCGCGCCGCAACATCCGACAGTTTGGCGCGGCCGGCCGATTGGCCGCGGCGTGACTTTCCGGTTATGCGCCCGGTGCGTTGCGGCATGCGACGAGCTCTTCCCCTGTCCGACTGTACTTTATATCTGAAGCGTTTTTTCTGGCCGGCATTGACAGCGCTTTCATCCTATAATACCCATGTTGCTGCTAGGTCAACGTCGATGGGGAACTCGCTTGCGCGGTGACGTCAGTGACCGTCGCGGGGGACAACGACAGAGCACCCTTCAGCGTTCGACCGGGAAAGAAACATAAGAACCGTCCTTGGGAGGATGCCTATGTACCGGACGCTTACGCGCCGGAAGGCGAGCATTGCCGCTGCCGTGCTGCTGTCTTCCGTTTTCAGCTTTTCTGCCACCGCTGCCGGCCCGGAAGTGGTTGCCGGCCCCGCGGCTGACGCCCAGTGCTTCGTGCCCTGGAGCGACAGCACTAAGTTCTTCAAGTTCCCGAAGAAGGAAGGCCCGTATCGCATCGCGCTCGCGAACGGCTTCATTGCCAACACCTGGCGCATTCAGATGATCAAGACGGCGAAGGCCTACGCCGCGCAGCCGGAAGTCGCCGCCAAGCTGAAGGAGTTCAAGGTGGTCTCGACCGGCGAGGACGTCGCCGCACAGATCTCCGCCGTCAGCAACTTCATCGATTCCGGCTATGACGCCATTGTCGTGAACGCGCAGAACCCGACCGCCTTCGCGCCGGTGATCAAGCGCGCCAAGGCCAAGGGCGTGGTCCTGGTGGCGTTCGACAACATTCTCGACACCGAGGATGCGATCAACGTCAACGTCGACCAGAAGGGCCTCGGCGAGTACTGGGCCCACTGGCTGGTCAAGCAGATCCCGAACGGCGGCAAGATCCTCGAAGTGCGCGGCGTCGCTGGCACGTCGGTGGACACCGACCGCCACAACGGCATCCATGAAGTGCTCGATGCCTCGGGCAAGAAGTGGGACATCGTCGAAGTCGTCGGCAAGTGGGACGACGGCACGGCGCAGAAGGTCTCGGCCGATGCGATCGCGGTGCAGAAGCACTTCGACGGCATCACCGTGCAGGGCGGCTCGACGGGTACGGTCCGCGCCTTCATGGACGCCGGCCATCCCTTCGTGCCGGTCGGCGGCGAGACCGAGAATGGCTTCCGCAAGCTCTGCGCTGCCCATGGCGGCGAGGGGCTGAAATGCGCCTCGGGCGGCACCGGTCCGGCGCAGGTTGCCGTGGCCATCAAGACCGCGATCGCGGCGCTCGAGGGCCAGGTGGTTCCGCAGTCGGTGAAGCTGCCGCTCGCCACCGCCGAAGACCCGAACTTCAAGGATGGCGAGAACTTCTACGCCAAGGAAGGCGACAACTTCTTCGTCGGCAACTCCTTCCCGACCTGTGGCATCAACTTCAGCGCCACGGAAATCATGGGCCAGTCGGAAGCGAACCAGTAACGACTGGAATATCGGTTGACGAAAGCCGGCGTCGCTGGGGAAGCTTCTCCACGGCGCCGGTTTGTCGTCCCAGTATTCCAGCGGCCTTGATTTGAGAAGCACGTGATGGACGGATCTGTTCCCGCACCCCTGTTCCGCATGGAAGGCGTTTCCAAGCGCTATGGCGGCGTCAACGCGCTGACCAACGCCGACCTCGTCGTCGAGACCGGCCGCATCCACGGCGTGCTCGGCGAGAACGGCGCCGGCAAGTCCACCTTGATGAAGGTGATGGCGGGGGTGGTGCAGCCCAATGAGGGCCGGATGTCGCTCGACGGCAACCCGGTCTCCTTCGCCAATCCCGCGGCGGCGAATGCGGCGGGGATCGTCTGCATCTTCCAGGAACTTTCGCTGGTGCCCGATCTCTCGGTCGCCGATAACATCTGCATCAGCAATCCGCCGAAGCGCTTCGGCCTGATCGACCGCAAGGCGCAGCGCCGGATCGCCGAGGAAGCGCTGGCGCGCGCCGGCGGCGAAGACATCCATCCGATGGCGCCGATCAAGGACCTGCCGCTCTCGCGACGGCAGCTGGTCGAGATCGCCAAGGCGCTGGTGCGCAATCCGCGCATCCTGATCCTCGACGAAGCGACTTCGGCGCTGACCGCGGCCGACGTGCGCAAGGTCTTCGCCGTGCTGAAGCGCCTGCGCCAGGAAGGCCTCGCACTCCTCTATATCTCGCATCGCATGGCGGAGATCGCCGAACTCGCCGACGAATGCACGGTGTTCCGCAACGGCCGCAACGTCGGCACCTTCAAGTCCGGTGCCAAAACCGACACCGAGATCGTCGAGTTGATGATCGGCCGCGAATACACCCATGCCTTCCCGCCCAAGCCGGCGCCGCAGGCATCGGGCGGGACACCCGCGCTCGAAGTGCGCAATCTCTCCTGGAACAACCGCCTCAAGGATATCTCGCTCACCGCCCGCGCCGGCGAGATCGTCGGCCTCGGCGGCCTCGACGGCCAGGGCCAGCGCGAGCTGTTACTGGCGCTGTTCGGCGTGCTGCGCAGCACGACCGGTGAGATCTTGATCGATGGCAAGAAAGTCTCGCTGTCCAGCCCCAGCGACGCCAAGCGCGGCGATTGCGGCATGGCGCTCATTCCCGAGGATCGCAAGACCGAAGGACTGATGCTGCCGATGTCGGTGCGCGACAACCTGTCGATGGCCTCGCTTGGCCGGATTTCCAGAGCAGGCTTGGTCGATCGCGCGGCGGAGAGCAAGGCGATCGACGAGATGATCGCGCTGCTCGCCATCAAGACCGACGGCACCGCGGTTCCGGTCGGCACGCTTTCCGGCGGCAACCAGCAGAAGATCGTCATCGCAAAATGGCTGATGACCAAGCCTAAGGTGATCCTGCTCAACGATCCGACCCGCGGCATCGACGTCGGCACCAAGGCGGAGATCTACCAGCTCTTACGCAAGCTGGCCGACCAGGGTGCGGCGATTCTCTACTATTCGACCGACTATGACGAGCTGGTCGGCTGCTGCGACCGGGTGCTGGTGCTCTATGACGGCGCGATCGGCCGCGTGCTCAGCGGGGCCGAGATCACCGAGCGGGCGCTGGTATCAAGCGCGCTCAATCTCGGCAGCAGCCATGCCGGCCCGGGCACGGCCGCGATGGCTGGTGCGGGAGCCGAATGATGACCGACCAGGCTCTCACCGCCCCGCAGGCCAGCGACTGGCGCTATTGGTTCGGCGAACAGCGCGGCACCTTGCTGGCGCTTGCCGTGTTCATTGTGATGTTTGCGATCTACAGCGGAAATCACCCGGCCGGGTTCAGCGCCGATGTCGTCACCACCGCCGCGAACAAGGGCGTGCTGTTGGCCCTGGTCGCGATGGCCCAGACCTTCGTCGTGCTGACTGCCGGAATCGATCTTTCGGTCGGCTTCATCTTCATCCTGACCAACTGCCTCGCCTCCCATATCGTCCTGGGCTCGCCGATCCAGACCACGTTCGGAGTCATCGGCGTGCTCGCGGCCGGCCTCGCCTGCGGCGCGCTCAACGGGGCCATCGTGATCTATGGCCGGCTGCAGCCGATCGTCACCACGATCGCGACCGGTGCGGCTTTCTACGGCCTCGCGCTGCTGCTGCGCGAACAGCCCGGTGGCGACGTCAACGAGGACCTCGCCGACTTCCTGACCAACCAGTTCCCCGGCGGCATCCCGGCCAGCGCGGTGGCGCTGCTGGTGGTCGTGCTGGTGATCTGGGTGCCGTTCCGAAAGTCGATGCTGGGGCGCGTGGTCTATGCCGTCGGCTCGTCGGAGCCCGCAGCCTATATGTCCGGCCTCGACATCCGGCGCGCCAAGTTCACCGCTTATGCCTTGGGCGGCCTGCTGGCCTCGATCGGCGGCCTGTTCATCACCTTCGTCACATATACCGGCGAAGCCTCGCTGGCCAATGCAAACACCTACACCCTGAACTCGATCGCCGCCGTGGTGCTGGGCGGCGTCTCGTTGTTCGGCGGCAAAGGCAGCGCGGTCGGTGCCATCTTCGGCGCCCTCATCTTCCGCACCATCGGCGATTTGCTGTTCGTGTTTGATCTCGATCCGCTCTGGCAGCCGCTGTTTCTCGGCGTGGTGTTGCTGATCTCCGTCTGCCTCGGCTCGCTCCGCCTGTTCCGCATCCGCAACCGGCTCGATCTCTTCGGATGATTCCGTCATGAGCAATCCCCTCACCCGCCTTCCCCTATTGGGCCGGCTCGATCCCGCGGTGCTGACGGCCTTCGGCTGCATCATCCTGCTGCTGCTGTTTGGCGCGATCCGGAATCCGAACTTCCTCTCGCCGGAGTATCTGCTGCTCCAGCTCCAGGTCGGCTCCTTCCTCGCCATGGTCGCAACCGGCATGATGCTGGTCATCCTGCTGGGCCAGATCGATCTCTCGGTGCCCTGGATCATCTCCGTCGGCGGCATGATGTCGACCGCGGCGGTCGGCTGGGGGCCTTGGGGCGCGACCTTCGCGATCCCGGTCGGCGTGCTCTGCGGCCTCATCTTCGGCCTGGTGAATGGAATCGGCGTCGCCTATCTCCGCGTGCCGTCGATGATCTTCACTCTAGGCATCAATGCGGTGGCGCAGGGTTTCATGGTGGTCAGGACCGGCGGCTTCGCACCGCAGGACATGGCGACCGAGAGCATGCACGACCTCGCCACCGGGCGGTTGATCCTCGGCATCCCCAACCCGGTCTGGGTCTGGATCGCCGTCGGCGCTGCGACGGTGTTCCTGCTGCGGCGCACGGTGTTCGGCCGCGCCATCTACGCGATCGGCAACCGCGAGATCGCGGCCTATCTCTCCGGTATCCGGACCCAGCGCGTCGTGTTGGCGGTCTTCGCGATCTCGGGCGCACTCGCCGCCTTCGCCGGGGCGCTGATCGCCGGCTATTCGACCAAGGCCTACCAGGGCATGGGTGACCCCTACCTCCTGCCGTCGATCGCGGCGGTGGTGCTGGGCGGCACCTCGATCCTCGGCGGACGGGGCACCTATCTCGGCACGGTCGCCGGCGTCATCCTGATCACCCTGTTGCAGTCGATTCTCTCGGTCGAGCAGATCCCGGAGGCCTATCGCCAGCTGATCTTCGGCGCCGTCATCGTCGCCATGCTGCTGCTCTACGGCCGGGGCGCCAAGGTCGCGGCATAATTACACAAACTCAGGCACTTAGCTGAAAATCCCGAAGTGATTAAGGGGTTTGCAGGGACGGTTCGGCTTTGCTATAAGCAGCGCCGCCAGAGATATGGCCCTGTTCCTCGGTAGCTCAGTTGGTAGAGCGTCGGACTGTTAATCCGCAGGTCGTTGGTTCGAGTCCAACCCGAGGAGCCAATCTCCCAGAGTCCAGAGGCTCGCACCGGCCGCGCTGAGCGCCGATTTTTCCCGTCATTCTCCATCATCTCCACTTCAGAGTTTGCGGTTCGCTCCAAGCGGGTAAGATGCGCGGCCGACCACCTGGAAGAACGGAGCATGGATTCGCACCCCAAGGCCCGCCCCGCCTTCGCCCGCTGGCTCGGCACCACCAATGACGTCACCCGGATGTTCCTGGCCGCGGGCCGGGTTCCGGGCCTGATCAATATGGCGGGCGGGCTGCCGGCGCCGGAGACTTACCCGGCGGAGGCCATCGCCGAGATCGCCCGCCGCGCGATCGCCGAGCATCCCGGCGACACGCTCGGCTATGGGCCGATCGAGGGCCTGCCGGAACTGCGCGATGCCCTGGCACAGCGCTTCAGCTCGGAAGCCTTGCAGCTCACCCGCGAGAACGTGCTGGTGACGACCAGCGGCATGCAAGGCCTCGACCTCATCGGCAAGGTGCTGCTCGAAGAAGGCGGCGTCATCGCCGGCCAATTCCCCACTTATCTGGGCGCGCTCGATGCCTGGCGGCCGCGGCTGCCGACCTTTCGCAACCTGCTGCTCGACCAGCCGGGTCTCGACACGGTCGCGCTCTTCACCGGCGCGCAATTCGCCTACACCGTCCCGAACTTCTCCAACCCGACCGGCAAGCTGGTCGATCTCGCGACCCGCGCGGCGCTGGTCCAAGCCGCACATCGCAGCGGCACCTGGCTGGTCGAGGACGATCCCTACGGCGGACTTCACTATGACGGCGCGCCCCTGCCCCGGCTGATCGAGCTCTCGGCGCGCCAGGCTCAGCGCAGCCCCTATGACGGCCCGGTCCTCTACATGGGGACGCTGTCGAAGGAGATCGCACCCGGCCTGCGGATCGGCTGGGTGATCGCTGCACCGGAGATGATCGCGGCCCTCACCTTGGCGAAACAAGGCTCCGATATGTGCACCAGCGGCGTCACCCAGCGGATCGCGCTCGGCGCCATTGAAGCCGGATTGATCGAGCAGATCCAGCCGTCGATCGTCGACTTGTACCGCCGCCGCCGCGACGCTCTTTGCACCGCGATGACGGAACATCTCGCCGACACGTTCCAATGGCAGGTGCCGTCGGGCGGCATGTTCGTCTGGGCCACGGCGCGCGATCAGAAGTTCGACACCGACATTCTTCTCAAACGCGCCATGGAATCCGGGGTCTGCATCACGCCGAGCAGCGTCTTCGACGCGGTCGGCGAGAACCGGCGATCGATCCGGATCAACTTCACCCGCAATGAGCCGGACAAGCTGCGCGAAGGCGTGAGGCGCCTCGCCGCCGCGGTGAAGGCCATGCAAGCCAACAGGGACTGACATGAGCGTCATCATTCACCCCGCCGTCCGCGACCTGACCGAGGCCGAGATCGCACCCTGGCGCGCGATTCCGGTGGCGGTGGCGGTCGACCTCTGCCCGGAAAGCCAGATCGATCCGGCGATCCGCCCGATCAACCCGCCGGGGCGACAGCCGCGGCTGTTCGGTTTGGCGGTCACCGCTTCCTGCGCCCCGCCGGATTTCGGCGCGGTGGTGCACGCGCTGGAGCATGTCGGCAAGAGCGAGGTGCTGATGATCGCCGCCGGCGGCGATGCCGTGACCGCGATGATCGGCGAGATCCTGAGCGGCCATCTGCGCAACCGCGGCGCCGCCGGCGTGGTCTGCGATGGCGCCGTGCGCGACGTCGCGACCTTGAGCGGCTGGTCGGACTTTTCCGCCTTCTCGCGCTCGATCACGCCGCGCGGGCCCACTTCTGCGACCGGTGGCACGATCAATGCCCCGGTCACGATCGGCGGCCGGCGCATGACGCAAGGGTATCTGGTGATCGGCGACGATGACGGGCTGGTCGCGCTCTCGCCCGAAACCGTGCGCGGCAAGATCCGAGATGCCGAAGCGCGGCTCGCCCGCGAAGACGGCTGGATCAAGAGCCTGGCGGCGGGCAAGAGCGTGGTCGAAACCTTCGGCGTCGAGCCGGCGTAGCGGTGCGTGGGTGAAGCCCAACTTCCGTTCACTTCATGTCCTCGCCGGCGGCAAGGCCCGCTTCATGGCGCTTGCCTGGAGCGGCGGCCGCTAGCGCGCGGTCTTGAGCATCATGCCGGCGATCTCCTTGATCAGCTTGGCCGCGACCGTGGCGGTCACGTTGGAGAAGTCGCAGCGCGGATTGTACTCGACCACATCGGCGCCGATGATCGGCTGCCCGATCGCGTGGAGCCAGTCGATGATCTGCCGCGGTGACAGGCCGCCCGGCTCCCGATGCGAGACGCCGGGCGCATAGGCTGGATCGAGCCCGTCGAGATCCAGCGAGATATAGACCGGCGTCGCAAGGTCGAGCTTCAGCGGGCCGTTGCAACGCCCCATCTCGATGGCCTCGACGCCGAACCGCTTGAACTGTGACCGGTGATGATCGTTGCTGGCGCGCAAGCCGACCTGGATCAGCCGGTCGGTCAGGCCCTCTTCCATGATCCGGGCGAAGGGCGAGGCATGCGAGCGCGGGTTGCCCTGATAGGCGTCATAGATGTCCGGGTGCGCGTCAAAATGCAGGATCGTCAGGCGTTGATGGCGCCGCCGCATCGCCCTTAGAACCGGATGGGTCACGGCATGATCGCCGCCGATCGAGATCAACGGTGCGCCGGAGTCCAGGGCGCGTCCGACCGATTCCGTGACCATGTCCCAAGGGTCGGCATCGCCGTCGAAGCGGATGTCGCCATGATCGACCAGTCGCCCCTCTACGGAGAGGTCGAACCCGGTCTCGGTCCAGCTGCTGTAGCAGCCGGAAGTGAGCTCGCGCCGGATCAGCGGCGGCGCTTCGGCAGGCCCTTTCATGAAGGACGAATTGTCGTCATGCGGGATGCCGATCAGAGACACGCTGTTCATGGACGGATGGATCCTGGAGAGGTTGCGAATGCCACAGACCTAGGGATCGCAAGCGCCCAGGTCTACTTACATGATCTAAGATAAATGATAAGATCTGCTTCATGTTTGATCTTGATCGCCTGCGCCTGCTGCGCGAGCTCAGCCATCGCGGCACCATGACCGCGGTCGCCGCGGCGTTTCGCTTGACCTCCTCGGCGGTCTCGCAGCAGCTCGCCACCCTGGAACGCGAGGCCCGCGCCAAGCTGTTCGAGCGCGCCGGCCGCCGCGTCCGCTTGACCGCCGAGGGAACGCGCCTGGCTGCCCATGCCGAGGAGATTCTGCGCGCCGTCGAAGCCGCCGAGCTGGACCTCAGAGCCAGCCGGGAAAAGCCGCGCGGAACCTTGCAGATCGCCTGCTTCCCGAGCTTCGCCAAGGCGCATTTGCTGCCCGCGGTCATCCGCGCACGCAAGCGCTATCGGGAACTGGGCGTCGTGCTGCACGATCTCGAGCCCGCCGACAGTATCGAGGCCGTGCGCAGCGGCCGCTGCCATCTGGCGGTGAGCTTTGTCTACAGCCTGGTGCCGCGGCCGGACGTGCCCGGCCTGGTCGCGACGCCGCTGATGGAAGAACGCGTCCTGCTGGCTTTGCCGCCGACCCGTCGAGGTGCGCGCGATCCGGTGCCGCTGAAGAGCCTGGCCGATGCGGATTGGATCGTCGGCTCCCGGGGCCAAGACGACCGCGAACTCGTCGAACGCGCCTGTGCGGTTGCGGGTTTCGCACCGCGGATCACGCACACGGTCGATGACTACGACCTGGTACTGCAGATGGTGGCCGCCGGGCTGGGGATCGGTTTCGTCCCTGAACTCGGCCTCAAATTCCCCAGCGCCAAGGCCGTGACACTCCGCTGCGCCGCCGGGGCGCCGCTGCGCCGCCGCATCACGGCGCTGACCCGCAGTGCCATGGCCGCCTCGCCCATGGTCCAGGCTGTGATCGCCGAATTGCGCTAAAGCATGGATCGCAGTATTGATCCCACCATGCTGCGCCGCGCTGTTCTCGTCGTCGCCTTGCTGAATCTGGCCTACGGCCTGTTCGAATGCGTCGTCGCCTTGCGCATCGGCTCGGTCTCGCTGTTCGCCGACAGCGTCGACTTCTTCGAGGACACTTCGGTTAATCTGCTGATCTTCCTGGCGCTGGCCTGGTCGCTGCAGGCCCGCGCGCGGCTCGGCATGCTGCTGGCCGGCATCCTGCTGGCGCCGGCCGCCGCGACGATCTGGACCGGCGTCGAGAAGTTTCTCAACCCCACGCCACCCGACCCGGTTTCATTGAGCCTCACCGGGCTGGGCGCCCTGGCGGTGAACCTCTCCTGCGCCTTCCTGCTCGCCAAGTTCCGCGAGCACAGCGGCAGCCTCACCCGTGCCGCCTTCCTCTCGGCGCGCAACGACGCTTACGCCAATCTCGCCATCATCGGCGCCGGCCTGGTCACCGCACATCTCTGGCCGTCGATCTGGCCCGATCTTCTGGTCGGCATCGGCGTCGCCCTGCTCAATGCCGACGCGGCCCGCGAGGTCTGGCAAGCGGCGCGAGCAGAGCACAAGACCGCCAAATCGTAAGACAGCTACATTGCAGTCGGTGTGGTCTCTCCCTATCTCTTCTGCAGTCAGGGAGAATCACGCATGACCCGTTTCGCCATCGTCGAAGCGCCCTCGGTGCTTGGGCTCTTTCCGAAAGGCGTGGAGACTTTACCGGAAGCTTTGCTCGGCGCCGGCCTGGCGGAACGCCTCCCGGCCCGTCGCGCCGGCCGGGTCGAGCCGCCGCCCTACGACGCGCGGCGCGACCCGGAGACCAGGCTGCTCAATCCAAAAGGCCTCGCGCAATACGCGGTGGCGCTGGCCGATCGGCTGGAGCCCTTGCTCGAGGCGGGCGAGTTTCCCGTGGTACTGGGCGGCGATTGCTCGATCCTGCTCGGCTGCACGCTGGCGACCCGACGCCGGGGTCGCGCCGGCCTGCTGTTCCTGGACGGCCATGCGGATTTCTATCAGCCCGAAGCCGAGCCGAACGGCGAAGCCGCGTCCATGGACCTCGCTCTGGTCACGGGACGCGGGCCGGATATCGTGACGAACCTGGAAGGCTGCCACCCGCTGGTCCGCGATGAAGACGTGACCCTGCTCGCCCATCGCGATACCGTCGACGCCGAGAGCCACGGCAGCCAGAGCGTTGCGGATACCGGAATCGGCATCATCACTCTCGATGCCTTGCGCGAATGCGGTGCGGCCGCCACCGCACGGCGCGCGCTCACCCGCTTGACCCGCGCGGAGCTCGACGGCTTTTGGATTCATCTCGACGCCGACGTGCTCGACGACGCGATCATGCCGGCGGTCGACTACCGGATGCCCGGCGGCCTGCAATGGGATGAGTTGACGACGATCCTGCGCACCGCGCTCGCCAGCGGCAAGGCGCTCGGCATCGATATCACCATCTTCAACCCGAAGCTCGACAAGGACGGGTCGATCGCCCGCCGCTTCACCGCTGCTTTGGGCGAAGGCCTCAACGGGACCTAGCGGCGCTCCACCACCGGATAGTATTGCGGCGCCTCCCGCCGATCGAACATCCCGTAGTCGCGCACGACCCGCACCCGCCGCAGCCGCGTCGCATCGGTGGCTGCAAGCGTCGCTTCGAACCCCTCAGCCGAGGCTTGGTCGCGCCAGCTCAACAGCAGGATCACGTCGCCCGGCGCCAGCACCGCGTCAAACACATCCCAGGCGACCAAGCCTGCGGCATCCTTCTTCAACCCGAGAACCGCGGCAACCGCCTCCGCGCCATTCTGCTTCACCCAATCCGCCGGCCGCTGGCCGCTGACCAGGGTGACGGTCGTACCGGCTCCCACCGCGGTTTCGTCGAGCCGCTGCTCCGGCAGATCCGCCTCGCGCGAGTCGCGCGTCACCTGGCCGACCCGCAGGTGATAATCGCCGAAGATCTCCGAGCGCCCGCGCTCCTGGGCACCATGGTGCCGTTCCTGGGTACGCCAACGCACCAGCGCCTTCTCATCGCGCCAGATCGACAGCGACAGCAGCCAGCCCGGCCGCGCCAGGCTGTGATAGCGGGTGACGTCGATGAATCCATCGATCGCCTGCAGATCAAGCTTCAGCAGCTGGGCCAGGCCCAGATAGTCATCCCACTTGTCGGATCTCGGCTGGACCTCGAACACCACCGCGAACATCGGCCGCTCACATCAGCATGATCCGGATGGATATTAGAGCATCCCTCCGGCTAGGCTCGCCTTTTCAGTTCGGCCGAACCCGTATCGTCATGCCGCTGCAGAACCGCGTCACCCCCTTCGGCGAGATCATCGCGACCCCGGCGCGCGGGATGTTCACCGGCAACCGGGGAATCATCCATGACCCGGAGACGCGCACCCTGCTGAAGAAGCGCTGGAGCCTGAAATGCTGGCTGGTCTGCCAGCTCAAGTACAAACACTTCCACC
Source organism: Dongia sp. agr-C8 (assembly GCF_054658695.1). Lineage (NCBI taxonomy): Bacteria > Pseudomonadati > Pseudomonadota > Alphaproteobacteria > Rhodospirillales > Dongiaceae > Dongia > Dongia sp. agr-C8. Next base: position 614,816 of record NZ_BAAGHZ010000004.1, read on the forward strand.
GCGTGCCGATGGCGAAGCGCAGCTGGACCGAGCTCTTCTTCCTGGATGAGGCCACCGCGCTCGCCGCCGGCCATCGCCCCTGCTTCTATTGCAGCCGCGCTCGGGTCGAGGCCTTCCGCGCCGCTTGGGCCCAAGGCAATGGCGGCCCGATCCTCGCTGCACCGGAGATGGACGCCATCCTGCATCGCGAACGCCTGCAGCTGCGAAAGAAGCGCATCCACCCGATGCCGGGGGCGATCGAACGACTACCGGACGGCTCGATGATCGCCGCGGGCGACAGCGCCTTCCTGGTTCTGCACGGTCGTCCGCTACGCTGGACACCCTTCGGCTATGAAGCTGTCAATGAGGCACCGCTGGCCGAGGGCCTGCTGACGCCGCCCTCGACGCTCGCCGCCTTGCGCGCCGGCTATCGCCCGGTGCTGCATGCGAGCGCCGCGGCATGATGCGCGATCTCTTCGCCGAGCCCCGCGAGACGATGGCGGCGGGTGCCGTGCTCCTCCGGGGTTTCGCCTTGCCGCGCGAGGGTGAGCTGCTCGCCGCAATCGAAGCGGTGACTGCCCAAGCGCCGTTCCGCCACATGATGACGCCCGGCGGATACACGATGTCGGTCGCGATGACGACCTGCGGCACCGTCGGCTGGGTCACCGACCGCAAGGGTTATCGCTACAGCCCGACCGACCCCACGACCGGCAGGCCCTGGCCGCCGATGCCGGCCTGCTTCCAGGCCCTCGCGACCGAAGCCGCGGCGGAGGCGGGCTACCCCGACTTCCGGCCGGATTCCTGCCTGATCAACCGCTACGAACCCGGCACCAAGCTCTCCCTGCACCAAGATCAGGACGAGCAGGACATGTGCCAGCCGATCGTCTCAGTCTCGCTCGGCCTGCCGGCCACCTTCCTGTTCGGCGGCCCGCAGCGCGGCGATCCCACCGCCAAATACCCGTTGAACCATGGCGATGTCGCGGTCTGGGGAGGTCCTTCCCGCCTTTTCTTCCACGGGGTCGCCGCCTTGAAGGACGCCGTCCATCCCCTACTGGGGAAAAAGCGCATAAACCTGACCTTTCGCAGGGCCTTAGGGTGATTTTTGTCACTGGCGCTTTGGCGCCCGTTGGGCTAAATGGAAGACATTCCGTGGTGATTTGGCCGGCCGGCTTGCAGCCACGTTAAACAACTCGCTAAAGGGCCGCCTGCGGAATCCCCATCAGAGAATTCCAAGGCTGCGGACCCCGAAGCGAGTCAACTGACCGCTCTTTGGGTGAACTTTGATGCCGATCAAGATTCCAGACAAGCTCCCCGCCTTCCAGACCCTCGTGAACGAGGGCGTTCGTCTCATGACCGAGACGGTGGCCGTGCGTCAGGACATCCGCCCGATGCAGATCGGCCTGCTCAACCTGATGCCGAACAAGATCAAGACCGAGCTGCAGTTCGCCCGGCTGCTTGGGGCGACGCCGCTGCAGGTCGAGCTCTCGCTGATCCGGATCGGCAACCACACGTCCAAGAACACGGCGGAAGAGCATCTGCTGAACTTCTATCAGCCCTGGGAAGCCGTGAAGCAGCGGAAGTTCGACGGCCTGCTCATCACCGGCACGCCGATCGAGCACATCCCCTATGAGGACGTGACCTACTGGTCGGAGATGCAGCAGATCTTCGATTGGACAGAGACCAACGTCCATTCGACGGTCAATGTCTGCTGGGCCGGCATGGCAGCGCTCTACCATTTCCACAAGATTCCGAAGCATCAGCTGCCGGAGAAGGCATTCGGGGTCTATCGCCAGAAGATCACCAAGACCTCCTCGCCTTTCATGATCGGCTTCTCCGACGAGTTCCAGATTCCCATCTCGCGCTGGGCCGAGATCCGCACCGCCGATGTCGCGGCCTGCCCGGATGTGGACGTGCTGGCCTATTCCGAAAGCAAGGGTGTCTGCATCGCCCAGACCAAGGGCACGCGCCGGCTCTATGTGCTCGATCATATGGAATACGACGCGAACTCGCTCGGCGACGAATATGCGCGCGACGTCGCCGCCAACGTGCCGATCAAGCTGCCGCACAACTACTTCCCGAACGACGATCCCAGCCAGACGCCGCTCAATCGCTGGCGCCCGCACGGGCATCTCTTCATCTCGAACTGGATCAACGAGATCTACCAGACGGTGCCGTTCGACATCGAGAAGGTCGGGAAGTAGCGCGCCGCCTCAGATATCCCGCCCGATCAGATATCCCGATTGAGCACGATCGAGGTGGTGAGGTCGGCCACTGCCTCATGAGAAGAGATCCGATCGCGCAACGCGTTGACCCGATCGGTGCTGGCGGCCGAGAGCTCGACCAGCAGATCGATGTCTCCGGTGAGCGAGGTGCAGGACCGCACCTCGGCGATCCGGCGGAGCATGGCTATGAAGCTCGGCGCCGGCGTGGTCTTCAACCGCACGAAGAGATAGACGGAGACGGCTGGCCCGCTCTCCGCGATCTCGGCGCGGTAGCCGCGAATGATGCCGTCGGATTCCAGCTTCGACAACCGGTCCCGCAGGGTCGAACGCGCCAGCCCTACCTTGGCGGCCAAGGTCTTCAGCGGCAGGCGCGCATCCGCCCGCAGCAAGTCCAGGATCTGCCGGTCCTTTTCATCGATTGGGCGCATCAGGCGGCGGGACCGGTCAAAGTGGCGGAATGGGGAGCCAAAAGGGCGGTTGTGTCGCGGCCCCCATCCTCCGCAAATTGGCCGCCGGGTCAATGATTCCCCTATCCCATAGAGAGTGCTCCATGTCGGTCCTGACGACGCTGCCGCCGCAATTCTCCATCGCCGAAGTGGCGGGCATCGCCGACACGCTCTACGGCCTCTCCGGCGAGTTCACCCGGCTCGACAGCGAGCGCGACCAGAACTTTCGGCTGACCGAGGCGAATGGCACCGGCTGGGTGCTGAAGATCGCGAATGCAGCTGAGGACCATCAGGCGCTGGCCTTCCAGGCCGCCTTGCTGCGCCACGTTCAGGCCATCGATCCCAGTCTCCCCTTGCCGCACTTGCGGCCGACCCTGTCCGGCGAAGACCTGGGCCGGACCGGCATGCGCGGCGGGACAGAGCATTTCGTGCGGCTGGTGAGTTGGCTGCCCGGCCAGCTCTATTCCAGCAGCCAGCGGACCGCGGCGCTGCATGACAGTCTCGGCGAGTGCCTGGGGCGGCTGGATCGCGCATTGCAGAGCTTCGGCCATCCCGGCGCACATCGCGACTTCGATTGGGACATCAAGCAGGCCGGCCGCTCGCGCGGGCGGCTCGACTTTCTCATCGACCCGAAACAGCGCGCCCTGGTCGATCATTTCCTGGAGCGCTTCGAGACCAAGGTAGCGCCGCGGCTGGCACGCTTGCGCGCGCAGGTCATCCACGGCGACGCCAATGACAACAACCTGCTGGTGGACGGCGCCGTCGGGCAGCGGATCGTCGGGCTGATCGATTTTGGCGATGCTATCCATTCCGCCACCATCGGCGAACTCGCCGTCGCCGGCGCCTATGCGATCCTCGACCAGCCGGCACCGATCGACGTCGCCGGCACGATCGCCGCGGGCTACCACCAGGTCCACCCGCTCCAATCCGAGGAGTTGGACCTGCTGTTCGACCTGATGGCGATGCGCCTCGTCACCAGCGTCACCCTCTCCGCCTCGCGGCGCGACCGGGTCAAGGACAACGCCTATCTCAACATCAGCGAAGCGCCGGCCTGGGCGATGCTGGGGCGCATGCGCGCCATGGACCCGGCCCTCGCCACCGGAATGCTGCGGCATGCCTGCGGCTTCGAGGCGGCGCCCGGCGCAGCAGGCGTCGTGCGCTGGATCGACGCCAACCGCGCAACCCTGAAGCCGGTGCTGGATCAACCGACCGCCTTCTACGCCAAGGCCATCGTGCCCTTCGGCGATCCCGACCATCCGATCGCCAAGGCCTCAGCGGCCCGCCGCCCCGAAGAGGCCGAGCGCCTCTGGGATGACATCACCGTCCGGGAAGGGGTCACGCTCGGGATCGGCGCCTGGGGAGAGGAGCGGCCGGTCTATTCCTCGGATGCCTTCAAGTCGGTGTTCGCGCCGAACCTCCGGCGCAAGCTCCATCTCGGCCTCGATCTCTTCGCGCCGGCCGGCACCCAGGTGCGCACGCCGCTCGACGGCACCGTGGTGGATCTCTTCGAGACCGATGTGCCGCTCGACTACGGCCATGCCGTCCTGCTCAGGCACGCACCGGACGGCCATGTCTTCTACAGCCTCTGGGGCCATCTTTCGGCCCAGACGGTGCAGGATCGCAAAATCGGCGAGAAGCTTAAGGCCGGCGATGTCCTCGGGGCGTTCGGCAAGCCCAGCGAGAACGGCAACTGGCAGCCGCATGTGCATATCCAGCTGATCACCTACGCGGAACCGAAGGCGGCGGACGTGATCGGCGCCGGCGAGAAGGATTACCTCGAGCTCTGGCGGCAGCTGTTCCCCGACCCGGCGGAGTTTGTCGGCCTGCCGCCGGAAACCCTGCAACACGCCGGACGCAGCAAGGATGAGCTTCTGGCGCAGCGCAAGGGCAAGCTGATCCGCAACCTCAGCATCTCCTACCGGAAGCCGCTGAAGATCGTGCGCGGCGAAGGCGTCTACCTGATCGACGACACCGGCCGGGCCTATCTCGACTGCTACAACAACGTGGCGCAGCTGGGACACTCCAACCCGGAGATCGTCGAGACCGCCGCACGCCAGGCCGCCATCCTCAACACCAACACCCGCTATCTGCATGACAACGTCATCGCCTATGCCGAGGCGCTGACCGCGACCTTGCCGAAGAACCTGAAGGTCGCCGCCTTCTGCTGCTCCGGCAGCGAGGCCAACGAGCTCGCCTTGCGCATGGCCCGGGCGCATACCAAGGCACGCGACATCATCACCCTCGACTGGGCTTATCACGGCAACACCCAGGCCCTGATCGAAATCAGCCCCTACAAATACAAGCGCAAGGGCGGGCTGGGCCGGCCCGAGACCACCTGGGAAGCACCCTTGCCCGACGCCTACCGCGCGCCCGCGGACTGGCCGCAGGCGGAGATCGGCCGGCGCTACGCGCAGCCGGTGGCGGAGATCGCCGCATCGCTCTCCCAGCAAGGCCGCGGCCTCGCCGCCTATATCGCGGAATCCTTCCCGAGCTCGGCCGGCCAGATCGTGCTTCCCGACGGCTATCTCCAAGCCGCCTACGCCGCTGCGCGCGCCGCCGGCGCGGTGGTCATCGCCGACGAGGTGCAGGTCGGCTTCGGCCGGGTCGGCAGCCATCTCTGGGCCTTCGAGACCCAAGGCGTGGCACCCGACATCGTCACCATGGGCAAGCCGATCGGCAACGGGCATCCGATGGCGGCCGTGGTCACCACCGAGGAGATCGCGGCGAGCTTCGCCAACGGCATGGAATACTTCAATACCTTCGGCGGCAATCCGGTTTCCGCGGCCGTCGGATTGAAGGTGCTGGAGATCATCGCGCGCGATAACTTGCTACGCAATGCGACCGAGATCGGCACGGACCTGCTCACCCGCATGCGCAAGCTCCAGGCGAAGCACAGCGTGATCGGCGACGTGCGCGGCATCGGCTTGATGCTCGGCCTCGACCTGGTGACCGACCGCAAGAGCAAGGCGCCCGCGACCGAACGGGCTGGCCGTGTGGTTGAACGCGCGCGCGATCTCGGCGTCCTGATGGGCACCGACGGCCCTTATGACAACGTGATCAAGCTGCGGCCCGGCCTGATCTTCAGCCGCGCGAACGCCGACCACCTGATGCAGGTGCTCGAACAGGCTTTCGCCGAGACTGAGGAGTCTTAGCCGCGCCCGCGGCGAGGCGCTGGACCAGCCATTTGGCGGCCGGTCCCAGCGCCTTGTCGCGGCGATGCGCGATCACCAGCGGGAAGCGCGGCATGCGGTCGGAGCCCTCCCAGCGCAACGGCTTCAACTCGACCAGCCGACCGGCGGCGAGATCGGCGGCGACCAGCGCGCGCGGCATGCTGCACCAGCCGACTCCGGCCAGCAGCAGCTTGTGGCGCAGGTTCATGTCGGCGATGCGCCAATGCCGCACCGCATGAACGCCGTAGTCGCGCCGGTCGAGCACCTCGCTCCGCGAGGTCAAGACCAGCTGCAGATGGTCGCGCAGCAGCTCAGGCGCGAACGGGCCTTTGATCTTCGCCAGCGGATGATCGGCGGCCGCAACGGCGATCAGTTCGATCTGCGCGCATTGCCGCCGCTCGATCTCCGCCGGCATCGGCGTCGAGGACGCCATCAGCGCAAGATCCACCGTTCCTTCGAGCAGCGCATTGCGGGTTGCCTGGAAGAGCTCGACCGTGATCCGCAAGGTCACCAGCGGAAAGGCCTCGCGGAACTCCTTGAGAATGCAGCCGAGGAAATCCGGCGCGAAGGCGTCCACCACCAGCGAAAGCTCCGCTTCGACGCCCTGCGTGACGCCCGCCGCCTGCAGCCGGAAGTCATCGACGTCGTCGAGGATCCGGCGGGCCCGGGGCAACAGCGCCCGGCCGGCTTCCGTCAGCTCCGGCCGGTAGGCCGAGCGGTCGAACAGCTGAACGCCGCTCTGCTCCTCCAGCTTCTGGATCGCATAGGTGATCGCCGATTGCGCCCGGTTCATGCGCCGCGCCGCCGCGGCAAAGCTGCCCTCCGCGACCACGGTGGCGAAGACCGCGAACTGGTCCAGGGTGAGGGAATCCATATATTCAGATTATCTGAATGAGATAATCGAAACTATATCTATTTTATCAGAAGCGGCGAAGAGGCATCTCTGGGGCCAGTTTCCGGCTCTGCACCCCTGACCCGAAGCATCCCCACGAGGAGAAATCATGATCGACACCAAGACCGCCCCTTACGCCGCGCTGCTGCTCCGCCTCACCTTGGGCGCGTTGTTCCTGGCCCATGCCGGCCTGAAGATCTTCGTCTTCACCCCGGCCGGCACCGCGCAGTTCTTCGGTTCGATCGGCCTGCCGCCGGCGCTCGCCTACGTCACGATCGCCTGGGAAGTTCTCGGCGGTGCGGCGCTGATCCTCGGCGTCTGGCCGCGCCTGGTCGCGCTGGCCATGGTGCCGGTGCTGCTCGGCGCGCTCTTCACCGCGCATCTCGGCAACGGCTTCTTCTTCAGCAACCCGAATGGCGGCTGGGAATACCTCGCGTTCTGGATCGCGGCCCAGGTGGCGCTGGCGCTGACCGGCGACGGCGCGCTGGCGCTGAAGCCCGGCCTGCCCTTCGCCAAGACGCCGCGCGCCGCGGCACAAGCCATCTGACCGGGGCGATCTGATGGCGCGGCTTCCCAGCCTCTACATCACCCATGGCGGCGGCCCGTGCTTCTGGATGGAGTTCGGGCCGCCCTTCGGGCCGCATGCATTCGACAAGCTGCGGGCCTATCTCGCCGGCCTGATCGCCGGCCTGCTGGAACGCCCGAAGGCGATCCTGGTGGTCTCCGGCCATTGGGAAGAAGACCGGCCGACGGTCTCGACCGCCGCGAAGCCCGGCATGCTGTTCGACTACTACGGCTTCCCGGAGCATACCTACCACTTGAGCTACCCGGCGCCCGGCGCGCCGGATCTCGCCGAGCGGGTTCGCGGCCTGCTGCAGGCGGCGAGGATCGACTGCGGCACCGATAGCAGCCGTGGCTTCGACCACGGGGTCTTCGTGCCGCAGCTGATCATCGACCCCAAGGCCGAGATTCCGGTGGTGATGCTTTCGATGCGCCACGACCTCGACCCGGCCGCGCATATCGCCATCGGCAAAGCGCTGGAGCCCTTGCGCGACGAAGGCGTGCTGATCATCGGCAGCGGCAGTTCCTATCACAACCTGCGTGAGTTCTTCAGCGGACGCAGCGCCGAGGCCTCGCTGGCTTTCGACGACTGGCTCAACGAAACCGTGACCACCGCTGACGCGGAAACGCGCAATGCCCGCCTCGCCGAGTGGTCCAAGGCGCCGGGCGGCCGCGCCTGCCATCCCCGCGAAGACCATCTCATCCCGTTGATGGTGGCCGCCGGCGCTGCGGGCGGCGATCCTGGCCGTCGCAGCTTCCGCGACCTGCTCGGCGGCAAGGCCGTCTCATGCTTTAGTTTCGGCGCCTGACTGAGACTTGAATCCCCCGCCGGTTCGGCCAACATGGAGCCGACCGAACCGGCGGGAGCCCTGCCCTTGGAACTGAACGCCGACTTCTCGCAACGCGCCGCCGTCCATGCGGCGAGCCTTCCCTGGATCCCCTCGCCCGTCGCCGGGGTCGACCGGCGCATGCTCGACCGCATCGGCGACGAGGTCGCGCGCGCCACCTCGATCGTGCGCTATGCCCCGCAGAGCCATTTCTCGCCGCATACCCATGGCGGCGGCGAGGAGTTCCTGGTGCTGGACGGCGTGTTCCAGGACGAGCACGGCGACTATCCGCCGGGTTCCTATGTCCGTAACCCGCCGACCACGCGCCACACACCGGGCTCCGCGCCCGGCTGCACCATCTTCGTCAAGCTCTGGCAATTCGACGCCGACGACCGGACCGAAGTCCGCATCGACACCAACAAGCGCAGCTTCGCGCCCGCAGCGGGGCGCGTGGGCGTCGAGGTCCTGCCGCTGTTCCACGACGCGCGTGAGGACGTGCGCCTGGAACGTTGGGCGCCGGACACGCAGGTCGCCCTCAACCTCCCCGGCGGCATTGAGGTGCTGGTGCTCGACGGCGGCTTCGAGGAAGGCGGCGAACGCTTCGCGCCGCAATCCTGGCTGCGACTCCCCGCCGGCGCGCGTCTCGACGCGCGAGCAGGTCAGGGCGGTGCCAAGGTCTGGATCAAGGCCGGACACCTCGCCTTGCCGCAGCGCGCACCCAGGCCCGCCGCGGCATAGTCTGGCCGGGAATTTGCATGGTCTGGGCAAAACGGCGCCCGGATACTGGAGATCGGCCATGCGACGGCCCACTGCGTGCATCGCAATTATACTTTCAATTCAGCCTCTTACAGGCTGTGCCTGGGTTTCCAACGACCCGATCGGGATGAAGCTGCCCGGCACTTCCGCGCAGGTGACGCCCTGCATCGCCAATAACCTGGGCAAAGAGTTCCAGGACAGCGTCCCGGTGGTCGAGCACGGCAACACCCCGGGCTCCAGCGAGATCACCATCAACGCCGCCCGGGGCGACGTGCTGGGTTTCGTCACGGTCGAGCCGATCGCCTCTGGCGGGTCGGCGATCACCTTCTACGACGGCCAGCTCTATTGGCCGAACCGGGTCACCAGCGGCGTCTTCCCCGACTATGCCCGCGACAACTGGCACCGCGCCGAGCGCGCGATCCTGCTCTGCGGCCGCGACCAGGCCTCAGCCACGTAGGCCCAGCCGCCGCTCCATGTGAAAGGCCAGCAGCGCGCCGTAGCGCGCGTTGCCGAGCGGCTGCAATTCGGTGCGCTGGTGGATGTCGGCGTCGGGCCCGGTATTGCCTTCGATCAGGCAGGGGCCATCGGGCAGGAAGCCGATATCCCAGCCGACCATGACCCTTGGGGCGATCAAGCGATGCGCCGCGATCGCCAGCGCCACCGCCTCCGGCCAATCCGGCAGCACGCGGCCGCGTATCCGGCCGCCGGTCAGCGGATGATTGTCATGCCAGCGGAAATCGCCGCCGAGCCCGAGACCGGTCGCGGCGCCGAGGCCGCCCGTCGCCATGTCCACCGCCGCGGCGATGCCGCCGGCATGGAAGTTGTCGACCGGCGAGGCCGCACTGATCGCCATGCGGAAGGCGGCGTTGACCGCCTCCGGCTCGCCCTGCTCGTTGAGGATGGTCAGCAGCCGCACGGTGGAGAGCGCGCCCGGCGTCAGGTCGGCCAACCCCGGATGATTCACCAGCCGCGCCTGAATCAGATAGTCGGCCTGCTTGGAGTATCCAAGCACGCGCGTGACCAGATCCTCGCCGGTCAATTCCTCGCCTGCGGTGTTGCGGTAGCGGCCATGCGGCTGGGCCAGCCAGAGCTCGGCGCCGATCCCGCCGCGGCCCTCGATCTTCTTCACGAAGAGATCCTGGCCTTCCGGCAGGCGGCCGTCGCCGACATTGCCGACGCGAAGCCCGGCGCGAAAGGCGGCGAAGACCGGCGCCACGCGCAACCCGTTCCGCCCATAGAAGAAGGCGAAGGAGAGCTTGTCGTTGATCCGCACGAAGCTCGAGCGATCGCCGCGCTGCTTCAGCGCGCGGTAGATCCCGCTCTTGGTCTCGACCCGGGTCAGATACTCGACGGCACGTCGCCGCAACGCCGGCCGGTGCAGCTCGAAGATATAGTAGTAGCGCGGCGAGATGCGCTGAGAGAGCGAGATCCAGGCCTGTTGGAGGATCTGTCGCACCACGCCGGGTCCGCCGCTGCGCGCCACCGGGCCGCCGAGCCTGAGGCCAGTCCGCACCGCCAGCACCAAGCTGACGAACGGCCAGAGCAGCCAGCCGATCGCCGTGCGCAGAAAATCATGCGGGCCGAACCGACGCTGCCAGGCGGTGCGATAGGCCCGCCGCAGCCGCGTGATCGGCGAACGTTCGGCGTGCCCCCAAAGCACGAGATGCGGCGGCGGGAACTGCGGCACCTTGATCGGGACGGCTTTGCCCTGTTCGGTCACCGCGTGACCCGTTCGAGGTTGTAGGCGAGGAGTTCGCCGAAGCGGCCGTTGCCGATCGGTCCGCGCAGCGGTCGCTGGATCAGGTCCACGTCCGGTCCCTTGTTGCCCTCGATCAGCCGCGGGCCTTCGTCGAGGATGGCGATGTCCCAGCCGATCACGGTCCATTCGGCGAAAGCGGCATGGGCGCGCAGCGCGAGCGCCATCGTCTCCTCCCAGAAGGGCAGGATGCGGCCGGTGATTTGCGCGCCGGTCACCGGATGCACGTCGTGCCAGGCGAATTTTGGGCCGAGGCCGAGATCGCTGGCCGGACCGAGCCGTCCGGTCGCGAGATCGACCGGCGTCGCGATGCCGCCGGCATGGATGTTGTCGACCGCCGATTTCGGATTCGCCGACATGCGGAAGGAGGCATTGGTCACCTCGAAGCGGCCCTGCGGGTCGCGGCAGGTCAGCAGCCGCACGGTGGCAAGCGCATTCAAGCAGAGCTCGCGCAAGGCCGCGTGGTTGGTCAGCGCCGGCTGCAGCAGATAGGCCTCGCGCTTCGACAGCGCCGCAACCTGGTCCAGGAGTTCCGCGCCGGAGCATTCATCGCCGGTCGTGCTGCGGTAGCGGCCGTTGCCGATCCAGTTCCAGCGATAGGCCCGGGCGCCGCCCTTGCCGAGCACGCGCTTGGCGAAGAGATCGGTCTCCGGCGTCTGCGCCATGCCGATCTCCGGCAGGCGCTTACCGTCGCGGAAGGCGGCGACCAGCGGCACGGCGGGAAGATCATGCTGCTGGCAATAGATGGCGAAGGCGATCTTGTTCTTGATCGGCGTTCCGGTGGTCTCCTGCTCGGGGCGCAGCAGGCGATAGGCGATCTGCTTGGTCTCATAGCGCATCAGGTAATTGCCGGCCTGGCGCATGCGCTCATCGAGATAGAACTCGAACATGTAGTAGTAGCGCGGGCTGATGCTGTGGCGGATCGCCAGGTCGAGGATTTCAGCAAGCTGTCGCAGCGGGCCCTTGCCGGTCATTGCCTGCACCGCCTTCGCGTTGCGACGCAGCCAGGGGACCGCAACGACCGCCGCCGTCAGCGGCCAGCAGAGCGCCAGCGCTGCGGCCTGGATGCGCTGGCCGAAGCCGAGCGAGCGCCAGACCGCCCGGTTGCAGATCTCATGCACCCTGCGCGCGGCCGGCGCCGTGGCGGCGTCCTTGGAGTTGAAGAAGCGGGGCGGTGGAAAGAGCGTGTCGCGCATGTTCTGCCGCGTTGGTGAGCCGGGCGGGGTTCGAACCCGCGACCTACTGATTAAAAGTCAGTTGCTCTACCACTGAGCTACCGGCCCATTCGCGGCGATGAAATCCCAAATACCAGGCCAAAAAGCAAGCCTTTACTCCCCGCCTCGATCCTGGGCCTCGGCGAACTTGCGTTTCAGGGTCTGGACCACGCGGGGGGAGACGAACTGGCTGATTTCCCCGCCCAATTTGCCGATTTCCTTGACGAAGCGGGAGGAGATGAACTGGTGGCGCTCCGAGGCCATCAGGAACACGGTCTCGATTGCCGGGTCCAGCCGCGCGTTCATGCCCGCCATCTGGAACTCGTATTCGAAGTCGGAAACCGCCCGCAGGCCGCGGATGATGAAGGTCGCCTTCACGCTGGCCGCGAACTGGATCAGCAGGTTGTCGAACGGCACCACCTGGACGTTGCCGCCGTTCAAGCCGTTCTGCGGGTCCTTGATCTCTTCCTTCACCAGGGCGACCCGCTCCTCGATCGAGAACAGCGGGCCTTTCCCGGCATTGGTCGAGACCGCGACGATCAGCCGATCGACGACCCGGCTTGCCCGCCGGATGATGTCGAGATGGCCGTTGGTGATCGGGTCGAACGTGCCCGGATAGACTCCGATGCGGTCACTTCCCGCCATTGCCCTCTCCCCCGGACTCTGACTCGCTGTCTCCGCTCTCACCGTTCTCGTCGCCCTCCTCCGCCATGCCGCTCAAGTGAGCGACGGCGACCACCCGCTCATCGTCGGCCACCTTGAAGATGGTGACGCCTTGGGTCTGGCGGCGCGCGATGCGGATGTCGTGGACCTCGGTGCGGATCAGCTTGCCGGCATCGGTCACCAGCATGATCTGATCGCTCTCCTCGACCGGGAAGGACGAGGTCACGTTGCCGTTGCGGCTGGAGACCTCGATGTTGGCGATGCCCTGCCCGCCGCGACCCGCGGTGCGATACTCATACGATGAGGAGCGCTTGCCGTAGCCCTTCTCGGTGACGGTGAGGATGAACTCCTCGGCCGCCTCGAGCTGGGCGATACGCTCGATCGAGAGCGCGACGTTGGACGGCTCGGCGCTCTCGCCGTTGGTTTCTTCCTCGACTTCCTCGCCCACGCTGCGGCGCTTGGCGGCGGCGTAGCGGAGATAGGCGTCGCGCTCCTCGGTCTCCACGTCGATATGGTGCAGCACCGACATCGAGACGACCTCGTCGCCCTCATCCAATTTGATGCCGCGGACGCCGGTCGAGGCGCGGCCGGCGAAGACGCGGACGTCATCGACCGGGAAACGGATCGCCTTGCCGCTCTTGGCCGCGAGCAGGATGTCGTTGGCATCGGTACAGACCGCGACACCGATCAGCCGCTCGCCGTCCGCCAGCTTCATCGCGATCTTGCCGTTGGCCTTCACATCGACGAAGTCCGAGAGCTCGTTGCGGCGGACGTCGCCGCTCGAAGTCGCGAACATCACATTGAGCTGTGCCCAGCTGCTCTCGTCCTCCGGCAGCGGCATGATTGTCGAGATGGTCTCGCCCTCTTCCAGCGGCAGCAGGTTTATGAGCGCCTTGCCGCGGGCCTGCGGATTGCCCACCGGCATGCGCCAGACCTTGGACTTGTAGACCATGCCGCGGGTCGAGAAGAACAGCATCGGCACATGGGTGTTGGCGACGAAGACCTTGGTGACGAAATCTTCGTCCCGCGTCGCCATGCCGGCGCGGCCCTTGCCGCCGCGGCGCTGGGCGCGATAGGCAGAGAGCGGCACGCGCTTGATGTAGCCGCCATGCGTCACGGTGACGACCATGTCCTCGCGCTGGATCAGGTCCTCGACATCCTCTTCGAACTCGAGATCCTGGATCGTGGTGCGGCGCGGCGTGCCGAATTGCTCTTTGATCGCGACCAGCTCGGACCGCATGATCGCCTGGCGCTTCACCCGGTCATCCAGGGTCTCCAGGTGGTCGGTGATCAGCTTGGCGAGTTCGCCGAGATCGTCGGCCAGTTTCTCGCGCTCCAGCCCGGTCAGGCGCTGCAGGCGGAGATCGAGGATCGCCTTGGCCTGCGCTTCCGAGAGCTTGTAGGTCGTGTCCGGCGCGTCGGAGAAGTCAGGATTGTCTATGAGGCGCACCAGCGGCACGATGGTCGAGGCCGGCCAGGCGCGGGCCAGCAGCTGCTCGCGCGCGACATCGGGGTTGGGCGCGGCGCGGATGAGCGCGATCACCTCGTCGATATTCGCGACCGCGAGCGCCAGGCCGAGCATGGTGTGGGCCTTGTTGCGGGCCTGGGCCAGCTCGAAGATGGTGCGGCGGGTGATGACCTGCTCGCGGAACTCCAGGAAGGCGACCAGCACGTCGCGGATCGACATCACCTGCGGCCGACCACCGTTCAAGGCCAGCATGTTGACGCTGAACGAGGACTGCAGCGGCGTGAAGCGGTAGAGCTGGTTCAAGACCACGTCGCCCATGGCGTCGCGCTTCAGCTCGACCACGACGCGCACGCCGTCGCGGTCGCTCTCGTCGCGCAGGTCGGCGATACCCTCGATGATCTTCTCGCGCACGCATTCGGCCATGCGCTCGATCATGCGGGCCTTGTTCACCTGATAGGGGACCTCGGTGATGACGATCGCCTCGCGGTCCTTGCGGATCTCCTCGATGGTGGCGCGGCCGCGCATGGTGATCGAGCCGCGGCCGTTCACATAGGCGCTCTTGATGCCGTTGCGCCCGAGGATCAGGCCGCCGGTCGGGAAATCCGGGCCGGGGATATGCGCCATCACCCCTTCGATATTGAGCGAAGGATCGTCGATCAGCGCGCAGCAGGCGTCGATCACCTCGCCCAGGTTGTGGGTCGGGATGTTGGTCGCCATGCCGACCGCGATGCCGCCGGCGCCGTTGACCAGCAGGTTCGGGAAGCCGGCCGGCAGGACCGACGGCTCGAGATAGGCACCGTCATAGTTGGGCTGGAAGTCGACCGTCTCCTTGTCGATGTCCTCGAGCAGGCTCTCGGCCACCTTGTTCAGGCGCGATTCCGTGTAGCGCATCGCCGCGGGCGGATCGCCGTCCATCGAGCCGAAATTGCCCTGCCCGTCGATCAGCGGCACGCGCATGGAGAAATCCTGCGCCATGCGCACCAGCGCGTCGTAGATCGCGCTGTCGCCATGGGGGTGGTACTTACCCATGACGTCGCCAACCGCGCGCGCCGACTTCTTGTAGCCGCTGTTGGAGGCAAAGCCGCTTTCGCGCATGCCGTAGAGGATCCGGCGGTGCACCGGCTTCAGCCCGTCGCGCACATCGGGCAGCGCGCGGGAGACGATCACGCTCATCGCATAGTCGAGGTAGGAGCGTTTCATCTCCTCTTCGATCGTGATCGGCGCGATGTCGGAGGGTGGCGTACCGGGAGGGACTGCGGGCGGGTTCGTAGGCGCGTCGGACACTTGCGGGTTACGCTTTCAAAATCAATGAGTTATGGCTGGGCCCTGGCATCACAGGGCGGCATGGGAATCGACCGGAAAAAGATAGCAGATTCCGCCCCCGAAACCAAGCAAATCGGGGACGGAATCGCGAGCCATAACCGACTGAAAAGACAAGCGTTTTTACGACTTTTTCCGGCCGCGCCGGTGTCACTCCCGAAGGAAGAAATGCGGATGCCAATTCGGGCTCCGCAGCGGCAGGCTGCGCAGCCAGCGGAAGAAGCCCGCCAGGGCCTCGAAAACAGCCCGCCCAGCCCGCTGCGCCCGGCCCGGGCCCACCGGCTGCGACGGGTCCTCCGCCAGCCGCAGCGAGCCGTCCGCGGCCCGCACCAGGCCGATATCCAGCAACTGCCGCGCGTCGGCATGGGCCAGTTCGAGATCGAGCGTCCGGTTGTAGGACCGAAGATCGAAGGGCGTGAGAAGGGTCTGCATCTGAGCCTCCAGCTAAAACATGCCGGCCGGCGTCAAAGCTTGATCGCCTGCCTATGAGGCTTATATTTGGCGGCTTCTGGTGCCAATGCGCGTCAGAAGTCTTGAGGCATCGCTTTAGTTAAACTAAAGCACGGCCCTTTAAGCCTTCTCCCCTTGTGGGAGAAGGATACGGAGGCTTGGCGAGCAAGGGCGAGCCCCCGTCCGCGAATGCGGACATTTGTCCGCGGGGCCGGAGTTGGATGAGGGGTGCGCACCGAGAGGTGCGCGCGCTCGCCAGAGCGCTATCCCCCGCGGAGACACGGAGTTTCCCGATGGCGGAAGAACCCACCCGAAAGAAGTCCACGCGGGCCCGCGGCCAATACAAGCCGCGCGCGGCCAAGGCGCCCGCGCGGCTGCCGGCGCCAGCGGCGATCAGCGTGCCGCCGGCCCGCATGCCGCCCCTCACCACGCTCCGCGCCTTTGAGGCCGTCGCGCGGCTGCAGAGCATTTCGCTCGCCGCCGCGGAGCTCCACGTGACCCCCGGCGCGATCAGCCAGCAGGTGAAGGCCCTGGAGCAGGACCTGGGCGTGAAGCTGCTCGAGCGGCGCAGCAATTCCTTCACCCTGACCGAGCCGGCGATCCGCGGGCGCGATCATCTCTCCGCCGGCTTGCGGATGCTGCAGCAGGGCGTCGAGCGGATGCGGCAGCGGCCCCAGCTGCAGCGCCTCAGGCTCACCACCGAGCCGGCCTTCGCCGCGAACTGGCTGATCAAGCGCCTGCCCGCCTATCGCGCGCTGCCGGGCGCGCAGGACGTGCTGCTCGATCCGGCGAAGCATCTGGTCGACATTGCGCAGGGCGAGGCCGATCTCGGCATTCGCTTCGGTCAGGGCCGCTATCCCGGGCTGGAAGCGATCAACCTCTTCGAAGACGAGATCTACCCGGTCTGCGCGCCGGGCTATCTCGCGCGCCACCCGATCGAGCAGCTGGAGGATTTCAGAAACCAGCACTTGCTGCGGCTCGACTGGCGGGCCACCAATCCCTGGCCCGATTGGCGGGAATGGCTGGAGGCCGCGGGCCTGGGTGACGAAGGCGATGCCGTCGCGCTCGAGCGCCGCTCCACCGTGATGGGCGATTCCACCCTTCTGCTGCGCGCCGCGCAAGAAGGGCAAGGCCTTGCCCTCGGCCAGGACTCTCTCGTCGCCGACATGATCAAGGACGGCAGGCTGGTGGCGCCCTGCGCCCCGCGGCTCCGGACCGGCTTCGGCTACTACCTGGTCTTCCCCCACGGCGCCGACGCCAGGCCGGAGATCAAGCTGTTCAAGGACTGGATCGTGGCCGAGGCGAAGACGGGGTGAGGCTGCCGGACTCCTCGATATAAGGGCCAAGCCTCTAAGAACTTGAATTATTTTGCTTTTCCTCCAGACGGGAAAATGTCGCCAACCCTCTATCTTTAAAAGAAGTCCTCGCCGGTAGGCCAGATCACTATGCTACTATTGAATGAAAGAAGGGGGAGCGAAAGTTGGGGTTCCTGAGGGATAATCATATTTCTGAAATCCATCACTATGCGCCACTTCACTACCTACCATTCATAGCCCGAGTGAGCGCACTCCTGGGGAAGCCTTCCCTTGCCAAGGCCGGTTTCGGCCAAACGCATCTTCGTTCAAAATCCAGCAAGCAGGATGTCGCTCGCGGATTTGGGCAGTATGCCTTCCTCACCCTCGACCAACAGCCAAGGATTTTGAAAGCAAAGTTGGCTGCAGGTTTTCCTCACATGGCGATCGGCGTGCCTGCCGAAGCAATCGACAGCGTGGAGTATTCTCTCTGCCGATTTAATGTTGCGATGACCCGCTTCTTGCGACGGGGCGACAAGCCGGGATTCGATGCGTCGCCGACCAACGGGCGCTACTACCGCCAACATCAGATTCCGGTTGCCCAATCTCCAAACGACAAAGCGGCAATGCTGCGGGCTCATAGCAAGACGTCAATGATTGAGGTCTTGATCGACGGAGATCTTCCACTACCCAATGAGACTCGCGTACAGGTTTACGCGCCCGAAGACCTCCAACTCGCTGAAAGAGTTCTAGCCACTCTCGCTCGGCCTTGGCGAGTTGAACTAGCAGATCCACCTGGACCGTATCCGCGCAGCGCTCGTTACGCACGCTCCGTTGTGGAGTTCGTCGACCGAGCCCTGGCCGAACCCGAATGGCGCGGAAACGGGCTTGAGTTTGACAGAGTATGAACGACCACAGGATCGTCCTTTTACTCAGTGGGCCGATAGCAGTCGGGAAAACGTCAGTCGCCGACAGCCTTATTGATGGTCACGGTTTTACTGCTATCAAATCGGGCAATCATCTCAGAGCGCTTGCTGCCGATCGCGGCGGAGGTCAAAGTCGCCTCGAACTGCAGAAGCTCGGCGATAGTCTTGACGAAGACACCGACTATCGTTGGCTCATAGACGATGTCGCGAGCAAGTCAATCCGTGACACACCCGGCCAGACCCGATGGTTACTCGATAGCGTCCGCAAAGAGCGTCAGGTCGCCCACTTCAGACAATCATTCAAGTCAGCGGTGTTCCACGCACATTTAACAGCGCCAGAAGAAATCCTCGAGGCGCGTTACAATTCAAAGATGAGTCAGGGCGGCGAGTACTCCGGGAACACACCCTATGCCGCCGCAGCCGTTCAGCCAAACGAAGTATCTGCGAGAGCCCTGTCTAGGATCGCAGACATTGTGATTGAACTGCATGATCAAAGCGGCAGCGCCGTCGCGAATGCAATAATTCATGCAATCGGGGGGAGGCACGGGTCTTGAGGTCAGTTGTTGTGGTAAGCGGCCATATCTGTACGGGCAAATCAAAACTAGGCCGTAACCTTCGCGACCGGTTTGGATTTCACTTACTAAAGACAAGCGCAATATTGCGTCAGGAGGCATCAAAGAGAGGGCTACCGACCGATCGCAAATCGCTCCAAGGATTGGGCGATATTTTAGACAGCGAGACAGATCACAAATGGATACTCGACGCTTTGATAACCGAAGTTGGCATGCTCGATGATACGACATCGGTGGTCATCGATAACATCCGTAAAGCAAAGCAACTCCAGCACTTCCGTCACCGCCATGACCTCGATGTTATTCACGCCCACCTATGGGCTGAGCGAAACGAACTTGAATCTCGATTCAAAGAAGTAAACGAACGCAAGGGTCGCGTAGAGAGCTACACTGACGCTGACCTTATTAAGGATGAGAACGACATCATTGCGTTCAAGAGAGACGCAGATGTTCGCATCTACACAACACATACCGACAGCAGCGATACGCTCGTGCGTGTTGCAGCCAGATTGGGCTTATACTCTCCTCCCGACGTTCGTTGCGTCGATGTGATCGTCGGCGGCCAGTTCGGCAGTGAAGGTAAAGGGCACGTCGCCGCCTATCTGGCGCGGGATTATGATGTGTTGGTGCGCGTTGGCGGACCAAACGCGGGCCATACAGTGTCTAGCGGTTCAGGAGTCTTTACATACGTGCACCTGCCCTCCGGCGCACGCGATACGAATGCGAAGCTTCTGCTCGGCCCAGGCAGTACGATCAACATCAAAGTGCTTCTCAAGGAAATATCGGACTGTGCAATTTCACAGGACCGCCTCTATATCGACCCTCAGGCTATGGTCATCTCCGACGAGGACATAGAGACGGAGCGGGAACTCGTCACGTCGATCTCTTCCACTGGGCAAGGTAGCGGTGCAGCAGCAGCTCGACGTATACTAGGCCGCAAGCCGGGACTGGTTAAATTGGCGCGCGATTTCCCAGAACTAGCGTGCTATGTCGGAGACAAACCTCCCTATAAAGGAGCAACTCGCGACCAATTGGAGGATGCCTATCGAAGGGGTCATTCGATCCTTCTAGAGGGCACCCAAGGCAGTGGACTGAGCATATTCCACGGCCAGTATCCGCACGTTACATCCAGGGACACCAATGTTGCGGGTTGTTTGGCCGAAGCAGGAATATCTCCGAGTCGTGTACGGCGAATCCTAATGGTTGTCCGCCCTCAGCCCATTCGAGTTGGAAACCCGCCTGATAACCCTGAGAACACATCAGGCAAGCTCAAGCATGAAGTGGGATTTCGCGAAATCGCTAGGATTGCGGAAATTGATCCGGAGGAAGTCGTTGCTTATGAAAAGGGCTCTCGCTCAGGAAAACCACGAAGGGTTGGATGGTTTGAATGGGACCAGTTTCGTGACGCATGCGCGCTAAATGCGCCAACCGATATCGTTCTAACATTTGCTGACTATATAAGCGGACAAAATGCGAATGCCCGACGCTTCGAGCAATTGACTGTGACAACCATTAAATTCATCGAGGAGTTGGAGCGAGTGGCGCAAGCGCCGGTCTCGCTTATCAACACGCGTTTTCCCCGCGAAGGAAGCAAGATAGACCTTCGTTCTGTGATCGACCGTAGAAACTGGGGCGTTTCAAGACGCGCAGTAAGCGCATCGCTCGAAAAGTAGTCCCCCAAGAAAGAGATTGAGACTCGATTTCTACTGGGCGCCGGATGGTGCGCAGATCGGGGCTAGACTTCGATCTCGCTACCTAGTCTACCCGAAGGCGCCAACGAACGGCCGGAGATCAGGCTGTTCAAGGACTGGATCGTGGCGGAAGCGAAGAAGGGGTGAGGCAAGAGCACTGATATTGTAGCCCCCCAGAGCCAGACCTTTCCTCCCCGCCTGACAAGTAGGTAAGCTCGCTTTCAAAGCGGTCTATGCGAGTTCGTTATGAAAAGCTGCTGATTGATTGCTCCTCGGTAAACCTTGTCGAGCAAGAAGCTGAGCAGTTCTTTCGCGCTCTTCCGATCTTGAGGCACGACAAGTCTCCCCCTGCGTATAGAAATCCGGAAACCAATTGACCTAGCTTGCGTGCGGATCTCCGCAACTTCGTGATTCTCTAGAACCTCCGCCCTCGCCAGAGCAAACACTGCTTTACGAATTCCCTCGTCCGCCATGCTGATGAACGCTGCGGCATCCTCAACTGCTAATTTTGCGTTGTTGCAAAATTCCCCGAGTTCGACGTCCGTCGCTGCTCGATAGACGTGGGCGATGTCGAATATCTTCCGAACAATAGAGAAGCTCTTGAACAGCAGGTTTCCGGCAGGGTCCAACATTGCAACAATCCGATCGCCCAGTGAGAAGACCGGCGAGCTCACGCGGTTAAACACCTGACCATCAAACAGCACCGTAAACTTTCGTGAGAGAACCTGCTGTCTCGTGAAGGCCTGGAAAACAACTCGGTGACCGCCGCCTTGGGGGAAAGCCGTAAAAAGACTGACAATGCCTTCGTCGGCGAAGTTGGCAGCGTCAATATTCGGAAGCGCGATTGGGTTCCGCGATACTGCGTCGATCACTATTTGAGCTTCGGCCGGCTGAGCGAGCACCAGCAGTTCGTTAGGCTCAGGTCTCCATTCGCCAGTGAATTGGATGCGGTCATCAATGCCCCTGAGAAACTCCCGCTCTTGCGCCTCGAACAACTCTCCAACCTGATTTCTTACCTGCCGCGCCAAGAGGACGCGTTTGACTACAAACTGTCCTTCTTGCCAACAAGCGGCATATAGCTCCGCCATCTACTTCCCCCCCAAGTCGAGCAACACGTACTCTGTGAGTTGCCCCACAGTGAGCTTCGTTGACGCCGTCCTAAGCTGCTTCTTAGTTATTAGGACAAATTTTACGCCCTCGACTGATTTGACCTTATAGAAGTGCCAGCCTAACAGCCCGAGCATCGGGTTAAAGTGATAGTTGTATCCCGTCGCAGTGATTATTCCGAAGATGAACACGGTTGGAATCCAGAATTTCCAATCAAGCGTATCGAGCTGTGAAGTGAAGAGCGGCATCACATAGAGTAAGAGGAACGCAGTGTTTTCATGATCAGCAGCCTCGACCTCATCTGCCTGGAATGAAGAAGCCGCTAATGATTTTTGCGCTCTCCAGAGCAGGAGGAGACAAATGATCACAAGCAAGACACATCCGCCCGTAAGCAATGCAGAGGCGATTACAAATCCCTCGAACCCCGCTACCCATGCGTAGGTCAATCCAACGGGTGCAAGCGCCGTGCTTGTCAACAACAGGCGGGCAAACACATTCAGCACTGGACGCGCTCCCACATCTTAGAAGCGAGAATATACAGCTTCCGTGCGCCTGCCACAATCGAGACGAGTAGAATTCACCTACTTAGTACCATTTTATGGAATTGCCTTTCGCCCCGCCTAGCCATACGCGACGACCGAGGGAGTGCGGCAAGTGGACAGCAATCTGCCCTGATCGCGCTTGCTTTCTTCCGGCGCCGCCGCCGTAGCATACCGGCGTCGCCACCCTTGAGATTCCCGCATGAGCGAAAGCAGCGCGAGCAATCTAGAATTCCTGAAGCGCGTCCATCTGCACCTTCAGTGCGCCGGTTTCGCGCCGCTGGTGCTCGGCGGCTGGGCGGAGGAGTTGCTCGGTTGTCGCCGGCGCGGGCGCATCGCGATATCGAACTGCTGCTGCCGGCGACTTCGTTTGCGGCGCTCGATCGCTTTCTCGGTTCGGCGGCGGCTGGGGACTGGCGCGAGATTGCGGCGAAGCGGTTCGCGCATAAGCGCGCGCTGCTGGCCGAAGGCGTGATGGTGGAATTCACCCTGGTCGAGCCCGGGCCGGTCACACGTTTCTGGGGCGGTGTCGAATTCCGCTGGCTGCTTCCGCTGGCCCATGACGGGACGATCGCGGTCGACGGCGTCACGCTGCCGACCGTCTCCGCGGCCAATCTGCTGCGCTATCGGGAACTCCATCGCACCACCGAGCCCTGGCGCTGGCGCGAGCCGGCGTTGCAAGGCGACTGATCCGCTTTCTTCATGGGCGACGGGTCCAAGGATGACGATGGTGCTGAATTCTGAGCGCGGCTTTTCTCGCGGCGAAGATGGAGTTGGCTCATGAAATGCGCTATAATTGACTTCGCGGTGATGGACCCGGAACGGTTCAGCTTGCATCGATGAAATGCGCCGCGATCCATCCCGCGGAGCGGCGGACTTTCAATTTGAATCGTCATGCCGCGTCTCGTTTCTTCCGCGCTGCAACGCAGACGGGACGCAGACAGAATTTAGATTGTCACCTTCAACGCAGACGGACGCAGACGGAACCAGGTTCCCGAATACCAACGCAGACGGGAAACAGACGGAATCAGCAGCGCCGCGTTCCGACGCAGGCCGGATCAAGGGCTTGGCGACCTCCTACCCGGACTGGACACGGACAAAATCAGGAATGTTTGGCGCAACGCAGACGGACGCAGACGGAACCAGGGTGCCGAGCGCCAACACAGACGGGACACAGACGGAATCGGCAGCGCCGCGTTCCGAGGCAGACCGGACGCAGGCAGGATCAAGGGCTTGGCGACCTCCTACCCGGACTGGACACGGACAGAATCAGGAATGCTTGGCTCACGCAGACGGACGCAGACGGAACCAGGTTGCCGAGCGCCAACCCAGACGGGACACAGACGGGATCAGCAGCGCCGCGTTCCGACGCAGGCCGGACGCAGGCAGGATCAAGGGCTTGGCGACCTCCTACCCGGACCGGACACGGACAAAATCAGGAATGTTTGGCGCAACGCGGCGGACGTAGACAGCACCAGGTGCCGAACACCAACGCAGACGGGACACAGACGGAATCAGCAGCGCCGCGTTCCGACGCAGACCGGACGCAGGCAGGATCAAGGACTTGCCTGACCTCCAACGCAGACCGGACGCAGACAGAATCAAATCTTGCCGCAGACGCCGTTCCGCAGGACCCAGGGCCGGCTGCCGCTGGAGAATTTCTACGATGCCCGCACCGTGCAAGCCGGATCGCTAAAATGCGGGGCAATTGCGCGCTATCCTCGCCGGACGCTTTTACGTTTGCGCAAGATTTCGCCGCTAGCCTCCCGCCATGGGCTCTTCCTGAGTCATGGCTTGCAACAGGAGTCAGCGGTGGCGCGGAGCGGTGGACGAGCGACAGCGGTTGCGGTGGACAACGCCCGCAGCCGGAAAGCGCCGGCAAGCGCGGCACGGATTGCGAAGAAATCCCCACAGCAGCACGGCGGTCTTGCCCCTGCGCCGGAGCCCGCGGTCGCGCCGGTCACCGCCAAACCCGCCTTCCACGAGCGCTCACTCGCGGCGGAGGGACTGGCGGCGACGTTTCGGGTCGATGCCGGGAGCGGCTGGGCGACAGGCTCGCTGCCGGCCGGCGCCGGCGAGAACGAGATCGCGAAATTCCTCGGCGAGGCGATGGGCTTTGCCAAGCAGATGCAGGCCGCCATGGGCGGTCCGACCGGCAAAGCCGCGGTCGAGATCCTGATCGTGGATCCCGAGGCGGGTCCGTCGCGCCAGAGCGCGATCACGGTCGCCGTCGAGCCCTCGGGCGCAGCCTCGGTGACGCTGCAGTCCGGCGGCGGCGGTCACCGGGTCGCGATGCTCCAGCACTTCCTGATGGCGCTCAGCCCGGCATCGCGCGACGCGGCCTAGGCGCCCCGCACTCACACCTTCTCCATGGCTTCGGCCAGGTCGGCGATCAGGTCGTCGGCATTCTCCAGCCCGACCGAGACCCGCACCAACCCATCGGTGACGCCGACGCTGTCGCGGATCGCCTTCGCCACGCCGGAATGCGTGGTCGAGGCCGGGTGCGAGATCAGGGATTCCGTGCCGCCCAAGCTGACGGCCAGCGTGAAGAGATGCAGGTCGTTGAGGAAGCGGAAGGCGCCCGCCTCGCCGGCCTCCTTGAAGGTGAAGGCGAAGGTCGAGCCACCGGCCTTGCAGGTCTTCTTGTAGACCGCCTGGTAGTTGCCGCGCTCGATCAGCTCCGGGTGATGCACCTCGGCCACCTTGGGATGGTCCTTCAGCCAGCGCGCGATCTTCGAGGCGCTGGTGCTGGCGCGCTCCATGCGCAGGTGCAAGGTCTCCAGCGAGCGGCCGAGCATCCAGCTCGAATGCGGATCGAGCTGCATGCCGAAGGCGCTGCGGATCTTCTTGATCGCCGTCAGGTCCTTGTTGCGGCCGATCACGCCGCCGGCGACCAGATCGCTGTGGCCGCCGACATACTTGGTCAGCGAATAGACCACGATGTCGGCGCCGTGCTGCAGCGGCGCCTGGAAGATCGGGCCCAGCATGGTGTTGTCAACGACGATCAGCGGCCGCGTGCCCTGGCGCTTGGCGATCTCGTCGGCGGCCTTCACCATCAGCTCGAAATCCACCAGGCCGCAGGTCGGGTTGGCGGGCGTCTCGATGTAGATGATCGGCACGTTCGAGCCGGCGGTCTTGGCCACTGCCGCCTCGACCGCGCCGGCGCTCAGGCCGTCGGTGAAGCCGACCGCCTTCAGGCCGAAGGGCGCGAGCGTGCCGACGAACAAGGTCTCGGTGCCGCCGTAGAGCGGCTGGCTGTGCAGGATGGTGTCGCCGGGCCGGGCGAAGGCCAGGATCGACGCCGTGATCGCCGCCATGCCGCTGGCGAACATCAGCGCGCCCTCGCCGCCTTCCAGCACCGCGAGCCGCTCCTCGACGATCTGCAGGTTCGGGTGGTTGAAGCGCGAATAAACGAGGCCCGCGTCCTGCGCGTTGGGCGGCGTCTTGCGGCCGGAGACATAGTCGAAGAACTCCTTGCCGTCCTCGGCGGAGCGGAAGGCGAAGGTGGAGGTGAGAAAGACGGGCGGCTTCACCGACCCTTCCGAGAGGAAGGGATCATAGCCGTAGCTGGTCATCAGCGTTTCGGGATTGAGCTTGCGGTTGCCGATCGAACGCTGGCGATAGCTGGATTTCATGGCGCGACTCCTTTGAAGAAGGACGGCGTTGCCGCCATCATGCCGCGCCGGGCGCCGGAAAGAGAAGTGACATTGCGCACCCGGCGCGCTGCGGCATCTTGCGGCGGCTTTCGCGCGGCTGTCGTCCCTTGTATCATGGCCAAGGAACCGGGAGGGCTCGCGATGACAGCCTTGCTGCGCTCTGCGTTGATCGTCCTGCCGTTCTGCGCCGCCGCCGCGACGGCGTCGCTGGCTTTCGCGCATGGCGATGCATCCTGGATCATGCGGGACCCGAAGACACGGAACTGCTGCGGCCCGCATGACTGCCGTTTGATGGCCCCCGGCGAGGTGGTCGCGGAGGGCCGCGGCTGGACCGTGGTCGCGACCGGCGAGCATGTCGAAGGCATCACCACGCGGCTGCGCGACAGCATCGACGGCAATTTCTGGATCTGCCGCAACGAAGGCCCGGGCGGCCCCGGCACCGGCGAGCTCCGCTGCCTGCTGGTGCCGCGCTCGGGGGCGTGAGCGCCGCCGCCATCGATTCCATAGCCAGGCGGCATTGGCTGCGCGCGTCCCACTTTGGTTTAAGTCCATTCTGGCGGCGCAGGTTCGTCTTGCGCCATGGAGCAATGTGCTAGAGCCTTCAGGTGGGGCTTGGGATTCGGAGTTCATCTTGAAGACTCAGATCGTGGTGGTCGGCGGCGGGGCCGGCGGGCTGGAGCTGGTGCGGCGGCTGGGGGCGAAGCTCGGCCGCGAGGATTTCGACGTCATCCTGCTGGAGCGCAACCGGACCCATATCTGGAAGCCGCTGCTGCATGAAGTGGCGGCGGGCTCGCTCGACGCCAATCTCGACGAGGTCGGCTATCGCAGCCATGGGCATCGCTGGGGCTATCGCTACTTCTACGGCAGCCTGGAAGGTATCGACCGCGCCGCACGTCAGGTGATCGTGGCGCCGGTCCCGGACGAGGACGGCACCGAGCTGATCGGCCGGCACCGGATCCGCTACGACTACCTGGTGATCGCGATCGGCGCGGTCTCCAACGACTTCGGCACCAAGGGCGCCAAGCAGTTCTGCCTGTTCCTCGACGACCGCGACCAGGCCGACCGCTTCCGGCAAAGGCTGCTGAACCATTGCCTGCGGGTCTCGCGGGCCTTGAGCGAGAACCCGAAGGTGGACGCCAAGGTCGAGATCGCCATCGTCGGCGCCGGCGCCACCGGCGTCGAGCTGGCGGCCGAGCTCTACAACGCCGCCGCCGGCCTCCGGCATTACGGGCTCGAGGTCTTCGACGAGAGCCGGCTGAAGGTGACCTTGATCGAGGCCGGGCCGCGCATCCTCCCGGCTTTGCCCGAGAAGCTCGCCCAGGCGGCGCATGAGGAGTTGGAGACGCTCGGCGTGCGGGTGCTGACCGGCACCGCGATCGTCGAGGTGACCCAGGAGGCGATGCGGACCAAGGGCGGCGAGACCATCCCGGCCGACCTCAAGGTCTGGGCCGCGGGCGTGCGGGCGCCGGAAATCCTGAAGGAAATCGACGGGCTCGAAACCACGCGCGGCAACCAGCTGGTGGTGCGGCCGACCTTGCAGACGACCCGCGACGACCGGGTCTTCGCGATCGGCGACTGCTGCTTCTTCGTGCCGGAAGGCGAAGAGCGGCCGGTCCCGCCCCGCGCCCAGGCGGCGCATCAGATGGCGATCACCGCCTATCGCAACATCCTGGCCCTGATCCGCAACCGACCGCTCGAGGCCTTCGTCTATCGCGACAAGGGTTCGCTGGTATCCTTAAGCCGCTATTCGACCGTCGGCAGCCTGATGGGCAACCTGATCGGCGGCCGCATGGCGATCGAAGGGCGGCTGGCGCGGATGGTCTATCTCTCGCTCTATCGGCTGCACCTGATCGGCATCCACGGCTGGCTGAAAGGCATGACCCTGATCGTCATCGGCCATGTGAACCGCGTGGTGCGGCCGCGGTTAAAGCTGCACTAAGCCGTGAAGCGCAGCCGCGTGCGCTCACGCGCCTTCTGCGCCTCGACGTCGCGGTCGCGGGCGGGTGCGGTGGTGTGCAGCGAGGTCAAGAGCCGTCGCGCCGCGTCGCCGACCTCGATCACCGCGCGGTCGAAGGCCTCGGCATTGGCCTGCGAGGGCTTGTTGAAGCCCGAGAGCTTGCGCACGAATTGCAGCGCCGAGGCCTGGATCTCCGCCTCGGTCGCCGGCGGCTCGAAGTTGAACAAGGTCTTGATATTGCGGCACATGATGGAACCTCCTCAGCCAAGAGGGCGCCCGCGTTCCGGCGCCCTGCCCTTCCCCAATGCGTCGAACGAGCGGGCCTGAAATCGACAGGGCGGGGCAAGCATTTTCATCGGCTCTATCCGACGCCGTCCACGACCGCGTAGTCCGCGAAGGGCAGCGACCCACCGCCGTCGGCGATCATCAGAACGAGATGGCCGTAGGGCGCGCGCCATTCGCTGTGGCGGGGGCGGTTCGCCTGGGCGGGCAAGCTGCAACTTGCCGTGAAGCGGATGCCGTCGCGGGCGACCTCCAGCGGCACGCCATTGACGAAGATCCGGACCCGCGGCGCCGGGGTTTCGCCCTCGACGCGGATCTCGACCAGGCCGTCCGGCCGATCGACCGCGGTCGCACCGAGGCTGCATCCGGTGGATGCGGCCGGTGCTGGGGACTGGCGTACCGGAAAGATGTCGCTCGAGAGCGGCGGCGTTCTGGGCGGCGCCAGGCGCCAGGCGCCGGATTGCTCGAAGGCGTAGGCGTAGCGGAGCAGCTTGGTGTCTTCATAGGGCTTGGCGGCGAAGGTGAGGCCGATGGGCATGCCGATATCGGCGAGGATGCCCATCGGCACGGTCACCGTCGGGATGCCGAGATGGCGGATGACCAGGTTGCCGTTGGCGACCCAGGTGCCGTTGCGCCACGCGATGCGCTGCGAGACGAGATTGGTGTCGGCATCGGCGGGCGCGACATCGGCCAGGGTCGGAAAGACCAGGGCGTCGAGGCGCATCTCCTCGAGCCAGGCGTCGTGGCGTTCCCGGCGGAAGCGTTCCAGCCCGCGGATGCCTTCCGCGAGATCCGGGATCTGCTCCAGCGGGGTGATGCCCTGCTCCCGGGCGAGGCGCGTGTATTCGCTGAGATCGATCGCGATGTTGCGCTCGTGCATCGGGTCCGGTACGGCACCGGTCGGGTGCGGGAAGATCTTCTTGCCTTCGACGTCGGCCAGCGCATTGAGCACGGGGTCGGCATTGGCTTTCAGAAAATCATCCCAGGCGAACATGCTGAGCGTCCAGAGCTCGGCATGCGGATATCCTTTCGGGACCACGCCGGTCCGGACCAGGGCCTCGCCGCCGACACCGTCGCGCTCGTATTCGGTGAGCGCCGGGAAATCGACCTCGACGACTTCCGCGCCGAGCCGTTCCAGGGCGGCGCGCGCCGCACGCCACTGGGCGATGACGCTTTCCCGCGTCTCGATCGGTTCCCATGAATCCGGATTAGTATCCTCGTTGATGAAGACCTTCGGCACGCCGAGGCGGCAGCCACGCAAGGCCGTGGGATCGGCGAGGTCGCGGTAACGCGTCGGGCGATGCTCGGTCGCCGCGGGGATCTCCAGCACCTTCTGCATCCGCCAGAAATCGCCGCGCGGCTCCGGATCGTCGGCGACGATGACGTCCAGAATCTCGAACAGATCTGCCATGCTGCGCGCATGGGGCACGACGACGTCCATCGTCGGCACCAGGGGCCAGTTGCCGCGCATCGAGATCACGCCGCGCGACGGCGTATAGGCCGCAAGCCCGTTGCAGGAGGCCGGCGCCCGGCCCGAGGACCAGGTCTCCTCGCCGAGACCGAAGGCGGCGAAGCTGGCCGCGGTCGCGGTACCCGAGCCGTTCGACGAGCCTGAATAGAAGGCGGAGGTCAGGAAGTCGGCGTTATACGGGCTTTCGGCGCGGCCATAAACGCCGCGCTCCATCCCGCCATTGGCCATCGGCGGCATGTTGGTGAGGCCGATCAGCACGGCGCCCGCGGCGCGCAGCCGAGCGATGGTGAAGGCGTCATCGGTCGCGACCAGATGCGCGAAGGCCGGCGAACCGGAAGCCACGGTCAGGCCACGCGCCTTGTAGCTGTCCTTCGCGGTGTAGGGGATTCCGTCCAGCGGCCCGAGCGCCTGTCCCGCAGCGCGGCGCCGGTCCGACGCCAGGGCTTCTTCAAACATCGCGCTGTTCAGCACCGGAACCGCGTTGAGCCGGATGCCGGACCGATCGTAGAAAGCGATGCGATTGAGATAGGCGGCGACCAGCTCCACGCTGGTGATGATGCCCTGGTCCAATGCGCGGCCGAGCGCGGCGATATCCGCTTCGACGATGTTGAACGCTGACGACATCCGTTTCCCCAGTCCCCGCTGCCTGCGCATCGATGGCGCGCCACCGCATGGTATCGGCGGGGCCGCGTTGCGTCGACAGGAGGAATGGCACGGGTTCGCGTTACCCGAACCGGCGGTGGGCGTCGAGCGCCAGGCCGGTGCCGACGCTGCCGAACATATCGCCCGGCACTGCCTTGGCATTGGGCAGATGCGCCAGGATGCGGTTGCGCACGGCCGGAATACCGGTCGAGCCGCCGGTCAGGAAGACCGATTGAATCCGCTCCGGCTGCACGGCGGCGGCCTGGGTGCAGCGCGTGATGGTCTCGATCAGCCGGTTGGTGTCGTCGCGCACCGCGCGCTCCATGTCGCCGCGCGCGAGATCGACGGCGACCGGCGGATCGAGCGGCAGCGCGAAGGATGCGGTTTCGGCATCGGAGAGCGCGATCTTGGCCGCCTCGACCTCGCCGGCGATGCGATGGCCGTTGCGGTGCGCGAGCACATCGATCAGGCGCCGGAGCAGTTCCGGCCGGTCGGCGCTGAGCACGATGCTGCGCAGATAATGCAGGTTCTCCGAGGTGTAGAGGAAGGGGATCTTGTGCCAGGTCGCGAGGTCGTGGAACAGGTAATGCGGCATCGGCAGCCGCTTCTCGCCGAGCCGCACCCCGGTGCCGAGATGTGGCATCACCTTGTCGATGCTCAGGCGGCGGTCGAAATCCGTGCCGCCGATATGGATGCCGCTGCGCCCCAGGATGTCGCCGGTCCGATCGGCCTGTTTCGCGCGTTCGGGCGAGAGCCGCGCCACGACGAAGTCCGAGGTGCCGCCGCCGAGATCGACGATCAGCGAGAGCTCCTCCCGGTTGAGGCTCTGCTCGTAAGCGAGGGCGGCCGCGATCGGCTCGAGCTGGGTTTCGACATGGCGGAAGCCTTCCGCCTTGGCGGCGGCGATCAGCGCGGCCTCGGCGCGGCGGTCGGCTTCCTCGTCGTCATCGACGAAATGCACCGGTCGGCCGAGCACCACGCTGTCCAAGGCCGCGCCGTGATGCGCCTCGGCGGTGCGTTTCAGATGCCGGAGAAACATGCCGATGATCGCGCGCATCGCGACGCGTTTGCGCTGGATCAGCGTGGTCTCCTCGATGAGGCTGCTGCCGAGCACGCTCTTCAAGGCGCGCAGCAGCCGACCTTCCACGCCCTCGACATAGTGCCGGATCGCGTCGCGGCCGAAGCGAACCGAATGGTCCTCGGCATCATAGAAGACGGCGCTCGGCAGGGTGACCGAACGGCCCTCCAGCGGGCAGAGGAAAGCACGCCCTTCGGCATGGAGCGCCAGGGTCGAATTGGACGTGCCAAAATCCAGTCCGCAATACCCTGTCGCCATCGCCGGTCCGTCGCTGGGAGATCGGGAAAGGGGGCGGACAATATGGACACGTGGTCCGGGACGCAAGTCCCCGGGCCCCGGGGCGGCGCCGGCGGAGTCGACTATGGCGTCAGCGTGGGATCGGTGTTGAGTTCGATCGCCGGCTCCGGCGAATCGTCGTGTTCCGGGAGTGGTGTGGCATCAAGTTCGAGAATCTCGCCGAGCCACAGCGCATGCAGGAGATGGTCGTCCCTGGGCCGGCCGGTGTTGGGGTGGATCAGCACGGCGAGACCGCGGCGATTGATCATCAGCCAGGGCACAAGGAGCGGAAACACGGCGGGCGCGAATGACACCTGGTACATCGGGCGCATGTGCGGGCCGACGAGGCGGTGGTGCCAGCGGCCGAGGCGCACCGAGAAGCGCGCCCCGATCTCCTCGCGCAGGGTCTCGGCCAGCCGGCATTGCTCCGGCCCATCGAAATAGATGTGTGCGTGGTAGCTTCGAATTGCGTCGAGTGGCAGCACGGTCATGAGCGATGGTAACCGGCCCGACCCACGGCCGTCGACAGGTCGTCAACTGCCCGATGAAGCCGCCGCGGGTGATGACGACGATCAGGGCAGCCGGTCGTTGGTCATCTGCTGGTATTGCATCTTCTTGATGTAGTGCTTCTCGGCCCAGGTCAGATTGGGATCATTTGGGTCCGGCGGCGTGGTCGGATACTGATTGCCGGCACAGCCGGCGAGCCAAAGGCCGAACCCGAGCGGCAAGACGAACAGGCTAGCGCGCAGACGCATTGTCATGCCCCTCGCCCCATTTCCGGTACTTCTCCTTGCGCCGAAAATACTCCGCCTGCCAGCTGCCCGGCGCCGGCGGTTGTTGCGGCGCGCAGGCGGCGAGCAAGAGGCCTGCGGCCAGCGCCGCCAGGCCGATCACCCTTCGGCGCGGGAGCTTTGTCGAAAGCAGCGTCTCCATGTCAATTTCAATCATAGACCCCTGCGCGGTCGTCGTCATGGGGTACGCAAGGCCTAGACCTTTGGATGCATCCGCACCGAGGCTCTAGTTGAACGGCGTATCGGCACCCGGCGACGGGCTGAGATCGATGATCGCCTGGAGGATGCGGAGCCAGGCGGCGCGGCTCTCGGCATCGCCGACTTCGAGCGCACGCCGTGCCGCCCATTGTTTCGCGGCATCGGCGCCACGCCGATCGATCAGGAACTTCGCCGAGCGCGCTGTTTCGACTTCATCCATCGCATGAAGTTAGGACTGCCTCCCGCACTTCGCCAGACGAGAAAGTTATCCACGCAATCCCCAGCATGCGAGTCCTAGTTAAGCACGTTTCAGCAGGCAATACGCAAGATTCCCAGGTCACTTGATCCGACGTCGCGGCCGATACTCCGGACAGCGCGGCGCCCGGCTGCAACCGAGCCCGATCGCCGAGGCCGAATCCCAAAACCGAATCTGGAGAGGTCGCATCATGACTGCTCAACCAACCCGCCGGGCGTCTCATCGGACATCCCCTCGCGTCACGCCGGCCTTCACACCATTCACGGCGCGTGACGTGAACTGGGCGCCGCCGCTGCAGCCCAGCCATCCGCTGGAAGACTTCCGCAACGCCGACATCCTCAGCATGCGCGGCATGCGGCGGCATGCGATCGAAGCGCTGATCGACAGCGCCGCGGCGATCAAGGCGCAGTTCCAGGACGTGGTCGCGGCCCGGCCGCTCGCCGGCAAGATCCTCGGCAGCTTGTTCTTCTCGACCAGCACGCGCACGCGCCTCTCCTTCGAAGCGGCGATGATCCGGATGGGCGGTGGCGTGGTTGGTTTTAGCACCAAGGAAGCGTCGCGCCTGGGCGCGCTGCAGCCGGAAAGCCTCGAGGACACCGCCACCTGCATCTCCGCCTATTGCGACATCGCGGTGATGCGCCATCCGGAGGTCGGCACGCCGAAGCTGTTCGCCGAGCATTGCAGCGTGCCGGTGATCAATGGCGGCGACGGCATCGGCGCCGGATCCGAACACCCGACACAGACCCTGATCGATCTCTTCACCATGCAGGAGCGGCTGGGGCGGATCGACGGGCTGAAGATCCTGATGATCGGCGGCCTGCATCTGCGCGCCGCGCATTCCCTGCTCCACGCGCTCTGCGCCTTCGACAAGGTGAAGGTCTACCTGCTCTCGGATGCGCCCGGCCGGCTGCCGGATGCCGAGCAGCATGCGATCGACGCCGCCGGGCTCGACTGGGAATGCGTCTCGGACGTGGCGGATGTCGCCGCGGAGGTCGACGTCATCTATCACAACGCGATGGGCGAGCACGCCTATTACATCGTCAAGCCCCAGTTCCTGGTCGATCACGCCAGCGTCGCCCGGGCCAAGCCGGAGCTGATCGTCATGCACCCCCTGGACCGGCGCTGCGAGATTCCGCCGAGCTTCGACAGCAGCCCGCATTCGGTCTATTTCCAGCAGGCGGCCAACGGCGTCCCGCTGCGCATGGCGCTGATGAACGCGATGATCGGCGATCCACTGGCGCTCTGACGGCGTCAGGGCGTCGCGGACGGCGCGATCGGGAGGAAGAAGAAGGCGAGCCCGAGCACCAGGTAGACGGCGAGCAGCTGGACGCCCTTCAGCCAGTCGGAGCGGCCGTCGCCGGCGACCTGGCCGGTGATCAGCACCGAAAGGAGAACGATCAGGACCAGGCCCACCGGAAAGGCAAGGTCCATCGGCGTCGGCCCGAGAAACAGGCTGGTCAGCACCAGGAAGGGCGCCACGAACAGGGCCACCTGGATGCTGGAACCGATCGCGATTGAAAGCGAGAGGTCCATGCGGTTCTTCAGCGCGGCGCTGATCGCGGTCGCGTGCTCGGCGGCATTGCCGACGATCGCCACCACGAAGACGCCGACGAAGACCGCGCTCAGGCCGAACTCATGGGCGGTGGGCTCAATCGCGCCGACCATGATCTCGCTGATCCAGGCGATCGCCGCGGTGGCCAGCGCGAGCTCGAGCGCGGCCCGCGGCACCGAGGCGGGCGCCTGGCCCGCTTCCGCCTCATGCGAGCCGGCGAACAGCGCCGAATGCGTGACCAGGCTGAAGCCGAGGAAGCAGGCATAGACCAGCAGTAGTACAACGGAGATCGAGACGCTGAGATAGCCGAGGGTCGTCGCCGTAGTCCCGGACGCGGCCTCGAAGGCGGCCGGCAGGATCAAGGCGATGGCGGCGAGGGTCAGCAGGGTCGCCTGGGAGCGCGCGCCGACCGGGTTGTAGCTCTGCTCGCGGTGGCGCAGCCCGCCGGCCAGCATGGCGGCGCCGAGCACCAGCAGGATGTTGCCGACGATCGAGCCCGCAATCGACGCCTTGACCACGTCGTAGAGCCCGGCGCGCAGGGCCGCGAGCGCGATGATGAGCTCGGCTGCGTTGCCGAAGGTGGCGTTCAGCAGTCCGCCGACGCCCTCGCCCATCCGCTCCGCAAGCGCCTCGGTGGCATGGCCCATCCGGGCCGCCAATGGCAGGATCGCGAGGCAGGCGGTGACGAAGATCAAGAGATACCGTTCGGGTGCGAGATGCTCGAGCGCGATCGCGACGGGCACCAGGAGCAGCAGCCAATTCATCGGTCCTCCCAATCCACCCATTCAACGTCATGGGCCTTGAGGTATGCATTGACGGCGGCGCCGAGCGTGGGGAAGAACGCCGCCTCGCCGAGCTGCGCGTAGAGGCCGAAACGCCGGAGCTTGTCCTTCACCGGGTCCTTCAACTCGGCGAAACGCAGCGCGATGCCGGATTCCTTCAGCGACTTCACCAGTTCCTCGAGACTGTCATTGGCGGTTACGTCGACGCTGGTAACCGGTTCCGCGGCGATGACGAACCAGCGGGTCGGCGTCGGCGCGCGCTCGATCACCTCGAGGACGCGTTCCCGGAACAGCTCGGCATTGGCGAAGAACAGCGGCGCGTCCCAGCGGAAGAGAACGAGGCCGGGAATGCGCCGGGCATCGGGATAGCGCGTGATGTCGTGATAGCCCTTGATGCCTTCGGCCCGGCCCAGGATCGCCGAATGCGGCCGCCAGCCGTCCCACAGGAACTCGATGACGGCGAGCACGACCGCAATACCGATGCCGGGAATGGCGCCGAACACCGCGACCCCGGCGAAGCAGACAATCGACAGCCAGAATTCCCAGCGCTGGATGCGATAGATCCGGATGAGATCGCCGAACTCGAACAGGCCGATCGCGGAGGCGATGACCACGGCCGCCAGGGCCGCCGACGGCAGGTTCTGCAGCAGGTTCGGCGCGAATACGAGCAGCAGGGCTACCGCGACCGCGCCGACGACGCCGGTCAGCTGGGTGCGCGCCCCGGCCGCCTCCGCCACCGGCGTGCGGGACGAACTGCTGCTGATCGGAAAGCCCTGGAAGAATCCGGCGGCGAAGTTGGCGACACCCAGGCCGACCATCTCCTGGTTGGGATCGACCGGAGTCTTGAGCCTTGCCGCATAGGTGCGGGAGAGCACGCTGGTGTCAGCGAAAGAAACCATGGCAACTGCCGCGCCGCCGAGCAGGACCGGAACGATGTCGGCGGCGGTGAGCCAAGGGATGGCGAAGCCCGGCAATCCCTGCGGCAAGGGGCCGAGGATCGAGATGCCGGCCGTGTTGCCGAGGTCGAGCATGCCGGCGATCACGGTCGCGGCGATGACCGCGAGCAGGATGCCGGGGATGCGCTGAAACCGCTTCAGCGCCAGGATCACGACCAGCGTTCCGCCTCCGAGTGCAAAGGCCGTCCAGTTCACCGCGCCGCCCGAGATGCCCTGGACGATCGACCCGATGTCGCGCAGCGGCCCCTCGTTCTCGATCTTGAAGCCGAGCAGCTTCGGCACCTGGCTGATCAGCACGGTGAAGGCGATGCCGTTCATATAGCCGTAGCGGATCGGCTTCGACAGCAGCTCGGTGATGAAGCCTAGCTTCGCCACGCCGGCGATGATGCAGATCACGCCGGAGACGATCGCCATGCCGCCGGCCAGAGCCACCGCGCGCATCGGATCGCCCTGCGAGAGCGGCAGGACGACACCGAGGATCAGGGCCGCCAGCGACGAATCCGGGCCGAGGACCAGGATGCGGCTCG
Organism: Dongia sp. agr-C8; assembly: GCF_054658695.1. Taxonomy (NCBI): domain Bacteria; kingdom Pseudomonadati; phylum Pseudomonadota; class Alphaproteobacteria; order Rhodospirillales; family Dongiaceae; genus Dongia; species Dongia sp. agr-C8. The sequence goes on from NZ_BAAGHZ010000004.1 coordinate 651,091, forward strand.
GGCCGAACAGCGCATAGGCCAGCAGCGGCACGATCGTCGCGTAGAGGCCGTAGATCCCGGGAACGCCCGAGGCCGTCGCATAGGCGATCCCGACCGGCACCAGCATGGTGGTCAGGACCAGACCCGCGATCAGGTCATGAGTCAACCAGGCGGCCTGGTAGTGGCGCAGGGTCACGAGCCCCGGCACCCAACGCATCCAGCCGGTTTGTTTCGCCATCTTCCGGAGTCCCGCCTATCCCGAAGCGAGTAGGCGGCAGCCGCCAGAGCCGGTCAAGTTGGGCCAAGGTGCACGATGTCGCAGCCGAAATGGAAACGGCCATGCCCGGGCGGGCATGGCCGTCGAATGCGCGGCGGCTCCAATCAGCGATACGGGTAGCCGGCCTTCTCCATGTTGGCGGCATATTTCTTGAAGATCTCGACCACCTTGCCGGCGCGCGGGCTGGAGGCGGCCACTTCGTCCCAGAAGCCCTCGGAGTCCTTCAGGACCTGGGCCCATTCCTCGGCCGGAAGCTGGGTCAGCTCCATCTTCTCGCCTTCGACCCGCAGCTTCGCCTCGCCGCCCCAATACCAGAGGTCACGGTAGTAGTGCGACTGGTCGATGGTGACCCGGAACAGCTGTTGCAGATGCGGTGGCACCTTGTTCCAGCTCGGCGTGTTGGCGAAGTAGCTGCCGAACCAGGCGCCGGTCACCGAGTTCGCGAGCGCGTATTTGCAGACATCGGCCCAGCCCACTTCATAGGCCTCGGTGAAGCCGCACCAGGCGACGCCGTCGAGCTCGCCGGTCTGCATCGCGACCTCGACGTTGTCCCAGGGAATGGTCACCGGCACCAGGCCGTACTTGGACAGGAACTTGCCTGCAGTCGGCACGCCGAAGACGCGCAGGCCGTTCATGTCGGCCAGGCTCTTGATCGGCTTGTTGACGGTGAAGATGTGGAGCGGATCCCAGGCGCCGGTCGAGAGCCAGGTGACGTTCTCCACGTCCTTGTAGGCATCGGCCCAGATCTCGTTCAGGCCGTAGTAATGGAACAGAGCCGGCACATCGAGGCTGTAGCGCGTTGCGAACGGGAAATAGCCGCCGAAGACCGCGATATCGACCGGCGAGGCCATGGTCGCCTCGTCGGACTGCACGGCGTCGACCGTGCCGGACTGGAGCGCGCGGAACAGGTCCGCGGTCGGCACCAGCTGGTCGGCGTAGAAGAGCTCGATCTCCATCTCGCCGTTGGCGGCCTTGTTGAAAGCGTCGATCTGCGGCTTGATGACATGGGCGCCCAGCGGCGCGCCGGAATAGGTCTGCAGGCGCCACTTGATCGGCCCGGTCTGGGCGATGACGCGCGGCGCGCCGAGGGTCGCGCCGGCCGCGATGGCCGCGCCGCCGAGACCCGCCTTGCGCAAGACGTTGCGGCGGGTCGCGAGGATCTTCTCCGACGGGCTCTGCTTCTTGGTCTCTTCAGTCATAAGAACCTCCTGTTGGTTGCTTTGAACGCCACTCATCCCTTGACCGACATATGCTCCGGCAGCCAGAGCGCGACCTGAGGGAAAAACATCACCAGCGCGATGGTGATGGCCATGATGATCGCGAAGGGCCAGATCGACCGGTAGATGTCGACCAGCGTGATCTCCTTCGGTGCCAGCGAGCGCATCAGGAACAGGTTGTAGCCGAATGGCGGCGTGATGTAGGCGATCTGGCAGGTGATCGTGTAGAGCACGCCGAACCAGATCAGCTGGTTGTCGAAGCCGAGGTCGAGCACCTTCACCAGCGGGATGTAGAGCGGCGCCACGATCACCAGCATCGCGGTGTCGTCGAGGAACATGCCCATGAAGATGAAGCTCAGCATCATCAGCACGATGACGCCCCAGGGTCCGAGGTGGAGCTGATCGAGGAAGAAATGCTCCAGCGCCTTGACCGCGCCGAGGCCGTCGAACACCGTGCCGAAGGCCAGCGCCGCCAGGATCAGCCACATGAACATGCAGGAGACGTTCAGGGTCTTCAGCGAGGTGTCGCGGATCAGCTTCCAGGTGAAGCGCCGCTTGGCGACGGCGGCCAGGGTCGCGCAGGTGGCGCCGACCGCCGAGCTCTCCACCAGGCTGGTGAAGCCGAACACGAACAGCCCGGTCATGAAGAAGAAGATGGCGAAAGGGATGATGCCGGCACGGGCCAGGGCCAGCTTCTCGCGCAGCGGCATCCGGAGCTCCTCCTCCGGCACCGTCGGCGCCAGCTTCGGATTCATCCGGGCCCGGATCATCACGTAGAGGATGAACAGGGCCGCCATGATGAGGCCCGGGACCAGGCCGGCGAACCAGAGTTTCGACACCGGCTGGCGGGCGATCATGCCGTAGAGCACCATCACCACCGAGGGCGGGATCAGGATACCGAGCGACGATCCGCCCTGGACCACGCCGGAGATCAGGATCTTGTCGTAGCCGCGCCGCAGCATCTCGGGCAGCGCGATGGTGGCACCGATCGCCATGCCGGCGACCGAAAGCCCGTTCATCGCCGAGATGATCACCATCAGGAACAGGGTGCCGATGGCGAGCCCGCCGCCCACCCGGCCGAACCAGACGTGCAGCATGCGGTAGAGGTCTTCCGCGATGCCGGACTCGGCCAGGATGTAGCCCATGTAGATGAACATGGGCAGCGTCAGCATGGCGTACCAGTTGAACAGCTTGAAGACCTGGTTGAACGAGAGTTCGATCGCGCCCGGGCCATAGAGCAGCAGCGCCGCGGTCATGGCGACGAAGCCGATCGCGGCGAAGACCCGCTGGCCGGTCGCCAGCAGGACCAGCATCGCGCCGAACATGGTGAGGGCGATCGCCTCGTAGCTCATGCCTGCTTCTCCCCGCCCCAATTCTCTCCGCGGAGCGTGGCGATGTGCTTGAACACCAGGGCGACGGCCTGCATCAGCATCAGGACCAGGCAGGCCACCAGCAGCGCCTTGATCGGGATCACCGAGGGATTCCAGATCGAGAAGCGTTTCTCGTTGGTCGCGATCGCGTATTGCAGGCTGGAGATGCCGCCGATCAGCGTCACCACCAGGTAGAAGATGAGGCAGACCGCGGTCGCGAGATTGACCTTCGCCTTGCCGCGATCGGAGAGCGACGAGTAGATCAGGTCCATGCGGACGTGCGAATCGTTCTTCAGCGTGAACGCCCCGCCCATGAAGTAATAGGCGGCCAGCGTGAACTGCGTCAGCTCGACCGCCCAATGCACCGGCATATGGACGACGTTGCGGGTGAAGGCGTCGAACATCAGCGTCGCGCCCATCACGAAGACCAGCGCGGCCGCGAGATAGCCGACATAGTCCGAGATCCGGTCGGTGAATCTCACGTAGCTCCGGACGAATCCCGGCATCCCCACTCCCCGTCTCAGCCACCCTGTCCCGGGACTGGCAGGCCCCCCAGCCCGCGCAATCCCGTGCAGCCGACTCGCCGTGGCGGAGTTTCACCGCTTCTTGGAGCCGGAATTACCCGTCGATCTAGCACGCGGATAGGTTCCTGACATCAGTTTCCTTTCAAAACTCAGATTCCTGACAAAAACGGGTTGTGCTCCTTACCGAAACCGGGACAGACTGCTTGAATCGGGCATTGGGTCGGCCTGCAGGGCGCGCGGCAATATTCAGTCGGCGCAATGACAAGGCCACTTCAATTCGCTAGCGTTCGAGCATTGCGTAACCCCACGACGGAGCCGCGGGACCCCGCCGGCAATTTCATGTCCATTTCGACATCCAACGCCCGCGGCATCGCCGGGATGCTGTTTGCGACCGCGTCCTACGTGGTCTGCGACACCTTCATGAAGCTGGTGACCCTGGCCGGGGTGCCGCCCTTCGAGGTGCTGTTCGTGCGCGGCATCTTCGCCGTCGCGTGGTGCGCGGGACTGGTGCTGATTCTCGGCCAGTGGCGCGGCGTCCTGCGCGGCTTCTCGCCCGCGTCGCTGGCGCGCGCGGCGTTCGAAACCGCGGGCGTCATGTTCTATATCGTCGCGCTCTCCATGATGCCGATCGCGGACGTGGTCGCGATCGAGCAGATCGCGCCGCTGATCTTCATCCTGATCATCGCCACGATCGGCCGCGAACGCATTGGATTGATCCGGCTCGGGCTGATCGCCGCCGGCTTCGTCGGCGCGCTCCTGGTCGCCCAGCCCGACGCCAGCGGGTTCTCGACCGCGGCCTTGCTGGCCTTTGCCAGCGCCCTCTTCCTGGCCCTGCGCGACGTCGCGGGGCGCAAAGTGTCCTCGGATATCCCGGCTTTGGTCGCGACCCTCGCCACCAACATCGTGGTGCTGGCCGCCTCCGGCATCGGCATGGTCCTCACCGAGACGGTGGTGCTGCCGAGCGCGGAGAACACCCTCTTCCTGGCCGCCTCCGGCTTCTTCGTGACCTTAGGGCATTTCGGCGTGTTCATGGCCTACCGGCTCGGCGCGCCGGCGGTGATCGCGCCGTTCTTCTACAGCTTCGCGGTCTGGGCCATGCTTTCGGGCCTGGTCGTTTTCGCCGAATGGCCCAACTCGCTCGCCCTGCTCGGAATTGGGACAATCGTCGCCAGCGGGCTCGGCATCATCCTGGTCGACCGGCGCAAGCCGCGCCCGATCGAGCCCATCCTGCCCGAATGAAGAAAGCCCCATGAAAAAAGCGCCGGGGGACGACCCGGCGCTGAAAAGACTTGGACTGGTTGCTGCAATCAAACCGCCGGCCGCCCCGCAGGGGCGGCCGGAGGGTGAAGGATCAGGCCGCTTCCTGGGTCAGGATCACCGGGCCGCTGGCGCTGGTGTGGAAGGGGACCGCGCGGACTTCGCGCAGGATCGATCGGATGGTGGCCATCACGCCCGAGAACGCCTGGTCGGCGACGGCGTAACCGGCCGGCAGCCCCGGATCGGCAGCGAGACGCAGGGTCCCGTCCTCGCCGCGCACCAGGCCGATATCCATCAGCTGGCGGTCGTCGTGGTCGGCCAATTCGCGCACCAGGGCCCGGTTGTTCATGATCGTCACTCCTTCTAAACAGTCGGCGGGGTCGTCTCGTTCGCCCTCGCTCCATAACTTGCATATTTAGCTGGTTCTCGGGGATTTTCGACTGAGTTCGGGTGTGATTTCTGTTAAGCTGGGCTAAACAGGAGACTTAACCTTCCGCTAAGGTCAATAATGGCGACGACTCCGCACACCCGCATGCCCGCGCTGGCCGCCCTGCGCGCCTTCGAGGCCGCGGCCCGACTGGGCTCGGTGCGGCGCGCGGCCGAGGAGTTGCGTGTGACGCCCGCCGCTGTCACCCAGCAGATCCGCGCGCTGGAGGCCGACCTCGGCCTGCCGCTGGTGCAGAAGCGCGGCAATGCGCTGGAACTGACCGAGGCCGGGCTGCGCGGCAAGGATCCGCTGATCAGCGCCTTCCGCCAGATGCAGCAGGCGGTGGAACGGATGCGCCAGCGTAAGGCGCCACGGCGGCTGCGCCTGAGCGTCGAGCCGGCCTTCGCCGTCAACTGGCTGATCAGCCGCCTGCCCCACTATCGCGAGCTGCCCAACGCGCTCGACGTGCTGCTTGACCCGACCAAGACAGTGGTCGATCTCGCCGCCAACGAGGCCGATCTCGCGATCCGTTTCGGCCGCGGCCATTACCCGGGCCTGGAATCGATTGATCTCTTCGAGGACGAGATCCTGCCGGTCTGCGCGCCCACTTATCTGAAACGCCACCCGATCGCCAAGCCGAAGGACCTGGTGCAGTTGCGACTCCTGCGCCTTGACTGGTCGAGCCGGGAAGGCCTTTGGCCGGACTGGCCGGCCTGGTTCGAGGCGGCGGGCGTCTCCGACCTCGGCTCGGAGGCCGACCGCCAGCGCGACATGACCTTCCCAGACAGCAACCTGCTGTTGCGCGCCGCGGTCGACGGCCAGGGTGTCGCGCTCGGCCAGACCTCTCTGGTGCAGGACTATCTCGACAGCAAGCAGCTGGTGGCGCCGATCTCCAAGCGGCTGAAAACCGGATTTCGCTATCACCTGGTCTATCCGCTCGGCGCCGACCAGCGCCCGGAGATCGCGCTATTCCGCGACTGGATCGTCGGCGAAGCACACGGCAAGTGATTCCGTTACGTTACGCTGCGCTCTTCCGCAGGAAATCCACGAATACCATCATCATATCGATTTCGCCCTCTTCCGCACCGAGCGGAAGCTGCGCGGATTCGATGAACTTGAATTCCTTGAAAGGGCCGAGATAGGCCGGACGGTAGAACCTGGGCATGCGGTGTTCCAGCACCCAAAGGTGATGCTGCCAGATCGGGTTGGGGGCGCGCTGCATCGGGATCTCCGACATCCGCTTGCCGGTCCACTCCGCGTTCATGTTCTCGCGCACGCGGGTGCCGATGTAGCGGTAGCGGAAGTCGAGCGGATCGCGCTCGACATCGACCAGCACCATGTTGCGCGAAAGCTTCGGTTGCTCCAGCAGAGGATCGAAATCGGAGCGCGCGGGAAACGCCCGATCGCCCTTCTTGCGCAGCCAGTATTCATAGCCCGCACGCGTGACCGGCGACCGCAGATCGTTGGCTTCGATGGCCGCCAATGCGGGATCGTCGAGGACCGACACAACTGCCTCCCAGTATGCCGCGCCAGACTAAGCCATCCGGCGGGGCAGCGGGAGTCGGGCAAGAGTCGAAAGGCGGAACGGCACTTGCCCGCCGCACTCCACCCGGTGTGTGTCAGATGATGCCGGTCAGAATTCCGACCCCGGCGACCGCCATGGCGTCGCCACCGAACCGGATCATGCGCGGCGAATAGGCCCAGCCGAACCGGGCGATGCCGATCCCGAGGCCGAGACCGACGCCGTGCAGCAACGCGGTCGCCAGCACGAAGCCCAAGCCGTATTCGAGCCCGGAGGCACCGTGCGGCATCTCGGCGCCATGGGCATGGCCGTGGAAGACCGCGAAGATCCCGACCAGCGCCATCGCCGCCGCGACCGGCCACTTCCATTGCAGCGCGACGGCGAGGCCGAGGATCATGACCGAGGCCGCAATGCCGGCCTCGACGAAGGGCAGTCCGATCCCGGCGATCCCTAGCGCCCCCCCGACCGCCATGACCGAAACGAAGGAGAGCGGCACGGCCCAGAGCGCGCGGCCACCGAGATTGGCGGCGAACATGCCGACCGCAACCATGGCGAGGACGTGATCGACGCCGGTGACCGGATGGACAAAGCCGTGCACGAAGCCGGCGGTCGAGCCGGCGCCGACATGCGCCCAGGCAGCGGTCGGAAGAAGAGCGGCGACGCTCGCCCATGCAGCGCATAGCATTGTGCGGCTTCGAGACATAGAAGACTCCCTGTTGCAATTCCGCGTGCTTTTCTAAAATGTTCCACACGGGTTGGAACCGGTCAACGATTCCGGATGCAGTGCACAACGAAGGTCGTTGTGCGGAGCGCGATGACCGACGATCTGCCCAGCAATGCGGCACCCATCGCCGCTGTTTTGAGCAGGAGCCCGATGGCACAGCGCAAACGGTCGAACCTGGTGGCGCATCTGCTGCGCGGCAATTCAATCGCGACGCCGCCTGCGGCCGTGCTGAACCCGTGGATCGGTCATAACGGCGGCCCGCTGCCGGACGATCTCGATCCGAACGGTTCCTGGCGGCTCTATTGCTGGACCAAGGCGCATAACGAAGCCTGGAAGACACCGCCGAAGGAGATCGCCTTGCGGCGGCTGGCGCGCGCGGAAGAACTCGGCATGAGCTATCGCGACTACACCGCGGTGATCCTGGATACCGGAAAGTTTCTCTAGAGGACGCCCCATGGTCCAGATGGCCGTCGAATTGCGCAACATCGCCGGGACCGAGGCGGCGCTCGGCTGGGCAGGCGCCCATACCCTGGTCGTGGACCGGCCTGAAGGCAAGGCCGGCGGCCGAGGCCTCGGTTTCAACGGCGGGCAGCTGCTGGCCCTGGCGATCGGCGGCTGCTTCTGCAACGATCTCCGCTATGTCGCGCATGCGCGCGGCGTCGCGCTTGGCGAAATCTCGGTCAAGGTGACGCTCGATCTCAACGGCGAGCCGCTGCTGACCACCGGCGCGACGATATACGTGGCCTGCGACCTGCCGGATGGTGGCGACGTCAACGCGCTGATCGCCGAGGCCGAGCGGATCAGCACCGTCGCCAACTCGCTCAAGGTCGGCGTGCCGGTGCGCGTGGCGGCCATAGCATGAAGCGCGACCTCGGTTATGCGGTGATCGCGGCGGTCAGCATCGCGGCCGTTCTCATCCTGGGACAGATTGCGACCTTCCCGCATCTGGAGCCCTGGTATGCCGGACTGGCGAAGCCGTCGTTCAATCCACCGAACTGGCTGTTCGGACCCACCTGGACCGCACTCTATCTGCTGATGGGTTTCGCGCTCTGGCGCGTGCTGCGGTCGGCCGCCCCGCTGAAGCGCGTGGCGGTGTTGTTGTTTTACGGGCAGCTGCTGCTGAACGCGGCCTGGTCCTGGATGTTCTTTGCCGCTGAGAATCCCGGCGCCGGCCTGGCAAACATCATACCGCAGTGGTTCATGGTGGTGGCGACGGCCGCCGCGTTCTGGCGCGTGGATCGGATCGCCGGCCTCTGCCTGATCCCGCTGGTCGCCTGGGTGGGGTTCGCGACCGCCCTCAACTTCGAACTCTGGCGGCTGAACGGCTGAGAGCGCTGCCGTCCCTAGCTTTGCCGGAAGCCCATGCGGAAGGCGCCCCAGCGGCGGCCCTTGACGTGGATCGGGGCCGAGAGGTCCTTCATCAGCACGAACTTGCCGCCGCCCATGTCGCGGCGATAGGTCTGCAGCAGGAAGGGCTTGGTGTTGGCTGAGGTCTTCTGCACCGCGCGGTCCTTGAAGATGCGGCGGTTGCGGCAGTTGGCCGTGTTCCAGACGGGGTCCGCGCCTTGCGGCTTGCTGTATTGCGGGTTGTGGGTCGGCAGATAGCCGGCGCTGGTCCAGGCGACGCAGAAGGCGATGCGCGGGTCGAGCGCGAGCAGCGGATCCTGGATCGCCGGCAGCACCCGGTCGGTGAAGGCGGTGTATTTGGTGAGATACTGCTTCGGGTTGGAGTTCGGGACCTCGCGGTAGTTCTCGTCGAACAGGTCATCGAGCGTAATCTCGCCGCTGTCGATCGCTTGGTTGAACACCGCTTCGACCTTCTGTGCGGCTTCGAGCACGGCGCGGATCAGCGGCGTGTCCGGCGTTTCGACGCCGCTCTCGGCGATATACTCGATCAGGGTCTCGCTGAGTTTCAGAAGGCCTTCGACGCGTTCCTCCGCCTGCTTCAGGTTGACCGAAGAGGCCTCGACACCCTTGGTAAGGTCGTCCAGCGCCAGGATCACCGTATCGCAATGCTGCAGATTGTCCGCGGCGGTGGAGGCGATCGAGTTCACTTCCCGGTCTGCCGCCTCGAAGCCGTCATGCACGCGCTCGATCACGCCCTGGATCTGGTTGGTGCTCTGCCCAACCTGCTTGGCGCGCGAGGTGGCGGCGCTGCTCTCGGTGATGACATTGCCGATCTGCGAGGTCAGGTCATGCACCGTCTCGTTGATCTGACGCGTCGCCTGCCGGGTCTGCTCGGCGAGACTCTTCACCTCGCTCGCGACCACGCTGAAGCCGCGGCCCATGGCGCCGGCGCGCGCGGCCTCGATGGTCGCGTTCAGGGCCAGCAGGTTGGTTTGCTTGGCGATGGTTTCGATCGTGCCGGAGAAGCCGGCGACCTGCTCCAGGACGGTATTGACGGTGTTGAGGCGCTCGGCGATCCGGCCGACCGCGGAGATCAGTTCGGAGATGTCGGCGACCGCGCCGTTGACCGCGGTGCGGGATTCCGCGACCTCGGCGCCGGCGATCGAGGCCGCCGACTGCGCGGCCTTGGCGGCCCGGTCGATCTCGTGGTTGGTCGCCACCATCGCCTTGGCGGTTTCGTCCAGGGCCCTGAACTTCTGTGCCTGGTCGGCGACCCGGCCGGCGACGTCCTCGACGTTGCCGGCGATATCCGCCATCTCGACGCCGAGCGTGCCGATCCGGTCGGCCATCTCGGTGATCAGCCGGTCCTTGTCGATTTCCTTGGTCGCCGCGGGCGGCGTCTCCGATGACGGGTGCTTTTCCGAAGACGGTCGGGGGCTGGACCGCGTGCCTGTCATCGGTGCATCGCCCGGTATGGCGGGGCTGCGGTCATGTTTCCTCCCAAAGAACGATGCTGGCGCCGTTTGCATGGCGGCATCTTCGTTGGGAAAGTTTACCAATCTCTTTTCATGAGCCGTCAATTCGACCAAAGATCTATATGGTCCGAAATGACAGGAAAATCAGGGGTTAGCGGCGTGGGCCCATGTGAAACTCGAAGGTGCCGACCGCAATTTCCGGCGAATTGTGCCATTGCAGATCGTGCACCTTGGATTCGGGGGTCAATTGCCGCGCGCTGTCGATGCGGTTGATCCAGGCATCGATATTGAGCCGCGGGGTCGCATATTTCGCATCCAGCACGGCCAGCAGGTCGGCGAGCTGCTGATATCGGTGCGACTTGTCCTCCGACAGGAACCGGCCCTTCAGCGAGGCGGGCTTGCCGGCGGCGATGTCGGCCAGGGCTTTCGCCGCAGAATCATCACGCTCCAAGCGTCAGTCCTTTCCTAGCCGAGATCTGCAAAATGGCGTGGGGCGGCGGAGCGCAGCAGTTTCTTCTTCGCCTCCCAATGCTCGGCCGGTTCGAGGCTCGGGGTGTATTCCACCTTGCCGCCGGAGAGCGTCGCCATCGGTATGCCGTCCTTGAACAGGACGCGATTGCCGGTCAGCGCGCTGAGTTTGCTGCCGGGCGTCAGGATGCCGACCAGATTCAGGGGATCGGCGCCGGAGATCGAGACCCACGCCCCGTCCGGCGCCTTGCGGCGCACCTCGCGCAACGCGCCGACTGCGTCTGGCAGCGCGTATTGCTCGCCGGAGAAACCGGCGACGAAGCGGCCGCCGCGAATCTCGCCGCGCGCCTCCATGCGCCGGTAGACCTTCAAGAGCTCGCGCCAGGGCGGCAGGAAAGCCGCCTCGCGCCCGAGCAGCCGCCAGAACACGACGCCGTAGCGGCGCAGCAGCGTGCGCGCCATATGCTCGACCGCGGCGTCGCGGAGTTTCGGATCGGCCGATTGCGTCGCGCGGCGCATCAGCGCCCAGCGGCCGCCATTGTCCATGTCGAAGGGCAGCACGTGGCCGCGGCGCCGCGCGCTGCCGAAGGGCTTCCGCTTCTCTTGCGGGACGAGGAGCGCGCGCAGGCCGCCGAAACTGTCGGAATTCACCAACCCGAGATTGACCAGCTCGCCCAGCGCGTCCTCGACCTGCGGGCGCAGCAGGCCGCATTCGGCCACCAACTCGTCGAAGAAGGAGGCACCGTGCGCCTTCAGCGCATCCAGCACCGCCTGCGCCCGCGGGCTCGGTTCGAGATTGGATCTGGTTTCGCCGACCAGCGCCGTCCAGAGCGGCGCGGAACGGCGCTCCATGATTGAGATCGGCGTGGTGCGGACCGGAGAGGCGACGCGGTCCTTGTCCTTGCCACCAACCGCCGGAGTCAATCGCGCCCAGGACAAACGACCGGAGAGGCAGAGGTCGTCGAACCAGCTCGGCTCATAGGCCTTGATCCGCGCGGGCAGGATCTCGGTCTCCCAGGCCCCGGCCGGCGCCTCGAAGCCTTCGAGCCCGGCCACGGCAACGGTCATCGCATCCGGACCCTCGAGCCGCGACTCTTCGGCGACGCGCTGCCATTGGAACAGGAAGCGCAAGAAATCCTTGGCCGCCACCGGCTCGATCTCGGCGCGCAGGCGCCGCAGCGTATAGTGGTGGATGCGCGAGAGCAGGCGGCGGTCGCACCACTCCTCCGCGTTGCCGCCGGCGCTGAAGCGGCCGCGCATCACGAAGCCTTCAATCTCCAACGCGCTCAAAGCCGCCTCGACATCGGCGGCTTCGAGCCCGAGCGGCATGGCGAGCGAGGTCGCCGTCACCGGGCCGAGGCCTTCAAGGCGGCCGCGGACGACCTCGATTAGCGCCTCCTCGCGGGTCTGCGCGAAGGCCTCGCCGCTGGCGACCGGCGGGACGCTCGCCGCACCGGGCCAGACCAGGCGGAATTGGTTCAGCCGTTCGGTGGCGATCCAGAGCCGTGCATTGCCGGTTTCGAGACGCGTCACCCGCCTGTCCGCCGCGAGCGCGCTCAGCCAATGCAGCCAGTCCGGCGCCGCCCGCGCCTCGTCGTTGCTGACGCAGCCCAGCCAGAGCAGGGAATCATGCAGCTCCTCGGCATTGGCCGGCTCCGGCCAAGCCTCTTCCTTGACGCGGATGATCGCCTCGCTGTCGAGCCGGCCGAGATCGGCGGCGCTCTCGGCGTCGAGCCAGCGGCGGCCCATGACGGCCTGGGTGCGGCGCTCTTCCAGCGGTGCGTCGTCGAGGAAGGCATAGGGCCGTGCGGAGAGGACTTCGAGCGCCAGCGGCGACGGCTGGGTGAGATCCGCGGCGACGATGCGGATCTCGCCGGCCTCGATCCGCTTCAGCAGCGTTTCCAGGCCCTCGATGTCCATCGCCTCGTGCAGGCAGTCGTAGATCGCCTGGTTGGTCAGCGGATGGTCGGGGATTTCGCGCTCGCCGACCAGGTTCTCGGCGCAGGCGATCTGGTCGGGGAAGACAGCGGCGACCAGGTCTTCGGCCTGCATGCGCATGAATTGCGGCGGCACCTTCTTGCCGCCCTGGAAGCGCGGCAAGGCCAGGGAGACGCCGGCGACCCAACGCCAGCGCACGTTGAACATCGGCGCATCGAGCAGAGCTTGCGTAAGGATCTGCCGTACGCTGGAGGAATGGAGATAGCGCGCGACCTCGGCCAGATCGAAGCTGTGCGCCGAGGTGAGCGAGAGGACGATGTTGTCCTCGGTGGCCGCGGCCTGAAGCTCGAAGTTGAACTTGCGGCAGAAACGCTTGCGCAAGGCAAGGCCCCAGGCGCGGTTGATCCGGCTGCCGTAGGGCGTGTGGATGACGAGCTGCTGGCCGCCCGCCTCGTCGAAGAAGCGTTCGAGGACGATGGTGTCCTTGCTGGGAATGGCGCCGAGCGCGGCCTTGCCGGCGGCGAGGTATTCGACCTCCTGCTCCGCCGCGGCTTCGGCGATGCCGACCTCCTCGATCAGCCAGGGCAGGACTGAATCCGGCTTGGCCTCCAGGCGCTGCGCAATCTCCTTCCTGAGGCGCGAGACCGAATCCGAAAGCTCGTCGCTGCGCCCCGGCGCCTCGCCGAGCCAAAAGGGAATGGTCGGCGGCTGGCCATGCGCATCTTCGACCCGCACCTGGCCGCGCTCGACCCGGATGATCTGGTAGGAGGCATTGCCGAGCTGGAACACGTCGCCGGCGAGGCTTTCGATCGCGAAGTCCTCGTTCACCGTACCGATGACATGGTTCTCCGGCTCCAGCAGGACTTGGTAGTCGGCGGTGTCCGGGATCGTGCCGCCGGAAGTGAGCGCGGTGAGACGCGCGCCGCGGCGGCCGCGAATAATCTTGTTGATCGTGTCCCAGTGGATCAGCGCGCCGCGCCGGCCGCGGCGGGTGGTGAAGCCCTCGGCCAGCATCTTCAGGACTTCGCTGAACTCCGCGCGGGTCAGATCACGATAGGGCCAGGCTCGGGTGAAGCGCGCGAAGAGATCGTCCTCGCTCCAATCCTGCGCCGCGCATTCGGCGACGATCTGTTGGGCGATGACGTCGAGCGGTTTGTTCGGGATATCGAGCTTGTCGAGCTCGCCGCGCCGCACGCTGTCGAACAAGGCCGAGCATTCCACCAGCTCGTCGCGCGACAGCGGGAAGAGATGGCCTTTCGGCGTGGCGCCCACCGCGTGGCCGGATCGGCCTACGCGTTGCAGGAAACTTGCGATGCTGCGCGGCGAGCCCAGTTGGCAGACGAGATCGACATCGCCGATATCGATGCCGAGCTCCAGGGATGCCGTGGCGACGAGTGCCCGAAGCTGGCCGAATTTCAAGCGTTGCTCGGCGGCGAGGCGGTGCTCCTTCGCCATGCTGCCGTGATGCGCGGTGACCGCGGTCTCGCCGAGGCGCTCCGACAAGGCGCGGGCCACCCGCTCCGCCATGCGCCGGGTGTTGACGAATACGAGCGTGGTGCGATGCGCTTCGATCAGTTGCTGCAGCTGATCATAGACATTGAGCCAGCATTCCGCCGACATCACCGCTTCCAGCGGCTGACCCGGAACTTCGATCACCAGCTCGCGGTGGCGCTGGTGGCCGGTATCGACGACGCGCACCTTCGGCGCGCCCCCTGCTCCGCCCGTTCCCACCAGCAGGTTCTTCACCGCGTCGATCGGCTTCTGGGTCGCCGAGAGACCGATGCGCAGCAGCTTGTCGCCGCAGAGCGCCGCGAGGCGTTCGAGCGAGAGCGCCAGATGCGCGCCGCGCTTGTTGCCGGCCATGGCGTGGATTTCGTCGACGATCACCCAGCGCGTGGTCTCCAGCATCTTGCGGCCGGATTCCGACCCCAGCAGGATGTAGAAGGACTCCGGCGTGGTGACGAGAATGTGCGGCGGGCGCTTTGCCATCTTCGCGCGTTCGGAGGATGGCGTGTCGCCGGTGCGGACCCAGGTCGAGATCTCGACATCGGGCAGGCCACGCGCCTTCAGCGCGGCGCGGATCCCGGCGATTGGCGCTTCGAGATTCTTCTGGATGTCGTTGGAAAGCGCCTTCAGCGGCGAGACGTAGACGATCTGCGTCGCGTCGGTCAGCGTGCCGTCTTGTCCCTGGCGCACCAGCCCGTCGATCGCCGCGAGGAATGCCGCCAAGGTCTTGCCCGAGCCGGTGGGCGCCGCGATCAGCGTGTGCTCGCCTGCCTTGATCGCCGGCCAGGCCTGCGCCTGCGCCGGCGTCGCTTCCGGGAAATGCCGGGTGAACCAGTCCGCAACGGCGGGATGGAAGAGGTCCGGAGGCAGCATTATCGGGGGTCGCAGCTCCATGCGGGGCTCGGGTGATCTCTACAAATGGGATGCTGAGAACTATTTGGCAACAGAAGCAGAGCCACGTCCAGCATGCTTCTCATGACAACCGTGCAATTCGGGGATTGATTCTTCTGTAAGTTACAGCTTACTGTAAGTAATGACTTACGCCTCTGCATTGGCAGCCTTGGCCGACCCGACCCGCCGGGCGGTGTTCGAGCGCTTGGGTTCAGGCCCGAAACCGGTCGCCGATATCGCGCGCGGCCTCACGGTCAGTCGGCCGGCGGTGTCGCAGCACCTGAAAGTGCTGAAAGCGGCCGGCCTGGTGAGCGATCGGCCGGACGGCACGCGTCGCATCTACACGATCGACCCGAAGGGGCTCGGCGCGTTACGCGCTTGGCTGGACCGCTTCTGGGACGAGGCTTTGGAGAATTTCCGCACGGAGGCGGAGCGATGAACGACAGCCGTTCACTCACTATTGCGCCGGTGCGCAAGTCGCTGCTGGTGCGCGCGCCGCAAGTCCACGCCTTCGAGGTCTTCACCGCCGGCCTCGACCGCTGGTGGCCGAAGTCACATCACATCGGCCCCGCGGAGCCCAAGCAGGTCATGATCGAACCGCGCGTCGGCGGCCGCTGGTTCGAGCGGACCGCCGACGGCACCGAGACCGCCGTGGGTCACGTCCTGGTCTGGGAGCCGCCCCAGCGTTTCGCGGTCAGCTGGGAGATCAACGGCGAATGGCAATCGGACCCAGGCCTCGGCAGCGAGGTTGAAATCCGTTTCATTGCCGAAGGCCCGGACGCAACGCGGGTCGAACTCGAGCATCGCCTGTTCGAGCGCATGGGCGCCGAGGGCGGAACCAAGATGCATGACTCGGTCGACCGCGGCTGGCCCGCGATCCTCGCGCTCTTCGAGCAGCTCGCGTCGAAACCCTAAGCGGCGCGTCCGGCGTGGATGGTCAACGATTGCTTGGCCAGCCGGGGATGTTGCGCCAGCCATTCCGCGGCGCGGGTCTGCGCCTCGATGAAGGCCGACATCGGATTGACGCCGCCGGTGATCAGCATCTCATGGGTGCGACAGTCCGCCGGCGCCGATGCACCAGCGGTGGACAGGCAGGCGACCAGAACTGCGGTGTACAGCACGTTTGTACCCTCTTCTGTTGTCAGCCGCGCCCTGACGGCTCCGCATAGGGTAGCCCGCAGCCCGTTAAATATGCATTGATTTGTGCGTCGCAGCAATAGCCGCAATCACAATAGGTTAGATGCGTAGCGTCATCCCAAAGATCGAGACGCCAAAATAACCGCTGAGGGCATGCAATTGGGGTCCCAGCACGCGATCGTTGGTGACGACCGGCACGTTCTCACGCACCTTGCCGAGCAGATTACGCAGCGCGCCGGATTGAGGCGTCCGATTCGTCAGATGCAGGGCCTGCGAGGCCACCACGGCCAGGACGGCGAGCGCGCGATCGAGCGTCTCGCCCGCCCTCTCCGCCTTCGGCCAGGCCAGGAAGACCGGCGAGGCGACATCGTCCTGCCCGAAGACCGAGGCATCGACCGCCGGGATGAAACTGCGCTGGGCGAGCGCGCGCGCCTCCTCGACGAAGCCGGCGATCGCCATCGGCAGATAGCCGAGCGCGCCGTGGCCGTCGCTCTCCGAGGGATCGCGGTCGCCAAGCAGGAAATCGGAGTAGCCGGAGACGCGTCCATTCAGCAGGCCGGCGACGAGACGCTGGCAAAGCAGGCAGAGGTCGGCCCAGACGCCGGTCACGTTGTCCATCGCCGGCGCCGCCAGCGCATTGTGGAAGCCCCCGGTGCTGATGCAGCGTCCGAGCAGGTGATCGTCATCCGGCTCGAGATAGGTCGGGTTGTGGGTGACCGCTGACAACGCGGTTTTCGCGATCGCCTCGGCCTGGCCGACCGCCCAATGTGCCTGCGCCAGCACCGCGGGAATGATCCGATAGCTGACCGGCGCCTGATGGCTGCGCGATTCCGTTGGGGGCGCGCCGAGGAGCGCGTCGAGCGCATCGAAGGCCAGGCGATGGTAGGGCCCGCCCCAGAGATTGCCGAGCACCGGATCGTAATGCTCGCGCGGCGCGCCGAAGGCGAGGATCGCGAGCGCCAGCACCTGCTGGACCAGATCGAGCCTGCGGCGGGCGGCCAATGCCGCATCGGCGACCAGGGCTGCGGCACAAGGCGCGCCGTTGATCAAAGCGCCCCGCTCGGCGGGCAGGAGATCAAAACGTTCGGAGAGCGCTGCGTAGAGCGGATAGGTCGCGAGGATCTCCCCTGCCCCGCCTTGCCCGGTACAAGTGACGGACGGGAGTGAGCCGGTGTTCAACAAGGCGATCAGCGCATCGGCCAGGCGCGGCGTGGCCGCCGCATGACCGTCGAGGATGTTGGCGAAGCGCGCCAGCACCATCGCGCGCACCACGCGGAGCGGGAAGTCCGCGCCGAAGGCGACCGCGGCCGGCAGCGGTTTCAGCCGGGCGAGCCGCGCGATCTGTTGATCCGTCAGGCGACGGCGGATCATCTCGCCCTGGCCCTGATTCACCCCATAGACGGCCTGGCGCGGATCCTTCAGCAGGTTCTCGAAGTCCCGGCGGCGCGCGGCGATGCGATCCTTGGCGGCGGTGGAGAGCTCGATCGGCTCGTTGCGCCAGGCGACGTGGTGCACGAGGTCGAGTGTCAGATCTTCACGCGCATTCAGCTGCAGCACTATCATCTCCCCCGGAGGCGGCACTGACAGGAAGATACCAGCATGCGCGCGGCGCAACAGCTTGCATAAGAACCGGGGGTCGAGATCGACCGGGGCGGATGGTGATCAAAGTCACTCGCGGTATCGAGCCGTGCTGGCCATCCTCTCCCCACCAACCTCAACTCCGGAGACATGAATTGGCGAAGACCCCCTCAAAGAAATCCACGCGCCCCGCCGACGAACTCGTGAAGCCGGTCAGCCGGCAGCTCGAGCAGAACGAGCTGGAACAAGTGTCGGGCGGCAAGGTGACGATCACCGATTTCCACTTCACCCAGAAGTCGGACAAGGCGTCGCCGCAGTAAGCGCAACGCGCCACGCAGCGGGCGCAATCGGGCGTGAACCTTCCATCGCCACCCGGGTTGTCGAATCAGCGGAATATTCCGCCACACGACGCGAGGAGAGGCCGATGAAGATCACCATGATTGCGCTCGGTGCCGGTGCGGGTTGCCTGCTGATGGCGGGCTCGGCGATGGCCGGAGCCTGCACGTCCCAGATTGATGCGCTGAACAAGCAGTTGGCGGAGACCGATGCCGGCATGGGGGCGACAGGAACCGGCGCCGCCGGCACAATGGAACAGGGTGCGGCCAATCCGGTGAGCCCGAGCGGTCAGCCGCAGACGCCGACCACGCCGGCGACCGGCGCCATGAACGAGGCGAGTCAGAACAAGGCCACTTCGGCGCAGGACGTGCAGAACCAGAATACCGGCCAGGGCACGATGGCCGACCAGGCCTCCAACGCAGCCACCGCGGCGGGCGTCAACAAGTCAGCCGCCGCGTCGCTGGAACGGGCGAAGATGCTCGACCAGGCCGGCGACGAATCCGCCTGCATGGACGAAGTCACCAAGGCGCAGAAAGCGCTGTCGCAGCCCTAAGAGATCACGGTCCGACGGCCGCTACCAGCTTCTCGGCGAGGCTTTGCGCGTTGGGTGGACGCAGGCGCTCGACGCGCTCGCCGAGCAGCGTTTCGAAGGCCGCGATCCCGCGCGGGGTATAAGTGACGGCCCCGTCCTTGTCCAAGGCGGCGATGCCGTCATAGGCGAGCGCCGTGGCGTTGATGCCGAGCGCATGTTCGAGATCCCAGGCGGCGGGCAGGTCGACCTCGGCACCGCGGCGATTGATCTTCACCGGGTAGCCGCCGAGCAATCCGTTCGGCGCCGGCACATGGAGATCGTGCGGGCGATCGTCGCCGAGCGCCGCCAGCAGATCGAGCGTCGCCGATGCGGCAATGCGCGCTTGATCGGCCTCGGCCACGGGCGGCACTTTCGCTTTCAGCTTGTCTTTCACGGCCAGCGTGATGTCTTGGCCGTGCCAGGTGACTTTCAAAAGGAAGGGCGGCAGCTCTTTCGCATTCCTCTCACCCGCGAGACAATCCGCCAGCGACGCGCCGGCTACCAGCCGGACCGCGATCTCCTGCACCGGCGCCTTGGCCTGCTGCGCGGCGAGAAAACGGATGCGCGGGATGCAGGTGGCGATGCCGCCGCTGCCCGCGGTCGGCCCGGCGCCGGTCAGATGCAGGACGGCGTTGACCAGATCCGGCTCGCTGGCGCCGACCCAGGGCGCGCTCAAGCCGGACTTGGTCCAGCATTCGCGCAAGCGCAGCATCGGCGCGAGATGGCAGGCCAGCCAGATCCCTGAAGGCAGCGCGCGAATCTTGGGATCGGCGGCGCGGATGCGGCGACGTGACAGCAAGGTCGGCGCCGCGAAGGCGACATCAGGCGCGATCTTCTTCAGCGTCTCGGGCGCCGTCGCGGCATTGAAGTCGAAGGGCACGAACTCGATCCGCGGGAACTCGCCCTCGAGCGCGGCGCCAATCCGCGCCGCCAGGACCTTCGCCCGCCCCTGCTCGGCATCGCGGGCCGCGAGCACGATATGGGCGAAACGCCCGTCGCGCGCGACCGCGTCCAGGACCGCCCCGGTCAGCGCGCCCAGACCGATCAAGAGAAGTTTCATGGCCGACCCCGAAAACCCCGGAGAGGCCTATCCTGTCTGACCGGGCTCGGCAAGGGTCGGTGCCTGGGCTAGGATCAGTTGCATGATCCCCTCGATTGACGTCAGCGCCCTGTTTCAGGGGGCCTCACCGGCGCGCAACTCCGCCGACGCCGCCCTTGCGTCCGCGGCGCGGGAAACCGGCTTCCTGATGGTGACCGGTCTGCCCGGCAATGTCCTCGCCGCGGCTATGCGCAAGCAGCTCTTGGCGATCTTTGCCCTCACCGATGCGCAGAAGCGCGCGCTGTGGCGGCGGAGCTTCGCGCCGGAGAATCCCAACGTCTATCGCGGCTGGTTCCCGCTGCAGGAGGGTCATCCCACCTATAAGGAAGGCATCGATATCGGCCCGGACCTGGTGCGCACGCTGCGCCATGATCCCGCGGATCCCTTGACTGAGGCGACACCGCTGCCGGACCTCCCCAAATGGCGCGCGGCCGCGGCCGAATACTACCGGACGATGGAAACAACCGGCGCGCAGTTGATGCAGGCCCTGGCGCGCGGCCTCGCCCTCCCGGAGACGGTGTTCGACGAAGCCTTCCGCAACGGCATCTCGACCTTGCGGCTGATCCGCTATCCGGTGCGGCGCATGGATGCCCTCGACCCGGCGCACCGGGTCGGCAGCGGCTACATGCTCGGCGCGGCGCATATGGATTCCGGCTTCGTCACCCTGCTCGCACAGGACGGCGTCGCCGGACTCGAGGTCGAGGACCGCGGCGGAAACTGGATCGGCGTCGCGCCGACCGAAGGCGCGCTGGTGGTCAACTTCGGCAAGCTGCTGGAGCGCTGGACCGGCGGCAAGATACGCGCGACCCGGCATCGCGTCATCGGCTCCGGCGCGGAGCGTTTCTCGATCCCGTTCTTCTACGAGCCGGCGGTCGACGCAGTGAT
This sequence comes from Dongia sp. agr-C8, assembly GCF_054658695.1. NCBI lineage: Bacteria > Pseudomonadati > Pseudomonadota > Alphaproteobacteria > Rhodospirillales > Dongiaceae > Dongia > Dongia sp. agr-C8. The sequence goes on from NZ_BAAGHZ010000004.1 coordinate 671,619, forward strand.
CGCGCCGCTCGGCCTCGGCGACGACTTCGCGCCGGTCACCTACGGCGACCACCTCTGGGAGGCGACGACCAAATTCATCGAACAGCGCGGCATCGCCCATCTCCGCAGGCCGCGCGCCGCGCAATAAACTCACACCGGCAGCTCCGAAAGCGGCAGCAGCCGGGAATCTTCCAGCGCCGCCGTGCGGTGACCGAGGCCGGCCAGATAGCCCGCGTGACTGGCGAAGGCCATGAAGGCCTGGACGCTGCTCTGGCGCACCAGCATGGCGCGGTCCCAGCGCTCCCCCGGCGGGCCGATCAGGAACCCTCCCCCGGCACCGAGGAACAGCAGTTCCCCACCGCTTTCCTTCAGGTAAGGCAGGGTGTGCGCGACATAGAGCCCGAAGGCCGCTTCCCCGCTGATCGGCGCCGGCGGCGCGAGTTCCGGATGGGCGGCATAGTCGGCCGTCTCGCGGAAGCGCAGCAGGTTCAGCATCACCACCGGCCCGGCGATCCCCCGCTGCCAGAAGACGCGGCCGGCCTCCTGCGTCGGCTCTAGGTAAGTCGTTAACTTGGCCATGGGCGCGGCCTCGAGCTCTCTGTTCACCACGTTCTTCCTTGTCTCATGTGCCGAACCGGCGCAATGAGTCCGGCGGGGCGCGACAATCTGCGTTAGTTTTAGGGGGATTGGCGCCGTTGGAAAACCGGGCGACGATCGTTATCTAGGGGATTTAAATCGGCGCAAGGGCGCGAAGACTCTGTCGATAAGAATGCCAGATCAGAAAGAAGTGCAGCGGTTGCTCGGGTTCGCGCGGGAGCACGCGCGGGCTGCTTTGGCCAAGCCGGAGGTTCAGCGCGAGTCCTATCTCGCCTTCTGCAAACTCAACTTCATGCGCTATGCCCGGAGTATCTCGAAGAATGCCGCGGAGGCGGAGCGCTTCGCCGCGGCGCTGGACCAGGCGACGCGGGACATCATGGCCGAGATGCGGGACCCGGCCGCGGCGCAGCACCCTGAACGCGTGTCGCCCTGGTACCCCTTGCGTGACGACGCCGTCGAAGGCGCCCTGGATTCCGTCACCGTCTATGAGGCGGCGATCGAGCCGCCGCCGCCATCGCCGCCCGAAGACCAGCCACCGCAAGACCCGAGAAGCTCTCTCGTCATCGCCGAAGAGCTGTACCGCCAGGACCACGAACGGCTTCATATCCCGATCGAGGTTCCGGTCCAGCATCAGGAAGCGGTGGCGGCGGAGGAAGAAGACCGGCAGGGAGCGAAGTTCGGCTTCGGCGGCCTGGAGCGACCGCAGCCGCTGCAGCCCGCTCCGGTGCCCGAAGCCGACCCGGAATTGAAGCGCAAGGTGCGCGACATGCTCAAGGCACGCGCCGCGGCAGCAAAGACCGACGAAGGGTCCTAGGCGCCGTTTCCAAGATAGAGGCCGAGCTGCCACTCCATGTCGGCGTGGGCGATCGGATAGCCGCCGCTCACGGTCGGGGCGAGCGCGGTTTGCGGCGAGATGCCGCCGACGCTGGTCTGCAGCGACTGGGCCTGGGCCGCGGAGAGACCGGCCTTCCAGGCCAGAGCCACCAGCGCCTTGGGGTTCTTCGAGGCGAGGATCCGCATGGTGACGTCGGTCGGGATGCCGGCGCGCAGCGAGATCGCCGCGCCCACCGGGCCGACCTTGCCGCTCTTCATCACCGTGGTCAGGAATTTGTCGGCGGCCGGCTTCACCACCGGCGCTTCCTCCTCCCGCCTCTTGGTGAGCTCGGCCATGCGCCGCGCGACCATATGCGAGAGCGCCGCCATCGCCGCGTCATCGAGGTCGTTGCGCGCCGCCATGGCCTCGGCGATCGCGTCGGATTCGATCGACGCGACACGGCGCATGTGGTCCGAGCTCAGGTCCTTGCGCGCGGCGAGCGGGCCATGCCAGCCGTCGTAGTCGGGGGCGACGTCGATGATCTTGTGCATCGTGCCGGCGCCGATTTTCGCCGTCTCGTTGGCGAGCAGGTCGGCGACGGCGGATTCTTCGCCGGGCGTCGCGATCGCCCGGTTGACCAGCAGCTCGGTGACGCCCTGGCCGACATTGCGCCGCTTGGCGATCGCATTGAGCACGCCCTTGATCGGGCCGCTGTTCATGATGTCGACGAGATCGTGATCGCCGAGCATCGGCGAGTTCTGCAGGATCGGCGCCGCGACCTTGGCCTCGATGTCGCGCGCCAGCGCCTGCACCACATGCGGCGGCGCGTCGATCGACTGCTTCAGCGCGCGCGCGATCGCCTCGCGGACCCGGCCGGAATTGTCGGCAGCGAGCGCCTCGATGGTCTCGATGGTGAGCGCCTGCTTCTTGGCGCTGAGCGCCGGGAGCTCGACCGGGCGGACTTCACCGAGCTTCTCGCCCACGCGCGCACGGACGGCGTCGTCGGCATCGCGGGCCAGCTCGATATCGGCTTCGCGCGGGGCGTGGTGGTTGGCGGCGACCGCCAGCCGCACGCCGGCATCCTGGTCGCGGCAGAGGAAGAACAGTATCTCGGGCGCGACGTCGTCCCGAGCGGCCAAGCCACGGCGCGCGTCGACATCGGCGCTGCTCGCCAGCCGTTTTGCTTCCTCGTATTGCATTCCCTCTCCGGCGCAGCCCGACTCCGCGCTTGGGCGGGCCCCCGGGACCGCCCACCACTATTAACCGTATCCGGCGTTAAAATCGTATTACCAAATCGTTTTAGCCGTCCAGGCCGGACTGCCTAAAGGATTGGGCGCTATCGTCTTTCACCCGCCGCCGACCCGTGCTAGAGACCTCCCTGATATCCGGCGCTGACATCTCGATTGGAGCGATCTTGAGCGACGACCTCCGACTTTGGACCACCGACGAACAGGGCCAGCGCGTGCTGCGCGGGCTGACCGCCGAGCAGACCGAATGGTACGAGGAATACACCGAGAAGGAGTTGGCGCAGCGGCTCGGCGTCTCGAAGCCCTGGGCGACGCCCGAGGCCTTCGAGGCGGACAAGGCGCGCTGGAAGGAGCTCAACCGCACCCATGAGCTGGCGCGGGCCGAAGTGATCCACAGCGACGACAACAAGCGGATCGCCGAGGAGGAAGCCAAGCCAGGCTTCAAACGCGCGAAGCGGCGGTACTAGGTCCTGCGGCAGCCTGTCACCCGCCACCCCCTTGCAATTGGGGGAAATCATCTCTATATGAACGCCTGTCGATAGACGGCCGGAATGATTTGGGCCCGCGCTGAAGACCCCTTCCTCGGAAGCTGCTTCACGCCACGCTGATATCTTCTCTCCTGAAAAACGCAAATTCGACGGCCGGCATTCATGTCGGCAGCATTAGACAATTGTTTGAGAAAGGGTTTCCCATATGGCTTCGGGAACCGTGAAGTGGTTCAACGTTCAGAAGGGCTTCGGCTTCATTACCCCCAATGACGGTGGTAAGGATGCCTTCGTCCACATCAGCGCCGTCGAGCGCGCCGGGCTTGGCAACCTGCGCGAGGGCCAGAAGGTCAGCTACGAGCTGGTCTCCGACCGCAAGACCGGCAAGATGTCGGCCGACAACCTGCAGGACTTGGACTAACCATCCGAGATTCCGGACGGGCACAACCGGCAGTCTTTCGCTCGCGTCGACCACGGATGTACTGGCGGCAGAGCAAGAGACTGAAATGGTGACCTGATCCGGACGGTGCGCGCCGCGCTTCTCCTCTCTCAGGGAAGACAGGCGAGGCGCTGCACCATGGGAGCCCCGCGCGCGGACCCGCCAGGGTCGGTCGCGGGGTTTTTCGTGTCAGCAATGGCCAGTCTTTAAGGAAGGAATGGCGTCATGATGAATCGAGGAAGACAGAGCATGCGTTATCTGGGCGGCCTGCGCGGCGCGGGCACTTTGCGCTGCAAGGGCCAGGACGTGGCCCCGGCGGATTACGCGCTGGACGGCTATCTCATCCCGCCCGCCGGCGTCGCCGGCAGCGGCGAGATCCGCATGACCCCGGAAGTGCTGAAGAAGGTGTTCGGCCGCCGCGATCTGGAGCTCGTCACCGAGAACGGCCGCACCCTCGCCTTCCGCTTCTCCGACAAGAAGCTGCATGCCGGCGACGACGCCGCGCATATCGACGTGACCGGCGGCTTGCCCGAGGCGAAGAACTGGCGCGCGGCGTAAGCGCCGCGCCTATCGGGCTTCCCGCTCGAGAAACGCGGCGATCGCGTCGCGCAGATCACCGCCGGGATACCAGGGCGAGAGCTTCAGCAGCACGCCCCGATGGCGGAAGCCCGCGACCTCGCGCAGAGTGACCGGGCTCCCCGCCGCCTCCAAATGCCGCGCCAGACTGCGGCTGTTTTCCGGATCGACCGTTTCGTCCTGATCGCCCGTCACCAGGAAAACCGGCGGCGCGCCCGGCGCCGCGAAGGTGACCGGCTGGGTCTGTCTGATATCCGCTGCGGCGCCGAAGATCGCGCGCTGCCGATCGCCGTCGAGCGTGAAATCATAGGGGCCGGCGATCCCCACCACGCCACGCAGCCGCGCCGCGTCGAATCCCGCCGCTTCGCCGTAACGCCGGTCAAGCGCCAGCATCATGGCATTATAGGCGCCGGCCGAATGGCCCATCAGAAAGATGCGCCGGGGATCGCCGCCGTATTCGGCGATATGGTCCTGGGTCCAGCGCAAGGCCGCGGCGCCGTCCTCGAGGAAGGCGGGAAACGCCACCTCGGGGCTGAGCCGGTAATCCGGCACCACCACGGTGAAGCCGCGGCCGGACAGAGACTGGCCGATGAAGCGCTGGTCGCCGCGCCCGCCGCTGCTCCAGGCGCCGCCGTGGAAGAACACGACCACCGGCGCCGGCGCCGCTGACGATGCGCGGTAGACGTCGAGCTTCTGCCGCGGCAGATCGCCATAGATAATATCCGCGTCGCGCTGATAGCCGCTGCGGTCCGCCAGCCAGTTGAAGGCGTCGATCGGCCGCTTCACCATGAAGGTGACGCCGAACGCGATCAGCCCGGCGGCTATGATGATGGCCAGCCTGAGGACGAGCTTGACCGGCCGGCGCAGACTCAAACCGGGTCGTCGTTCTTGCGGCTCTGGGCGCGGAGCAGGACGGAGGACGGCTCGACCCGCGGGTGGTCGCTGTAATCGTGATAGAACAGCAGGATCATGTTGACGTTGTTGTCGTCTTCGGAGAGCGGCAGGAAGACGACATCCTCGTTCTCGATCGAGCCGTCCGCGACCTCGAAGTCGCCGCGGTAGCAGAACGGCGCCCGGTGATCGACCGGGTATTGGTAATGCTTGAAGGCGAGCTCGCGGTTGGGGCCGAAATAGCCCTCGCCCACCGGCCGGCCGGTCGGGTCATAGCCGCGCAGCGCCGCTTCCTCGGTGCCGACCAGGCGATAGACGAAGCGGCGATCGTCCGGCACCACGTCGACCAGGCTCACCCGCGCCAGATATGGCTTCAATTCGGCGGGATCGATGTCGGCGCGGGACGGCATCCGCCGCGTCCCCGCCTTCGACCGCCAGTAGGCGACCACCGCCCGCACCTCCGGATGGCACTGGGCGATCAGCGCCTCGATCTCGGCCGCGGTGGGACTCTTTGAAGCCAAGGACGGACCTTTCCTTGCGCGGGAATCGGCGTCGCGCGGAAGCGACGCAGCAAACTGTACAATCTCAGCGCGAACGGCAAGGGGTTTGGCCAAATGGTCAGAAGCGACCCGCGGCGGTTCCTATTGGCCCTGCCAATACTCGGGCGGGATCGCGCGAGTCTCCTCGGTCAGCAGCGGATTGGGGATGTCGAAACGGCGGCGCTGCTCGATATGGGTCTGCTCGAAGATCGCCTTGATGGCGGGATGATTCTTGAAATAGGCCATGAAGCTGCCGTCCTCATAAGCTTTCTTCAACCCGTTCTCGAGGTCTTCGGCCAGCGCGGCGTTCTGCTTATTGACGAAGAAGAAGCTGGTGAAGGGATAGACGATCAGGAGGTCGTTCTCCACCGCGAGGCCCGGATGCTTCATGACCTCGGTCGGCGCTTCATGGGCACCGCGCAGGAAGCAGTCGAAGCGGCCGCGGCCCAGCATCTCGAACAGGGAGTCGTAGGGCGCGGTCTCGAGCTTGAAGCCGGCGGCGTCCAGCACCTTCACATCCGCCCAGCCGGGATCCTGGCCGATCGTGAGCTTGCGCAGGTCGTCGAGGCTGCGCACCGCGCTGAACGCGGCCTGGCGGTTGGGATTGATGACACAGATGCGATAGCCGTCGAGCCCGCGCATGACGGGCACGCGCACCGCGCGGAAGCGCTGCTCGTAGTCGGCCGAGGTGCCGGTCCAGATGAAGTCGATATGGCCGAGCTCCAGCTCGCGGGCGGCGCGGGTCTGCGACATCTCCTCGGCGGTCGGCTTTAGCACGGTGTCGCGCCCGGATTCCTTCAGCGCCAGCTCGATCAGCCCCAGCGCATAGTTCCAGCGCGGGCTGTCGGGCCGTTTCGGATAGGTCAGCACCGCAGGATCGGCGACGGCGCCGGGCGACGGCACCAGCCAGGATCCCAGCAGGACGAAGAGGATCAGGAATGGGCTTCGGCGCAGTCTCATCGTCTCCCCCGCAGCGAGGAGTTTACTCCCATGGCCCGCTCCGATTCCAGCGGGAACCAAGCGGGCGGGAAATCGCTGATCCAGGAGGACGACTGGTGGAGCATCCGCTATGCAACGCAACCGGAGCGGACAACTGACGGTGATCGGCAGCCTCTCGGCCCTGCTGCTGCTCGGGGGCTGCAGCGCCGCCGCGGGGCTGTTCGGCAGCAAGGCGGCGGACAATGCGACCAGCCTTGCCAGCAACGCCGGAACCATCGCCGATGCCTATGACTGGATGACCGAGCCCGGCGACAGCTTCTGCCGCAAGCAAGCCGGGGGCGCCGGCGCCAGTACCGACGGCAGCGGCCTCATCCCCGTCTACAAGGTGCCCAAGGGCGATTGCGCCGAAGGCGACACCGAGCTCAAGGAATACGAGTACAACGAGTTCGTCGCCGAGAACGAGGCGAAGACCTGGGAGAAGCTGCACACCGCCGCGGTCGCCGAAGCCGCCAAGCCCACTTACTGCCGCACTGTCGTCAAGGGCATCGTCTACCGTTCGTCGTCGAAGACCTGCCAGGATGGCGAAGCGGTGATCAGCGAAGAGGAATACGACGCCGCCAAACGCGAAGCCGCCGCCGCGGCGAGCAAGCTGCCGAGCGCCGGGGGGAGCTGACCCATGCAGGACGATATCTTCGAAGGCTCGAACCATGTGTTGCATGGCCTGCTGACCCAGGTCGATTTCTGGAACAACCTCGAGGGCCATGACGCCCAGAAGCAGGACATGGTCACCGCCCTCACCCACGCCGCCGAGACCCTGCGCGCCGCCTTGCAGCGGGCCAAGGCGCGCGAGGGCGCGCAGCGCACGCAGGCGGCGAAGTTCTAAGCCAGCTCAGGCCTCCTTTGCCTGCACGGTCGCGGGCGGCTGGTAGCCTTCATAGGCGCGCTGGATGCCGATCTGGTCGGCGATGAAGCGCGCGTCGTGCCAGACGCCCCAGATGAAGCTCGATCCCCGGCGGGACAGCCAGGGCAGGCCGACGAAATAGAGGCCGGGCACTTCCGAGATGCCGCGGCTGTGCCTGGGCTTGCCGTCGGCGCCCAGCACGTCGAACTTCAGCCAGGAATAATCGAGCGCGAAGCCGGTCGCCCAGATGATCGTGGTGATGCCCTCCTGGCGCAGGTTGAGGGCGCGGATCGGCGTGGTGACGCAAGCGGGATCCGGCAGGATCACGCGGGCCGCGGGCTCCGGCGGCAGGTCCATGCCGGTGCGCGCGATATAGGCATCTGCCTCGTCCAGCACCGCGAGATAATCGGCGTCGCCTTTCGCGAGGTTGGCGGCGAGGTCCGGCGCGAAGGTGAGCACGCCATCTTGATAGGCCTGCGTGGTGCCGACCAGGGTCATGCCGCGCGATGCCAGGCGGCGGAAGTCGACGGTGTTGCCGCCATAGGCGCCCGAGACCGCGATGGTGACATGCTCGGCGCCGGCGGGCGGCGTGGTGATGTCCCACTTGCCGAGCACGCCCAGCCACCAACAGTAGTCGCGGCCGCGATAGGCACGCGGCGGGCGGCCATGCGGGCCGACCGAGATGAAGACGCGGCGGCCGGCGCGCAGCAGCTCGTCGGCGATCTGCGTGCCCGAACTCCCCGCCCCCACCACCAGCACGGCGCCTTCGGGAAGCTCCGCCGGATTGTGATAGCTGGTGGAATGGATCTGCTTCAAGCTTTCCGTCTCAGGAACGATCGGCGGGATGATCGGGATCTGGAACGGGCCGGTGGCGGAGACCACGCGGCGCGCCTGGATGACGCCTTTGGAAGTCTCGACGCGGAAGCCGGGCTTGCCTTGCAGCGCCGAGACCGAGGTCACTTCGACACCGGTGCGGATCGGCGCCGCGAACTTCTTGGCATAGGCGACGAAGTAATCCGCCACGCTCTCCTTGCCGGGGAAGCCTTCGGGATCGCCTTCATGCAGCAGGTTCGGGAAGCGGTCATGCCAGGCCGGGCCGTTGGCGACCAGGCTGTCCCAGCGCCAGGAGCGCCAGCGCTCGGCGATGCGGCCGCGCTCCAGCACCAGGTGCGGGACGCCGGCCTTGCCCAGATGCTCGCTCATCGCGACCCCGGCCTGGCCGGCGCCGATCACCAGGGTGTCGATGGTTTCGGCCTTTGGATTCTGTGGGCTCATGGCGGCGATCCTTTGCGTGCAGCGCGAATGCAGAAACCTTAGGGATATCGGCTGCATAGAAAAAATATGAATTTTCGAGGCGCTGGTTCGGGAGTTCCTATTCAGGGATCCCCGGGTCAAGCCCGGGATGACGATGGTGGGGCATTTAGCGGCACAGACTGGAACTTTTCGGCGCGGGCCGGCGTTTCGAACGCTCCGGTGGCTTGGGGTCCCACCGCAGCGGGGATCTCGCGCACCAGAACAAACGGGGCATCAGGGGAATGCCATGGCCAGACGCGCACGCAAGAAGACTCTGCCGCCACCAGAAGCGCCCGTCACTCAACCCGCGCCGCCCGAACCTGCGCCGCCCGACCCGCTGCGACGCGATGCGGATTACCTCACCGCCATCGCGCGCCGGCATGCGGCGATCGTGCTGGCCGGCCCGGTCGAGACGCGGGCGGCGCGGCTCGCGGCCTGCCGCCTGGTCTGGATCAACTATGCCGCGGCCTTCAACGCCAATGCTGCGACCCAAAAGCGTTTCGCCGACGACATGCAGGACATCACCCGCGCGCTGATGGAAGCGCAGGAGGATTCGGCAGACACGCTGCCGATGGCCGGCGGCGCGGTGCTCACCATCGACGAGCTCCGCCCGCTGCTGCGGCAGATCATCGGGCAGCCCTAGGCGCGGGAAGCCGATTTTGCATTGACGACCCGGCGCTGTTCTGGCGCCGAAAAGCAGATCAAGCCTTTGATAATTAACGACTTCGCCTGTTCGCGGGCGAAAGCGATCCCCCGTTCCGTACATGCTGGGTACATGCAGACCGGTCAGCGGCCGCGTTTCTTCTCCAGCGCTTTCAAGCTGGCCAGCAGCGGCAGTTGCAGCTCGTTCGGATCGCGCTTCTTGCCCGCCGATTTCCTCCCCGCGCGGGCGGCGGATTTCGCCGGCGTGCCGACCTCGCTCATGCTGGCGCCGAAGGCAGCGCCGGATTGCAGGACCTGGCGCACCGCCTTGATGAAGCGGTTGCGGATCCGGACATTGGTTTCGTCCCAGCCGGTGTCATGGCCGCCGGGCCCGAGCTTGTCGGCGACCAGCGCTTCCCAGAGCGCGCCCATGAAGGGGTCGGTCGATTTCTTCGGCATGGGCACTCCAGAGCGATTTCCGATGGCGGCGTGGTTTTGAGCGGGCGGCGATCGCGAACGCCGACTTCAACACAATCGATCTGGTCCGGTCTGTGTTTCCGGCGAAACGGGTGCAGATCTCGATTGCTCACGAAACTATTTATTGTGCCCGATCTGTTCTCGGCGGTCTACTCTGCGCGTCGTTGCTGAGGCATCTGGTGGGCCGGCGTGCTGAATTCAGCACAGGAATTGGCGCGAGATTGGCGGGTCAAGTCCGGCAATGACGGTGGGGTGAGACGATGACACGCGAAGCGAGATGCTGCTGCGGCGCCTGCGCGATCCGGGTGCAGGGCGAGCCGGCGATCAACGGGATCTGCCATTGCGCCGACTGCAAGCGCCGCACCGGTTCCGCCTTCGGCTGGTCGGTCTATTTCAAGAATTCGGACGTCACGGCGACGCTCGGCGCCTTCCGCACTTATTCGCCGTCAGGCAAGGCGCCGAACACCGGCGCGGCCGACTGGCAGGAGCGCGTGTTCTGCGGCAAATGCGGCACCACCCTCTCCTGGCGCTCGGCGGAATTCGAAGGGCTGACCGGCATCGCCGGCGGCTGCTTCACCGAACCGCTGCCGGAGCCGAAGCTGAGCGTCGAGAACGAGACCCGCTGCGCCTGGGTGACCTTGCCGGCGGGGTGGAAGACGGATTGGTGAGCGTGCCGACTGCGGCGCCTTGCCGGTTGCCGCCGACTCCGCCGCGGCCTTAAATTCGAATTCCCAGCGCGCGGAAATCCAGAGGGAGCCTTCCTTGGCGGACGACAAGTCCAAGCGTGGCAAGGCGGATCGCATCCGGGTCGCCGGTGGCGAGCGCTACGAGGTCGCCTACCTGGCGAAGAAGACCGGCAAGTCACCCACCGCGGTCAAGAAAGCGATCAAGGCCGCCGGCCCGATGCGCAAGAAGGTCGAGAAGAAGCTCAAAGGCAAGTAGCGGCGGGAGACGCGCAGCAGGCGAGCCGCCAGGACGTCCGGCGCGCCCGGCCGGCCCGTTCTGCGTGTGGGCGCGCGCAGATCGGCTCCCGCAGCCCAAGTCCGGGAACGCCTTCTTGCCTTGTCTTGGCGAAGCATCCGCGACAATCCGCCCGCGCCGCCGCGACCGGACTAGCGGGGCGATCCCGGACCGGCGGAGCCGCTGTTGAGGAATGCTTAACACTTATTTTAGTAGAATTTTTCCGACCCAACAGCACCACTCTCGACCGTGTACCGCAAGCCCGCACTCACCCTCGCCTCGTCCTGGGCCGCCTTCGGACTCGCCGTCGCGGGCTTGAACGCGGCGGCACCGGTATCGGCGGTGCCGGGGCTGTCCGGCGGCCTGGTCCAGACCGTGCTGCTGATCGGCGTCGGCGGGCTGGTGATCTATTTCGGCACACTGTGCCTCGGGCGCCGGCTGCAGGCGCGCTACGACCTGATGTTCGCCGATAACCCGAGCCCGCTGCTGGTCTACGACCGCGAGACCTTCGACATCCGCGCGGCGAACGACGCCGCGGTCGCGCTCTACGGCTACAGCCGCGACGAACTGCTGCACATGAAGGCGGACCAGCTTGTCCCGCCCGAGGACGTGCCGATGCTGCGCGCCTATGCCGCGTCGTTGAAGGGACCGCGGCGGGCGCAGCGGATCTGGCGGCAGCGACGCAAGGACGGCCGTCCGCTGATGGTCGAGATCGCCTCCAACGACGTGCTCTTCGCGCGCCGCCCGGGGCGGCTCTGCTGCATCCGCGACGTGACCGAGGTCGAGGGCTCGATGGCCCGGCTGCAGCAGTCCGAGGAACGCTATCGCACCCTGATCGAGCAGCCGATCGCCGGCGTCTTCATGCTGCGCGGCGATCGCATCGACTTCGTCAACAAGCGCGGCGCCGAGATCTTCGGCTACAGCCCCGAGGAGATGACCGGCCGGCCGGTGCACGACCTGATCGTCCCCGCCGACGTGACGCGGGTCGAGAACCACATCCAGCGCATGCTCTCCGGCGCGGTCAAGTCGGTGCGCGACGAGTTCGCGGTGCGCCGCAAGGACGGCATCGAGATCGTGATCGGCGCCCATGCCGCGGTGAGCGAGTTGCAGGGCGACCAGGTGATCCTCGGCATCATGCAGGACATCACCGAGGTCGCGCGCTCGCGCCACACCATCAACGAATATGCCGAGCGGCTGGAGCGCACGCTGGTCGGCACCTTGGACATGATCGGCCATGTGATCGAGCTCCGGGATCCCTACACCGCCGGCCATGAATCGCGGGTGGGCGAGCTCTCGGCGGCGATCGGCGCGGAGATGGGCCTCGACGAGGCGCGGCAGCGCGGCCTGCGGATCGCCGGTGCGGTGCACGACGTCGGCAAGATCAGCGTGCCGACGGAGATCCTGACCCGGCCGGGCCAGCTCTCCGCGACCGAGTACCAGCTCGTCATGCAGCATGCGCAATCCGGCTTCGACATCCTGAAGGCGGTGGACTTCCCCTGGCCGGTCGCCGAGGTGGCGCGCCAGCACCACGAGCGGCTGGACGGCAGCGGCTATCCCAACGGCTTGAAGGGTGACGCGATCATCCTCGAGGCCCGCATCGTCGCGGTCGCCGACGTGGTGGAATCCATGGCCGCCCACCGCCCCTACCGCCCCGGCCTCGGCATCGAGCGCGCGCTGGCCGAGATCGAGGACCATGCCGGCACGAAATACGACGCCGAAGCCGTCGCCGCCTGCCTCAGGCTGTTCCGGGTGCAGGGGTATCGCCTGCCGGCGGAATAGGGCGCAAGCCGCCGCTATCGGTCCTTCTTGGCCGACTTGACGAGGCGGCCGAAGGCCCGCTCCTTCTTCCGCTTCTCGGCGGGGGACAAGGCGCTGAACTTCGACTCCTGGGTCAGCTTCATGAAGTTCTCGTAATGCCCGCGGTCGAGCGTGCCGGCGCTGACGGCGGCGAGCACGGCGCAACCCGGCTCGCTCCGATGCGTGCAGTCGTTGAAGCGGCATCGGGGTGCCAGGTTGGTGATGTCGGCGAAGCCGGTCGCGAGCCCGCTCTCGGCGGCGAGAATGCCGAACTCGCGCATGCCTGGGTTGTCGATCACCATGGCGCCGTTCTCGAGCCGGATCAGCTCGCGGCGCACCGTGGTGTGCCGGCCTTCGCCGCTGTCGCTGACGCTCTTGGTCACCTGCTGCGCATGGCCGATCAGTGCATTGATGAGCGTGCTCTTGCCGACGCCGGAGGAGCCGACGAAGCAATAGGTCCGGCCCGGCTGCAACATGCGTTGCAATGCGTCGATCCCATCGCGCGTGATGTTGCTCAAGGTCAGCAGCGGGGCGGTAATGCCGGCGCCGCGGATCTCGGCGACCTGCGCCTCCAGCACCTCGGGTGAAACCAGATCGGTCTTGGTCAGCAGCAGCCAGGGCTCCGCCCCGCCCTCGCCCACCATGGTCAGATAGCGCTCCAGCCGCTTCAGGTTGAAGTCGTAATGGCAGGACTGCACGATGATGACGCAATCGACATTGGCGGCGATCATCTGCACCGCCACCCCGCCCGCCGCCTTGCGCCGCAGGCTGGTCTGCCGCGGCAGCACGGACTGCACAATGCCCACGCCGTCGGCGTCGGCGCTTGAGCGGCTCACGCAGACCCAGTCGCCGACACAAGGCCGCGCCTCCGGCGCTTCGGCGTTGTGCAGCAGGTTGCCGGAGAGCTGCGCCCGGAACACGCCGGTCTCGTTCAGCAGCACCAGCCAGCCGCGATCGACGGACGTCACCCGCGCCGCGCTGTCGGCCGGGCCGCAATGCAGGCGGGCCTGCTCGGCGAACCAGGCGTTCCAGCCGAGACTTTCGGGATCGGGGATCAGGTCAGGCAGGTTCGACTCCATGGGGACTCCCCGGGATGGGAATCGCCGCATGACGAGCCGCTGTTTCAGCCGCGGCGTCAAGACAGTTGGCGCGTTGGGCGGGAGAGCTATTCCGTTTTCTTCGGGAGCTGCGCCTTCACGGCATCGGGCCAGACCGCGGCCTTGGCGGCCTGCTCGGCAAATGCGTCGAAGATCGCGGCGTCCTTGACCGGATCGGCGGTAACCGGTTTCGGATCCGCCTCAAGCTCTTTCTTCTCTTCGGGCATCGGCGGAGAATGAGCGGATTTCCGCGTCAGGCTGTTCAAAAGGGCACAAGCCGGGCCGTTTCGGAGATTGCCGGCGCGGCTCAGGCTGCCGGTGCGACCGGTTGCCCCCGACTCCGATGCGGCCCTAGTGTTGTTCTCCCATCCAGCGGAGGATCCCATGGCGGACGACAAATCCAAGCGTGGCAAGGCGGATCGCATCCGGGTCGCCGGCGGCGAGCGCTACGAGGTGGCTTACGTGGCGAAGAAGACCGGCAAGTCGCCCGCCGCGGTCAAGAAGGCAATCAAGGCCGCCGGCCCGATGCGGAAGAAGGTCGAGAAGAAGCTGAAGGGCAAGTAGCGCCTTCACTCGTCCCGCCGTCGGCGTAGCCACCCTCGCCCGAACGGCTCACCAGGGAATGACGATTTCCTGCTCCACGACGACCGACACGATATCGTAGCAGGAATAGAAGGAGTTGTTGTTCTTCTGCTCGGATTCGTTCGGACCGACCAGCATCAAGCCGTGATTGGGAATCACGGCGTCGCGCCACAGCCTGACGCTCTCGGTGATATCGAGTCCGACGTAGTGCGTATGGGTGTCGTAATAGGAGAGCGCACCGGTACCGCCCCAGGTCGAGACGCCATGGATGATCTCGGTCGACATCAGAGTCGGATCGACGAACTCCGTCCAGGGGCCGGTCAGCCGCCACACCGAGTGCAAGGCCGAACCGTCATTCGTGGCATTGCCGTCGATCTGATTGGTGGTCTGCACGCGATGCAGGAGGAGCTCCGCCTTGACGATCTTTCTCTTGTCCAGCCCCGACACATCGATGTTGACCAGGCCGCGATAGAGAACATTGCCCCAGATCGATCCGACGGGGTAACCGCCGTCGTAGTAGTCGTAATAGCCGACCGCGATGCTGTCGCCGCAATCCGGCGTCTGACCGTGGGTATCCGCCGCATAGGGCCAAGTCGTGTTGTGCAACCGGCTGAGCCAGCGCCCCTCCCCGCTGTAGGGCAGATCGACCGCTTCGGTCGGATTACCCCAGCCATAGGTGCCGGGACCGGTTGCGCTGCCGCTGCAGAGATGCGTCGGCAAGGCCGAGAGGTTGTCCGCCTTGGTGTGATCGGGCACCGTGCGGACATACTCCCGCACCGTCACGGGATGCGTCGCGACCTCCGTGTAAGCCTTGTAGCCGGATGCCGCGACATAGAATTTGTCGCCGGCCTTCAGCTTGTTGATGATGGTTTTCAGATCGACATTGAAGACCTTGTCGCCGATCTCGATGCCGAGGCCGAGATTGGGCGCGCGATAGGGATTGTTGCGCAAGAGATGGACGATCCGGTATTCCTTCATAGGCGTTTCTCCCGTTGAACGAGATGCATCGAATGTCGATGCCCACCTGAAGGCGCCTTGCGGCGCCGCTCCCTCGCGCAACATAAGGAGCGCGTCCGCTCTGGCCTTTGACAAGAGTCAACCGATCGGCGCATCGGCCCGCGGCCGGCGGTCGCGGCGGCTACGGCGCGTCAACGATTGAGTGGCCGCAACCCGGCGGCGGCGCGCGCGGCTCGCCTCCTGCGGTGCGCGACGAATGCGTCACCATCGTGGAGGTTCAGCAGCAAACCCTTAAGGTATGCAACGCCCAGCTCAAATGGGGCGGGTTCTGCCCGGCGTCGAGAATCCGCGCTGAGCCCCGACGCCGTCAACCGGCTGCTGGTCGGCCCGGCCGGCATCCGCGCCATTGGGCAGCCAGGCTCATGCCGTCATCAAGCAGAGACCAAAAGCTCGTGCCGGCGCCTCGAACCCTAGGCGGCCGGCTGACCGCGCCGGCGGCGCCAGCCGAAGAAGCCGAGACCGCCCAAGGCGGAGGCGAAGAGCGGCAACGCCGCCGGGATCGGCGTGGCGGCGACCGGCGTCGCCGCCAGGTTGATCGAGAAGGTGACCTTGCCGAGATCGGTCACCTCGAAAGAACCGAACAGATTGGCGATCGAGCCGCTGAGCAATCCGGGCACCTGGCCCCAGTCGGTGAGCCCCGCCAGGCTGAACAGCGGTGCGTTGGGGGTCAGGGTCTCGTAGAACAGCGAGAGTTTGGTGACCGGGCCCAAGGCGGTCAGCGACAGCGAGCTGCTGGTGCCGCCGAGCAGCTGCGAGATGATGTTGCCGGCGCCGGGATTGTCGAAGGTGTATTTCGACGCGCCATGGCTGACCTGGAACTGGGTCGGCATCGGGAACTGGCTGAAGGTGTTGCTGATCACCGCGGGCGATACGAAGGGCGAGAAGAAGTCGACGTTCTCCAGGCCCACCGTGCCGGCGACCGCATCGCCAGCCGTGACGCCGAGGATGTTGAACATGCCGGTGGCGGACGTCACCTGACCGGAATAGGCCAGCGTATAGGTGGAGGCGGCGCTCGGCGCCGGCGCCGCAAACAGCAGCGCGGCAAAGGCCAGCAGCGCGGCGCCGACGGCGCGCGGCTTACGCAAGATCGAGATCATGATTTCCCCGTTTGACGATTCGTCTGCCGATTTCGGGCCGGATGCTATCGGCGCGCCGCCGCGCGGCGCAAGCGCGACATCAAACTGACACGCAAGCCGACCACGCGGTTTGGCGCTGCGAAACCGGAAAGGAAGATCGACCTGTGCCCTTGCCGGTTGCTGCCGACTCCCCCGCGGCCTTAAGCTCAAGTTCCCATCGCGCAGAAGATGGCAGACGACAAGTCCAAGCGTGGCAAGGCGGATCGCATCCGGGTCGCCGGTGGCGAGCGCTACGAGGTCGCCTACGTGGCGAAGAAGACCGGCAAGTCACCCACCGCGGTCAAGAAAGCGATCAAGGCCGCCGGCCCGATGCGCAAGAAGGTCGAGAAGAAGCTCAAGGGCAAGTAGCGCGGCCAAGCCCGTGCGCGGTCACTCCGACAGCAGCGACTTGCTCATGTTGATCCCGGTGACCCGAAAGCCGGTGGCTTCATAGACGTGCCGGGCGCGGGCATTGTCCTCGGCCACGCGGAGCTTGATCTGCTCGAAGCCTTGGCGCTTCAGCTCGGCGGCCAGAAGCGCCATGGCCTGCTTCCCGAGGCCCTTGCCCCGGTGGGCCGGCAGGATCTCGAAATCGTTGATGAAGGCCGAGCGATTCACCGCGTCGGGCTTGAGCCATAGGTAGCCGATCACCGCTTCGGCATCGCCCGCCCGATCGACCAGGCAGAGCAGGCGATGGCCGGGGGTATGGATGCCGTCCGGCAGGTCCGCCGCCATCTCCCGCTTCACCCGCGCCAATGCCTCCTCGGCCGAAAGCCCATAGCTGGACGCGACCTCCGCGGCATAGTCGGGAATGAAATAGTCGAGATAGGCGGCGTATTCGCCGTCGCGCATCGGCCTCAACTCGATCACCGGTCGGTCCCTCAATCTTCTGTCGCCAGGCTCGAGACA
The DNA here is from genome assembly GCF_054658695.1 of Dongia sp. agr-C8. NCBI lineage: Bacteria > Pseudomonadati > Pseudomonadota > Alphaproteobacteria > Rhodospirillales > Dongiaceae > Dongia > Dongia sp. agr-C8. The sequence continues at coordinate 688,915 of NZ_BAAGHZ010000004.1, forward strand.
GTGCACCGAACCGACCGGGCCGGTCGAGCGTTTGAAAATTACGCATCGTCGCCCTTGTAGAAGAACGGCACCAGGAAGGTCCAGACCAGCACCAGGAGCGCGCCCAGGACCGGACTCGAGAGGTCGGTCCAGACCCGGCCGAACAAATCGCCCAGCGTGTAGATCCAGCACAGGAATGAGATGGCCGCGATCGCGATGGCGCCCTTTTGCGCGGGCTTCGGGTTCGCGGGATCGGGATCGCGCGTCGCCCACCAGCGGACGAAGATCACGGCGAGGAAGCAGGCCGCCGTCCAGCCGATCCAATAGCTCGACTCCTGGCCGGCAGGATCGATCGGCTGCTTTGGGTCGTACTTCGCCTGGATGATGCTTTTCCCGGCGAGATAGAGCCCGATCACCTCGCTCGGAATCAACTTCACCAGGCGATCGAGGTATTGCTTGCCGATGTCCGGCGGCGTGCCGCCGCCGGCTGCTGCCGCGAAGATGTTGGACGAACTTCCAATCCGCAGAACTCTCGCCATGTGTTCCCCCTGACCAAGGCCCGAACGGGCCGGATTGCGCCGTCACCGTGCGCATGGCGCGGCTGATCGCAGGGATAACTAGGCTGCCGTGACATCGCCGTTATATCGATTTGGCGCAGCGGCCCGGTGCCGAATGCATCACTTGAGCCACGGTTTCGCATATCCCCCAGACAATCGGGGCGCGACCCGGTAAGCGGGCGATCTCCGTCCATCGCCTGCTTCGGCCGCTCTACTCTGGGAATTGCGGTGATTCAGTAGACTGGCACCGTGATTCCCCTGCCGACGCAACCTTCACCGTGCGAGTTCAGGATTGTGTCCCCGGAACTACAATCTCGGCACTCCGTCGGCAGTTGCCAAACGGTGGTCGCGAGTGAATGCGCATGGCAGAGCTTTCGCGGCCGACTAGAACACCTTTATCGGCGTGGTACCGATATCAGTTTGGTTTAGGCGAATTGCGCTCACCGCTCCCGTCTAAAGTGGCCCGCCTAGCCTATGGGATACTACCGGTCTCGTCACAATTGCGGTAACGCCCTTAGAACGGAATATCGTCGTCCAGATCTCCGCCGCCGCCACGGCTGCCGCCGGAGCCACCACCGCCTCCGCCACCCGAGCCATAGCCACCGCCCGAGCCGCCGCCGTAACCACCGCCACCGCTGCCGCCGCCATAGCCGCCGCCGGCTCCGGCATCGGCCATTTCATCGCCGCCACCGCCACCGCCGCGGCCGTCGAGCATGGTGAGTTCGCCGCGGTAGCGCTGCAGCACGATCTCGGTGGTGTATTTTTCCTGGCCGCTCTGGTCGGTCCATTTGCGGGTCTGCAGCGCGCCCTCGAGATAGACCTTGGCGCCCTTCTTCAGGTAGCGCTCGATCACGTCCACCAGGCGGTCGTTGAACACCACGACACGGTGCCACTCGGTCTTTTCCTTGCGCTCGCCGGAATTCTTGTCGCGCCAGTTCTCCGAGGTCGCGACCGAGAGATTCGCCACCTTGGTGCCGTCCTGGGTGGTGCGGATCTCCGGATCGCGGCCGAGATTGCCGATCAGAATCACCTTGTTCACGCTGCCTGCCATGATGTCCCCGCGTCTTTCCGATTTGTCTGTGTCTGTTGTGGTTGGTGGTGGATCGAGTCTGCTGCGGTCTTTGAGCATATTCGGCGAGAGTTTTCGACCCCTCACCCTGGCCCTCTCCCGCAAGGGGAGAGGGGATTCTTTCACAACCTGTTTCGCTTCGGTTGCGCCGCGCCAGCCTTTGGGGACCCGTCTCGCCGTGCAGCGAGGAGAATCCCCCTCTCCCCTTGAGGGAGAGGGCTGGGGTGAGGGGTCGATGACTCTCGCCGGTGTTGACACCCGCTGTCAGGAGGCACACTTAGCACCGAACGATCATAGAACAAAGGGCTTTGATCCGGCGCGCGGGCGGCTATAGTGGCGGCCCGGCGCGAGGCTCGGCTGCGCCCCGTAACATCTTGATTTTCCGGTTGAAAACACATGGCTAACGGCTCGACAAAGCGGGATTCTTTGGCGAATTTGGAGGCGGGGCACGTGATCTCCGTTCGGGGGGCGCGGGAGCACAACCTGAAGAATGTCGATGTCGATATTCCACGCGACGCGCTGGTGGTGCTGACCGGGCTTTCGGGCTCGGGGAAGTCGTCGCTCGCCTTCGACACGATCTATGCCGAGGGGCAGCGGCGCTATGTGGAATCGCTCTCGGCCTATGCGCGGCAGTTCCTGGAGCTGATGCAGAAGCCCGACGTGGATTCGATCGAGGGCCTGTCGCCGGCGATCTCCATCGAGCAGAAGACCACCTCGAAGAATCCGCGCTCCACCGTCGGCACGGTGACCGAGATCTACGACTATCTGCGGCTGCTCTATGCGCGGATCGGCGTCCCCTACTCGCCCGCGACCGGGCTGCCGATCGAGAGCCAGACGGTCTCGCAGATGGTGGACCGGATCACGGCGCTGCCGGAGGGCTCGCGGATCTACCTGCTGGCGCCGATCGTGCGCGGGCGGAAGGGCGAGTACAAAAAGGAGATCCTGGAGCTGCAGAAGCGCGGCTTCCAGCGGGTGCGGGTCAACGGCAAGATCGTCGAGATCGGCGACTTCCCCAATCTCAACAAGAAGCTGAAGCATGACATCGAGGTCGTGGTCGATCGCCTGGCGGTGAAGCCGGGGCTGGAGACGCGCATTGCGGATTCGGTGGAGACGGCCTTGGGGCTGGCCGACGGGCTGCTGTTCGTCGATTTCGCGGATACGCCGCCGAAAGGGTATGAGCCGCGGATCCTGTTCTCGGCGAAGTTCGCCTGCCCGGTTTCCGGCTTCACCATCGATGAGATCGAGCCGCGGCTGTTCTCCTTCAACAACCCGTTCGGCGCCTGCCCGGTCTGCGACGGGCTGGGCTCGAAATTGTATTTCGACCCGGAGCTGGTGATCCCGGACGAGAGGAAGACCCTGCGCGACGGGGCGATCGCGCCTTGGGCGCATTCCTCGTCGCAGTATTACGCGCAGACCATCGACAGCCTGGCGCGGCATTACAAGTTCAGCCTCGGCATGCCGTGGAAGGACCTGCCGAAGAAGATCCGCGACGTGATCCTGTTCGGCTCGGGCGACGAGGCGGTGACCCTGACCTTCGACGACGGCACGCGGAGCTACAAGACCACCAAGCCGTTCGAGGGCGTCATCACCAATATGGAGCGGCGGTTCCGCGAGACCGATTCGTCGTGGATGCGGGAGGAGCTCGGGCGCTACCAGGCGAGCTCGCCTTGCGACGCCTGCAACGGGCAGCGTTTGAAGCCCGAGGCGCTGGCGGTGAAGATCGACGGGTTGAACGTGGCGCAGGTGAGCGAGTTCTCGATCCTGCAGGCGGGCCAGTGGTTCGGCGCGCTCAACGCCAAGCTCGGCCCGAAGCAGAAGGACATCGCCTATCGGATCCTGAAGGAGATCAACGAGCGGCTGGGCTTCCTCAATTCGGTGGGGCTGGAATACCTGACCCTGAGCCGCGCCTCCGCCACCCTGAGCGGCGGGGAGAGCCAGCGCATCCGGCTGGCCTCGCAGATCGGCTCGGGGCTGACCGGCGTGCTCTATGTGCTGGACGAGCCGTCGATCGGGCTGCACCAGCGCGACAACGACCGGCTGCTGGCGACGCTGAAGAGATTGCGCGATCTCGGCAACACGGTGCTGGTGGTCGAGCATGACGAGGATGCGATCCGCGAGGCCGATTACCTGATCGACATGGGGCCGGCCGCCGGCGTGCATGGCGGCCAGGTGGTCGCCAAGGGCACGCCCAAGCAGGTGATGGCGGGCAATTCGCTGACCGCGCAGTATCTCAACGGCACGCGCGGCATCCCGGTGCCGGAGGTGCGGCGCGCGGGCTCGACCGACCAGAAGGGCAATCCGCTCAGCTTGAAGATCGTCGGCGCCAAGGCCAACAACCTGAAGAATGTCTCGGTGGAGATTCCGCTGGGGGTGATGACCGCGGTGACAGGGGTTTCCGGCGGCGGCAAGTCGACCCTGATCATCGAGACCTTGTACAACGCGCTGGCCAAAAGGCTGCACGATGCGCGCACCCATCCGGGGGCGCATGAGCGGATCGAGGGGCTGGAATATCTCGACAAGGTGATCGACATCGACCAGTCGCCGATCGGGCGCACGCCGCGCTCCAACCCGGCGACCTATACCGGCGCCTTCACCCCGATCCGCGACTGGTTCGCCGGGCTGCCGGAGGCGCAGGCGCGCGGCTATAAGCCGGGCCGCTTCTCCTTCAACGTGAAGGGCGGGCGCTGCGAGGCCTGCGAGGGCGACGGCGTCATCAAGATCGAGATGCATTTCCTGCCCGACGTCTATGTGCAATGCGACCAGTGCAAGGGCAAGCGCTACAACCGCGAGACCCTCGAGGTGCATTTCAAGGGCAAGTCGATCGCCGACGTGCTGGACATGACGGTCGAGGAAGGCGTCGAGTTCTTCAAGGCGGTGCCGCCGATCCGCGACAAGCTCGCCATGCTGGAACAGGTCGGCCTCGGCTATATCCATATCGGCCAGGCGGCCACGACCTTGTCGGGCGGCGAGGCGCAACGGGTGAAGCTCTCGAAGGAGCTCGCGCGCCGGGCGACGGGCAAGACGCTGTACATCCTGGACGAGCCGACGACGGGCTTGCATTTCGAGGATGTGCGCAAGCTCTTGGAGGTCGTGCACCAGCTGGTGGACCAGGGCAACACGGTGGTGGTGATCGAGCACAACATCGAGGTGATCAAGACCGCGGACTGGATCATCGATCTCGGGCCCGAGGGCGGCGACAAGGGCGGCAAGATCGTCGCCGCCGGCACGCCGGAACAGGTAGCGCAGACGCCGGGGAGCTACACCGGGCATTACCTGGCGCCGCACCTGACCGCGAAGGCGAAGAAGAAGCGGGCTTAAGGACGCGCGGCACGGTTGCATGGCGAGCGGCTGCCCGGATAAGAATCTGGCGCATGGCTCCGCGTGGCGACTCGCGATTCACCCGCATCGACCGGTTCAGCTTCGGCCGGCTGATCTCGCGGCTGCTGGGCATCGCGCTGGGCTCGGCGATCGCGCTGGGCATCATGGTTTTCGGGATCGATTACTACCGTGAGAATCCCGGCCTGCTGACGGTTCTCTCGCTGGTGATCGGGACCGGGCCGGTCGCGGGCTGGGGTCTCTACATGGCCAACGGCGCCCTGCTCTCGCTGGTCCGGCAGTTCGGCCGGCGGCGCGTGGAGGTCGATCTCGATGCGCCGGAAATCGTCATCCCGCGGCGGATGCCGCCCCGCGTGCTGCCGAGCTTGGGCGCCCTGTGGTTCGCCCTGTTCATGGGGGCTATTTTGCTTGGCAAGCTCAGGGAAGCCGAAACCGATGCGTCGAACCCGGTCGGCGTCGCGGTGATGCTCTTTATATTTGTCGGCGTGCCGCTCCGGAATGTCTGGACCATGTGGCGCTGGAAGGCCCGCGACTTCGTGCCCGTAGTCCTCGATGCGGAGGGCTTGCTGGACCACAGCGTCACCGACATGCCGCGCCTTCCCTGGCGCGACATCGAGGACATCGACCTCGACGCGGGGCTCATCACCCTGACCGGCGAGACCAAGATATGGGTGGAGGCAAAAGCGCCGGACCGCCGCTGGTTCACGCGCCTGCGCGGGCAAAGACCGCCGCCCCGCCTGCGGCTGAACTATGGCTTACAGCCCGACGATTACTGCGCCCTCTCGCTGGTCCGCGCCTACTGGCAGCGGCGCATTGCCAGCCCAGCGGTCGATGCGAGAGTCGCGCCGAAGCCGGTCGTGCAGCGCGGCTAGCCGTTCCGTGCCGTGACGATCCAGAGGCCCGCGCCGAGCAGGACCTTGCCGTCCTTCTGCAAGGGGGTGAAGGCGGCGCGCAAGGCGGCTTCGGCTTTCGCCTTGGTCTCCGCCGACGCGCCGTTGAGGGCGCGGCTGGCGGGGCCGATTTCCAGGGCGTTGACCAGCGCCTCCTCCATGCCCTTGCCGTCGCTGATGTCGGACTGGACGTCGACCGGCTCCAAGGCCACCGACTTGAAGCCGGCGGCGCCGAGGATGCGCTTCACCCGCTCCGGGTCCTGGAAGGCGAAGGGGCCGGGATCGTCCGGCTCCGTCTTCGGCAGCGGCGGGACGAAGGGGGTCACGGTGTTGAGGATCGTGGTGACGAGCCCGTTCTCCTTGGGCGAGCGGAAGCAGGAGAAGGCCAGCCGGCCGCTCGGCTTCAAGGCGCTGCGCAGGTTGGCGAAGGCGCGTTCGGGCTCGGTGAAGAACATCACGCCGTGGCGCGAGAACAACAAGTCGGTCGTGCCCTTCTCGAAGGGATAGGTGGTGGCGTCGGCCTCGGCAAAGGAGAGGACCGGGTTGCCGGCGCCGCGCTGCTTGGCGCGGTCGAGCATCGGCTTCGAGACATCGACGCCCAGCACCTTGCCCTTGGGCCCAACCAGCTCGGCCAGCTGCAGCGAGGTGGCACCGCAGCCGCAGCCGATGTCGATCACCCGCTCGCCCGGCGCCACCGCGGCGCGGATCAGGGCCGCGTCGGAGAAGGGCTTCATGGCGGTGTCCCAGGAATGCTGGCGGGCGGCCCAGGCCCGGCCGGCTTCGCTGTTCCAGTATTCGATCTGGTCGGGGCCGGTCAGTCCGGGGCGTTGGTTAGCTTCCTGACTCATGATGACAGGATCCCTGTGCTATGGAGAAGCCGAAGTGGCGAATCACAACACGGGGGAGACGGATGTACAAGCTCTACTGGGCAGCGGGCAGCGCGGCGATGGCGCCCCATGCCATCCTGAACGCGATCAACGCGAAGCACGAGCTGGTCAAGGTCGACGACGACAAGAACGAGCAGAAGAGCGCGGAATACATGCGCCTCAACCCGCATGGCCGGGTGCCGACCCTGGTCTATGACGGCGCCCAGGTGATGTATGAGAGCGCCGCGATCTGCCTGTTCCTGACCGAGCGGCATCCGGAAGCGGGCCTCGCCCCAGCGCCGGGCCACCCCGACCGCGGGTTGTTCCTGCAATGGATGGCCTATCAGACCAACACGCTGCAGGAGGCGCTGATGCATTACTGGCACGGCGAGTATTTCATCGACGGCATCGACCAGCAGGCGCAGCTCTCGGCCAAGGCGGAGCAGCGCTGCGACCAGATGTTCGGCTTCCTGGATGGCGTGCTGGCGCGGTCCGGGCCCTATCTGTGCGGCAAGAATTTCTATGCCTGCGACATCTACCTGGCGATGCTCGCGCGCTGGACCCGCAAGATGGAGAAGCCCGCCGTGCATCACCGCGAGATCAAGCGGCTGGTGCAGCACTGCCTGGCGCTGCCGGCCTATGCGAAGATGCTGAAGGACCAGGGGATCGAGCAGACGGCTTAGCGCGGATAGAGATCCCCGGGTCGAGCCCGGGGATGACGCCGGTCAATGGCGGCGGCGCTATTTCAAGAACCGGACGCCGATTTCCTGGCCCATGGCGCGGACGCGTTCGCAGTCGTAGCGGGTGCCGTCGTGGAGCTCGAGGACGAAGTTCTTCGGCACCGGCACCAGGTCGCCGAGCTTCAGCTTGGCGCCGGTCGGCGAGAGATCGCGCACGAAGCAGTCGATGACACTCTGGTTCTTGTTGAAGACGATCTTGGCGCTCTTCAGCGTCTTCGAGCGGCTGTTCGAGCGGCGCGGGCTGGCCCCCGCCCGTTTCGCGCGACGCCGATCGGATTCCATCACTGCCACGCATCCCCTCCCTTAGCTCACGCCCCGGGCCGCTCCCCAGCGGCCCTTTTGCCCCCGGACGCCCGGAATCCCTCAAGAAACATTGTTGAGGGGCCGATTGCCGCAGGGGAAATCCGCTTTGCATGCCCAATTCCCAGGGGCCGATTCCCGTCGGCTGTGGTATCCGGGCCTGATATTCTAGCGCCAAGACCAATGGTAAATGCAATGCGTGAAACGAGCAAAACCGCACCCATCCACGTGATCGGCGGTGGCCTGGCGGGCGCCGAGGCGGCCTGGCAGGCGGCGTCACTGGGCGTCCCGGTCATCCTGCATGAGATGCGGCCGGTCCGGCGCACCGACGCCCACAAGACCGAATCCCTGGCCGAGCTGGTCTGCTCCAATTCCTTCCGCTCGGACGATGCGCTGAACAACGCCGTCGGGCTGCTGCATGAGGAAATGCGGCGGATGGGCTCGCTGGTCCTGGCCGCGGCCGACCGGCACAAGCTGCCGGCGGGCGGCGCGCTGGCCGTGGACCGCGACGGCTTCGCCGCCGAGATCACCGCGCGCCTCACCCAGCACCCGGCGATCGAGATCCGGCGCGAGGAAGTCGCCGGCATCCCGCCGGTGCAGTGGGACAATGTCATCATCGCCACCGGGCCGCTGACCTCGCCCGACCTCGCCCAGGCGATCCTGGAGCTGACCGGCGAAAGCGCCCTCTCCTTCTTCGACGCGATCGCGCCGATCGTGCACAAGGACAGCATTGATTTCGACAAGGCCTGGTTCCAGTCGCGCTACGACCGCGTGGGACCGGAAGGCGACGGCGCCGATTACATCAACTGCCCGCTGAGCCGGGCCGAATACGATGCCTTCTACCAAGCGCTGCTGGCAGGCGAGAAGACCGACTTCAAGGAATGGGAGAAGTCGACGCCCTATTTCGAGGGCTGCCTGCCGATCGAGGTGATGGCCGAGCGCGGGCCGCGCACGCTCTGCTTCGGGCCGATGAAGCCGGTGGGCCTGACCGACCCGAAGACCGGGCGGCGGCCGCATGCGGTGGTGCAGCTCCGGCAGGACAATGCGCTCGGCACGCTCTACAACATGGTCGGCTTCCAGACCAAGCTGAAGCATGGCGAGCAGGCGCGGATCTTCCGCATGATCCCGGGCCTGGAGCGCGCCGAGTTCGCGCGCCTCGGCGGGTTGCATCGCAACACCTTCATCAACTCTCCACGATTGCTCGACCGCGATCTCCGCCTCAAGCAGCAGCCGCGGCTGCGCTTCGCCGGCCAGGTGACCGGGGTCGAGGGCTATGTCGAGAGCGCCGCCATCGGCCTGCTGGCCGGACAGTTCGCGGCACGGCAGCGGCTCGAGCTGGCGAGCGAAGCACCGCCGGCGACGACCGCTCTGGGCGCGCTGCTGGACCACATCACCGGCGCGGCGGACGCCAAGACCTTCCAGCCGATGAACGTCAATTTCGGCCTGTTCCCCGAGCTGCCCGCCCCTGCCGGCCTGACCCGCGCGCAGGAGAAGCAGTGGCGCGCCGAACGGAAGCCCGCGCTGGCGCGGCGCGCGCTCGACGATCTCGCCGCCTGGAAGGCGCGGCTCGGCATCACCGACCCGGAACCGCTGGCCGCCGCATCTTGATCCAATCCGGTCACGGACAACCTGATCGAATGAGAACCGCCGTGTGCGCGGCCTACTTCGTGCCGAACAGACGGTCGCCGGCGTCGCCCAATCCGGGGACGATATAGGCGTTCTCGTTGAGATGAGAATCCAGGGCGGCGACATAGACCGGGATGGTCGGATGCGCCTTGTTCAGCACCCGCACGCCTTCCGGCGCCGCGACCAGGGCCATGAACCGGATGTTGTCGTCGGAGACGCCGCGCTTGTTCAGCACATCCACCGCGGCGGAAGCGGAATGGCCCGTGGCCAGCATCGGATCGACCAGGATGAAGATCCGGCCCTCGGGGTCCGGCAGCTTCACGAAATACTCGACCGGCCGCTTGGTCTCATGGTCGCGGTAAAGGCCGATATGGCCCATACGCGCCGCGGGGATGAGCTCGAGCAGGCCGTCAGCCATGCCGAGCCCGGCGCGCAGGATCGGCACCACCGCGACCTTCCGGCCGGCGATGGTCGGCGCATGGAAGGTGGTGATCGGCGTCTCGATCTCCTTGGTGGTCATCGGCAGGCTGCGGGTGAGCTCGTAGCCCATCAGCAGCGCGATCTCCTTCAGCAGTTGGCGGAAGGACGTGGTGGAGGTGGTCTTGTCGCGCATGATGCTGAGCTTGTGCTGAATCAGCGGATGGTCGAGCACGTAGAGCTGGGGGAAATCCGGATGCGGGCTGGCCATGCACGTCCCTGTCGTCTCTCGTTGTCGGGGTCTTGAGGGCGGAGATTAGGGAGATCGACGGGCGGCCGCAACGCCGGTAGCTTGCGGCATGGCCGGTACAACCGAGATATCCACAGACATCGCCGTCATCGGCGCCGGACCGGCCGGGCTGATGGCAGCGGAATTTCTGTCGGCGCGCGGATTCAAGGTCGCCGTTTTCGACGCCATGGCGACGCCGGGGCGGAAATTCCTGATGGCCGGCCGCGGCGGGCTCAACCTGACGCATTCCGAGCCACTGCCGCAGTTCGTCGCGCGCTATGCCGACCGCGCCGATCAGGTGGCCCCCTGGCTCGAACGGTTCTCGCCGGCGGATCTGCGAGGCTGGGCGGACGGGCTGGGCGCGGCGACGTTCATCGGCAGCTCCGGGCGGGTGTTTCCGAAGGCGATGAAGGCGAGCGGGTTGCTGCGGAACTGGCTGCGACGGCTGGGCGAGGCCGGCGTGGATTTCCGGCTGCGGCATCGGTGGATCGGATTCGAGGGTGACCGGCTGCGGTTCGACGGCGAGGTCCGATCCGTCGCCGCGCGGGCAGCCGTGCTGGCGCTGGGTGGGGCGAGCTGGCCGAAGCTGGGATCGGATGCCGGCTGGACGCCGATCCTGGCCGCGCGCGGCGTCGCCATCGCGCCGCTGAAGCCGGCCAACTGCGGCTTTGAGATCGCCTGGTCGGCACATTTCCGCGCGCGCGCCGCAGGGCAGCCGCTGAAGAACATAGCGCTCTCGATCGGGGGCGGCGAACCGGTGCTGGGCGAGATGGTAGTGACGCAGCATGGGATCGAAGGCGGCGCGGTCTATGCGGTCAGTGCGGCGTTGCGAGACCGACTGCCCGCGGTGCTGATGCTCGACCTCAAGCCACAGCTGGACCTCGATACGCTGACGCGGCGGTTGGCCGAGCGCCGCAAAGGCCGCTCGCTCTCCGCCTGGCTGACGGCGGAGCTCAAGCTCTCGCCCATTGCCTATTCCCTGTTGCGCGAGGTGAAGGAGACCGTGCCGGACGCTCCCGGAGCGCTGGCCGCGCTGATCAAGGCGCTGCCACTGAAGATCGATGGAATACGCCCAATCGCCGAGGCGATCTCTTCGGCCGGTGGCGTGGCTTTCGATGCCGTGGATAAGCACTTGATGCTGCGCGCCATCCCAGGGGTGTTCGTCGCCGGCGAGATGCTGGATTGGGAGGCGCCGACCGGGGGCTATCTCCTGCAGGGTTGCATGAGCTCGGCGGCCGTTGCGGCGGTTGGCGCCGCCGAATGGTGTGCGTTACAGTCCTCGCCAGACAGGGGCCCAAACAGGGGGAATGCTTGAGAGCAAGCTATTTTCTGGGCGGCCTGGCCGCGACGATGCTGATCCTGGCCGCCTGCGCGGACCGACAGGCGTCGCCGCGCGTCCATGCGCCCTTCGCGGACAGCGCTCCCCCGGCGCGCGCCTGCCTGGCCGACGATGGCCCGGATCGCGCCTTCTGCGTGATCCTGATCGGCGCCGAGCGCACGCGGCTCGCCGGATCCAGAATCTGCTCGCCGGCCGCCTCCGACGATCTCTCCGATACCTATGCGGTGATGGACTGGATCCGCGCCCACCCGGAGGCCCAGGACGAGGAACTCGGGCCGGTCATCGAGAGGGTTCTGTCGGAGATGCATCCCTGTGCTTGAGCCACAGCAATCACCCGCCCCCAAGATGGGGGCGGGCTGGGGTGGGGGTTGATGCAGCTGTTATGCTGCTATGAAAGCTCACCGATCGATCCAGCGCGAGATCTAGACCGGGACACCGACCACTCGCGCAATGACGTGCAGGACGCCGTCGATGTTCTCGAACACCTCATTGTTCCAGAATCTAATCACGCGATAGCCGCGCGCCTCTAGGTATCGGGTGCGCGCCTCGTCTTGCTCCTTGAGCCAATCGTGCTGCCCCCCGTCAACTTCTATGACAAGCTTTTTGGTCAGGCACGCGAAGTCGACGGCATAGTCGCCGATCGAAACCTGCCGGCGGAAGTGAAGGCCGCCAAGCTGGTTCAGCCGGATTCGATACCAGAGCTTCTTCTCAGCCTCGGTCATGTCAGCACGCAGTCTCTTCGCGCGCTTGAGAGTCGGCGAGGTGTTTCGACGTTCGGGCATAGTGTGAATCTATCACACTGGCATGCAGACGGCGCTGGATCTTGAGCGCTCAGGCTGCATCAACCCCCACCCTAACCCGCCCCCATCTTGGGGGCGGGAAAACGGTCATAGCCCATGCGATGTCGGGCGGGTGTCGGCCCTATTGCACCACGAAGCCGTGCTTATACGGATCGCGGTCGTCGATGAAGATGGTGTTGTAGCCGGTGACGCGGGCCCAGCCTTCGATCGAGGGGATGATGGCGGCGTGGTTGCCGACCTTGGCCTCTTTCACCACGCGGCCTTTGAACAGGCTGCCGATGATGCTCTCGTGGACGAAGCTGTCGCCGGCCTTGAGCTTGCCCTTGGCGGCGAGCTGGGCCATGCGTGCGGACGTGCCGGTGCCGCAGGGCGAGCGGTCGATCGCCTTGTCGCCGTAGAAGACGGCGTTGCGGGCGTCGGCCTCGGGATGCTTCGGCGCGCCGGTCCAGAGGATATGCGAGAGGCCCTTGATGGTCGGGTTCTCGGGATGCTGGAAGCTATATTTCTCGTTCATGCGCTTCCTGAGGATCGGGCTCATGCGCACCAGGTCGCCGGCGGTGAAGTCGGCCATGTCGCGGTAGTTCGCCTGCGGCTCGACGATCGCATAGAAGTTGCCGCCATAGGCCACGTCGACCTTGATCGGCCCCAGGTCCGGGCAGTCGATTTCCAGGCCTTCCGAATGCAGGAAGGCCGGGACGTTGGTAAGCCGCACCGACTCCACATACTCGCCGACCTGGTTGTATTCGGCGATCACCAGGCCCGCCGGCGTCTCGAGCCGCAACGTGCCCGGGGTCTTCGGCTTCACCAACCCGTTCTCGATCGCGACCGTCACCGTGCCGATGGTGCCATGGCCACACATCGGCAGGCAGCCCGAGGTCTCGATGAATAGGATGCCGACGTCGCAGTCCTCGCGGGTCGGCGTGTAGAGGATGCTGCCCGACATCATGTCATGGCCGCGCGGCTCGAACATGAGGCCGGTGCGGATCCAGTCGAACTCCTTCAGGAAATGCTGCCGGCGCTCGCTCATGCTCGCACCTTGAAGCTGCGGCCCGCCGCCGGAAACGACACGGACCGGATTGCCGCAGGTATGGGCGTCGATGCAGGAGAAGGTGTGCTTGGACATCGGGTTCTTACTGGTTTGTGCTCGAGGCAATCATTGTGGGGCACCCTACCCTCCCCCGAAGACGGGGGAGGGGAAAATTCGCGTTAGCGGCCCTTCCTGAGTTCGTCGCGGATTTCGGTGAGCAGGGCTTCGGTCGGAGTCGGGCCGGCCGAGGCGGCGGCTTCCTTCTTGTGGAAGCGATTGATCTGCTTCACCACCATGAACAGCGCGAAGGCGATGATCAGGAAGTTGATGATGGTGTTGATGAAGGAGCCATAGGCGATGACGGCATGCTTCGCCTCCTTGGCGGCGGCAAGCGTCAGCGTCGTGGAGGGCTCGGTCAGGTCGATGAAATGGTTGGAGAAGTCGAGCCCGCCCATGATGAAGCCGATCGGCGGCATGATGATGTCGTTGACCAGCGAGTTCACGATGGCGCCGAAGGCGACGCCGATGATCACGCCGAAAGCGAGGTCTATGACATTGCCCCGCATGGCGAAGTCGCGAAATTCCTTCAGCATGGCCGTCCCCCTGGGTTCATGTTCCTGCCGGAAGGCTATGTCAGGGAATCAAGGCTTGCAAGGCGTCGACCACGCGGTCGACATCGGCGTCCAGCATGGTGGGATAGAAGGGGATCGAGAGGACCCGCTCGTAATAGGCGTCGGCCCCGGGCAGCCGGCTGGCGCCGTAGCGCTGGCGGTAATAGGGCTGCCGGTTGACCGGGATGTAATGGACCATGCTGCCGATGCCGGCGGCCTTCAACTCTTTCATCACCTGGGCGCGGGGGCGGCCGATCGCGGCGAAATCGATCAGCACGGCATAGAGATGCAGGACCGGGTCGTCGCCGGGGGCCGGCGGCACCGGACGGATGGCCGGGGCCAGCTTCGGCAGCATCCGGTCGTAGCGCGCGGCGAGTTCCTTCCGGCGCTTGGCGTATTGATCGAGGCGTTTCAGCTGGCTCAAGCCGAGCGCGCAGGCGAAATCGGTGATGCGGTAATTGTAACCCAGCGCCTGCATCTCGTAATACCAGGGGTTCGGCGCGCCCTCGGCATCGAGGCCGAGATCGGGCTGCAGGAACGCTGCGGGCTCGCGCACCATGCCGTGGGTGCGGAACGACAGCATACGCTTATAGGCAGCCTCATCGTTGGTGGTGGTGACGCCCCCTTCCCCGCTGGTGATGGTCTTCACCGGGTGGAGCGAGAAACAGGCGAGTTCGGAGAGCGCGCAGGCGCCGACCGGGGCCAGCGAGCGGTTGCCGGCCTGGTGCTTTCCGCCGACCGCATGGCAGGCATCTTCGATAACGGCGATGCCGCGCGGCTCGGCGATGGCGCGGATCGCCGGCATGTCGACGCAATGGCCGTTGAGATGCACCGGCAGCACGGCGCGCACCGCGGCATGCGGGTGCCGGTCGAGCGCCGCCTGGAAGGTCTCGGCGGTCAGGCGGCCGGTATCCGGATCGACATCGGCGAAGATCACTTCCGCCCCGCAGAAGCGGGCGGCGTTGGCGGTGGCGAGGAAGGTCACCGCCGGCACCACCACGCTGTCGCCGGGACCGAGGTCGAGCGCGATACAGGCGAGATGCAAGGCCGCGGTGCCGCTGTTGCTGATCACGGCATGGCGGGCGCCGACGATCTTCGCAAAGGCGGTCTCGAAGGTGCCGACCTGCGGGCCGGTGGTGAGATAATCCGATTGCAGCGCCGCGGCGACGGCGGCGAGATCGCTCGCGTCGATATCCTGCCGTCCGTAGGGCAGGAACGCGCCGCTCACGCCGGTTCCGTCTGCAGGATCTCGGCGAGGCTCGCGGCCGGCATCCATTCCGAATTGTTCCGGCTGTCGTAGCGGAAGCCTTCGGCGACCAGCTTGGCATCCGGAATCGCCGGGCGCTTGGCTTCCCAATGGATATGCGAGGGCTCGATCACATAACGGTCGGGCAGCTCGTAGGTGGTCCAGGCGTCCTCTTCGGTGATCATCACCTCGTGGAGCTTCTCGCCTGGGCGGATGCCGATCACCTTGGTCTTGCAATGCGGGCCGATCGCCGCGGCGAGGTCGGTCATCTTCATGCTCGGGATCTTCGGCACGAAAATCTCGCCGCCGCGCATCAGCGACATCGATGAGAGCACGAAATTGACGCCCTGCTGCAGGGTAATGAGGAACCGCGTCATCCGCTCGTCGGTGATCGGCAGCTCCTGGGCGCCTTCCGCAACGAGGCGGCGGAACAGCGGAATGACGCTGCCGCGCGAGCCGATAACGTTGCCATAGCGCACCACGCCGAAGCGGCAGCCGTCGGCGCCGGCCAGGTGGTTGGCGGCGATGAAGATCTTGTCCGAGGCGAGCTTCGAGGCGCCGTAGAGGTTGATCGGGTTGGCCGCCTTGTCGGTCGAGAGCGCGACCACGCGCTTCACCCCGGCGCGGATCGAGGCGTTGACCACGTTCTCGGCGCCGTGGACGTTGGTGGCGATGCATTCGAACGGGTTGTATTCCGCAGTCGGCACCTGTTTCAACGCAGCGGCGTGGATCACCAGATCGACCCCGCGCATCGCCATCTCCAGGCGGCCGGCATCGCGCACGTCGCCGATGAAGTAGCGCAAGGCCGGGTATTTCGTGACCGGCAGCTCCAGGCCCATCTCGTATTGCTTCAGCTCGTCCCGGCTGTAGACGATGAGGCGGGCCGGCTTGTAGCGCTCGACCACGGTCTTGATGAACCGCTTGCCGAAGGAACCGGTGCCGCCGGTGACCAGGATGCTGTGCCCGTCGAGCTGCGCCCGCGGCTCCAGAAAATCGAACAACGCGTTATTCCCCAACTGTCTTTGGCTGCGGTGCTTATCAGCCTTACCGGCGGGGCGTCAATTAAGGCGCTGCCGCACCCAGGACAGCTGGCCCGGGCCGTTGCGGGGCACCCCCAGGCTTCCCCGACGCCCCGCCGACGGATGTCCGGATTCGCGGACGGCGGACGGCGTCCCGGCGCTGCTCGCCTGCTTCCGAGTCGGCTTGATAGACTGCCGCACGGCGGCATGCCCGGTCGGGCATCTTTCGCATATTATTTCGTAAAATCAATGCGATATGGCGTATTGCTCCGGACGGCTTTCCGATTGCGACCCGGCGTGCGAGGGGCTATCACTCCGGGCGAGCGTTAACGATTACAGTGAAGAACCACGCGCAGAATGAGCAACGACCTGTTTGAGAATGCCCCCAAGAAGGGCGGCGACTATTCGGCCAAGGACATCGAGGTCCTGGAAGGGCTGGAGCCGGTCCGCCGGCGGCCGGGCATGTATATCGGCGGCACCGACGAACGGGCTCTCCACCATCTGGTGGCCGAGGTGCTCGACAACTCGATGGACGAGGCGGTCGCCGGCCATGCCAGCCGGATCGAGGTCGAGCTCGGCGCGGATATGTATGTGACCATCCGCGACAACGGCCGCGGCATCCCGATCGACCCGCACCCGAAGTACAAGAACAAGTCGGCGCTGGAGGTGATCCTCACCACACTGCATTCCGGCGGCAAGTTCTCCGGCAAGGTCTACCAGACCTCCGGCGGGTTGCACGGCGTCGGCCTCTCGGTGGTGAACGCGCTCAGCGACGACCTCACGGTCGAGATCGCGCGCGAGAAGCAGCTCCATGTGCAGCACTACAAGCGCGGCGCGCCCCAGGGGAAGCTGAAGAATACCGGCGCCGTGAATCGCCGCGGCACCACGGTCCGGTTCCATGCCGACCCGGAGATCTTCGGCAAGCAGGCGCATTTCAAGGCCGCCCGCCTCTACCGCATGTGCCGGTCCAAGGCCTACCTGTTCCGCGGCGTCGAGATCCGCTGGTCCTGCGATCCCAGCCTCATCACCGAGGGCGACGACACGCCGGCCAGCGACACGCTGCATTTCCCGGGGGGCTTGGGCGACTACCTCACCTCGACCATCAACGGCCGCAAGATGGTGACCTCGACGCCGTTCTCGGGGCAGGCCGATTTCCCCGACAGCCAGGGCCGGGCCGAATGGGCGATCGCCTGGCCGGTGGATGGCGACGGATTCCTGAACTCCTATTGCAACACCGTGCCGACGCCGGAAGGCGGCACCCATGAAGCGGGCCTGCGCAGCGCGCTTTCGCGCGGTCTCAGGGCCTATGGCGAGTTGATCGGCAACCGCAAGACCTCGATCATCACCGCCGAGGACGTGACCGGCGGTGCGGCGATGCTGCTCTCGGTCTTCATCCGCGATCCGCAGTTCCAGGGCCAGACCAAGGAGAAGCTCGCCACCGCCGAGGCCACGCGCCTGGTCGATACCACGATCAAGGACCATTTCGACCATTGGCTCTCCGGCGATACCGGCCGCGCCCGCGACCTGCTCGAGCGGGTGATCGAGGTCGCGGAAGAGCGGCTCCGGAAGCGCCAGGACAAGGAGCTCTCGCGCAAGACCGCGACGCGGAAGCTGCGCCTACCCGGCAAGCTCGCCGACTGCTCGAAGGACTCCCAGGACGGCACCGAGCTCTTCCTGGTGGAAGGCGATTCCGCCGGCGGTTCGGCCAAGCAGGCGCGCGACCGCGAGACCCAGGCCGTCTTGCCCTTGCGCGGCAAGATCCTCAACGTCGCCAGCGCCTCGGCCGACAAGCTCTCCGGCAACCAGGAGCTGGTCGATCTCATCCAGGCGCTGGGCTGCGGCACCCGGGACAAGTTCAATCTCGACCGGCTGCGCTACGACAAGGTCGTGATCATGACCGATGCCGATGTCGACGGCGCGCATATCGCCTCGCTGCTGATGACCTTCTTCTATCGCGAGATGCCGGGGTTGATCGAGCATGGCAAGCTCTACCTGGCGCAGCCGCCGCTCTATCGCCTGTCCCAAGGCGGCAAGGTGGCCTATGCGCGCGACGACGCGCATCGCGACGAACTGATGAAGGCCGAGTTCACCGGCAAGGGCAAGGTCGAGGTCAGCCGCTTCAAGGGCCTCGGCGAGATGCCGGCGAGCCAGCTCAAGGAAACCACCATGGACCCCGAGAAGCGCACCTTGCTCCGGGTCCGCATGCCGCACCGCTACAACGAGGAAGAACGCGCCGAGGCGCGTGAGACCGCGGACCTGGTCGAGCGGCTGATGGGGCGGAAACCGGAGCTGCGCTTCCAGTTCATCCAGGAGAATGCGCAGTTCGCCCGCGACCTCGATGTTTGACGCCGCGCGGCGACAGGCGGCCGTGACGATCCGCACACCCGAGGCCTCAACCGGCATCTGAACGCCCCTGGCGCCCGTAGCGTCTATCGGAATAGACTGGATGGGCTGGAGGGTCGGGGCTTCAGATGAGTCGTCACCACAAGCTGCATGCCGCGAGGCGGCTCCTGGTCGCCACGGCCCTCTGCGTCTCCCTTATCTTCATCGCCGCTGAAGCTTTCGCCGCCGCCTTCGTGGCGCAGGCGGTGAAGACCCGCGGCGACATCCGCATCACCCGCGACGGCAGCGACATCTCCTGCTCGATGGGCACGGCGGTGCAGCTCGGCGACGTGATCAAGACCGGTCCGGGCGCGCGTCTGCGGCTGCGCTTCGTCGATGGCTCGATCCTGGCGCTGGGCGAGAACACCAAGCTTTCGGTCGATCTCTTCGCGGTCGATGCCGCCAACAAGTCGCGCACCGTGGTGCTGACCGTGCTGGAGGGCATCGTCAACGCCGCCGCGGCGAAATCCGGCGAGAGCAAATTCGATTACCAGATCAAGACCGCCACCGGCTATTCGGCGGTGCGCGGCACCAAATGGATCGTGGCGTTCCAGCAGGCGCTGATGACCGTCTACGTGCTGAACGGCACGGTCGAGATGGGCGGCAGCGGCGCCCAGCCGCCGGTCCTGATCAATACCGGGCAATGGGGCTCGATCGACGCGGCCGGCGCCATCTCCGCGGTGCTGCCGACGACCCCCGAACAGCTGAAGCCCGTGCTGGATGCGACCGACGACACCGCCATGAACGGCGCGCCGCCCTCGACGACGACGCCCAGCACGCCGCTCGTCCCGCTGCCGCAGATCACGCCGCCGACGCAGCCCCCGCCGCCGAACCGCGCCACCAAGAAGGATCAGGGCGGCAGCAAGGGCGGCAACACCGGTCGCGACAGCGGCATGACCGGAAATTAGCGCTGAGCCGTTCGGCGCGCGGAATCGTAAACGACAGATGGCTGAAGGCGCCGTAAGGCGCCGCGGCGCTTCAGGCGACCGGCGGGACGATGTGGACGCTGATGTCGGTCGGGAAATAGACCGTGATGCCGCCGCCGAAGGCGAAATAGGCCATCCCGGAAAGATCGCCGCCATTGGCATCGACCGCCTCGACCGCCACGCCATGTTCGACCACGGACTGGTCGGTCATCAGCTCCACGGCGAGGTTGCCGCCGTCATACTCGATGACGATGTTGCCGGCGCTGTCCGGCAGCAGGTCGCCCAGTTGCAGGCTGATGGTATCCGGCTCGGCGGAGACAGGCACGCCGTCACCGTTTTCGGACATTTCAGGGGCTGCGCTTTGATCGACCATGACTCTGCTCTTCAGACGTAGAATTTCGACACCACGTGCCGCCGACTCCAGACAGGTTTCGGAGGCATACGATGACAAGATAAGCATGGAATGGGCGGCTGCAACACGGTGTGCAGCGCAGCATTTCTATATTATCGTGTGTGCAACGGAGCTTTTATCACGAATATCGCGAAAATTCGTGATTAATCCGGGCGGGGCCGCTCGAAAACCCGAAAATGGTCGGAGTGGCGGGATTTGAACCCACGACCCCCAGTCCCCCAGACTGATGCGCTACCAGGCTGCGCTACACTCCGACCTTGGGGCCGCGCCGGTCTCGCGAGAGATCAGCGCTGGGCGGCTATATATCCACCGCTCGATGTTGGCGCAAGCGCGTTGGCTAGCGGCCGTCGATCGCCTTGCGGAGGCGGTCGCGGAGCTCGGAGAGCTCGGCGGCGATGCCGCGGATCTCGCGCAGCTGGCCGTCGTCCATGCTGGAGCGGAACAGCGGCAGATCCTCCGAGGCGGCGCGCGCGACGGTGCCGGCCGCAGCCGGCTCGGCAGAAGCGGCTTCGGCCTCGGCCGGCGTCTCGATCAGGCCTTCCTCACCGATCTTCAGGCCGCCCTCACGCATCAGCTTCTGCACGCCCTTGATCGTATAGCCCTGCTCATAGAGCAGGTCGCGGATGGCGCGCAGAAGGTCGATATCCTCCGGCCGGTAATAGCGCCGGCCGCCGCCCCGTTTCATCGGGCGGATTTGAGGAAACTTGGTCTCCCAGAACCTGAGCACGTGTTGCGGAACCTCGAGGTCGTCGGCGACCTCGCTGATGGTGCGGAAGGCCGTCGCGGACTTCTCGGCGCGACGCGGCGCCGGGCGGCGATCGGCCGCCGGCTGCGGATTGCCCCGCGGCTGATTCTGGGCGCGCTGCGCGCTCATGACGGATTACCCGCGCCCTTGTTCACCCGGTCCTTGAGGACATGGGAGGAACGGAAGACCAGGACCCGGCGCGGCTTGATCGGCACTTCTTCGCCGGTCTTCGGGTTGCGGCCGATGCGCTCGCCCTTCATGCGGACCAGGAAGCTGCCGAATGACGAGATCTTGACGCTCTCGCCCTTGGCCAGTGCGTCGGAAATCTCGTTGAGCACGCTATCGACCAATTCGGCCGACTCGTTCCGCGACAGGCCTACCTCCTGGTAGACCGCCTCGGCCAAGTGCGCGCGGGTGACTGTATTGCCCTTCATGGCTCGCCTCTCGCTGATCCGGCGTCCGGTCGTCGATCGGGAAAAGCCTATCGATTCCTCTGAAATCAGTCAATTAGAGAGGGACGTTGTCATGAAAGCTGGTTCGTCATGGTTACTACCAGCGGAGCAGCGCCGAACCCCAGGTGAAGCCGCCGCCCATGGCCTCCATCAGCACCATCTGGCCGCGCTGAATCCGGCCGTCGGTCACCGCCTCGGCCAAGGCCAGCGGCACCGAGGCCGCCGAGGTGTTGGCATGGCGGTCGATCGTATAGACGACCTTCTCCGGCGGCAGCTTCAGACGGTGCGCCATCCCGTCCATGATCCGCCGATTCGCCTGGTGCGGGACCAGCCAGTCGATGTCCTCGGCCGTAATGCCCGTGGAGGCGATCGCCGCATCAACCGCCGCCGCAAGGTTGACGACAGCGTGGCGGAAGACTTCCTTGCCGTTCATCTGCACGACGCCGGTGGTCTGGGTCGAGGACGGCCCGCCATCGACATAGAGCTGCTCGTAGTGGGCGCCGTCGGAGAAGAGATGGGTGCAGAGCACGCCGCGATCGGCCGAGGTCCCCTGCCCTTCGGCCGCCTCGAGGATGAGCGCCCCGGCACCGTCGCCAAACAGGACGCAGGTGTTGCGGTCGTTCCAGTCGAGGATGCGGGAGAAGGTCTCGGCGCCGATCACCAGCGCGCGCTTCACCTGGCCGGCCTTGATGAAGTTGTCGGCGACCGCCAGCGCATAGACGAAGCCGGAGCAGACCGCCTGGACGTCCATGGCGAAGCCGCCCTTCATGCCGATGCGGTGCTGCACCCGCGTCGCGGTCGCGGGGAAGGTATGGTCCGGCGTCGCGGTCGCGAGAATAATGGCGCCGATATCGGCGCCGCGCAGCCCTGCCGAATGCAGCGCCTGCTCGGCGGCCTTCACCGCCAGATCGGAGGTCGTCTCGCCTTCGGCGGCGACATGGCGCTGGGTGATGCCGGTGCGCTGGCGGATCCACTCGTCGGTGGTGTCGACGCGCTTCGAGAGTTCTTCGTTGGTGACGACGGTCTTCGGCAGATAGGCGCCGACGGCAAGACCGACCGAGCGTCTCATTGGTGATGTATCCCTGTTAGAGCGCCGCCGCCTGGGGGCCGGTGGAAGCGGTCATGTTGGCGAAGTCGTGGCGCATCTTCTCGATCGTGCCGTTGGTCAGCATGTCGACGGCGACGCCGATCGCATTGGCGAAGCCGAAGGCATCCGTGCCGCCATGGCTCTTCACGCAGACTCCATTGAGGCCCATGAAGATGGCGCCATTGTAGCGCCGAGGATCCACCCGCGCACGCAAAGCGTTCATCGCCGGGCGCGCCAGCAGGTAGCCCAAGCCCGCCATCCAGGAGCTCTTGAAGGTCTGGCGCAGGAAATGGCTGTAGAGCTTCACCGCGCCCTCGATGCTCTTCAGCGCGACGTTGCCGGTAAAGCCATCGGTGACAATCACGTCAACGGTGCCGCGGGTGATGTCGTCGCCCTCGACGAAGCCCACGAACTTTCCGGGCAGGGTCGCCTGGCGCAGGATGCCGTGCGCGACCTTGACCGCATCATGGCCCTTCAGCTCCTCCGCGCCGACGTTCAGCAGGCCCATGGTCGGCTCGCGCACGCCCAGGACCGTGCGCGCGAAGACGTTGCCCATCACCGCGAACTGCACGAGGTTGTCGGCATCGCATTGCACGTTGGCGCCGAGGTCGAGCATCACGCTCTCCGAGCGCAAGGTCGGGAAGAACGAGGCGATCGCCGGGCGGTCGATGCCCGGCATGGTCTTCAGCACGAACTTCGCCATCGCCATGAGGGCGCCGGTGTTGCCGGCGGAAACGACGGCGCCGGCCTCGCCGTTGTGCACGGCGTCGATCGCGAGGCGCATGGAGCTGCCCCGACCGGAGCGCAGAGCCTGGCTCGGCTTGTCGTCCATGGTGACGACGGAGACGGTGTGGCGGAGCGTCGAGACCTTCTTCAGCTCAGGCAGCGAATCCAGCAGCGGCCGGACCTTCGCCTCGTCTCCGAAGAACAGGAAGCGGCATTGCGGAAAGCGGCGCCGCGCGATGTCGGCGCCGCGCACCACCATTTCCGGCGCGTTGTCGCCGCCCATCGCATCCAGTGAAATCGCCAGGCTGGCGCTCAAGAGCGTTCACTCCTCCCTGGGCGCACGATAGCACGCGCGATCAGGCGGCGCTGGACTCCGCGCTGGCGACGACTTCGCGCTTGTCGTAATGGCCGCAGGAACCGCAGACGTGATGCGGACGCTTCAGCTCGCCGCAGTTCGGGCATTCCAACGACGCCACGACCTTCAACGCATGATGGCTCCGCCGCATGTCGCGCCGCGACTTGGAGACCTTCTTCTTGGGAACTGCCATGATTGTGCTCGCACAAAAGAAAAGGCAGCCCAATGCTGCCACCGAATGGCGGGTTCTTAGCCAAAAACCGACGCGGTGGCAAGTTAATCACGCGCTCGCCGTTTCGAAGCCGGATCCAGGCCTAGTTTGATTTCTTCAATATTGAGAATGGGTTAACGGGGCGCTCCGCCGCCGCCTCCGCGTCCGGGTCGGGGCTGAACTCCGCGGGAATCGCGGCTCCCGGCGCCCGGGGATAGGGATCGAGGGCCAAGGAGAGGTGCTCGGCGGCGAGTTCCCCGAGGTCGATATGCCCGTTCTGGATCGGTTCCGGGGGGTCGGCGGCTTCGAAATCGAGGTCGGATTCGGCCGGCGGGCGGCGATCGTCCACATCGGCGAAATCCGCGGAAAAGGCCTCGGAGATCTTGGCCGGGACCGGGGCCAGGGTCACGACGCAAGCCTGGGTCACCTCGGCCGCGATCTCGCCTTGGACATGGATGACGCCCCCACCGGCCCGCTTCAGCGTGAAGACGGCTTCCAGCCGATCGATGCCGATGAGATCGAAACGCCTGGCGAGGGCGGCGCGCTCCTCCGGATTGGCGCTGATGCGGCGCTCCATCCGATGCGTGCCGACGCTGTCGGCCTCGACGAAGCGGGAGAATTCCTGGGAGTCTGAATGTTGGCGCGGCATCGAGGTTATCTAGTAATCCAGCCGGTCCGGTTCGAGGGGCGGGAAATGCAGGATGCCGCGCATCAGCTGGTCGATCGGCAGCGCCGCGAGCTCGGCATCGGCGCGCTTCAGATAATCCGCCATCCTCTTCAGGCATTCATCGACCGGCTCGGCCGTGCCGTAGAGATTGCGCTTCAACGCGAGTTCCAGCTCGGTCTGGCCGCCCTGGGATTGGAGATGGGCGAGGCCCGCCTCATAGGCCTGGAACCGGCCGTTCATCGCCTCGGTCATGAACTTGATGCGCCGGCCGACGCCGAGATCCTGGGCGCCCATCTCACGCACCGAGGCATCGAAATCGGCGAACATGACGTCATAGACCGCCTGCGCCACCGCGCCGGCCTTGTCGCCCTGCCCTTTCAGCCGACGAAACAGCAGGAAGGCGTGGAGCGCCACCATCTCGAACCGGCCGTCGATCGTGTCCGGGACCCCGCAGGCGGTGTAGAAAGCCGGGCGCCGGGCCTGGGCGGTCAGCGCGGCATAGAGCCGCTGCGCGACCACCTCCCGGCGGTCCGGCCCGCTCAGGACGCGATCGATCAATTTGCCGAGCACACTCACGAACGGTTGTCCACTTGGCGGATTTCCTTTGCTGCTGAGGCCCTTAACGTCGCGGTCCCGGGCCCTGCCTTTTCTTGACAGAGTGGGGGGTGGGTGCAATCTTCGGCCCCGCCGGCTGCATCAACGCCAAGCCTAGGCGCCGGGTGCCATGATTCGCAACATTCGGCATCCATGGCGCGGATGGCGCCGGGACGGAGAATCGGGGCCGCCACCATGGATATACGGAAAACCGCGACTGCGCTCTGCTCGGGGCTCTGGCTCCTGGGCCTGGCTGCCTGCTCGCCGACCATCCAGCAGGAAGGCAACGTTCCCGATGCCGACCAGGTGGTGCAGATCAACCCGGGGGTCGATGACAAGAACCGCGTGACCCAGCTTCTGGGCTCGCCTTCCGCGGTCTCTGCCTTCGAGGATCGCACCTGGTATTATATCTCCCGCCGCACCGAGCAGACCGCCTTCCTCGATCCGGAAGTGGTCGAGCAGGAAGTGCTGGCGGTCAGCTTCGATGCCCAGAATATCGTGCAGGACCTGAAGATCTACGGTCTCGAGGACGGGCGCATGGTGGCGATGGTGGACCGCATCACGCCGACCCACGGCAACGACCTCACGATCGTGCAGCAGGTGCTCGGCAACCTCGGCCGCTTCAACAATCCCGACAAGAAGAAGACGCCGTTCTAAGAGAGCGTCGACCGAAGCGAAGGCTCACACAGCGCGCTGAATAAGCAACGGCAGCTCGAACGGACTCATTGCACGAGGCGGATTCCGAACGCCCAGACCGCAATCTTCGCCGGGTCGGGGGTATTGCGATCGTGCGAACGGACCGTCCAGCCGTTGCCGGTGGGATAGGAATCGGTGAGCAGGCTGCCCGCTTGCGTGGTTGAAATCGCCAGTCCGCCACCGCCGATCACGCTATAGCCCGGTGGCAGAGCAACCGTTGCTTCCGCGGCGGATGCAGGATTGGCTTGGGTCGCAACGACCTTGACGATGTCGAACTTCTGACCGGTCGGCAGCGCCGTCAGCATGCCGACGACGTAAGCCGTGACCGTCGCCGGATCGGATACATCGTGGTCCTTGCTCGCCGCCACCCAAGTGTTCGGCGGATTGCCATCGTTGGGATAGCTCGCGATCAGAATGTTCCCGGCCCCACTATACGTCACTTTGGCGCCGCCGCCGGTCATCACGAAAGGCGGCGGCAGCGTCGGCGAGATCACGGCAGGGTGCGCGGCCACCTGGCTGGTTGAAGACAAGGTCACCAACGGAATCAGACCGTTGGGGTCGTAGATGCCGATCGCATAGACATCCATGGTCGCGATGCTTTGAACGAGGTGATCCTTTGCATCGGCCTTCCAGCATTGGCCATCGGGATAACTGGCCGTCATGTAGTTCCCCACGCCGGTGGTGCTGATGCTTGCACCGCCCCCGAGCAACCGATACCCCGAGGGCACGCACATCTGGGCCGAGGGATGGCCGGCCGCCGGCGATGTCGCCTTGAACACCTTCACCGCGCCAAAAGTGGCGGGTTCCGTCGGTGCCGTCGCGGCACCGGCATTCGCCGTCTGAGAACCGCCGAAGAGATCCTGGTTGCCCTGCGGGACCCACGCGGTCGCGAGGTTTGTGCCGTCCGGATACCAGATCTGCGGCGCAGTGAACGCGACCGGCTGACCGCCCGGAGTCAGATTGTCGTTGCTCGGGTCGCCGTCGAAGTTGCCGCAGAGCCCTCTGGTCTTGCCGCGAGCACCGGCGGGAAGCGAAACCTTGATGTTGGAGGCCCAAGTCGTTCCGATTTTCACAGCCTGGGCGATTTCCACGGCCGTCCCGTCGTTCGAGGTCAATCTTGCAACCAAGCTGCCATTGCCGGAGGTACCGCTCTGCGTGGCTGTGACACCGGTCGATTGCGCCGACCCCGACTGCAGCCCATTCGAATCAAACAGGTAGACAGTTTGGCCGAAGCGGACCGCAACCTTGGTCGGCGCAACTTCCTTGTTGTTCAGCGGGGCGGTGACGGCCTGCACCGACAAGGCATCGGAATCGATCCAGTTGAATGTACCGGCCTTCAAGACGTCGAACGTTGACGAATCGAACGTGGTCGTATGAACGCCCGCCAGGATGCGACACGCGGCCACTGCTTGCGCGTGAGTAGTCCCGCTGCCGGAGACGCAGCCGAGCAGCAGCGCAACAAGCATGCAGGACGCTTTCATTGCGACCTCCCTGCCCCGTGAGCGGCGGGAACTCCGCTTACTGGGTCATTGCATCAATTGTAATATAGTAAGCCCCCGGGCCGGCGCGCGGCGCCAGCAACCACAGTCGAGTTTGCGGCATGGAAGTCGCCTAGTAAAGGGGATGCGGAACCTGCATTCAAGGCTTCCGGTATCGGAAACCATAACCGCGGCGCGAATACAATAATGTGCCGCCCCCGTACTGATTGAGTCTTGATAGACATCATGGGCGCCCCATCCTTACGAATGATCCAGGGGCTTGAGGGCGCTTCAGGCCGCCAGAATTGAGAGCGGCAACAGGACCGTCACGGTCGTGCCCGTCGGGGCGCCGGCGCGCAGCAGCCGACCGCCGAGCTGCCGCACGAACCCATCCACGAAGCGCATTCCCAGGCCCGCCTCTGGGTTCTGTCCCGCGACGGCATCAAGGCCGACGCCGTCATCCTGTACCGAAAGCGTCAGCTCGCCCTCCCGGCGATGGAAACTGAGGACGATCCGGCCCCGCCCCCGGGGGAAGGCGTGCTTGATCGCGTTGGTGCCGAGCTCGTTGACAAGGAGACCCACCGAAACCGCATGATCGGCGTTGATCGTCAATGGCTCGGCGTCAACCGTAATCTCGATCGTCCCCTCCCGGTCGAGAAGGCTTGCACGGAGACCACCCGCGATGCCGGCGAGATAGGTGCGCATGTCCACCGGCCCGAAGGCATTGGACCGGGCGATCAAGTCGTAGAGGCTCGCTACGGCGGCGAGGCGGGTTTGCATCGCTTGGTATCCTTCGCGGCATGGCGAAAGCCCGCGACGGCTTTCCAAGGTCAGCAACCCTGAGATCACCGACAGCGAATTCTTGATTCGGTGCGCCAGCTCGGCTGCCAACAGGTCCTTGTGGCGATCATCCGCGACCGCCTTCGTCACGTCATCGAAGACGAGTAGAATCCGGCCGCTGTGATCGGCCGAGGGGTCGATCCGGCGCGCGTCGAGCTTGAAGATGCGCGGCCCGAGCCCCGGGAAGTCGTCCTCCACTAGAAAACCCTCGACCGGCGTGCCGTCTTGGATGAGGCGTTCCAGCTGGATCCTGAGCGCGGAAAGATCCCACCGCCCCTGATGCAGTTCACCGAGTTTCCGCCCGGCGACGGCGTCCGCCGCATCGCCGAACACCCGAGCGAAACTCCGGCTTGCCATGACGATCGTCAGCTCCCCGTCGAGGACCAGCAACGGATCTCGGATCGTGTCGACGATGGAGCGCGCGAGCTCGGCCGGACGCGTCGCCTTCAGGACGGCGTCGCGATCAGCGTCGATAGGAGACGGCGGCGAGATGGCTTGCATGTCGAAATCTTCCAACGAGAAACTGAGCATTCCAGCCTTGCGGTGCATTGACTCCCTGCCATGCTCCTCATGGCGCGGCATTCGCCCTCGGCGCTTGCGGCGCGCCACGGACGCGACCCCAGCGCCCGTCAAGAACGGCATCGACCCGCGGCGCATGGCGGCCGAGCCGGCAGGCGGCGCCTCCCGATGAAGGCGGAGCTTCAAATTCGCTCATGGAGGCTGGTTCGGCAGACTGGCCGAGCGGCCGGCGGCGCCTCCAAGAGGAGCATCGCAAACCGGTCCGATTTCTTGGAACCTAACCGAATCCGTGCAGGGGGTCTGTGCACTTGTGGCCACAACGCACCCGAAGTAACCTGATTGCGGCGAGCGGGAGCGTCATGCACGCGCGGACGGGAAAGACTCTTGGGGCGGCCCAGCCGGGCATCGCTTCACGGCCATCGAACAACCTGCTGTGCCGGTTGAGTGAGGATGACTTCGCGCTGATCGCCGGACACCTGGTGCCGCGCGAGCGGCGGGCGGGCGAGCTGCTCTACAACCCCGGCGACAAGGTCGAATACGTCTACTTCCCCTGCGACCAGGCGCTCGCGTCGTTTCTCGTTCCCAGCGAAGACGGTCGCGATGTGGAGACCGTGCTGGTCGGGCGCGAAGGCGCGGCCGGCGGCATCGTCAGTGCGGGATGGCTGCCGGCATACTGCCGGATCACCGTCAAGTATGCGGGGCCGTTCGTGCAACTGCGTGCCGGCGTGCTGCAGGAGGCCAAGGCCACCTCCTCGACATTGCGGAACCTGTTCACGCGCTATGCCGACTGCCTGCTCGCACAGGTCTTCCAATCCACCGCCTGCAACGCCATTCACACGATCGAGCAGCGGGCCGCCAAGTGGATCATCGCCGCCATGGAGCGCACCGGCGACCACAACGTGCCGCTGACCCATGAGCAGCTCGCCACAATGCTGGGCGTCGGGCGCAGCTACACCAGCCGCGTGCTGCAAAACCTGAAGGCCGACGGTATCCTGACCACCGGCCGCGGCAGCTTGCGGGTGCAGGACTTCGACCGGCTTGCCGCACGCGCCTGCGCCTGCAACGAGGCGGTGAAGAATCACTTCGAGACGGTTCTGTCGGGCATCTACCCGGACGAAGTCGACCGCGGCCGCAAGGCGATGTGACCGAGCCCATCTGCGCCCGAAACAAGAACCCCGGCGGATCGCTCCGCCGGGGTTTCGCTTTCAGTCGCTTCAGTCAGCGATCACATCGCCAAGTTCGCCAGCGCCGCGAGCAGCAGCAGCGCCACGATGTTGGTGATCTTGATCATCGGGTTGACGGCCGGACCCGCGGTGTCCTTGTAGGGATCGCCGACGGTGTCGCCGGTCACCGCGGCCTTATGGGCGTCGGAGCCCTTGCCGCCGTGGTGGCCGTCCTCGATGTACTTCTTCGCGTTGTCCCAGGCGCCGCCGCCAGAGGTCATCTGGATGGCGACGAAGAGACCGGTCACGATCGTGCCGAGCAGCATCGCACCGACGGCGATGAAAGCCTCGGCCTGGCCGGCGGCCAGATAGACCACGAAATAGAGCACGATCGGCGCCAGCACCGGGAGCAGCGACGGGACGATCATCTCCTTGATGGCCGCCTGGGTCAGCATGGCGACGGCGCGGCCGTATTCCGGCTTCGCGGTGCCTTCCATGATGCCCTTGATCTCCTTGAACTGGCGGCGGACTTCGACCACCACCGAGCCGGCCGCGCGGCCGACCGCCATCATGCCCATGGCGCCGAACAGGAACGGCAAGGCGCCGCCGATGAACAGGCCGATCACCACGTAGGGGTTGTTAAGCTGGAAGGTGATCGTGCTGGCGAGGTCCGGGAAGTAGTGCTTCAGGTCCTCGGTATAGGCCGCGAACAGCACCAGCGCCGCGAGCGCCGCCGAGCCGATGGCATAGCCCTTGGTCACCGCCTTGGTCGTGTTGCCGACGGCGTCGAGGGCGTCGGTCACCTTGCGGACTTCCGGCGGCAGGCCGGACATTTCCGCGATGCCGCCCGCGTTATCGGTCACCGGGCCGTAGGCGTCGAGGGCGACCACGATGCCGGCCAGCGAGAGCATGCTGGTGGCGGCGATCGCGATGCCGTAGAGGCCCGCCATGTTGTAGGCGACGATGATCGCGGCGCAGATCACGATCACCGGCAGGGCGGTCGCTTCCATCGAGACCGCGAGGCCCTGGATGATGTTGGTGCCGTGGCCCGTGGTCGAGGCCTGGGCGACGCTGCGCACCGGACGATAGGAGGTCGAGGTGTAGTACTCGGTGATCACGACCAGGAGACCGGTCACCACCAGGCCGACGACGGCACACCAGAACAGGTTCGCACCGGTGACGCTGATGGCGGTGCCAACGAAGGTCGTGCCGAAGCCGAGCACGAAGTGGGTGAAGGCCGCGATCAGGACGATCGAGATAACGCCGGCGCCGATCAGCCCCTTGTAGAGCGCGCCCATGATGTTCTGGCTGGCACCCAGGCGGATGAAGAACATGCCGATGACCGAGCTCACCACGCCGACGCCGCAGACCAGCAGCGGGTAGAGCATGAGCTGCTCCTGCGCCAAGGGATCGGCGAAGAAGATCGAGCCCAGCAGCATGGTCGCGACCACGGTGACGGCGAAGGTCTCGAACAGATCCGCCGCCATGCCGGCGCAGTCACCGACATTGTCGCCCACGTTGTCGGCGATCACCGCCGGGTTGCGCGGGTCATCCTCGGGGATGCCGGCTTCGACCTTGCCGACCAGATCGGCGCCGACGTCGGCGCCCTTGGTGAAGATGCCGCCGCCCAGACGGGCGAAGATCGAGATCAGCGAGGCGCCGAAGGAGAGGCCGACCAGGGCCTCCAGCATCGGCCGCATCTCGGTGCCGCTGTTGCGCAGGAAGATGTAATACCCGGCGACACCGAGCAGGCCGAGGCCCACCACCAGCAGCCCGGTGATGCCGCCGGCCTTGGCGGCGATCGCCAGCGCCTGGGCCATGCCCTGGCGCGCGGCTTCCGCGGTGCGGACGTTGGCGCGGACCGAAACATTCATGCCGATATAGCCGGTCACACCCGAGAGGATGGCGCCGATAATGAAGCCGACCGCCGAGAGCGGCGACAGCGCCACGAACAGGATGATGGCGACGACGATGCCGACGATGCCGATCGTCGTGTATTGCTTGTTGAGATAGGCCTTGGCGCCTTCCTGGATCGCCGCGGCGATCTCCTGCATCCGGGCGTTTCCGGCGGAAGCCGCCAGAACCGAGCGGGTCGCCCAGAACCCGTAGACCAGGGCCAAGACTCCGGCTGCAATCACCAGCCAGTACAACATCGGATCCATCATTCCATCCCTTTGAAAGTGTTCGTTATTCTTTGCTTGCCGTGCGCTGAATCGGCAGTACCCCCGCACCGCAAAGTCGGCGGAAGATACTGAAATCATTGGGGGGATGCAATGCGGGGCGGGTTCGCGCTAGCGTGCGCAGCATGCGCCAGACCTACCAGGGTTCCTGTCACTGCGGCCGGGTCCGATTCGAGGTCGATGCGGACCTCGACCATGTCCGGGTCTGCGACTGCTCGATCTGCCGGAAACGCGGCGCCTTGCTGCACCGGGTCGATGAAGACCAATTCCGGCTGCTGACCCCGCTCGCGGAGCTGACGCTCTATCAATTCCACACCCGGACGGCGAAAGACTACTTCTGCCCGAGCTGCGGGATCCTCCCCTTCCGCCGCCCGCGCACGGCGCCGCAGCAATGGAGCATCAACGTCCGCTGCCTCGAGGGCGTCGACTTCGATGCCATCCCGGTGAAGAGGCTGTTCGGCAGCCGGCTCGACTAGTACGGGATCAGAAGTGCTGCTGAGGCCAGCAGCAACACGGCAAAGCCGATGTTGATGATGCGGTTGGCGCGCGGGCTGCGGAAGAAGCGCGCGAGGCCGGCGCCGACCACCAGCCAGACGGCATTGACCAGGACGATGATGGCGAAGGCCACGGCAATCTTCAGCACCGCATCGGCGAGCAGCCTGTCGGCAATCAGCGTGTGGCTCGCAAACAAGGCCAGCATCGCCGCATAGCCTTTCGGGTTGACGAAGGACTGCAGCAGGCCGTCGGCGATCGAAGGCACACGGCGCTCGGTCGCGCCATCGGCCAGCGGCGGTGCCGTTGCGATCTTCCAGGCGAGATAGACGAAGTAGAGCAGCGCCGCGACGGTCGCGACGGGCGCGATGCCGGGGACCGCCAGCAGCATCGCCACGACGCCGCTCGCGACCAGCGCCATCACGCCCAGCATGCCGACCGCAAGGCCGCTCATGAACGGCACCGACCGCCGCGCCCCGAAGGCGGCACCGGCGGCGGCGAGACTCATCGTGTTCGGACCCGGGCTGCCGGCGAGGACCAGGCCGGCCAGGATCAGGGCAATGAGGGCGTCGGAGTCCATGGTGGGATATTGAGTCGAACTTGCGGCGTTGTCTTGTACGATCGTGAAGATCGCTTGCAGCAGCGCAGTAGCGGAACCATCAACCCCCACCCTCACCCGCCCCCATCTTGGGGTCGGGAAGATGGATAGGGATATCGCGTAAGGATGCAGTCTTCGCGATCTCTCAGTGCAGCTTCTTCACAAGATTCCCTTCCCCCAAGATGGGGAAGGCCAGGAAGGGAGTTGACAGTGCAAGCAGAACCTCGCTGCGACACTGTGCTCAAATCTCCTTCGCCTTCTCCCTGAGCACGTATTTCTGCACCTTGCCGGTCACGGTCTTCGGCAGCTCGCCGAAGACGATGTAATGCGGACGCTTGAATCCGGCCATGTGGTCCTTGCACCAGGCCTTGAGATCCTCGGCGCTTGGGGCGGCGACGCCATCCTTCAGTGCGACATAGGCGCAGGGCGTCTC
This sequence comes from Dongia sp. agr-C8, assembly GCF_054658695.1. NCBI lineage: Bacteria > Pseudomonadati > Pseudomonadota > Alphaproteobacteria > Rhodospirillales > Dongiaceae > Dongia > Dongia sp. agr-C8. Next base: position 721,982 of record NZ_BAAGHZ010000004.1, read on the forward strand.
GCCCCAATGGCTGTCGGGCTTGGCGACCACGGCGACTTCCCGCACGGCAGGATGCCGCGACATGATCTCCTCGACCTCGAGCGAGGAGATGTTCTCGCCGCCGGAGATGATGATGTCCTTGGAGCGATCCTTGACCTCGACATAGCCGTCCGGATGCATCACGCCGAGATCGCCGGAGCGGAACCAGCCGCCCTTGAACACCTGTTCCGAGGCTTCCGGATTCTTCAGGTAGCCCATCATCACCGTGTTGCCGCGGATCGCGATCTCGCCCATCGACTGGCCGTCGGCCGGCATCTCCTTGCCGGTGTCGGGATCGATCACCGTCAGGCCCGCGGAGGTGACGTAGCGGACGCCCTGGCGCGCGATCAGCTTCGCCTTTTCGGTGAGCTCGAGTTCGTGCCAGTCGGGCTGGATCTCGCAGAGGCTGGCCGGCCCGTAAGTCTCGGTCAGGCCATAGGCGTGGATTACCTCGAAGCCCATCTTCTCCATGGCGCCGATGACGGTGCTGGTCGGCGCGGCGCCGCCGGTCATGATCCGGACCTTGTGCTTCAGGCGCCGGGTCTCGCTGCCGGGCGCGAAGGCCAGCATGCCGAGCACGGTCGGCGCGCCGCAGAGATTGGTGACGCCATGGCGCTCGATCTTGTCGAAGATCTCCGCCGGCACGATCGCGCGTTGCACGACATGGGTGCCCCCGACTGCGGTGACGCCCCAGGTATAGGTCCAGCCGTTGCAGTGGAACATCGGCAGGGTCCAGAGATAGACGCTGTCGGGGCCCAAGCGACCGGCGAGCCCCTGCCCCAGCGCGTTCAAGTAGGCGCCGCGGTGATGGCAGACGACGCCCTTGGGATTGCCGGTGGTGCCGGAGGTGTAGTTCAAGCTGATCGCGCGCCATTCGTCCTTGGGCCAGTCGATTCGGCCTTGCGGATCGCCGGCGCCGATGAAGGCCTCGTATTCGACGTAATCGCCGCTCGCCGCATGCTTGGGCGCCGCGATCTCGACCACGGTCAGCTTGCGCTTCACCTGCGCCAGTGCCGCGCGGGCGACCGGGGCCAGCTCGGCGTCGAAGAGGAAGACCTTGGATTCGGCATGGTCCAGGATGAAGGCGACGGTCGGCGCATCGAGGCGGAAGTTGATCGCGTTCAACACCGCGCCGGCCATGGGCGCCGCGAAATGCATCTCCAGCATCGCCACGCCGTTCGGCGCGAGGACCGAGACGGTGTCGAGCTCGCCGACCCCGGCTTGGCGCAGGACATCGGCGGCCTGGCGGCAGCGGCGGAGCATCTCGCCATAGGTGATGACCCGGTCGCCGTCGATGATGGCACGGCTGTTGGGATAAACCATCGCCGAACGCTCGAGAAAGCTGATCGGCGTCAGCGGCTCGTAATTGGCCGGACGCTGCTCGAGCCCGGTGACGTATTTCTCCATGAAACTCCATCTCCCAGAATCCGCTGCTTCGAGCGGTTACTGAAGCGATGTTAGCAAGGGATGCGGCGCTGTCGAAACGAGTTTGACGCGGTGACTCGCACCCCACCCTAGCCCGCCCCCGCTTCGGGTCGGGGATTCTTCTCCCTCCCCCGATTCGGGGGAGGGTTGGGGTGGGGGATTGGGGTGGGGGTACGGAACAGCGTGGCAGTTTAATCGCGCGGTTTTCGCGCCCGCGCCCGCGCCGGGCGGAGCTCGCCCTGGTCGAGGACGACGGTGAGCGAGCGCCAGTCCTCGATGAAGAAGTCCCGCGATTCCGGGCCGAGGGCCTCGGTCAGGACGGGATGGAGCTCCCCCTTCATCCGCACCAGCTCCTCTTGCGCCAGCAGCCGTGACTGGTCGGTGATGTCCTCCAGCGTCACATCCTCGAAGCCGGCGCCGTGCAAGAACTGGCCGTACTCCGCCAGGGTCACCAGGTTGTAAGTGAGCCCTTCCATCTTGAAGAAGTACTCCATGTCGCGGCTGTAGGGGCCGGGCGACTTCATCCAGTCGCCGCAGGCGACGCTGCCGCCGGGCTTGAGCACCCGGAAGACCTCGGCGAAGAAGGCCGCCTTGTCGGGGATGTGCAGCCAGGCGTCCTTGCCGAAGACAACGTCGAAACTCGCATCCGCAAACGGCAACGGGCCCGGCTCGGTCAGGCGGATCTCGATCCGGTCCTTGAGCGACGAGTTCGCGATCCGGGCGCGGCCCCTCTCGACGATCAGCTTGGCGACATCGACGCCGGTGACGCGCGCGCCGAACACGCCGGCCAGGACCTCATCCAGGCCGCCGAGGCCGCAGCCGATGTCCAGCACCTGCTTTTCCCGGAGATCGAGCCCTTGGACGATCGCCCGCACGGCTTCGGGACCGCCCGGCGAGAGGAAGCCCTCGCCCCACATGATCTGCAGCAGCTTCAACATGCGGTCGTCGTATTCCTCGTGGACTTCTTCGCTCATGCCCCCTCCAGCGCCGGCTTCGCGGGCGCCTGCCGCGCCCAGCCCCAAAGCAAGGCGGCGGCGATCAGCGCCACCGGCACACCGGCCCCGATCAGCACCCAGGACCAGCCGGCCAGATGCTCGATCGTGCCGGCGATCAGCGAGCAGAGCGCCACCGAGGTGAAGATCAGGCAATCGTTCAGCGCCTGGATCTTCGGCGCCTCGCTGGGGCGATAGCATTTGGTGAGCAGGCTGGTGCCGGCGACATAGAGTCCGTTCCAGCCGAGGCCGAGCAGGATCAGCGCGATCCAGAAATGCGGCAGCGAGACCCCGTGGAGGCCGAAGGCGATGGTGCCGGAATAGGCGACCGCGCCGAGCGCCATCACCTTCAATTCGCCGATCCAGCGGATCACATGGCCGGTGAAGAAGGACGGGAAGAACATCGCCACCGCATGGGCGCTGATGACGCTGGCCGACTGGTCGAAGCCGAAGCCGCAAATCTTCATCGCCAGCGGCGTCGCGGTCATGACGAAGACCATCAGGCCGTAGCCCAGCATGCCGGCGGCCATGGCGACCAATGCCATCGGCTGGGCCAGGATCTCGCGCAAGGGTCGCGCGTGGACCGCGGCGCCCTTGGGGAGCACGGGCGCGAACTTGACCGGCAGCACGAAGAGGCAGGTGGCGCCGGCGAGGACGGTGACGATCAGGAAGCAGCCGGCGAAGGTATAGGGCGAGAGCAGGTCGTAGCCCTGCTTCGAGAGCTCCGGTCCGGCGAGCGCCGCGAGCACGCCGCCCGCCACCACCAGCGAGATCGCCTTCGGCCGGAAGCTCAGGGACGCGGCATCGGCGGCGGCGAAACGATAGAAGGCGGTGAAGGCGTTGAAGATGCCGATCACCATGTTGCCGAGCGAGAAGACCATGAAGTCGGCATGCAAGGTCGCCCAGAACATGATGGCGCCGCCGATGGTGCCGGACAGCGCGCCGACCAGGAAGCCGACCCGGCGGCCGTAGCGGCGCATCAGGAAGGCAGCGGGGAACATGGTCGCCATGGTGGCGACGAATTGCAGGCTGAGGGGCAAGGTCGCCAGCGCCTTGTCGCTCGCCAGCATCTGCCCGACCAGCGCCGAGGTCACCGCCATGATCGAGGAACAGGTCATGGCGACCGCGGTCGCCAAGGCGAGCAGGATGACGTCGCGATGCCGGAACGCCGGCTCGCTCACTCCGCTTCCTCCATGTTGGTGATCGTGACCTGGTAGACGATGCCCGGCCCAAGCCGTCGGTCACAGAGCTTCTGCAGCTGCCTCTGCAGCAGTTCGATCCGGTCGTTGTTGTTCGTTATCTCTTCGACCAGCTTGCGGGCCATCAGGCCGTGCAGCTCGACATTGAAGTCGTTGATCAGGGCGGGCATCAGCCTGCTTGCCTTCTCGCGCTTGTCCGCCGCGTCGAACAGCAGAGTGAAGCGGAAGAAGACGTGCTTCTCGATCTTGCCGTTCTTGGCGATGTTGATGACCAGCGCATCCTCGGCCCGCTCCGGGATGGTGAGCTGCGAGTATTGCGGCGGCGGCGGAGGCGGAGGCGGCGCATTGGGATCGGCGCGCAGATAGAACCACCATGCGGCGAAGCCGCCGCCGCCGAGCAGCAGCAGTACGATCAGGATGATCAGCAGCTTCTTCATGGGCCGGTGGTTTTCATGGGCCGGTGGTCTTCATGAGCCTGCGGTTCTGAGTCTCCCCTGCCCGCCGACTCAGACTGTCACTTGTCAAGCGGGACGGCAGTCTATACGACGCCAGCGGCGGAGAGGAACAGCGGAGGTTGGACTTGACCATCGAGGCGATGATCTTCGATTTCGGCAATGTGCTGATCGGCTGGGATCCGCATAACCTCTATCGCAAGCTGATCCCGGACGCGGCGGAGCGGGAGCATTTCCTGGCCGAGATCTGCAACGGCCCCTGGAACTGGCTGCAGGATGCCGGCCGCTCCTGGGACGAGGCGATCGCCGAGCGAATCGCCCTGCACCCCGAACGCGCCGCCCATATCCGCGCCTATCGCGACCGCTTCGCCGAGATGCTGACCGGCCCGGTCGCCGAGGGCAACGCGATCCTCGACAAGCTCCACGCGGCGGCCTTCCCCTGCTACGGCCTCACCAACTGGTCGTCGGAAACCTATCATGCCAGCCGGGAGGCGATGCCCTTCCTCGCCCGCATGAAGTACACGGCGGTCTCCGGCGACCTGAAGATGGCGAAACCGCATCCCGAGATCTTCCAGCACCTGCTCGGCGTCATCGGCAAGCCGGCCGAGGCCTGCGCCTTCATCGATGACTCGCCGGCGAACATCGCCGCCGCCAAGGCACTCGGCATCCAGGCGGTGCTGTTCAAGAACGACGGCAGCGCGACGGCGCAGCTGCGGGCGATGGGGCTTTCTGTCTAGAAATGCTGCCAGCCGGCGCTGCGCATGGGGATCTCGGCGCCGTCGCGGTCCAGCACCTTCACGCCGCTGCCTGAGACAACTTCGCCGATCTCGGTTGTCAGGTCGGGCGCCGAAAATCCCGCGGCGGCGGTGAACAGGAGCTCGTAATCGTCGCCGCCGGAGAGCAGCACCGGCAGCAGGTCGAGGTTGCTCGCCAGCGCCTCTTGCGCGCCGATGGAGAGCGGCACGCGGTCGGCGTGGATGATCAAGCCGCAGCGCGACGATTCGCCGATATGGCCGGCATCGGCGACCAGGCCGTCGGAAACATCCATGGCCGCCGTCACCTGGCCGCCGGCCAGCAGCGCGGCACCGAGCGCCAGCCGCGGCTGCGGGAGGTGATAGCGGTCGGCGAGCGCTTCGCGCTGGCTTGCAGCAAGTTCGAAGAGTTCGCCCTTCAAGACCTTCAAGCCGAGGATGCCGTCGCCGATCGTGCCGCTGACGAAGAGGCGGTCGCCCGGTTTCGCGCCGCGGCGCCGCAGCGCGCGGCCGGCCGGCACGATGCCCATCGCGGTCAAAGACAGCGTGGTCGGGCCGGGCGTCGCGACCGTGTCGCCGCCCATCAGCGAGATGCCGTATTCCTGCTGGTCGGCGGCGAGACCCGCCGAGAACTTCGCGATCCAGGCCTCGTCGATCTCGGGGCCGAGGGCGACGGTCATGAGGTAACCAATCGGCTTGGCGCCCTTCGCCGCAAGATCGGAGAGATTGACGCGCAGCATCTTGCGCGCGACCAGATCCGCGGGATCGCTGCCGAGATAGTGCCGGTCCTCCACCAGCGCGTCGGCGGTGAGAACCAGGTCATGGCCCGCCGGCGGCGCGTAGGTGCAGGCATCGTCCTCGAGGTCGAGCGCGCCGGAGAACCCCGCGGCCAAAGGCGCGAAGTATTTCCGGATCAGCGCGAACTCACCGGGGAGCGGCGCTCGGTTTCCCACGCCCCTGCTCCATCTCCGCCGGCCGCAGCAGATGGGCGAGACGGTCCAAGACGCCGTTGGCGAGCGAGGTTTCCTTGTCGCCGAGGAAGGCGTCGGCCACGGCCAGATACTCGCTGATCGCCACCTTCGGCGGAATGTCGGTGCGGTGCGCCAGTTCGTAGGCGCCGCCGCGCAGCACCGCGCGCAGGATGGATTCCAGCCGGTCGACGCTCCAGTCCTCGCTGAGCACGCCGGCGATCATGGAATCGAGATCGTCGGCGGTGGCGATGGCGCCGCGCACCAGGTTGCCAAAAAGCCGGATATCCGCGCTCGGCAGGTCTATCCCGTCGACGTTCTTGCCGATCCGATGCTCGGCGAATTCCTTGATGATGGTGTCCGCGGACGCGCCGCTCTGTTCCCACTGATAGAGCGCCTGCACCGCGGCGAGCCGGGCCGCGCGGCGTTCCATCGACTTGCCGGTCTTCGGTTTCGCGTTCACGCCGTGAGCCCGAGCTTCTTGCGGATGGCGATCATGGCGAGCACGGCCTCCGCCGCGCCGCCGCCCTTGTCCTTCTCGGTCACGCGGGCGCGGGCCCAGGCCTGGTCGTCATTTTCGACGGTCAGGATGCCGTTGCCGATGCAGGCGGCGTAATGGACACCGAGCTCCATCAGCCCACGCGCGCTCTCGTTACAGACCGTCTCATAATGCGTGGTCTCGCCGCGGATGACGCAACCTAAAGCCAGATAGCCATCGAACGGCTTCTTCAGCGTCTTCTGCTGCTGCGCTTCGATGGCGAGGCGGATCGCGCCGGGGATCTCCAGCGCGCCCGGGACCTGGAAGCGCTCCAGCGTCGCCCCGCCCTTTTTCAGCGCGCGTTCCGCGCCCTCGAACAGCGCGTCGGAGATCTCGGTATAGAACCGGGCCTCGACGACCATGATATGCGGTTTCTTGGCAGCCACGAGATCCTCTTAGGAAATATCGAGTGGAATGGCCTGCTGGCCCTCGACCGTGAGGCCGTAGCCCTCAAGGCCGACAATCGTTTTCTTGTGATTGGAAAGCAGGATCATGTTGCGCACGCCGAGATCCAAGAGGATCTGCGCGCCGACGCCGTAGTCCCGGAGTTCCGCCTTGCCTTTCGGCGCATCGCCGGACCGGCTCCTGACCGCGTCGGAGAGCGAGGTCGCGAGCGGCTCGCGGATCAGCACGATGACGCCCCGGCCCTTGCGCTCGATCTCGCGCATCGCCGCGGCCAATTCGCCGCCGCGGCCGGAACGTGCATCGCCCAGCACGTCGTCGAGGATGCTGACCGCATGCATGCGCACCAGCACCGGATCATCGGTGTGGAGATCGCCCTTCACCAGCGCGACGTGCTCCGCATGCGCCACGGTGTTGGTATAGACATAGAGCTTGAACGAACCGCCGAAGCGGCTCTCGAAGGTGGTCTCGAGCGTGCGCTCGACGATTCGGTCGTAGCGGCGACGATAGGCGATCAAGTCAGCGATGGTTCCGATCTTCAATCCGTGGAACTGCGCGAACTGCACCAGGTCGTCGCGGCGCGCCATCGAGCCGTCCTCGTTCAGGACCTCGCAGATGACACCGGCCGGCTGCAATCCAGCAAGGCGCGCAACATCGACCGCCGCCTCGGTATGGCCAGTGCGGACCAGCACACCGCCGTCGCGGGCGACCAGCGGGAAGACATGACCGGGAGTCACGATATCGCTCGCACCCTTCGCAGGATCGATCGCGACCTGGATGGTGCGCGCCCGGTCGAAGGCCGAGATGCCGGTCGAGATTCCGTCGCGCGCCTCGATCGAGATGGTGAAGGCGGTCTGGTGTCGTGTGCCGTTGCGCAAGGACATCAGCGGCAGGCCGAGCTGCTCGACCCGCTCGCGCTCCATCGCGAGGCAGATCAGGCCGCGGCCGTGCTTGGCCATGAAGTTGATCGTCTCCGGCGTCGCCATCTGCGCCGGGATCACGAGGTCACCCTCGTTCTCGCGGTCCTCGTCATCGACCAGCACGAACATGCGGCCCTGCCTGGCCTCTTCGATGAGCTCGGCGGTCGTCGATTTGAACTGTTCGAAACTCACTGCGAATCCTTGCCTAGAAGGCGCGCAACATATCGCGCCACCTGGTCGATTTCCAGGTTAACAGCGCCGCCGACCTGGGCCGCGCCGAGATTGGTAACCTCTTGTGTTATTGGGATAATATTTACGCCGAAGGTCGCGTCGGTGACCTCGTTGACGGTGAGGGATATGCCATCGACCGCGATCGAGCCCTTGGAGGCGATGAAGCGCATCAGAGGCTTCGGGCCCTCGAGGGTGATGCGGATGCTGCCGCCGTCCGGGCGCAGCTCGGCGATCCGGCCGACCCCGTCGACATGGCCACTGACCAAATGCCCGCCGAGCTCGTCGCCGACTTTCAGCGCGCGCTCGAGGTTCACCCGGGTCCCGACCTGCCAGCTGCCCAGCGTGGTGACCGAGAGCGTCTCCTGGCTCACCTCGAAGGCCATCCAGTTCGGACCCTTCTCGACCACCGAGAGGCAGCAGCCGTTGCAGCAGACCGAAGCGCCCAGCGCGATCTCGGCGACCGGATAGGCAGTCTCGATCTCGAGGCGGGTCACCGGTCCCGGCGTGATCCGCCGCACCGTGCCCAGATCCGTCACGATTCCCGTAAACATGCTTTTAAATTCAGGTATTTAAGAGGATTTCTTCCGGTAGATCTCAACCGTATCGGCACCGGCGGCGAAGAGCGCCGTGCGTTCGAAGCGGTTCATGTGCTCAGGGCTATCCAAGCCGATTTCGGCGACCGACGCCAGCCCATCCCCGCCGATCACCCCGGGCGCCCGGAACCAGTGGATTCGGTCCACCAGGCCGGCCTTGAGATAGGCCGCAGCGACGGCAGCCCCGCCCTCGATCAGGACTCGAGTGAGGCCGAGCTCGCCCAGCGCCGCCATCACGTAGGGCGGGTGCGGATGGCCCTGTTCATCGGTGATCACGGCGAGGACCTCGAGGCCAGCGTCCTTGTAGGGCTGGCGCAGCTCTTTCCGACCGCGCCCCGCCACCAGCACGGTTCGCACCTTGCTCGCGCTCTGCACGAGCTTGCTGGCAAGCGGCGTGCGCATTCGGCCGTCCAGGATGACCCGCACGGGCGAACGGTCTTCGAGACCCGGCAAGCGACAGGTCAGCTCCGGATCGTCGGCGAGCACCGTGCCGCTGCCGACCAGGATCGCGTCATGGTTGGCGCGCAGCCGATGGCCGTGCGCCCGTGCGCGCTCGCCGGTGATCCACTTGCTGTCGCCGCTCTTGGTCGCGATCCGGCCGTCGAGGCTGGAGGCGATCTTCAAGGTCACCATCGGCCGGTTGTCGCGCAGCTTGGTGAGGAAGCCGAGGTTCAGGTCCTCGGCTTCGCTGCCGAGCAGCCCAACCTCGACGTCGATCCCGGCATCGCGCAGGCGCTGGATGCCGCGGCCGTTCACTTCCGGATAGGGATCCTTGAGCGCCACCACACAGCGCTTGATGCCGGCTTCGACCAGGGCGTCGGCGCAAGGCGGCGTCTTGCCGTGATGCGAACAGGGTTCCAGCGTGACATAGGCCGTGCCGCCGCGTGCTTGCACGCCCGCCATGCGCAGGGCCTCGACTTCCGCATGCGGTCGGCCACCGGGCTGGGTCCAGCCGCGGCCGACGACATGGCCCGCCGCATCGGCGATGACACAACCCACGGCAGGGTTGGGTGCCACGCGCCCGAGGCCGCGCTCCGCCAGCAGGAGCGCGGTCCGCATGTGCTCGATGTCGGCGGTTTTACTCGTTGCCGTCGCCAAGCTTGTCGACGAAGGCCTCGAAATCCTTCGCCTCGCGGAAGTTCCGGTAGACCGAGGCAAAGCGGACGAAGGCGACCTTGTCAAGATTGGAGAGCGCGTCCATCACCGCCTCGCCGATGGCGTTGCTGCTGACTTCGTTCTCGCCCGAGCTTTCCAGGCGCCGCACGATGCCGTTCACGACCCGGTCCAGCCGTTCGCTGTCCACCGGTCGCTTGCGGAGCGAGATCTGCATCGAGCGCATCAGCTTCTCGCGGTCGAAGGGCTCGCGCTGGCCATTGCTCTTCACCACCGTGAGTTCGCGCAGCTGCACGCGCTCGAAGGTGGTGAAGCGCGCGCCGCAATTTGTGCATTGGCGGCGCCGGCGGATCGCGGCGTTGTCGTCGGTCGGCCGTGAATCCTTGACCTGGGTATCCTCGTTACCGCAGAACGGACAACGCATCGTCTCCCCTCAATTCGCCGCTACTCGCCCCTAGTTGTAGATCGGGAAGCGCTTGCAGAGCGCACTCACTTCCTTGCGGATTTCCTGCTCGACGGCGCCGTTGTTCTGCGGGTTCGCCGCCAGCGCATCCAGCACCTTCACGATCATCTCGCCCACCTGCTTGAACTCCGCGGTGCCGAAGCCGCGGGTGGTCGCGGCCGGCGTGCCCAGCCGGATGCCCGAGGTGATGGTCGGCTTCTCGGTGTCGAACGGAATGCCGTTCTTGTTGCAGGTCATGCCGGCATGTTCGAGGCTCGCCTCGGAGATCTTGCCGTTCAGTTTCTTCGGCCGCAGATCGACCAGCATCAGGTGGTTGTCGGTGCCGCCGGTGGTGATCGCGAAGCCGCCGTCGATCAGCGTCTTGGCCAGCACCTTGGCATTATCGATTACCTGCTGCGAATAGACCTTGAACTCCGGCTTCAGCGCCTCCCCGAACGCAACCGCCTTGGCGGCGATCACATGCATCAGCGGACCGCCCTGCAGACCCGGGAAGATCGCCGAATTGATCTTCTTGCCGAGCTCCTCGTCCATGGAAAGGATCATGCCGCCGCGCGGACCGCGCAAAGTCTTGTGCGTGGTCGTGGTCGCGACATGGGCGTGCGGGAACGGGCTCGGGTGCACGCCCGCGGCGACGAGACCCGCGAAATGCGCCATATCGACGAAGAAGATGGCGCCGACTGCATCGGCGATCTTGCGGAAGCGCGCGAAATCCCAAAAGCGCGGATAGGCGGATCCGCCGGCCAGGATCAGCTTCGGCTTCGTCTCATGCGCCAGCTTCTCGACCTCGTCCATGTCGACGGTCAAGGTCTCGGGGTTCACGGTGTAGGGCACAGGCTTGAACCACTTGCCCGACTGGTTGGCGGGCGAGCCGTGGGTCAGGTGACCGCCGGCCGCGAGATTGAGACCCATGAAGGTGTCGCCGGGCTGCAACAGCGCCATGAACACGCCCTGGTTCGCCTGCGCGCCGGAATGCGGCTGCACATTGGCGAAGTTGCAGTTGAACAGCTTCTTGGCGCGCTCGATCGCCAAGGCCTCCGCGACGTCCACGTATTCGCAGCCGCCGTAGTAGCGCCGGCCGGGATAGCCCTCGGCGTATTTGTTGGTCAACACCGAGCCCTGCGCCTCGAGGACGGCGCGGGAGACGACGTTCTCCGAGGCGATCAACTCGATCTGGTCCTGCTGGCGGTGCAACTCCTCGCCGATCGACTTGAAGAGATCGGGATCCTGCTCCTTCAAGGAGGCGGTGAAAAATCCGGGCATCGGCTTGTAGGCGTTCATCTGGCTATCCTCGTATTGCGACGGACACGCTGCCCGTCACCCCAGTTTCGCGACACGGTTTTGGTGGCGCCCACCTTCGAAGTCTGTCTCCAAAAACACCCGCAAACAGTCTTTTGCGACATCGAGCCCGATGATCCTGGCGCCCAGGCAGAGCACGTTGGCATTGTTGTGGAGGCGGGTCAGCCGCGCCGTCGTGGCGTCGTGGACGACGCCGGCGCGGATGTGGCGGTGCCGGTTGGCGGCGATCGAGATACCGATCCCGGTGCCGCAGACCAGCACGCCCCGCTTTGCCTTGTCCTCGGCCAGCGCGCTGGCGAGCTTCCCGGCGAAGTCGGGGTAATCGACGGAGGCGGAGCCTTGGGTCCCGAGGTCCAGCGGCGAAAACCCGAGCTCTTCCAGGGTGCCTTTCAGGGCCTCCTTGAGCTCGAAACCAGCATGGTCGCTGGCAATCGCGATGGTTTCCCGGTTTCCCGTCATTTCCGCCCGGCCGCCTAGGTTAATCGGGGCCTGGGGCTGCCCCGTACGCCCCGGGCCTGGAGGGCCAGAACCCGGAAGGCGCATACCATATCTCCGGCGCCGGGCCGGCAACAACCACAAACTAAGGGATGAGGCTCGGTCTAACGGCGGATTGGCACCCGGCCCCAGCCGGCCGGAAACGCATCAATCCGGCTGTTGCCGATATTGCCCGTTCTGCCAGGCATACCAAGCGTAATAGAGTTCCTTGAGATCGCCCTTGGCGTCCCAGGAGAGGTCGCCGATCACCGTCTGGACGTGGTTCGCCTTCAGCCATTCCGCCATCTTCCGGGCATCAGTCGAGTTGGTTCCGGCGGCCGCGGCGGCGAACACCTGGACCGCGGCATAGGCGTTCAGGGTGTAGCCCTCCGGCTCGTAGCGCGGATCGAGCCGGGACGGATAGTCTCCGTTCCGGAACTTGGCGACGACTTCCCTGGCGGCCGCGAGCCCGGTCTTGCTGCTGGCATCGGCGAAGCGGACACCGTCCGCAGCCGAACCCGCATAGGTGACGAATTCATTCGTGTTCAGCGCGTCGTCGGAGACGAAGGCGCCGTCGAAGCCTTGCTCGCGGGCCTGCTTGGCGAACGGACCGACCTCGTCATGGTATCCGCCGACGAAGACGACATCGATCTTCGCTGCCTTCAGCCGGGTGATCAGATCGGAGAAGTCCTTGGTGCCGCGCTTGAACGAACCCATCATCGCGGGCTTCAGCCCCAGCGCTTCCGCCGTCTTCGCTGTCTGTCCGGCGGTGTCGCGGCCATAAGGCTGCTCGTCATCGATCACCGCGAGGTTCTTGCCGGCATAGGCCTTCGCCAGCCAGGTGCCGGCGAATATCCCTTGGGCATCATCGCGGTTGGTGACGCGAAAGACCGTCGGGATGCCCTGCTCCGTCAGTTCCGTATTGCTCGACGAGGGTGTGATCTGCAGGACGCCCGCATCCTGGTAGACTTTGGCGGCCGGAATCGAGGTGCCGGAGCAGAAATGCCCGACCACGAAGACGGCACCCTGGTCGATCAAGTCGTTCGCAGTCGGCACGGCCTTCGGTGGCTGGCAGCGATCATCCGCCACCACCAGCCGCAGTTGCTTGCCCAGCACGCCGCCCTTGGCATTGATGTCCGTCACGGCCGCCTGGGTTCCCCGGCGCATCTGCTCACCGAACGCTGCGAGCGGCCCTTCCATGGGTCCGGCAGTGCCAATCACCAGTTCGGTCGAGGAGGTGGAGGCGGTCTTGGCGCCGCCGGCGCAGGCCGCCAGCAGCAGCATTGCCAAGATCGCCGACAGATTCCGCAGCAGGCGGGAGTTCATCGCATTCTCCTCCAAAGCTGCCGGATCCTAGACAGCCGCCGGTTGCAGCACAACGGCGCCGGCGAAGATGCAAAGAAAAAGGCCCGGGCTTGCGCCCGGGCCTTCCGTCAGCCTCCTTGCGGAAGCCGATGCTTAGTTCAGCGGCTCCTGGGTGGCCTTGCCGTCGTGATAGACGTACCAGGCATAGTTGACCTTGGTGAGGTCGCCCTTGGCATCCCACTTCAGCTCGCCGATCGCCGTCTGGAACGGATGGCTGCGGAGCGTGGCCGCAACCTTGTCGCCATCGGTGGTCTTCGCTTCGTTGGCCGCAGCGGCCCAGGCCTGGATCGCCGCGTAGCTGTTGAGGGTGTAGCCCTCCGGCTCGTACTTCTCGGCGCGGAACTTCTCGACCACCGCCTTCGCGGAATCGAGGTTCACGGCAGAGGCGCCGTCGCTGTAGCGCAGGCCTTCACCGGCCGGACCGGAGATCGACCAGAACTCCGCGGTGTTCAGCGCGTCGGCCGAGATGAAGTCGGCCTTGAAGCCCTGCTCACGCGCCTGACGCACCATCAGGCCCACGTCGTTGTGGTAGCCGCCGATGTAGACGGCGTCGATCTTGGCTTCCTTCATCTTCGAGATGAGGGCCGAGAAGTCCTTTTCCTTCTGCGTGTAGGTCTCGCGCAGCGCGGTCTTCTGGCCGGCGGCCTCGAAGTTCTTCTGGGTCTCGTTGGCGAGGCCCTGGCCGTAGGCCGACTTGTCGTCGAGGATCGCGACGTTCTTGCCGGCATAGGTCTTCGCCAGCCACGGGCCAGCGAACACGCCCTGCGCATCGTCACGGCCGCAGGTGCGCATCACGGTGGTGACGCCCTTCTTCGCCGGGTCATCGGTGAAGGCCGGGTTGGTCGAGGCCGGCGTGATCTGCAGGATGCCTTCCTCGATGTAGACTTCCGAGGCCGGGATCGACGAGCCCGAGCAGAAGTGGCCGGCCACGAAGACCACGCCCTTCGCCACGAGGTCGTTGGCAACCTGGCGGGCCTGCTTCGGATCGCACTGGTCGTCACCGATCTCGAGCTTCAGCTGCTCGCCGTTGACGCCGCCGGCGGCGTTGATGTCCTTCACCGCCATCTCCGAGCCGCGACGCAGCTGCTCGCCGAACGCGGCGAGGTCGCCCGTCATCGGACCGGCGACCGCGATGGTGATGTCCGCTTGCGCCGAGGCGTTGCCGAAGACGACGGCGCCGGCGGCCAAGGCGACTGCCATGGCGGTCGTGGTAACTAGCTTCTTGTACATTGGTAGCCTCTTCCCGTTGTTCGTTGCGTCCAATCGCTTTCTGCAACCGGACTTGTATTCAATCTTGCGCACCCAGTGTCGCGGGTCAACCCGCTAGCGGCGGCCGGTCGCGCAGCCCGGTCGCCGAAACGTTCCACTCACCTACAATTGTACGGCACGCTAGCTGCGTGCCCGCCATGAGAGCAAACTGGACCGCTCATACAACCAAGGGTACTGCTGCACCATCTTGCGCGCAAGCGTGATGCGGTGCGCCAGGAGCGCGATGACGATGATGATGACGGCGTCGAGCAGGTAGTGGCTGATCGAAAGCCAGTCGCCGCCGAACAGGGCGCAATCGATGAAGTGATTGCCGAGCGCCAGTAGCAGGCCGTAGGTCACGTTCTGCCATGCCGGGCGCCAGGTGTCGGCGATCGCCTGCCCCATCAGGAACGCGGCGAAGCCGAACAGGACGAGGGTGACGCCGAGGACTTCGCCGATGCTGAACTCGCTCATGCCCGCCTCCACCATCAGTGATGCCCACCTTCGAGATAGGCGGCGCGCACCTCGGCGTTGCTCAGCAACTCCTTGCCGGTGCCGCTCAGCGTGATCTTGCCGTTGACCATGACGTAGGCGCGATGCGCCAGCTTCAGCGCATGGTTGGCGTTCTGCTCGACCAGGAAGACGGTGACACCCTGCTTCTCGTTGATCTCGCGGATGATCTGGAAGATCTGCTTCACGATCAGCGGCGCCAGGCCCAGCGACGGCTCGTCCAGCAACAACAGCTTCGGCCGGCTCATGAGCGCCCGGCCGATCGCCAGCATCTGCTGTTCGCCGCCGGAGAGCGTGCCGCCGCGCTGCTTCTGCCGCTTCTCCAGCACCGGGAACATGGCGAAGACCCGCTGCAGGTCCTCATCGAAATGGCCGGGATCGGTGGTCAGCGTGCCCATCTTCAGGTTCTCGAGCACGGTCATGCGCGGGAAGATCCGCCGTCCCTCGGGCGATTGGGCGATGCCGAGCCGCATGATTTCGTAGGTCGGCAGCCGGCTCACGTCCTTGCCGGAGAACGTGATCGTGCCCTCGCGGATCCGCGGCGAACCGCAGATCGACATGAGAAGCGTCGACTTCCCCGCGCCATTGGCGCCGATCAACGTGACGATCTCGCCGGTGTTGATCGTGATGTCGATGCCCCGCAGCGCCTCGATATGGCCGTAGAAGGAGCGGATGCCCGAGACCTGGAGCATGGTTTCGGCCATGGCTAGTCTTTCTCTTCTTCGCCGAGATAGGCGCGGATCACGGCCGGGTCCTGCTTGATCTCCGCCGGCGTGCCGTCGGCGATCTTGCGCCCGTAATCCAGCACCACGATGTGGTTGGAAATTCCCATCACGACGCTCATGTCGTGCTCGATCAGCAGCAGGCCGATACCGGTGCGGTCGCGGATCTCCAGCAGGAGCTCGTTGAGCTCGGCGGATTCGCGCGGGTTGAGACCGGCGGCCGGCTCGTCCAGGCAGAGCAGGACCGGATCGGTGCACATCGCGCGCGCGATCTCCAGGCGGCGCTGGCCGCCGTAAGGCAGGCTGCCCGCCGGCTGGTCGGCCAGGCTCAGCAGCCCGACCCGCTCCAGCCACTGCACCGCGAGGTCCTTCGCCTCGGCCTCGGCGCGCCGATAGCCGGGGGCGCCGAACAGGCCGAGAATGGTGAGGCCCGAGGCCTTCATCAGCTTGTTGTGCTGGGCGACGATCAGGTTCTCCAGCGCCGACATGCCGGGGAAGAGGCGGATGTTCTGGAAGGTGCGCGCGACCCGGGCGCGCTGCCCGATCCGGAACCCGTCCATCTGCTCCAGCAGGTAAGGCGGCGCGCCGTCGGTCCGGTGCAGGGTGATGCGGCCGGTCGAAGGCTTGTAGAAACCGGTGATGCAGTTGAACAGCGTCGTCTTGCCGGCGCCGTTCGGGCCGATCACGCCGGTGATCTGGCCACGACGGGCGGTGAAGTTCACGTCCTCGACCGCGACCAGGCCGCCGAAGCGCATGGTGAGATGCTCGACCTCCAGCAGGACGCTGGAATCGGTCGGGTGATCGGGCTGGGCCGGAACCGCGGTCATGACTTCACCCCGCGCGCGGTGGCGCCGGTCGCCGAGGGCGCGTGCTTCGGGTCGAGCGCGATCGTCGGCTCGCGGTGTGCGAGCAGGCCGCGCGGCCGCAGCAGCATGATCATCACCATGCACATTCCGTAGAACAGCATGCGGTAGAGCGAGAGCTCGCGCATCACCTCGGGAAGCCCCACGAGCAGGATCGCCGCCAGCGCCACGCCGACCTGGCTGCCCATGCCGCCCAAGACGACGATCGCCAGGATCTGCGCGGATTCGATGAAGACGAAGCTCTCCGGGCTGACGAAGCCCTGGCGGGTCGCGAAGAACGAGCCGGCGAAGCCGGCGAACATCGCGCCGATCGCGAAGGCGGTGAGCTTGGTGTTGGTCGGGTTGATGCCGAGCGCGCGGCAGGCGGTCTCGTCCTCGCGCAGGGCTTCCCAGGCGCGGCCGATCGGCAGCTTGCGCAAGCGGATGGTGACGAAGTTGGTGATCAGCGCCAGCACCAGGATCACGTAGTAGAGAAAGATCGACCGGTGGATAGTGCTGAAGTCGAGGTTGAAGAAGGTGGCGAAGGTGTCCTGCCCTTCCGGCGCCTTGCGGTCGAACGGCAGGCCGAAGAAGGTGATCTTCGAGAGATTGCCCAAGCCGTTCGGACCACCGGTGAATACCTGCCAGTTGATCAGCACGATGCGGATCATCTCGCCGAAGCCGAGCGTCACGATCGCCAGATAATCGCCGCGCAGCCTGAGCACCGGGAAGCCGAGCACCACGCCGAAGGTCGCGGCGAGCAGGCCGGCGATCGGCAGGCATTCCCAGAAGCCGAAGCCGAAATCGATGCTGAACTTGGCGTAGGTATAGGCACCGACGGCATAGAAGGCGACGTAGCCGAGATCCAGCAGCCCGGCGAGACCGACGACGATGTTCAGGCCCCAGCCCAGCATCACGTAGGTGAGGATCAGGATCAGCGTCTCCACCACCTGGCGGGTGTTGTTCGACCAGGGGGAGATGTAGATCAGCCCCGGAAGAACGATCGCGATGATGATCAGCGCAGGGCCGAGAATGCCGGACATGCGGCGCGCCCAGTGCGCGCGACGTTCCTCGCGGGCCTCGCGCGCGGCGACCGTCATCGCGCCGTGGCGCAAGGCGCGCCGGCTGGAGATCGCTGTGCCGAAGATGAAGGCGGCGCCGAGGCCGAAGATCACGTTCACCATCGGCTGCTCGTAGGGGAACGGCAGGCTGGTGTAGATCGCATCCAGGCTGGGGTTCTCCGCCGGCTCGAACAGGCCGGTCGCACCCAGAACGGACAGGTAGATGAAGCCGATGGCGCCGCCGATCAGCGCGGGCTGCGACTTTCCGAGCCGGTTGAGCGCAATCAGGAACCGGCCGACCGGCACCAGGATGCAGGCCCAGATCACGTCGGAGAACTGGGTAACGAAGCTCAGGGGCTGGCCCTGCTCCGCCTGGGTCTTGAAGCCGACCATGTAGATCGAGAGCAGGAAGACCAGGACGACGGTGATCGAGGCCTCGCGCGCCGCCTCGATCACGGGCGACGGAGCCTTCTTGGTCGGCATTGCGCCGCGCACAGCAACGTCGGCCATGGTCAGACCTTCTCCACTTCAGGACGCCCGAGCAGGCCGGTGGGACGGAAGATGAGCACCAGCACCAGGATCGAGAAGGCCGCCACATCCTTGTACTCGGAAGTGAAATAAGCCGACCACAGCGCCTCGATGAGGCCGATCAGGATGCCGCCCAGCATCGCACCCGGGAGCGAGCCGATGCCACCCAGCACCGCCGCGGTGAAGGCCTTGATGCCGGCCACGAAGCCCATGAAGAAGTCGTTGTTGCCGTAGTAGAGCGTCACCATCATGCCGGCGACGGCGGCAAGGGCCGCGCCCATGACGAAGGTCAGCGAGATGGTGCGGTCGACGTTCACGCCCAAGAGCGAGGCCATCTTCATGTCCTGCTCGCAGGCACGCTGCTGGCGGCCGAGCGAGGTGTTGCCGATAGCGAAGGCGACGGCGCCCATCATCACCACGGTGACGCAGATGATGACGATCTGCAGATAGCCGAGCTGCACCGTGAAGCCCGCGGTCTCGGCGCTGATCACCTCGAAGCCGCCGCGGATGATCGGCTCGACCGGCTTCGGGCGCGGGCCTTGCAGCAGCTGCACGTAGTTCTGCAGCAGCACCGACATGCCGATCGCGGAAATCAGCGGCGCCAGGCGACTCGATCCGCGCAGCGGCCGATAGGCGATACGCTCCACCGTCCAGCCATAGGCGGCGGTGAGCACGACGGAGACGACCAGCATCAGCAGCAGAATCGCCGGCACCCAGGTGATCCCCAGCGCGCCGCAGACCAGCAGCATGATCATCCCCTGGAAGGCGCCGATCATATAGACGTCGCCGTGGGCGAAGTTGATCATGCCGATGATGCCGTAGACCATCGTATAGCCGATGGCGATCAGGCCGTAGACCGAGCCGAGCGTGAGCCCGTTGATGACCTGCTGCAGAAAATACGGAAACCAATCCATGTGAACTCGCCTGCCGGATTATGCCGAAGCAAAGCGGATGGGTCCCGCGACATGGTTTCCCCGCGCTCCCCTGCCTGCCTTCCGAATTTGGCAGGACGTCCAGACCTGAATGATTGTCTTTCCCGGTTCCGCTGGAACCGGGCTCCACTGTGCGACGCTCAGCATTCCCCGCTCTCGACCTTCGCTGGCCGGCCGATGGTTCGGCCCGATCCGCGCTGTCGTTGTTTCGCGGAACCTAGCTCAAGCCCCTTGTAGGAACAAGAGATATTGCACCCCAAGGATTGCGTTCCTTACCTGTTCCCGGGATTGGTCCCGCGTTTGGCGAGCACATATTCCAGCTTGCGGACCGCCAGGCGCGTGAGTTCCGCGTCGCCGACGCCAAGTGCTCCGACGATCGATACTTCGGTCAGGGTTGCCGGGTCCATGGCGGTCACTTTCACCGCATTGCCAACGCGGTGAAACTCGATGATATACCCTTCTTCGTCAGCCATTGACCCTGGCATTCCCGCCCTGGGATGAAATCGGTCCCAAGATGAATTCTAGCATCGATCGCCTGTTGAGGAGAGTGAGATGAGTTCCGCCCGCCACAGTTCCAAGCCCGAGTTCACCTGGGATGACGCCTTGCTGCTGGACGAGCAGCTCAGCGAAGAGGAACGGCTGGTGCGCGACACCGCGCGCGGCTATGCCCAAGACAAGCTGATGCCGCGCGTGCTCCTCGCCAACCGGCATGAGAAATTCGACCGCGAGATCATGAACGAGCTGGGCGAGCTTGGCTTGCTCGGTTCCACGATCGACGGCTATGGCTGCGCCGGCACCAACTACACCTCCTATGGCCTGGTGGCGCGCGAGATCGAGCGCGTCGATTCGGGCTATCGCTCGGCGATGTCGGTGCAGTCGAGCCTGGTTATGCACCCGATCCACGCCTACGGCACCGAGGAGCAACGGCAGAAATACCTGCCCCGCCTCGCCACCGGCGAGATCGTCGGCTGCTTCGGCCTGACCGAGCCGGACCACGGCTCCGATCCCGGCAGCATGAAGACCACGGCGAAGAAGACCGCCGGCGGCTATGTGCTGAATGGCGCCAAGATGTGGATCACGAATTCGCCGATCGCCGACATCGCGGTGGTCTGGGCCAAGACCGAGGACGGCGTCATCCGCGGCTTCATCCTCGAGCGCGGCATGCAGGGCTTCTCGACGCCGAAGATCGAAGGCAAGTTCTCGCTCCGCGCCTCGGTCACCGGCGAGATCGTGATGCAGAATGTCGAGGTGCCCGAAGCCAATCTGCTGCCGAATGTCTCAGGCCTCAAGGGTCCGTTCGGTTGCCTCAACAATGCGCGCTACGGCATCGCCTGGGGCGCTTTGGGCGCCGCCGAGTTCTGCTGGCACCAGGCGCGCAGCTACACGCTGGACCGCAAGCAGTTCGGCCGGCCGCTCGCCGCCAACCAGCTCATCCAGAAGAAGCTCGCCGACATGCAGACCGAGATCACGCTGGGGCTGCAGGCTTGTTTGCGGGTCGGCCGGTTGAAGGACGAGGGCCGCGCCGCGCCGGAGATGATCTCGCTGATAAAGCGCAATTCCTGCGGCAAGGCCCTCGACATCGCGCGGACGGCCCGCGACATGCACGGCGGCAACGGCGTCAGCGACGAGTTCCACGTCATCCGCCATGTGATGAATCTGGAAGCCGTGAACACCTACGAGGGCACGCACGACATCCACGCGCTGATCTTGGGGCGCGCGCAGACCGGTTTGCAGGCCTTCACCGGGGCATAGGACCGGCACGGACAAGGCCGCCGATCACCCCGCCCTACTCCGACAGGGCGGCAAGGGCGAAGCGCAGCGCCGCCAACGCCGCGGCGACTGTCGCTGCCAGGGCCGCGCGGGCGTTGAGCAACTGACTCCGGTTGACCGCCGTGACGATGCGGTTGAGGTCGGCCGCGTCGATCTCTTCCGAGCGCGAAATGCGCCGGAGCGTTCGGCCGGAGGCGCGGTACCACAGCATTGAGGCGAGGCAGGCTGCGGCGGCGGCGGCGACGTCAAGGGTGAAGGCGAGTATCTGCATGCCAGAGAGCTCGGGGCGTCGGAAGACGGACGATACTACCGGACCGGCTGGCTCGCCGCACCCCGGGACTTCCAGAGGGAGGCACCGACGCCGGCCGCAAGCAGGCCGAAGGTAATGGCGAGCGAGACTACCGGCGGGATCTTGGCCAAGTCCAGCATGTCGGCAACGAAGATCTTCGAGCCGATGAACACCAAGATCGCGGCCAGCGCGTATTTCAAGTAATGGAACCGGTCCGCCATGGCGGCTAGCGCGAAGTAGAGCGCCCTCAAACCGAGGATCGCGAAGATGTTCGAAGTATAGACCACGAAGGGATCGGTGGTGATGGCGAAGATCGCCGGCACCGAATCCACCGCGAAGACCAGGTCGGCGAACTCGATCATCACCAGCGCCAGGAAGAGGGGCGTCACAAACCAGCGATGGCGGCCCTTGCCGTCGGCCTGGCGAACGAAGAAGCGCTCGCCGTGCAGCTGCTCCGTCACGTTGAAACGCCGGCGCACCCAGCGCAAGGCCGGATTGGAGCCGACATCATACTGTTTATCGACCGTCATGGCCATCTTGATGCCGGTCGCGATGAGGAAGGCGGCGAAGATGTAGAGAACCCACTCGGCCTGCGCGATGATCCCGGCGCCGAGACCGATCATGATCGCACGCAGCACGATGACGCCGAGAATGCCCCAGAACAGCACGCGGTGCTGGTAGAGCCGCGGCACCGAGAAATAGGCGAAGATCATGGCGATGACGAAGACATTGTCCATCGCCAGCGCCTTCTCCACCGCGAAGCCGGTGATGTAAGCCATGCCGGAAGCGGCGCCCAGATACCACCAAACCCAGGCTCCGAAGGCGAGCCCCAGCCCGATGTAGAGCCCACTCATCAAGAGGCTCTCGCGGATTCCGACCTCATGGACCTTGCGATGCAGCGCGCCGAGATCGAAGGCGAGGAGCGCCAGCACGATCCCGATGAAGCCTAGCCACATCCAAACCGGCTGACCCAGCACGGGCTCGGTCACGAGACTGCCTTTGAACGCGCTGCCGTCCAGCACCCTGGCGGTGATGGCAGCAAGGTCGAGCGCCACGGTCTCCATCGGTCCCCGTCGTCCCATTCGATCGTCGGCGGACGCGCGTTAACGATCCGACATCGCGCAGCTGCCGACAGGCTGCGCCAGAGGGGCCCGGACCGGGTGTGCGGCTCAGATGGCGGCGGGAGGCCGATTCGTCAAGGGCGGGCGCGACGGCACGTGCCCGGTCGAACCGCCGGGATGGGAGTCCCGGCGGCGGCGCTATGCCACCCGCACCGCTTCGAGGAAGCTCTCCACCTCGCCGCGCAGGGCCTGGGAGCGTTCGGCCAAGCCATCGGCCGCGCCGCGCACTTCCGAGGCCGCAGCGCCGGTCAGGTCCGCGGCATGCGTGACACCGGTGATGTTCTCGTCCACCGAGGCGGTGCCCTGCGCCGCCTCCTGGACGCTGCGGGCGATTTCCTGGGTCGCGGCGCTCTGCTGGACCACGGCGGCGGAAACCTGGGACGTGATGTCGTTGATCTTGTCGATGGTCTCGACGATCGAGCGGATCGCCGCCACGGATTCGCCGGTCACCGACTGCACGGCCGAGATATGCGCGCCGATCTCCTCGGTCGCCTTGGCGGTCTGGTTGGCCAAGGTCTTCACTTCAGACGCGACCACCGCGAAGCCGCGGCCGGCATCGCCCGCCCGCGCCGCCTCGATCGTGGCGTTGAGCGCCAGCAGGTTGGTCTGCTCGGCGATGTCGTTGATGAGCCGCACCACGGTGCCGATCTTCTCGGTCGCGGCGGCCAGGCTCTCGACCAGCTTGTTGGTCGACTTCGCCTGCTCGGTCGCCTCGCCGGCGATCTTGGTGCTGTTCTCCAGCTGGCGCCCGATCTCCTGCACCGAGGCCGCCAATTCCTCGCTGGCGCCGGCCACGGCCTGGACGTTGACGGTCGCGGCGTTGGAGGCCTTGGCCACGGTCTGCGCCCGCTCGGCGGCGCCGCTCGCGGTTTCGGTCATTGATTCCGCCGTGGTCCGCATCTTGCCGACCGCGTCGGAGACGTCCTTCAGGATGCCGGAGACCGCTTCGTCGAAGCGGCCGGTGATTTCCGTCACGCGTTCCGCGCGCGCCTCGCGCGCCGCCTGCTCCTCTTTCTGCTGCGCATCGAGCGCGCGGGCCTGGATCATGCTGGTCTTGAACACCTCCAGCGCCCGGGCCATGGCGCCCATCTCGTTCTTCAAATGCGCGTCCGGCACGACGACCTCGAGATCGCCGCCCGAGAGACTGCCCATCGCCGCGGTCAGGCGCGAGATCGGCCTGGTCAGCGCGCGGATCACGATGACAGCGATGACCGCCGCCAGCACGATGCCGCCGATGCCGAGCGCCCCCATCACCAGCATCAGCAGCTTGGAGGCGTCAATGATCTGGTTGCCGCTGGTCTTCAGCGAATCCGCCTGGCGCTCGACCAGGCCGCCATGGCGCTGGCCGTCCTCACCCGGCTTGCCGGCGAGCAGATCGAGAATGGCCTCGAAGGTCGGCGTCACTTCCTTGTTGAGCTTGGACTGGGCCGCGTTCCAGTCGTCGCCGCTGCGGATGTCCTGCACCTGCGGCAGGATCGGGGAGATGATACCCATCTGCTTCTGCAGCATGCCGAAGGTGACCTTCTGGCCGCTGGTGAACAGCGCCTGGTCCTTCTCGAGCTTGGCCATCCGCGTGGTGGTGATCGCCCAGTTCTTCTTGAAACCGGAGGTGAAGGAGTCATCGCCGGTCAGGGCATAGGCGCGGATATTCGCCATGCTGAGCGCGAAGCCCTGCCGCAGATCGGCGATGGTGAGCAGCAATTCCTTGCGCTCGTCGGTGCTGGGCTGGGTCCGCTCCTCGTTGGCCATGGCGACGAGACCGCCGTTCATCTGCGCCTCGGCCGACTTCGCATTCTTCTCCAGCAGGGTGAGCGCCGGCTGCTCCAGGGTGCTGTGCGCGATGGTCTCGGTCTCTTGCTGGGCATTGCGCAGCGTCTCCAGCAGCGTCTTCACCTGCTGCCAGTCTTCCTTGTCTTGCTGTGCGTCCCACCCCGCCGCCAACGCGTCGAGGCCAGCCACGTCGGCGTCGATGGCCTTCCAGATGTCGAGGCGCGCGCCCTTGAACACGGCATTGTCGCTGATCATCCAGTCGCGCAAGGCGGCGGTCGAAGCCTGGACATTGGCGACCAGGCGGTCGCCCGTCATTGTGCTCGGCAGGCGCTCGGCCACCATCTCGCCAGTCATCGCGCCGTTGTCCTGGATCTGCTTGAGGCTGACCGCGACGATCACGACCAGAATGGCCGCCATCAGGCCGAAGCCCGCGATGAGCCAGGTCCGCACTTTGAAGCCGGACAGTTTTGCTTTAATTCCCATGGAGTTGGTCCGCATCCCGAGGTCAAGATTATTCCCGTCAACTTTTGCCGGTAATGTCTTTCCACGCGGTTAACGAGAGAGATTAGGATGAGCACACGGAACCTGACGCACCTGCTTCAACCGCAGTCGATCGCATTGATCGGCGCCAGCGACCGGCCCGGCCGCATGGGGGAAAAGACCTGGCGCAACCTGACCGGCTCCGGCTTCTCCGGCCGCCTCTTTCCGGTCAACCCGAAGCATCGTCGCCTCGGCGATGCACAAGTTTATCCGAATATCGCGGCTCTCCCGGAAACACCCGACCTCGCGGTGATCGCGACTCCCGCCGATACCGTGCCCGGCATTGTCGAGGAACTTGCGACCAAGGGCGTGAAGGGAGCGGTCATCATCACGGCCGGCCTGGATGCCGGCATGAAGCAGCGCATGCTCGACGCCGCCAGGACGAACACCATGCGCCTGCTCGGGCCGAACTGCCTTGGGTTGATCATCCCGGGGCTGGGCGTCAATGCGGCCTTCGCGCATCTGATGCCGGAAGCGGGCGGCCTCGCCTTCCTGTCGCAGTCGGGCGCGATCCTGACCTCGGTGATCGACTGGGCGCAGCCGCGCGGCATCGGCTTTTCCCATCTCGTTTCCATGGGCGAGCTGATCGACGTCGATTTCGGCGACATGCTCGACTATCTCGCCGACGACCCCGGCACCACCGCGATCCTCATGTATGTCGAGGCGGTCACCCATGCGCGGAAGTTCATGTCGGCGGCAAGGCGCGCCGCGCGCGTGAAGCCGGTCATCGCCATCAAAGCCGGACGCCATTCGGAAGCCGCCAAGGCGGTCGCTTCGCATACCGGCGCGCTGGCCGGCGCCGACGCGGTCTATGACGCCGCCTTTCGCCGCGCCGGCATGCTGCGGGTCTATCAGCTCGACGAGCTGTTCGCCGCGGCGCAGACCCTGGCGCTGTCGCGGATCCCGGCCGGGGGACGGTTGGCGATCATGACCAACGGCGGCGGCATGGGCATTCTCGCCACCGACACGCTGATCGATGCCGGCGGCGAGCTCGCCGAGCTTGCGCCGGCAACGCTGGATAAGCTGAGTGGCGTGCTGCCGGCCGGCTGGTCGCACGGCAACCCGGTCGACATCATCGGCGATGCCCCGCCCGAACGGTTTGCGGCGGCGGCCGGAATCCTGCGCGACGATCCCAATGTGGATGCGCTGCTTGCCCTCAACTGCCCGACCGCGATCGCCGATCCGGTCGCCGCGGCCGATGCCGTGATCGGCGCGGTTGAAGGCAGCCGGCTCTGCGTCCTGACCAGCTGGATCGGCGAGGCAACCGCGGCCGAGGCGCGGCGGCATTTCTCCGCCGCCGGCATCCCCACCTACGAGACCCCGGAAGCGGCGGTGCGCGCCTTCGGCCACGTGGCCGAGTATAGGCGCAACCGCGAGATGCTGATGGAGACCCCGCCCTCGATGCCGACCTCGTTCCAGGTCGAGATGGAGCCGGTCCGCAAGATCATCGACGGCGCGCTCGCCGAACGGCGCGAGATGCTGACCGGCCCGGAGGCGCAGGCGATCCTCGGCGCCTATCACATCCCGACCACCGAGGCAGCCAGGGCATCGACACCGGCCGAAGCCAGGGCGGCCGCGGCGATGCGGTCCGGGCCCTTCGCGGTGAAAATCCTCTCGCCGGACATCACCCACAAGTCGGATATCGGCGGCGTGGCGCTCGGCCTCGACGGAGCCGATGCGGTCGAGCGGGCCGCCGAGGCGATCATCGCCCGGGCGAAGAAGCTCAGGCCCGAAGCGCGGATCCTTGGCGTCAGCATCGAGCCGATGATCCGCAAGACCGACTCGATCGAGCTCATCCTCGGCATGACCGAAGATGCGCAATTCGGCCCGGTGCTGCTGTTCGGCCATGGCGGGGTCGCGGTCGAACGCCTCGCCGACAGCGCCCTCGCGCTGCCGCCGCTCAACATCAAGCTCGCCCATGAGCTGATGAAGATGACCCGGGTCTACCGGCTGCTGACCGGCTATCGCGACCGGCCGCGGGCGGACATCGACGCCATCGCGCTCACCCTGGTCAAGCTTTCGCAGCTGATCGTCGATGTGCCGGAGATCGTGGAGCTCGACATCAACCCGCTGCTCGCCGACCAGCACGGCGTTATCGCGCTCGACGCCAGGATGAAGGTGCGACCGGCCAAGGGCGTGCCGCGGCTGGCGATCCGCCCCTATCCGCGCCGGCTCGAGGGTATGGTCGCGGACGCGAGCGGCCGCCCCTTCATGATCCGGCCGATCCTGCCCGAGGACGAGCCGGAGGTGCAGGCGCTGATCGGCCGCCTCTCTCCCCGCGCGATCCGGCTGCGCTTCTTCGCGCCGCTGAAGGCACTGACCCACCGCGATGCCGCTCGTCTCACCCAGATCGACTATGACCGCGAGATGGCCCTGGTGCTGACCGAGCCCGGCCCAGCCGGCAGGTCGCCGATCTACGCCGCCGTGCGCCTGATCTCCGATCCCAACAACGAGCACGGCGAGTATGCGGTCGTGGTGCAGGACGACCTGACCGGCAAGGGTCTCGGCATGCTGCTGATGAAGCGGATCATCGAATATGCGAAGAGCCGGGGGCTGGGCGAGATCATCGGCCATGTGCTGAGCGAGAACACCACCATGCTGAAGCTCTGCGAGGAACTGGGCTTCCGCATCGAGCGCAACCTGGAAGACACCTCGGGCGTCGTGGTGCGGCTCAAGCTCTAGGAATCTTCGAAGCGGCTTGGAACAATTTTACGTCGCCGCTCTCCCAGCGCCCTGCTACAAGTCCGCCCCATTTCACTGGAGGGAGGATTCGCCATGTCGTCTCTTGCAGGAAGGATCGCGCTGGTCGCCGGCGCCACGCGCGGCGGCGGGCGCGGAATCGCGGCGGAACTCGGCGCCGCCGGGGCCACGGTCTATGTCACCGGCCGCACCACACGCAGCCAGCAATCGGAATACCGAAGACCGGAGACCATCGAGGACACGGCGGAGCTCGTCACCAGCCTCGGCGGCCAGGGGATCGCCGTGCGGACTGATCACCTAAACCCGAGCGAAGTCGAGGCGCTGGTCGCTCGGATCAAGAGCGAACAGGGCCGGCTGGACATCCTGGTCAACGATGTCTGGGGCGGCGAGAATCTGTTCGAGTGGAACAAGGCGGTCTGGGAGCACAATCTGGAGAACGGCCTGCGCCTGCTCCGCCTCGCCATCGACACCCATCTCATCACCGCGCATCACGCGCTGCCGCTGCTGATCCAGCAGCCGGGCGGGCTGATGGTCGAAGTCACCGACGGCACAGCGGAATACAACGCGACCCATTACCGCCTCTCGGTGTTCTACGATCTGGCCAAGAATGCGGCGATCCGCATGGCCTGGGACCACGCCAAGGACCTGGAGAAACACGGCGCCATGGCAGTCGCGATCACGCCCGGCTGGATGCGGTCGGAGATGATGCTCGGGCACTTCAACGTCACGGAAGCGAACTGGCGCGACGCGACGAAGGACCAGCCGCATTTCGCGATCTCGGAGACGCCCCGCTTCACCGGCCGCGCGATCGCGGCGCTTGCCGCCGATCCTGACCGCAAGCGCTGGAACGGGCAGTCGCTCTCCAGCGGGCAACTGGCGCAGGTCTACGGCTTCACCGACCTCGATGGGTCACGGCCGGATTGCTGGCGCTATCTGGTGGAAGTGCAGGAAGCCGGGAAGCCCGCGGATACGACGGGGTATCGTTAGCCTCTTGAATCGTCATGCCCGGGCTTGACCCGGGCATCTGGTTCCTTGGGGCGCGAGATGGCCGGGTCAAGCCCGGCCATGACGGTTTGACTAGCGGTAGTCCATGCTGGTGGCCCAGAAGCGCTCCAGCTTGCGCAGGGTTCCGTTAACGCCGTCGAGATCGCCTTCGTTGGCGACTTCCGCGGTCATGTTCTTAAGGTGCCGGTCATACATCTCGTGCATGCGCTCGACAACCTTGAGCGCCTTCTCCGAGAGCTTCACATGGACCGCGCGGCGGTCATGCGGCGAACGCTCCTGCACCAGATAGCCGTTCTCGACCATCTTCTTGACGTTGTAGGAGACGTTGGAGCCGAGGTAGTAGCCGCGGTTGGTCAGTTCGCCGACCGAGAGCACGTCGGAGCCGATGTTGAACAGGATCATCGCCTGAACGTTGTTCAAGTCGCGGATCCCCTGGCGGTCGAGGTCAGCCTTGATGACTTCGAGACACTCGCGGTGCAGCCGCTCGATGAGCGCGATCGTGTCCAGATATGCCTTTTTCACCTTGAGCCCCCGAAACTTCGAATCGGCAGAAAACTGCGAATAAGCGCCGAAACTAGGCGATCGTCCTAAAAAAAGGGTTAATTTCGCAGGAATTCCGCCTAACCTGCCGGAAAAAGAGCATAAAATGATTCGCCGCGCATGGCGAGCAATTCGCTAAGCCTGGGCCCTGGCAAGAAAATTGCCTCCTAGGCCGCAGGCGACCATTCCATTGCGCGATCCAGCGGCGCAAACAGCGCGTCCAGCGCGGCTTCCGTGACTTCGCGCTGCTCGGCGGGCTGCCAGACCGGCTTCTCATCGCGGTCGATGACGAAGGCCCGGATCCCCTCCCGGAAGTCGTGCCCGTCGATCAGGTGCTGGCTCAGACGGTAGTCGGCCTTCAGCACCTCCTCGAGCGGCTTCCCCTTGGAGGTGCGCAGATGGCGGTAGGTCAGCGCCAGGCTGGTCGGCGATTGCGGACGCAGCTGCTCGGCGGTGCCCTTGGCCCACTCGCCGCCGCGCGCCGCCAGCACGCCCTTGATCTCGGCGACGCTGCCGAGGCCGAAGACCTGGTTCACATGCGGCTCGATGTCTGACAGCGTCGAGACCGGCGGCGGGATCGAGAGATCGTTGATCAGGAGCGGCGTGATCAGCGAGACGCGGTCCTCAGGCACCATATGGGTGAGCAGTCCGGCGTGGAACAAGCCGCGCGCCCGCAAAGCGACGCCGGTCAGCGCCAGGAACATGCCGATCTCGCCGGGGCATTTATTGTAGAAGAAGGCAGCGCCGCCATCGGGGAAGTAGCCGACCTTGCAGTCGGCGAAGGCGAGGTAGCAGTTGCGCGTGCCGACGCGGATCCGGCAATGCGCGCCCAGCGCCACGCCGCCGCCCATGGTGATGCCGTCCATCACGGCGACGGTCGGCTTCTTGTAGGTCGCGATCCGATAGAGCAGCTGGTAGAAGCGGCGATAGACCCGCGCGCCGTATTCCCGGTCGCCCGACTGCAGCGCTTCGTAGAGCGCGCGCTGGTCCACCCCGGCGCAGAAGGCATCGCCGGTCCCGGCCTTGCCGATCAGGATGCCGGTGACCTTGGGGTCGGTCGCCCATGCGGCGAGCTGGCCGTCGATCGCCTCGATCATCTCCAGCGAAAGCGCGTTCAGCTCCTCCGGCCGGTTGAGGCGGATTTCGCCGGTACCGGCGCGCAAGGAAAACTCGACATGGGGCGTGCTGGGCATAAGGGGATCTGTGTTGACAGCGGATGGGGCGGCAGGCCGGAATTGGCGGGCCTGATTGGCACGATTTCGACCGTTTTGACAAGTCTTTGCCGTTTCCGGCGAAAGGCGTTGGGAAGGGCGCGATTTCATGCTTGGATGACCCAACAGCCGCTGGAGCCCCGGCCGGGTGACGAAGATCACTTGATCTCGCCCGGCCCATCAAAAATAGTCCGACCCCATTGAAATCGACCTTCGATAAGGGAGCCCCGACATGACCGCGAAGAGCAAAAACCCCGAGACCATCGTCCTTCACGCCGGCCACCGGCGCGATGCCGCCACCAACGCGGTCGCGGTGCCGATCTACCAAACCACCTCGTATCAGTTCAACAGCACCGAGCATGCTGCGAACCTGTTCGGCCTCAAGGAATTCGGGAACATCTACACCCGGATCATGAACCCGACCCAGGACGTGCTGGAGCAGCGCCTGGCGGCGATCGAAGGCGGTGCGGCCGCCCTCGCCCTCGCCTCCGGCCAGGCGGCCAGCGCCTTCTCGATCCAGAACATCGCCCGGGCCGGCGACAATTTCGTCGCCTCGACCGATCTCTACGGCGGCACCTGGAACCTCTTCGCCAACACCTTCAAGGAAATGGGGATCGAGGCCCGCTTCGTCGATCCGAAGGACCCTGAAGCCTTCGCGCGTGCGACCGACGCCAAGACCCGCGCCTATTACGCCGAGACCCTGCCCAACCCGAAGCTGCGCGTCTTCCCGATCAAGGAAGTCGCCGATATCGGCCGCAAGCTCGGCGTGCCGCTGATCATGGACAACACCGCGGCGCCGATCATTTGCAAGCCGTTCGAGCATGGCGCGGCGGTCATCGTCTATTCGACCACCAAGTATATCGGCGGCCACGGCACCTCGATCGGCGGCGCGCTGATCGACGGCGGCAACTTCGACTGGGAAAAGCACGCCGAGCGCTTCCCGGGACTCAACCAGCCGGATCCCAGCTATCACGGCGCGGTCTGGACCCAGGCGGTGAAGCCGATCGGGCCGGTCGCCTATATCATCAAGGCGCGGGTCACCCTACTGCGCGACCTCGGCGCCGCGATGAGCCCGTTCAACGCCTTCCAGTTCATCCAGGGTCTCGAGACCCTGCCGCTCCGTATGCGCGAGCATTGCCGCAACGCGCAGGCGGTGGCCGATTTCCTGAACAGCCATCCCTCGGTCACCAAAGTGATCCACCCCAGCCAGATGGAGGGCGAGGAGAAGCGCCGGGCGCAGGCCTATCTGAAGGGCGGCCTCGGCGGCCTGGTCGGCTTCGAGATCAAGGGCGGCGCGGCGGCCGGCCGGAAGTTCATCGACGCCTTGGAGATGTTCTACCACGTCGCCAATATCGGCGATGCGCGCAGCCTGGCGATCCATCCGGCGAGCACCACGCATTCGCAGCTTTCGCCGGAAGAGCAACTGAAGACCGGCGTCAGCGACTCCTATGTGCGGCTGTCGGTTGGCCTGGAGCATATCGACGACATCCTCGGCGATCTTCGCCAGGCGCTGGACAAGGCCACCGACGCGAAGAAGGCGGCGGAGTAGGCGTCAACTTTTTCTACAAGGGGCGCGCTGGATCCTCCGGCGCGCCCTTTTTCTTGCTCCGACTTTTGTGACGCCTGCCGGCAGAAGCGGCACAACAACTCCCCAACCGCGCCCGGATTAGGCCGCAATCCTCCGCCATCGATGGAGGATGCACGACCACACCACGATGCTCCCCGTTATCCCGGTGGACGAACCGGTGCCGATCGGCCCCCGCACCGCCGACTTGCCGCTGGGACGCGTCCTGCTGGCACTCGCCGTAGCGCCGCTGCTGGGCGCCACGCTCATGACGCTGGGCGTCCATCTGGTCAACGCATTCGAGGGCAGCGGTGTCGGCTGGCAGGACCTGACGCTTTCGATGCTGGCCCCGATCGCCTGGTCGGTGATCTGCGGATTGACCTATCTGCGGACCGTGAGTCGGTTGCGCAACCAGATTGCGTGGCACGAATGTCTCCTGCTCGGCTGCGCCAGCAGCTTCCTTATGCCGCTGGTCTACGACATCGTGGGCACCCTCCTGCTGCAGGGGCGCTTCCCGCTCGTGGATTGGGCGCACCTCAAGACCTACGCCTTTGCCGGCCTGTTCACCCTGCCCTTCGGCCTGCTCGGCGGCTGGCTGTTCTGGCGCATCGCCGTGCGCCCGGCGGATACGGCGATGCGGGATCTGTCCGGCGTGTTCGACTGAGCCGAGACCCCGGCGCTTGAGCACTTTCGGTCCCGCGTGAGGTCGTGCCATCATCGGCCGAACCGGAATCGAATGGCACCGATGTACGACCTCAACCACTGGATCGTCTTCTTCACCGCGGCCTTGGCGCTCAACCTCTCGCCGGGGCCGGATATCGCCTATATCGTTTCGAACACGGTCGCGCAGGGGAAGCGGCACGGCTTCGCGGCCTCGTTCGGGGTCTGCTCCGGGGCGATCGTGCATGTGCTGGCCGCTGCCTTCGGTCTGTCGGCGATCCTCGCCGCCTCCGCCCTCGCCTTCTCGGTGGTGAAATGGGTCGGCGCCGCCTATCTCATCTATCTTGGGATCCATGCGCTGATGACCGCGGGTTCCGGTTTCGCGATCGACGGCAGGCTGCGAAAGCCCCGTTCCAGTTCTGCGATCTTCCGGCAGGGCTTCATGATCGATGTGCTCAACCCGAAGGTTGCCGTCTTCTTCATGGCCTTCCTGCCGCAGTTCGCCGACCAGGCCTTGGGCCACATCCCGTTGCAGTTGGTGCTGCACGGTGCGCTGGTCATCGCCGTCGGCCTCGCGGTCGAGGCGGTGATCGTGCTCATTGCCGCGCGCTTTACCGAAGCGCTGCGGCGCAACCCGCGGATCGGCCTCTGGCTCGACCGGGCGCTGGGCACGGTGCTGATCGGACTGGGCGTGCGGCTCGCCTTGCAGCAGCGCGCGCACTAGCCGATCCGCGTCTCCTTCAGGATCTGCAGCAAGGTCTGCGCCGGGGCCGTCAGCTTGCGGGCGGCCACGGCGACGTATTGCACGTCCGGCAGCGCCGGCAGCGGCGCGGCCACGCGCGGCAGCGCCAGGCCCGCTGTCGGTAAGTGCGCCGGCTGCACGGTGATGCCGAGACCGGCGCGGGCGGCGGCACTGCAGGCGGCATAGCTGCCGCTGCTGCAAACCACCTGCCAGCGGTGCCCCGCCTCGCCCAGGGCGTTCAGCGCCTCCTTGCGGGTGACGCTCGGCTCCGCCAGCAGGATCAGCGGCAGCGGGCGATCGGCATCGAACCTGGCGCCGGCCTGCGCGAGCCAGACCAGGGCCTCACGGTGCAAAGCGTGGCCTCGCTCCTCGCCAGGCCGGCGCTTGCCGGTGATGATGTCGAGCTTGCCGGCGTCGAGCTCGCGGTAGAGCGCGTCCGTGAAGCCGATGGTGATGTCGAGATCGACATCCGGATGGCGGCGGCGGAAGGCGGCGAGGATATCCGGCAGCGGCCCCTGAACCAGGTCGTCCGAGGTGCCGAAGCGCACCCGGCCGCGCAGCTTCGGGCCGGTGAACTGCGCCTCGGCGGCTTGATGCGCCTCGAGGATCAGCCGGGCATGGACCAGCAGGGTCTCGCCGTCCGGCGTGAGGGCCAACGAATGGGTGTCGCGGACGAACAGCCGGCGGCCGAGCGCGGCCTCGAGCTGGCGCACATGCTCGCTCACCGTCGATTGGGTGAAGCTGAGGCGCCGGGCAGTCTCGCTGAAGCTCGAGGCCGCCGCCGCGATCAGGAAGGTGCGGAGCCAGTGCGGGTGGAGCATCCATTCTGGTTATCGGATTACCCGATGACAGTCAACGTAGCCAGCGGTCTTCACGATGGCTAGCTGCGGGGCCAGATTTACCGCGACCCCATAACCCGGACCTCGCGCCATGACCCGCTTCCTGCCCGACCGCTTCATCCTCGCCTTGCTCGCGACCGTCGCCCTGGCGAGCTTTCTCCCCGCCAGCGGCGGAGCGGCCGAGATCGTCGGCTGGGCCAGCAACATCGCGATCGGCCTGTTGTTCTTCCTGCACGGCGCGCGGCTCTCGCGGGAAGCGGTGATCGGCGGCCTCCGCCAGCCGAAGCTGCATGGCGCCGTGCTGGCCAGCACCTTCCTGCTGTTCCCGATGATCGGGCTGCTGCTCGAGGCCGCCTTCCCCGACCTCCTGGCGCCGGCGCTCTGGACCGGCGTGCTGTTCGTCTGCACCCTCTCCTCCACAGTGCAGTCCTCGATCGCCTTCACCTCGATCGCCCGCGGCAACGTCCCGGCGGCGGTCTGCGCCGCGACCGCGTCCAATCTCCTCGGCATCCTGCTGACGCCGCTGCTGGTCGGGCTGCTGCTGCACAAGACCGGGAGCGCCGACGGGCTCGATTCCGCCTTGAACATCGTGGCGCAGTTGCTGCTGCCCTTCCTCGCCGGCCAGCTGCTTCGGCCCTGGATCGGCGGCTGGGCCGCGCGGCACAGCAAGATCCTGGCCGTGGTCGATCGCGGCTCGATCCTGCTCGCAGTCTACAGCGCCTTCGGCGCGGCGGTGGCCGAGGGCATCTGGCACCTCTTCCCGCTCCTCCAGCTGGGCGAGCTGGTACTGGTCAACGCAATGCTGCTCGGCCTGGTGCTGGTCGTCACCAGCTTCGGCAGCCGGCTCTTGGGCTTCCGCCGCGCCGACGAGATCGTCGTGGTGTTCTGCGGCTCGAAGAAGTCGCTCGCCGCCGGGATCCCGATGGCGACTGTGCTGTTCGGCGCCTCGACCGTCGGCGTGGTGCTGCTGCCGATCATGATCTTCCACCAGATGCAGCTCATGGTCTGCGCCCTGCTGGCGCGGCGCTATGCGGCGCACCAGCAGGGCGCCGACGCCGTTCCAGTCGCCGCCGAATAATGCTATCTGCGGTCGCATGACCGCCGCCGTCACCAACCGCCTGCGCAAGATCTGCCTTGCCCTCCCCGAAGCCGCGGAGAAAGAAGCCTGGGGTGATCCGACCTTCCGGGTGAAGGGCAAGATCTTCGCCATGGAGAAGCGCGGCGATGGTCGCGTCTCGGTCTGGTTCAAGGCGCCGCCGGGTAGCCAAGCCGTGCTGATCGGCGCCGAGCCGGAGACTTTCTTCCGCCCGCCCTATGTCGGGCATAAGGGCTGGGTCGGCATGCGGCTCGATGCGAAGCCGGATTGGAAGGAGGTCGCGGCGCTGCTGCGGCGGAGCTACGCGCTGACCGCGCCGAAGAAGCTGGCGGGGATGGTGAAATGACCGTGCACCCGGATAGGCCCGCCGAGCTGCCGGTTTCGGCCGAGGTGTCAGCCAACGGCGGTCCCCTTCGCGGGCGAATACTCGGCGGCATCATCCTCGCAGCCGTGCCGACAGCGGTGCCGATGGTTGCCTCGGCGCTGAACGTCGACGCGGCGCATCTCTTGTGGGGCGTGGGCGTGGTCTGCCTGGGCGCGGTCGGAATCTGGCTGATCGGTGGAATCGCAGTTGTCTGGCTGCGCAGAGGCGATCTTCGTCTGGTTGAATGCCTTGCCTTGGGCTTGCTCCTCGGATTCCTGCTGCCCGCGGCCTCGATTGCGGTTTCGGGGCTGATCCAGCAAGCCATATCTTCGGAGGCGCACTCGGTCGCGGCGACATTCCGGAGCGTCGGCCTCCAACCCCTGGTCACCATGGGCGTGGCGGGACTGCCCTTCGGTCTGCTCGGCGGATGGTTGTTCTGGCGGGTGGCGCGACGACGGTTGATTGCCGCAATCGCACGCACCGACACACCCGACACACTCTTGCACCGGCGTTGGCAGGACCTGAGCAAGCGACGCCTGGCCTGCGGGCTGCTCGCGGCTGGGGCGCCATGGACCCTGGCCAACCTCGCCTACACAGCCTTCGCAATGCGCGGTGCGGAACTTGTGGGCGCGCTGCCGGTGGCGCTGATCGCCACGGAGTTCTGGTTTCTCGCGCTTGGCTTTCTCTATCTATTCGCCTTCAGCCGGCGCCGCCGCAGCGTTGCGCGCACGGACTGCTTTCTGCTCGGCATGCTGCTCACCTGTGTCTACCCGGTCTACGGCATAGGCTTCAGCCTTGCGTTCGGTGTCGTCCCGGACGGAATCCCGACGGACATGGGGCTATTGGGCGGTGCGCTCGCCATGATTCTGTTCGGCCTCTCGCTCACCCCGGTCGGCCTGCTTTCCGGCTGGCTGTTCTGGCGGGTCGGCGTTCGGCCCGCGCGACCGAAGGATTTGGCGAGCGCACCGGTGTTCGATTGAGGCAACGGGCCATAACGCTGCCACTTTTCCGTTTATAGTGGCGGCAGGCCAACCTGCGGGGACCGACGTGGACAGCACAGTGCTATTGGAGCAGCAGCGGCCCAACCAGCGGCTTTGGCGCGATCTGTCGAAGATGCGGCTGTTCCTCGCGCTCGGATTCGCGCCGCTCCCGCCTTTCATCTTGGGATTTCTGCTGATCAAGATGTGGGTCGGAACTCTGCCGATCGGGATTATCACCGTCTTCGGCGGCATCCTCGCCGCCGCCGAGGTCTGGTCGATGCTGGCCGGCACGGTCTTCCTGCTGGTCCTGGCTTGGATGCGCGGCGCCCTCCGCCGGGGCGATTGCCTGCTGCTGGGCGTGCTGCTGGCCTTTACCCTGCCCTTTGCCGCTTTCCTGGCCGACGCCGGGGTCGATTGGTTGACCGGCGCCACCGCACCGGAAGCTGTCTCCTGGGATGATCTCGAGGGGCCGTCCAATCGGTCCGCCGCGCTCTTCATCAGCATCGTCCTCATCCCATTCGGCGCGCTCGGTGGCTGGATTTTCTGGCGCGTCGGGGTGCGGCCGGCGCAGTCGCGGCCGATCGATGTGGCGCCGGTGTTCGACTGAGAACCGCGACATTCCGCCCGTTCGGCGCTGTTGTTGATCCGGGTCAAGCGGCTTAGTATCCCCGGCCTCAGCAAGAACAACGCGCCTGCCCGCACCATGCCCGACAATTCCAAGCATTCGCGCCAGCACTTCGGGCAGTATCCGCGCGTCCGTATGCGCCGGAACCGCAGCGACGACTGGGTGCGGCGCCTCACCGCCGAGCAGGTGCTGACCCCCGCCGATTTCATCTGGCCGGTCTTCGTCAAGGAAGGCGGTGCCGCCAAGGAACCGGTGCCATCGCTGCCCGGCGTCAACCGGCTGACCGTGCCGGCGCTGGTGAAGGCGGCCGAGCAGGCGGCCAAGCTCGGCATCCCGATGCTCTCGCTCTTCCCCTATGTGCCGAAGGAGAAGAAGACCGACGATGCGCGCGAGGCCTATCGCAAGGGCAACGTGATCGACAAGGCGATCCGCGCGATCAAGCAGGCGGTGCCGGAGATCGGCATCATGTCCGACGTGGCGCTCGATCCCTATATCACGCATGGCCAGGACGGACTGGAGCGCGGCGGGCGGATCCTCAACGACGAGACCATCGAAGTGCTGATCAAGCAGAGCCTGGCGCTCGCTGAATCCGGCGTCGATGTGGTCGGGCCTTCGGACATGATGGACGGGCGCATCGGCCGGATCCGCGATGCGCTGGATGCGGCCGGCTACAGCCATGTGAAGATCATGGCCTATTCGGCGAAATACGCGTCCAATTTCTACGGGCCGTTCCGCGACGCAGTGGGATCGAAGTCCGCGCTCGGCCGCGCCGACAAGCGAACCTACCAGATGGACCCGGCCAATGGCGACGAGGCGATGCGCGAGGCCGCGCTCGATGTCGCCGAGGGCGCCGACATGCTGATGGTGAAGCCCGGCCTGCCCTATCTCGACGTGCTCTGGCGGATGAAGCAGGCGTTCAAGATACCGACCTTCGCCTATCAGGTCTCCGGCGAATACGCGATGCTGAAGGCGGCCGCCGCCAACGGCTGGCTCGACAACGACAAATGCGTGCTGGAGACACTGATGTGCTTCAAGCGCGCCGGCGCCGACGGCATCCTCACCTACTCGGCCGTAGAGGCCTGCGCGCTGCTGAAGCGGCTCTGACCAGGCGGAGCGGATGGCCGCGCGGCTGTTCAGCAAAGGTGAGGCTTGAGATTGCGACCGCCAGGCCGAACAAAGCGGCAAAAGCAAGCAGCAGCATCAAGAGCGGCAGGGCTTGATCATGCGCGATCAGCGTCCCGAGTCCGCCCACGTCGAGGAACAGCAGAACCGCGACGAAGCCGCAACCGCTAAGCGCGCCTGCGGCGAAGGGAAGGCGCAGCGCTTTCATGCTACGCCAACCGGCCCTTGGCTGGCGCGTTCCGGGCGATGATGAATTCGGGTGCTAGCTCAGGGCGCCGATGAACTGCGTCAGCGCCAAGTCGTGCCAAGGCACGTCCGACCCGACGGCGTGGAAGCCGACATGGCCGCCGGAACGCGGGATCAGCGGGATGAGGCTCGGGTTGGGCGCGAGGTCGCGATAGCTCGCGGCCGGAATCCAGGGGTCATCCTGGGCGTGGATCAGCAAGGTCGGGCGGCGGATCGCGCCCAGCCGCGGCGCCGCCGATGAATGGCGATAGTAGTCCCGGGCATCCTTGAAGCCGTTGGCGGGCGCCACAAAATGATTGTCGAAATCGAGCAGGGTCCGAATCTCGCGCGGGAGGTTGCGGGCTTCGCGTTCGCTCATCACCCATTTCAGGATCTCGCGGTGGTAGATGCGGTTCCGGGCCTCGGCAATGCGGCGCTGCGCGGCGTCGAGATCGATCGAGGCCGAGATAGTGATCGCCGCCAGCACCGGCGCCAGCGCGCCGCATTCGGCGAGATACTTCAGCACCAGATTGCCACCGAGCGAGAAGCCGACCGGCACCACGCCCTGCGCCGCGAGGCCGCCGTCCAGGCTGCCGATCACCTGCTTCAGATCCTCGGTGCGGCCGGCGTGATAGAACTGCTTGGTCGAGCCCGGCGCCTCGCCGGCGCCGCGCAGGTTGAGGCGCAACACCGGATAGCCGGCGCGCAGCAGATGCACGCTGCTGTTGCGGATATAGGCGCTCTCAAGCGAGCCGCCGATGCCGTGAACCAGCAGCATGAGCGGCCGGCGCTTGTCTTCCGCCGGACGGTGCAGCACGCCGTGCAGGCGGTCGCCGGTGCCGTCCGCCATGTCGAAGCTGATCGGCTGGCCGGGCCAGTTCTCGATCGGCGGCTTCGGCTTCATCAGGAAGTTGCGCACGGTCTGGAGATCGCCGCCGAGCCAGGGCAGCCGCGGCCGGAACGGTGGCAGCTTCTCGATGATGGCCCTTAGGGTTGCCGTGCCAGCCATTGCGTGACGGTCTCGATCTGGTCGCTGCTCATCAAGGCCGGAGCATGGCCGATTCCATCGAAGCTGGCGAGCGCGGCCTTGGGCCCGCGTGCAGACATGGCGGCGGCGGTCTCGGCGCTGAGCAGGTCGGATTGCGCCCCGCGCAGCACCAACGCTGAACAGGCGACCGTGTCCCAGACCGGCCAGAAGTCCCAATCCTGGACTGCAAGCTTCACGTTGACCGCGATCCGGGGATCGTAGGCCAGGCCGTAGCTGCCATCCGCGTTGTAACGATGGCCATGTTGGACCAGGTGCTGCCACTCGCGATCCGTGAGCGGCCCGAAGGGCGCGTGGATGCGGCGGAGATGCGCCTCGAGCTCGGTGAGATTGTCGAACCGCGCGTCGGTGCCGACATATCCGGCAATGCGCTCCAGCGCAGCGCGCGACAGCACCGGGCCGACATCGTTCAGCACCAGCGAGCGGATCGGCGAGGTGGGCGAGGCCGCCAAGAACATCCCGATCAACCCGCCCATCGAGGTTCCGATCCAGTCCACCCGCGTTATGCCGAGCTGTGTCAGCAGCGCGGTCATGTCGGCGATGTATTGCGGGTAGGCGTAGTGCAGCGGGTCGCTGAGCCATTGCGAGCACCCGCGCCCGGCCACGTCCGGGCAGATCACGCGGGCCGGCAAGGTGATCGCAAGGCTCGCCGCAAGCGCATCGAAGTCGCGGCCGTTCCGCGTCAGGCCGTGCGCGCAGACGACCACGCGCTGCGCCGCCGGATCGCCCCAGTCGGTGTAGAAGACCTCGTGAAAGCCGCCGGGCGAAACCGCCGTGATGGAGCCGACCCGGGGCTGCAGCATCCCTCTATCCATCGCCACCTCGCTTCATGTTGCAATGCAACAATTAAGCACTTCCAGCAGGTTGGCAAGGGCGGTTCGATGACAGGTTGCGGTCAAAGCGAGGGAATGATCGCCCGGTCGTGGACCGTCACCATGGTCTCGGGGTGAAAGCCGTTGAAGCGGGTGGCGAGCGCGTTGGAATAGGCGCCGACCCGGTCGATCTCGATCCAGTCGCCCTCGCGGACGTCTTCCGGCAAGGAGAACGGATGCGGCAGCACGTCCAGGGAATCGCAGGTCGGGCCGTTCAGGGTGAAGTCGCGGCTGGGCGCGCGGGAATCCTCGCCGATCCGCACCAGGCGCGCGGGCAGGCGCAGGCCCGCATCCACCGTCTCCGACAACGAGCCGTAGATGCCGTCGTTGATGTAGAGCTGGTCGCCTTTGCGGAGCTGCACCTGGGTCACGACCGAGATCGCGTGCGCCACGAGGGCGCGGCCGGGCTCGCACATGAGGACACAGTCACGACGAAGCCCCAGCTTCTTCACGCCATCCTCGATCTCCGCGACGAAGTCCTCGAGCGGCGGCATGTTGGTGCCGAGATAGGCGGCCGGAAATCCACCGCCGACATCCAGGCCGGCGATCTGCACCTTGGCCTGATCGAGCACCTCGCCGACCAGCTGCAGAGCGGTCGAATAGGCGCCCGGTGTCAGGCATTGCGAGCCGACATGGAAGGCGACGCCGACCTGGCAGCCGCGCGACTGCGCCTCTTTCAGCATGGCTGCAGCTTCCGCGACGCCAGCGCCGAATTTCGCCGCAAGGTGATAGAGCGTGCCTTCGGCCGGTGGCGTCTTGATGCGGACATAGATTGTCAGGCCTTCGGCGCCGCCGGTCTCCTTCAGGATCTTCTCCAACTCGTCCATGTGGTCGATCACGAAAGTGTCGATCTCGTAGACCCGGGCCGAGGTGTTGATCACCGCCCTGCCCTTCACCGGATGCATGAAATAGCAGGCGGCGTCGCCGAAGCTCTCGCGCACCTGGGCGATCTCGGGCAGCGAGGCGGTGTCGAAATGCCGGATGCCGGCGTGATAGAGCGCCTTCAGGACTTCCGGATGCGGGTTGCATTTGACGGCGTAGAGCACGCGGCCGGGGAAGAGATCGAGGAAGCGCTTCGCCGTCTCGGCGATGACCTCGGGCCGCAGGCAATAGACCGGATAGCTCGGCTGCAGGGCCGTCACCATCGCTTTGACCGATTCGAAATCCTTGGTGGCCATGACGTCTCCCAGCCCTACTACCCACGTCACGCGCGGACTTGATCCGCGCATCTGCCGGAGCCAGACCCGCAGGTCAAGCCCGCGGGTGACGAAAAGGTCTTAGCCCAGGCGCTTCCCACTGTCACCCGCCTCGGCTATCAAGGCAGAACGAAGACATTTGAGGTTATCG
Organism: Dongia sp. agr-C8; assembly: GCF_054658695.1. Taxonomy (NCBI): domain Bacteria; kingdom Pseudomonadati; phylum Pseudomonadota; class Alphaproteobacteria; order Rhodospirillales; family Dongiaceae; genus Dongia; species Dongia sp. agr-C8. Next base: position 763,453 of record NZ_BAAGHZ010000004.1, read on the forward strand.
ATTGTGGCGGGACCGCTTTCCGACATTGTTGTCATCGATCTGACGCGGGTCCTGGCGGGGCCGTTCTGCACCCTGCTGCTCTCGGACCTGGGGGCCCGGGTGATCAAGGTCGAGAACCCGGAGGGCGGCGACGATTCGAGGGCTTACGGGCCCTTCATCAACGGCAAGTCTGGCTATTTCATCTCCCAGAACCGCGGCAAGGAGTCGATCGCGCTGGATCTGAAGAATGCCGACGACCTCGCGATCCTGCACCGGATGCTGAAGCGCGCCGACGTGGTGATCGAGAATTTCCGGCCCGGCACGATGCAGCGGCTCGGCCTCGGCTGGGATGCCTTGCACCGGCGCTACCCGCAGCTGATCTATGCCTCGACTTCGGGTTTCGGACAGACCGGGCCTTATGCCAAGCGCGCGGCCTATGACATCATCGCCCAAGCGATGGGCGGCATCATGAGCGTCACCGGCCATGAAGGCGGGCCGCCGACCAGGGTCGGGTCCTCGATCGGCGATCTCGGCGCCGGCATGTTCACCGCCCTCGGCATCCTCACCGCGCTGCATCATCGCACCAAGACCGGCGAAGGCATGATGGTCGATGTCGCCATGCTGGATTCCCAAGTGGCACTGCTGGAGAATTCGATCGCGCGTTATTTCGCCAGCGGCCAGCCGCCGAAACCGCAGGGCGCGCGTCACCCGTCGATCGCGCCCTTCGAGCCCTACCAGACAAAGGACGGGCATGTCGTGATCGCCTGCGGCAATGACGAGTTGTTCGCCAGGTTCTGCCAGACCATGGGTTGCCCCGCCCTCGCGCAAGACCCGCGCTTCGCCACCAACGCCGCGCGCAGCGACCATGTCGTGCTGCTGAAGGCGGAGCTCGAGGACATGCTGGTCCATCACCCGACCCAGCATTGGCTCGACCTGCTGTTGCCCGCCGGCATTCCCTGCGCGCCGATCAACAATGTCGAGCAGGCGGTGCATGACCCGCAGGTCCAGGCCCGCAACATGGTGCTGCCGGTCGATGACCCGAGTGTCGCGCCGCTGATGGTCGCCGGCATGCCGATCAAGATGTCGGCCTATCCCGATGCCGAGAAGCGCGCCGCCGCGCCGGCGCTGGACGGCGACCGCGCCCGCATCCTGGCGGACTTTCCCTGAGCCCGATGCGGCGCGTGTTCAAATGGCTCGGTCGCGGACTGCTGGCGCTGCTGCTGTTGGTCATTGTCGCGGCAATCGGCGGGTATTTCTGGCTCCGCACGTCGCTGCCGCAGGTCGACGGCGCGATCAGCGTGGCGGGACTCTCCGCGCCGATTGAGATCGCGCGCGACGATCGCGGCGTGCCGAGCATCAAGGCGCAATCGCCGAACGACGCCTATTTCGCCATCGGCTTCGCCCATGCCCAGGACCGGCTGTTCCAGATGGAGCTGATGCGCCGGGTCGGCGCCGGGCGACTCTCCGAAGCGATCGGCGATGCCGGCCTATCGACCGACAAGCTGATGCGCACGCTTGGCCTCTACCGCACGGCCGAGGCGCAAGCGGCCGCGGCAGGACCGGGACTGAAGGCCGCGCTCGATGCCTATGCGGCGGGCGTCAACGCGTTCCTGAAGCAACGGCGCGGCGCCCTGCCGCTGGAATTCCAGCTGTTGCGCATCACGCCGGAACCCTGGAAGCCGGCGGATTCCCTGGTCTGGGGCCGGATCATGGCCTTGCAGCTCTCGGCCAACTGGCGCGAGGAGCGGCTTAACCTCACCTTGCAGAAGACGCTGCCGCCGGAGCTCTTCCAGCTGCTGCTGCCGGAGGCAAAGTCGCTGGCCGGGCTGCCGGCGCCCTGGTTCGGGCGCCTGAGCATCGCCTCCAACAACTGGGTGGTCGGCCCGCAGAAGAGCGAAAGCGGCGCGCCGCTGCTGGCCAACGATCCGCATCTCGGCCTCGGTGCGCCGTCGATCTGGTACCTAGTGCATATCGTGACACCGGAGCGGCAATGGGTCGGCGCGACCAGCCCGGGCATGCCGCTGGTCGTCATCGGCACCAGCGACCTGGTCGCCTGGGGCCTGACCACCACCAGCGGCGATACCGAGGACCTGTTCGAGGAAAAGCCGATCGCCGGCAATCCCAACCTCTATCAGACGCCGGAAGGTTCCGCGCCGTTCGAGACCCGCAAGGAGACCATCAAGGTCAAGGGCGGCGCCGATCTGGTGATCGATGTGCGCAGCACGCGGCATGGACCGGTCGTCTCCGACCTCGACAAGGATCGGAATCAGGATGATCCAGTCTTCGCCCTGTCGGCCGCCTTCCTGCTGCCGGACGACCGCACCGCCGACGGACTCTACGCCATGAACATGGCGCGCTCGGCCGACGAGTTCCGCACGGCGCTCGCCGATTTCCATGCCCCGCAGCAGAACGTGGTCTTCGCCGATCGCGAAGGCCATATCGGCTTCGTTGCCGCGGGGCGGGTGCCGCTGCGGCGCAAGGTCTATGCGAATGGCCTGCTGCCGGCGCCGGGCTGGACCGGCGACTATGACTGGACCGGCACTTTGCCCTTCGACCAGTTGCCGCAATCCCGCGACCCCGAGGCCGGATGGCTCGCGACCGCGAACAACAAGGTCGTCGCCGACGATTACCCGCATTTCATCGCCGGCCGCTGGTTCGACGATGGGCGCTATCGGCGCATCGCCGACCTGCTGCAGGCCAAGCCGAAATTTGCCATCGAGGATATGGAGAAGATCCAGCGCGACACGCTCTCAGGCCCGCTGCGCGATCTGGTGCAGTCCTGGCTGCCGCTGGTGAAGGACGGCGACCCGGTTATCACCGGCATGCTGGAGCGCTGGGACGGGCATGCCGCCCTCGACCGCGCCGAGCCATCGATCGCGACGCTCTGGGTCTCGCTCACCGCCAACAAGCTGCTGCGCAAGAGGCTCGGCGGGTCCTATGACGACTGGTGGTTCTGGAACGACGATGTGCTGAAAGCGCTGGTGCGCGATCCCCGTGGCTGCGCGCCGGAGAGCTGCAGCGCGTTGCTCAGTGCCACATTGAAAGATGCGACCGACCGGCTGCGCGATCACTTCAAGACCGATGCCGCGGACTGGAAGTGGGGCGCGCTGCACCAGATGCATTTCCGCCATCCGGTGTTCGGCAACGTGCCGCTGCTGGGCGATTGGCTGGACCCGAAGCTCGCGACCGACGGCGACATGTATACGCTCAACCGCGCCGTACCGGCCGAGTCCGACGATCCGCTGGAATTCGCCGATGTGCATGGCCCCACCATGCGGATCGTGGTCGATCTCGCCGATCCGATGCAAGCCATGGCGACGCTGGCCGGCGGCCAGTCCGGCAACCCGCTGTCGGAGCATTATGCCGACGGGCTGCTGGACTGGCGTGACGGCCAATATCGCTCTATCGTGCAGCCGTCCGTCCACAGACTGACGCTGCTACCGGGGAACTAATCTTGTCGTCCGACCTCGTGTTTCCGACCGCCGATGACATTCGCGCCGCCGCTGGACGCATCCACGGCCAGGTGGTGCGCACCCCGCTGGTCAACTCGCCGCGCCTGGCGGCGATGTCCGGTGCGAACAGCGTGCACCTGAAGCTCGAGAACCAGCAGTTCACCGGCTCCTTCAAGGACCGCGGCGCGCTCAACAAGCTGCTCTGCCTGACGCCGGAAGAAGCCAAGCGCGGCGTCATCGCCATGTCGGCCGGCAACCATGCACAAGGCGTCGCCCATCACGCGCAGCGCCTCGGCATTCCGGCGACCATCGTGATGCCGAAGGCGACACCCTTCACCAAGGTGGAGCGGACCGCCGGCTTCGGCGCCAAGGTCGTGCTCGAGGGCGACACGATCGATGCGGCGGCGGTCTATGCGCGCGAGGTCGCGGCCAAGGAAAACCTGGTCTTCGTCCATCCTTACGACGATCCGCTGATCGTCGCCGGCCAGGGCACGATCGGTCTCGAAATCCTGGAAGAGCTGCCCGCCTTCGACAGCCTGATCGCGCCGATCGGCGGCGGCGGGTTGATCAGCGGTATCGCCATCGCGGTGAAGGAGAAGAAGCCGGACGTGCAGATTTACGGCGTCGAGGCCGATCTCTATCCCTCGATGCATCATGCGGTGAAGCAGCTGCCGCCCGACAACCGCGGCCAGACCATCGCCGACGGCATCGCGGTGAAGTCGCCGGGCCGCCTCACCCAGGCGATCATCCAGCGCCATACCGCCGACCTTCTGCTGGTCAACGAAAACCAGCTCGAAAACGCAGTGCACATTCTTGTGGAACGTCAGGGCCTGGTGGCCGAGGGGGCCGGCGGCGCCAGCCTCGCGGCTCTGCTGATCGATCCCTGGCGATTCAAGGGCCGCGATGTCGTTATCATCGTCAGCGGTGGCAACATCGATTCGCGGCTTCTGGCCCAGGTGCTGATGCGCGGGCTGATCCGCGACGGGCGGGTGGTGACGCTCCGGATCGAGATCTCCGACCAGCCCGGCGTGCTCGGCCATCTGGCCCGGCTGATCGGTTCAACCGGCGGCAACATCATCGAAATCTATCACCAACGCATGTTTTTCGACCTGCCGGTGAAGCGTGCCGACGTCGATGCCGTGATCGAGACGCGCAACGCCGCACACGTGGATGAGATCATTTCCGCCCTGGAATCCGGCGGTTTCCCGACCCGCCGGCTCTCATCGCGGTCCGAAGACAAGTCTCAATAAACGGACCGATAGGTCCGACCCTAACCAAGTTTTAACTCTATTGGGTAATGGTTGGGCCGGTTCGAATCAAAGTCCGGTCCCGTCCCCGCATGCTCGTCATCGTCGGCACTATCATTGTCTTTGGCGCTGTTGCCGGCGGTTACCTGATGGCCGGTGGCCATTTCGGCGTGCTGTTCCAGCCGAACGAGTTCGTCATCATCCTGGGCGCCGCGGTCGGCGCCTTCGTCATCGGCAACACCAAGACCAACCTGAAGGCGGTCGGCGCCGGGCTGAAGCGGGCGCTGAAGGGCCCGACCTACAAGAAGGGCGACTATGTCGAGTTGCTGAGCCTGCTCTACCAGCTGTTCCGCCTGGCCAAGACCAAAGGCATGCTGGCGCTGGAGCAGCACATCGAGAAGCCGGACGAGAGCGCCCTGTTCGCGGCCTTCCCCAAGGTCCAGCACAACCATCACGCGGTCGAGTTCCTGTGCGACTACCTGCGCATGATGACTCTCGGCACCGAGAATGCGAACGAGGTCGAAACGCTGATCGACGCCGAGCTCGAAGCGCACCATGCCGAGCAGCACAACGCCTCGCACGCCATGCAGCTGATGGCGGACGGCATGCCGGCGCTCGGTATCGTCGCCGCGGTGCTGGGCGTCATCCACACCATGGGCTCGATCACCGAGCCGCCGGAAGTGCTGGGCCATCTGATCGGCGCGGCGCTGGTCGGCACCTTCTTCGGCGTGTTGATGTCCTACGGCCTGGTGGCGCCGCTCGCCGGGGCGATGAACGGCGTGGACAACGCGGATTCCAAATACTTCCAGTGCATCAAGGCCGGCCTGCTCGCCCATATGCAGGGCTATCCGCCGGCGGTTTCCATCGAGTTCGCGCGCAAGATGCTCTGGTCCACGGACCGGCCGAGCTTCTACGAAGTCGAAGAGGCGGTGAGCGCCCTCCCGGCGGTCTGACGAGGAGCCGCAGGCAGTGGCCGAAGACAGACCAATCATCATCAAGCGGATCAAGAAGTCGGGTGGCGCCCATCATGGCGGTGCCTGGAAGGTTGCCTATGCCGACTTCGTGACCGCGATGATGGCCTTCTTCCTGCTGCTCTGGCTGCTGAACGCGGTGACCGAGGAACAGAAGAAGGGCATTGCGCAGTATTTCAAGCCAACCATCGCCCCGCAGAACCAGCAATCGCAGGAAGCGATCCTCAACGGCCAGCCCGCGGTGATGATGGCGGTCGATGGTGCCTCCGCTGCACAGGCGCAGGTCGATATCGAGGACGCCCAGGAAGACGCCCAGGACGAGCCGAAGCCCACTTCGCAGACCGAAGCGGTTCCGGCCGAGGATCAGCAGAAGGCCGAGAAACCGGTCGACGTTCAAGAAGCGCAGCAAGTCGTCGCCAAGGCCGAGCAGAAGCAGTTCGAGGACGTGAAGCAGAAGATCGAGGAGCAGATCCAGCAGGATCCGGGGCTCGCCGACCTGAAGAACAACATCGACATCCAGCAGACGCCAGAAGGCCTGCTGATCCAGCTGCTCGACAAGGAGAAGGTCTCGATGTTCCCGTCGGGCAGCGCCACGATGAACGAGCGCAGCCGGCAGCTCTTGTCGCTGGTGGCGCATGTGGTGGCGCCGCTCGACAACAAGCTCTCGATCTCCGGCCATACCGACGCGACGCCCTACCAAGGCCGCGCCGACTACAGCAACTGGGAGCTCTCGACCGATCGCGCCAACGCCGCGCGGCGCGCGCTGGTGACCAACGGCGTCGACGACAGGCGGATCGAGAACGTCTCCGGCCGCGCCGACACCGATCCGAAGATCAAGGACAACCCGCTGTCGCCGGAGAACCGCCGCATCTCCATCGTGCTGCTGCGCGACAAGCCGGCTCCCAATCCGGGCACGCAGGGCGCGAACGCGCCCGCTCCGGCTCCGGCGCAAGCTCCGGCCGCCGGCCCGACACCTGCACCGGTCGCGCCGGCATCGGCCGAGCCGACCGCCCCGCCACCGGAGATCGTGCCGTCGGATCCGGCCTTGCCGGAGAGCATCACGAACCAAAGCGCGGCCCCCGCGAACAGCACGCACTAGGCAGTTAATATCGTCATTGCCGGGATCGACCGGCAATCTGCACGCCGCCACGAGATGCGCGAATCAAGTCCGCGCATGACGGCTGAAGGGGCACACGCGGCCGTGAAGACCCGACCCCACTTGCATTGGGGTTTCGCCGGGCCATATAGCGGATTGGCGTGAACCAGCAGTGAGTTTCACTTGGGCGACCGGAAACCCCCGCTGATTCTTCTCGGGTCCCGCGCGGGGGCGGGACGGAACAGCAGCTTCGATGCCGCCGCGCTCGAATGGCGCGAGCCGGAATGGCTGAGCGATCCGGCGCTCTATGACGGTGTCTTCTCGCGCCGCATCTTCGCCTACGTGATCGATGCGCTGATCGCCTTCGTCATCGTCGCGATGCTGTTCGCAGTCTCCTGCACGCTGACCGTCGGCACCCTCGGCCTGCTCGGCCTGCCCGCCTTCATCTTCGGCACGCCCTTCGTGCATTTCGTGCTGGCCGCGGCGACCATCGGCGGACGGCGCGCCGCGACCCCGGGCATGCGCGCCATGGGCCTCCGGACCGTCGCCTGGAACGGCGAGAATCCGGGCATGCTGCGCGGCGTCATCATGACCGCGATGTACTACGTGACGGTGCCGACCACCGGCTTCCTGATCCTGCTTTTCGGGTTCTTCGATCCGCGTGGGCGGCTGCTGCACGACCATCTGGCCGGCATCCTGGTCTACCGGGCCGAGGCTGCGGGGGCGACTTGACCTTGAACAAGGAGCCCTGAGGGCGTCCTCCGACTAGCGCAACGCCCCGGATTCGCTTAAGATTCGCAGCCATGAGCGTCCAAGGCCGCGGGTTTCCCATCCCCTTTCTGGTGACCACCGAGGTCCCCTGCCCGTATTTGCCCGGGCGGATGGAGCGCAAGATCATCACCGAGCTGTCCGGCGCGCAATCGCCGGAGCTGTTCGAGATCCTCTCCCATGCCGGATTCCGGCGCAGCCATTCGATCGCCTATCGCCCGGCCTGCGCCGGCTGCCGCGCCTGCGTGCCGGTCAGAATCGTCGCCCCGGATTTCGAGCCGGTGCGCTCGCTGCGCCGGGTGATGAAGCGCAATGTCGACCTGCGCGCGACCGTGACCGACGCGGTGCCGACCCAGGAGCAGTTCAAGCTGTTCGCCCGCTACCTCGAGGCCCGGCACAATGACGGCGAGATGGTCGGCATGGGCCCGCAGGATTATGCCAGCATGGTCGGCGACAGCCCGGTCGACACGCGGATCGTCGAGTTCCGCGACCAGAAGGGCAAGCTGGTCGCCGCCTGCCTGACCGACTGGGGACAGGACGGGATCTCCGCCGTCTACAGCTTCTTCGAGCCGGATCTCGCGCGGAACAGCCTGGGCAGTTTCATCGTTATCTGGCTGATCGAGGAGGCGCAGCGCCGGAACCTCGCCTATGTCTACCTCGGCTATTGGGTCGCCGGCAGCCAGAAGATGGATTACAAGCGGCGCTTCCGGCCGATCGAGGCCTATGGCCCGCAGGGCTGGGTGCGCCTGGCGCCGCTCGACGAAGACTTCGATTGATACGCGGTGCTTTGGTCCGGTCTTGGGCGGAATTTTGTCGTTCTTCCTTTGCTGCATGAAGGTTGTTAGCTTAGGCGCCGCAACGGCCGGCCTCGCACCGCGGGGCGGCATTTTTGGGCGCGCTTCCTCGCCCCATCTCGTTTCCCGGGCTGAACCGGGGGAGGCCACTGAATGAATCGCCGCGGGTTTCTGGCTGGAGCGGGTGTCGCCGCTGGAGCCAGCGTCGCCTCCGCATTGCCCAAGCCTGCCATCGCCCAGGACAAGATCGAATGGAAGATGGTGACCGCTTGGCCGAAGGGCATGGCGGGGCTCGGCTCCGGGGCCGAGCGGCTGGCCGACCGGATCGCCAATCTGTCCGGCGGACGGCTGACGGTGAAGGTGCTGTCGGCGGGCGAGCTGGTACCGGCGACGCAGTGCCTCGACGCGGTCTCCCAGGGCGGCGCCGACATGGCGCATGACTTCGCGCATTACCATCTCGACAAGGCGCCGGCAGCGGGCCTGTTCTCATCCGTGCCGTTCGGCCTCGCGCCGGACGAGTTCGCGGGCTGGATCTCCTTCGGCGGCGGGCAGGAGCTCTGGGACGAGCTCTACGGCCCGTTCGGCGTCAAGCCCTTCCTCGCCGGCAATACCGGCGTGCAGATGGGCGGCTGGATGAAGAAGGAGATCAACTCGGTCAAGGATCTCACCGGCTTCCGCGTTGCGGTCTCGTCGGGCTACGCCACCCAGGTGCTGGCGCGCCTTGGGGCGAAACCGGTCAACCTTCCGGTGGGCGAGATCTTCGACAGCCTGCAGTCGGAGAACCTCGACGGCGCCGAATGGATCGGCCCCTACAACGATCTCTCGCTCGGCCTCTACAAGATCACCAAGCTCTGCTATTGGCCTGGCTTCCAGGAGCCGGGCTGCGGAATCGAATGCCTGGTCAACAAGCGCAAGTATGACGAGCTCGCCGACGACCTGAAGCAGATCGTCGCCGCGGCCTGCGCGGCCGAGAACGCGATCTGCCAGGCGGAATATGCCGGGCGCAATCCGGCGGCGCTCGCGACCCTGGTCAACGAGTACAAGGTGCAGCTGAAGCAGTTTCCCCGGCCGGTGATCGCCGCCTTCGGCACCGCGGCGGGCGAGACGATGCAGGAGCTCTACGACAAGGGCGACGACACCACCCGCAAGATCGCCAGCTCCTACTTCAAGTTCCGGAAGCAGGCGATGGCCTGGACCCGCATATCCTATGCGGCCTTCGCCGACGCGCGGGACGCGAAGTTCGACTATCCCGCCGGCTGACCGCCTCCGCCTGAGCGGGCCTTCCCTTACGACCAAAGTCGCGGTTTGCGAGTCGGGCGAGCAAATGGCTTGAACTGACGGAAGAAACTGCACAATCTGCTGACGCGCCGTTCGGGTATCGCAAACGGCCGGCGCGCCGCGCTTGCGGTCAAAACAATAACTTGCGGTCAGTGGAGGACGTTCTGGGGAGGCCGTGACCGGCAGGAACCTGACGTCATAACCGGATAGTCACCCGGTCCTCGCGGACCGAGAGGAAGGGGAACGCCAAGCCATGGGCGCATTGCTCGCCGTCAGCCGTGCGATCGACCGGGCCAACGCCCTGATCGGCCGCCTCGTCATGTGGCTCATCCTGGCCGCGACGCTGGTCAGTGCCGCCAATGCCGTCTCGCGCAAGGCCTTTGATCTCTCCTCGAATGCCTTCCTCGAGCTGCAATGGTACCTGTTCGGAGCGGCCTATCTCTTCGCCGCGGCCTACACGTTGCAGCGGAACGAGCATATCCGGATCGACATCATCTCCAACCACTTGCCGAAGGCGGTTCGCCACGCGATCGAGCTGTTCGGCCATGTCTTCATGCTGCTGCCGTTCTGCGCGCTGATGCTCTGGGAGACCTGGCCCAACATGATGGAGTCCTATCGGATCGGCGAAGGCTCCAGCAATTACGGCGGGCTCATCGTCTGGCCGGCCAAGGCCTGCATCGTCGTCGGCTTCGCGCTGCTGTTCCTGCAGGGCATCTCCGAGCTCATCAAGCGCATCGCCGTGATCGCGGGTGTCATCCCTGAGTTCCAGGAGGCTCACCACACGCCCCTGGCGGTCGAGTAGCGGGGAAGACGCATGGAAGCCTTCCTCATCGCGAACATGGCGCCGATCATGTTCGCTTCGCTGGTCGTGGTGCTGCTGCTCGGCTACCCGGTCGCCTTCGCCCTCGCCTTCAACGGCCTGCTCTGGGGCATCATCGGCATCTCGGTCGGCCTGTTCCACCCGACCTTCTTCCAGGCCCTGCCGGAGCGCATTTTCGGCGTGATGGGCAACGAGACCCTGCTCGCCATTCCCTTCTTCACCTTCATGGGATTGATCCTCGAGCGATCCGGCATGGCCGAGGAGTTGCTCGAGACCGTCGGACAGCTGTTCGGGCCGATCCGCGGCGGCCTCGCCTATGCGGTGATCTTCGTCGGCGCCCTGCTCGCCGCCACCACCGGCGTGGTCGCGGCCTCGGTGATCGCCATGGGCCTGATTTCGCTGCCGATCATGCTGCGCTACGGCTACGACCGGCGGCTCGCCAGCGGCGTCATCGCCGCCTCCGGCACGCTGGCGCAGATCATCCCGCCGAGCCTGGTGCTGATCGTCATGGCCGACCAGCTCGGCAAGTCGGTCGGCGACATGTACGAGGGTGCGATCGTTCCGGGCCTTGTTCTCTCCGGCCTCTATGCCGGCTACATCCTGCTCGTGACGCTGATCAAGCCGCATTTCGCGCCGGCTCTGCCGAAGGAATTCCGGACGCTGAAGGGCTTCCAGCTGCTGGTCCGCGTGATCGTCGCGCTGGTCCCGCCGCTGATCCTGATCTTCCTGGTCCTGGGCACGATCTTCATCGGCGTCGCCACGCCGACCGAGGGTGGCGCCATGGGTGCGGTCGGCGCGCTGGCGCTGGCCGCGATCAAGCGCCGGCTCAACTGGGGCATCGTCCGCCAAGCCCTGGAATCGACCACCAAGCTTTCGGCCTTCGTGCTGTTCATCCTGATCGGCTCGCGCGTCTTCAGCCTCACCTTCTACGGCGTCGACGGCCATGTCTGGGTCGAGCACCTGCTGACCGGCCTGCCCGGCGGCGTGATCGGCTTCCTGCTCGTGGTCAATGCGCTGGTCTTCGTGCTTGCCTTCTTCCTCGATTTCTTTGAATTGGCCTTCATCGTCGTGCCGCTGCTGGGGCCCGCTGCGGCGCATCTCGGCATCGACCTCATCTGGTTCGGCGTGCTGCTCGGCATCAACATGCAGACGGCCTTCATGCACCCGCCGTTCGGCTTCTCGCTGTTCTATCTCCGCTCGGTGGCGGCCAAGGTGCCTTATAAGGATCGCGTCACCGGCCAAATGACGGCGCCGGTGACCACCGGCCAGATTTACTGGGGCGCGATTCCCTTCGTCTGCATCCAGATCCTGATGATCGGCCTCACCATCGCCTTCCCCGGCATGGTCATGCGCTATCAGGATGTCGATCACAGCGCACCACCGGCCGCGGTCGATACGCAGCAACCCTCGGGCGGCCCAGACTTCAACACCGGGCAGCCGAATTTCGGCGCCACGCCCGCACCGGCGCCGGAGAACGGCGCGCCCGCCGCGCCCAATTTCGGCACAACGCCAGCACCGGCGCCTTCGGGATCGGAAGCACCGGCCGACGGGCCGAACTTCGGCACGCCCGCGCCGGCACCCGCCGAAGGACAGCCGGATTCCGGGCCGAACTTCGGCACCCCGTCCGGGTAAAGAGAAAGGGCTCCGGATTGCTCCGGAGCCCTCTTCGCTCGAGCGTTAGGGCTTACTGGTTCAGCTTGCCGGCGCGCTGCTGGTTGTACATGAAGTTGTCGTAGGTGCCGTCGGCAACCTGGAACCAGAGATATTCCTCGTTGCGGAAGGCCTTCACGGATTCGAACACCTTCTTGAAGTCCGCGCTCTTCTCGCTCATCTCGTTGCAGGTCTGCTGCGCGGCATCGAAGCAGGCCGAGAGGATCTCGTTCGAGAAGGCGCGCAGCTGCACGCCGCGGCCTACCAGCTCGCGCAGCGCCTTCGGGTTGAGCGCGTCATACTGCGCCTGCATGTCGACGTTAACATAGGCCGCCGCGGTCTTCAGGACCGTCTGGTAGCTCTTCGGCAGCTCGTTCCACTTGTCCTGGTTGACGAAGGCATGCAGCGTGGCGCCGCCTTCCCAGAAACCGGGGTAGTAATAGAACTTCGCCACTTTGTCGAAGCCGAGCTTCTGGTCGTCATAGGGACCGACCCATTCCGCGGCGTCGATCGTGCCCTTTTCCAGGGCGGGATAGATGTCGCCCCCGGGGATGTTCTGCGGCACCACGCCCAGCTTGGCCATGACCGCGCCGCCGAAGCCGCCGACCCGGAACTTCACGCCCTGCATATCGGCGACGGTCTTGATCTCCTTGCGCCACCAGCCGCCCATCTGCGCGCCGGTATTGCCGCAGGGGAAGCCGACCATCTTGAACTTGGCGTAGAAGTCGTCCATCAGCTGATTGCCGCCGCCGTAGTAGAACCAGGCGTTCTGGCCGCGGCTGTTGAGGCAGAACGGCACCGCCGCGCCGAAGGCGAAGGTCGGCTCCTTGCCGAAATAGTAGTAGCTCGCGGTATGCGCCATCTCGACGGTGGCGTTCTGCACCGCATCGACCACGCCCGGGGTGGGGACGATCTCGCCGCTGGCGAAGACCTGGATCTGGAACTTGCCGTCGGTCATCTCGCTGACAGCCTTTGCGAACCGCTCGGCGCCGCCGTAGATTGTATCCAAGGCCTTGGGGAAGCCCGAGGTCAGGCGCCATTTCAGCTCCGGCGCCGCTTGCGCGATGGCGGGCGCCGCCACGGTCGCGCTGCCGCCGGCTGCTGCCGCAACCAGGCCTGCATTCTTGATAAATGAGCGACGATTAGACCGATGATTCATGTCCCCTCTCCTCCCTGTGGAGCTTTGTTGAGGGGCCGAATTTCCCGCAATTACCGGTGCTTCGCAAGTTCGACTATCGTCGCGGTTCAATACCGCCTCGGTTGACTTTTCCGCCATGGGCGAGGACAAATGCGCATGGATTTGCTGGCGTGGACCCGACTCCGCGCCCGAGACAGTCGAAATGACCCAATCCGCTGAGACCCAAACCTGGAGGACATCGTGAGAGCATTTTCGATTGGCACGGTCGCGATCGTGTCGGCGCTGCTACTGGCCGGCTGCGGCAAGGAAGAGAAACAGGAATCGTCCCAAGCCGAGCAATCGAGCAGCGCCGCGCCCGCGACCACCAACGAAGCGGCCACGACCCCCGCTCCGGCGGCCACCCAGGAAGCGGCCGCCACGCCGGCCGCGTCCGATAGCAGCGGCGGCAAGGTCAATGTCTACAATTGGTCCGACTATATCGGCGAGCACACCAACGAGAATTTCACCAAGGCGACCGGCATTGCCGTCACCTATGACGTGTTCGACTCCAACGAGACGCTGGAGGCCAAGCTGCTGGCCGGCAACACCGGCTATGACGTGGTGGTGCCGTCGGGCGCCTTCCTCGGCCGCCAGATCGCGGCCGGCGTGTTCCAGAAGCTCGACAAGTCGAAGCTGCCGAACATCGCCAACATCGACCCGGTGCTGATGAAGGCGACCGAAGCCTTCGATCCCGGCCATGAATACTCGGTGCCCTATTTCTGGGGTACGGTCGGCATCGGCTACAATGTCGACAAGATCAAGGCGGCGATGCCGGAGGGTGCGCCGACCGACAGCTGGGATCTCGTGCTGAAGCCGGAAGTCGTCTCCAAGTTCAAGGATTGCGGCGTCACCATGCTCGACGCGCCGAGCGACATCCTGCAGTCGGTGCTGATCTATCTCGGCAAAGATCCGCATACCGAGAAGGCCGAGGACTATGCCGAAGTCCAGAAGGTCCTGACCGCGGTCCGGCCGAACATCAAGTATTTCCACTCCTCCAGCTACATCAACGACATCGCCAACGGCGAGATCTGCCTGGCGATCGGCTGGAACGGCGATTTCGGCATCGCCCAGACCCGCGCCGACGAGGCCAAGAACGGCGTGAAGATCCAGTATGTCATCCCGAAGGAAGGCGCACTGCTCTGGGTCGACAACCTCGCCATGCCCAAGGACGCGGCCAATGTCGAGCAAGGCCTGAAATACATCAACAACATGCTCGATCCGCAGGTCGCCGCGGACAATGCCAACTATGTGCATTACGCCTCGCCGAACAAGGCCGCGGTCGACAAGGGCCTGATCGCCGAGGAAGACAAGAACAACCCGGCGATCTATCCGCCGGCGGACGTGATGGCCAAGCTCGCCGGCGACAAGGTCGCCTCGCCCGAGCTCGACCAGCTGCGAACCCGCACCTGGACGACGATCAAGACCGGCCAGTAAGCCCGCCTCGATCGTGATCGCATCGAACCCCGCGTCCAGCCTCTGGGCGCGGGGTTTTTCTTTTCCCGAAGGCTCGGAATGGGCTGCGATTGACAATCCGGTCCCGGACGCGGTCTGATGACGGCGGGGCTACAATGACGTTCCGGTTGCAATCCGGACGCTGATAACAGGGCGTTCTGTCGGAATTCCGCTTGGATTCCAAGGGGCCGGCTCTCTACAGGGAGGGTGCGATGGCGCAATCGACCGCATGGCCAAGGGCGATGGCTTGGGCCGCCGCCTTGGGCACGGGGATTCTGCTGTCGATGCTTCCGGCCGCGGCCCAGGAGACGGACGCAGAGAAGATCCTCAATGTCTCGAACTGGTCCGACTATATCGATATGGAGACGGTGAAGGCGTTCGAGAAGGAATACCGGATCAAGGTCAACTACGATACCTATGACGGCGACGAGACCCTGGAAGCCAAGCTGCTGACCGGACATACCGGCTACGACGTCGTCTTCCCTTCCTCCAACTATTTCGCGCGCGGCATCCGGACCGGGCTCTACATGAAGCTCGACAAGACCGCGCTCGGCAACATGAGCAACATCGACCGCTGGATCCTGGACCTGCTCTCCAAGCAGGCCGATCCCGGCAACCAGTATGCGGCGCCGTACAACTACGGCACCAACGGCTTCACCTTTAATGTCGACATGATCCAGAAGCGCATGAAGAATGCGCCGGTCGACAGCCTGAAGATGATCTTCGATCCCGAGGTGCTGTCGAAGTTCCAGGATTGCGGCATTTCCTTCCTGGACTCCCCGGAGGACGTGATCCCACTGGCGCTCGCCTATATGGGCAAGAACCCGACCTCCCAGGACGGAGCCGACATCAAGGCGGCGGTCGATATGCTGATGAAGGTCCGGCCCTATATCCGGAAGTTCGACTCCGCCGGCTATCTCAACGACCTGCCCAACGGCGATCTCTGCATCGCGATGAGCTGGTCGGGCGACTATGCGACCGCGACCCAGCGCGCGATCGACGCCAAGATCAAGATCAACCTCGCCTACACCATACCGAAGGAAGGCACCAACATCTGGTTCGACGCCATGGTGGTGCCGAAGGATGCGCCGCATCCGAAGAACGCCATGCTGTTCATCGACTTCATGATGCGGCCCGAGGTGGCGGCGGCCAATACCAACTTCACCTATTATGCGACCGCCAACATGGCGGCGATGAAATACGTCAACAAGGACATCCTCGACAATCCGGCGATCTACCCGGACCCCAAGGTCATGGCCAACGGCTATCCCAGCGTCGTGCGCGACGCGGAAATCCAGCAGCTCATCACGCGGGAATGGACCCGCTTCAAGACCGGACAATAGGAAGCATCATGGCAGCAGAGAAACCGGCCCACAGTCTCACCAGCACGCCTTGGAAAGAGCCGGGTGCCGAACCCTACATCCGCATCGAGAACGTCACCAAGAAATTCGGCGACTTCGTCGCGGTCAACGACGTCTCGCTCAACATCTATCGCGGCGAGCTGTTCTCGCTGCTCGGCGGCTCCGGTTGCGGCAAGACCACGCTGCTTCGCATGCTGGCGGGCTTCGAGGAGCCGAGCTCCGGCAAAATCTATATCGACGGCATCGACATGGCCGGGATTCCGCCCTATGCGCGGCCGACCAACATGATGTTCCAGTCTTATGCGCTGTTCCCGCACATGACCGTCGAGGCCAACGTCGCCTTCGGCCTGAAGCAGGACAAGGTACCGGCCGGCGAGATCAGGGAGCGCGTGAAGCAGATTCTCGACATGGTCCAGCTCACCCAGTTCGCCAAGCGCAAGCCGCACCAGCTCTCCGGCGGCCAGCGCCAGCGCGTGGCGCTCGCCCGCGCTTTGGTGAAGGCGCCGAAGCTGCTGCTGCTCGACGAGCCCTTGGGCGCGCTGGACAAGAAGCTGCGCGAGGCGACCCAGTTCGAGATCATGAACATCCAGGACAAGCTCGGCATCACCTTCATCGTCGTGACCCACGACCAGGAAGAGGCGATGACGCTCTCGACCCGGATCGGCGTCATGCACCAGGGCCAGATCGTCCAGATCGGCACGCCGCAGGAGATCTACGAATACCCCAACACCAAGCATGTCGCCGACTTCGTCGGCTCGGTCAACCTGTTCGAGGGCCGGCTGATCGAGGACGAGCCCGATCACGTGCTGATCGATTCGCCCGACGCCGGCGGCCGGATCTACGTCGATCACGGCATCTCCTCCTCGCCCGGCGCCCAGGTCTGGGCGGCGATCCGACCGGAAAAGATGACCCTCACCAAGGGCGAACGCGGCGAGCCCTACAACTGCCTCAAGGGCACGGTCAAGGGCATCGCCTACATGGGCAACCTCTCGATCTACCTGGTGGCGCTCGACAGCGGCAAGGAGGTCAAGGTGACCATGCCGAACCAGATGCGGGCCGCCGAGCAGGAAATCGGCTGGGACGACCGGGTCACCTTGACCTGGCACGCCAACTCTCCTGTCGTGCTGATGTCGTGAGGGGCAACATGAGCGACGAAACGACGTTGGGCAACAGCCGCCTGCACCGCGCCCCCGGCGCCCAGAGCATCCGGCGCGTACTGAGCGCCCTCGGATTCAGGCCGCGCACGGCGGTGATCCTGATCCCCTATCTCTGGCTGACGCTGTTCTTCCTCATCCCATTCCTGATCGTGCTGAAGATCAGCTTCGCGCGTCTCGCGATCGCGCAACCGCCGTTTACGTCGCTCTTCATCTGCGCCGATCCGGCCTCAACCTCGCTGATCGGCTGCTTCTTTTCCGGCGAACTGGACCTGCAGCCCTCGCTCTCGGCCTATGGTTTTCTGTTCAGCGAGCCGCTTTACTTCAAGGCCTACTGGAACTCGGTGCAGACCGCGTTCTGGTCCACGATCTACTGCCTGCTGATCGGATATCCGATCGCCTATGGCATCGCCCGGTCGGGCCCCACGATCCGCAATGCTCTGCTCATGCTGATCATCCTGCCGTTCTGGACCTCGTTCCTGATCCGGGTCTATGCCTGGATCGGGCTGCTGAAATCCAACGGCGTGATCAACAACGTGCTGATGTGGACCGGCCTCATCGATGCGCCCTTGCCGATGATGAACACGCAGTTCGCGGTCTACATCGGCATCGTCTATTCCTACCTGCCGTTCATGATCCTGCCGCTCTACGCGAACCTGGAGAAGATGGACCTGACGTTGCTCGAGGCGGCGGCCGATCTCGGCTGCAAGCCGTTGAAGGCTTTCTTCATGATAACGGTACCGCTGTCCTTCCCCGGCATCGTCGCCGGATCGATGCTGGTCTTCATCCCGGCGGTCGGCGAATACGTGATCCCCGAGTTGCTCGGCGGCTCTAACACCGTGATGATCGGGCGCGAGCTCTACAACGTCTTCTTCCAGAACCGAAACTGGCCGGCGGCATCCGCGATCGCCATCATGGTCCTGCTGCTGCTCGTGGTGCCGATCACCTTCTACCAATACTACCAGAACAAGGAAGCGGAGGCCGGCAAATGACCAAGCGGCTCTCCTGGTTCATCATCCTGGTGATGGTGCTCGGCTACATCTTCCTCTATGGGCCAATCATCTCGCTGGTCGTGTTCTCATTCAATGCGTCTAAGCTGGTCACCGTCTGGGGCGGGTTCTCCACCCAGTGGTACGGCTCGCTCATGCACAACGACCAGATCATCAACGCCTTCATTCTCAGCCTGAAGATCGCGATCATCAGCTCGACCGTCGCGACGATCCTCGGCACGATCGCCGGCTATGTCCTCGCCCGCTTCGGCTTGTTCCGCGGCCGCATCGTCCTGTCGGGCATGGTGACCGCACCACTGGTCATGCCGGAAGTCATCACCGGTCTTTCGATGCTGCTGCTGTTCGTCTCCATGGAACAGCTGATCGGCTGGCCGCAGGGACGCGGGCAGTTGACGGTAACCATCGCCCATATCACCTTCACGATGTCCTATATCGCGGTGGTGATGCAGTCGCGCTTCTCCACGCTCGACATCTCGCTCGAGGAGGCGGCGCAGGACCTCGGGGCCAGGCCGCTGAAGGTGTTCTTCGTGATAACCCTGCCGATCGTGGCGCCGGCCATCGTCTCCGGCTTCCTGCTGGGCTTCACCATTTCGATCGACGACCTGGTGATCACGGCCTTCACCAGCGGTCCTGGCGCCAACACGCTGCCGATGGTGATCTTCTCGAAGGTGCGCCTGGGTCTCAATCCGGAGATCAACGCCTTGGCCAGCCTGATCATCGCGGTCGTCGCGACCGGTGTGATCGCCTCCACGATCTACATGGCCCAGGCCGAGAAGCGCCGGCAGCGCGACATGCAGATGGCGGTGCAGGCGAACGAGTAGCTATTCCTTGCTGAGGCGGAGGACCGTGCCGTTATGGTCCTCCGTCACATAGAGGGCGCCGTCGGCGCCGGCCTTGAGATCGGTCGGTGCGCCGTCGGGGTTCACCCAGTCGAAGACCAGCTCCTTGGGCTGGTTCAGCGGCCGGCCATCGGCGTCGATCGGGAACCAGACGATGCGGTGGCCGGTGTCGCGATAGCCGTGATAACCGACCGCAAGGCCGCCGTCCCAATAGGCCATGCCGAGCGGCGCCGCATGGGCCGGCAGCGGGACCAGCGGCGGGTGATAGCCGCTGCAGTCCTTGCCCTTGTATTCGGGACTGGCGATGTTGGCGCCGTAGCAATAGGGCCAGCCGTAGCGGCCGCCGGCGGTGAGCTCGTTGATCTCGTCCGGCGGCAGATCATTGTCGTTGGGGAGATCCGGCATCAGGTCGTCGATGCTGTCGCGGGCATTCTCGCCCTGCAACACCACGCCGCTCTCGGGAAACTCCACCAGCGCCAATGAATTGCGCAGGCCCTCGGCGAAGACGATCCAGCCCTTGGCCTTCCCGGTCGCCCAGTCGAACTCGTACTCGCGCACCAGCCCATGGCCGGCCGGCGCCCTGGTTTCCGGGCAGATCTGGTCGGGCTTCGGCAGATCGCCGTTGGCACGTTCGCAATTGTTGCTGGCCGAGCCGACATTGACCAGCAGCGTCTTGCGCTGGGTGAAGATCATGCTGACCAACGGATGACGGCCATCGCCCGGCGGGCCCTTGACCGCGGACTTGCCGCCGATGACGTCCTCGACGGTCTTCTCCGGGTTACCGAGGTCGAAGCGCTTGATGCCGCCGACCACGCCGACATAGATCTTGCCGTCCGGCCCCAGCACCAGCCCATGCGGCTGCTTCAGGCCTTTCAGGATCTGCTTCTTCGCATAGCCGCCCTTGCCGTCGGGCGTGAGCATCGTGATCCGGCCGTTCTTGGTGCCCCAGCCGATCATCTCGGCAACCAGGACCCGGCCGTCTTTGAGCGGCAGCAGGCCGCGCGGAAACTTCAGGCCTGACGCAACCAGGCCGACGCAGAGGCCGGGCGCGGCGTGAATGCCGGTGACTTTCGGCAGGCCGGCGCAACTGCCGGAGACCGGATACGGCCCTTGCGGCTGCGCAAGAGCATGCGCGGACGACAGCGCGAGCGCTGCGGCGGCCACGACAAGGATCGAACGCATGATCGGGTCTCGGGCGGTCAGGCTACTTGCCGGCTTCCAGGGTGATGGAGGCAATGCCCGCGGCGACGTTCAGCCCGATGCCGCCGGTGATGCTCAAGGGCTGAAGGGCGATCTGCTTCGAGCTGCCGCCGAGCAGCACGTTGGCGCCGAGGCCGAGGCCGAGCTCCACCTCGCCGCTGACGCCGCCGTAATGGCCGGCCAGCGATCCCTTGGAGACCTGGCCGGGCGCGAACACGCCCCAGATGATCCGGCTCTCGGTCGTGAAGCCGATATCGACGCCGTATTTGTTGATCTCGCCGCTGTAGCGCTCGGTCTCGCCGTTCGCATGCTTGAAGATGCAGTCGAGATCCTTGGAGGATCCGAAGATGAAGCCGACGCCGCCGGAGACATGACAGGAGAGCGCGCCGACATTCACGCTGTTCTCCGCCTCGGCCGGAAGATTCCCGAACAGGCCAAGCAGACCGACCCCGAGCATCGCCGCCGCAACACGCGCCTTCATCGCTTCCCTCTCTGATCCGCATCCCTCACTGAACGGCCAAGTTTAGCATGGCCGCCCAACCGCAACCAATGCCGGGCGGGCCGGTTCTCCCCCGGTTTTCCGCGGCTTTTCAACCATCCGAATGTGTTGTTGTTCAACGGTTTTCGAGTCTTGACCACGTGTGGAGCGGCCTTGTGATCGCGGTCACAGAACTTTTGCCCGGCTGTGACTACCTTACTGATGCGAGGCGGGAACTACACCCAACCGTCCCCACGGACCCGCCTCGAGGTCACAGGCGCCCGACGTTCATCCCCGTCGGGCGCCTTCCTCGTTTTAGGCTCCACCGAGCTTCCCCACGCCACTCTGTCTCCACCGGCACCGTTCTCACGGCACCGTTCCGCCTGCGCTTGCATGCGCAGCTTCCGCCCCCTTCGCGCTTCAGCCGGCGCGTTTGCCACGCCGCCCGGTGACCCGCGTCACAGCGCTCCACCCGGAGTCGCAGGCCGCAAGTCCCGGATCCAATTCAACAAACCTCCGATCAAAGGAAAATTCGCGGCGCACGAACCTGGAGGGGCCGAGGCCGCACCAATAACGCAGAGGCTCGGTTGTCGAACCTCTTCAAAACGGGAGACCCTGACCATGTTTACCAAGAAGATCACTTTCGCGGCTTGCGCCGCTGCGCTGTCGGCCACTGTTCTGGCGAGCAACGCACATGCCATGGAATGCTCCGAGATGACGGGCAACCAGCTCCTCGCCGCGATCGAGCGTGGCCAGTGCGAAGTGCAGACCGTCGGCAGCACGCACACCATCGTCGAAAGCGACCGCTGGATCCGGATTTCGCGCAATGCGGCTTCGTTGAGCGGCAGCGCGGGGAGCCGTGGTTACGGGTACTAAGGCCGGAGATGAGCTCCGTGATCTGCCGTGCCGTTCTCCGGGAGACGGCACGGCAGTACGGAGGATCTGCTCAGCAATGCCCCTTGAAGCGATTTGGGCTGAAGCAGCTTTGACGCAGCACTTTTCACCCTGCGGCGGCGCGACATGGCGCGGCGCCGCCCGGACGATCGCAAGATCGAGCTCTGTTCCGTAAGATCCATCAGGCGGCCTTGACGCCGCCCGCTTCCTTCCGCCGCGCCACGAAGTCGCGCAACGCCTCGTCGATCGCCGGGTCAAGCGCCGGCGCGGCGAAATCGGCCAGCGCCTGCTTCCAGATCTGATTGGCCCGCTGCGCGGTATCCAGCGCGCCGGCCAGGCGCCAGTTCTCGAAATTCCGCCAGTCCGACAGCAGCGGCGAGTAGAACGCCTTCTCGTAGCGCGCCAGTGTGTGCTGGGCGCCGAAGAAATGGCCGCCGGGGCCGACTTCCTTCATCGCCTCGAAACCCAGCGTATCCTCATCGACCACCAGCGGCTGCATGAACTCGGCCATCGACTGGATGAGCTCGACATCGACCACCAGCTTCTCGAACGAGGCGACCAGGCCGCCTTCCATCCAGCCGGCGCCGTGCAGAATGAGATTGGCATGTCCCATCACCGCACCCCAGAGCGACATCTCGGATTCGTAGGCCGCCTGGGCATCGACCGCATTCGCCGCGCAGGCATTGCTGGAGCGATAGGGCAAGCCGTAGCGCCGCGCCAGCTGGCCGCCGACCAGTGCCGCGCGGGTATATTCCGGCGTGCCGAAGGCCGGGGCGCCGGTCTTCATGTCGACATTCGAGGTGAAGCCGCCATAGACGCAGGGTACGCCGGGATTGACCATCTGGATGAAGGCGATGCCGGCCAACGCCTCGGCATTCTGCTGCGCCAGCGCGCCCGCAACGGTGGCCGGGGCCATCGCGCCCGAGAGCGTGAACGGCGTCAGCACGACGGGTTGCCCGTGGCGCGCCATCGCCATCAGGCCTTGCAGCATCGGGATATCGAGCCGCAGCGGCGAATTGCTGTTCACGATCGAGAAGACGCTCGGCTCCCGGGCCAGCTGCGCCTTGTCGATGCCGCGGGCGATGCAGATCATCTCGATCGCATCCTCGATGCGCTCGCGGCCGAGCGAATAGGGATGCCAAATCTTGTCGGTCAAAGTGATCGCCGCGTAATGCGCGTCGAGATGCCGGGTCGCGGGTGGGAGATCGGCGGGCTCCACCGGATAGCCGCCGGTGAACTGGATGACGTTGAAGGTCTGCACCAGCTTCAGGAGATCGCAATAGTCCGAGAAGTTGCCCGGCCGCCGGCCGCGGTCGAGATCGGACACGTTCGGCGCCGAAGCCACCGAGCCGAAATTGATGTGGTTGGCCCCGAAGGTCAGGTTATGTGCCGGGTTGCGCGCATGCAGCGTGAATTCCCGCGGCGCCTTGGCAACATGGCTGAGCACCAGCTCGCGCGGCATGCGCACGCGGGTGCCGTCCGGCTGAACCTCGGCGCCTTGGCGCTTCAGGATCGCGCGCGCCTCGTCGTCCAGGAACTCGATGCCGAGCTCCTCCAGGATGCGCAGGGAGGCGTTGTGGATCGCCTCCAACTGGTCGGCGGTGACCGCCTGGATGGGGCTATAGGGATTGCGGTAGGTGCGCCACGGCAGCTGATTCAATCCGCGCGCGGCGCGGCGTTCACGCCGGGGACGTTGTTCTCTGGACATGGATTTGCGCTAGGGCCTTGTTTCTGGAACGAAACTCGGATGGGACCCTAGCAGACCGACCCATTGAGCCATGCCCCAGAAAAGCTCATCCGGGCGATGCCGGTTCGGCATGCACCCGGATGGGATGGAAAGTCGCGGCTGGATTACTGTGCGTCGGCCAGGACGGTCGGCGCCCCCTCGGCCTTCTTCAGCTTCACCTTCACGGTGGTGGTGCGGCCGGCCTTGATCGACAGCTTTTCCACGCCCCAGAGATCGCCCTGGCGCGCGACCACGAGATAGTTGCCCTCGCGGATCAGGAGCTGCGGCGAGGCATCGGCGCTGCTGGTGACGAGCTGATAGGAGCCGTCGGCGGCAGGCTTCGCGCGGACGATCTGCCAGGAGACACCCTTCTTCATCGTGGTGCCGCCGACGTTGGCCGCGCTGAGCTTCGCGTTACCGGCGTAAAGGTTGATCGTGTAGGTGTAGGACTGGTTCGGCGCCAGCGGGATCACCAGATCGGACTGCGTGCCCTTGTAGGCGGCGCGGATCACGTAGCTCCCGGCCGGCAGGTTGAAGGTCGCTGACGGCGCGGTCTTCTCGGCAACGAGCTGACCGTTCTCGGTGACGCCCTTCGAATAGGTGAAGACCTGCCAGGCGATCGGATCGCTGATCGCGCCGCGACCGGAATTGGGAATCATGCCGATCGTCAGCTTGGTGTTCGGCTTCACGATCACCTGCGCCGGCTTGGCGGCGGGCGCCGCCGCCTTCTGCACCAGCGGCTGCACAACCGCGGTGGCGGGCGCACCCGAGCTCGCGGTTGCAACCGCGGTGCCGAGGTTGGTCGCCTTCACCGCCGCATTGGCATTGCTGACGACGATGTTGCGGGTCTCGGCGGCGGAACCGACCACCAAGCCCTGCTTGATGTTGATGGTGCCGCGGATCGCCTGGATCATGTAATGGCCGGGGCTGAGCTCGGCCTTGAGCACCGGATCGTTTCCGACCGCCGCCGGCGTCGGCACTTCCTTGCCCTGGTTGTCGAGGCGCATCACGCGCCATTGCACGGGTTCATTGAGAACGGCGCCGCCCGGTCGATCGACGGCGTTCAGCGTAACGGGGCTGGCAAATGCCGGCAAAGCCGCGAAGACGAGGGCTGCCGCAAGCGCCAGCCGACCAAATCGGATGCCCACGCGAAGGACTCCCCTGAGAGGTGAATTACTGGCCGATTGATACCCCGATGAATCCGGCAAAGACAAGGCAAATTCTGGAATCGGCTCAACAAATCATCGTGTTAATAGACACTCTCCGAATCCGCCGGGTGTGAAACCCGCAGCCCGCGCCCGCGCAGAAAGGCCGCCATATGGAAGGCCATCGCCCGATCCGGGTAGACGAAGCCCGCACCCACCGGACAGGCCCGCCGGGCGAGACAACCGCTTGATCGGCAGGCCTTCCCTGCCGCGCTCGCCACATGCTGGCCGCAGTTATCCACAGCATAGCCTGCCGTTGTCACGGCCCCGACCGGGCAGGCCGTGAGGCAGGGCTTGTCGGCGCAATTGTCGCAGGGATGGGCGCCGCGCGGCGGGGCCGGCAATTCCAGGACTTGATCGAAAACAAGTGCCGCGCGGTAAGCATGCCAGAGACCGAACTCGGGATGGATCAGCACACCCAGCGGCGACGGCTTCACCCCTTCGGCCCGCATCGCCCACCGCTGGAACGGCAGCCAGGGCGGTCCATCCGAGGGAAAGGCGGCGCGGGCGCCGAGACGATCGGCGATCGGCAGCACGATCCGCCGCGTCCAGTCGTCCAGCGGATTAGCACCAGCGCTTTCCCCCACCGAAAAGAAGGCGTCGTAAAGCGCCGCCCCCCCATTGCCGATCAGAAGCAGGAAGCGGCTCCGCTTCGGAGATGCCAAATCGGGAAAGCCGGCGAGGCCTTGCTCGTCTTCGTCGGTCAGCGCGAAGCCGCCGCGGATCAGCATGCCGTGCGGCCGCAGCGCTGCAGTCAGTTCAGCCATATTGCCCTTGTCGCTCATCGGCCGGGACTCTACGCTGCCCACCCGACATGACCAAGCGGAGAGACGCAATGGACCGCGCGACGGAATTCGGCACCATCGATTTCATCAATATGGCCGACGGCACGCGCGCGGAATACGAGCTGCTGGAGCGTCATTATCGCCGGTTCACCGATGCACTGCCCGATCGGCTGATGACCCATCTTTCGCTGCTCTCCGGCGACCTCATGGGCTACAAGATCGACCGATTCCAGCACTCGCTGCAATCCGCGACCCGCGCGCAGCGCGACGGCGCGGCCGAAGAAATGGTGATCGCTGCCCTGTTGCACGACATCGGCGACACGATCTCGCCGGAGAACCATTCGGAGCTCGGCGCCAGCGTATTGCAGCCCTATGTCAGCGCGAAGACGCACTGGATCATCAAGCATCACGGCCTGTTCCAGGGTTACTACTACTTCCACCACCTCGGGGGCGACCGCAACGCGCGCGACCGCTTCCGCGGCCATCCGATGTTCGAGGACTGCGCCGATTTCTGCGAGCGCTGGGACCAGAATTCCTTCGATCCGGACTACGACACGATGCCGCTCTCCGCTTTCGAGCCGGCGCTGCGCCGGGTTTTCTCGAGAAAGCCGTTCGGCGATCACGTCGGCGAGCCGGTCTAGGATTCCGCGGCCCGGCCGGTGACCGTCACGCGGCATCCTCGCGCAAAGGCAAATGGGCTAAGCTAAGCCGCATGGGGGAACCGGATCTGTGATGGTCGACGGCGAGGAGTCCTCCTTGAGGCCGGCCGATGCCGAAGCGTCGGCGCCGCGCTTCCTGCAGGGCGGCGGCGAGATGGGTGCGCGCATGCGTGCCCATGACTGGACGGCATCCTCGCTCGGCCCGCCCGAGACCTGGCCCCAGCCGCTCAAGACCGCGCTGCGCCTGCTGCTGAATACCGGCCACCCCATGTATATCTGGTGGGGGACCGAGCTCCTCTGCTTCTACAACGACGCCTACCGGCAATCGATCGGCGCCGAGCGCCATCCGGCCTCGCTGGGGCGGCCGGGCCGCGAGGTCTGGGACGAGATCTGGGAGATCATCGGCCCGCAGATCGACCAGGTCATGTCCGGCGGCGGCGCCACCTGGCACGAGAACGCGCTGGTGCCGATCACCCGGAACGGTCGACGCGAGGAGGTCTACTGGACCTATAGCTATGGCCCGATCGACGACCCCGATGCACCGACCGGGGTCGGCGGCGTGCTGGTGGTCTGCACCGAAACGACGAAGACGGTGCTCGCGGAGCGCCAACGGGCGCAGGAGATGGAACGGCAGCGCCGTCTGTTCGAGCAGGCGCCGGGCTTCATCATCATCATGCAGGGTCCCGATCACATCGTCGAATTCATCAACGACGCGCACCACCGGATCTTCAACAGCGCGCACTGGATCGGCAAACCGATCCGGGAGGCCTTTCCCAGCATCGCCGGTCAGGGTTTCTACGAGTTGCTGGACCAGGTCTATGCCACCGGCCAGCTCTACGAAACCACCGGCGCGGAGGTGCGCTACCGTCGCTCACCCGACAGCCCCGAGGAAACCCGCTACCTGACCTTCAACTATGCGCCGCTGATCGGCCATGACGGCCAGACCACCGGCATCTTCTGCGAGGGCTTCGACGCAACCGAGCAGTACACCGTCGGCCAGGCACTGCGGCACAGCGAGGAGCAGCTGCGCCTCTCCACCGAGGCCGCCGAGATCGGCCTCTGGGACGTGGACGTGGTCGCCGGCCTGCTGTTCTGGCCGCCCCGGGTCAAGGCCATGTTCGGCATTTCGCCGCATGTTCCGGTCTCGATGACGGATTTCTACGACGGGCTGCATCCGGACGACCGGGAACGCACCGCAGCCGCCTTCGCCGCTGCCTGCGATCCGGCGCGCCGCGCGCTCTACGATGTCGAGTACCGGACCATCGGCAAGGAGGATGGCGTCATCCGCTGGGTGGCGGCCAAGGGCCGCGGCATCTTCGACGAGAAGGGCGCCTGCGTGCGCGTGATCGGAACCGCGATCGACATCACGGCCCATAAGCAAGCCGAAGCGCAGCGCGTCTTCATGCTGGAATTGAGCGATGCCTTGCGCGGCGGCGGAACCGACCCTGCGCTCGACGCCGTCTCCGGTCTGATGGGTCGCTATTTCGCCGTCAATCGCGTCGGCTACGGCCATCTCGATCCCGACGAGGATGTTTTCGACTACACGGTCTGCTGGACCGACGGAAAGACGGTGCCGCTGCTGGGCCGATTTCCGGCCAAGGCTTTCGGCGCCAAGATCGTCGCCAAGCTCCAGGCCGGTGAAACCGTCGTGGTCGAGGACCTGCTGCATGACGCCCTGAGCGACGAGAGCTGGACCCGGGAAACCGCCGCCAAGGTGGACACCCGCGCGATCCTGGTCGTGCCCTTCGTCCGCGGTGGCCGGCTACGCACCATCGTCTACCTCAACAGCACCCCGCCCCGCCGCTGGACCGCGGAAGAGATCGGTTTCATGCAGGAGGTCGCCGAGCGGACGCGCCAGGTGATCGAGAAGAGCGAAGCGGAAGCCGCGCTTCAGGCCCTGAACGCGACCTTGGAGGCGCGGGTCGAGGAGCGAACGGCGGCGCTGCGCGCGGCGGAAGAGGCGCTGCGCCAGTCGCAAAAGATGGAGGCGATCGGCCAATTGACCGGCGGTGTCGCCCACGATTTCAACAACCTTCTCACCATCGTCACCGGCGGGCTCGACATGATTCGGCGGCAGCTGCCGAAGCTGCCGGCCTCAGATGCAACGGCGCGGATCGAGCGGGCGCGCGACATGTCGCTCGAAGGCGTGCGCCGCGCCACCGTGCTGACCAGCCGGCTGCTGGCATTCTCGCGCCAGCAGCCTCTCTCCCCCGAGGTCATCGACCCGAACAAGCTGGTTGCCGGCATCGCCGAGCTGCTGCGCCGGACGCTCGGCGAGACCGTGGAGCTGGAGACGGTGCTGGGCGGCGGGCTGTGGCGCACCGAGGCCGATGCCAACCAGCTTGAGAGCGCATTGGTCAACCTGGCGGTCAATGCGCGCGATGCGATGCCCCAAGGCGGCAAGATGACCATCGAGACCGCGAACGCCTCGCTCGACGCCGCTTATGTCGCGAGCATTGCGGACCCCGTCACCGAAGGCCAATACGTCATGATCGCCGTCTCCGACACCGGCACCGGCATGGACCGC
The DNA here is from genome assembly GCF_054658695.1 of Dongia sp. agr-C8. Classification (NCBI taxonomy): domain Bacteria; kingdom Pseudomonadati; phylum Pseudomonadota; class Alphaproteobacteria; order Rhodospirillales; family Dongiaceae; genus Dongia; species Dongia sp. agr-C8. The sequence continues at coordinate 791,975 of NZ_BAAGHZ010000004.1, forward strand.
AAGACCTTGGAACGGGCCTTCGACCCGTTCTTCACCACCAAGGAGGTCGGCAAGGGCACCGGCCTCGGCTTGAGCCAGGTCTACGGCTTCGTCCGCCAGTCGGCGGGGCATGTGAAGATTTGCAGCGAGCCCGGCCAGGGCACGACGGTAAAGATCTACCTGCGGCGCAGCCGCGGCGATGAAGCTCAGCCCAATGAATCATTGCCGGCAGCGGCTGCGCAAGCCCTCGGCCGCGAGAGAATTCTGGTGGTCGAGGACGACGCGGCGCTGCGCGACTATTCCTCCGATATCCTCAAGGAACTCGGCTATCACGTGACCCAGGCTTCGAACGCGGAAGAGGCCTTGAAGGCGATCGAGGGCGGCACCTTCGATCTGCTGTTCACCGACGTGGTGATGCCGGGCAGGATGAACGGCCGCCAGCTCGCGGACGAGGCCGCGCGGCGGCAGCCCGGCCTCAAGGTGCTGTTCACCACCGGGTATTCACGGAACGCGATCGTCCATCACGGCCGGCTCGACGTCGGCATCCAGATGATCAGCAAACCCTTCGCCTATGATGAACTGGCGGCGAAAATCCGGGCGGTGCTGGACGGCGCCTGAGCTCTACTCCACCCCAGCCAGCACCGGTGGCTCGACGGCGCTGCGCTGCACCGGGCCGGCGCGCTCGCGGCGCGGCGTCTTGCCGAAGAAATCGCGATAGCACTTGGAGAAGTGCGAGGCCGAGACGAAGCCGCAGGCCAGCGCAATATCGATCACCGACATGTTGGTCTGCAGCAGCAGCAGCCGCGCGCGGTTGAGCCGGAGCTCGACGTAATAGCGCGCCGGTGACTTCTTGAGATACTTGGCGAACAGCCGCTCCATCTGCCGGCTGGAGAGTCCGGCCGCATCGGCGAGATCGCCGCGCGACAGCGGCTCCTCGAGATTGGCCTCCATCTGCTGGATCACCTGGATCAGCTTCGGGTGCCGCACGCCAAGCCGCGCGGTCAGCGCCATGCGCTGGTGGTCGTGGCGGTCGCGGATCCGCTCGTGGATGAACTGCTCGGAGACGGCGGCGGCCAGCTCATGGCCGTGCTGCTGGCCGATCATGTTCAGCATCATGTCGAGCGCCGCGGTGCCGCCGGAGCAGGTGAAGCGGTTGCGGTCGATCTCGAACAGCTCGGCGGTCGCCTCCACTTCCGGGAAATTCTCGGTGAAGCTCGCCAGATTCTCCCAGTGGATGGTGCAGCGATAGCCGTTCAGCATGTTGGCCTTGGCCAGGATATGGCTGCCGGTGCAGAGCGCGCCGATATCCGCACCCTGCCGCTCCGCGCGGCGCAGCACCGCGAAGACGTTGCGGTCCTCGTAAAGATGCCCGTCGATGCCGCTGCAGAGGATCACCGTGTGGTAGTTCAGCACCTGGTCGACCGCGCCTTCCGGCGTCAGCGGGATGCCGTTGCTGGCGGCGACCGGTTTTCCATCGGGCGTGAAGAGGTGCCAGCGATAGAGCTCCTTGCCGCTGGCGCGGTTGGCGAGCCGCAACGGCTCCACCGCCGAGGTGAAGGCGATCATGGAAAAGTTGGGCACCAGCAAGAACGCGATCTGCTGCGGCAGCTTGGCCGGAAGGTCCCCGAACATGAAACGACACCGCCTTCTGATGGCTTTTGAAGCGACTAGCCCATTTGCGTCATATCGCCCGTCGAGCACATGACCGGAAACGACGCCAAAAGGATAAAGCGCGACGCTTATAGACCCCTCAAATCCCCTCGCCAAGGACAATCGGCCCGCAGCTGAAGCAAATCGCAAGAGCCAGCACCGGCTGGGGATATTTTCTGCAATCATGATTAATATCAATCAATTAACTATAGCCGTTCTCAGCAGCGGAGGGGCCTCTCGCGCGGCTCGAATGAGAAAAAGCCATAGCAAAACTGCGGTTTTGGTGGATGCACGCGGGTTTCGCCGGCCAAAGCGACGCTCTCAGGCAAAATCGGCAGCAGCCCGCTCCCGGCCTGCATTCGGGGCCTGATCCGCGTCCTTTCAACCACTTGGACCGGTGAAGCGGATTGACGCTGCGGCGGGTTCGCGACATTAGATGCCGCGCGGTCATTTGAACGACAGCCACCACCTTGGCAGTATCCGCGCCGAATCCAATGGCGCTCCCCCGGGGACAAGCATGAAACAGGCCTATTCGATCTTCACCCTGGTGCGGAACGCGCTCAATTATCACCAGGACTGGCAGGAAGCCTGGCGCAGCCCCGAGCCCAAGCGCGAATACGACGTCCTCGTCATCGGCGGCGGCGGGCACGGCCTCGCCACCGCCTACTACCTCGCCAAGGAGCACGGCATCACCAACGTGGCGGTGCTGGAGAAGGGCTGGCTCGGCGGCGGCAATACCGGCCGCAACACCACCATCGTCCGCTCCAACTATCTCTGGGATGAATCGGCGCATCTCTATGAGCATTCGTTGAAGCTGTTCGAAGGTCTCTCCCAGGACCTGAACTACAACGTCATGTTCTCGCAGCGCGGCTTGCTCAACCTCTGCCACACCGAGCATGACATGCAGGCGACGCGGCGCCGAGTCTACGCCATCCAGATGAACGGCATCGATTCCGAGATGCTAACCCGCGAACAGGTCCAGGAGATGGTGCCGATCCTCGACTGTTCGCCCAAGGCGCGCTACCCGGTGCTGGGCGCCAGCCTGCAGCGCCGCGGCGGCGTCGCCCGGCATGACGCAGTGGCCTGGGGCCTTGCCCGCAAGGCCGACGAGCGCGGCGTCGATATCATCCAGAACTGCGAGGTCACCGGCTTCGACATCGTCAACGGCGTCGTCAAAGGCGTCCAGACCAACAAGGGCCCGATCGGCGCCAAGAAGATCGGCATCGTCACCGCCGGGCATTCCGGCGTGATGGCGGGCCTCGCCGGCTTCCGCCTGCCGGTCGAGAGCCATCCCTTGCAGGCTTTGGTCTCCGAGCCGATCAAGCCGATTCTCAACACCGTCGTCATGTCGCCGCAAGTCCACGTCTACGTCTCGCAGTCCGACAAGGGCGAGTTGGTGCTCGGCGCCGGCATCGACTCCTTCAACTCCTATGCCCAGGCCGGCTCGCCGCCGATCATCGAGAACCAGCTCAACGCGCTTACCGATCTCTATCCCTGCTTCAGCCGGCTGCGGATGCTGCGGCAATGGGGCGGCATCGTCGATACCTGCCCGGATGCCAGCCCGATCATCGGCAAGACACCGGTCGAGAACCTGTTCATCAACTGCGGCTGGGGCACCGGCGGCTTCAAGGCGACGCCGGGCTCCGGCAATGTCTTCGCCCATACCATCGCGCGCGGCGAGCCGCACCCCCTGGCGGTGCCCTTCGCGTTGGAGCGCTTCACCACCGGCTATCTGATCGACGAGCACGGCGCCGCCGGCGTCGCGCATTGAAAGGTCGCACCCAATGTTCGTGATCCACTGCCCCTATTGCGGCCCCCGCGACGAGCACGAGTTCGGCTACGGCCACGAGGCGCATATCGCCCGCCCGACGCTCGAGCAGCAGAAGACGATGTCGGACGCCGAATGGGCCGATTATCTGTTCCTGCGCACCAACCCCAAGGGCGTGCATTTCGAGCGCTGGGTCCACACCAAGGGCTGCCGCCGCTGGTTCAACGTCGCGCGCCACACCGTCACCCATGAAATCCTGAAGGTCTACAAGATGGGCGAACCCAAACCGGACATCGCGATGGAGATGAAGCCGCGATGAGCCAGACCAATCGCCTGAACGCCGGCGGCCGCATCGACCGCAGCCGCCCGGTCACCTTCAGCTTCGACGGCAAGAGCTACAGCGGCTTTGCCGGCGACACGCTCGCCTCGGCTTTGCTCGCCAATGGTGTGCGCCTGGTCGGGCGTTCGTTCAAGTATCACCGCCCGCGCGGCATCGTCACCGCCGGTGCCGAGGAGCCGAACGCGCTGATCCAGCTCGGCACCGGCGCCCGCACCGAGCCCAACACCCGCGCCACCCAGATCGAGCTCTATGACGGTCTCGTCTCCGAGAGCCAGAACCGCTGGCCCTCGCTCGGCTTCGACATCGGCGCGGTCAACAGCCTGATCCACCGCTTCATCCCGGCCGGCTTCTATTACAAGACCTTCATGTGGCCGGCCAAGGCCTGGCTGTTCTACGAGAAGTTCATCCGCAACGCCGCGGGCCTGGGTAAGGGCCCGACCGAGGCCGATCCCGACCGCTACGACAAGCTCTACGCGACCTGCGACGTGCTGGTGATCGGCGCCGGCCCGGCGGGCCTCGCCGCGGCGCTCGCCGCGGGGCGCACCGGTGCCCGCGTCGTGCTCGCCGACGAGCAGTCGGAGTTGGGCGGATCGCTGCTGAGCGAGAGCATCGCCACGGTGAACGGCCAGCCCGCCTCTGCCTTCCTCGCCGAGGCTCTGCGCGAGCTCGGTGCACTGCCCGAAGTGAAGCTGCTGCCGCGCACTACCGCTTTCGCCTATTACGACCACAATGCCATGAGCCTGGTCGAGCGGCTGACCGACCACCTCGGCCCGACACCTGACAAGCCAAGACAACGGCTGTGGCGCATCCGGGCCAAGAAGATCATTCTCGCCACCGGCGCGATCGAGCGGCCCCTGGTCTATCTCGACAACGATCGCCCCGGCTGCATGCTGGCCTCGGCGGTGCGCACTTACGTGAACCGCTACGGCGTCATGCCGGGCCGCCGCGTGGTGCTGATGACCAATAACGACAGCGCCTATCGCGCGGCCCTCGATCTCGCCAATGCCGGCGTCACGGTCCCGGCAATCGTCGATCTCCGCGCCGAAGCGACCGGCCCGCTGGCCTCGGCCGTCCGCGAGAAGGGCATCGAGATCCTGGCCGGCCATGCGATCATCAAAGTCTATGGCGATCAGGGCGTGAAGGAGGTCGAGGTTGCGCGCCTCGCCGACGACGGCAAGACCGTCACCGGTTCCACCCGCCGCATCTCCTGTGACTGCGTTGCTTCCTCCGGCGGCTGGCAGCCGACGGTGCATCTCCACTCCCAAACCCGCTCCAAGGTGAAGTGGGACGATGCGATCAATGCCTTCGTCCCGGGCGACATCATCCCCGGCCAGAACTTCGTCTCCATCGGCGGCGCCCACGGCGTCTTCGATCTCGCTTCCTGCCTGACCGAAGGCCATGTCGCCGGCACCAGTGCCGCGCTCGAAGCCGGCAATGGCGGCAACGCCGGCGCCGCGCCCTCGGCCGAGGCCGGCGCTGAAGAGCAGCCGCAGCGACCGCTCTGGATCGTCCCCTCCGAGAAGCCGGTCGGCCAGGGCGGCAAGCATTTCATCGACTACCAGAACGACGTCACCGCCGCCGACGTGATGCTGGCACATCGTGAGGGTTATCGCTCGGTCGAGCACCTGAAGCGCTACACCACCATGGGCATGGCGACCGACCAGGGCAAGACCAGCAACGTCAACGCGCTGGCGATCATGGCGGGCCTGCGCAATGTCGACATCCCTGCGGTCGGCATCACCACCTATCGCCCGCCCTACACGCCGGTGACCTTCGGCGTGTTCTCGGGCCGCGACAAGGAGGAGTTCCTCGAACCGGTGCGCAAGACCCCGATGCACCAGTGGCATGTCGACCACGGCGCCAAGTTCGAGCCGGTCGGCCAATGGCACCGCGCCTGGTACTACCCGAAGCCCGGCGAGAGTATGCATGACGCGGTCAACCGCGAGGTCAAGGCGGCGCGTACTTCCGTCGGCATCGTCGATGCCTCGACCCTCGGCAAGATCGACGTGCAAGGTCCGGATGCCGCCTGGTTCCTGGACATGGTCTACACCAATGCCTGGTCGAAGCTCGGCATCGGCAAGTGCCGCTACGGATTGATGTGCGGCGAGGACGGCATGGTGTTCGACGACGGCGTCACCAGCCGTCTCGGCGAGAACCACTTCCACATGACCACCACCACCGGCGGCGCGCCGCGCGTCATGGCCTGGCTGGAAGAATGGCATCAATGCGAATGGCCGGAGAAGAAGGTCTACTTCACCTCCGTGACCGAGCAATGGGCGGTCATGGCGATTGTCGGCCCGATAGCGCGCAAGCTGCTCGCCGAGGTCTGCAGCGACATCCCGCTGGATGACGCCTCCTTCCCGCATCTCTCCTTCAAGGAAGGCACGGTCGCCGGCGTGCCGGCGCGGGTCTTCCGCATCACCTTCACCGGCGATCTTTCTTACGAGATCAACGTGCCACCGTCCTATGGCCTGCATGTCTGGCGCGCCTTCATGCAGGCGGGCGAGAAATACGGCATCACGCCCTACGGCACCGAAGGCCTGCACGTGCTCCGCGCCGAGAAGGGCTTCGTGATCGTCGGCCAGGACACCGACGGCACCGTGACGCCGCAGGATCTCGGCATGGACTGGATCATTTCCAAGGCCAAGCCGGATTTCATCGGCCGCCGCTCGATGCTCCGCTCCGACACCGCGCGCCCGGACCGCAAGCACCTGGTCGGCCTCCTGACCGAGGATCCGAAGGTCGTGGTGCCGGACGGCGCGCAGATCGTAGAGCATCTCAAGGACAAGCCGCCGATGACCATGCTCGGCCATGTCACCTCCAGCTATTGGAGCCCGAACATGGACCGCTCGATCGCCATGGGCCTGGTGAAGAACGGCCGCAACCGCATGGGGCAGACGCTCTATGCCTGCTGGGAGAACAACCGGGTGAAGATGAAGGTGACAGAGCCGAAGTTCTTCGACCCCGAAGGAGCGCGCGTCAATGGTTGAAGCCTATCAGCGCCGCAGCGCCCTCGCCCATTTCGGCCTCGCCGCCCTCGCCAGCCGGAAGAGCGACGGCGCCGGCATCACCCCCCCTGGAATCACCCTGGGCGAGAGCGCGCACCGCGCCATCATCAACATCCGCGGCGATGCGAACGACGGCGCCTTCAGCGCGGCGGTCAAGCACGCCACGGGCTGCGAGCTTCCGCTCGTCGCCAACACGGTCGCGCAGGCGGGCGATGTGCGCATCCTCTGGCTCGGCCCCGACGAATGGTGGGTGGTCGGCGCCGATGCCCGGCGCCAGGGCCTGATCGACGGGCTGCGCCAGGCCTTCGCCGGCCAGCATACCAACGTGACCGACGTCTCGGAGAGCCGCACCGTCATCACCCTCGGCGGCCCGGCCGCGCGCGACGTGCTGGCCCGGGGCATCAGCAACGATCTCCATCCCCGCGCCTTCGGTCCCGGCCAGTGCCTCCAGACCAGCCTCAGCCGCGCCAATGTCCTGCTGCACCAGACCGACAACACGCCGGCTTATGAGATCTACGTGCTGAAGAGCTTCGCCGACTATCTCTGGCGCTGGATCGGCCTGATCGCCGAAGACTTCGGGATGAGCGTTCGCGCCGACTGACGATCGTTCTCTCTATTCGTCATCCCCGGGCTTGGCCCGGGGACCCCTGAGTTCCTTCGCGACATGACTCAGGGGTGCCCGGGCCAAGCCCGGGCATGACGAACGAGTTTGATGCGACATCGGCACCTAGGATGGCCACACGGCCGCCAGCAACGCCGGCAGCACCACGCCCGCCTTGCCGCGCAGGTTCATTGAGATCCGGTCCAGCGGCGTCGGCTCCGGGTTGACCTGCACCACCAAGGCGCCCGCCTCGCGCGCGACCGAGGGAATCCGCGCGGCGGGGTGGACGGTCGCCGAGGTGCCGACGGAGATCACGATCTCCGCCGCAACCGCCGCTTCCACCGAAGCCTTCCATTGCGCCTCCGGCAGGCCCTCTCCGAACCAGACGATATCCGGCCGGCACAATCCGCCGCATTCCGCACAGCGCGGCGGCGTCTCGAGATCATGCGGGACCTCCGGCATCGCGATGCCGCAGCTTGCGCATTTGTTGCGGAACACGCTGCCATGGAGATGGATCGGCGCGGGACTGCCCCCGAGTTCATGCAGTCGATCGACATTCTGGGTTACCAGCACTGCCCCGGGCAGCCGTGCCTCGAAGGCCGCGATGGCGTGATGCGCCGGGTTCGGCGCCACGTCGGCATGGACACGCCGCCGCCACTGATACCAGCGCCACACCGTTTCCGGGTCTCGGGCGAAGGCTTCCGGCGTCGCCAGATCCTGCGGCTTGTAGCTGGCCCATAAGCCGGTCTGCGCATCGCGAAACGTGGGCAAGCCGGATTCCGCCGAGACGCCGGCGCCGGTGAAGAACACGACCCGCGATGCATGCCGCAATTTCTCGATCAGAGCGGGTTCGAACGTCGTCAAGCTTCAGTCCCCAGCAGGCGTTCTGCCTCGAATGGTTCGTCGTAGCCAAATCGCATTTGGTATCGCTAGACTAAAGCCGCGCAGATTTCGGCGCCATGGGGGACGAATGATGACTGAATCGACCGAGCCACCCGCGAAGCCCGCGGGCGAGCGTTATCGCGTGCAGAGTCTGGGGCGCGCCCTCGATCTCATGGAACTGATCGCCGCCCGCGGCAAGGATGGCGCCCGCCTCACCGATCTCGCCCGTTCGCTCGACATGTCGAAGGCCGCGGTCTATGCGCTGCTGCAGACCCTGCTTGCCCGTGGCTTTCTTTCCGACATGGGTGAAGGCGCCAGCCGGCGCTATCGTCTCGGTCTCTCTCTGGCCCGGCTCGGCGATCTGGCGGTCGCGCAGATCGGCCTCACCGACGTGGCAATGCCGGAGCTGCGTCAACTCACCGCCGACCTCGGCATGACCTCCCGGCTCGCGGTCTTCGAGGATGATTGCGCTGTGGTGGTCGGCCGGGTGGATGCCCCGGGCACGGTGCGCTTCGAAGCCGCGCTTGGGCGTCGCGAGCTGCCGCACTGCTCCGCCGTCGGCAAGGCCATGCTTTCGGCCATGCCGCGCGAGGCGGCGCAGCAAATCCTCGAGCGCGGCTCCCTCCCCAAGCGCACCGCGCGCACCATCACCGCCGTGCCGTTGCTGATGGAGGAGCTGGCGCTGAGCCATGCGCGGGGATTTGCCGTCGATGACGAGGAGGACAATGACGGCGTGACCTGCATCGGCTCCTGCGTCTTCGATCGGGGCGGCGGGGTGGCCGGCGCCATCAGCGTCACCGGATTGAAGTCCCGCGACTGGGGTCTCCGGCTGCCCGAGTTCGGCGCCCGGGTCCGGCACAGCGCCCGAGCGGTCTCTCGCCAGCTCGGCTTCTCCGGCGTCTAACCCGCTCTTTTCCTCAGGAATCGGGTCTTCCGCGCTGCCCTTGGCCGCGGGATGGCGACGCACACCCCGGTCTGGTGACGCCGGTCACCCCATGGAACAAAAGCGGTCGCGGATTAACCATCTGAGAAGGATCTTGCCCAATACTACAATGGGTAGCAGACTTTGAATTCTGGGGAGATCCCACATCTTCGTGTGGGGCGCGGTGAGGACCAAGTTCTATGGAGACGACCGTTCTTCGCAACGACTTCGCATTGCGCAAGGTTGCGAACCGATATCCGCTGCGCCGTCACATCACGGCCTTCTTCGCGGCGCTGCTGGTCATCGCGTTCCTGGCGCTGATCGGCATCGGCGGGTGGCAGATCAGCGAGTTGATGTCGCTGCCGCAGGGCCTGATGGAGGCCGGCCGCAAGCGCATCGTCTGGATGCTGGTGATCGTATCCTGCCTTCTCCTGCTGATGTCGATCTTCGCGGTCTGGGAACTGGCGCGCCGCCTGTCGAAGCCGTTGCGCTCGCTTGCGGACGAAGCCGGATCGATCCGCGATTTCGACTTCTCGAACGCCGCCGCCGTGCATACCGGCATCGAGGAGGTGGACGAACTCTCGATCATCATGAACGAGATGAAGACCACGATCCGCCGCTTCCTGGAAATCGGCAGCAGCCTGACCGCCGAGCGCGACCTGCATTCGCTGCTGAACCGCATCCTGCGCGAGATGGTCGATGTCAGCCGCACCATCGGCGGCGTGATCTACCTGCTGGAGGAGGACGGCAGGGCGCTTCGCTTCGAGATCGGTCGCCATTCCGGCGACCAGACTTTCGAGGCTCTCGACGAGGAATACGCCATGCGCGTGCCGCTCGAGATCCGCAACAGCATCATCTCGGATGCCGCTCTGCGCCGCAAAATGGAAACCCGGCAGGTCCGGCTCGATGAGATCAAGTCGGTCGATCGCGCGGTCGCCTACAAGCTGGGCGTCAAGTCGGAATACGTCGATTTGATCGCGGTCCCGCTCCTGAGCCCGCGCGGCGAAGCGCTCGGCATCGTCATGCTGGTATCGGAGGCGGCGACCGCCAAGACGGACACCGAGAACGTTTCCGGCCACCTGCTCTCCCTGCTGAAGGCGATCGCCGGCAGCGCCGCCATCGCGCTGGAGAACCAGCAGCTGATGATGGCGCAGAAAAACCTGATGGACTCCCTGATCAAGCTGGTGGCGAGCGCGATCGACCGCAAGTCTCCCCATACCGGCGGCCACTGCACCCGCGTGCCGGCGCTGGCCAAGATGCTGGCCGAGGCGGCGGTGAAGCAGAACTACGGTCCCTTCGCCAACTTCCGCCTGACCGACCAGGAATGGGAAGCGCTGGAGCTGGCTTCCTGGCTGCACGATTGCGGCAAGGTGACGACCCCGGAATACGTGGTCGACAAGGCGACCAAGCTCGAGACGCTCTACAACCGCATCCATGAGATTCGCACCCGCTTCGAGGTGGTGAAGCGCGAGAACGAGGTGAAGCTGCTGCGCGAATTCCTGAAGGGTGGCGCCAGCCTGCGCGACATCGAGCGCCGCATCGTCGAGTTCAACGCCGAGATCGACCAGGAATACGCGCTGGTCGCCGAGGCGAATATCGGCGGCGAAGGCATGGCGCCGGACGTGATCGAGAAGATCAAGGCCATCGCCGCCAGCCGTACCTGGACCCGGACGCTGGACGATCGCATCGGCATCTCCCACGAGGAGATGACCCGCCTCAAGGCCGCGCCGCCGCAGACCTTGCCGGTGGTCGAATCCGTGCTCGCCGACAAGCCGGAGCATATCGTGGTCCGCGAGGAGCGCGACCAGATGCCGGAGGACAACGCCTGGGGCTTCAAGCTCCGGGTGCCGGCCCACAAGTTCAACCTCGGCGAACTGCACAACCTCGGCATCCAGCGCGGCACCCTGACCGACGAAGAGCGCTACATCATCAACGACCATATCGTGCAGACCATCATCATGCTGGAGAGTCTGCCCTTCCCGCGGCACCTCCGGAACGTGCCGGAGATTGCCGGCGGCCATCACGAGCGCATGGACGGCAACGGCTATCCGCGCCGCCTGATGGGCAAGGACATGTCGGTCTTGGCCCGCATCATGGCGATCGCCGACGTGTTCGAGGCCCTGACCGCGGGCGATCGCCCGTACAAGAAGGCGAAGCCGCTGAGCGAGGCGATCAAGATCATGGGCGCCTTCAAGCGCAACGGGCATCTGGATCCTGATCTCCTGGATCTCTTCCTCGAATCCAATGTCTGGATGGACTACTCCTACCGCTTCCTCAATCCGGAGCAGATGGACGAGCCGGACATCCGCGCCGCCCTCGCCATCCGCCCCGCCAGCGAGCCGGTCGGCCCCCGCGCCGGCAACATGGCGCACATGGAAACGCCGCGGCGGATCGCCTAGCCTCGGCGTCACTCACAAAAGATTCACAAGAATCCCCCTCCCCCGACTTGTCCACCGAAGCATTGGCCCAGGTGGAGATGGGGGAGGGCCAGGGAGGGGGCTGACGCCTCCAGTATTCGCGCGCTGGAAGATGCAGCGCTGCGCATGCAACAATGCACAAAACATCACGACTCCAGGAGGCTCTCCCATGGCCGTCGAACCCACTTCCGGCGCCCCCGCCGGCAAGCTTGTCATCCGCAATATCGGCCTGCTCCTGACCGGTGACATCGAAAAGCCGATCGCCGAGGGCTGCGACACCCTGGTCGCCGTCGACGGTCGGATCGTCGCCTTCGGCCGCGAAAAGGACCTCGACACCGCCGACGCCAAGGTCGTGGTCGATGCCAACGGCACGGCGCTGGCCCCCGGCCTCATCGACTCCCATGTGCACCCGGTCGCCGGCGAGTGGACGCCGCGCCAGAACCAATTGGGCTGGATCGAGAGCTGCCTGCATGGCGGCGTCACCACCATGATCTCGGCGGGCGAGGTCCACATGCCCGGCCGGCCGAAGGACATCGCCGGCCTCAAGGCCTTTGCAATCTCCAGCCAGCGCATTTTCGCCAACGCCCGCCCCGCCGGCGTGAAGGTGCATGGCGGCGCGCCGGTCATCGAGCAAGGCATGGTCGAGGACGACTTCAAGGAGATGGCCGCGGCCGGCGTGACCTTGCTCGGGGAAGTCGGTCTGGGCGGCGTCAAGACCGGCGATGAGGCGAAGAAGATGGTCGCCTGGGCCCGCAAGTACGGGATCCAGAGCACCATCCACACCGGCGGCCCCTCGATCCCGGGCTCGGGCCTGATCGACAAGGACGTGATCCTGGAAGCCGATCCCGACGTGATCGGCCATATCAACGGCGGCCACACCGCCCTCCCCGACTCCCAGATCCGCTGCCTCTGCGAAGGCTGCAAACGCGGGCTCGAGATCGTCCACAACGGCAATGAACGCGCCGCGCTCTACACGCTGCGCACGGCGCGCGAGATCGGCGACCTCCACCGCGTCATCCTCGGCACCGACGCGCCGGCCGGCTCCGGCGTCCAGCCGCTGGGGATTCTGCGCTTGGTCTCGATGCTCTCGTCGATCGGCGAAGTGCCGGCGGAGATCGCGCTCTGCTTTGCCACCGGCAACACCGCGCGCATGCGCAGGCTCGACGTCGGCCTGATCGAAAAAGGCTGGTCCGCCGACTTCGTGTTCCTCGACAAGGCGCAGCATTCCGCCGGCAAGGACCTGCTCGAGAGCATCCGCCTGGGCGACCTGCCGGGCGTCGGCATGACCATCATCGACGGCATCATCCGCACTCAGCGCAGCCGCAACACGCCGCCGGCGAGCAAGGTGCCGACGATCGCGAAGACCTGACACGCGACATGCGCAGGGTATCCTTCGCCTCGGTCGCCCTCGCCTGCGCGCTGGCCTGGAACGCCATCGCCGCGGCGGATCCCGCTGTGGACAGCCTCAAGACCGAAGAGGCCGAATGGCTGGCCATCCGCGACAGCCGGGACCCGGCGGTGTTCGAGGCCTATCTCGCGAAATTCCCCTCCGGCGTCTTCGTCGAGCTGGCGGCCCACCGGCTGGTGGCGTTGCAGCCCGAGGCAGCACCGGTGCTGCTTGGCCAGATTGCCCCGCTGTCGAGAGCGGCCGTGGACGCGAAGACCTACAAGGAGCTGGATTCCAGCTTCTTCGACACGATCTGGGACAGCAAGAACCCCGACGACTTCTTCGCCTATCTGCGGAAGTTTCCCGACGGCGCGTTCAGGCCGCTGGCCGAGCAGCGGCTGGGATCGCTGGTGCAATAGCCGCGCTCAGGCCTAGCGCAATTTCATCAGCAGTTTCAGGAACTGGTCGCGCTCATCGGGGTTCAATGGCTCCAAGGTCTCGGCACTGATCTCGAGCCCGACCGGAATCGCGCGCGCGACCAGGTCCAGGCCCAGCGGTGTCAGCGCCAGCATGCGCCGGCGCCCGTCCTCGGGATCGACCTTGGCCTCGACGAAGCCGCGCTGGATCAGCCGGTCGGTGACGCCCTTGATGGTCGCAGCATCCATCGCCGTCTGCCGCCCGAGATTGTTCTGCGAGCAAGGCCCCACCTCCTGCAAGCGCACCAGGGTCGCGAACTGGGTCGTGGTCAGCTGCTCCGGGATCCGCGCGGCGAAGATGGCCGCATGGCGCTGCGAGGCCTGGCGCAGGATATAGCCGACCTGCTTCTCCAGCCGGTACCCCTCTTCCGGCGTCACGCGTGCGACCGGCTTGGCGGCGCTGGGCTTCACCGGAGGCCGTCCTCGCCCTTGATCTCGGAGACCTTCAACCCGCCGACCCGAGGTAGCGGTCGCCCGGAATCCGTGACCGCGACGGCGACGACGATCTCGTCGGCCGCCGGCGCATCGACGACGCGCACTTCCATCCCGTCGAAATGGCTGCGCACGAAAGCGGCGTCCTTGTGGCCGAGCGGAATGTCGAGCGCCACGCCCGGTCCGCCGCGCTTCTTCGAGGACGGGATCAGCGCGGCGCCCTTACCGAGCACCTTGCGGAAGGGCGCGCCGAGCTTCGGGTGCAGGATCGCCGCCGCATGCTCCAATTCGCCGTTGGCCCCGACCGCCGCCGCCTTGCCATAGCTCTCGATCTTCGCGCCCTCGATGCCGAGCGCCTTCACCGCCCGCTCGGCCAGCAACCCGCCCAGCTCCTCGCCGACATCGATGAGGTCGGTGAGGTCCTCCTGGTAGCGGCCGGCGAAGGGATTGGTGATGACGGCGATCGCCGCGGCGCGGCGGGTCGGCGGGCTGACGTCGCGCCCCGCCTCGCTCAACGTCTCTTCGACCACGGTCACGATCTTGCGGATCCTGGCTTTCATGTTTCTCCCCTTATGCCGCCGCGATCTGCAGCGCGCCTTCGACCTGCCGCGTTTGTCCGCCGAGATGCAAGGCTACCGCCCGGATCAGGTGCCGCTCCAGGCAGGTCTCCGCCATGCGGCAACCCCGTTCCAGCGCCTGCGCTTTCTCCGCCTCGCTGAGCGCACCCACCGCGACCGTCACCCGACGCTCGCCGAGGTCGTTGTCCGGCGCCAGGTCGCATGCCGGGCGGCGCTCGATCGCGGTGTGGCCGGGCAGGTCGACCGCGTTGGCGATGATGGTCGCCGCTGCATCGGCCATCGCCGCCGTATCCGCCAGCACCGTCACCGCATCGGCGATCCCCAGCGAGAAGCTGCGCCCGCGCCAGCCGCTGGTGGCGATGCCGCGCACCGGCTGATCGGAGGCGAGAAACAGCGAGCCGAACATGCTGGGCCGATCCGGCCGATCCACCATGCCGATCCGCAGGGTCTCGCCCGGCGCCAGGGCCAGCGCGATATCGCCGCCGTTGTTCACATAGGCCCGGCTCAGCTTCGCGGCGCCGATCATCGCGCCAAGCACCTCCTCAGCGACGGCGCCGGCGACCGCCGCCATCGGCGTGATGAACTGCGCGCGCGCGAACGGCTCGACGGCATGCCACATCCGCTGCGCCACGATGCCGGCCGGCCGCCGCGCCGCTGCCGCCCGCAGCAGCGGCAGCTCGCTGCAAAGCTCGTCGAGGATAGTGATGAACCGCGCCGCCGCCGCGCAATAGGCGATCTCGGTCTGCTCCCCCGCGCCGAAGGCCTCGACGATGAGATCGATCGGCCCGTCCTGCAGATGCAGCCGGTTATGCCCGAAGCGGCGGATGACCGGCGTCCGGCGCATCAGGCGGCGCCCTTCGCGGAACGAAGACGCAGCGAGGAATCCTGCAGCACTTCCTCGACCGGCCTGACGTGATCGACATGGCCGCCGAGCGCCGCGTAATCCTCGAGCTTCAGGGTGAACTCGATCGGCGCGACCAGAGCCGGCGTCGGCACATAGCCGAAGGCGCGCTCGGGCAGCAAGGTCACATCGACCATGTAGGTGATCCCGCCGCCCGGCCAGACATAGACCGGCGCGCCGCCCGCGGTGACCCGCGTGATCGCCTGCCGCACCGAGCGCGTGAGCCGCACCGGATTCTCGGTGACGCCCGCGCGCAAGGAGCCGCCTGCTCCCGCCATGAACAGCACGGTGCTCAGCGCCGGCTCGCAATTCTCAGCGATGCGATCGACCGATTCCTGCAGGTTCGCCGGCAGCTCCTTCTCGATCGGTTTCAGGTTCTCATCGAGCTCGTAATAGGCATGCTGCTCGCCGGTGGTGCTGACCATCAGCATCCGAAGCCCCGGCTTGGCATGTTTCGGGTCGAAGCCCGTGACGATCTCCAGCGGATCCATGACATTGGTGCCGCCCCAGCCGGAGCCTGGCTCGGCGACATGGAAGTAGCGGCCGGGAGTCGACTTCCGGCCACGGATCTTGATCCCGGTGTCCTGGGCGCCCAGCACCTTGCCGGCCTGATGCTCCGACAAGACACCGGTGATGTGGTCGTCCACGACGACGACCTCGTCGACCTTGCCATACCATTGCTTGGCGAACATGCCGATGGTGGCCGAGCCGCAGCCGACCCGCATCCGCTCCTCGATCTTGCCGTTGATCATCGGCGGCTTGCCCGCCTGGACGATCGCGGTGGCGCCGGCATCGACGGTCATCTCCACCGCCTCGCCGTTGCAGAGGCGCAAAAGCGCGTCGCAGGTGACGCGGCCTTCCTTCTTGCCGCCATGGGTCAGGTGATTGACCCCGCCCAGGGACAGCATCTGCGAGCCGTATTCGCCGGTGGTCACATGGCCGACCGGCTCGCCATCGACGCGGACCAGGTTCCGCTCCGGCCCGAGATGGCGGTCGGTATCGATCTTCACCTTGACGCCGCAATAGCTGAAGATGCCCTCGGTCACCACGGTGACGGTGTCGACGCCGTCGACCTTGGAAGAGACGATGAAGGGCGCCGGCTTGTAGTCGGGATAGGTCGTCCCCGCGCCGATCGCGGTGATGAAGGTGCTCGGCGACTTGACGATCTCGCCGTCCCATTCTCGGCCGCCGCCGCCGAGGAAGGGCACCACCTTCTCGCCCGCCTCGATCGTGTGTTCCAGCACCACCAGCGGATCGACCCGCACCAGCTTGCCGTCCTCGTTGGCGTAGCGGTCGCAGGCACCGGCCTTGCCCGGCTTGATGTAGCAGGTGACGGGACAGGCGTCGCAGCGCACCAGATCTGGATCAGCCATGCTTGCCCTCCTTGCGCGCCAGCAGCGCGGCCCGTACGCGGTCAGGGATCGCCGGGATCCGCTTGAGGCGGATTCCGGTCGCATGATGGATGCCGTTCAGGATCGCGGGTGCGGTCGGGATCAAGGCCTGCTCGCCGATACCCTTGGCGCCGAAGGGACCGACCGGCGACTGATCCTCGATCAGGATGGATTCGACCGGTGGCATGTCGCCGATGGTCGGGATCAGGTAGTCGTGCAGGTTCTCGCCCTTGCCCGGGAAGAACTCCTCCATCAGCGCCATGCCGAGGCCTTGCGCGACGCCACCTTCGATCTGGCCTTCGATCAGGGTCGGGTTGACGGCGCGGCCGACGTCATGGGCGCAGGTCATTTTCAAGACCCGCACGATGCCGAGATCGGTATCGACCTCGATCTCGGCGATATGCGCGCCGGAGCCGTAGACCGCATAGGGCGAGCCCTGCCCGTTCGCATCCAGCGGCGAAGTCGGCGGGTCGAAACTGCCCTCCGCAAGGAGCACATAGCCTCGATCATCGCGCGGCAGGCGCTTCAAATCGAGCGCCCGGCTCTGCCCCTGCTCCTCCACGGTGATGATACCGTCACCGAAGACCAGTCGCGCGTCCTCACCGGCATTGGCGAGGCGCAGGATCTCCTGGCGCAGCTTGTGCCCGGCCAGGAACGCCGCCTTTCCGGTGACGAAGGTCTGCCGCGAAGCCGAAGTCTTGCCGGCATCGGGCGTCAGGTCGGTATCGGCGCCGAGTAGATCGAAGCGATCGATCGGCGCGCCCAGCGCATCGGCGCTGATCTGCGTGACGACGGTGTTGGAGCCCTGGCCGATATCGACCGCGCCCTGGTAGAGCGCGATGCGGCCATCGGGCTTCAACCCGATGCGAATGGTGGAAGGGTTCGGCAGCGAAGTATTTCCGCAGCCATACCACATGCCGGCAATACCGACGCCGCGGCGATAGCGGGTCGACGCAGCATTGAACGCTTCCGCCTCGGCCCGCGCGCGTTTCCAGTGCGGCGCCAAGGCTTCGAGACAGGCCTTGTAGCCGAAGCCCGCACCCAGCACCTGCCCGCAGACCGTGGGCTGGTCCGCGGTCAACGCGTTGCGCACGCGAAACTCCAGCGGATCGAGGCCGAGCTTCTGGGCGAGCTCGTCATAGAGCTGCTCCTGCGCGACACCGGCCTGCGGCACACCGAAGCCGCGGAAGGCGCCGGCCGGCACCAGATGGGTGTGGATCGCACGCGTGGTCGCGCGGTAGTGCGGCACGAAATAGGGGCCGGAGGCATGCACCGGCACGCGGTTCGCGACCGTCGGACCCCAGGAGGCATAGGCGCCGGTGTTGAAGTCGCCGTGGAACTCGATCGCCCGCAGCTTGCCGTCCTTCGAGGCGCCGACCTTCATGCGGATCTGCGAGGGATGCCGCTTGGTGGTCGACATCATGGTTTCGGGCCGCGAAAAGACCATGCGCACCGGCCGATTGAGCACCCAGGCGGCGACGCCGATGAAGGGCTGCACCGAGAGATCGAGCTTGGAGCCGAAGCCGCCGCCGACCGCGGTCGGGATGATCCGCACGTCTTCCGGCGCGATGCCGAGAATGGCCGCCATCTCGTCGCGGTCGAGATAAGGCGACTGGGTGCAGGCCTGGATCTCGATCCGGTCGCCGACCCGGCGCGCGAAGCCAGCCTCGGGCTCGATATAGCCATGCTCGACGAAACCGGTCTCGAACTCGCCTTCGGCGGTCACATCGGCATCCACCATTGCCGCTTTGGCGTCGCCGCGTTGCACGATGCCGCTGGTCAGGATATTGCCGCCACGGCTCGCATGCAGCTGCACCGCCTTCGGATCGGTCGCTTCCGCCATCCTGGTCAGCGCCGCCAGCGGCTCCCACTCGACCGGGAAACCCTTGAGATCGCACTGCCAGGCGACGTCCGGTTCGAGGACCACCGCGGCAACCGCCTCGCCTTTGAAGCGGACGATGTCGCGGGCAAAGACCGGCTGGTCGACGAACGGGCCGATCGTGCCGAACAGGTTGCGCCCCGGCACGTCGTCTGCCGTCACCACCCGCACCACGCCGGCATGGCGCGCGGCCCAGCCCGCGACGTCGCCGAGCTTGAAACGCGCATGGGCATGGGGCGAACGAATGGCGCGCAGCACCAGCGCATCTTCCGGCCAGTCGTCGGCGCCGAAGATCTCGCTGCCGTCGAGCTTGCGCTGGCCGTCGAGCCGGGCCAGCCGCGCGCCGACCGCCTGCCCCGCCGCCGCGGACATCTCCGGCGTCTCCACGCGGTTCGCGTCGCAAACGGCGTCGATGATCTTGCGATAGCCGGTGCAGCGGCAGAGCACGCCACCCAGGGCCTGCTCGACCTCGGCCTCGCTGGGATTTGCGTTCTTACGCAGCAGCGCGGTGGCACTCACCAGCATACCCGGCGTGCAGATCCCGCATTGCGCGGCGCCATGGCGATGGAAGGATTGTTTCAGCTTCTCGGCCAGGGCGTCGCCCAGGCCTTCCACGGTTTCGACCGCCGCGCCGTTCACCTGGCCGAGCGCGGTCAGGCAGGCGCAGACCGGCGCGCCGTCCAGGAGCACGGTGCAGGCACCGCAATCTCCGGCGTCGCAGCCGACCTTCACGCCGCGCGCCCCGAGATTCTCGCGCAAGGCATGGGAGAGCCGCCGGTTGGCCGGCGCGTCGAGGCTGATCGGCTGGCCGTTGAGCTTGAAGCGGATCGGCGCCGGTTCCGGCTTCATGCCATGCCTCCGGCACGGCCCTCGACCGCGGCCAGCAAGGCCTCGCGGACCAATTGCAAGGCCGCGTCCTTGCGATAGCCTTCGGTGCCCCGCACGTCGTCGATCGGCGTCAAGCCGGCCACATGTGCCGGCCTTACAGCATTGCGCAAGGATGCATCACACGCCTGTCCGACCAACGCTGCTTCCAGTAAAGGCAAGCGTTGCGCCACGGCGGAGCATGCGCCCACCGCGACCCGCGCCGCCGTGAGGCGATTGCCTTCGACGACCAGCAGCACCGCGGCGGAAACGATCGAGATCACTAGGAAGCGCCGGCTGCCGAGCTTCAGGAAGGCCGAGCGCCCCTCCGCCAGCGGACGCGGGATGCGGATCGCGGTGACCAGCTCGCCCGGCTGCAGCAGGGTCTTGCGGTTGCCTATGATGAAATCCCCGACCGGCAGGCTGCGGCGCGTTCCGCTGGCCTGGATTTCCAGCACGGCATCCAGGGTCAGCAACGGCGGCACGCCATCCGCGGCCGGCGAAGCATTGCAGAGATTGCCGGCGATGGTGCCGCGGTTCTGAATCTGGATCGAACCGACTTCGAGCGCCGCCGCCTTCAGCCCGTCGAAACCATGGGGCAGGTCCGCCGCTACCAGCTCCGACCAGGTCGTGCCGCCGCCGATCACGACGGAATCCTCGGTGATCGCGATGCCCTTCAGCTCAGCGACGCGGGAAATGTCCAGGATCGGACCGGACCCGAGGTCGGCGGAAGCGCCGACCATCAGGTCGGTGCCGCCGGCCAGCACCAGCGGCCGGCTGCGGGCCGCCAGGTCCAGAGCTTCGTCGAGCCGGGTCGGTTGCGCGAACAGGAGGCAGGCCCTCGCAAAAATGAGATTGTTTGTGTACAAATGATCTTGTCGGGAGGCGCGAGAGTCAAGAGCGGATTGCCGCTCCGGACCGCCCTCGGCATTATGCGCCCGAGAATCCAATGGGTCCCGCGCGAGGAGTCCTGCCATGAACATTGCAACGCCGGTCCAGAACCCGTTGATCAAGCAGTTCAACGAGATCATGCCGCTCGCTTTCAGCAGCGCCGCTGTCGGCGCGACCGGCCTAGTCATCGTCGATGAGATCAACGGCTTCGCGACGGTCGGCGCCGGCTACCTGGCGCCGCCTGCGCCCAACGCCCAGGTCACGCGCATGGTCGAGGAGACCGATCGCCTGGCTAAGGCTTTTACCGCGGCAAAGCGCCCGATCCTCGCCTTCCTCGACACCCATGTTCCCGGCAAGGCCGAGCCGCCCTACCCGCCGCATTGCGAAGCCGGGACCGGCGAGGAGAACCTGGTGCCGCAGCTGGAATGGCTGGAGCAGGACCCGAACACCACCCTGGTGCGCAAGGACTGCATCAACGGCTTCGTCGGCTCGATCACGCCCCAGGGCAACAACCGGGTGGTGGATTGGGTCAACGACAAGAAGCTCGCCGAGATCCTGGTGGTCGGCATCTGCACCGATATCTGCGTCATGGATTTTGTGCTGACCATGCTGTCCGCGCGCAACCACGGCATGATGCCGAGCCTCAAAGAGATCCTGGTCTATGACGCCGGCTGCTCGACTTATGACATGCCGCGGGCCGTCGCCGAGAAACTCGGCCTGCCCTCGAGCCTGGCGCATCCGCAGGATGTCACGCATTACATGGGTCTCTACTTCATGCATATGCGCGGCGCGAAGCTCATCAACGAAGTGGTGCTGAAGTAATGCCGTTCGACATTCGCAAGACCCAGGTCGCGGTCGAGGAGACCTGGCACGAGCGCGGCCCGCGCCTCAGCGCACCCTTGCGCGTCGGCATGGCCTGCGCCGTGATCCGCAACCCCTTCGCCGGCCGCTATGAGAAGGACCTGATGCCGTTCATGGCGGAACTTCGCGAACTCGGCACCCTGCTCTCAAAGGCGATCATCGACCGCCTCGGCGCCGCCAGGGTCGAAGCCTATGGCAAGGGCGCCATCGTCGGCGAGGATGGCGAGCTGGAGCATGGCGCGCTCTGGCATGAAGCCGGCGGCTGGGCGATGCGCGCGCTGCTCGGCGAACCGAAGGCCATCGTGCCGGCCGCGAAGACGGTCGGCACGCTGGGCACGCGGATCATGATTCCGCTCGGCCACATCCAGGCCGCCTATGTGCGCAGTCATTTCGGCGTGGCCGAGATGACGGTCTGGGACGCACCGCGCCGGGACGAGATCGTCTACGGCCTCGCCATGGCGACCGGCGGCCGCGTCCACGAGCGCAGCGGCGGGCTGAAGGCCGCCGATATCAAGATCAACGACGGGCAGCGGTAGGCGCTACACGCCGACCGGATGGTGGCAAGCCACCAGCCTGCCCGGCTCTATCTCCGCCAGCTTCGGGCGTTCGACCTTGCAGCGTTCGGTGGCATAGCGGCAGCGTGGGTGGAAGCGGCAGCCGCTGGGCGGATTGATCGGGCTCGGCACGTCGCCCTGCAGCACGATGCGCTCGCGGCGGTTGGTGCGGTCAAGATCGGCCGAAGGCACGGCTGAGATCAGCGCCTCGCTGTAGGGGTGGCGCGGCGATTGGAAGATCGCCTCGGTCGGACCGGATTCGACGATCGAGCCGAGATACATCACCGCGGTCCGGGTCGAGACCTGGCGCACCACGCTCAAGTCATGGGCGATGAAGACGTAGGTGAGGCCCAGCCGCTCCTGGAGATCGGCGAACAGGTTGACGATCTGCGCCTGGATCGAGACGTCGAGCGCCGAGACCGGTTCGTCCGCCACCACCAGGCTGGGCTCCAGCGCGATCGCGCGAGCGATGCCGATGCGCTGGCGCTGGCCTCCGGAAAACTCATGCGGGAAGCGGTTGAGATGATCGGGCAGCAGCTCGACCAGGCGCATCAGCTCGGCGACGCGCTCCTTGATCTCGGCGCGGCTGCGATTGCCATGCACCTTCAAGGGCTCGGCGAGCAGGTCGGCGACGCGGCGGCGCGGGTTCAGCGAGGAATACGGGTCCTGGAACACCATCTGCATCCGCTGCCGGATCGGGCGCAAGGCGCCGGTCTTGGCGGTGGAGATGTCCATGCCTTCGAACTCGATCTTGCCGGCGGAGATCTCGTAGAGCCGGACCAGGCAGCGGCCGAGGGTCGACTTGCCGCAACCGGATTCGCCGACCAGGCCGACGGTCTCGCCGCGATAGACGTCGAGCGAGACGTCATCGACCGCATGCACGATCGTGTTGCCGCCGGGCAGGATGCTGTTGCCGACCCGGAATTGCTTCGAGACGTTCCGCGCTTTCAGCAGCGGTGTGCCGGCCACGTTCATCGCCCCGCCTTGCTCAAGCGGCTGTCGGGATGCGCCGCGCGGAAGCGGGCCTCGGCCCGCTGTTCCGGCGGGATCCAGCAGCGCGCCAGATGACCGCCTGCGCCTTCCAGTGCCGGCATTTCGCTGCAGGGCTCGAAACGCCGGCCGCAGCGCGGACGGAAGGAGCAGCCCTGCGGCAGGTCCAGCAGCGACGGCGGCGCGCCGGGAATCGAGACCAGCCGTTTCATCCGCGCGCCGGTCAAGGGCGGGATCGAGTTGAACAGGCCCCAGGTATAGGGATGCTGCGGATCGACGAAGATTTGCTCCTTGGTGCCGGCCTCGACGATCTTGCCGGCATACATGACGACGACCCGGTCGGCGATCTCCGCCACCACGCCCATGTCATGGGTCACCAGCATGACCGCGGAGCCGAAATCCTTACGCAGGCGCCGGATGAGGTCGAGGATCTGCGCTTGCACCGTAACGTCGAGCGCGGTGGTCGGCTCGTCGGCGATCAGCAGCGAGGGGTTGCAGGACAGGGCCATGGCGATGAAGGCGCGCTGCCGCATGCCGCCGGAAAGCTGGTGCGGATAACGGTCGATCGTCTTGTCGGGATTGGGAATGCCGGTCTCGCGCAGCAGCTCGATCGCCCGGTTGCGCGCGGCCTTGGCCGAGAGATCGGTATGGGCGCGGAGCTGCTCGATGATCTGCCAGCCGATGGTGTAGACCGGCGTCAAGGCCGTCATCGGATCCTGGAAGATCATCGCGATCTCCTCGCCCCGCACATGCCGCAATTCCTGCTGCGGCAGGCCGATCAGCTCGCGCCCCTTGTATTTGATCGAGCCGGCGATGACCGCGTTCGGGTCGTTGATCAGCCCCACCACGCTCAGCAGGGTCACAGTCTTGCCGCAGCCGGATTCGCCGACCACGCTCACGATCTCCTGCGCGTCGATGGTGAAGGAAACGCCGCTCACCGCCCGTACCAGCCCCTGCTGTGTGCGGAAGGAGACGCTGAGGTCTTTCACCTCCAGCAAGGGGGTTGTGCCCTGCTCCACGGCCTTATCGACCACGGACGCGGGGGTCGAGGATTGCATAGGCCATATCCACCACGAAATTCGCGCCGACCACGAAGAAAGACGCATAAATGACGGAAGCCAGGATCACCGGCAGGTCCAGGCTCTTCAAGGAATCATAAGTGAGCTTGCCGACGCCCTGGAGTCCGAAGACGACCTCGGTCAACAGGGCACCGCCGCCGACCAGCGCGCCAAAATCCAGGCCGAACAGGGTCACGAAAGTGATCAGCGAAGTGCGGAGCGCATGCCGGAACAGGATGCGCGTCTCGGTCAGGCCCTTGGAGCGCGCGGTGCGGATGTAGTCCTCTTCATTGGCCTCGATCAGGCTCGCGCGGAGCACGCGGCCATAAAGCCCGATATAGAGCACCGCCAGCGAGATCCAAGGGATGAGCATGGTCTTGAACCATTCCCAGGGGCTTTCCAGCAGCGGCTTGTAACCGAGCGCCGGCACCCAGGAGAACATCCAGGTGTCGTGAAAGCGGCTCTGGGTGATAAGGTTCAGCACCGAGCCCAGCCAGAAGACCGGCATGGATATGCCGATCAGCCCGATGATCATCAGGCCCCGGTCGATCACGCTGCCCTTGGTGGCAGCCGCCGAGAGGCCGACGACGATGCCGCCAATCACCCAGAGGATCGCACCGCCGATCACCAGCGAGAGCGTGACCGGCGTGGCTTGGACCAGCTGCGGCACAACCTTCTGCCCGCGGTTCTGGAACGAGGTGAGATCGAAGGTGACCAGCAGCTTCTTCATCATCAGCCCATATTGGACATAAAGCGGGCGATCGAAGCCGAAATCCTTCCGCACCGCGGCCAGCACCTCGGGGGAGGCGTTGCGGCCGGCGATCCGGGCGGAGGGATCGGAGCCCGGCGTCGCGAAGAAGATCAGGAAGACGATGACGCTGATCCCGAACATCACGAAGACCATCTGGATCAGGCGACGGATGAGCGTGTTCAGCATCGGAGCGGTTAGTCCCTTCCGATCCGGAGCTTCGACCGGGGATCGAGCGCGTCGCGCACCCCGTCGCCGAACACGTTCAGGGTCATGACCGTGACGGCGATGGCGAGGCCCGGCGCCAAGGCCACCATCGGCCGCGAATAGAGCAGGTTCTGCCCGTCCTGGATGATGGTGCCCCAGCTGGCGTCCGGCGGCTGCACGCCGATCGAGAGGAAGGAGAGCGCGGATTCCGTCACCATGTTGAGCGCCATCATCAACGGCACGAACACGATCAAGGTGGTGGCGACGTTCGGTAGGATGTCCTTCCAGAGGATCCGGTAGCTCGGCACGCCGAGACCGACTGCGGCGAGCACGAACTCGCTGTTCTTCAGCGACAGGACCTGGCCGCGAATGGGGCGCGCGATATACGGCACATAGACGATGCCGATGATGAAGATCGGCAGCCAGAGGCTGCCCGAGCGGACGACGATCGGCCCGATCTGGATCGTGGTGTTGATCAGCACGATCGAGAGCGAGATCGCCAGCAGGAAGATCGGGAAGGCCCAGATCACGTCCAGGATCCGGGAGAGCACGGCATCGACCACGCCACCGAAGAAGCCGGCGACGACGCCGAGCGCCCCGGCCAGGATCAGGCAGAGCACGGTCGAGGCGCTGGCGATCCAGAGCGAGTTCAATCCGCCATAGAGCATGCGGGCGAAGACGTCCCGCCCCTGGTCGTCGGCGCCGAGGAAATAGCCGTGGATATCCCAGGTCGGCCCGATCGGCGTGGTGCCGAGACCCAGTCCCTCGGTCGATTCTTCGATGACCGGCTGCTCCACGCCGTCGACCATCACCGTGCCGTCGAGGTTCGAGCTGAACGGCTGGATCTTGGCGACATTGCTGGCGTAATAGGACGCGAAGCAGCAACCGATCACGATCAGGATGAACAGCAGCAAGGCCGCCATCGCGGCCTTGTCGCGGATGAGCTTTCGAAACGCGGTGGCCCAGGGTCCCGCGGCCGGCCGGCGCTTCGCGCCGACCGGATCCGCTTGACCAGGAGAATTACCGGTAATCGAAGTTTCTGACGCTGCCATGTTCAAGAACGAGTGGCGTCAGCAATCAATGACGATGGGCAATCACTGCACCCACGCCTGGTAGACCATGAAGTAGTACTGCGGATTGAACTGGAAATTGCCGAGGCGCTTGGAGATGAAGTCCACGTGCTTCGGGGTGAACAGGATCGCCGCCGGCGCCTTGTCCGTGGTCGCCTTGTCGATGGCCTTCCACATCTCGTTGGCTTTCGCCGGATCGGTGACGGCGGTGGCCATCGCATCCTTCATCATCTTGTCGATGTCCTTGTCGCAGAAACCGGCAATGTTGACGGAGGAATCCGAGCCCGGGTGGAAGTTGTCGCAGCCGAACAGGATGTTCAGGAAGTCCGAAGCGGCCGGATAATCCTGGTACCACTGGGTGACGCTGATCTGCACCTTGTTGTTGGTGTTCTGGATATAGGTGAACTGGATGTTCGAGGAGATCGGCTTCAGCTCGGCCTTGAAGCCGAGCTCGTTCAGCACGCTCTGCAGATAGGTGCCGACCGACTTCGAAACCGCGCTGTCTTCCGAGATCACCGTGACCGGCTGACCCTTCTGACCGGATTCCTCCATCAGTTTCTTGGCCATGTCCATGTCGGGGCCGTTGTACTTCCCGCCACCCGGATTCTTGGTGAAGGGGCAATAGGACTCATGGCCAGGAAAACCCGGCGGCAGGATCTGGCAGACCGGCTGGGCGAGCACCTTGCCGCCGAACAGCTTCACCACCTGATTGCGGTCGATCGCATGGGCAACAGCCTGGCGCGCCTTCTCGTTGTTGAAGGGCGGGATGTTGACGTTCATCGGCGCGTACCACATCGCGGTCAGCGGCGTGACGTGCACCTGGTCCTTGTACTTGGTGCCGATCTCGGCCAGGCGATCCGCCGGCGGCGGGTCGAAGGCCCAATCGGCCTGATCGTTGGCAACCGCTGTGATCTCGGCTTCGTCGGTCAGGCCGAAATCCATGACCACCACATCCGGATAGCCGTCCGGCTGGGCGTCCTTGCTCCATTCCTTGAAATGCGGGTTGCGCACGATCTTGAGCTGCTTGTTGGGATCGTAGCTCTCGACCATGTAGGCGCCGGTGCCGGGCAGCGCGTCAGTACCCACATCCTTGGCCGGAGCATCGGCCGGCAGGATGACCGCATGCGGCACGGCGAGCTTGTAGTAGATCTCGGCATCGGGCTGGGTCAGGTGGATGGTGACGGTGTTCGCCGCCTCGTCGGCGACCACGCCGCCTTCGAGCGTGCAGGTCGCCGGTTCTGCGAGGCACTTATCGGCGCCGACGATGCCGTTGTAGAAGCCGCCCGCGGTCGGGCTCGAAACCTTGAAGATGCGCTGGAACGAGGCGACCACGTCCTTTGTGGTCAGTTCCTGGCCGTTGGAGAACTTGATGCCCTTGCGGATCTTGAAGATGAGCGTCTTGCCGTCATCGGCGACCTGCGGCATGTCCTCGGCGATGTCGGGAACGACCTTGAAGCCTTCCTCGCCGGTCCCCTTCTTGAAGTTCAGCAGGCCGTCATAGAGGCCCTGATAGAGCTGCCAGTATTGCAGCGTGTAATTGATCTGCGGATCGATCGTGCCGCCGGCGCCGACGGCGACCAGGCGCATCGTGCCGCCGCGGTGATCCTGCGCGTCCGCTGAGGACGTGCCGGCGAATATGGCTGCCGCCATACAGAGGGCTCCGGCAGAGATGCCGAGCCAACGCGTCTTCATCATGGATAGCCTCCTTGTTTCAACCAGTTCCGGTTCTTTTGTCGCGCGACCCTGTCACCCGGGACGGCTTTGGACCAGGCCGCGACTGATCGCGCCCCGCCGGACCCTTGGGTGGTTGCGGGAAGGTTACGTCCCGCATCTGCGAACGGCAAAGCTAGCAAATTTACTAGGGGGTGGGTAAGCTGACCCTCCATGTATGATCCCCTCCCGGCCTTCGAGACGGCCCTGGGCCAGAAGCATGGGCTGGAGCCCTGCCTGGATGCCGCCCAGGAGGCCCTCGCCGCCTTCGGCTTCACCTCCGTCATCTATGACTATACCCCAGTGCCGCTCAGCCATGACGGCGAGCTGATCACCCCCAGCCTGCTCAAGCTGCGGAATATCGAGGCCAACATGGCCGATCTTTGGTGCCGCGGCGGCTATTACCAGATCGATCCCGTGCAATGGGTCGCCGCCAGGAGCTCGGCGCCCTTCGTCTGGTCCTACGCCCATCCCGAGGGCTCGGTGCTTGAACGCGTCATGGGGCCGCGGCACGCACCGGTCGTCTCCTATCTCCGGGATACCCGGATGACGTGCGGCGCCACCGTACCGATCCATCTTTCAGGTGGTGATTTCGCCACCTTCACCGGCATCCGCATCGATCCCGAAGGCGACTTCGGCGCCGGCGCGCGCGCGCACCTCGCCGCCATCACCTTGATCGGTCACATCTTCCACAACGCGGTCTACGCCGATTTCGACCCGCGGATAAGAACCTGTCAGCATGTCCGCCTGACCGCCCGCGAGCGGGAATGCCTGCGCCTCACCGCCCAAGGCCTGACGGCAAAGCAGATCGCGCACAAGCTCGGGCGCGCGGTCGGCACGGTGAACCTGCATCTCACCCTGGCGATCAAGAAGCTCGGCGCCAAGAACCGGGTCCAGGCGATCGCCCGCGCCGCGCATTACCGCCTGCTCGACGGTGCCTGCTGAAGCTCCCGGCCCTTCCCTCCCGCGTCATTGCCGGGCCTGACCCGGCAATTTTGAGCCAACTTGAACCGGATCCCCGGGTCGAGCCCGGCCCTATAATTTTTGCTAGCTGGCTCGCGGTTTCGCGGCGGCGCTAGGTTTGTCTCAGTTCAATGAGGGGAAGAACCATGGCCGAACCGCGCGCAACTGAAGGCTTCGCATCATTCCGCGGTCACCAGACCTGGTACCGCGTCACCGGCGAGTTGAAGGCGGCGAAGAAACCGCTGGTGATCCTGCATGGCGGCCCGGGCGCGTCGCACGACTACACCGACCGGATGAAGCTGATCGCATCCCAAGGCCGCGCCGTCGTCCACTACGACCAGCTCGGCTGCGGCAAGTCCACCCACCTGCCCGAAAAGGGCGTCGACTTCTGGACCGTGCAGCTCTTCCTCGACGAGCTCAACAATCTCTTGGACCATCTCGGCATCCGCGGCGCCTATCACGTCCTGGGGCAGTCCTGGGGCGGCATGCTCGGCGCGGAACATGCGGTGACGCAGCCGAAGGGGCTGAAGTCACTGACCATCTCGGATTCCCCCGCCTCGATGGAGCTCTGGGTGCAGGAGGCGAACAAGTTGAGAGACCAGCTGCCGCCCGACGTGCAGAAAACCTTGCTGGAGCACGAGGCCGCCGGCACAACCACCTCCAAAGAATACACGACGGCGATGATGGTGTTCTACGCCCGCCATGTCTGCCGGGTGCAGCCGATGCCGGAGGAAGTCACGCGCAGCTTCGCCCAGATCGAGGCCGATCCGACGGTCTACTTCACCATGAACGGCCCTTCCGAGTTCCACGTGATCGGCAGCCTGAAGCATTGGTCGATCATCGACCGCCTGCACAAGGTCCAGGTCCCGACCCTGCTGATCTCCGGCAAGTATGACGAGGCGACGCCGGCCACGGTCAAGCCCTACCAGGACAACATCAAGGGCGCGCGCTGGCAGATCTTCGAGCATTCCAGCCACATGCCCCATGTCGAGGAAACCGAGCTCTACATGAAGAGCGTCGGGGCATTCCTCGATCAGAACGACTGAAGGAAGGCGCCGCCGAGGACGATTTCGGCCAGCAGCGCCGGCAGGCGTTCAGGCGGCAGGCCTTCGGCCGCTTCCCCCAAGCTCCGTCCGTCGACCAGGGCGCGGATGAAGCGGTTGGCCGGGCGATCGAGCGGCGTACAGATCGGCGCGCAGTCCCTGCGCCAGATCATCAGATCGACGCCGCCGGCGTCCAGCGAAGCCCCCTCGGCCTTGCCGATCGCGACATCGCGGATGCGCAGCAGCGGATAGAGCGAGGTCAGCAGCGTCAGCGAGGGATGCGGCTTCAGCCGCAGCGCTCCCAGCTGTTCCGGCTGGATCCCCGAGAGGCAATGTGCCGAGAAGCTGGGCAGATCATCGGCCCGCTCGGCGACATTCAGGGCCCAATCCAGCCTCGCGACATCGCCGAGATAGACCAGGCTCTGCGCGCGCGGGTCGCTTTCCAGGAAGGCCGGGAAGCCGGCACCATAGGCCGCGAGGCTGGGATCGCGCGGCGGATCGATCGCGAGATAGGACAAGGCCAGCGCCTGGAAGGCGTCGTCGCCGATCACCTTGACGACGGTCGGAAAATTCGCGGCCAGGGCAGCGGCGAGGCTGATGCGGTGATGGTTGCGATAGACCGCGACCCGGCGCTCGGCGTTAAGCGCGCCGGGGTCGATGCCGAGACTCGGCACCGCCAGCGCATCGCCGCGCACCGCCCGGGCGAAATCGCGCTGCAGCTCAGCCAGCATGGCGCAGCTCCATCGTCGCATTGCGATGCGCGTCCGCCTTGGTCGCTTCCGCCAGCAAAGTATCGAGCGGCGGAATCCGGCTGTCCCATTCGACCAGGGTCCGGGCCTGCGGAAATCGCAACGCGGCTTCGCGGTAGAGCTCCCAGACCGCATCCGACACCATCGAACCATGATCGTCGATCAGCAAGGTCGCGTCGCCGAGATCGGCGACGTGATGGCCGGCGACGTGAATCTCCGCGACGCTCGCCGGCTGCAGCGCGGCCATGACGGCGCGCGCCGGCAGGTCGTGGTTGCGCTGGTTGACGTAGAGATTGTTCACGTCGAGCAGCAGGCCGCAGCCGGAACGCCGCGCCATCTCCACCAGGAACTCGCCCTCGGGGATCGTCGAATGGGTGAAAGCGAGATAGGTGGAGGGATTCTCCATCAGGATCGCCCGCTTCAGCCGGCCTTGCACCCGGTCGATGTTGCGGACCAGGACGTAGAGCGCCTCCTCGGTATAGGGCAAGGGCAGCAGGTCGTTGAGGTAGACGCCGTCCTGCCGGCACCAGGCGACATGCTCGGAAACCAGGACCGGATCGACGGCGGCCACCAGTTCGGCAAACCAGTCGAGATGCACGCCATCTACCGGCTCGACGCTGCCCAGCGAGAGGCCGACGCCGTGGATCGAAACCGGATATTCGCGCCGCGCCCGTTCCAGCACGGCGGCGCGCCTTCCGCCGCCCATGTGGTTCTCGGCATGGACTTCGAGAAAGCCGACCGACGGACGGCGCTCCAGCAATTCGGCATGGTGCGGCGCCCGCCAGCCGATGCCGGCGCGTCTTTCCATGGGCCCGATGCTATCGAGCGGCATGGCGTTATCGCAAGGCCTTGCCGATCAGATGGTCCAGCGAGAAGACGCCGGGCCCACGGCTCAAGAGCAACAGCAGCATGGCCATCCAGGTCAGGTGATCGACCCAGGCCATCGGATAGACGAAGGTCTGGATCACCAGGGTCATGCCGATCATCGGCAAGGTCGCGACCCTTGTCAGCAGGCCCAGCACCAGCAGCACCGGCGTGCTGAGCTCGACCGCGGCAGCCATGGGTGCGGCGATCTCCGGCGGCAGGACCGGCACCTTGTATTCGTCGGCGAAGAGCTTGAGCGTGAGGTCCCAGTTCGCGATCTTGGCCTGACCGGAACGCCAGAAGATCATCGCCATGCTCACCCGCGCCATCAGCTGGATGAAGCTCAGGGGCAGCAGGCCGAGCCGATCGTACAAGTCTCGAACGCGGCCGAGCAGGGTCGGCGATGTCGTCTCGTCCATCTTCATCGTCATGGTCATGACCCTCTCCTCTCGGGCGTCTTCAGGCGTGGTGATCCAGCACTGGTCGCCGCGCACGGCGGCGATGATGTCGGACTGGCTCGAACCCATGACCTGGCGCCGCACGCGGCCCTTCAGTTGATCGGATATGCCTTGGGACGCCATGGTCGAATCTGCGTGAATGACGGCGGGGCGACCGGAATCGCCCCGCCGCAGGTTGCGTGATCAGGACTTCTTCGGCTCGAGGCTGCCGCCCGAGATCTTGCCGCAGACGCCGGCCGGGACATAGATCCAGGCATCGCCCTGCATCGGCTGGGTGACGCTGCCGGCGCAGGAATTGGTCGCGGTCTGGCAGTCGTTGGAACCGCTGGCGGCGATGCCGAAGCACTTCTCGGAGTCATAGCTCGGCACCGCGGCCGGGCCGGCATTGGCGGCGCTCATGGCGACGAGGCCCAGGGCGGCGGAAGCAGCGGCCATCAGCAGGGCATTGGAGGTCTTCATCGGTAGTCTCCTCAAGGTTTCTGGTTCAGGGTCGGGGTCACTCCCCGGGGGACAGTTCGAAGGTAAGCGCTCCGGGGTTACAGGCGAAATGCCGCTTTGTTTGTAAATCGATAGCGGCCGGGCATGGTCGCGCGCCTAAAGATAGGCCTGGTTGATATCGACGGTCGAGCGGCGGCCGATCTGGTCGAAATTCTGCTTCAGCCAGGCGTCGGCATGGGTGCGGCCGACTTCCTTCAAGTCCAGCAGGAAGTCCCAGTCGGCGTTGAATTTCGAGAGCACGCTGAAGTCGCGCATCCGCTCCTCCGCCGAGATCGCGTGGATGTGAAGCCGTTTCAGCCGGTCCATCTCCACCTCGCCGTCATCGATCAGGCGGGTGACGAAGCTGATCGCCCGCATCTCCCGCATCAGCGAAGAGTTGAAGCTGATCTCGTTGATGCGGTTCATGATCTCGCCGGCGGTCACCGGCACCTCCTCGCGCATGATCGGGTTCACGTGCACGACCATGATGTCCGGGCTGCCGCAGCGGTAGATCAGCGGAAAGATCGCCGGATTGCCCATGTAGCCGCCGTCCCAATAGGCCTCGCCGTCGATCTCCACCGCCTTGAACAGGAACGGCAGGCAGCCGGAGGCCATCACCGCGTCGGCCGAGAGTTCGGCCTCGTTGAACACCTTGACCTTGCCCGAGCGGACATTGGTGGCGCAGAGGAAGAGCTTGATCGGCAGTTTCGCGCGCCGCATCGCCTCGAAGTCGACCGAGGCGGTCAGCACGTCGCGCAGGGGATTCCAGTCGGTCGGGTTCAGCTGATAGGGCGAGAGCACCCGGGTCACGAAATCCAGCCAGAGAAAGGCCGGCGAATTGTCCAGCGCATGGTTGCCGGTGAGCCGGTCCCACCAGGTCGCCTGGAACGGGGTCTGCGCCTGCGCATGGGCGATCCGGCGCCAGAAATTGCCGAGCGCGGCGCGCGCCCCGGCCCGCCCGCCCTGCTGATAGCCATAGACCATGACCGTCGCGTTCATGGCGCCGGCCGAGGTCGCGGAGATGCCGTCGAACACCAGCCGCTCGTCCTCGAGCAGCCGGTCGAGCACGCCCCAGGTGAAGGCGCCGTGGGCGCCGCCGCCCTGCAAAGCGAGGCTCAGATGCCGGGTCTCGACCGAGGCATTGCCGGCCGGGCTGATCTCGGATTTCGTCTCGAGGTTCATTGCTTCCTCCCTCAATGCGCAGTCCAGCCGCCATCGACCGGCAGCGCGGTGCCGGTGATCGAGGCGGCATTGGGGCCGCAGAGAAACGCCGTCAGGGCACCGATTTCGGCGGCTTCGGCGAAGCGCTTGCTCGGGGTGTTCTTCAGCAGCACGTCGCGCACGACCTGCTCTTTGTCGATCTTGTGCGCCGCGGCCTGCTCGTCGATCTGCTTGGCCACCAGCGGCGTCCAGACGTAACCCGGGCAGATCGCGTTGGCGGTAACACCGTGCTCGGCCCCTTCCAGGGCCGCGACCTTGGTCAGGCCGAGCACGCCGTGCTTGGCGGCGACATAGGCCGACTTGAAGGGCGAGGCGATCAACGCATGGGCCGAGGCGATGTTGACGATCCGGCCCCAGCCGCGGCTCTTCATCCCGGCGAAGCTCACCCGGATCGCATGGAAGGCCGCGGAAAGATTGATCGCCAGGATCGCGTTCCATTTCTCAACCGGGAAGGTCTCGATCGGCTCCACATGCTGGATGCCGGCATTGTTGACCAGAATGTCCAGCGAGCCGAAGGCCTGGCGCGCCGCCTCGACCATGGCCTCGATCTCCTCGGGCTTGCTCATGTCGGCGCCGTCGTAGCGGACGCGGACGCTGTAACGTTGCTCGAGGCCGGATCGAATAGTCTCGATGGCCGTGGGATCGCCGAAGCCGTTCATGACGACGTCGGCGCCCTCGGCCGCGAGCTTTTCGAGCACGGCCAGGCCGATGCCGCTGGTCGAGCCGGTGACCAGGGCGACCTTGCCGGCGAGCGACCGCGGCGTGTTCAGGGAAGAGGATTGTGCAGTGATGCTGTTCATGGCGACCCATCCGAGCGGGATTGCGAATGGGTCCAATCTGGGCCGCGCTTTGCATCCTGGGAAATGCCACCCCCCTATGGTTTCGATGCGGCATCGGCATCGCCGGACCGATGCCTTCCGGTTATAATCGGGCCATCGATCGGCGGGACCTAACCAAGGCTAACCCTATGGAAATGCATCAAATCCGCTACTTCCTGGCGGTCTGCAACACGCTCAACTTCACGCGCGCCGCGGAGCAGTGCAACGTCACCCAGCCGGCTTTGACCCGGGCCATCCAGAAGCTCGAGGAGGAGCTGGGCGGCCTCCTGTTCCGGCGCGAGCGCAAGCTCACGCATATGACCGACCTCGGCAACCTGGTGCGGCCGCAGCTGGAAACCATCCTGAAACAGAGCGAGCAGGCGCGCACCACCGCGCAGAGCTTCCTGCAGCTGCGCGACGCGCCGCTCCGGCTCGGCGTGATGTGCACCATCGGCCCGGTGCGGTTCGTGAGCTTCCTCTCCCGCTTCGGCGCCGATCATCCGGGCATCGAGGTCTCGCTGACCGAGAGCATCCCGGATGAGCTGATCAACATGCTGATGGAAGGGACGCTGGACGTCGCGATCACCACCGCGCCTGAGACGCCCAATGAGCGGCTCGATTTCCGCAGGCTCTACGACGAGCGTTTCGTCGTCGCCCTGCCCGCCGGGCATCGTTTCGAGGCAATGTCGGAAGTGCCGATCCAGGAGATCGCCGGCGAGGCCTATCTCTCTCGGACCAACTGCGAATACTATGAGAAGATGGAAACCGTGCTCGAGCAGCAGATGGTGCAGGTCGAGGACGTGTTTCGCTCCGAGCGCGAGGATTGGATCCAGACCATGGTGATGGCCGGGATGGGCATCTGCTTCATGCCGGAATTCTCCGCTGTCCTGCCCGGCTTGCTGACCCGGCCAATCTGCGATCCGCCCGTCACGCGCACCATCCACCTCGCCACCGTCGCCGGGCGGCGCTTCTCGCCCGCGGTTGCCACCTTCATCAAGGCGGTCGACCGCTATCAATGGCCGGAACGCGCCGAGAGCATCACCGAAGCGCTGGAACCCGCCTGATACGCCATGGCCGATCCGGCGCTCCCCTCTCCTCAACCACGGCGATTCCGTCGGCTCGGTCTCGGCGCCGCGCTGATGTTCCTGCTGGCCGGAATCTGCATCCTGATGGCGGCCCTGGTCCATGGCAGCTGGCAGCGGACCTCGACGAAGAACGCCAACGCGCTGGTCAAGGAGATCAACACCCGGATCGCCGACACCGTCGCCGGCAACCTGCAGCAAATCCTCACCAATGCCAGCGCCAGCCAGGAGGCGCTGCGCACGATCTTCTTTCAGGACGTGATCGAGATCACCAACGAAGCCAAGCGCGAGTTCGTGTTCCTCTCGCTGCTGCAATCGCAGCCGACCGTGTCCTGGGTGGCCTTCGGCTGGCCCGACGGCAACTTCTTCGGCGCCCGCAAGGATTCCGACGAAGGCATCCGCATGGTGGAGGTGCGGCACGGCGCCCCGGGGGCTGAACCCGACCTGCTGCGCGTGGACAGCTATCAGCCGGTGGTCGGCGATATCCATTTCCTCGATCGCGCCATGAGCGCGACGCCGTTCCGCTCGACCGAGCAGGATTGGTATCATGCCGCCGATCAGGCGAAGATGCCGGTCTGGACGGAATACACGGATACCCCGCTCGGCAAGCAGCCGGGCATAGCCATCTCCAGCAAGCTCACGGTCTACGGCCATTACCTCGGCGTGGTGATGATCGGGATCGATCTCGACCGCCTGGCGCGGTTCCTGACCGCGCTCAAGGTGACCAGCCACGGCCGCGCCTTCATCCTCGACGGCGGCAACCGGGTGCTGACCGCCAGCGAGGTCGGCACGACGGCCGGCGGCTGGCACGATCTGGCGGCGGTCAAGGACCCGCTGGCCGGCGCGATCCAGCGCGCCATGACCGAGAACAAGATCGACCTCAGCGCGCTCACCATGCCGCGCACCATTACGGTGATGGACGGCATGACCGAAGTCGAGGAATACGTCACCTTCACGCCGCTGCCCTTCCGCCACTGGGTGATCGCGACCGTGATCCCCGCCGAGGACATCCTCGGCGAGATTCCCGGCGCGACGCGGCGGCTCTATATGATCGTGATCGCGTCCGTCGTCGTGGTCTCGCTGCTCGGCGCCTTCGTGGCGCACCGGCTGATCAGCCGTCCCATCGCCGGCATCGCGCAGCAGATGCATCAGATCGAGCATTTCCGGCTCGAGAACTTGACCTATCGGCCCTCCCGCCTGCGGGAGCTGGACGAGCTCTCGCGCGCGCTTCGTCTGATGGGCACCGGCCTCTCCGCCTTCCGCAAGTATTTGCCGGCGGACCTGGTCGAGATCCTGATCCGGGAAGGCATCGAGGCCAAGCCCGGCGGCCGCACCCAGCCGCTGACCGTGCTGTTCACCGATCTCGCCGGCTTCACCGGCCTGACCGAGCAGGCGCCGGACAAGATCGTCGAGATCCTCGGCGATCACCTGGACTTCATGTCGCGGATCGTCGCCGCCCATGCCGGCACGGTCGACAAGTTCATCGGTGATTCGGTCATGGCCTTCTGGAACGCGCCGGCCAGCAATCCGCACCACGCGCTCTCCGCCTGCAAGGCGGCTTTGGCCTGTCGCGCCGCCTTCCTGCAGTCGGCGCAGGGGATGCAAGCCGCAACTCTCGGCCAGATCGGGCTCCGGATCGGCGTCAACTCCGGCGCGGCGCTGGTCGGCAACATCGGCTCGCACGACCGGTTGAACTACACCGCGATCGGCGACGTGGTGAACGTGGCAAGCCGCCTCGAATCGCTGAACAAGCGCTACGGCACCGACATCCTGATCGGCGAGGCGACCTTCCAGGAAGCCGGCGACGGCATCATCACCCGCCGGGTCGACAAGGTGGCGGTCTATGGGCGTCGCGGCGGCATCGCGGTCTACGAGCTGCTGGGGCTGGCCGAGACCCGCGCCGAGCTCGGCGATCTCGCCTGGATCGCGCAATACGACGATGGATTCGAACGCTATCTCAACCGCGATTTCGACGGCGCCGTGGCAGCCTTCCGCGAAGCCGACCGGCTGCGCGGCCGCGACGAGCCCTCGCGCCGCATGATCCTGCGCTGCCACCGCTACATCGAGCAGGCACCCCCGGTCGATTGGGACGGCACCGATACCGCGGAGAGCAAATAGCGCGCTGATAGCCGCGCGCTATCGAATCCAGTCCCCAACGGCATTCGTGCTTGCCCCTCCTTTCAGCGATCTTCAATCCAGCGCTGCGGCCGCTTCCGGACCTCAGCCGAGACTCGTTGAAGGAGAAACACGATGAACATGAGGAACCTGACCGCCGCCGCTTTCCTCGCCGGCACCACCATCCTGGCCGCCACCGCCGCCAGCGCCAACGGCTGCCCGGCCAACCAGATGGGCCAGAACGCGCTTTCCAACGCCCCGACCAAGCCGGTCGGCGTCACCGACACCGTGCTTGAATCGATCGACCTCGCCCAGCAGATGGTGAAGCTCGACGACCACAAGCTGCGCATCCGCCGCCTGGAGATCCAGCCCGGCGGCATCGTGCCGCTGCACGACCATGCCGACCGCCCGGCGCTGATCTACATCGTCTCGGGCGAGATCACCGAGTTCGCCAGCGACTGCAAGACCGGCATCGTGCACAAGGCCGGCGACAGCTCGCGCGACGCCGATCTGAAGCACTGGTGGAAGAACATGAGCAAGAAGCCGGTGGTGCTGATCTCCGCCGACATCCTGCACGACGCGATGGACATGAACATGTAAGGACGCCCAGCCCCACCCGTCTCCAACGAGGGGCGTCCTTCTGCGAGGCGTGATGCCGGTCCACCCCACCCCGGCATCACGCCGCTTCCTTTTGAGGCATGACATGCGCCAAGACAGCTTCCGCAATCTCGTGATCGGCCTGATCGCCTTTCTCACCCTGGTCGATCTCTTCGCCACCCAGGCGATCCTGCCTGCGCTGGTGGCGCATTACGGCGTCAGTCCGGCCGCCATGGGCCTGGCCGTCAATGCCAGCACCTTCGGCATGGCGGTCGCGGGGATCCTGGTCTCGCTGTTCAGCCGCCGCATCGATCGCCGCAAGGGCGTGGTGCTCAGCCTGGCGCTGCTTTCGATTCCGACCGCCCTGCTCTCGATCGCGCCGGATCTCGCGGTTTTCACCGCGCTGCGGGTGGTCCAAGGGCTGCTGATGTCCACGGCCTTCACCCTGACCCTGGCCTATCTCGCCGAGAATTGCAGCGCCCGGGCGTCGGGCGGAGCTTTCGCCGCCTACATCACCGGCAATGTCGCCAGCAATCTCTTCGGGCGCCTCATATCGGCGGCCGTCGCCGACCATCTCGGCCTCTCGGCCAACTTCATTCTCTTTGCCGGACTGAACCTGGCCGGCGCCGCGCTGGCCTTGGCCAGCCTGCGGCGCACGCAGCCGATGCCGGCCGACGACCGCATGCGTTTCGCCCTGCGCGATCATCTGCGGAACCCCGCGCTGCGCGTCGCCTTCGCCATCGGCTTTCTCATCCTCTTCGCCTTCATCGGCACCTTCACCTATGTGAACTTCGTGCTGGTGCGGCAGCCGCTGGCGGTCAGCCCGATGCAGATCGGTCTGGTCTACTTCGTCTTCCTGCCATCGATCCTCACCACGCCGCTGGCCGGCCGCGCCGTCCAGGCCTTCGGCACCCGCCCGACCTTCTGGTCGGCACTGGCGCTGGCCGGACTGGGGCTGCCCCTGCTGCTGACGGCATCGCTGCCGGTCGTGCTGACCGGGCTCGCCTTGGTCGGCGTCGGCACCTTCTTCGCCCAGGCCGCCGCGACCGGATTCGTCGGCCGCGCCGCCACCGGCGACCGCGGCGCCGCCGGCGGACTCTATCTCGCCAGCTATTTCCTCGGCGGCCTCGCCGGCACTTTCGTCCTGGGGCAGCTGTTCGACCGCTTCGGCTGGCCGGCCTGCGTCGCGGGGATCGGCCTCGCCCTGGGGCTCGCGGCCTTGCTGGCGTTCCGCCTCACCGTCCGGCGTGCTATGGAGGAATATCCAAGGCACACCGGACCGGAACATGAGCAAGCCCAAGTCTCCTGACTCTCTCCGCAGCGCGCGCTGGTTCGCGCCCGACGATCTCCGCTCCTCGACTCATCGCTCGCGGGCGATGCAGATGGGCTATGCCGCCGCCGAATGGGCCGGCAAGCCGGTCATCGCCATCATCAACACCTGGTCCGACATCAACCCCTGCCACGCCCATTTCAAGACCCGGGTCGATGATGTGAAGCGCGGCGTGCTGCAGGCCGGCGGCTTCCCAATCGAGCTCCCGGCGATCTCCCTCGCCGAGATCTTCGTCAAGCCGACCACGATGCTCTATCGCAACATGCTGGCCATGGACACCGAGGAGCTGATCCGCTCGCACCCGGTGGACGGCGTCGTGCTGATGGGAGGCTGCGACAAGACCACGCCCGCTTTGCTGATGGGCGCCACCAGCGCCGGATTGCCGGCGATCTACGTGCCGGCCGGTCCGATGCTGCGCGGCAACTGGCAGGGCACGGTGCTGGGCTCCGGTTCCGATGTCTGGAAATACTGGGACGAGCGCCGCGCCGGACGCATCGGCAAGACCGAGTGGGAAGGCGTCGAGGCCGGCGTCGCCCGCAGCCACGGCACCTGCATGACCATGGGCACCGCCGCCACCATGATGTCGATTGCCGAGGCGCTCGGCATGTCGCTGACCGGCGCATCCTCCATCCCCGCCGCCGACGTCAATCATATCCGCATGTGCTCGGCTTCGGGCCGGCGCATCGTCGAGATGGTCTGGGAGGACCTGACGCCGGCGAAGATCCTGACCCGCGAGGCATTCGAGAACGCGATCCGCACCGCAATGGCGCTCGGCTGCTCGACCAATGCCATCATCCATGTGATTGCCCAGGGCCGCCGCGCCGGGATTCCGATCGATTTGGACGACTTCGAGAAGGCGAGCCGGATCATTCCCGTCATCGCCAACATCCGGCCGAGCGGCGACCAATATCTCATGGAGGACTTCTTCTACGCCGGCGGCCTGCCCGGCCTGCTGAACCGGATCCGCGACAAGCTGCATCTCGGCGCCTTGACCGTCACCGGCAGGACCCTTGGCGAGAACATCGAAGGTGCCGGCGTCTTCAACGACGACGTCATCCGCCCGGTCGGCAACCCGATCTACAACGAGGGCGCGCTGGCGGTGCTGAAGGGCAACCTCGCGCCCGACGGCTGCGTCATCAAGCCGAGCGCCTGCGCGCCGCATCTCCGCAAGCATTCCGGCCCGGCCTTGGTGTTCGACGACTACCCGTCGATGAAGGCCGCGGTCGATGACGAAAATCTCGACGTCACGCCGGAGCATATCCTGGTGCTGCGCAACGCCGGGCCGCATGGCGGCCCGGGCATGCCGGAATGGGGCATGCTGCCGATGCCGAAGAAGCTCTTGAAGCAGGGCGTCAAGGACATGCTGCGCCTCTCCGACGCGCGGATGAGCGGCACCAGCTACGGCGCCTGTATCCTGCATGTGGCGCCGGAGGCCTATATCGGCGGGCCGCTCGCCTTGCTGAAGACCGGCGACATCGTCGCGGTCGATGTCCCGGCGCGTTCGATCCGCATGGAAGTCTCGGATGCGGAATTGGCGAAGCGCCGCGCGGCCTGGACCCCGCCGCCGCCGCGCTTCGAGCGCGGCTATGGCTGGATGTTCGCCAAGCATATCCGGCAGGCCAACGAGGGCTGCGACTTCGACTTCCTGGAGACGGCGTTCGGCGCTCCCGTCCCAGAGCCTGTCATCTACTGAACCCGCGATCTATTGACATCAGTTCATAGCTGAAGTCTCTTTTCTCTAATAACGAGAATAGTACCTGACGGCGCCGCGAGACGCCGAAATGGACCGGCGGGGAGAGGGACAGATGGCCTTCGACGAGGTCGAGGAGCGCTATCGCGCGCCGGCTCTGGACAAGGGCCTCGATATTCTCGAATTGCTGGCGGAAACCGAGGAAGGACTCTCGCAAGCCGAGATCGCCAAGGCGCTCAACCGCTCGCCCAACGAGATCTACCGCATGCTCGACCGGCTGGTGCGGCGCGGCTACATTGCGCGCACCACGACCGACCGCTATGAACTCACCCTGAAGCTCTTCGCCCTCGCCCATCGCCATGCGCCGATGCGGCGCCTGGTCAGCCAGGCGATGCCGGTGCTGCGCGACTTCGCGCGCGCCGCGGGCCAGGCCTGCCATATCGCCGTCTATGACCGCGGCGAGGTGATCGTGGTGGCGCAGGTGGACTCGCCCAGCTACTGGGGCATCGCGGTGCGGGTCGGCGCCCGGGTCGGGCTGTTCGACACCGGCTCGGGCCATATCCTGCTGGCCTATGCCACGCCGGGCGAGCGCAAGCTGATGGCCGAGGAGCACGAGATGCTGCCGCTCGAGACCCGGCCCGCCGATCTCGAGGCTCGCCTCGCCGACATCGTCAAGCGCGGCTACGAGCAGATGGAAAGCCGGCAGACGCCGAGCGTGGTCAACCTCGCGGTGCCGATCCTGGGGCCGCATGGCAGCATCATCGCCGCCATGACCTGCCCCTATGTGCAGCGCCTCGACGGCAACTCGCCCGATCAGCATTCGGTGCTGAAACACCTGATCGCCAGCGGTGCCGCCATCTCCGCCAATGCCGGCGGCGCCGAGCAGTAGGACGCTGATGCCCACCCCGATCATCGACACGCATCTGCATCTCGTCTACCGCGATCGTTTCTCCTACCCCTGGCTCGCCGATGTGCCGCCGCTCAATCGCGATTTCACGCTTGAGACCTATCGGCCGCAGGCGGAAGCGGCGGGCATCAGCCAGTCGATCCATATGGAGGTCGACGTCGCCGAGGCCGATCAGCTGCTTGAAACCGACTTCGTCACTGCTCTCGGCGGATCCGTGGTCGCCGCGGTTTCATCCTGCCGGCCGGAGAATCTGGATTTCCCCGCGCAGTTGGAAAAACTTGCGCAGAACCCCAAGGTCAAAGGCTTGCGCCGCATCCTGCACACCTCGCCGGATGAACTGAGCCAGGCGCCGCTCTTCACCGAGAACCTGAAGCGCCTCGCCGCGCACCGGCTGAGCTTCGACCTCTGCGTGCTGGCGCGGCAGCTGCCGCAAGCTTCGCGCATAGCCCGCGCCTGCCCCGAAGTGCAGTTCATCCTCGACCATTGCGGCGTGCCCGCGGTGAAGGACCGTACCCTCGATCCCTGGCGCGCGGACATCAAAGCGCTTGCCGCCTTGCCGAACGTCGCCGCGAAGATTTCCGGCGTGGTCGCCTATGCCGATCCGAACTGGACCGTCGATGACCTGCGTCCCTTCGTCGAGCACGTGATCGAGAGCTTCGGCTGGGACCGCGTGGTCTGGGGCAGCGACTGGCCGGTCTGCACCCTGACCGCCGACCTCGGGCGCTGGGTCGACGCGACCCGCGCGATCATCGCCGGCGAGAGCGAGAGCCATCAGGCGAAGCTGCTCGATGGCAATGCACGCCGCATCTATCGTCTCAACTGAGGGGTTCTCGATGAAACGCATGGGCTTCGTCCTCGGCATCAAGGCCGACCAGATCGCCGAGTACAAACGCATCCACGCCGCAGTCTGGCCCGAGGTGCTGGCCACGATCGCCCGCTGCAACATCAGGAACTACACGATCTTCCTCAAGGAGCCGGAGAACCTGCTGTTCGCCTATTTCGAATACCACGGCACCGACTTCAAAGCGGACATGGCGAAGATGGCCGCCGACCCGAAGACTCAGGAATGGTGGGGCATTTGTGAGCCGATGCAGCTGCCGCTGGAGACCCGCAAGCCCGGCGAATGGTGGGCCGAGATGGAGGACGTCTTCCACACCGACTGAGGCGGTCGGGTTCGGCTTTCGGCTTGCCTAATGTTTCATTCATGAATATATGATTTAAATAAGAAACTGCGGCTCTCCAGCCGCCTTGGGAGGACTTCGTGGGCGCACCGCCTGTCTCGAACCTGCGCCAGGCC
Source organism: Dongia sp. agr-C8 (assembly GCF_054658695.1). Taxonomy (NCBI): domain Bacteria; kingdom Pseudomonadati; phylum Pseudomonadota; class Alphaproteobacteria; order Rhodospirillales; family Dongiaceae; genus Dongia; species Dongia sp. agr-C8. The sequence goes on from NZ_BAAGHZ010000004.1 coordinate 835,150, forward strand.
TGGCCGCGGCCGAGCCGGCCGCGCCCGGTCGTCATCATCGGCGCCGGCGGCATCGTCAACGACGCCCATCTGCCCGCCTATCGGCTGGCCGAGTTCCCGGTCGCCGGCGTCTTCGACATCGACCGCGGCCGCGCCGATGCCCTCGCGGCAAAATGGGGGCTGAAGGTGTTCGGCAGTCTCGCGGAAGCCGCCGCAGTGAGGGGTGCGGTGTTCGACCTGGCGACACCGCCGGCCGCGCATCTCGAGATCCTCGGCGCTCTGCCCGAAGGATCGGCGGCGCTCATCCAGAAACCCATGGGTCGCGATCTCGATGAAGCCACGCGCATCCTGAAGCTGGCACGCGACCGCAGGCTCACCGCCGCGGTCAATTTCCAGCTCCGCTTCGCGCCGATGATGCTGGCCCTGGCCGATGCGCTGGAGCGCGGCCTGCTGGGGCGCCTGATCGATGTCGAGATCCACCTAAACATCCTCACCCCCTGGCATCTCTTTCCCTTCCTGAAGGGCCTGCCGCGGATCGAGATCGCGGTGCATTCGATCCACTATTTCGATTTCATCCGCGCGCTGCTCGGTAACCCGACCGGCGTCTATGCCCGGACCATGGGCCATCCCCTCTCCGACATGGCGCAGACCCGCACCTCGGCGATCCTCGACTTCGGAAAGGACGTGCGTTGCACGCTCTCCATCAACCACGACCATGATTTCGGCCGGCGCTTCCAGGATTCCACCTTCCGCTTCGAGGGCGACCGCGGCGTCGCGGTGGTGAAGATGGGCATCCTGCTGAACTACCCCGAGGGCGAGCCGGACGAGCTCTGGATCGCCGAGAAGGGCAAGGACTGGCAACAGATCCCGCTGCAGGGCGGCTGGTTCCCGCACGCCTTCGTCGGCAAGATGTCGAACCTGCAGCGCTTCGCCGCCGGCGAGGATCCGAAGCTCATCTCTTCCGTCGAAGATGCCTGGCACACCATGGCACTGGTCGAGGCCTGCTTCACCTCCAGCGCCGCGCCAGCCACGCCGGTGCCGACGCAACCGAAAGCTTGACTATGACTTACGATCCGCCGCTCGCCGGCCTGGTCGTCCTCGACCTCAGCCAGTTCCTGTCCGGGCCCTATGCCGCGCTGCGGCTGATGGATCTCGGCGCCCGGGTGATCAAGGTCGAGCGGCCCGACGGCGGCGACCTCTGCCGCCGCCTCTATTTGAGCGACACCGAGATCGGCGGGGATTCGACCCTGTTCCATGCCATCAACCGCAACAAGGAAAGCCTCGCCCTCGATCTCAAGCAGCCGGAGGACCTCGCCGCGCTGAAGCAGCTCATCGCCAGGGCCGATGTCCTGATCCAGAACTTCCGTCCCGGCGTGATCGACCGCCTCGGCCTCGACTATGCGCAGGTCGAGAAGCTCAACCCGCGCATCGTCTATGCCAGCATCACCGGCTATGGCGAGCATGGACCTTGGGTCGACCGGCCGGGTCAGGACCTGCTGGCCCAGGCGCGGTCCGGCGTGATGTGGCTGACCGGCGACGAGGATCAAGGGCCGGTGCCGATGGGCCTCGCCGTCGCCGACATGCTGGCCGGCGCCGATATCGCCCAGGGCATCCTCGCCGCCCTGGTGCGCCGCGGCGTCACCGGCCGGGGCGCCCATGTGCAGACCAGCCTGCTGGAAGCGCTGGTCGATCTCCAGTTCGAGGTGCTGACCACCCATCTCAACGATGGCGGCCGCCTGCCGAAGCGCGCCAACTTCCGCAGCGCGCACGCCTATCTCTCCGCGCCCTACGGCGTCTATGCGGCAAGCGACGGCCATATCGCCATCGCCATGACCCCGATCTCCAAGCTGATGGAGCTGATGCGCATCGCCGAGCTGGCGCCCTATGCCGGCGATCCGCAGAGCTGGTTCACCGAACGCGACGCGATCAAGCGGATCATCGCGCAGCGCGTCGCCCAGCACGGCGTCGAGCACTGGCTGGCAATCCTGGAGCCGGCCGACATCTGGTGCGCCAAGGTCCTGGACTGGCACGAGCTGCTGCAGAGCGAAGGCTTCCGCGCGCTCGACATGCTGCAGACCGTGGAGCGCGAGGACGGCGTCCGGATCCGCACCACCCGCTCGCCGCTGAGCATCGACGGCGCGCGGCCGCCGGTCTCGCGCGCGGCCCCTCGGATCGGCGAGCATAATGCCAGGATCCGCGCCGAGTTCGAGCTCTGATCAATGCCGATTACGCTGAAAGGCATGACCTGGAGCCACCCGCGCGGCTATGACCCGATGGTCGCCTGCGCGAAACTCTGGCAGGCGCGGACCGGTATTGCTGTCACCTGGGACCAGCGCTCGCTGCAGGATTTCGAATCCTTCCCGGTCGACACCCTGGCGCGGGAATACGACCTCATCGTCATCGACCATCCCCATGTCGGCCAGATCACCGCGGAAAACTGCCTCGCCCCGCTCGACCTCCCCGGCCGCGAAGCCGAATGCGCCGCGCTGAGCCAAGGCAGCCTCGGCCAGTCCTATCCGAGCTATCACTGGCAAGGCCGGCAATGGGCCCTGCCGATCGATGCCGCCGCCCAGGTCCAGGCCTGGCGACCGGATCGGCTATCGGCGCCGCTCAAGACCTGGGCCGAGGTGCTCGATCTCGGCGGTCAAGGCCGGGTGGCGCTGCCCTTGCGGCCGCCGCATGGGCTGATGTCCTTCTTCACCCTGGCCGCAAATCTCGGCCAGGCTTGCGCGGTCACCGGCCCGGAGCTCATAGCCGTCAAGGACGGCGTCGAAGTCTACGATCACCTCGCGATGCTCGCGGCCCATGTCGATCCGATCTGCTTCGATCAGGACCCGATCGCCGTCTACGAGCAGATGTCGCAGCCGGATTCGCAGATCGCCTGCGTGCCGCTGATCTATGGCTACGTCTCTTATACCCGTGCGGGCTTCCGCCCGGCGCGCATCGCCTTCGCGGATATCCCGGCGGCGGGAAGCAGCGGCCCGATCGGCTCGGCGCTGGGCGGCACCGGCATCGCGGTCTCGGCGCGTTCAAACCAACGCGAGGCCGCGATCGGCTTCGCCTATTGGCTGGCCGGCGCCGCCGTGCAGAGCGGGCCTTATGCCGGCGCCGGCGGCCAGCCCGGCCATGCCGCCGCCTGGGCTTCGGCAGAAGTGAACGCGCCGGTGGACGGCTTCTACGCCAAGACCCGCGCCACGCTGGACGGCGCCTGGGTGCGGCCGCGCCACGACGGCTATATGCGGTTCCAGCAGCAGGCTTCCGAGCGCCTGGTCGCGGCGCTCAAGGCCCGCGGACCGGCGCCACGCGTCGTCGCCGATTTGAACGCCATGTTCGCCGCCAGTTTCAGCTAGGATCTCCAGCCATGCACACGCGCCCGCGGTTTTTCGAGGACTACCTGATCGGCGAGGAGCGGATCAGCCATGGCCGCACCATCACCGAGACCGACTTCGTGGTCCATGCCGGCCATAGCGGCGATTTCTTCCCGCATCACCTCGACGCCGAGTTCATGAAGACGACCGAGTTCGGCCAGCGCATCGCCCACGGCACCATGACCTTTGCGATCGGCATCGGCTTGACCGCGAGCGAGATCAACCCGCAGGCCTTCACCTACGGCTACGAGCGCCTCAGGTTTCCGAAGCCGGTCTTCATCGGCGACACGATCCACACCGCGCTGAAGGTGACCGGGAAGGAACCGGACCCCAAGCGCCCCGGCTTCGGCAAGATCGTCGAGACCATCCGGGTCCTGAACCAGCGCGGCGAGACCGTGCTGGCCTGCGACCACATCCTGTTGGCCCAAATGACTCCGATGGGATGAAGGGTGGGCGATCCGGACCGAATCTCAGCAGAATTGATCCAAGTCAACGCGACCGCGACACTGATCGCCGAAACTCACTGCTTTCGTGGATATTCTGGGGCTGAAATGGAGCCGACTTTCGTCACCGAATTGCAGGCTCCCGAGGCCGCAACCCTGAAGCGGCTGCAGGCCTATTGGGAGGGCAAGAAGGGTGACCGGCCGGCGCCGCCCAAGTCGGCAATCGACCCTGCGGAGCTCCGCGACCTGCTGCCGGATATCCTGCTGATCGACGTGGTCGGCGACCCGCCGCGCTTTCGCGCGCGCCTGTTCGGCAGCGCGCTGGTCGCCGCCTATGGCGAAGAGGTCACGGGCAAGTTCGGCGAGGAGGTCGATCTCGACGCCGTGCATGACGAACTCATGCGCTTCGTCGAGCGGGCCGCAGCGCAATGCAAGCCGCAATATCTGCGCACGGCCTTCACCAAGCGCGGCGGCCGGCATCTCCGCTACGAGCAGATCATCCTGCCGCTCAGCGATGACGGCCGGAAGACCAACATGCTGCTCTCCGCCTATTGGGTCGAAGCGGCTTATGGCTGACGCTGCTGCGCGCGTCAGAACCGCTGCGGGATTTCCTTGAAGCTGTAGTTGGATTCGCGGTAGTCGCCGCGCTTCTGGCGCTTCGGGAACTTGATCTTCTCCCGCTTCACGTCCTTGTAGGGGATGATGTTGAGCAGGTGGGAGATGATGTTGAGCCGCGCGCGGCGCTTGTTGTCGGAATGCGCGACATACCAGGGTGCCCAGGGGGTATCGCTGGCCTGGATCATGTCGTCGCGAGCGCGGGAGTAATCGTACCAGCGGCTGTACGACTTCATGTCCATCGGCGAGAGCTTCCAGATCTTGCGGCCGTCATCGACCCGGGCCTGCAGGCGCCGAGTCTGCTCTTCCTCGCTCACCTCCAGCCAGTATTTCACCAGGATGATTCCGGATTCGACGATCGCCTTCTCGACCGCCGGCACCACCTTGAGGAAACGCTTGGCCTGGTCCTCGGTGCAGAAGCCCATCACCCGCTCGACCCCGGCGCGGTTGTACCAGCTGCGATCGAAGATCACGACCTCGCCGCCCGCCGGCAGATGCGGCAGGTAGCGCTGGACGTACATCTGCGACTTCTCGCGCTCGGTCGGCGCCGGCAGGGCGACCACGCGGAAGACCCGGGGGCTGACCCGCTCGGTGATCGCCTTGATGGTGCCGCCCTTGCCCGCGCCGTCGCGCCCCTCGAAGAGGATGCATATCTTGGCGCCGGTGGCCTTCGCCCATTCCTGGACCTTCACCAGCTCGACATGCAGCTTGTAGAGCTCGGCTTCGTATTCCTTGCGCGTCGGCCCGTCGGCTTCCGGCTTCGTTTTCTTCGCGGCGGCCCTCTTGCCCCCGTCACCCTTCGCCATCGCGACCCTCTCGGCAGCGTTTGTTACGGTAATTGACGGCGGTCAGCCCCAGGTGAGATAGAGCCCGATGTTACCGGGCATGCCGCCGGGATAATCGAGCACCTGGGCGTTCAATTTGAAGCCGAGCGGCTTCAACTCGGCCATGTAGAACTCGTAGGCCTTCTTGGCGAAGCCTTCGAGCGATTCCGGCCAATCGGCTTCGAGGTTGTTGATCCGGCGTCCTTTGTCGTTGCAGTAGCTGGCCGGGAAGGTGATCGCCAGGACCTGGCGGTTGCCCTGCTCCGCGGCGCGGCGCACTGCTGCGTTCACCCGTTCCTTGGCCTCGGGATGGATGTCGCGCGACATGAAGATCTCGCGCAGGCCGGCCTGCTCGTCTTCGTCCTTGCGCGCCCGTTCCATGGCTTTCTTGGCCTTCGCCATGTCCTCGTCTTCGGAGATTTTCCTCAAGTCTTCCGGCCTCAGCAGAGCGGTCATGCGGGTTTCCCTTCGGTCCTTGCGTTCAAGTCGGCAGAGAGCGGGATGCGGGCGAGCGCCTCGCGCAGCTCCCGCTCGAGATCCCGGATCAGGGCGCGGTATTCAAGGATCTTCTCGAGATCCGTCGGATGATTCCTGAGCTCGAGCGACTTCAGCGTTTCGAGCGCCATGCCGAAATCCTCACAGATGGTCCGGAATGCATCGTTGCGCAGCGCCAGGCGCGGAATCTCCTCGGCCCGTTCCGGGAACAGCCGGCGGATTCTGGCGATATGCGGCACCAGCGATGACACGCGCGCGGTCCCTCCGATCTCCCTTGAGGCCATTCAAGGACGGCGGGGTGGCGGGTTCGAAGTACGTTACCGTAACAAGCGGGCAAACGCGGAAAACCGGTTTGGCTATTGGACCTTAGCCCATCGGGCCTTTTCAGGAGGCGGGGGCTATAGTTCGACACCGGAGATGCGGGAGACGCATCCTGGGCAGATTAGGGACTGGCCGCGATGGCCCGACAGTCACAGCACAGCGCGACTTCACCCCAGCCGCAGCCGACGGCAGCCGAGGTGCGCGCCCATCTCGAGCTGCTGCTGCACAGCGAGGCGCTCGCCATTTCCGAGCGCAACCGGCGCTTCCTCGCCTATATCGTCGAGGAGACGCTGGCGGGGCGCGGCGACCGGATCAAGGCCTACAATGTCGCCCTTACCGCCTTCGACCGGACCGACGATTTCGACCCACAGACCGACCCGATCGTGCGGATCGAGGCCAGCCGATTGCGGCGCGCGCTCGAGCATTACTACCTCACGGCGGGCAAGGCGGACGCGTTGCGCATCGAGATCCCGAAGGGATCCTATGTTGCCAGCTTCAGCTATGCCGAGCTCGAACCGGCGCCGACGTCCGACGGCGAGAAGCTGCTCATGGACGGCGCGACGGCGCAGCCGGTGACCCGGCGGCGCAGCCTGTCGATGCACAAGCCGCCGGTCTGGTGGATCGCATCGCTGGCGGCGCTGCTGCTGCTGGTCGCCGCCTGGCTGCTGCCCGTCATCCTGGATGGTGCGGTCGGCCGCGCCAAGGTCGCATTGGACGGTCCTTCGATTCTCATCCAGCCGTTCGAGACCGGCGCCGGCGATGCCCAAGCCTTCGTTGCGCGCGGCATCACAACCGAGCTGATCGGCCGGCTGTCGCCGCATCAAGCGATCTCGGTACTGGAGCAAGGCGCCGCGGCGCAGGAAGCGATCAAGCCGGACTTCGTTCTCTCCGGCTCCGCCACGACCGTCGGCGGCAAGATCTACATCTCCGCCGCCTTGGCGGAATCGCAGACCGGCCGTTATCTCTGGTCCTGGAACGTCGAGCGTGCGCTCAGCGCCGCGGATTTGATCGCCGTCGAAGCGGCAATCGCCGGCGAGATCGCCGACGGCATCAAGCCGGCGCTGCAGGCCGCCGCCGACTGATTCACGCGCGCAAAAGCAAAACGCCCCGGCATTTCAGCACGGGGCGTTTTGCTTGTGGGTAGATTGGTTGCGGGAGCAGGATTTGAACCTGCGACCTTCAGGTTATGAGCCTGACGAGCTACCGGGCTGCTCCATCCCGCGGTACCAGCGAGCCGGTGTGGCATTGTTGTGTCGGATGCTTATTGCATAG
>NZ_BAAGHZ010000005.1:0-524046 GCF_054658695.1 Dongia sp. agr-C8
AAACTCTCAGGTTAACCTGATCTCTCAGAGCCGAAGCTCCGGTCGATCCGTCAACGTTGGTCCTTGCTTAAACGCGTCTTCCTTACTGCATGAAACGCTACATGCCCTCCAGCCGATCGCTCAGCCAGAGAACCGCAACGTCTCGAGATAACGAAGACAGCAAGAGCCCAGAACTCAGTTCCGAAGAACTGTCCCAGGACCCGCCGCCCGCGTATCCCTTCTCGTCAATATTACAATGTCAAACAGCGTGAAGGCGCCGCATAGACCCGGTCTAGAACCCGACCGATCCGCCACCGGCGCCTCAGAGGAGCGGGCTTATACGCGCGGCCTGGAGGCCTGTCAACACGTGTTACGAAGCCGGGACAGATTCGCCAATCTGTCGCAGGCGAACGCGCAATTACGGCGCTGGTTCAATGAGTTCGCCCCAGGTCGCGCCAAGGCGCGAATTTCAGATAGGCATTGAAACATACGGAAACAATAGCGTTACCGCCGATGTCCCCATTTTGTTCACATTATGGCACAAGGATTTGATCTGATTGCACAATCTTGGTTGACAACAGACGAATCCCCCTGCCATTGTGACGACCATCACTAGGTTAATGCAGGGTTCGCCCCGGTCGGCAGGGGAATCACGCCACCGGACGCCAGTAACCCGATCGCAAAGCAGGGGACACAGTATTGCAGCAGACCCGCGCTCAGATTTGGGGGACGCTCAAGCGTTATCTGGCCTACACCGCCGCCGGCTTCGTCGTCCTGGGCGGCGTGGGCGCCATGCAGTCGGCACAGCCGCCGGTCGTCAGTCCCGCCAGTGCAGCGCAGAGTCTCCGCGATACCGTCTCCACCGAAGCGTTGATTGCCAGCAATAGCGGCGCGCCGAGCTGGACCCAGCGCCTGCGCTTCGATCTCGCGCCGATGATCACCGCGGTGGCTTCGGCAACGCATGAGAGCGTCGCGCCGACTCCCTACTACCCCGCGCCGGATACCAGCTGGAGCAAGGAAGAAGCGGACGCGCCAAGCGACGTCGATGAGCCGGAAGTCGTGGTCGCGGATGCGGCGCCGGTCGCCACGGAATCGAAGCGGGACGAAACGCTGCTGATGCCGCCGGTGGTGGTGACGCCGCCGGTCGTCGACCCCGCGCCGGTTGTCGCCCCCGCACCGGTCGTCGCTACTCCACCGGTCATCGCGACTCCGCCGGCGCCGCCCGTTGTCGTTCCGACGGTCGCCGAGACTCCGGCCGTGGAAGCACCGGTGGTTGAGAATCGCAAGGATGAGCCGGTTCTCGTCGCCGATGCAAGGCCAGCGCCTCTGGCCGCGCCGGAACCGGTCGCCGAGATCCAGCCAGCGGCGCCCGAAGCGCCGGTGGCCGTTGCGGCCCCGGCCGAGAAAGTGCCGGTCGCCGAGCCCGACCCGGCGTCGCGCGCCCTGGTCGCGACCTTGAACTGGGTCTACGGCGACAAGACCGCGACCGTTCCGGACGACTTCTTCAGCGCCGAGTCCAGCAGTTCCGAATCAACCTCCGGATTCAAGCTTCAGACCGCCACGGCGCAGCCCCCGACCCCAAGTTCGGTCCTTTCCGCGACCGCCTTCGACACCAATGTCGAGCTTCCGGGCGTGAAGCGCGTCATCGAGGTGCGACGCGGCGATACCCTGTTCGGCCTGCTGACCAAGGCCGGCCTCTCCGACACCGAGGCGCAGGCCGCAAGCCACTCGCTGACCGACGTATTCTCGCCGAGCGACCTCAAGATCGGCCAGGAGATCACGCTCAACTTCGCAACCGGCGCGGGTCCCGCGGCCGATTCCGACAACAAGCTGGTGGCGCTGAGCCTGCAGCCGAGCGTCGAGCGCGACGTGAAGCTGACCCGCGACGCCGCCGGCCAATTCGTGGCGGCCGCCTACGACAAGCCGCTGACCGAGCGCATCGATCGCGCCGCCGGTCAAATCGACATCAGCCTGTTCGAAGCCGCGCGGGAATCCGGCGTGCCGGTTGGCCTGATCGGCGAAATCATCAAGGCCTATTCCTACGACGTCGATTTCCAGCGCGACATCCATGAAGGCGATTCCTTCGAGGTGATGTACGAGCGCTTCGACAACGAGAAGGGCGACTTCGCCAAGGCGGGTCGCCTGCTTTATGCTTCGCTTTCGATCGGCGGCAAGCCGATGCCGATCTACTACTTCGAGCGCGACGGCGACGGCGAATACTTCACCGGAGATGGCGTCGCAGTCCGCAAGTCGCTGCTGAAGACGCCGATCGACGGCGCGCGCATCACTTCGGGCTTCGGCATGCGCGTCAACCCGATCCTCGGCTACTCGGCGATGCATCAGGGCATCGACTTCGGCGCGCCGAGCGGCACCCCGATCTTCGCCGCCGGCAACGGCGTGGTCGAGGAGATCGGCTGGAAGAACGGCTACGGCAAGTGGATCAAGCTGCGCCACAACGGCACTTACGAGACCGCCTACGCGCATACCAGCAAGTTCGCGAGCGGCCTGAAGAAGGGCTCGAAGGTGAAGCAGGGCCAGGTAATCGCCTATGTCGGCACCACCGGCCGCTCGACCGGGCCGCACCTCCATTTCGAGATCATGATCAACGGCAAGCACGTCAATCCGAGCACGGTCAAGACCGTCGCCTCGGACAAGCTGAACGGCAAGGCGCTGAAAGACTTCAAGGCCCAGGTCGCTGCGATGCAGAAGCAGCGCCGCGACCTGATCAACCGTGCCGAGATCGCCGACCAGTCCGGCGCCGCGCCAGCGCTCGACTGCAACCGCGCCCGCGGCTGCCTGAACTGAGCTCTCTCCGCCGTTAAGCGGATTGCCCCGGCGCCGTGGCCGGCGATAGAGTGCGCCCGCCGCGGATCTGACGCGGCCGCGACGGCGGGCCGCCCATGCTGGTCAAGCACCTCACCTATCTGACGGCTCTGGCGCGCGAGCGGCATTTTGGCCGCGCGGCGGAGGCCTGCGGCATTTCGCAGCCTGCCTTGTCGGCGGCGATCCGCCAGATCGAAGGCGAGCTTGGCGTGCGCGTGGTCGAGCGCTCCCGCCGCTTCATCGGCTTCACCCCTGAAGGCCAGCTGGTGCTGGATCGCGCGCAACGGCTGGTGCACGACTTCGAATCGCTCAGGCAGGACATCTCGGTCTTGAAGCGCGCCCTGGCCGGCCGGCTGCGGATCGGCGCCATACCGGCGGCCCTGCCGGTGATCGCGCTGCTGACGACGCCGTTCTGTGCGCAGCATCCATCGGTCTCGATCCATATCCAGTCGCTCTCGTCGAAGGAGATCCAGCGCGGCATCGACACCTTCGACCTCGATGTCGGCATCACCTATCTCGACAACGAGCCGTTAAGCCGCGTTCGGACCTTGCCGATCTATCGCGACCGCTTCGTCTTCATCACCGGTGACCACCCGCGCTTCGCCGGGCGCAGCGAGATGTCCTGGCGCGATGCGGCGAAGGAGCGGCTCTGCCTGCTGTCGAACGACATGCAGAACCGGCGGATCATCGACCGCGCCTTTGCCACCATCGGCGAGACGCCGCGCCCGGTGATCGAGGCGAATGCGCTGATCCCGGTTATGTCGCATGTCCGGCTGGGCCAATGGTCGGGGATCGTGCCGCAGAGCCTGCTGCTGCTGACCGGGATATCGAACGGGCTGCGCGCATTGCCGATGGGCGAGCCGAGGCCCAGTCCCTCGATCGGCCTGGTCTATGCCGACCGCGAACCGGTCTCCGGCCTGGTGGCGGCGTTTCTGTCGACAGTCAAACGTCAGAAAATCCAGCAAAGGATCGACGCCGTGGCGGCGTTGCAAGGGGGCCGGCCGCCGAGCATGGAACAGCAGGAGCTCGAATGAACGCGCCGATCCCCTTCGAGAAGCACCGCTTCCGCAGCGCCGCCGAACACTATCGCCAGGGGCGCCCGGCCTATGCCCTTGCCCTGTTCGACCGGGTCGCGGAGCGTATCGGCCTGACACGCGCGCATGCCGTTTTGGATCTCGGCTGCGGACCCGGGCAGCTGGCGCTCGGCTTCGCCCCCCTGGCCGGAGCGGTGACCGCAATCGACCCGGAACCGGAGATGCTGCGGATCGCCGCGGCTGATGCAGCGGAAGCTGGCTTCGCGATCCGCTTCGTCGAAGGCAGTTCCTATGATATCGGGCCGGGACTTGGCAGCTTCCGCCTGGCCGCGATCGGGCGTGCCTTCCATTGGATGGATCGCGCCGACACATTGCGGCGGCTCGACGGCATGATCGAGACCGGCGGCGCACTGGCGCTGTTCGGCGACCGCCATCCCGAGCTGCAGGAGAACGCCTGGCGCACAGTCTATGACGCGGTGCTGGACAAGTATTCGGCGGACGATTCGGCGCGTCGTCAGCGCAAGGGCGCGGAATGGGTCCAGCATGAATCGGTGCTGCTCGCCTCGCCCTTCTCGCAGATGGAGCGCATCGGCGTCCTCGAAAGCCGGCGCACGCCGGTCGCGAACATCGAGGACCGCTTGCTCTCGCTCTCCAGCGTGTCGCGCGACAGGATCGGCGCGCGAGCCGACGCGATGATCGCCGAGCTCAACGAGAAGCTGGCGCCCTTCGCCAGCAACGGCGAGATCACCGAGATCGTGGAATCGCAGGCCTTGATCGCGATGCGGCCGCCGCGCTGAAGCGGCGGCCGCTATTCGAGATTACGCCGCAGCCTGTGACAGGCTCTCGCCGCCGATGGTGAGGCCGTTCTTGTCGGCGGAGACCTTGATGTCTTCGCCGGGCTTGAAGCGGCCTTCCAGGATCATGGTCGCCAGCGGATTCTGCAGCTCGCGCTGGATAACCCGCTTCAGCGGCCGCGCGCCATAGATTGGGTCATAGCCGGTCTCGGCCAGCCATTCCTTGGCCTTGGCGTCGAGAGCGAGCTCCAGCTTGCGGTCGGCCAGCAGGGCCTGGAGCCGCTGCAGCTGGATCTCGACGATGCTGGTCATGTGCTTGCGGCTCAAGCGATGGAACAGGATGATCTCGTCCAGCCGGTTCAGGAATTCCGGACGGAAGGCCTGCCGCACCACGCCCATCACCTGGTCTCGGACCGCGCTGGAATCTTCGCCCTCCTTCAGCCCGGCGAGGTACTCGCTCCCCAGGTTCGAGGTCAGGATGATCAGGGTGTTCTTAAAATCGACCGTGCGGCCCTGGCCGTCGGTCAGGCGACCGTCGTCGAGCACCTGCAGGAGCACATTGAAGACGTCGGGATGTGCCTTCTCGACCTCGTCGAACAGCACGACCTGATAGGGCCGGCGCCGCACCGCTTCGGTCAATACGCCGCCTTCGTCATAGCCGACATAGCCCGGCGGTGCACCAATGAGGCGCGAGACCGCGTGCTTCTCCATGAACTCCGACATGTCGATCCGGACCATCGCCTGGTCGTCGTCGAATAGGAAGCCCGCCAACGCCTTGGTCAGCTCGGTCTTGCCGACGCCGGTCGGGCCCAGCATCAGGAAGGAGCCGATCGGCCGGTTGGGATCCTGCAATCCAGCACGCGCGCGGCGCACCGCATTCGAGACGGCGACCAGCGCCTCCTCTTGGCCGACCACCCGGCGGCCGAGCGCTTCCTCCATCTTCAACAGCTTATCGCGCTCGCCCGCCAGCATCTTATCAACCGGGATGCCGGTCCAGCGGGAGACCACCGAGGCGATATCCTCTTCGCTCACAACCTCGTTCAGCATGCGGTGCTGTGCGGCGGTTTCCGCGGCCTGCAGCTTCTTGGTGAGATCGGGAATGACCGAGTAGGTGAGCTCGCCGGCCTTGGCAAAGTCGCCGCCGCGCTGCGCCCGCTCGGCCTCGAGCTTGGCTTGCTCCAGGCGTTCCTTCAGCTTCTGGGCATCATCGAGATTGCGTTTCTCGGACTTCCATTCCGCCGTCAGGGCCGTCGACGTCGCCTCCAGTTCCTCGACCTCCTTCAGCAGGTGGGCGAGGCGTTCCTTGGAAGCCGGGTCGCTCTCCTTCTTCAGGGCTTCGCGCTCGATCTTGAGCTGAACCAGCTTGCGATCGACCTCGTCGATCTCTTCGGGCTTGGAATCGACCTCCATGCGCAAGCGCGAGGCCGCCTCGTCGACCAGGTCGATCGCCTTGTCCGGCAGGAAGCGGTCGGTGATGTAACGGTTGGAGAGCGTCGCCGCGGCCACGATCGCCGCATCGGTGATGCGCACGCCGTGATGCAGCTCGTACTTCTCCTTCAGGCCGCGCAGGATCGAGATCGTCTCGTTGACCGAGGGCTCGCCGACCACGACCGGCTGGAAACGCCGCGCCAGCGCCGCGTCCTTCTCTATATGCTTGCGGTATTCGTCCAGCGTGGTGGCACCGACGCAATGCAGCTCGCCGCGCGCCAGGGCGGGCTTCAACATGTTGGAGGCGTCCATCGCGCCCTCCGCCTTGCCGGCGCCGACCAGTGTGTGCAGCTCGTCGATGAACAGGATGATCTCGCCGGCCGCCGCCGAGATCTCGGTCAGCACAGCCTTCAGGCGCTCCTCGAACTCGCCGCGGAATTTCGCACCGGCGATCAAGGCACCCAGGTCGAGCGACATCAGGGTTTTGCGCTTCAGGCCTTCCGGCACATCGCCATTGGCAATGCGGAGCGCGAGTCCTTCGACAATCGCGGTCTTTCCGACGCCGGGCTCGCCGATCAGCACCGGATTGTTCTTGGTGCGGCGCGACAGAACCTGGATCGTGCGTCGGATCTCTTCGTCGCGGCCGATGACCGGGTCAAGCTTGCCGGCCCTCGCCAGCGCGGTGAAATCGCGCGCATATTTCTTCAGCGCGTCGTAGCTGTCCTCGGCGGTGGCACTGTCGGCCTTGCGGCCCTTGCGGAGTTCGTTGATTGCGTTGTTGACGCCCTGCGCGGTCAGGCCGGCGTCCTTCAGCGCCTTGCCGGCGCCGGTGCTGGTGTCCAGCGCCAGCGCCAGAAGCAGGCGCTCAGCGGTGACATAGCCGTCACCGGCCTTCTCGGCGGCCTCCTCGGCCTTGCCGAGCAGCCGCGCCAGAGGCGGCGCCATATAGACCTGGCCGGCGCCGGTGCCTTCGACCTTGGGAAGCTTGTCGAGTTCCTTCTCGACGGCGGCGAGCGCCTTCTTCGGGTCGGCGCCGGATGCCTTCATCAGGTTGGCGGCCAAACCTTCCTTGTCGTCGAGCAGAACTTTCAGCAGGTGCTCGGGTGTCAGTTGCTGGTGCCCGTTGCGCAAGGCGAGCGCCTGGGCAGCCTGAAAGAACCCGCGCGAACGTTCGGTGAATTTCTCTAAGTCCATGTTTTCAGCCCTCTTCCGACCGCGCCCAGTCGCGAGGCACGCGGTCTCGATGCCATTCGGGATTAACCCCTCCAACAGATATGGAGTTGGTTAATCCTTAGGCAAGGGGCCGAAACCGGATTTGGGAAGGCCGGCCTGCGCCGCTTCGTCGCTATTGGCCTTCGCCGGGCGCTTGTTGGGGTGCAGGCGCAGCACCCTCATCACCCTCGTTGCGGACCCGGCGCCCGGGACCGCGGCGACGGCCTCGGCCACGGCCCTGGTGGCGGCCATCCTGCTGCTGCCCCTCGCGCGGACCGGCATTGGCACCGTCGGCCGGGATCAGCTCTTCGGGATAATCCGGCTGCTCATCCGGCGCGACGAAGCCCTGCCCGTCGCCACCATTCTCGCCGGAGCCCTGGTCGCCGCCGTCGACGTTCTGCGGCTGACCACCACTTTGACTCTGCTGGTTCGGATGGTTCTGCTCGCCGGAATTTTGGTTCGGGCGCATCTGGCCGTTGCCGTGGCCGCCCTGCTGATTTTCGCCGCCATGCTGCGACTCGTCGCCACCATGACCATGACCAGAGAGCGCCGCCGAGAGGCCCTGGCTCACGTTCTGCACGTTGACATCCGCGACGGAGATTTCCCGCCCGCCGATTCGCGGCCGCTGACCTTCGTTCTGCGCCGCCACGACCCGGTAATAGTGATCGGCATGCTGCAGGAAATTCTCCGCGGCAACGCGGTCGCCGGCGGTGCCGGCATCGCGTGCGAGCTGCAGATACTTCTCGAGGACCTGATAGGCGTTGCCGCGGACCCGGATATCGGGTCCCGCGCTGTCGTAGTTGTGTCCCTTGCCTTGTCCGCCGCCGCCATGGCCCCCGTGCGGGCCGCCATGGGGTTTGCGCGGGCCGCGGCCGCGGCCGCGTCGATTCTGGTTATTCGGTCTCATGCGTCAATCACTTCGCATTGCTGCGGTCCAGGCTTCGCGCCTCGGCCAATCTCACCGCGCTGAATCGTCAGCGGCAAAACTAGGAAACGCGCCCGATCATCTTCAGGTGTTCTTACACCCGGGGACCGCCATTCCGATGTCGGGGGCCGTATCGAGGTGCGGGTCAGCCAATGGCTGTCGTCCGAATGCTCACCCCAAAGCCGAAGCGACCGTAGCCGGTTCGGGGGCGATTTCCAACAGTTTTTTGCACCGCCAAAAGGGCCGATTCTACCGGCTGAACAGCAGGCAGCGCTCGATTCCGGCGAGGTCGTTGACGCTGCCGGCAGCGGTCAAACCCGCGTGTTCGGCGAGGTCAGAAACCGCTTTCCCCTGCCCCGCGCCGATCTCCAGCACCAGGAAGCCGCCCGGGTTCAGGTGGGCCGTGGCTTGCGGAAGCAGGGCGCGATAGGCCGACAGGCCGTCCACGCCGCCATCGAGCGCGCGGTGCGGATCGAACTTCGCGACCTCAGGCTCCAAGCCATTGATGGCCGTCGACTCGATATAGGGCGGGTTGGAGAGGATGACGTCGAATTGCGCGGAAATGCCGCGCAGCCAATCGCCGGTGCGAAAATCCGCGCGGGCATCGAGGCCGAGCGTCGCCGCATTCGCGGCGGCGATATCGCATGCGTCCGCGCTGATATCGATGCCGAGGCCCTTGGCCCGCGGCAGCTCCGACAGGAGGGCCAGCAACAGACAGCCGGTCCCGGTGCCGAGATCGACCAGGCTGATCTCGACGTTCCTATCCGGGATACGGCCGAGCACGGCCTCGACGAGGGTCTCGCTGTCGGGACGCGGATCGAGCGTGGCCGGGCCGACGGCAAAGCGCAGCGACCAGAACTCGCGGCTGCCGAGGATCCGCGAGATCGGCTCACGCGCGCAGCGGCGCGCAACCAGCGCATCGAAAGCGTCGCATTGCGCGGACGTGAGCGCATGTTCCGGAAAGGCGATGATCTGCCCCCGGCCGCGACCGCCGGCGACCTCAAGCAGAATCCGCGCTTCAGCCTGCGGCCGGTCGATACCCACAGCGCCAAGACGGATCACCGCCTGGGCCAGAGCCTCGCCAACCGTCATTGAATTTCCGAAAGGCGCTCGGCCTGGTCATGGGCGATCAGCGCGTCGATGATCTCGTCCATCTCGCCCTCCATGACGCGGTCGAGCTTGTAGAGCGTCAGGTTGATGCGGTGGTCGGTGCAACGCCCCTGCGGGAAGTTGTAGGTGCGGATCCGCTCCGACCGGTCGCCGCTGCCGACCTGGCTCTTGCGCGCGCTCGCCCGCTCCGCGTCCTTGCGGCTGCGCTCCTGGTCGTAGAGGCGGGCGCGCAGGACCTTGAGCGCCTTGGCCTTGTTCTTGTGCTGCGACTTCTCGTCCTGCTGCTGCACCACGAGGCCGGTCGGGATATGGGTGATGCGGACCGCGCTGTCGGTGGTGTTCACCGACTGGCCGCCCGGGCCGCTGGAGCGGAACACGTCGATGCGGAGATCCTTCTCATCGATCTGCACATCGACTTCCTCGGCTTCCGGCAGCACGGCGACCGTTGCCGCCGAGGTGTGGATGCGGCCCGAGGCCTCGGTCTCCGGCACGCGCTGCACCCGGTGCACGCCGGATTCGAATTTCAGATGCGCGAAGACGTTGCGGCCGGTGATGGTGGCGATCGCCTCCTTGTAGCCGCCGAGCCCGGTCTCGGAGACCTCCATCGGTTCGAAGCGCCAGCCTTTCAGCGCCGCGTAGCGGGCATACATGCGGAAGAGATTGGCAGCGAACAACGCCGCCTCCTCGCCGCCGGTGCCGGCGCGGACTTCGAGGATGGCGTTGCGCTCATCGGCCTCGTCCTTCGGCAGAAGGAGCAGCTGCACCTTCTTCTCCAGCGCCGGCAGCTTTTCCTGCAACACGCTGCGCTCCTCCTCGGCCAAAGCCTTCATCTCGGCATCGGCGGAAGGATCGCTCAGCAATTGCGTGAGATCGATCGACTCCCGCTCGGCCGAACGCAGCTCGCGGATTGCTTCCACCACCGGGCCGAGGTCGGAATATTCCTTGGAGAGCTTGGCGAAGGATTGCGCATCCTTCGGCCCCTCGCTCGCCATCAGGGCGGCGATCTCGTCATAGCGCTTGGCGACACGATCCAGTTTTTCGTTCAGAGCAGACACTTCAATCCTCTTTCACTTCCGGGCCGATGCCGAACAGCGCCAGGGCGGCGGCTTCGAGCTTCGGGTCCGGCGCGGCATCCTTCAGCACCGTGATCGGCCTGTGCAGCAATCGGTTGATCAGGCGGCGCGTCGCCTCGGCCGCGTCGAGGCCCGGCTGCTCGGCCAGCAGGCGTTCGCGCTCGGCGTCGAAATGCGCCTTCAAGGCGCTGAGCGACGGCGCCGCGGTCCGCGCCTCGCTGTCGCGTTCGAAGGCGGCAACGGCGGTGTCGATGATGTTCCAGGCCTTGGCCGCCGCTTCCTCGCGGCCGTGCCGCCCGCGCATCGCCAGGCGCTCCAGATCGTCGAGGCCATAGAGGAAGGCGTCATCGACGTCGTTGACCCGGGGATCGATGTCGCCCGGTACGGCGAGATCGACGAACAGCATGGGCTGGCGGCGGCGCACCCGCAGGGCGCCCTTCACCTGGTCGGGGCTGATGGCGGTCTGCGCCCCGTCCAGCGCGCTGATCGTGACATCGGCGGCTGGCAGCAATCGGTCGAGATCGGCAAGCGTCGCGGCGTGGGAACCGCGATGCCGTGACGCCCAGGCTTGCGCCCGTTCCGGGCTGCGATGGACGAAAGTCCAGCGGCTCAGGCCCGCTTCCATCAATTGCTGCATCACGAACTCGCCGAGTTCGCCGTCGCCGAGAATTAGGGCGTTAATCTTGGGCAGGCTGCCGAAGACCTGGCGACAGAGCGCGATCACGCAAGCCGCCATCGAGACGGATTCCTGCGCGATTTCGGTCTCAGAGCGCACCTTCTTGCCAGTCTGCAGGGCCGAGCGAAATACTGCATCGAGTTCAGGCCCCAGCATGCCGGCGCGGGCCGCGAGGCGATGCGCATCCTTCACCTGGGCCAGGACCTGCGGCTCACCGACAATCTGCGATTCGAGTGATGCCGCAACCGCGAAGGCATAGCGCAGAGCTTCGGCCCCGCTCAGGTGATGCAACTGTGGCGCAACTTGCGCGACGGGAAGCGCGGCGGCTTCGGCGATCAAGGCGGCCAGCTGCGGTGCATTGGCACCTGCATCCTCGACGGTGGTCCAGATCTCGCAGCGGTCGCAGGTGGCGAGCACAGCGGCCTGTTCCAGGCCGATCTCGCGGCAGCGCGCCATCATGCGCAACTGATCGGCTTCGGTGCCTTGCAGCCGGTCGCGCAACAGGTCGGGAGCGTCCCTGTGATTGGCGCCCACGATCAGGAATGTCTTCGCCCCTATCCCAAGGCCTTTACCTGTAGGATTCGAGCGCATCCGCCAGACGGTCCAGCCCGATCGCGCTCTGCTCACCGCTCGCGAGATTCTTGACGGTGGCGACGTTCCGATCAAGCTCATTGTCGCCGAGGATCACGGCGACCTTGGCGGCGATCTTGTTCGCCCGCTTCATGCGCGACTTCATGTTGCCGGAGAAGCCGAGATCGACCGCAAAATCGAGTCGCCGCAGCTCGCCGGCGATCTTCAGCGCCGCGGCCTCGGCACGCTCGCCCATCGGCACCAATGCAATGGGCGCGCGGGCCTCGGGCGTCTCCTGAAGCAGCATGGCGCAGCGTTCGATGCCGCTGGCCCAGCCGACCCCCGGCGTCTCCGGTCCGCCCATCATCGGAATGAGGCCGTCATAGCGGCCGCCGGCCAATATGGTCTTTTGCGCACCCAGCTCCTCGCAGGTCACCTCGAAGCAGGTGTGGCTGTAATAGTCGAGGCCGCGCACCAGCCGCGGGTTGACCACATACTTGATGCCCAGCGCATCGAGGCCGCTCTTCACCTTGGCGAAGAAATCGCGGCTCGTCTCGTTGAGGTAGTCGGTATAGACCGGCGCATGCGCGACGATCGCCTGGTCGCCGTGATCCTTGGAATCGAGGATGCGCAGCGGGTTTCGTTCCAGCCGGCTGACGCTGTCCTCGGAGAGCTTCTCGCGGTGACCGGAGAGGTAATCCACCAGCACCTTGCGATAGTTCTGCCGGCTTTCATTGTCGCCGAGCGTGTTGATCTCGAGCTGCGAGCGGTCCCAGGCGCCGATCCGGCGCAGGAACTCGGCGCCGGTCGCGATCACCTCGACGTCGCCCAGCGGCTCCTTGACACCCAGGAGCTCGATGCCGGTCTGGTGGAATTGCCGCATGCGGCCCTTCTGCGGCCGCTCGTAGCGGAACATCGGGCCGGAGTAGAAGTATTTCAGCGGCAGGTGCTGCGCCAGGCCGCCGGAGATCAGCGCGCGGGCGACGCTGGCGGTGCCTTCCGGACGCAAGGTAATCGTCTCGCCGCCGCGATCCGTGAAGGTGTACATCTCCTTGGTGACGATGTCCGAGGTGTCACCGAGCGTGCGCTTGAACACCTCGGAGAACTCGAAGATCGGCGTCGCCATCTCCTGGAAGCCGAAACACTCGGCGGCGCGACGCGCCGTCTCTGCGACGCGGCGATAGCGCCGCATCTCATCAGGCAAAAGATCGTGTGTGCCGCGAACCGGCTGAAGCTCAGACATGGGAAGCCCTAAGAGGAAGCTATTCGGCGGCGGCGGACTGCTTGGCCTTTTCCGCAGCCTTGGCGGCTTCGATCTCCGCCGCTTTCTTCTCGATGAGCTCGGCCATGTGCTCGACGATATCCTGGTTCTTCAGCCGGTGGTGCTGCTGGCCCGCGATATAGACCATATGCGTGTCGTTGCCGCCGCCGGTGAAGCCGATATCGGTCTCGCGTGCCTCGCCCGGGCCGTTGACCACGCAGCCGATGATCGAGACCGACATCGGCGTGGTGATATGGGCGATGCGCTTCTCCAGCGCCTCGACGGTTTTGATGACGTCGAAGTTCTGCCGGGCGCAGGACGGGCAGGAAATCAGGTTCACGCCGCGATGGCGGAGGTTCAGCGACTTCAGGATGTCGAAGCCGACCTTCACCTCTTCCACCGGATCGGCGGAGAGCGAGACCCGGATGGTGTCGCCGATGCCGGCCCAGAGCAGCGAGCCCAAGCCGATCGAAGACTTCACCGTGCCGGTGCGAAGCCCACCCGCCTCGGTGATGCCGAGATGCAGCGGGTAGTCGCAGGCATCGGCCAGGCCCTGGTAGGCGGCGACGGCCAGGAATGGATCCGAGGCCTTCACACTGATCTTGAACTCGTGGAAGTCATGGTCCTGCAGGATCTTCATGTGATCCAGCGCGGATTCCACCATCGCCTCGGGGCAAGGCTCGCCGTATTTCTCCAGCAGGTCGCGCTCCAGCGAACCGGCATTGACGCCGATCCGCATCGAGCAGCCATGGTCCTTCGCCGCCTTCACCACCTCGCGGACGCGGTCGGCGCTGCCGATATTGCCGGGATTGATCCGGAGACATGCGGCACCGGCTTCGGCAGCCTCGATGCCGCGCTTATAGTGGAAGTGGATGTCGGCGACGATCGGCACCGTCACCTGCTTCACGATCTCCTTCAGCCCCGCGGTCGAGTCCTCGTCGGGGCAGGAGACGCGGACGATGTCGGCGCCGGCGGCTTCCGCCGCCTTGATCTGAGCCACCGTCGCGGCGACGTCCTGGGTGAGCGTGTTGGTCATGGTCTGGACCGAGATCGGGGCGTCGCCGCCGACCAGCACGGAGCCGACGCGGATCTGCCGGGATTTCCGCCGGAGGATGTCGCGATAGGGACGAACGCTCATGATCCTTGGGACTCGCTGCTGGTGAAAAAAGGCCGGGCTGTCGCCGTGGACGCCGCAAATGCGGAACATGCGCTGACGAGGTTAAAAGATCAAGTACCGCAGCCGCGTTCCCTCGCCGCGGCGGTCAAAATTACCGCCTGAATATCAGCCACTTAGCGTCATCCCCGGGCTTGAACCGGGCTTCTGGCTCCCGGCGGCCCGAGATTGCCGGTCAAGCCCGGCAATGACGCAGGGTGGGGGCTATTCCTCGGTGTTAAAGGCGGAGCCGTCGGAGAGCGCCGCCGGATCGAGCTTGATTCCGCGCTTCACGACGCCGAGCGAGCCCAAGGCCTGCAGCGGCCGGCCCTCGAGCTCGATCACGATGCCACCCGCATTGCCGGTCGTCATCACCATACCCTTCTGGTCCGGCACGTTGAAGGTCTCACCCTGGCGCAGCACCCGCTGCAGCACGACGGCGTCGTCCTTGTCCCGAATCTCGATCCAGCTGTCGCGGTTGGCCCGGATCACCACCTTGGCGGCCGGCGGCACGGGCACCGGCTCGGTCGCGGTGGAGGCCTGCTCGGTGGCGGAGGGCGACGGGCCGACAGCAGCTTCACCGGCCGGCGCGGATGCCGGCTCACTGGTGGTGGGCGCGCTGGTGGCCGGCGCCGCAGGATTTGGCGCTACAGGCGCGGCGGGGGCTGGCTCCGGCTGTCCCTGCCCGAGGGCCACGGCGGCCGGTTCATTGCTGGGAGTCGGGGTTGCCACGACTGCCGGAGGCGGCGGGGTCGGCGCGGCGGCGGTCGCCGGGCTGGGTTCGGGCGCCGCCGCCGGCGGCGTCTCGGTGGCGGCGGTCGCCGGCGGTGTTTCCGGGCTCGGAGCGGCAGGCTCGCTGGTCGAGGTGGCGGCCTGGGCCTCGGTCCGGGTCGGCTCGGCGGGCGCTTCGCTTTCCGCGCTCTCGCCGAGCCCGGTCTGCTTCTTGATGTAGTCAGGAACTTGGTCGATCAGCTTGATGCCGGTGCCGCCGGACTGGCTCGCGTAATACCAGCCGCCGTAGATGGCGACCGCCAGGAGCAGGCAGACGCCCAGGATCGCGCCCCCCGGGAAGCGGGATTCACCGCCTTCGGTCGGCCAGACCAGCTCGTTCTGCCGGCTGCGCCGCGCCAGCTCGTCCCGGTAGTCGCTGACCACATTGCCGCCGTCGAGGCCGAGATAATCGGCATAGGCGCGCACGAAGCCGATGGCATAGGCATTGCCCGGCAATTCCTGGAACCGGCCCTCTTCGATGGCGCGGATATAGGCGGAGCGGATCCGCAGCTGGCGGGAGACGTCCTCGACATCCTGCTGGATCTCTTCACGCCGGCGGCGCAGCAGGGCGCCGACGCCACCGAAGCGGCCGTCATCCGGCATATCGGTCTCGCCCGTGTTGAACAGATTGGCTCTGCGTTGCGCCATCCATGGTCCCTGAAGGCATCGTCATAGGGATTCGGCCCGTTATAACTTTGGGCCGGGACCGGCGCAATTGCTGAAAAGCCTGCAACTTGCGGCAATTACAGGGCAACGCCATGGTCCCTTGCGAAGACCAGCAGCCGGCTCCTGAGATCGGAGACCGGGCGGGCCTGCAACTCGGCCCAATAGGACAGAAGGCGGCCCAGATCCAGGCTGCGGATCATGGCGCGGACCGGGCCGACCGAGGTCGGCGCCATGGAGAGCTGGCGAAAGCCGAGGCAGAGCAAAGCCATGGCCGCGATCGGGTCGCCGGCCATCTCGCCGCAAAGGCTCAAGGACTTGCCCTGGGCATTGGCGGCGGCGGCGATCATGCCGAGCAGCTTCACCATCGCCGGCGCCAGCGTGTCGTAGCGATCCGCCAGGCGCGGGTTGCCGCGATCGGCTGCGTAGAGGAACTGCTTCAGGTCGTTGCTGCCCACCGAGACGAAGTCGAGGCGATCGAGCAGGGTGTCGAGCTGGAAATAAAGCGACGGCACCTCAATCATTGCGCCGACCTTAACCGCGCTTGGCACCTGCTGCCCGGCCTGGGCGGCGCGATCCAATTCGAGCTTCAGAAGTGCCCGCGCCTCTTCAAATTCCCAGGCCTCGGCGACCATCGGGAACATGACCGAAAGCGGCCGACCTTCGGCGGCGAGGATCAGGGCGCGCAGCTGCTGCCGGAGCAAGGCCGGACGGTCGAGCGAGATGCGGATCGCCCGCCAGCCCATCGCCGGATTTTCCTCGGGATCGCGCTGCCAGTAGGAGAGCACCTTGTCGCTGCCAATATCGAGCGTGCGGAAGATGACCGGCTTGCCGTTGCTGGCATCCATCGCCCGTTTGTAGACGTCGCGCTGCCGCGCCACGTCGGGGAAGCTCTGCGCCACCATGAAGGTGATCTCGGTGCGATAGAGCCCGATGCCGGCCGCACCCTGCGCCTCGATCTGCGGCACGTCGATCAAGAGCCCGGCATTGACCATCAGCGTGACCTCGACGCCGTCGAGGGTCACCGCCGGCAGATTGCGGATCGCGGCGAAGGCCTGCTGGCGCTCGCTGCGCTGACGCATGGCCTCGGCATAGGTCTGCTGGATGTCCTCCGGCGGCCGCACGTAGAGCTGGGCATTGTCGCCATCGACGATCAGCGGATCGCCGGGCAGCACCTTCGCCATGAGGTCGTGGCAGCGCCCGAGCACCGGCACGTCGAGCGCCCGCGCGACGATCGCGACATGCGCGGTAGCGGTGCCTTCTTCCAGCACCACGCCCTTCAGCTTGCGGCGGTCGTAATCGAGCAGTTCCGCCGGACCCATGTTGCGGGCGACCAGGATGGTCTCGTCCGGCAGCTCGCGCGGCTGCTGGATATCGCCTTGCCCCAGCAGATGGCGCTGCAGCCGGTTGGCGAGATCGTCGAGATCCGCCAGGCGCTCGCGCAGGTAGGGATCGGTGATCTCGCGCATGCGGGCGCGGGTGTCGTTCTGCACCTTCTGCACCGCGGCTTCCGCGGTCAGGCCGGTCTCGATCGCCTCGACGATACGGCTGGCCCAGCCGCGATCCTCGGCGAACATGCGATAGGTCTCCAGCACCTCGCGATGCTCGCCGCCGGCGGCGACGTCGGTGGTCGCCAGCATTTCATCGAGGGCGAGCTTCATCGCCCCCATCGCGTCGTCGAGCCGCTCGATCTCCTTCAGCGGGTCTTCGGCGACCAGCTGGGTGATGGTGATGTCCGGCTGATGCAGCACCGCGACGCCCTTGGCGATGCCGGGTGCCAGGGTCGTGCCGTCGAGGCGCATCGCGACGACGGCGATGCCCTCCTCCGGCGCCAGCTCCGCCTGATTGACGACATTGCCGCTGATGATGAGCTCGGCCAGCACCATCGCCACCGTCTCAAGGGTCTCGACCTCTTCCTCGGTGTAGTGGCGGCGGGTGCGGTTCTGCACCGCCAGCACGCCCAGCACCCGGCCGGAGCGCAGGATCGGCACGCCCATCAGCGACTGATAGACTTCTTCGCCGGTTTCCGGGCGGTAGGCGAATTGCGGGTGATGCTGCGCGTCTGCCAATGCCAGGGGCCGGGCGTGGCTAGCAATATCGCCGATCAGGCCCTCGCCCACGCGCAGGCGGGTCTGGTGCACGGCTTCCTGCTTCAGGCCTTCGGTGGCGAACAGCTCGAGCACCTGCCCCGCACGCATCACATAGGTCGAGCAGACCTCGGCCACCATGTCGCCGGCGATGATGCGGACAATCTGGTCGAGACGCGTCTGCGGCGTCCCCGGCTGCGCCATGATGTTGCGCAGTCGTTTGAGCAGCAGTCGCGCGCCGGTCGGGCTGCCGCTCTGGCTCATGCTACCGCTCCGCCAGCTTGCGGCGATCCGCCAGAGCTGAGAGCGCTTCTTCGATCAGCTCCTGGATGATCTCGGCGGTCGGCTGTTCCTTGGAGACCATGCCGACGCTCTGGCCGGCCATCACCGATCCGGAATCTACGTCTCCGTCGATCACCGCCCGGCGGAGTGCCCCGGCCCAGAAATGCTCGATCTCGAGCTGTGCCGCCTTCATGTCGAGCTCGCCCTTGTCGAAGCGGTCGATCACCTGGCGCTGCATCTCCATGAACTTCTTGACGCCGTCGTTGACCAGGGCGCGTACGGGAATGACCGGGAAGCGCGGGTCCAGCTGCACCGACGGCATCGCGTCCCGCGCCGAGGCGCGGATGAAAGCCTGCTTGAATTTGGGATGGGCGATCGATTCCGTCGCGCAGACGAAGCGGGTGCCGAGCTGCACGCCGGACGCGCCCATCTCGAGATAACCGAGCATCGCCTGGCCGCGGCCGATACCGCCGGCGACGAACACCGGCACGTCGCGAATGACCGGCAGAATCTCCTGCGCGAGCACACTGGTCGAGACCGGGCCGATATGGCCGCCCGCTTCCATGCCCTCTATCACGATCGCATCGGCGCCGGAGCGCACCAGCTTCTTCGCCAGCACCACGGCCGGCGCGAAGCACATCACCTTGGCGCCGCCATCCTTCAGCCGCTGGATCGCGCCGCCGGGCGGCAGGCCGCCCGCCAGCACCACGTGACCGACCTTGGTCTCGAGGCAGACGTCGATCAGATCCATCAACGCCGGATGCATGGTGATCAGGTTGACGCCGAACGGCTTGCTGGTGAGCCCCTGCGTCGCCTTGATCTCCGCGCGCAACAGATCCGGCGTCATCGAGCCGCAGGCGATCACGCCGAAGCCGCCGGCATTGGAAATCGCCGACACCAAGTTCCGCTCAGACACCCAGGTCATGGCGCCGGCCATGATGGCATAGCGGCTGCCGAGGAAATCCTTGCCCCGCTGCCAGAGCTCGTCCAGATGGGCTTCTGCCGCTCTGCGGTCCATGGGATACCGAACCTTACTCCGCGTCCAGGCCGTAGGCGGTGTGCAGCGCGCGCACCGCCAGCTCGGTATATTCCTCGGCCACCAGCACGCTGATCTTGATCTCCGAGGTGGAGATTACCTGGATGTTGATGCCCTTCTCGGCCAGCGCCTTGAACATACGCTGGGCGATGCCGGCATGGCTGCGCATGCCGACGCCGATCACCGAGACTTTCACCACATTTGAGTCCGAGATGAGGGTGCGGAAGTTCAGGCTGTTCTGCTTGCCGGTCAGCACCTGCTTCGCCCGCTCGAAGTCGCCCTTCGAGACGGTGAAGGTCATGTCGGTGTTCTTGCCGTCTTCCGAGACGTTCTGGACGATCATGTCCACGTTGATGTTGGCATCCGACAAGGGGCCGAAGATCGAGGCGGCGACGCCCGGGCGATCCGGCACCTGCACCAGCGTGATCTTCGCTTCGTCGCGGCTATAAGCGATGCCGCTGACCAGTTCCTGTTCCATGATCTCATCCTCATTCACGACCAGCGTACCCGGCTTGTCCTCGAAGCTCGAGAGGACCTGCACCCGGACGCCATGCTTCATGGCCATCTCAACCGAGCGGATCTGCAAGACCTTGGCGCCGAGCGACGCCATCTCCAGCATCTCTTCGTAGGTCACCTTGTCGAGCTTGCGCGCCTTGGCGACGATCCGGGGATCGGTGGTGTAGACGCCGTCCACGTCGGTGAAGATGTCGCAGCGATCGGCCTTCAAGGCCGCCGCCAGCGCAACCGCCGAGGTATCGGATCCGCCGCGGCCCAAGGTGGTGATCCGGTTGTCCGGGCCGATGCCCTGGAAGCCCGCGACCACCGCGACCTGGCCCTGCTGGAAGCGCTGCTCAAAGGCCTCGGCGTCGATCGACATGATCCGCGCCTTGCCGTGGGCATCGTTGGTTGCGAGCGGGATCTGCCAGCCGAGCCAGGAGCGCGCGTTGACGCCGAGGGTCTGCAGCGCGATCGCGGTCAGGCCTGCGGTAACCTGTTCGCCCGCGGCGACCACGGTGTCGTATTCCCGCGCGTCATGCATCGGCGAGATCTCGCTGCACCAGGCGACCAGCTGGTTGGTGTGGCCGGACATGGCCGAGACCACGACCGCGACTTCATGTCCCGCATCCACCTCGCGTTTGACGCGCTGAGCGACCGCGTTGATGCGCTCGATGTTGGCGACCGAGGTGCCGCCGAATTTCATGACGATCCGGGTCTTCCGGCCGGTGCCTGCCCTGGATTGCGCTGCCGATTGAGCCCCGAGTTGAGCCATTTAGTGTAGATCCTTAATCCAGCCGAGCCGCCGGCCCAATTCCACATCTTGCCCATGGCGACGGCCCGGTGGCGGCCATTTTAGGCTGCCTCGACCGGAATCCTGCCCTGGAAATCAAAGGGAAATGGATTGTTTTGCCAGCGGTGCGTATCCATACTCATTCGATGCCGGAGAGGCAAGCATTCACACAGCTTCCGGGCTGGTTCTTCAATCATTTGGTAGGCATTGATGGAGCCTTCTTCCACCTCCCCCGGCGGCGCCGGAACCGGTCGGACCTGGGCCGCGCCGAGCGACGCCGCAAGCCGGTCCGGCAGCGGCTCGGTCGACCATGCCGAGATCGCCAAATTCACGGCCATGGCCGATGCCTGGTGGGACCCGACGGGGAAGTTCAAGCCGCTGCACCGGCTGAACCCGGTCCGCGTCCGCTTCATCCGCGACCGGCTGGCGATCGGGCTGGGCCGCAACCCGGAAGAGCCCGAGCCGCTGCGGGGGCTTTCGATTCTCGACATCGGTTGCGGCGGCGGACTGCTGGCCGAGCCCCTGGCCCGATTGGGCGCCGAGGTGACCGGGATCGACGCCGCCGAGCGGAACATCGCGATCGCCCGCCGCCACGCGGAATCGGTCGGCACCAAAGTGACCTACCTGCCCTGCACCGCCGAGGACCTGGCGGCGAACCTTGGACAGAATGGGGGGGCAAAGTTCGACGCCGTTCTCGCCATGGAGATCGTCGAGCACGTGGCCGATCTCGACGCCTTCTTCAAGGCGGCCGCCGGCCTGCTGAAGCCCGAAGGCACGATGTTCGTCGCGACCTTGAACCGGACGGTGAAATCCTTCGCCTTCGCCATCGTCGGCGCCGAATATGTTCTGCGCTGGTTGCCGCGCGGCACCCACGACTGGCGGCGTTTCATGCGGCCGTCCGAGCTCGCACGCCACTTGCGGAGCCATGGCCTCGACATGAAGGAGCTGGCCGGCGTCACCTACGACCCGATCGGCGACAGCTTCTCGATCGGCCGCGACTGCGGCGTCAACTACATGTCGGTCGCCCAACACGCCGTTCAGGGTCATCAGATTCATCGGTAAGGCAATCTCGCCTTAATTCGCTCGTTTCCCGCCGAGTCGACTCGATGAAATGCGCGTGAGGCAATTGCACCCAGGAACCCGCGCAGTTATGTGTGGGTTAGGGTTTCGCATTCCCGAGTCGCAGGAGATTGACGCGATGAGTCTGACTGGTTTGAACCGCCGGACCGTAATTGCCGCATTGGCGTTGGCGCCTGTCATGGCGCATGCCGGGCCGGCCTTCGCCCTCACCGACCAGCAGGAGCTGGTCGACAAGGCCCGCATCACCTTCGACAAGCTGATCACCGCCCTCGAGTTCGGCGAGTTGCCGGGCTATGTGAAGAAGGCCAAGGCGATCATGATCTTCCCGGACATCTTCAAGGCCGGGCTGGTGATCGGCGGCCAGGGCGGCAGCGGCATCCTGCTGGTCCGCGATGCCGCCAAAGGTTGGAGCCAGCCGGCTTTCTACACCTTGGCCGAGGGCAGCCTGGGTCTGCAGATCGGCGGCCAGTCCTCCGAAACCATCTTCACCATCATGAGCCAGAAGGCGCTCGATGCCATCCTCGACAACCAGATGAAGTTCGGCGGCGACATGTCGGTGGCAGCGGGCCCGAACGGCAAGGGAATCGGTTCGGACACGACGACCAACTTCTCGTCCGATGTCTATTCCTTCTCGAAGACCGCGGGCGCCTTCGCCGGCGTTTCATTCAACGGCGCCGGCATCCTCAAGAACGACGACGACAACCACGCCTATTACGGCCCGACCGCGACGCCCTACGGCATCGTCATCGAGCGCAAGTTCAACAATCCCAACACCCAAAGCCTGCTGAACAGCCTGGCGCCCTACTGATCAAAGGCGCCGGCCGGCAGCAATCTGTCCGATTCCGCGTGACAGCCGGAGGGTCCGGCTGGAATATCCCCTTGCTCAGAAAAGCAAGGGCCAGAGGTCGGGATCGGGCGGCGGTGGGTAGACCCAATATTCTCTTCGTGATGTTCGACCAGATGGCGGCGCTCTCGCTGCCCGTCTACGGCCATCCGCTGGTGCGCATGCCGAATCTGGAACGGCTCGCCGGTCGCGGCACGCTGTTCGAGAACGCCTATTGCAACGCCCCGCTCTGCTCGCCCGCGCGCTTCGCGCTGATGACCGGTCGCTATCCTTCTGCGATCGGTGCCTTTGACAACGCCGCCGAGCTGCCTTCCGATCAGCCGACCTGGGCGCACCACTTGCGCGCGCTCGGCTATCGCACCTGCCTCTCGGGCAAGATGGATTTCACCGGCGCCGACCAGCTGCACGGCTATGAAGAGCGGCTGACCACCGATCTCTCGCCCTCGGATTTCGGCTGGGTGCCGGACTGGGAGCGGCGGGACGAGATCCTCTCCTGGTCCCACTCGATGGCCAGCGTCGCCGAGGCCGGGCCCTGCGACTACACGCTGAACATGGAGTATGACGAGGACGCCTGCTTCAAGGCGATCCAATGGCTGCACCGGCGCGGCGGCGCGGCGGATGAGCGGCCCTTCGCGCTCACCGTCTCCTTCATGCATCCGCACGACCCCTATCAGGCGCCCCGGCAATTCTGGGACTGGTACGAAGGCGCGCCCATCGATGCGCCGCAGGATGACGGCCAACCCGTCGTGGCGCGCGACGTCTTCGGCCAGCGCATGTACCGGCTCTACGACCGCGGCGAGATTCCGGTCGATGCGAAGCAGGTGCTGTGCGCCCGCCGCGCCTATTACGGCATGCTGAGCTACTGCGACGCCCTGCTGGGGCGGCTGCTCGAGCGCCTCGACCTGCTCGGCCTCACCGAGAACACCGTGGTCGTCGTCTCCAGCGATCACGGCGACATGCTGGGCGAGCGCGGACTCTGGTACAAGATGGTGTTCTTCGAGCGCGCGATCCGCGTGCCTCTGGTCTTCGCCGGCCCTGGCATCCCGGCAGGCCACCGCGTCGCCGACCCGGTTTCGCATCTCGACCTCTTGCCGAGCTTCACCGCAATCGCCGGCGACGAGGTTGCGCGCGACGGACGCAGCCTCCTGCCGCTACTGCAGGGAGAAAGCGGCGGCGCGCGCGAAGTGGTCGGGCAGTATATGGGCGAAGGCTACGATCACCCGCTGATCATGCTCCGCCGGGAGAACTGGAAGTTCATCCATTCCGAGGCCGAGGGCAGCTTCCTCTACGACCTCGCAAAGGATCCGATGGAGCGGCAGAATATCGCCGACGGCGAACAGGGCCGTGCGCTGCGCGATGAAGTGCGCCGGCGCTGGGATCTCGCCGGTTTGCGCGCGGCGGTTATGGCCAGCCAGCGACGGCGGCGCCTGATCCATGCGGCGCTGACCCAGGGCCGCATCATGCCCTGGGATTTCGAACGGCGCGAGGATGCCGCCGGCTCCTATTGGCGGAACTACGGCGACAACCGGCCGGATCCCGACCGCGCCCTGCGCCTGCCGCGCGTGCAGCCGTGAACGACGCGGTCCGGCCGATCCCGCAGGGTACGCCGGAACGAGTCCGGCAGTTGGCCGAGTATTGGCTCAGCCTCGGCGGGGGAACGGCGCCGGAGCGCAGCCTGCTCGATCCCGCCAAGATCCTGCAGCTGCTGCCTTACGTGCTGATCGTCCAGTTCGAGGACGCGCCGTTCCGCGTGCGCTATCGCCTGACCGGCACCAAGGTCGATGAGATGACCGGCCTGAACATCACCGGCCGTCATCTCGACGAGTTCGCCACCGGCGAGTTTCGCGCCGTGGTCGAAGGCATCCAGCGCTGCTATGTGCATTGCCGCGAGACCGGCCAGGCGGTGATCGAGGCCTATCACTGGCCCAACGACCGCGATCTCGTGCGCCTGGTCTGGATGGGTCTCTTTCCGCTCAAGGTCAACGGCGAGATCCGCCAATGCATTTCGATCGAGGATTATGGGCCGCTCGGGCCGCAGCCCGACCCGATCGACTGGGGCGTTGCGCTCAAGCTCTAGACGAGATTGGTTCGGCGACGATCTCGCGGGTGTCCGATCTGTGGCGCTGTGCAGCATAGCAAGACAACCGCCCCGCGGGCACAGCGTCGCTTAAGCCCCTGGTGATGAACATTTTCCCCGCCCTCTCCGGGCGGCAGATTTTTTGCTTCGTCTGCGTCCGGTCTGCGACGCGGTGCAGCACAGACGGCGGCGTGCGGGGGCGGGGAAAATTTCCCCGGTCTGCGTCGGGTCTGCGATGCAGCGCAGCACAGACGGCGTCAAACCGCGCGCAGGTTCGACACAAGATTTACAGTCTCAAACAGCGCGCGCCGATCATACCACAAGAAGCATTGCAGGTCAGGCGCGAGAGCGAGCTAACCGTCATCCCGCAACCGATAGCCGACGCCGGCCGCGTTCTCGATCAGCGACGCGGCGCCGTCGTCGGCGTCAATCTTGCGCCGGACCTGGCCGATGAAGACGCGAAGATAGGCCGTGTCCTCGAGATGCGCCGGTCCCCAGACCGCCTGCAGCAGCTGCCGATGGGTCACCACCTTGCCGGCATTCTGCGCCAGCAGGCGCAGCAGTTCGAATTCCTTCGGCGTCAGATGGATCTCGGCCTCGCCGCGGGTGACCTTACGCCGCGCGATGTCGATCTTCAGATCGCCGGCTTTCACCACCGGCGTCGCACCCTGCTGCCGCAGCCGGTGCCGCAAGGCGGCGCGGAGCCGGGCCAAGAGCTCGCCGATGCCGAACGGCTTGTTGACATAGTCGTCGGCGCCGAGGTCGAGCGCCTCGATCTTCTCCGCCTCGCGGGCCCGGGCCGAGAGCACGATGATCGGGATCTCCGACCATTCGCGGAGCGCCTTGATCACGTCCTTGCCGTCCATGTCCGGCAGGCCCAGATCCAGCACGACGATCTCCGGGGCATCGACCGCCGCGCGCTTCAAGGCTTCGGCGCCGGTCTCGGCCTCGATCACCGTGAAGCCGCTGGCGCCGAGACTCGCGCGCAGGAACCTGAGGATCTGCGGCTCGTCATCGACCACCAGGACCCGGGCGGTATCGGTCATGATTCGACCCTAGCTTCGGCCTCGATCGCGCCGACGGATGCAGGCTGGGCCGGGACTGCGAAAGAGACGGCAAAGCGCGCGCCGCGCCCGATCTCGGTCGGGCTGATGACCGTGATCTCGCCGCCCATCGCCTCGACCAGCCCCCTGCAGATCGAAAGGCCGAGCCCGGCTCCGGCGCTGCCGGCATCGGCCCGCCTGGGATTGGTCCCACCGGCGCGGTAGAACTTGTCGAAGAGATGCGGCAGGTCTTCGGCAGCGATGCCGCGGCCGTCATCCGTGACCGACATCTCCAGCCGGCCGTCGCGCCGGCCGGCTGCGACCTCGATCCTCGTCGCGCCCGCGGCGTGCTTCAGCGCGTTGTCGATCAGGTTCATCAGCACGTTCTCCAGCAGCACGAAGTCGGCGCGGATCAGCGGCAGGTCGTTTGGCGCCTTGCGGCTCAGCAGGTCCGCATGCGGCCGGCGCGCGACGCGGCGGATCGCGGAATCGACCAGGTCGGCGACGTCGATCCAATCCGCCTTGGTCTCCAGCGCGCCGGATTCCAACCGCGTCATGTTCAGGAGATCAGCCACGAAGCGATCGAGCCGGTCGGCCTCTTCCTCGATCGTCGCCAGCAATTCCCGGCGCCCCGCCTCGCTCAACTGGCTGCCCTGCTGCCGAAGCGTGGTAACCGAGCCCAGGATTGCGGTCAGCGGCGTGCGCAGATCGTGCGAGACCGAAGACAGCAGCGCGCCGCGCAGCCGATCGGTGGCGTCGAGCGCCTCGACCTTCGCCGCTTCCTCCGCATAGTCGATGCGCTCGATCGCGACCGCGGCCTGGTCGAGCACCGCGTCGAGCGTGCGCAGCATCTCGCCCGAGGCCGCGCGTTCCTCGCCCTTGCGCCGGATGCCGACCACGCCGACGATCGAATCCTTTGTGCGGATCGGGCGGAAATGCCATTCCGCGGTCGGCAGGGTGTCGGTACCGAAGCCGGCCGGCTCGGCGTGCTCGCGCGCCCAGCGCGCCGCGGCCCAGCCGCTGGGCTCCAGGCTGTCCTCCGGCGGCCAGGCATGACTGATGACCAGTTCGTCGCCCTCGGCCAGCATCACCATGGCCTGGTGGTCGGCGACCCGGTTGGCATGGATCGCGACCGCATGGACCAGATCGTCGCGCCGGAAGGTGGCGCCGAGCCGGCTGGCGAAGTCATAGAGTGCCCGCATCGCCTTGATCCGGTCCTGGGCCGCCTGCGCCTGCTCGCGCACGGTGCCGGCCAATGTCCCGGTCGCGATCGCGATGATCAGGAACAGCATCAGCGTCACGAGATCGACCAGATGCGTGACATGGAAGGTCAGCAGCGGATCGAGGAAGAAGAAGTTGTAGGCCAGGAAGGCCAGCACCGAGGTGATCGTCGCGACGGTGCGCCCACACATGATCGCTGAAAAGACGACGACCGCCATCAGTAGCGTGGAGATATTGCCCGGCCGGTCGAGGTCCGGAATGATCTTGCCGGCCGCCACGGCTGTCGCGATGCCGCCGAGGCTGAAGGCCCAGGGCTGCCAGCCGCGCGGCAGGCGCGGCCGCCAGCGCAAGCCGCTCTGCCGTACCGCCTCCGCCGTCAGCACATGCACCGCGATCCCGTTGGCGCGGCGCACCAGCTCATGCGGCAGCGAGCGCCGCAGGATCTCCTTGAGCCAGCTCGAGCGCGAACGACTGATCACGATCTGGGTGATGTTGTTGCGCTTGGCGAAGCGCAGGATCTCGGCCGGCAGGTCGCGGCCGGAAACGCGCTCGACCCGGGCGCCAAGATCGGCCGCAGCCTTCAGTGCCGCCTCGGCCGGATCGCCATCGACCCTGTCCGGCAGCGCCGCATTGGGCCGTTCGATATGCAGGGCGACCCAGGGCGCCTGCAGCTGGTCGGCGAGCCGCCGCGCTGCGCGGACCGCGAGCCCGCTGTTGGAATCGCGCCCGATGCAGACCAAGATCCGCTCGTTGACCTGCCACGGGCCTTCGATCCCATGCGCGCGCATGTAGCCGACCACCTGGTCATCGACCCGGTCGGCGGTGCGGCGCAGGGCGAGCTCGCGCAGGGCCGCGAGGTTGCCGGGATTGAAGAATTTCTCCAGCGCGCGTCCGGCGAGCTCCGGCGCATAGACCTTGCCCTGGTGCAGGCGGTCGATCAGCTCGGTCGGCGTCAGATCGACCAGCTCGACCTCGTCCGCCTGCTCGAGAATCCTGTCGGGCACGGTCTCGCGCACGCGCACCCCGGTGATCCTTGCCACCACGTCGTTCAAGCTCTCGAGATGCTGGACATTCAACGTCGAATAGACATTGATGCCGGCGAACAGCAGCTCAGCCACGTCCTGCCAGCGCTTCGGGTGCAGGCTGTCCGGTGCATTGGTGTGCGCCAGCTCGTCGACCAGCACCAGGTCGGGCTTGCGGGCCAGCACGGCGGCGAGATCGAATTCCTGCAGCATATGCCCGCGATGCGCGATCGAGCGGCGCGGAACAACCTCGAGATTCTGCAGCAACGCCGCGGTCTCGGCCCGACCGTGGGTCTCGACCACGCCGATCACGACGTTGCGCCCGGCGGCCTTCGCCGCGCGTGCGCCTTCCAGCATCGCGTAGGTCTTCCCGACCCCCGGCGCCATCCCAAGATAGATCTTGAGTCGGCCGCGATTGCCGCGGCCGGCTTCGAGCAGCAGCGCCTCCGGTTCGGGACGCAATGGCTCCTGGTCGTCGGTCATCACGCCATCTTAGCCGAATTTACGGTGCCGCCAGTGCATCCAATGCAAGATTGAGCGCAAGCACGTTCACCCTCGGCTCGCCGATCACACCGAACAACCGGCCTTCGGTGTGGTCCGTGACCAGCTGCCGGACCTTGTCCTCCGGCAGGTTGCGCGCCTTGGCCACGCGCGGTACCTGGAACAGGGCGCCGGCCGGCGTGATATCCGGATCGAGGCCGCTGGCCGATGCGGTTACCAGGTCCGCCGGCACCGGCGTCGAGGGATTCTCGATCTTCAGCTTCTCGAGATCGCCCTTGACGCGATCCACCAGCTTCTGCGACGTCGGCCCCAGGTTCGAGCCGGAGGACGCCGCCGCATTGTAGGCGTCGGACGTGGCCGAGGGACGGCCGTGAAAATACCTCTCCGACGCGAAGCTCTGGCCGACCCGGGCGGAACCGATAACGGTGCCGTTCTTCTCGATCAGGCTGCCATTGGCCTGGCTGGGAAACGCGACCTGGGCAATGCCAGTCATCGCCAGTGGATAGGCAAAGCCGGTCAGCACGGTCATGATCACGAGCATCAGGATGGCGGGGCGGATCTGATTCATATCTCTCTCCTCACGCGAGGCCGATGGTGGTGATGAGCAGGTCGATCAGCTTGATGCCGATGAACGGCACGATCAGTCCGCCGAGACCGTAGATCAGCAGGTTGCGCCTGAGGGCGCTGGCAGCGCCAACCGCACGATAGGCGACGCCGCGCAGCGAGAGTGGGATCAGCGCAACGATGATCAGCGCGTTGAAGACGATCGCCGACAGGATCGCGCTCTGCGGCGTCGCCAGGTGCATGATGTTCAGCGCCTGGAGCTGCGGGTAGATCACGACGAACATCGCCGGGATGATGGCGAAATACTTGGCCACGTCGTTCGAGATCGAGAAAGTAGTCAGCGCGCCGCGGGTCATCAGCAGCTGCTTGCCGATCTCGACGATCTCGATCAGCTTGGTGGGATCGCTGTCGAGATCGATCATGTTGCCGGCTTCCCGCGCCGCCATCGTGCCGGTGTTCATCGCGACGCCGACATCCGCCTGGGCCAGGGCCGGGGCGTCGTTGGTGCCGTCGCCGCACATGGCGATCAGCTTGCCCTGCGCCTGCTCGTCGCGAATGAGCTTCAGCTTCGCCTCCGGCGTCGCCTGGGCCAGGAAGTCATCGACGCCCGATTCCGCCGCGATCGCGGCCGCCGTGAGCGGGTTGTCACCGGTGATCATCACGGTGCGGATGCCCATGGCGCGCAGGGCGGCGAAGCGCTCATGGATGCCGCCCTTCACGATGTCCTTGAGGTGGATGACGCCCAGCAGCCTGCCATCCTTCGCCACGGCCAGCGGTGTGCCGCCCGCCTTGCCGATGCGTTCGGCGGCGGCACCGACCTCACGGGCGACCGGGTCGGCACCGGTCGCATGGACATGGGCCAGCACCGCGTCGACCGCGCCCTTGCGGATCGTGGCGCCGCCGCTGTCCACGCCGCTGATGCGGGTCTGGGCGGTGAAGGGCACGAACACCGCATCGACCAAGCTCTGCGGGCGGATGCCGTACTTCTCGCCGGCAAGGGCGACGATGGAGCGGCCCTCCGGGGTCTCGTCCGAAAGCGAGGCTAGCATCGCCGCTTCCGCCACGTCGCGGTCGCTGACGCCCAGAACCGGCACGAACTCGGTGGCCTGGCGGTTGCCGAGGGTGATGGTGCCGGTCTTGTCGAGCAACAGCGTATCGACATCGCCCGCCGCCTCGACCGCGCGGCCGGACATGGCGAGCACGTTGAACCGCACCAGACGGTCCATGCCGGCGATGCCGATGGCGGAGAGCAGCGCGCCGATCGTGGTCGGAATTAGGGTGACGAACAGCGCCACCAGGACCAGGACCGGGATATTGCCGTTGGCATAGGCGGCGAAGCTCGGGATCGTCGCCACGGCAAAGACGAAGATCAGCGTCATGCCGGCCAGCAAGATATTGAGCGCGATCTCGTTCGGCGTCTTCTGGCGCGAAGCACCCTCGACCAGTGAGATCATGCGGTCGAGGAAGGTCGAGCCCGGCGCCGCGGTGATCCTGACCTTGATCTGGTCCGAGATCACCTGGGTCCCGCCGGTGACCGCCGAACGATCGCCGCCGGATTCGCGGATCACCGGCGCGGACTCGCCGGTAATCGCCGCCTCGTTGACCGAGGCAACACCCTCGATCACCTCGCCGTCGCTGGGGATGAGGTCGCCCGCCTCGACCAGGACCACGTCGCCGACCTTGAGCGCAGTCGCCGGCACCTGCGTCCAACCGGCGCCGTTCGCGAGCCGCTTGGCCATGGTCTCGGTCTTGGTCTTGCGCAGGGTCGCGGCCTGGGCCTTGCCGCGGCCTTCCGCCACCGCTTCGGCGAAATTGGCGAACAGCACGGTGAACCAGAGCCAGAGATTGATCTGGAAGGAGAAGCCGAGATTGCCGGCGCCGGTGATCACGTCGCGGATGAAGAGGACGGTGGTCAGCGCGGCCACCACCTCGACCACGAACATCACCGGGTTGCGCATCATGACCCGCGGGTCGAGCTTGCGGAAGGAGGCGCCGATCGCCGGCAGCAGGATTTTCGGATCGGTCAGCGTGGCGACCGGCATCCGCTTGCGGATCTTGCTGCCCGACAGTGTAGGGGTCACAGCCATGATTTCCTCAGGTCCTCAGAACAGGTTGCCGGCATTCATCGCCAGGTGCTCGACCACCGGGCCGAGGGCGAGGGCGGGGAAGTAGGTCAGGCCGCCGACGATCAGGATCACCCCGATCAGCAGGCCGACCCACAGCGTGCCGGTGGTCGGGAAGGTTCCGGCCGAAGGCGGCACGATCTTCTTGGCCGCCAGCGAGCCCGCGATCGCCATCATCGGCACGATCACCGCAAAACGGCCGACCAGCATCGAGAGGCCGATGGTGACGTTGTAGAACGGCGTGTTCGCGTTCAAGCCGGCGAAGGCGCTGCCATTGTTGCCCGTGCCCGAGGTGAAGGCATAGAGGATCTCGCTGAAGCCATGCGGCCCGGCATTGTTGAGGCTGGAGAGGCCTTGCGGGATCACGGCCGCCAGGGCGGTGAAGCCCAGGATCGAGGCCGGCAGAACCAGGATCGCCAGCATCGACATCTTGACCTCGCGCGCCTCGATCTTCTTGCCGAGATATTCCGGCGTACGCCCCACCATCAGGCCGGCAACGAAGACCGCGACCACGGCGAACAGCAGCATGCCGTAGAGGCCCGAGCCAACGCCGCCGAAGATGATCTCGCCCAGCTGGATGTTGAGCATCGGGATGAGGCCGCCGAGCGGCGTGTAGCTGTCATGCATGGAATTGACCGAGCCGTTGGAGGCATCGGTGGTTGCAGTCGCCCAGATCGTCGAATTGGCGATGCCGTAGCGGACCTCCTTGCCTTCCATGTTGCCGCCGGACTGGAGCGCACCCGGCGCCTGGTCGATGCCCATGGCGGCCAGCGTCGGGTTGCCCTGCGATTCCGCCCAATAGGTCGCGATGAGGCCGCCCAGGAACAGCACCGCCATCACGGCGAAGACCGCCCAGCCCTGGCGGGTATTCTTCACCATATGGCCGAAGGTGTAGGTCAAGGCGGCGCTGATCACCAGGATCGACCACATCTCGATGAGGTTCGAGAGCGCGCCCGGATTCTCCAGGGGATGCGCCGAGTTCGCGTTGAAGAAGCCGCCGCCGTTGGTGCCGAGCTGCTTGATCGCGATCTGCGACGCCGCCGGCCCGACCGCGATCACCTGCTTGCCGCCCTCGAGCGTGGCCGCATCGACATAGGCGCCGAAGGTCTGCGGCACGCCGAGTGCCACCAGCGCCAGGCAGACCACGATCGACATCGGCAGCAGCACATAGAGCGTGCCGCGGTTGAGATCGACCCAGAAATTGCCGACCGTGCTGGCCGAGCGCCGCGCGAAGCCGCGAATGAGCGCGATGGCGAGCGCGATACCGACCGCCGCGGAGACGAAGTTCTGCACGGTGAGGCCGGCCATCTGCGTCAGATAGCTCATGGTGGTCTCGCCGCCATAGCCCTGCCAGTTGGTATTGGTGGCGAAGCTGACGGCGGTGTTGAAGGCGCTGTCCGGAGCGACGGCCGCCATTCCGGCAGGATTGAACAGCGGCAGCACCGCCTGCAGCCGCTGCAGCCCGTAGACGAACAGGAAGCTCATCAAGCTGAAGATCAGCATGCCGACCGTATAGCGGGTCCAGTGCTGCTCCCGCGCTTCATCGACGCCGCAGATTGCATAGATCCCGCGCTCCAGCGGGCGCAGCACCGGGGTCATGAACGTGCGTTCGCCGTTGAAGACCCGCGCCATGTAGAGGCCGAGCGGCTTCACGCAGACCAGGATCAGCGCGCAGTAGACCGCGATCTGGATCCATCCGTTCAAAGTCATGATTAAGGGCTCCTTGCGATCGCGCGAGTAGAACCGCCCAACCTAGAACCGCTCTGGGCGGATCAGGGCGTAGACCAGATAGGCCAGCAGGCCGAGTGAAACGAGCGCACCGAGGACGAGGTCGAGGGTCATGGCTGCCTCACATCCGGTCGCAGACGTAGGTGTAGAGAATGAGAATCGCGAATGACGCACAGCCGATCGCGATCATCGCCAGGTCAAGCATCCGTCCGGTCTCCTTGCTGCACGCCCTGAAGGACATATGCCGCTTTGCCTTGTTCAATCATGCAGGCTTGCTGGACCCAGGGATTGATGGCGATCAAGAAGCTCGCTCGCCGGGCCGCGCCTCGATCTGGCCCTCGGCCAGAAACCAGACCGCCTGTCCGACGAGAAGCAGCGCCCCGAAGCAATCCAGGATTACATCCAGCATGATCCTTCCCCCTGGCGGTTTCGTGCGGCGCGCGTCGTCGCGCGGTCGGGTCCAGGAGACACGGATGAATGTGGCGCCCGCGCCCGTTGGGCTTCCATGCGGAACTGCTGAGGCCGGAATAAGGATTCCATAAGGACGATTATCCCGCCCGTCGGGCCGCCGCACCGGCCTCCTCACACTCCTATGTTCAAGATGGATGCCGCTCCCTTGAATTTTAACCAATCCTTCAGGCCTTTGCCTGAAGGTTCACGCTTTGAGGCAGAGAGTTGAAGCAAGCGTGAGCTTGCCGGCCGCCGATGGAACGGCGCGGGGATGATGCTGGAACTGGGCGCATTGATGGGAGGGATCCTGGCCGGCGGGCTGGGCGTCTTGGGCATTCAGCGCCTGCGGCGCGACCGGGCCTCGCCGGTTGCGCAGAACGCCATCGTCAGCCTGGTGCTGGACAGCGTCGATGCCGCGATCACCGTCTATAACCGCGACGGCCGCTTGAT
The DNA here is from genome assembly GCF_054658695.1 of Dongia sp. agr-C8. Lineage (NCBI taxonomy): Bacteria > Pseudomonadati > Pseudomonadota > Alphaproteobacteria > Rhodospirillales > Dongiaceae > Dongia > Dongia sp. agr-C8. Next base: position 33,269 of record NZ_BAAGHZ010000005.1, read on the forward strand.
TCGCGCCAACCGCTGCGCGCAGAAGCTCTCCGGCTTTACCGAAGCCGAGCTCTCCGATCCCGAAACCTGGAAGCAGATCATTCCGGCTGAGGATTATGCCGGCGTCGTCAGCTTTCTCAGCAAGCCCAAGCTCTCGGATTTCCCCAAGCCGCACACCAACCAGTGGATCAGCAAGTCCGGCGAGCGGCGGCTGATGAAATGGTCGAACGTCGCGCTGGATGACGGCCACGGCGGCGTCATGCTGGTGGTCTGCATCGGCTTTGACATCACCGACCAGCGCCGCTTCGAACAGGAACTGATCGAGGCCCGCAACCGTGCCCAGGAAGCGAACGTCGCGAAGTCGATGTTCCTTGCCAACATGAGCCATGAGCTGCGCACGCCGTTGAACGCGATCATCGGCTTCTCCCAAGTGATCCGCGACCGCATGTTCGCGGCCTCGCCGGAGAAGACTTCGGAATACGCCGGCGACATCCATGACAGCGCGATCCTGCTGCTCGACCTGATCAGCGACATCCTCGACATGTCCAAGCTGGAAGCCAACAAGGCGGTGCTCCAGGCGACCGATATCGACGTCGTCGGCCTGATTTCCGGTTGCATCAAGCTCGTGCGCCAGCGCGCCCAGGAAGTCGGCATCAAGATCATCCAGAGCATCGACGCCGAGCTGCCCCTGCTGCGTGCCGACGAGCGCATGGTGAAGCAGGTGCTGCTGAACCTGCTCTCCAACGCCATCAAGTTCACGGCCAGCACCGGCACCGTCCTGGTCCATGCCGGCGCCACGCCGGACGGAGGGATGCAGATCAGCGTCTCCGACACCGGTATCGGCATCCCGGAATCGGAGCTGCTGAACCTGTTCCGGCCGTTCCACCAGGCGCAGTCGCCGCGGGTGCAGAAACCGCAAGGCACCGGATTGGGCCTCGCGATCTCCAAGCGCTTGATCGAGCTGCATGACGGCCAGGTCGCGATCGCCAGCGTCGAGGGCCGCGGCACGACCGTGACCTTCACCATGCCGAAGTCGCGCTGTATCGCGCGGCGCGATCTGCGTCTGGTCCAGCCCGCCGCCGAGTGACCAGCCGAGTGATCAGCCGATCGCGGCCTTGAGATCGACGGCCGGATCGGCCGCCTGCTCCGGCGCGATCGATTTCCCGCTTTCCAGCGCCTTCTTCCCGAAGGCATAGGCCAGCGCATCGTTCATCGCATCGACCGCGATCAGCGCGCCCTGCCGGTAATACCAGACCGACTGGCTGCCCGGCCGCTTGCCCGGCCGGGTGACAACCTGGTCGTAGCCCCGGTTCAGCCCGGCGATCTGCAGCTTCACGTCATACTGATCCGACCAGAACCAGGGCACCGGATTGTAATGTTCCGCTGCGCCCAGCATCGCCGCCGCCGCGTGCTCCGCCTGCTCGATCGCATTCTGCACGGATTCCAATCGCGTCCGCTGGCCCTGCCAGGGGAAGTTCGCGCAATCGCCGGCGGCGAAGATATCGGGATCCGACGTGCGTCCATGCTCGTCGACCGTGATGCCGTTCTCCACCAGCAGCCCCGCATCGCGCGCGAGCTGGTCGTTGGGAAGCACGCCGATCCCCACGATGACGAGATCCGCCGGCAGTGAGGTCCCGTCGCGCAGCATGACCGCCGCGACCTGCACGTCCTTCTCCATGATCCGATCCAGGCCCGTGGCTTCGCGGATGCAGACGCCATGGCGCGCGTGGAGGTCGCGGAAATAGGCCGAGGTCTCCGCCGCGGCGACCCGCTGCAGGATTCGCTCGGCGGCCTCGATCACGGTCACCTGCATGCCTTTGGATGCCGTGACCGCCGCGGCTTCCAGGCCGATATAGCCGCCGCCGACCACCACCAGCCGCATCCCGGGCTTCAGCAGCGGCATGATCGCGTCGGCATCGGCGAGGCCGCGGATGGTCACCACGCCCGGCAGCGCGCCGCCGATCTCGGCGGGAAGGTTGCGCGGCCGCGCGCCCGTCGTCAGCGCCAGCTTGGTGTAGCGGAGACGCGTGCCGTCCGAGAGCGTCAGTTCATGGTCGCGCGGTGCGATCGTCGTGACGCGCTGCTCCAGCCGCAGCTCCACATTCTGCTCGGCATACCAGTCGCGCGGCCGGATCAGCAGGCGCTCGACATCCAGCTCGCCGGAGACGTATTTCTTGGAGAGCGGCGGCCGCTGATAGGGCGGGACCGCCTCATCGCCGATCAGGATCAAGCCGCCGGCATAACCCAATGACCGAAGCTTCGCCGCCAGCGCGACGCCGGCCTGCCCGGCGCCGACGATGACGATCGGGTCGGTCATCAGACGTAAGGGACGCGCAGGACCAGGCCGTCGAGCTCCGGCGCGGACTTGATCTGGCAGGAGAGGCGGCTGGTCGGCTTCCGCTCGGCGACGGTGATCTCCAGCATATCGCTTTCCATGTCGTCCGGCGCGCCGGTCTTCCCGTACCAGCCTTCATCGACATAGACATGGCAGGTGGCACAAGACAGGCAGCCACCGCACTCGCCGATCACATTCGGCACGTTCTTCGCGACCGCGGCTTCCATCAGATTGTGCCCGACCGGCACTTCGGCGGTGATCTCTTTCCCGTCCTTCAGGATCCAGGTGACCTTCGGCATCAGGCAGGCTCTCTCGTCAAACGTAGTGGATGTAATAGTCGCGCAAGGAATCGCCCTCCAGCGCCGCCGTGCGCTCCAATTCGAGCTCCTTGATACCGATATGATTGGCGACCAGCAACTCCCCAACCGCCGAAACCAGCGCCGTGTCACCCGCCAGTTCCTTCAGCGCCTCGGCGAGACTGTCCGGCGTGCCGTCCTTGGCGTCGTGGTTCATGATGCAGTCGGCGGTCTCGGCCGGCGGCAGATTGTACTTATTGACGACGCCGAGCCGGGCCGCCTGCAGCACGGTCGCGACCAGGGTGTAAGGATTGGCCGCGGCATCCGCCATGCGGTGCTCCAGCCTGGCCTTGACACCGGTCTCGGCGGAAAGCCGCGTCGTGACTCCGCGGTGATCGACACCCCAGTTGCGCCAATAGCCGGAAAGGCTGGCCGGCTTCAGCCGCTCGTAGGAATTGACCGTCGGCGCCAGCAGGCCGGCCATGCCGCGATGATGATGCATCAGCCCGGCAATGCAGCCCTTGGCAAGATCGGTCATCTCGCCCTGCTTCGAATTGCCGAACACGTTCTTGCCGTTGGCATCGGAGAAGCTGAAATTCACATGCAGCCCGCTGCCGCCCTTGTTCGGGATCGGCTTCGGCATGAAGGTCAAGACGATGCCGTGGTCCAGCGCCACTTCGCGCGCCAGCACCCGGAACAGGAAGATGTCATCGACCGCCTTCACCGCGTCGTCGTAGGTCAGCGTGAACTCGAACTGCGGCGAGTCATACTCCGAGGTCACGCAGTCGATCTTGAAGCCGAGCGCACTCGCCTTTTCCCAGATCGCGTCGGTGAAGCGCAGCGGATCGGCGAAGCGTCCGGTGCTGTAGACATAGGCGCCCGGCGTGTCATAGGGCACCAGCTTGCCTTCGGCATTGCGCTGGAAGGCGAAGGCTTCGAGCTCAAGCCCAACTTTGGGGCTGAGCCCCATCGCCTGCCAGTCCTTGACCGCCTGCTTCAGCCGGCCGCGCCCGCAGATGCCGAGCGGTGCGCCCTTGTTGTCGTAGAGATCGGCGACCACGACCTTGGTGTTCGGCTCCCAGCCGTCGCGGATATCGGCGCCGATATAATGCGCCTCCATGTCCGGCAGGCCTTCCAGCATGGTGCCGCCGGGTGCCGGCGCCATCTCCTTGCAATAGGTCAGCGCGAAGGTGCCCTGGCAGAACCGCGTCTCGCCGTCGCCGATCTTGCTCGCCGGCATGTATTTGCCGCGCGCAATGCTCAGATGATCGCAGAACAGCAGACGGAGTCGGTCCGTCGTCCCCATCTTCAAGTCTCCCTGGTATCTCTTCGTTCTTGTTATTGCAGCGTTACCTTCACCGGCAGCCGCTTGATGCCGCCGATGAAGTTGGAACGCAGGAATTCATGCGGGCCGGCCTGTTCCAGGACCTTCACCCGCTTCACGAACTCCTGCAACAGAATCCGCACTTCGAGCCGCGCCAGCCACATGCCTAGGCAGACATGCGGCCCGCCCTGGCCGAAGGCGATGTGCCGGTTCGGCGTCCGCGCGAGATCGAGCTCGAACGGATTGGCAAAGGCCTCTTCGTCGCGGTTGCCCGAGACGAACCAGAGGATGACCTTGTCGCCTTGCCGGACCGTCTTGCCGTGCAGGTCGAAGTCGCGCGTGGCCGTCCGACGGAAATGCATGGTCGGCGAGGCCCAGCGGATGAACTCGTCCGGCGCCGTCTCCCAGATGGCATCGCCGCCATTCCGGAGCTGCTCCATCAGTGCCGGCCGGTTGGCGAGCGCGAAGAGCGAGGCGGCGATCGAATAGCGGGTGGTGTCGTTGCCGGCGGCGACCAGCAGGCAGAAGAAGTTGCGGAACTCGAGCTCCGAGATCACATTGCCCTGGGAATCCGGCTGCAGGATCAGGTGCAGCACGCCCTTGGTGTCGCCCTTGGCCTGCTTTTCCGCCATCAGCTTCTTGGCGTATTCATACAGCTCGGCGCCCGCCGGCGAGCGGAACGGCATGAGCCGGTAGGCCTCGGTGTCGGCCTGGTCCAGCACATGCTTGGTGAACTCGGGGTCGGTGTTGGCGATCAGCTGGTCGCCCTTCTCCACCAGCCAGGCCAGGTCCTCATCCGGCGTGCCCAGAATGCGGCCCAGCATACGCATCGGCAGTTCCCGCGCGATCTCCTTGGTGGCGTCGAACGAACCTTTGGCGAGCGCGGTGTCGAGGATATCGTCGCAGAGCTTGCGGATCTGCTCGGCGAATTGCGCGATCACCGGCTGGGAGAAGGCCTTGGCGACCAGGATGCGGGTGCGGGTGTGTTCCGGCGGATCGGTTTCCTGGAAGGTGCGGCGCGCCAGGTATTCCTCATAGGTCTGGTCTTCCATCCGGATGCCGCGGGCCGAGCTCAGCAGCTTGCTGTCGCGATTCAGTTCCAGGATGTCGTGGTGCCGGGTCACCGACCAGAAGCCCTTGCCGCCCTTGTAGTCGCACCAGGCCAGCGGATCCTCGCGGCGCAGCCGCGCAAAAGTGTTGTAGGGCGCGCCGCGTACGAATGAATCGTGGCTGGAGAGGTCGGCATGGCCGTCGTCGATGGGCGTGAAGGTCGTCATGGTGCGGCAGGCTCTCTCTATCAGGTCGACGGAACCGCGAGGTTTGCTAGCGTGCGGCCGCCGTTCCAGGTGACGCCGATCTGGCGGTAATAGCCGCCGATAATCTCCTTAACCTCGAGTCCGGCCAGCTCCTCGGTCGGCACGTCATAGAGCTTGAAGCTCTCGACATCGGCCGCCCAGGGCTTGCCGCCTTCGAATTTCGCGGCGGTCGATTCGATGAGCTCGCTATGCGCGTCACCCTTGCCGTCGATCGCCGGCAGCCAGCGGTGATGCGCCATCGGATGGCCGTTCACGAAGCCATTCTTCTCGACCTCGCCACGCAGCGTGATCACCGCATCGGCGATCCGCCGGTCCGCCGCCGCCAAGGTCGCGCCGAACACGGCACCGGCCTGGAGGCGCGGCGCGGGCCCATAGGGATGCGGCCGGGTCATGTGAATCGAGCCCAGCTTCTTCGGATAACCCTGGTGGATCCCGCGCAGCATCGCGAAATCCTTATCGACCCAGATGTAGATGCAGCGCGAATAAGTCCGGCCCTCGAACTTGCAGCGCACGACCGCGAAGGCTTCCTTGTATTGCGCGCGAACCGGGTCCAGCAGCTCCTCTTTGGTATCGCCGCAGGACTGCCAGTCCGCCCAGATCAGCGCCACGGCGCCCGGATCCTCGTCGGCCGGCGTCAACGGCGCCGGCAACAGGGCCGCGACCTTCGCCGGGTCCGTCCGGTATTCGATGGTCAGCAGATCGCCGGAATAATGCCAGGGCGGCGGCGGCAGAAGCGACGAGCGGCCAGTGGCACTGCGCGGATAGAAGAAGCCCTTCATCGCTCAGGCTCCCGGCTTCTTCGGCGGGCGGATGCCGCGGAACTCCCAATCGCCGCCCTGGGCAGTCGAGAGCACCTCTTCGGATTCGCTCGGTTGCGCGCCGACATCATCCCGGATCGGCTCCGGTCCCTCGACGATGGTGTTGGAGAGACGGCCCAGCCCTTCGACTTCGACCTCGACCACGTCGCCCGGGTAGACCGGCCTTGAATTGGCCGGTGTGCCGGAAAGCAGCACGTCGCCCGGCTCCAGCGTGATGTTGCGGGCGATATCGGCGACCAGGTAGTGCATGTCCCAGGTCATCTCCGCCGTATTGCCGTCCTGCTTCAGTTGGCCGTTCACATAGGTGCGGAGATACTTGTTCCGAAAATCCCAGCCTTCGACGAGCCCTGGTCCCAGCGGGCAGAGCGTGTCGCTGCCCTTGACCCGCAGCATCGAGCCCGCGTCGGTGTCGCGGAAATCGTGCAGCCCGTAATCATTGGCGACGGTATAACCGCGGATATAGTCGCCCGCCTCTTTCTGGGAGATGTTGCGGCAGCGGCGGCCGATCACGATCGCCACCTCGCCCTCGTAGTTCAGCCATTTGCAGCGTTTCGGCCGCACGATCTCGCCGCGATGCGAGTTCAGCGACGAGGTCGGCTTCTGGAAATAAGTCGGCGTCGCCGAAAGCTTGATCTGGAATTCCTTGACCCGGCTCACATGGTTCAAGTGCACGCAGATGATCTTGCTCGGCACCACCGGCCAGAGATGCTGTGCGTCGGCGATCTTGACCCGGCGTCCGTCATCGGCCACCAGTTCCTCGCCCTGGCGCTCGACCTCGACCACCGAGCCTGCCAACAGGATTCGCCGCGTTTCCCGCACGTCTATCTCCCCTTACTGCGCCGCCCGTCGGCGTGCCTGCCAGCCGTCGCGCGGCCGGTCGAACCAGACATGCACCTGACCGGTGCCGATCGAGTTTTCGTATTCGCTGAACAGCCGGCCCGGCGCGCTGAAGGCGGCTTCGCCCATCGCCGCCGCCATCATCACATAATGGCCGAAGTTGGCCTCCGGCTTGTACTGCAGGAACTCCGGCATCGCCTGCAGCACGCGCGCGTGGTCTCCCGCCTTCATCCAGTCGAGGCGGTCAAGATCGGCCTTGGCATGGGCCGGGCTGAAAATGTGCTCGACGCCCGCCGCCTCATGCGCGCGCAGCTTGGAGAGCGGCCAGAACTTGTGGCTCATGGCGCCGGAGGCGAGCAGCAACACCTTGCGATCGATCCCCGCAATCGCCTCGCCCAGCGCCCGGCCGACCCGCAGGAAGTCGTCGGTCTCCCCGGTCTGCGCACAGGAGACCGAGACCCAGGCTTCGTTGCCCTTCTGCAGATACTTGATGAGGTTGACCGTCGCGTACTGGATCGGCAGATACGGATCTTCGATCGGCGTGATCCAGGTGCCGTGCTTGCCGGCAAGTGCCGCGACCGCCTTTGCGAAAGCCGGATCCCCCGGCGCGTCATACGGCACCTGTGACATGCCGCGCGGCAGTTCGTCGGAGGTGTACTTGCCCTGGCGCCGCGCATGCGACGTGATCACGAACTCGACCGTGGTGAACCAGTGGGAGTCCAGCACCACAACCACGTCGTAGTCGAGCTTCGACAGCACCTCGGCCTTGAGGCGGTTGAGGCCTGTCACCACCGAGAATTCCTGCCCGTTGTTCAACTCGTAGCGGATCTCCTTCGGCAGCATGACCGTGGGGACATGCGCCAGGAGACCGCAGCCGACCACCTCACCCATTTTTGCTCCATCCGCCATTCTTGGCCCAGCCAGCGGGCGAGAAGATGCTCGCCTTCACATCGCAGTAGAAGTCGAACGACCAGGTGCCGCCCTCGCGGCCGATGCCGGACTTGCCGTTGCCGCCGAACGGTTGCCTGAGGTCGCGTACGAAGAAGCAGTTGTTCCAGACGAGGCCGGCGTTGATCTGCGCGGAGACGCGCCTGGCGCGTTCCTCATCCCCGGTCATCACCACACCGGCCAGGCCGTATTCGGTATCGTTGGCCATCTGGATCGCCTGCGCCTCGGTCTTGAACGACTGCAGGCAGAGCACCGGCCCGAACACCTCTTCGCGCAGGATTTCGGAATCCTGCGGCGGATCGAGAAACAAGGTCGGCCGATAATAAATCCCACCGAGCTCCTCGTTCGGTCCGCCGCCAAGCACGGGCTTCAGGCCTGCCTCCCTGGCGCGCTTCACGAAGCCATCAATCCGCTGGAAATGCGGCCGGCTGATCTGCGGGCCGATGTCGGTCGCCTCGTCACGCGGGTCTCCCTGGCGGATCTTCTTTGCCTTCTCGATGAAGGCGGCGATGAAGGTCTCGCGGATAGACTCTTCGACAAGGATGCGCGTGCCCGCCAGGCAGACCTGGCCGGCATTGTCGTATTGCCCGACCGCCGTGGTGACCGCGAGGTCGAGGTCGGCATCGGCGAAGACGATGAACGGCGACTTGCCACCCAGTTCGAAGGAGAGCGGCACCAGGTTCTCCGCCGCCGCGGCCGCGATGGTCTTCGCGGTCGGCACCGAACCGGTGAAGCTGATGCGCCGGACCTTCGGATGCCGGGTCAGCGCGGCGCCGGCGGTCTTGCCGAGACCCTGCACGACGTTGAAGACACCCGCCGGCAGCCCAGCTTCCGCGGCGATATCGGCCAGCAGGGACGCCGTCAGCGGTGCCCATTCGGGCGGCTTGTAGACCACCGTACAACCCGAAGCCAAAGCCGGCGCGATGCGCCAGGTGCCGAGCATCAGCGGCGCGTTCCAGGGCGTGATGATCGCCGCGACTCCGGAAGGATCCCAGCTCACATGGTTGCGATGGCCGCGGGTGTCGAAGTCCGGATGATCGAGCTGCAGCAGCCAGTCGGCGAAGAAGCGGAAATTATGCGCGACCCGCGGCATCACCCCGCGCCGGTGCGAGCGCAGCAGCGAGCCGTTGTCCCGCGTCTCGACCTGCGCAAGCTGCTCGACCCGCGCTTCCACGCCATCGGCGATCTTGTGCAGCAGGCGGGCGCGTTCCTCGCGGCTGGTCCGACCCCAGGTCTGGAACGCCGCATGGGCCGCGTTCACCGCCTGATCGACCTCGGCGGCGCCGGCGCTCGCCATATCGGCGATCGGCGTCTCGTCTATCGGCGAAATGCTTTGGAAACGGTCCGCGCTGTCCACGCGCCTGCCGCCGATCCAATGCCTGCTGTCGATTTCGACGCCTTCGACGCTCGCCGCCATAAGCCTCCCCCGTCGATCGGCTTGTTATTGGGGTTGCCGATCGTTCGACGTCGAATAATTTAGCCAGCACCTGATCCGAGTCAAGCGCCCTGGCGGGGATCCCTCGATTTCGTGCCTAGTCTATCTCGTGGAGCGGGCCGTCGATCTTCTCGATCGTTGCCAGGATCGCGCGCAGCACATCGGTGGCGGAGAGCATCTGCTTGGCCGACAGGCCGCCGACGATCCTCGTCTCCTCGGCGTTGAAGCGCGGGAACAGGCTGGTGATCAGCGCGTCACCTGCCGACGTCAGGTTCACGATCACCAGTCGGCGCTCCGCTTCGTTGGTGCGCCGCTTCACCAGTTTCCGGCCTTCGAGCGTGTTCAGGATGCCCGAGAGCGTGCTCTTGGCGACGCCGGCTTCGACCGCGAGCTTGCGGGTCTCAAGCTCGCCGTAGATCCAGAGGCACCAGAGCGTGGTGAAGGCCGACCAGTGCAGGTTGGCCTCGGTCAGCACGCAGTGCTCGAAATGCTCGCGAATCGCCGCCGAGGCGCGGTGGATGTTGGAGACCAGGGCCATCGAGTCGAGGTTGACCCCGAGGCTCGCGACCCGGCGCTCGCCCAGCACCTCGCCCAGCGGCTTCTTGGAATGCGGGTGCAGCTTCGGCGTCGCCGCCGGGCGTTTGGTGCGGGCGCTGCGCGCAGGCTTGGCCACCAGGATCTCCCTGAAAATCCCCAACTGAGAACGCAAGGCGGCCGTCTTATAGCATCCCGGCGACTCGCGCCAGAAGCCCGCCGCCATGCCCAGGGCCGGATCGTTCCCCGTCGAACGACCGCCTTGCCCCTCATCTTGATCTGAGTTATCGTTCGACATCGAACGAAAAATGCGAGGCATCCGCAACTGAGGTTGGGGAGTGCAGAAACGCAGCGATGGCGGCGGCACATGATGCCGCCGTGGGACAGAGGGGAGGCTTGAAGCCATGTCACAGACCGGATCACTCCGGCGCAACGCATTGGGCGTCGCCGCGATCACTTTCTTCGTCGTCTCGGCGGCGGCGCCTTTGACCGCCGTCGCCGGCGGCTATCCAATTGCGATGCTGCTCGGCAACGGCGCCGGCGTTCCAGCGGCGGTCGTGCTGACCACGTTGATCCTGCTGATCTTCTCGGTGGGATACACGGCCATGGCGCGGCACATCGCCAATGCCGGGTCCTTCTTCGCCTTCACCGCGCGCGGCCTCGGCGGCGTGATGGGCGGCTCGGCCGCTTATATCGCTGTGCTCGCCTACAACACGATGCAGATGGGCCTCTACGGCCTGTTCGGCGCCGTGACGGCGGGCGTGCTCGGCGAATACGGGCTCGTCCTGCCCTGGTGGGCCTGGTCCCTGATCGCCATGGCGATTGTCGGGGTCTTCGGCTACATGAAGATCGATCTCTCGGCCAAAGTCCTCGCGGTCCTGGTGATCGCCGAATATATCGCCGTCCTGATCCTCGACCTGGCCATCATCGGCACCGGCGGCGACAGCGGCAACAGCACGGTCAGCTTCACCTACGACGCCTTCATGGGCGGCTCGCCGGTGATCGGCATGCTGCTCTGCTTCGCCGCCTTCATGGGCTTCGAGGCGACCACGATCTACAGCGAGGAAGCCAAGGACCCCGGCCGCACCGTGCCGCGGGCGACCTATGCCTCGGTGCTGATCATCGGCATCTTCTATGCGATCTCGACCTGGGCCATGGTCAACGGCGAGGGTGCCGACAAGCTGATGACGACCTTGGGCGGCATGGATCCCACCACCTTCATCTTCGCACTCTCCGAGCGCTATGTCGGCGGCTGGCTGACCACCATCATGAGCCTGCTGCTGATCACCAGCGTGTTCGCGGCGCTCCTGGCCTTCCACAACGCAGCGGCCCGCTACTTCTATGTGCTCGGCCGCGAAGGGCTGCTGCCGGCGGGCTTAGGACAGACCCATGACCTGCACCAGAGTCCGCATCTCGGATCGGTCCTGCAGACCGTGCTGGCCCTGGTCGTGGTCGGCATCTTCATCCTGACCGGCCAGGATCCGGTGCTGGGCCTGTTCGCTTGGCTCACCAACCTCGCGACCTTGAGCGTGATCACGCTGATGGCCCTGGTCTCCTTCGCGGTGATCGCCTTCTTCCGCAAGAATGCAGGTCTTGAACCCTCTGCCTTCAAGTCGAGCATCGCGCCTTTGGTCGGCGGCGCCCTGCTGGCGATCATCGGTGTCATGGTCGTGGTGCATTTCCCCGACCTCACCGGCGCCAACAAGGCGATCGCTTATGGTTTGGTCGTGCTGGTGCCGATCGCCGGCCTGCTGGGTGCCGTCGTCGCCAACCAGTTGAAGCAGCAATCGGGCGCCCGCTTCGCCGAACTGGGTGCGCACCAGACCGAATAGCCGCCCGAATCGACGAAAAGGCCGGGGCCGCCAGCCCCGGCCTTTTTTGTTTGCGGTCCCGGCTCTGGATTGACCATGATCAAAGCATGGCCGCCGATATCCGGCTCGAATCAGTGCAGCCGGAGGCCGGGAAGTCCGAATGACATGCTGAAACTGCGTCGAGTCGCCATCGACACGCCGCGCGAGAACGTCGTCTATCTCGCGCGGGAATGCCCGATCTACCGCGCCGAGAAGTTCCAGGGCCTGGCCAAGATCGAGGTCTCGGCCAACGGCCGCTCGGTCCTGGCGGTGCTCAACATCTGCGACGACGCCGAGCTGCTCCACCCGGATGAGCTCGGCCTCTCCGAACAGGCCTTCCGGCAACTGGGCCTGCCGGAGGGCAGCGATGTCGCCGTCGCCCAGGCCGGGCCGCCGGCCAGCCGCGAAGCGATCCGCGCCAAGGTCACCGGCGCGCGGTTGGGCTATGCCGAGTTCGAATCGGTCATCCGCGACATCGTCGCCAACCGCTACTCGAAGATGGAAATCGCCGCCTTCCTGATTGCCTCGGCCAGCTTCCTCACCACCGAGGAAGTATTGGCGCTGACCCGCGCCATGGCCGCGGTCGGCAACCGCCTCGCCTGGCCGGAGCAGACCGTGGTCGACAAGCACTGCGTCGGCGGCATCCCCGGCAACCGCACCTCGATGATCATCGTGCCGATCGTCGCCGCGCACGGGCTCGCGATCCCGAAGACCTCGTCGCGCGCGATCACCTCTCCGGCCGGCACCGCCGATACGATGGAGGCGCTGGCGCGGGTCGAGATCAGCGCCGAGGAGATGCAGGACATCGTCCGCGCGGTCAAAGGCTGCATCGTCTGGGGCGGGCATGTGAACCTCTCGCCGGCCGACGACATCCTGATCTCGGTCGAGCGGCAGCTCGGCATCGACACCCGCGAGCAGCTAGTGGCCTCGATCCTCTCGAAGAAGCTCGCCGCCGGATCGAGCTATCTGGTCATCGACATTCCCGTCGGCCCCTCCGCCAAGGTGCGCTCGCTCGCCGAAGCGATCCGCCTCCGCAAGCTGTTCGAGTTCGTCGGCGACCAGATCGGGCTCTCGCTCCAGGTCGAGATCACCGATGGCAGCCAGCCGATCGGCAACGGCGTCGGCCCGGCCCTGGAGGCGCGCGACGTGCTGCGCGTGCTGCACGCCGATCCCACGGCACCCGGCGACCTGCGCGACCGCGCCTTGCTGCTCGCCGGGCGTATCCTGGAGTTCGATCCCGCCTTGCGCGGCGGCAAGGGCAGCCAGCGCGCCCGCGAGCTCCTGGAAACCGGCGCCGCCGCGCGCCAGATGGAGCGCATCATCGCCGCCCAAGGCCCCTCGCCCCATGTCGCTCCCGGGGCGATGGTCGAGGACGTCTTGGCGCCACATTCCGGCGTGGTCACGGGCATCGACTGCTATCGCATCGCGCGAATCGCGCGGGTCGCCGGGGCGCCGACCGACAAGGGCGCCGGCGTCGATCTCTTCAAGAAAGTCGGCAGCCCGGTCGAGGCCGGCGAGCCGCTCTATCGCATTCACGCCGAGCATGCGACCGACTTCCGCTTCGCAACCGGAATGGCCGGCCAGGATTCCGGCTTCACCTTGAGCGCGCCATCATGACGATCTCCCTGAAATTTTGCGGCGCCGCCGGAACGGTGACCGGCTCCTGCTATTTGCTGAATCATCCGCGCGGCCGGGTCCTGATCGACTGCGGCTTGTTCCAAGGGCCGAAGACGCTGCGCGAGCTGAACTACGGAGCCCTGCCCTTCGATCCGGCCAAGATCGACGTGGTGCTGCTGACGCATGCGCATATCGATCATTCCGGACTGCTGCCGAAGCTCTGCAGCGCCGGATTCACCGGCCGGATCATCGCCACGGCGGAGACCAACGCCCTGCTCGAATGGATGCTGCCGGATTCAGGCGCGATCCAGGAAGGCGAGGTGCAGCGCCTGAACCAGCGCAACGCCCGCCGCGGGCGCCCGGAGGTGGAGCCGATCTACACCCGCGCCGACGCCGAAGCGATGCTGCCGCGCCTGAGCGCGCTCGAGCAGGACAGCTGGTCGGAGGTCATGCCGGGGGTCCGCGCCTGTTTCCGCGACGCCGGCCATATCCTCGGCGCCGTCTCGATCGAGCTCGAGGTCGTCACCGACGATCCGAGGCAGCGGACGCTGCGCATCCTGTTCTCCGGCGATGTCGGGCCGGATATCAAGCCGTTTCATTCCGGCCCGGAAGGATCCGAGAACTTCGACTATGTCGTCATCGAGGCGACCTACGGCGATCGCGACCGCCCGCGCCTCAACGACGACGAACGGCGGGCGGTGCTGAAGTCCGTCATCGACCAGGCGCGCGCCACCGGCGGCAACCTGATCATCCCGGCTTTCGCGGTCGAACGCACCCAGGAGCTGCTGGCCGATCTCATCGCCCTCACCGCACGCGGCGAGATTCCGGCCATGCCGACCTTCCTGGATTCGCCGCTGGCGGTGGGGGCGACCCAGGTGTTCCGGCGCTTTCGCGGCGCGCTCCGCCTGCCGGCGGATATTGCCGACCCGTTCCAGGCGCCGCACATCCACTACGTCACCACGGCGGAGCAGAGCATGGCACTGGACCGCATTGCCGGCGGCGCCATCATCATCTCGGCCAGCGGCATGTGCGATGCGGGCAGGATCCGCTATCACCTGAAAAGCAATCTCTGGCGCAGCGACGCCACCGTCCTGCTGGTCGGCTACCAGGCGCCGGGCACCATGGGCGCGCTGCTGAAGTCCGGCGTGACTTCGGTCCGCATCCACGGCCAGGAGGTCAAGGTTGCCGCCAAGATCCTCAGCATCGACACCTATTCCGGCCATGCCGACCGCACCGAGCTCATGGCCTGGCTGGAGGCGCGGCTGCCGGTCTTCCGCGGCGTCTTCATCACCCATGGCGAGGAGACCGCGCTTGCGGCGCTGAAGGACGGCATCCTGGCCAAGGGACTCGCGAAGGCTGACGTGGTGATCCCGCAGCTCGACCAGACCTTCATTCTGCATCCGGCCGAGACGCCGCGGGTGGCCGAGGCCGAGAAGCCGGCGCGGCTCGACCCGGCGGCGATCGCCGCGATCCGCGTCGGCCGCGACTGGCATAACGACTATGCGAGCTTCCTCATCGATCTGCAGGCCCGGTTGGCGAAGGCGGCGGATGAACGCAGCCGCCAGGTCCTGCTCCGGCGCCTCCGCGACGCGCTGAACGAATAGTGCGTCGGACGCTCTGGCGGCTTCGCGCGCCATACGCCAAGATGCGGCCGCGAATCCGGCCACGGGGGAGTCATGCCGCGCGATCCACGCTACGATATTCTGTTCCAGCCGATGCAGATCGGCCCTGTCACCGCCAAGAACCGCTTCTTCCAGGTCCCGCATTGCAACGGCATGGGCATGAGCTTCCCAAGCTCTATGGCCGCCATGCGCCGCATGAAGGCCGAGGGCGGCTGGGCGGTGATCTGCACCGAAGAGACCGACATCCATCCTTCCGGCGACATGTCGCCTTTGGTCGAGGGCCGGCTCTGGGACGACCGCGACATCCCGGTCTTCGCCAAGATGAACGAGGGCGTGCACAAGTATGGCGCGCTGGCCGGGATCGAGCTTTCGCATACCGGCCCGCGCGATGCCTGCCTCTACAGCCGGGAAGTCCCGCTCGCCGTCGATCACACCCCGGTCTGGGCCGGCGACTATCCGGTGCAGGCCCGCGCGATGGACCGCGCCGACATCCGCAACTATCGCCGCTGGCACCGTGAGGCCGCCTTGCGCTCGAAACGCGCCGGCTTCG
Source organism: Dongia sp. agr-C8 (assembly GCF_054658695.1). Classification (NCBI taxonomy): domain Bacteria; kingdom Pseudomonadati; phylum Pseudomonadota; class Alphaproteobacteria; order Rhodospirillales; family Dongiaceae; genus Dongia; species Dongia sp. agr-C8. The sequence goes on from NZ_BAAGHZ010000005.1 coordinate 48,730, forward strand.
ACCTCATCACCATCTATTGCCATGCCGGCAGCTCCTTGAACGGCGATTTCCTGAACCGCCGGAACAAGCGCGGCGACGAATACGGCGGGAGTCTCGAAAACCGCATGCGCCTGCTGCGCGAGGTGCTCGTGGATACCCATGAGGCGGTCGGCGATACCGTTGCCGTGGCGCTCCGCTATGTCGTGGACGAGCAGATCGGCGCGGACGGCAAGCCCGACATGGAGGAATCGCGCCAGATCGTCGAGGCCCTGGCCGAGCTCCCCGATCTCTGGGACGTGAACATCCGCAGCTGGCAGCGCGATTCCATGCCCTCGCGCTTCGGCCCGGAAGGGTCGCAGGAAGAGTTCATCTCCTTCGTGAAGAAGCTCACCACCAAGCCGGTGGTCGGCGTCGGCCGCTTCACCTCGCCCGACACCATGGTGTCGCAGATCCGGCGCGGCATCCTCGACTTCATCGGCGCGGCGCGGCCTTCGATCGCCGATCCCTTCCTGCCGAAGAAGATCGAGGAAGGCCGGATCGACGACATCCGCGAATGCATCGGCTGCAACATGTGCGTGACCTCCGACTTCACCATGGTGCCGATGCGCTGCACCCAGAACCCGACCATCGGCGAGGAATGGCGCAAGGACTGGCATCCGGAAATCATCCCGGCCAAGGGCTCTGACGACCGCGTGCTGATCGTCGGCGCCGGGCCTTCCGGTCTTGAAGCGGCGCGCGCGCTCGGCAACCGCGGCTATGCCGTGACTCTCGCCGAAGGCCGCGAGGTGCTGGGCGGCCGGGTGCATGACGAGAGCCGCCTGGCCGGTCTCGCCACGTGGGGCCGGGTCCGCGACTACCGGGTGCTGCAGATCCAGCGCATGCCCAATGTCGAGACCTATCTCGGGAGTGCGCTCACCGCCGCCGACATTCTCGACTACGGCTTTCCACGCGTGGTGCTGGCGACCGGCGCCCGCTGGCGGCGGGATGGGATCGGCCGCTCGCACGACACTGCCATTCCCGGCCTCGACCAAGTCGCCGTCTTCACGCCGGAAGACGTCTTCGCCGGGAGATCCATCCCCGGCCCGGTCGTGGTCTACGACGACGATCGCTATTACATGGGCGGCGTCCTGGCCGAGCAGCTGCGCCAGCAAGGCCTTGACGTCACCCTGGTGACGCCGGCTTCGGATGTCTCGAGCTGGGCCTCCAACACCTTGGAGCAGCCTTGGGTCGAGGCCCGCCTCTATGAGATCGGCGTCAACGTGGTCGAGAAGCACGAGATCGCCGGCGCCGGCAAGAACGAGATCCGCATCGCGCATAGCGGCAGCGGCCGCGAACGCAGCCTGCCCTGCGCTTCCCTGGTGCTGGTCACCATGCGGCTGCCGAACGACGGTCTCTACCGTGAACTCGAAGCGGATGCCGGGCGACTGAAGGATGCCGGCATCACGTCGCTGACGCGGATCGGCGATTGCCTGTCGCCGTCGACCATCGCCGCGGCGGTCTATTCTGGTCATCGCACTGCGCGGGAAATGGATGCGCCGCCACGCAACGACGAAGTGCCGTTCAAACGCGAGCTGATGGCGCTCGAATGAGGGGGAGAGTCATGACGATGTCGCCGAAGGACCGCGCGCTGGGCATGGACTGCAACATCAGCCGGCGCGACTTTCTGGACGGCGTGGCGCTCGGCGCCGTGGCAATCGGCGCCGGCAGCCTCGGTATCCGCGGCGCCCGCGCCGACAATGCCGCCTATCCGCCATCGCTCACCGGCGTGCGCGGGCACAACCTCGGCGCCATGAACGTCATGCATGCGATCCGCGACGGGTCGTTCTGGGACAAGGCCGGGGCGCCCGAGGCGAGCGGCGAATCCTATGACCTGGTCGTGGTCGGCGGCGGCATCAGCGGCCTGGCCGCCGCCTTCCTTTATCGCCAGCAATCCGGCGGCAAGGCCAAGGTCCTGATCCTGGAGAACCACGACGATTTCGGCGGTCATGCGAGACGCAACGAGTTCACCGCCGGCAACGGCGCCAAGCTGATCGGCTACGGCGGCTCGGAGTCGCTGCAAAGCCCGAGCTATTTCACGCCGGCAGTCCAGGCGCTGCTGAAGGACATCGGCATCGAGACCAGCAAGTTCGAGAGTTACTACGATGCCGGATGGAGCGAGGAACGCGGCCTCGGCGAGGCGGTCTTCTTCGCCAAGGAAGTGTTCGGCGCCGACAAGCTGGTCAAGATGACCGAGAAGGCGGCGGATTGGGTGCCGCTGACGCCGCTCAACGACCAGGCCAAGCGCGATCTGATCGAGCTGCTCGACGACCCGCGGGACTATCTCGACGGCAAGCCGCGCGAGGAAGCGCTGAAGATTCTCTCCGAGACGACCTACGAGAAGTTCCTGACCGAGATCTGCGGCTACGACAAGCAGCTGGTCGACTTCTTCCAGTCCTCTACTCAGGCCTATTTGGGCGTCGGCATCGACGGCGTGACGGCGGCGGATGCCTGGGGCAACGGCAATCCCGGTTTTGACGCCATGGATCTCGGCGAGCAGCCCTACAAGACCATGAGCCCCAGCGGCCGGCTCGCCCTCACCGACCCCGACGAATACATCTATCACTTCCCCGACGGCAATGCCGGGCTCGCCCGCGCCTTGGTGCGCGCGCTGATCCCCGGCGCCCTGCCCGGCGCCGGCATGGAAAGCCTGGCCACCACCGCCGCGCTCTACGACAAGCTCGACGTCGCCGGCGATCCCGTGCGGCTGCGCCTCAACGCTTCCGTGGTGAAGGTGAAGCATGATGGGGCACCGGATGCCGCGAAGTCGGTGACCGTCACCTATGTCGAGAATGAGAAACTGAAGACCGTGCAGGCCGGCCATGTGGTCCTGGCCTGCTGGCACCGCGTCATCCCCTACCTCACCGACGAACTCGGCGAAGACCAGGTCGCGGCACTGCAGGACCAGCAGAAGGTGCCGCTGATCTACACCAACGTGCTGATCAAGAACTGGCGCGCCTTCGAGAAGCTGGGCATCGCGGGTTTCGAGATGCCGTCCGGCTTCTGGGAAGGCGCCGCGATCGACTACCCGGTCAGCATCGGCGAATACAAGTTCGCCCAGGCGCCCGACGATCCGGTGCTGCTGCATCTCTCCAAGGTCGTCGTCTCCGGTGAGCGCGGCGTCTCGGCGCGCGAGCAGGCCCTGGCCGGCCGGCGCAGCCTGGTCGAGATGAGCTTCGAGGAGATGGAACGGCAGATCCGCGACATGCTCGGCCGGGCGCTGGCCGACGGCGGCTTCGATCCCGCCCGCGACATCGAGGCCATCACCTGCAACCGCTGGTCCCACGGTTATGCCTACGAATACATGCGCCCCTGGGACGCCTTCTGGCCGGACGGCGAACTGCCGATCGTGAAGGCGCGCAAGCCCTGGGGCCGGATCGCCATAGCCAACTCCGATTCCGGCGCCTATGCCTATGCGCATTCGGCCATCGACCAGGCAGCGCGTGCCGTGCGCGAGCTGCTGGGCGACCCCGGCAACTTACCGGCTTTCGCCGACTTCCCCGGCCCGCCGCGCGAAGAGATTGGACTTTAAGCATGATCGAGAACTGGCAGAAGGTCGCAGCCCGCGAGATCGAGATTCCGCTCAGCGACGTCGCCGCGGAGCAGCGCGTCAGCGGCGCGCCGAAGACCGGTTCGGTGCAGATCGAGAAGTTCGGCGGCACCGTGGTCGGCGTCTGGGAGATGACGCCGGGCGTGATGCGCGATGTCGAGGTTGACGAGATCCTGACCGTGCTCGCCGGTGCCGCCACCGTCGAGTTTCAGGACGGCCGCAAGATCTCGCTCGAGCCCGGCGCCGTCGCGCGCCTGCATGCCGGCGAGCAGACGGTCTGGACCGTGACCGAGACTTTGCGGAAGGTCTACGTCCTGTTGCCCGGTTAAAGCGCCGGGACCTGCAGGACGTCCATGATGGCCCTGGTCGCTGCTTGAATCAGCAGCACCCGATCGTCGACGATGACATACTGATAGGCTGGCGCGAGCGGCGGCAGCTGCACGATAAGATCGGGTGGCAGTTGGTGATAGTGCACATCGGGCGGAATCCGCCCGTTGCGCACCAGCTGCTTGTAGATGCCCGGCGGCAAGCTGCCCTTCTTGGCGATGCCGGGCGGGATATCCTTGTGCTTGTTCTTCTTGTTCTTCTTATTGTTGCCGTTGCCCCCACCGCCATCATAGTCATCCGGATGGGCGATCACCCAGGCATTGGCGTTGCGCTCATAGTAGTTGCGCAGGATGTGCCGCGCGGCCTCATCGATGACGATGTCGGCCACGCTGGGGCCCGCGGGTTGCGCGGCACCGGGCTCGGATTGCGCCGCTGCAGGCGCGACAGGACCCAGTTCGACGAGGACAAGTCCGACGAGTATGGGCAGCAACATTCGCATGTGTTTCCACCTGAAAACAGCCATCCGGTGTTAACGACCGAGACGCGGATTCATTCCATCGGCTTGGTCACAGCCGCGTCATCTGATTCCGGCGCCAGCAGTCCCTTGGCCCGATAGGCTTCGGCCGCCTGCCGGATGTATTCGCCGGTCTCCGGCGCATCGTAGCGGGCAGAGATTTCCTGGCTCATCGCCAGCAGCGCATAATAGGTGCTGCGATAAGGCCGGAGCTTCTCATAGGTCTGCAGCAGCACCTCGTTCGGGATCGCGGTCAACTCCGCGGCGCGGCGAAAGTTCCGGGCCAATTGCGGATAGCCTTCCGCATCCGCCCGTGCGGCCTGCGCCAGCAAGGTCTCGCGGCTGATCGTGACATCGTCCGGCAGAATCTTGCCGGCCCGCAACTGCTCCAGCGTCAGCGCCGCCGGATCGGCGCGCGATATCTTGCGGCGCGGATCCTTCTCCTCCGGCTCACGCGTCATGCCGAATCTCCAGGTCGCAGGCCGGCCGGTCGCGCTCGACGCAGGCGACCTCGCGCTTATGCATCAGCAGCGCGTGCACGATCAGCCGCAGCCGCGCCATGTTGTCGACCTTGACCGGCACCGGCGATGCCGGCCGCCGCAGGGCGTGGCTCGCGGCATTCGACCCGATCTGGCGATAGGCCTCGCGCGAGAGCAAAGGCGCCTGGGCGAAGAGCTCCAGGTTGTTGAGCGGCGCCAGCCCCTTGCGCTGGATGACGGCGGTGCCCTTGGACTGCAGCCCGATGGCGATGCCGGACCCGCTCAGCCGCGCGCCTTCATGCCCGATCAGGCCGCAATCCGCCGTGGCGAAGACCTTGACGATCCGTGCCTTAACTCCCTGGCTCTCGATCCCGGCGACGATCTCGCGCAGAACCTCGCCGTGAGTGAGGCCGCAGAGCGTGGTGTCGAGACCGGAAGCGAAAGCTGGCCCCAGCGCCACCACGACCTCGGATTCCGCGCCGACCTTCGACACGCCCTTCTCATGCAGTTGGATGCCGGCCTTGCCGCTGGAGATCGGCACCATCTCCTCGGCGGAACGCGCCTGCGGGATGGCGGCGATCTTGCGCCATTCCTCGCCTTCCAGGCGGAAGCCGGTGCCGGGGCCGAGATAGTCGTTGCCGTCGGTGAAGGCGCTCTCGGTGGCGAAGCCCTTGGTCAGCACCGCGGCCGGCTGCAGGTATTCGCCGGCGACCCGCACCCTTTGCATGCCGAGGATGTTCTCGGCGATGTCGCTGAACCCGGCCTGGTCCAGCGCCCGCGCCACGTCGAGGGCGGTCAACGGCCCGTCGAGGAAGGCATCGGCCGCCACCAGGTCCTTCACCAGGTCCCGCTCCGGCATGTCGTCGGAAGCATAGCAAGTGGTCGCCGCCTCGACCTCGTCGTCGCGGATCTCCGGGAAGCCCAACGCCTTGAAAACCGTCTGGATCGCCTGGGCGGCGCGGCGGCGCGCGGCCAGCACCTCGGCCTCGTGCACCGGCTCGATCCCGGCATCGACCCGCATGTCGCGCTGGATGATCATCCAGTCGTCGAGATCGTCGGCGTCGAAATTGCCACCGCCGAACATGTTGTCCTTGCGCGGCATCGAGCTGTAACCCGAGGTGATGAAATCAGTGCCCGGCAGGAATTGCAGCATCAGCTTCGCCGCCTTGCGCATATCGGAATGCGATGACATCGCATCGTTGCCCGATGCGACCTCGAGTCCGAGCGCCGCGGCGATGAGATTCTCCGCCAGCACCGCCCGCACGCCGCCCGGCAGCGCCGACGGCAAGGCCACGCAGGAGATCGAGCCGTTCTGCACGCCCTGTGCCCCCGCTCCCTTGGCCAGCATCAGGCAGCGGGCTTCCAGATAGAGCATCGAGCGCCCGGCCTCGTAGCCCATCAGGGTCTCCGAGCCGGTGCCCGAGGTGAAGCGGATCTTGATCCCGCGCGAAGCGTAAGCAGACGCGAGGAAGCCCTTCGACCAGGGCGTGTCGTCGCCATCGCGCATCGATTCGTCGGTGCCGTAGACCGACAAGGTCTCGGCATAGGAGGTGAGCCCCTTCAACCCCAGGCGCAAGTTCAGCGCCTCCTCGACCGCGCATTGGGTCAACACGCCGCCGCGCGGCGTCTGCGAGCCCACGAGTATCGCAAGCGCGTTGAACGGCGCCATGCGTGCAACCCGGCAAGTGGTCTCGAGCTCGTCGAAGCCGCGCAACGCACCCTCGGCGGCGTCCGCCGCCATCAATGCCGGATTCTCCCGCCAGTTGGTCACATGCGCCTGGTTGCCGGGCCGGCGCCGCGCCCGCATCTTCTGCAGCGCCATCATCATCTCAACCACGTTGAGGTGCGAGACGATCGAACAGAGCTTGGCCGGCGTGCAGCCCGAGAGCAACTGTACCAGCCGCGCCCGCGGCGTGTTGATGTCGACCAGCATGCGGGCGAGTTGCAGCGAGTCCATGTCCATGGCCTCGACCGCGGTCTTAGTGTTGATCGCATAGCGCGCGATATAGCGGTCGATCACATCAAACTCGGCTTCGGGCCTGCCGTCGATCTCGACCACCCGGCCATCTTCCAAGCGGATACCGGGCTTGGGATCGCTCGGACTGTCCATGACGGTGAGGCCAAGGCTGGGCTCTTCCTGCACGAAAGTGTCGCGGTTGACCGCGCGTTCCTCCCGCTTCTCGAACCGTTTGGACCGTGTCATCAAGGCCTCCGCTATCCCGGCTGCAACACTTCCGCGCCGGTGCTGGATTTGACGTCGGCGCCGCTCGGCAGCGGCTTGGCGGGATCCGCGATCCAGGCGGCGATATCGTCATAGACGCTGAGCGCGATCCAGTCGCGCAACAGGAGATGATAGCCTTTGGCGTAGAGCCCGACCCGCAACTGGCTGGGCGGCAACTCGGGAAGGCGCTCAAGCATCATCGAGACCGCGCTGCGGCTCATGATCGCCTCATTGGCGCCATAGAGGATCAGGCAGCGCGGCGCCTTCAACTTTCCGGCCGCGTCATAGGCCCGGGTCATCAGGTCCACCAGGCCATAGGCCGCATCGACCCGGGTCTCCTTGATGACCAGCGGGTCGCGCGCCATGGCGATCAAAGCGCGGTTGCTGCTCGAAGCGCGAACCCGCAGGCCGGTCGGAACGACCGTCATCCAAGGCACCGCATGGGCCGCCAGTTCCAGAACGTTGCGGTTGAAGCTGCTCTGCGTCTGCAGGCCCCAGACCGCGGGCGCCACCAGAATCATCCCGTCGATCGGCGGCGGATCCTGCTCGACGGCGGCTGCCAGAGCTACCGATCCCCCCATGCTCTCGCCGAGGACGTAGAGCGGGAGATCCGGGAAGCGCTGCTTCAGAAGCCGGACTGCGGTCTTGAGATCGCCGATCAGCTGCTCGCTGCCGGGCCAGATGCCGCGCTGCGGCGTCTCGCCGAAGCCCCGCTGGTCATAGGCATAGACTCGAAAGCCCCGGCGGGAGAGGCCGCTGCCCGGCAGCGCCAAGCCGCCGGAATGGTCGTTGAAGCCATGGAGGGCGAGAATGACAGCGGCAGGCGCGCGGGATGCGTCGCCATGCCATTGCACCCAGGTCTTGACCGGCAGATCCACGCCGTCGGCGGTGTGGAACACCGTATCGCTGAAGGATGGCGGATCGATGGGCGGGCCGATGTCCTGAATGCGTGGCGCGCAGCCGGCCAAGGCCAAGAGCGCGAAAAACAGGATGCTGATGCGCGGCATTCTTGACCTGACGATATCCCCAGACGGATTTGATAACATTCGACAATATAAAGGGCAATTGACCACATTCGGTCTGGTGAGCGAGGCTGCAACACGGCGCACGCAAACAACAGGTATGCCTCAGATGCTGCGATCGATTCGTCGTTGGACGGTTCTCCTGCTTGCCGCACTTGCTTTGAGCTGGACGGCCTCGGAGCCTGCTTCGGCGCGCAACACGCGCTACCTGCTGAAGATCGATGACGTCAAGAAGGACCCGCGCTATGCGGAGAACGTCCCCGGCGACGTCGCCTTCTACTTCGCCGGCCAACCGCATCCCGCAGCGGTGCAGGACTACGGCGAGGTGGTGACCAACCGCAAGGGCAACTCCTTCGGCCGGCCGGATGAGGAAGCCTGCACCTACACCATGATCTCAGCCCTGAAGCAGCTCAACCAGCGCGCCCACGAGCTGGGCGGCGACGCGGTAATCGAGATTGTCAGCTACTACCGCAAGCAGGTTTTCTCCAGCGAAACCGAATACGAGTGCCACGCCGGCGGTTTCGTCGCCGGCGTGGCCCTCAAGGGAACGATCGTCAAGCTTGGAAAGTAGGGCTTCAGGCTTCTTCGCCCGGCCACCAGTGCAGCTGCACCGCTTCGGATCGGGGCCGGCCCGCAGCCGGGCGAAATGCAAGGCCGAAGCTGACCTCCGGCGCAGGGCTTTCGTGCATCAGCCACCAATCGACGTCATCCATCCTCATCCACCGCGCTGAACCGGTCGGCCCGTCTGGAACGCGGTCCCGGCGGTCAGCCGCCATCTCGAGGCCCTTGCCCGTCGCCTTCGCGATCGCCTCCCGCAGCGTCCAGATCGCGTAGAAACGGGGCGAGCCGAAACGACCGACCGCCTCGCGCTCCTGCCGGCCGAAGGCGCGCTCGGCAATTCCGCCGAGGTCTCGTCCGCCGCGGGCTTGCTCGACATCAACGCCGATTGCGCCGGCAAATGTGGCAGCGATGGCCACCCAAGGTCCGGAATGCGAGAGCGAGATCGCCGGCGCGGGTTGCCCGCTCCGGTGCGCGGCGACGGGCGCGCCTGATCTCCCTTTGGAGAACCGCCATGCATCGGGGGGCGACTGGGTGATTTCCGCGAGCATGCCGCGGAGCAGGGCGCGGCAGAGGAGACTGGCCGGGCGCACGCTGCTGTGACGGTCTTCGTCAGTGCTCCAGCGCGGAATCGCTTGCAAGGCTGCCGGGGAATCCACGCGCATCAAGCCCAGGTGCAGGCCTGAAACCGCGCTAAACAACCATTCCCACAAGCATGGCGTGTCTTAACTGTGAATTGTTACCGCGCGCATTGCCGCTGTCGGCCAAAGACACTATACAGGGCATCAACAAAAACGAAATGGTGCTTGGGCCAAAGTGGGGATGGTTAACGCTGGGAAAGGGCGGATCGATCGTGCCGCGTCCGCACGCGCATCGATTTTCGAGCAATCCTGAACGTGACGGCTCTTAGTTTCACGATTGCCGATTGGCGGGCATGGGCGCCGGGCTTGGAGACCCACGAGGCCTGGCGAAATTGGGCCGGTGCGGCGCATGCGCATTCCGCGCGCGCTGAATGGGCCTCGGCGACGCTGCCGGCAATGTTGCGCCGCCGGATCGGCACGTTCGCGCAGCGCGCGATCTCGGCCGCGCTCGGCTGTGCAGGTGCCACGCCGAGCCGATACATTTTTGCATCCCGGCACGGCGAGCTCGGCCGGACCGTCGGCATCCTGGGAGCGATCGCCGCCGGCGAAACACCCTCGCCCACGGAATTCAGCATGTCGGTCCATCATGCCCTGGCCGGCCTGCTCTCCATTCACACCGGCAATCGCGAGGGCCATACCGCCGTCGCCGCGGGCGTGGATACCTTCGGCTTCGGCTTCATGGAGGCGGCCGCTTACGTCGCCGCGGACGCGAAGCCCGCATTGCTGGTCTATTACGACGACGCCCTGCCGGAGGAGTATCGCGCGCTCGACGCACCGGACGACGCGCTGCCCCTGGTCGTCGCGGTACGGCTCGAGCCTGCAGGCAGCGGGAAGCCGCGTTGTGCCTTTGCGCCCGCTCCCACCACTGCACCGCCCCGGTCCGGGATATCGACGACGGCGGCGGCGCTGGATTTCCTGCGTTTCCTGCTCAGCGGCGAAGCTGCGGCGGTTTCCATCGGCCGCAGAATGACCTGGCGGTGGCTCCGTGCTGATTGAGCGCATCGACAAGACCTGGCGGGCGCTCGCGACCGGGTTCTCCTTTGCCGTCTTCTTCGGCGGCGGCGCGCTGGCCGCCTTGACGCTGTTTCCCCTGCTCGGCCTCCTCACGCCCGATCCGGCGCAGCGGCACAGGCGGACGCGGCGCGTCATCCGCCGGCTGTTCCTGTGCTATCTCGGCATGCTGAAGGCGCTGCGGGTGCTGGAGATCGACGTCAGCGGCACCGACGCGCTGAAGCGGATCGAAGGCCATGTGGTGGTCGCCAACCATCCGACCCTCCTCGACGTCGTGCTGCTGATGGCGCTGATCCCGCAGGTCCAGTGCATCGTCAAGCACCAGCTTTGGAACAACCGCTATCTCGGCGGCGTCGTCCGCCATGCCGGCTATATCCGCAACGATCTCGAGCCGGATGCACTGCTGGCGGCCTGCCAGGCGGCCATGCGCGACGGCGCCAACCTGATCATATTCCCGCAGGGAACCCGCTCGCTGCCCGGCGAGCCGTTCCACTTTCACCGCGGCGTCGCCAACATCGCCCTGCTGAGCGGCGCCGACATCCAGACCGTGGCGATTCGCTGCACGCCCCTGTATCTCACCAAGAGCGACAAGTGGTGGCGCGTCCCGTCGCGCCGGCCGCATTTCTCTGTGACAGTCGGCGATATAGTGAGTATCAGGGATATCGGTGAAGGCCTGTCGCGGCCGCTCGCAGCGCGGGCGGTGGTGAAACGCCTGGAGACCTATTACACGGGGATTCTGTCGCGTGGATGAATTGGCATTGCAGCAGGAAATCAAACAGCTGATCGTCGATGCGCTGAAGCTGGAAGAGCTTCGGCCGCAGGATATCGACAGCGATGAGATTCTGTTCGGGGACGGCTTGGGACTGGATTCGATCGACGCCCTGGAGCTGGGCGTTGCCATTCGAAAGAAGTACCGGATCAAGATCGAGAATATTACGGACGAAGTTAAGGCGCATTTCAGGACCGTAAGAAGTCTTGCGCTGTTCATCCGTGCTCAGCATGGGGATGGGGCGAATGTTGTCGGCTGACGAGCTGTTCGAGAAGCTGAAATCTCACCTGCATGCGATGTTCGAGATTCCGGAAGAGAAGATCACGCCGGAGGCGCGGTTGTACGAGGATCTCGACCTCGACAGCATCGATGCGGTCGACCTGATGGTGAAGCTGCAAGAGATCACCGAGCGCAAGCTCAAGCCAGAGGAATTCAAGACCGTTCGCACCGTCGGGGATGTTCTTGACCGGGTAAATGCGATTCTGGCCGAGTAAGGCGCGGATCCTCGCGATCGGACCAGCCGCTGCCGCCGGTATCGCCTATCCCTTTGCCGTCTATTTCTATCGCGACCGTCTGCCCGCCAGTGCCTTCGTGACCGCCGCCTTGTTGCTGCTAGGCTTGCAGATCATGGTGCTGCGCCCATCGGTGGCGCGGCTCTGGCGGGTTCCGCTGCTGATCTCCGCGGCGCTGACGGTGGCGATCGCCCTCCTGGATCAGAATGTAGCGCGGGAAGCCTATCCGGTGGTTTGCAGCCTGGCCGCCGCATCGGTCTTCGGCTGGACTCTGGTCTCGCCGCCCAGCTTGATCGAGCGCTTCGCCCGCCTGACCCGGCCGCATCTGCCGGAAACCGCCATCCGGTACTGCCGGAACGTCACCGTCATCTGGGCGGTCTGGCTGGCAGCCAATGCGGCGATCGCAACGGCTTTGGTCGCGCGTGGCGATTTGATGGGCTGGGCCATCTGGACCGGCCTCCTCTCCTACCTCATCTCCGGGCTGCTCTTCGCCGGGGAATTCGGCTATCGCCTTCTCTTCCTGGAAGGCCGGAAACGCCCATGAGCTTCCTTCCGCTCTCGAGACTGCTGGCCGAAGGTCGCGATGCCGGGACGGTCATCGCTTCCACCTCGGGAAGAGCTGTGACTTTCGGCGACTTTCGCCGGGATGTCGCCCACAATGCGGCGCGGTTGCGCGGCCTGGGCTGCAAGCGCGGGCTGCTCGCCGCGCAGGACTGCTATTGGGCGGCGGTCGGGCTGTTGGCCTTGCACCACGCGCAGGCGACCGCGATTTTCCCGCCCAACCTGCAGCCGGACAGCCGCGATCGATGGGGCGCCGATTGCATCCTCGCGGAGACCGGGGCGGGCTTCGGTCTCGAGCCCGGCAAGGAATCGCCCGCGGGTCTCGATGCCCTCGATCCCGCCGCCACCCGGCTCGAACTTTACACCGCCGGATCGACCGGCGAGCACAAGCGCATCGGGAAGACCCTGGCCGATATGGAAGCGGAAGCCGGGGAGATCCAAGCGACGCTCGGTTCGTCGCTGCGCCCCGCCACCATCGTCTCGACCGTGCCCTATCATCATCTCTATGGCCTGACCTTCCGGCTGGTATGGCCGCTCTGCGCCGGTTGGCGCATCGGCGGCGCGACCCATCAGTACTGGGAGAGCGTGGCGGCGGATCTCTCGCCGGATACGATCCTGGTGACGAGTCCGGCCCATCTCACGCGCCTGCCGCCGGCGCCCATGCCCGCCGATCGCAAGCCGCAGCTGGTGCTCTCGGCCGGCGCCGCGCTTTCCGACGAAGCGGCCTCCGCCGCGGCCGCCTGTCTCGGCACCCCGGTGACCGACATCTTCGGCAGCACCGAGACCGGCGTCATCGCCTACCGCCATCGCACCGGGCCGCTTCGCCCCTGGCAGGCCTTCGCCAATGTGGAGATCAAGCAGCGCGAGGATGGCCGGCTCGCGGTCCGGTCGCCGCATATGCATGGAAATGCGGCGGATGGATGGCTCGAGACCGAAGACATGATGGTGCCGGCGGGCGAGCGATCCTTCCATCTGCGTGGCCGTGCGGATCGCGTGATGAAGATCGAGGGAATCCGCGTCAGCCTCTCGGAGCTGGAGCGGAAGCTGCTCCAGTCACCCCTGGTCGCCGATGCGGCGGTGATCGGCCTGCAGACCGAGCCGGAGAGCCTGGGCGCTGCGCTCGTGCTCAGCGCCGAGGGCAGGCACATCCTGAACGAGATTGGCAGTTTCCGGCTCGGGCGCCGGTTGCGGGGCGAACTCGCCCGCACCATCGCGCCGAGCGGCTTGCCGCGGCGCTGGCGCTTCCTCGAGAGCCTGCCGGAAGCCGTGCTCGGCAAGCGCAGGCAGGAGGACATCCGGGCGCTGTTCCAAGCCATTGCCGATCCGACCGAGCCCGATCTCACCGGAATGCGCGCCATCGACGGCGGCGTGGAGCTCGATCTCTTCATTCCGGCCGAGCTGGTCCAGCTGCGCGGCCACTTCCCGGATTTTCCGGTGCTGCCGGGCGTCGCCCAGATCGATTGGGCGGTCCGCTATGCCGCGCGCTATCTCCAAGCGCCGATCGACGTCGGCAAGGCCTTTCAGATCAAGTTTCGCCGGATCACGACGGCGCCCTCGTCGATCACGCTGAAGCTGCTCCGGAATCCGGATCGGCAGCAGGTCGAGTTCGAGTACCGGCAGGACCAGAGCATCTTGAGTTCGGGCGCCTTGAAGCTCGAAGCGCCCGAATGAACGCCGCCGCACCCGATTTCCGCCCTTGCGCCGTCATCCCGACGCATAACCACTGGCGGGCGCTGCGCACGATCATCGCCAGGCTCCAGGCCGATAAGCTGCCGGTCATCGTCATCGATGACGGCAGTGACGCGATCACCCGCCGCGAGCTCGCGGCCCTGCAATCCGCCAGCGAAGGCGTCGAGCTCGTCCGCTTCGAGAGCAACCGCGGCAAGGGCGCGGCGGTGATGCATGGCCTCGCCGTCGCGGCAGCGCGCGGTTTCACCCACGCCCTGCAGCTCGACGCCGACGGCCAGCACGGCCTCGACGCGGTTCCGCAATTTCTCGCGCGTGCCCGACAACGGCCGGATGCCGTCGTCACCGGCCAGGCAGTCTACGACCGTTCGGTGCCGCTGGGGCGCAAGATCGGCCGCTGGATCACCCATTTCTGGGTCTGGGTCGAAACCCTGTCGCTGCGCATTCCCGACACGATGTGCGGCTTTCGCATCTACCCGCTGGCGGCGGTCGAGAAGCTGTCGGCGCAGGGGACTCGCGTCGGCGCGCGGATGGAGTTCGATACCGAAATCGCGGTCCGCCTGTTCTGGGCCGGCGCGCCCTTCATCTCGATCCCGGTGCGCGTCATCTATCCGCCGGAGAACAGCTCGAACTTCCGCATGCTGCGGGACAACCTCCGCATCAGCGCAATGCACACGCGCCTGGTGTTCTCCTTGCTGTTCAACCTGCCGAAGATCCTCGCCAACCGTCCGCCCGCGATCGAGACGCCGCGGCACTGGGCCTGGATGATGGAGCGCGGCGCCTTTCTCGGACTGCTGTTCTGCGCCGCCGCCTATCGCCTCCTCGGCCGCACCGCTTGCCTGGTGGCCCTGGCACCCATCGTCTTCTATTTCTACTGCACCGGGTCCGAGCAGCGCCGTGCCTCGCGCGACTTCCTGCGCCGCGCCTTCGCGCGCTCGGGCCGCGCGCGATCGCCGGGCTTCTGGGACGGCTACCGGCATTTCTTCTCCTTCGCCACGCGGACGCTCGACACCTTCATCGCCTGGACCGGGGGCGCCGGCGCGGAGATGGTCGTCCGCGGCGAGGCGGCGGTCCTGGCCGAAGCGGAAGCGAGCCCTCATGGCGCCATATTCGTCATCTCTCATCAGGGCAGCGTCGATCTGGCCAGGGCTGTACTCGATGACGAAACGCGCAAGCGCCTCACCATCCTCGTCCATACCCGCCATGCGCAGAACTACAGCCGGCTGCTCGGGCGGTTTCGACCCGAGGCGGTGGTCGATATGATGCAGGTCTCCGAGCTCGGCCCGGCAGCCGCGATTGCCCTGCGCGAAAAGGTCGAAGGCGGCAGCTGGATCGTCATCGCCGGCGATCGTACGCCGATCACCGGCGATCGCCATGTCTCCATGGTGCCCTTTCTCGGCCAACCGGCCGGCTTCGCTCAGGGTCCTTACGTCCTCGCTGCGCTTCTCGACTGCCCGGTCTATGCGCTATTCTGCCTGCGAACAGGTCGACGCTACCGGCTGGATGTCCACAAGCTGGCCGACCGAATCGTCCTTCCGCGAGGGGATCGCGCCGGCGCCTTGCAGAACCACACTGCGGCGTTTGCCCGGCTGCTCGAAGACTATGCGCTGAGAGATCCATATCAATGGTACAACTTTTTCGACTTCTGGGCGGAGCACAAGGCGGTGCGGCAGCAATGATTTCCGCGGAGATCACCATCACCACCCAGTTCGGCGACGTCGACCCGATGCGCGTGGTCTGGCACGGCACCTATGTCCGATACCTCGAGCAGGCGCGGTCGGAGCTGATGGACAAGATCGGCTACAATTATCCGGAAATGAACGCATCGGGCTATGTCTGGCCGATCGTCGACCTGCGCATCAAATACGTGAAACCCATCCGGCTGCTGCAGAGGGTCGCGATCGCGGCGGAGGTCGTCGAATACGAGAACCGGCTGAAGATCGCCTATTTGTGCCGCGACGCGGGCACGCGCGAGGTGCTCACCAGGGCGACCAGCGTTCAGGTCGCGTTGAAGGCGGAGAGCTTCGAGCTTTGCTTCGAATGCCCCGCCGCGTTGACCGACAAGATCCGCGCGCTGATGTGATGCCGGCATGCCGCGAGTGACCCCGCCTTGACGTCCGCGCCTGGAATTCCGGCCCTCGGCATCGCCGCGCCGATCGGGATCGGCAAGGCCGCGGTCGCGGCCGGCTTGTTGAGCGGCCGCCGCGGCCTGGTCGAGCGCGCGGACCTGGTCCCCGGCCGCGTGCTCTGGGTGGGCGCGGTACAGGCGGAACTCCCCGCAATCCCGCAATCGCTCGCGGCCCTGGATTGCCGCAACAACCGGCTGATGCTGCTGGCGCTCGCCGAAATCGCCGGCGAGATCCGGCAAGCGATCGGCCGGTTCGGCGCGGATCGGATCGCCGTCATCCTCGGCACCAGCACCGCCGGCATCAGCGACGGAGAGGACGCCTACTTGGAGCAAGCCCGGCAGGGCGTCTGGCCGTCGGGGTTCCGCTATACCCAGCAGGAGACCGGCAACCTCGCCGAGTTCGCCGCTTCCGTTCTCGGCCTGACCGGCCCGGCCTATACCATCGCCACGGCCTGCTCCTCGACCGGAAAAGTATTCTCCGCGGCGCGTCGCCTCATCCAGACCGGCCTCTGCGATGCGGCGATCGTCGGTGGTGCCGACACGCTGGGGAGGATGACGGTCGGCGGTTTCTCGGCGCTCGAGGCGGTCTCCGCCCGGCATTGCAACCCCTTCAGCCGCAACCGCGACGGCGTCAACATCGGCGAGGCCGGCGTCGCCTTCCTGCTCACGCCGGACTCGTCTGAAGTGCGACTGCTGGGCGTCGGCGAAAGCTCGGACGCCTATCACGCCAGCGCGCCGGACCCGAACGGGCGCGGCGCCCATGAATCCATGACCGCGGCGCTCGCGGATGCGGCGCTCGATCCCGGGCAGATCGCCTACATCAATCTCCACGGCACCGGCACGGCGCTCAACGATCCGATGGAAGGCCGTGCCGTCCATGGCCTCTTCGGCGGCGAGGTGCCCTGCAGCTCGACCAAGGGAATGACCGGCCATACCTTGGGCGCCGCCGGCGCCTGTGAAGCCGCCTTCCTCTGGCTCACTTTGCATCCCGGCTACAATGCCGGGCGGTTGCCGGTCCATGTCTGGGACGGCGTGCCGGATCCGGAGATTCCGCCACTCAACCTGGTCACGCCGCAGCTCGGGAACACCCTGGGCGTCGGTCCCATGCTCAGCAATTCCTTCGCCTTCGGTGGCAGCAACGTCGCCGTGATCCTGGGAACGGCATGACCGACCTGAAGCCCTGCCCCTACGCGATTGATCGCCTGCTGCCCCATGCGCCGCCGATGCTGCTGCTGGACGAGGTGCTCGGCTGGAACGCCGAGCGGATCGTCGCGGGCGTGACGGTGCGCCCCGATGCGATGTTCCTCGAGGACCAGGGGCTGCCCGCGCATGTCGCCATCGAGTGGATGGCGCAGACCTGCGGCGCCTGGGTCGGCGTGCAGGCGCTCGAGGCCGGGCGGCCGGTCCGGATCGGCTTCCTGCTGGGAACCCGCGACTTCAAGTCGTGCATTGCACGGTATCAGATCGGCGACCGCATCGCCGTCACGGCCGGCGTGGTTTTGAGCGACGGGCAAATGGCGGTGTTCGACTGCACGGTCGCACGCGGCGCCGAGGTCTGCGCCACCGCCCGACTGAACGTCTTTCAGCCCGCCGACCTCGATGCCATGCTCAAGGAACAAGGCGTCACGATGCTAAGAGATTCGGCTCGATCATGAAGAAGCGCATCCTCGTCACCGGCGCGAGCAAGGGAATCGGGCGGGCGGTCGCCGTCCGGCTGGCCCGCGACGGATTCGACGTCACCGTGCATTACGGCAAGGACCAGGCGGGCGCCGAGGCGACCCTGGCGGAGATCCACGCCGCCTCCGGCGCGGCGCATGCGGTCGCCTTCGACGTCGCCGACCGCGACGCCTGCCGCAGCGCGCTCGACGCCGAGATCGCCGCGCACGGCGCCTATTGGGGCGCGGTGCTCTGCGCCGGGATCACTCGGGACAATGCCTTTCCGGCCCTGACGGACGACGACTGGGATGCCGTTCTCGACACCAATCTGGGCGGCTTCTACAACGTGCTGCGACCGATCGTCATGCCGATGGTCTCGGCGCGGCAGGGCGGGCGCATCGTCGCCCTGTCGTCGGTGTCCGCTCTCACCGGCAACCGCGGGCAGACCAACTACAGCGCCGCCAAGGCCGGGATCATCGGCGCGGCCAAGGCCCTCGCCGTGGAATTGGCCAAGCGGAACATTACGGTGAACTGCGTGGCGCCCGGATTGATCGAGACGCAGATGACCGAGAGCCTGCCGCTCGACCAGGTGATGGATGCCATCCCGATGCGCCGGCTCGGTAAGCCCGCGGACGTCGCCGGCGCGGTTGCGTTTCTCTGTTCGGAAGATGCGTCCTATGTGACGCGTCAGGTGATCTCGGTGAATGGTGGCATGATATGAGCCGGCGCGTCGTCGTAACGGGAATGGGTGGCGTCACGGCTTTGGGGTTCGACTGGCCGGCGATCCGCGCGCAGATGGCCGCCGGCGCGACCGCGACGCGATACATGGAGTCTTGGGAGCGATACAACGGCGTCAACACGCGGCTCGCCGCCCCGGTGGTCGGATTTTCCGTGGAGGGCCGCTATCCGCGCAAGAAGATCCGGACCATGGGCCCGGTGGCCCTGATGAGCACCTTCGCCAGCGAGCGGGCCATCGCGCAAGCCGGCCTGGTCGACGCGCCGGTGCTCAAGGAAGGCCGGACCGGCATCGCCTATGGCTCGTCCTTCGGCAGCCCAGAGCCGGTCATCGCCTTCGCGGAGCTGAAGATGCAGGGCTTTTCCCGAACCCTGAACGCGAGCTCCTACATCCAGATGATGAGCCACACCGCCGCGGTGAACATGGGATTGTTCTTCGGCATCACCGGCCGGATCATCCCGACCTCGAGCGCCTGCACCTCCGGGAGCCAGGCGATCGGCTATGCCTATGAGGCGATCCAGGCCGGCAAGGCCGATGTCATGATTGCGGGCGGCGCGGAAGAGCTCGACGTCACCCAAGCCGCCGTGTTCGACACCTTGTTCGCCACCAGCACCAGGAACGACCATCCGGCCACCACGCCCAGACCCTATGACCGGGATCGCGACGGGATCGTCATCGGCGAAGGCGCCACGACCCTTATACTGGAGGACCGCGACCATGCGATCGCGCGCGGCGCGCCGATCCTGGCCGAGATCGTCGGCTTTGCCTGCAACGCCGACGGCGATCACATCACCCAGCCGAAGGCGGAAACCATGGCGACGGTGATGCGCCTCAGCCTGGAAGATGCGCGGCTCGGTGCCGGCGCGATCGGGTTCGTGAGCGGGCATGGCACCGCCACCGAGGACGGCGACATCGCCGAGAGCAAGGCCACCAGCTCCGTCCTAGGATCGAAGGCGCCGATCCACTCGCTCAAGTCCTATTTCGGCCACACCCTGGGCGCCTGCGGCGCGCTCGAAGCCTGGCTCGGCATCGAGATGATGCGCGAGGGCTGGTTTCCGCCCACCGCCAATCTCGTGAACGTGGACGAGCGCTGCGCGCAGCTCGACTACGTCATGGGTGCGCCGCGCGCGGCTGACATCGAGTATTTCATGTCGAACAACTTCGCCTTCGGCGGGATCAACACGTCGCTCGTCTTCAAGCGCGTCTGACGCTAAGGCTGGGTCGGCTGGCTGTTGATGGCGAGGCGATAGCCGAAGGCGAGGTTCTCGAGCACCGTGCGGCCGTTCCAGGGATTGGCGCCGGTTGCCGTCGCATAGGTTACCCGGGCGATCGGCCGGCCGTCCCTGGTCAACTCCCGCGATCCATCCGGCTTCACCGCGAGCTCGGCGCCGCCGAGGGCCCGGCGCAAGGCTTCCGGTGGCGCATAGACCGTCATGATGTCGGCCAGCATATGCTCGGCGGTCAGGCCATTGGGCGCGATCGACTCGTACTTGGCCTTCAGCCCATCCTCGCGCCATTCGAGGCTCATGATCCGCGGGCCGTTCGGCACGGTCATGATGAGCGTGAGACCATCTTCATTCGAGGCGATGACCGCCTGGAAGACCTCTTTCCGGTCGCGGTAGACCGCCTGGACCAGCTGCACCGCATTGGCGTCGCGACCGAACGGCGGACGATCGGGCAAAGTGAGCGTCACGCCGGGCGCGATATCGACCTTGCTCCGGCTGGATTCGCTCGTCGTCGCACAGCCGGCGAGCAGGCCGAGCAGCAAGCCGAGGAAGCAAGCGCGCAGCCGTCCGACATCAGGCATTCGACCGCTCCGCGGGGAAACCCAGGGCGACCAAGGGCGAGAAGGCAAGCGAAAGAAGGACGCCGAGCGCCACCGTCAAGCCGAAGGCGGCGACCGGATAGATCGAGCTCAGTCCCAGGAGCCCCAGCGAAGTGCAGGTCATGATCGCCGCCAGCGTGATGCCGAGCCTGGTCCAGTTGCCGCGCGCGCCGCGATGCTCCCATTGGAAGATGCTGTAGTCCACCCCGGCGCCGACGACCAGAAACAACGCCATCGCCGAGAAGAATGAGTAAGGAACGCCGGCGAGGGCCAGGATTGCAGGCGCGGCCAGCATCGCCAGCACGGTCGGGAGCAGGATCCAGAGCGCGGCCAAGCGGCGATAGACCAGCAGCAGGATGGCGCCGGTCAGAACGGCGCCGCCGATCAAGCCGACCGTCGCGTTCCAGCGATACCGCGCCAGCAGCTCGCTATACTCGGCCGCGGGCTCGACCAGCTTCCAGGCCTGGCCGCTTCTGAACGGCGCGGAAACTTCGGCCGCCGGGACCGCCAGCGGCACGATCGACCAGAACACGACGCCGGTCTGGCCGCGCAAGGCGCTCACTACGCTGGGCATCGCCGCGTCGGCGTTTGCTGCCGCTTTATAGGCCGCCGTCGCGTTGAAACCCAGCTTGTCGAGCAAGGGCTGCAGATTCGCCTCCAGCAGGTTCCGCTGCAGCAGCGCTGCCTGCAGCTTCGCCGTCTCGGCCGAAGGATCGAGGCGGCTCGCGGCCAGCAGCACGGTCGGCTGGTCCGGGGCCGCTTGGAGCGCCTCCAGCAAAACTTCCTCGTTGCGCTTCTGCGCGTCGGCGGTCTCGCCTGTCACCAGGAAGAAGGCGCTCGGCATGGCGAAGCCGGTCACCTGCCGGATATGCGCTTCCTCCGCTGCGAGTTCCGCCGAAGGCACCTGGAATCGCCGCACGTCGTCGAGCGGCGCCGTCCACGCCCAAGCCGCCAGCGTGACCAGCGCGACAGCCACCACGGTCAGCGCCGCGATCGCCGGTCGCGGCGTCCAGGTCAGCGCGCGATGCACCCGCCGTTGCGCTTCAGCGGCGAAGGGCGTGACCACGCGCCGGCGCCCTTCGAGCAGCGGTAGCAGATATAGAGCTAGCCCCCAGGCGGCGAACAGCCCGACCCCACCCAGCACCGCCACCTGGCGGAAGGCGGAGATCGGCGACAGCAGCAGCGCCGCGAAGGCACCGACCGAGGTTGCCATGCCGAGGGTCAAGGGCTGGAAGATCGAGCGCCGGCGCGCCGCGGCGCTGTCGCCGGGATGCGCGATCCCGGTGATCAGGTAATAGGTGCTGTAGTCGACCACCATGCCGATCAGCGCGGTCGCGAACACCACGACCATCACGTGGATGCGATCGAAGACCAGGAAGGTCACCGCGAGACCGAAGGCGAGGCAGCTCAGGATCAGCAGGATGGCCAGGAAGGCCGGCCGGATGCTGCGGAACACCAGGCGGTAGATCAGCAGGATCAGCAGGCCGGTCGCGACGCTGATCAGCGACATCTGCAACCGCGCATTCTTGGCGGCATGGTCGGCATGGAAGACCGCGCCGGCATGCGCGACCCGCAGCGGAATCTTGGACCACGCGAGACGCCAATCGCCGAGCACCGCGTTGAGGCGGTCCTGGGTGTCGGTCGCAAAGACCGGCGCGGTGATGCGGCCGGAGACGATGGCCGTCGCTTCGTTCGGCGCGGCGCCGGCGAGCGGCTGCAGAAAGCAAGACATCAGGCGCGGCGTCAGCAGCAGCGGGTCCGACTTGGCCAGGGCCGAGTCCGAAACCGCGAAAGGCGAATACCAGCGCAGCAGCGCGTCCCGCGCGAGCGCCGCGCCCTGCCCTTGCTCGAGCAGCTTGCGATCGGCCGGGCAGAGCAGCGTCGTCCGGTGGGCGAACAGCCATTTCCATGCCGCGACGCCCTCGTCGGCGCTCGGCTGGAAGATGCCGGCCGCCGTCAACCTGTTGGAGAGATCCACCGCGGCCTCCTCGCGGACGGACGGCGTCCCGTGGTCGATCGCCACGACGATCCGGCTGGAGGCCACGCTGTTCAGGCGATCGAGGGCGGCCGCCAGGCTGGGATCTTCGCGGCTGGCGGGAAGCAGGGAGAGGATGTCGGTATCGACGGCGTTGCCGCGCGCCAGCTTGAAGCCGACGAAGCCGGTAGAAGCGATGATGACAACAAGGCAGAGCAGCGGGAAAAGCGGTTGTCGCAGCTTCATGGCGTCGATGTGCCGCCCCGACCGAAGCGGATCAGCTCATAATCGCCGTTCTTGTGATTGATCCTTATGGTCGAGATGTCGACGCAGCCTTCGATATCGATCTGGCTGACCGCCTCCTGAAGCTTCGGATCGGTCGTCTGCAGCGAGACGGCCCAAGGCGCGCCTGCGGCCCCCGGCTGCTTGACGACATTGAAGACCGTGTTGAGCTCGGCCCAGCGGCCGTGAAGCAGGTTTCCAAATAGAGTGGCGATCTTCGGTCCGAGCCCGGCGACATCGCCGGTCGGCTCCGCCGGACCGCCGTCGATCGATTGCGTGATTCCCTGCGGCGTGATGACGGTCTCGACGTCGAACGGCGCGGTCATGTGCCAGCTGATTCGATCCTTGTCGAGCTTCAGCGCACCCTCGGACTTCAGCGGGCTATCGACTCCGCTGAGGTGACGCTCCTGGGAGAAATGCTTGTCGACCGCGTCGATCTTCAACTGATCGGGGGCAACACAGGTCTCCGCCATCGCGGGCGATGCCATCAGAGACGCGGCACACAAAGCTGCAAAGCCAATCCGGCGCGCCGAAATCGCAGCAGCCCATTGCCGAACCTCCACCCTCAGCTCCATGCCGCCATTTCCCGTTGCCGCCGCAGAACTTACCCATTTTCGGGAGGGTGAAGAAGCCTGAAAGCGCCGACCACGAGGGCCTCCGCGGCAGCGAGAGAGCAAGGGGGCAAATTGGAAAGGATGAGGTCCCGCAGTCATGCCGCGCACGCCGTCGATGAACCCGTTGGCGTCGCCGTCATCGGAGATGGAAATGGCTATGCGTCGAACGCGGGATTGCCGGACTCAAAGAGTCGCTCGACTGCGCTCGGGGATCCGGGCCGGGGAGGCCAGGAGTAGTTCGCCCCCGGATCAGGATCTGACCCGGGGGCGTGAAAGCTAGGGGTCTAGGCCAGCTTTCTAGATCGAGTCCTTCAGTTCCTTGGCGGCGCGGAAGGCGATCTTCTTCGACGCCTTGATCTTGATCGCTTCGCCGGTCTGCGGATTGCGGCCCATACGCGCGGCGCGCTTGCGGACCTGCAGAATGCCGAGGCCGGCAATGCGGATCTTCGATCCCTTCTTCAGTTGCTTGCCGATCGACGCGACCACGTCACCGAGGATCGCTTCGGCCTGCTTCTTCGGGAGTTCATGCTTTTCCGCGACCTCGGCAGCGAGATGCTTGAGCGAAATGACGACCTGCGCGGCGGCTGCAGCCTTTGCCATGTTTCCTATCCTTAGCTGGTTTAAACCGCGACTCGCGGCCTGTTCAAAGTTTGCCCAACAAATGAGCCATCGAAAGCAGCACAATTCAAGCCTTACCGCAGGGCAAAGTCCGAGTCGCGCAACTCCAGAGCCAGTTTTTTCGCCTCGGATTGCCGACGCAGAGGTCTGCTTGCCCGCACCGCGCCGATTCCCCGCCTCCCCGGCCGCGGGGGGAGCCGGGCGACAAAGGTCAGCACGGCCCGATTCGGCGCCGTGCTTGAGGGCGCGCTCGATCTATTGCCCGGCCGTCACGCGCCAGATCACATCGCCCACGTCGTCCGCCACCAGCAGCGATCGATGATCGGGGCCGATCGTCACCCCCACCGGTCGTCCGTAAGACTCGCGCTCGTCCGGCGCCAGGAACCCCGACAGGATGTCGCGCGGCGGTCCCGCCGGGCGGCCGTTTTCGAACGGCACGAAGATGACCTTGTATCCGCTGAGCGTGCTGCGATTCCAGGAGCCATGCTGGCCGATCGCCATGCCTTCCGGGAATCCGGGGAAGAAGCCGGCGGGGAGCCAGCAGAGGCCGAGCGATGCGGTATGCCCGCCCAACGCGTAATCCGGCGTGATCGCCGTGGCCACCTTGGCCGGGTCCTGCGGCACCCGGTCGTCCACCGTCTGTCCCCAGTAGCAATAGGGCCAGCCATAGAAGCCGCCGTCGCGCACCGAGGTCAGATAGTCGGGCGGCGTTTCGTCGCCCAATCCGTCGCGCTCGTTGACCACGGTCCAGAGCATGCCCGTGCTGGGCTCGAAGGCCAGGCCCACCGGGTTGCGCAGGCCAGCGGCGAAAATCCGGCTCCGGCCGCTGGCCAGATCGAGCTCATGGATTGCCGCACGGCCCGCTTCGGCTTCCATGCCCTCGTCGGCGATGTTGCTCAGCGATCCGACCCCGATGAAGAGCTTTTGCCCATCGGCGCTCGGCAACAGGCTCCGCGTCCAATGGCCGCCCGGCTTCAGCGTGTTCAACTGCCGCCCCGGCGCCGTGATGCGCGTGGCACCGGTGGTGTAGGGGTAGGCCACCACGCCATCGGTGTTGCCGACGTAGAAGGTGTCGCCCAGCAGCGCCATGCCGAAAGGCTGCTTCAGGCCTTCCAGGAACCGCTCCTGGATCTCGGCGACGCCGTCGCCATCCGCATCGCGCAGCAGGGTGATGCGATTGGGGCTCACCCCCACGGCGGCGGCGCGCTTCATGGTGCTGACCATGGCGTAGTCGAAGAGATTGCTGATCCCACCGGGCAGGAACAGGGCTTCCGCGACCGTGACGTCGCCATTGGGCAGCACGGTTATCCAGCGCGGATGCTTCAGCCCGGTCGCAAAGGCATTGACCTTGAGTCCGGGCGCGGCAACCGGCGTCTGTCCCGGCGCCCAGCCCCTTGCCGTCGGCATCTTGAGTGTCGGGATGCTGCCCTGCGGCCTCGCCGCGGGGATTGCGGGATTGCTTCCGATCGCCGGTGCGTGTGCGCCGCCGCCCTGCAGCCGCCGCCAGAGAATCGCGGCCGCGCCAATCAGCGCGACAAGCCGCGCGAACATATCCGATAAACCCATAACATCTCCCTGTGCCTGCGCGCCGGCAGTCTAGTCGAAGCCGACCGGCGTTGGAACCGAGGAGGCGCGCATGGATCGAATCAGGACGCCAGCCGTGGGAACAGCGTCTGCAGCTATCGCAGCTTGCGTACCTTGTCCATGAAGCGCTTGACGCGGTCGCCATCGACCGCCTTCCAGGTGTCGCCGCCCTTCTTGAAATGCGTGCCGATGACGACGCCGTCGCCGATCTTCAGAATGTCCTGAACGTTGTCGAGATTGACGCCGGTATTGGCGAAGACCGGAGTGTCGGGCAGCACGTCCTTGGCGGCCTGGAGGTCGCTGGTCGCGGTCGCCTCGCCGGTCATGACGCCGGAGACCAGCACCACGTCGGCCAAGGAGGCGAAGACGGCGCTCTTGGCGCGCTGTGCGATGGTGCGGGTGCCCATCGGCGAGGCGAACTCGGCGTTGATGTTGTACATGAGCTTGATGTCGTCGCGGCCGAGATTGTGCCGCAGCCGCACCGCACCGGCGCAATCCGGCGCCCAGATGCCCATGTCGGAATCATAGACCCCGGTCATGATCTCGCGGCCGAACTTGGCGCCGGTCGCCACGGCCAGCCCCACCGTCGCCACCGGATCCCAGAGATAATTGACGCCGAACGGAATCTTGATCTCGGATTTCAGCGCCGTCACCGCCGCCGCGTAGGCAGCGAGCGATTCCGGCGTGGCCTTGAGGATATAGGGCCGGTCACCCTCGTTGCCGAACATGACCGCGTCCACGCCACCTTTCTGCAGGGCGGCGATGTCCCTCGATGCGGATTCGATGATCCAGTTCATGCCGCGCTTGGCGTCGTAGAGCGGCGACCCCGGCAGCGGCGGGAGATGCACCATAGCGATGATCGGTTTGTCGGCGCCGAACGTGTCCTTCAGTTTCATCGGAGAGTCTCCGTCAGAGGGTGCGCGGCCGCTGCAGGGCCTTTGCCGTGGATTTATCGAACAGATGGATCTGGCTCAAGTCGTCGTGCAGGTCGAGCGGCTGCCCCGGCGCGGCGGCGAAGGCCGACGGCAGTTCAAAGGAGGCGTCAGTTGCCGAGGTGGATGACCCTGGCCTTGCCGGGCTCGACGACCAGCTTCCGCACATTCTGCGCGCTCTCGCTGCGGACCAGATCGGCCGTCGGCCTGCCGGTCTTGATGAAGCTCGCGATATCCGCCGCGACCATTGCATCCGCGGCCCACTGAAGATTGTGCCCGAGGTCGGTCTCCTGGGCGCCGGAAGCCGGCAGCGGCAGGCTGCCGTATTGCTTCCAGTAGATGCCTGCATTGCCGTTCGCGGCAGCAACCCTCAGGGCAGCGACCATCGCATCCTGGTCCGACTTGAGGAAGATCGAGTCCTGCGTTGCCCACAGGATCAGCGTCGGAACGGAAAGCCGCTTCAGGCGCTCGGTGTTGTCCTGCGCCAGCAGGGCCCTGGTCGCGCCGATCCAGGTGCCGAGCTTCACCTTCGCCGTCTCGGGAACATAAGGCTTCAGGAAATCCGGATCGGCAGCCGGATCGACGACCCAGTATCGGGCGAGCCAGTCGGTCACATCGGGATCGGCGTCGGTCGGCGTCAGCGCATAGAAGTCATCGGGATACTTCTTGCCTTCCCCTTCCAGCTTCTTCTTCCAGGCGCCTTCGACCGGTTCCTTCAGGATGGCGCCGGTCAGGGCGGTGTTGCCGACCGAGCTCGCCGCCGTCGCCACCAGGATCGCATGGGAAACCCGCTGCGGATGCGCGAGCGCGATCTCCTGAACGATGAACGAGCCCAATGAGTGCCCGGCAAGGTCCGCCGTCTCGAAACCCTGCAGATCCATGAAGGCGAGGATGTCGGCGGCTTGGTGAGCCAGGGTGAAGCATTGCTCCGGCGCGCTTGCGCATCGCCTTGCATCCGGCATGCTGCTTGCGCCATGGCCGCGCAGATCGACGGCGACGATGCGCCGTGCCGGATCCAACCGGTGCAGCTCGGCCATGGCCAGCGACCAGGACCTGATATTGTCGGTCAGACCGTGAATGAGCAGGACCGGCTTGCCGTCCGCGGGACCGACCTCGAGATAAGCCATGTCGATCCCGGTCGCGAGCTTCGCCACGCCTTGCCGGGCGTTTGGCATCTGCATTCTACATCGATTTCAACGATTTAGCAGGCAGTCCGCTCTGGGGAAATCTGGCGCACCCGATACGATTCGAACGTACGACCTTTGCCTTCGGAGGGCAACGCTCTATCCAGCTGAGCTACGGGTGCATTGGGCCAGATCGGTTGGGCGGGACCATACAGGAGCCTCTCGGGAGCTTCAACCCCGTGGCTCTCCCCTTCAGGCCGCCGCCTTCTCCGGGATCGGCGGCTGCGAGATCCGGTCGATCCAGGCGATGCCCAGCGCCGAGAGGATGAAGACGGTGTGGATCACCGTCTGCAGGATGATGCCGGTGACGGTGTAGCGGGTCCCGTCCGTGCCGACGCTGCCGGCCTCGATGAAGGTCCTCAAGAGGTGGATCGAGGAGATGCCGATGATCGCCATGGCGAGCTTGATCTTCAGCACGCTGGCATTCACATGGCTCAGCCATTCGGGCTGGTCGGGATGGCCCTCCAGCCGCAGGCGGGAGACGAAGGTCTCGTAGCCGCCGACGATCACCATCACCAGCAGGTTGGAGATCATCACCACGTCGATGAGGCCGAGCACGACCAGCATGATCTGCTGCTCGGTGAAGGTGGTCGCATGGCTGACCAGGTGCCAGAGCTCCCGCAGGAACTGGATGACATAGACGCCCTGCGCCACGATCAGCCCGAGATAGAGCGGCAGCTGCAGCCAGCGCGAGCCGAAGATGATCGCCGGCAGGGGCTGGAGATTGAGACTGCGGGGAGACCCGACGGGCGCTTTGCTCATGGACACCGTTTCAGAGGATTTGCGGAAAACCGCTCTTTAGATAGGGAAACCCCGCCGATCCGCAAGGCGTGCGGCGCGATTTGGCCCTAAGGTTTCACCTGGGATGCGCCCCCGCGGCCGGATAGATTGGCGCGATGCCGCCCAAGACGCCCCTGCCCGATCCCGAGACCCTGGCGCTCCAGGCCCTGGCCTTCATCGCCGGCGACGACGACCGGCTGGAACGCTTCATCGGGCTGACCGGCATCGATCCCGCCCAGCTGCGCGCCCTGGCCCAGGACCCCGCCGGATTGGGCTCGGTGCTCGACTATCTGCTCGGCTGGGAGCCGCTGCTGCTGGAATTTGCCGAGGCCCACGCGCTGAAGCCCGAAAGCATCGCCGTCGCCCGGCGCAAGCTGCCGGGCGGCGAGAACAGCTACGACCCCAGTTAGGCAGGAATCATGAAAGTTTATATCAGCGCCGATATCGAAGGCACCACCGGCATCACCCATTGGGACGAGGCCGAGAAGCCGCATGCCACCTACCCGGAGTTCCGCGAACGGATGACCGACGAGGTGGTCGCCGCCTGCGAGGGCGCGATCGAGGCCGGCGCCACCGAGATCCTGATCAAGGACGCCCATGACAGCGGCCGCAACATCATCGCCGGCCGCCTGCCGGAATGCGCGCGGCTGATCCGCGGCTGGAGCGGCCACCCCTTCAGCATGGTGCAGGAGCTCGATGCGAGCTTCGATGCCCTGCTCTTCGTCGGCTACCATTCCAAGGCCGGCAGCGACGACAACCCGCTCGCCCACACGCTCCGGCTCCGGGTCGCGCATCTCGCGATCAACGGCGAGATTGCCTCGGAATTTCAGATCTACTCATACGCCGCGGCCTTGGTGAAGGTGCCGGGCGTCTTCATCTCCGGCGATGCCGGGATCTGCGCCGATGCACGCAAGCTGGTGCCCGCCATCGTCACCGTGCCGGTCAGCCGCGGCATCGGCCCCTCGACGGTCAGCATCGCACCGAGCCTCGCGCTGAAGGAGATCCGCGAAGGCGCGTCGCGCGCGCTCCGCGGCGATCGCGCCAAATGCCGCATCGACCTGCCGAAGCACTTCACCCTGGAGATCAAGTTCACCACGCCGGTCGACGCCTACCGCGCCTCCTGGTATCCGGGCGCCAAGCTCGCTGAGCCGCGCGTGGTGCGGTTCCTATCCAACGACTATTTCGAAGTGCTGCGCGCCATCAAGTTCATGGCTTAGTTAAATCGTCATGCCCGGGCTTGACCCGGGCATCTGGTTCCAATTGGCGTGAGATTGCCGGGTCAAGCCCGGCAATGACGAGCAGAGGGATCGCGTCGCGTCAGGCGCCGCGCCGGGTCAGCTGCAGGAAGATGTCTTCGAGATCGGTCTCGACGGTGGAGAGATCGGCGATCTCCAGCCCCGCCTCCTCGACCGCGTTCAGGATCTGCGCGAAGGGCGTCTGGTTCGGGCGGTAGTGCAGCTTCAAGAGCCGCGCACCGGTCAACTCCGGCTTGAACGGTGCCAGCGCTTCGGGGATCTGGGTGAGATCGCGGGTCAGGGTCAGCAGCAATTCCTTGGCGTCGATCCGGCCCAAGAGCTTCGCCTTCGGCTCGCAGGCGATCACCTTGCCGTGGTTGATGATGGCGATGCGGTCGCAGAGCTCCTCCGCCTCCTCGAGGTAATGCGTGGTGAGGAGAACGGTGACGCCGTCGTCGTTGAGCTTCCGGACATAGGACCAGAGCTGCTGGCGCAGTTCCACATCGACGCCGGCGGTCGGCTCGTCGAGCACCAGGATCGGCGGGTTGTGCACCATCGCCTTCGCCACCATCAGCCGCCGCCGCATGCCGCCGGAGAGCGAGCGGGCATAGGCATCCGCCTTGTCGGCGAGGCTCAGCGCTTCGAGGATCTCCAGGGTGCGGCGCTCGCGCTTCGGCACGCCATACATCCCGGCCTGGAGATCCAGGAGCTTCTTCGGCGTGAAGAAGGGATCGATGTTGAGTTCCTGCGGCACGATGCCGATCGCCGCCGCCACATGGCGCGGGTCCTGGTCGAGATCGATGCCCCAGATCGCGACCTTGCCCTCGGTCTTGATCACCAGCTGGGCCATGATGTTGATCATCGTGGACTTGCCGGCGCCGTTCGGGCCCAGCAGGCCGAAGATCTCGCCGCGCGGGATGTCGAGGTCGACATGATCCAGCGCCAGCTTCGCTTCGGCGCCCTTCGCCTGATAGCGCTTCACCAGGCCGCGAATCGAGACGGCCATCTCGGGCAGCGGCGGTGGGGAAGCGTCAGGCATGGGAGCGGGCGAAGGCCTTCGTTTTGAAGCGGTTAGCCGCGGTTGATTTGCCGCCGCGCATGGGTATCATCGCGGCCCATCAGGGTCAATCGGCGTGCCCTCGCGCGGCCGAGTCCCCAATCCGCCTGAGGATATTGCCCCCATGTCGACCCAACCCGTCGAAACCGTTGAAGTCAGCACTGCCAGCGTCGCCTGCGACGGCGGGCCGGGTGCGGCCGGCCATCCCAAGGTCTATCTCAACCTTGCCAAGGACGGGGCCATCGACTGCCCCTATTGCGGCAAGCGCTTCGTGCTGAAAGCCGGCGCAAAAGCCGCCGCGCATTGATTTGGCAAACCAGCCTTTGAACAGTCCCGCCGTTCCGGTCAAGCCGCGCCACGTCTATCTGGTCGATGGCTCCGGCTATATCTTCCGCGCCTATCACGCGCTGCCGCCGCTCACCCGCAGCGACGGCACGCCGACCAACGCCGTGCTCGGCTTCACCAACATGCTGTGGAAGCTTCTGGAGGAGACCGACGCCGATCATGTCGCGGTCATCTTCGACGCCTCGCGCAAGACCTTCCGCGACGCGATCTACAAGGAATACAAGGCCAACCGCACCGAGACGCCGGAAGACCTGATCCCGCAATTCCCGCTGATCCGCGAGGCAGTGAAGGCCTTCAACCTGCCCTGCATCGAGATGGAAGGCTATGAGGCCGACGATCTCATCGCCACCTACGGCGACCAGGCGGTGGCGCAAGGCGCCGATGTCACCATCGTCTCCTCCGACAAGGATCTGATGCAGCTCATCCGTCCCGGCATCAAGATGTGGGACCCGATGAAGAACCGGCCGATCGGCCCCGAGGAAGTGCAGGAGAAGTTCGGCGTCACACCGGACAAGGTGATCGACGTCCAGGCGCTGTGCGGCGATTCCACCGACAACGTGCCGGGTGTCCGCGGCATCGGCGTGAAGACCGCGGCAGAACTGATCAACACCTACGGCACGCTCGAGAAGCTGCTCGACTCCCTCGCCGACATCAAGCAGCCGAAGCGCCGCGAGACCCTGCAGACCAACGCCGAGCTCGCCCGGATCAGCAAGCAGCTGGTCACCCTGAAGCACGACGTGCCGGTCGAGCAGCCGCTTTCCGGCTTCGCCAAGCGCGGCTTCGACCCGGAGACCTTGTTCGGCTTCCTGCGCCACAACGAGTTCCGCACCACGCTGGCCCGCGTGCAGCAGAAGCTGGCCGAGCGCGGCGGCGTGCAGGTTGTGCCGGGCGCCGCGCCCCGTCCGGCGCCGGTCGTGAAGATCATCAAGAACCAGGTCACCGAGAAGGCCGCCCCGCAGGCGCATGACCGCACGAACTACAGGCTCATCACCGACGAGGCCGCGCTGGCGAAATGCATCGCCGATGCGATCCATGCGCGCAAGGTGGCCTTCGACACCGAGACCACCTCGCCGCAGGTGGCGAGCGCCGAGCTGGTCGGCATCTCGCTGTCGATCGCGCCCAATGACGGCTGCTACATCCCGGTCGGGCACAGGGGCGCCGCGGGCGACCTGCTCGGCGGCGCCATCGCCGCGCCGGACCAGCTGCCGCTCGCCAAGGTGCTGGCGATGCTGAAGCCGCTGCTGGAGGACCCCTCGGTCCTCAAGATCGGCCACAGCATCAAATACGACGTCGCGATGATGGCGAAGCACGGCATCAAGCTGGCGCCGATCGACGACACGATGCTGATCTCCTATGTGCTGGAAGGCGCGCTGCACGCCCATAACCTGGACGAGCTGGCGAGCCTGCATCTCGGCATCGACACCATCAAGTATGCCGACGTCACCGGCACGGGCAAGGCGCAGATCACTTTCGACCAGGTGCCGGTCGAGAAGGCGCGCGACTACGCCGCCGAGGATGCCGACGTGACGCTCCGGCTGCACAACCTGCTGAAACCGCGGCTGGTGACCGAGCGCCTTTCGACCGTCTACGAGACCATCGAGCGGCCGCTGATCGCGGTGGTGGCGGCGATGGAGCTGGCCGGCATCAAGGTCGACGTCAACGAGTTGAAGCGGCTCTCCAACGATTTCGGCGGCCGCTGCGTGGCGCTCGAGCAGGAGATCCACAAACTCGCCGGCACCGAGTTCAACATCGGCTCGCCCAAGCAATTGGGCGACATCCTGTTCGAGAAGCTGAAGCTCGGCGACGGCGGCAAGAAGGGCAAGACCGGCGCCTATTCGACCGGCGCCGACATCCTGGAGGAGCTCGCCGCGACCTCGGGCCATCCGCTGCCGCAGAAGGTGCTGGACTGGCGCCAGCTCACCAAGCTGAAGAGCACCTATACCGACGCGCTGCAGGACGAGATCAACCCGCGGACCGGCCGCGTCCACACCTCCTACGCCTTGGCCGCGACCTCGACCGGGCGCCTCTCATCCAACGATCCGAACCTGCAGAACATCCCGATCCGCACCGAGGAAGGCCGCAAGATCCGCCATGCCTTCGTCGCCGAGCCCGGCCACAAACTGATCTCGGTCGATTACTCGCAGATCGAGCTCCGGCTCGCCGCCGAGATGGCCGACATCCCGGCGCTGAAGCAGGCTTTCCAGGACAACATCGACATTCACGCGCTGACCGCGAGCCAGGTGTTCGGCGTGCCGGTCGAGGGCATGGATCCGATGGTCCGCCGCCGCGCCAAGGCGATCAACTTCGGCATCATCTACGGCATCTCGCCCTTCGGTCTCGCCGCCCAGCTCGGGATTCCGCAGGCGGAAGCGAAGGCCTATATCGCCGCCTATTTCGCGCGCTTCCCCGGCATCCGCGACTACATGGAGCGCACCAAGCAGATCGCCCGCGAGCAGGGCTATGTCACGACCCTGTTCGGCCGCCGCTGCCACGTCCCCGGCATCAACGACAAGAACCCGGCCCGCAAGAGCTTCATGGAGCGCGCGGCGATCAACGCGCCCTTGCAGGGCACCGCCGCCGACATCATCAAGCGCGCCATGGTCCGCATTCCCGAAGCCTTCGCCAAGGCCAAGCTCGACGCCCGCATGCTGCTGCAGGTGCATGACGAGCTGGTCTTCGAGGCGCCGGAATCCCAGGCCGAGGAAACTGCCGACCTCGCCCGCAAGGTGATGGAAGGCGCCGCCCTGCCCGCGCGGCAGATCTCGGTGCCGCTGATCGCCGAAGCCGGCATCGCCGACAACTGGGCCGAGGCGCATTAGCCGCGGGCGCCGGGCCATCTCGGCCGACATCTCGTATGGGTCCGGTATGTGCTGCAGGTGCAGCATCGCGAAGCGGACACCCGGTGGGCGCAGAGAGGCTCAAGCCCTTGGTGGTGAATATTTTTCCCGCCGTCGCCGGGGTGTAGATTTTGTGTTTCGTCCGTGTCCGGTCTGCGATGCAGTGCAGCACAGACGGCGGTGCGCGGCGCGCTGAGGAATTGTCCCGGTCTGCGTCCGGTCTGCGTTGTCCGTTGGCGCGCGCAGGCTTTCGTCTCACGCGCGGGGGCGGGCGGTCTTCATTCCGTACATGCACTGTCAATGCACAGCGAAGGCGGCGCCTGTCGGCCGCGATCGCTCGTACCGCATTCACAAAATCAAACAGCGGCCTCCGACGCGCTGCGCGCTTCCGCCTTCGCTGGAGGGCAATCATCGATATTACCACAAGAAGCACTGGAAGTCAGGCGCGAAGGCTAGCGCGTGACGGCTCAAGATGTCGTCATCGCCGGGCTTGACCCGGCGATCTGGTGCCGCCGCTCGGTCCACTTTCTTCTAGACGAGAGTCTCGAACAGATCCTTCCAGTCCGAATTCATGCTTTGAATGAGCTCGATCTTCCACGCACGCGGCCAGTGCTTGATGTTCTTCTCGCGTTGAATGGCGAGTGTGATCTCGTCATGCCATTCGAAGTAGACCAGGAGTTTGAGGCCGTAGCGCTTTGTGAATCCTGCGACGACGCCTTCACGGTGTTCCGAGGCACGCTTCGGCAGATCGCTGGTGACGCCGACGTAGAGAACGCCGTCTGGCTTATTCGTGACGATGTAGACGAAGCCGCCCTTCATGGAAATAGCGTGTCGGCGCTAGACCCGCAGGTCAATCGCCGCGATCAATTCCAGCGGATGATGGCTCAAAGAAGTGGAGCCTCACGCGGCACGAGATCCCCGGGTCAAGCCCGGGGATGACGACTGAAATAAAGCCCGCGGGTGACGACCCTTCTTTACGCCTTCCCTAAATTCTGCAGGCGCTGAATGCGCTCCTGGATCGACGGATGCGTTGCCATCAGCGCGCTGGCGTGGTCGCCGAACTTCTTCAGCGGGTTGACGATGAAGAGATGCTGGGTCGCGCGGTTGCCGATCTCCGGGCCCTTGGTGTTGCCGGCGTCGAGCTTTTCCAGCGCGCCGATCAGGCCGACCGGGTTGCGCGTCAGCTGCACCGAGGTGGCGTCGGCGAGATATTCGCGCTGGCGCGAGACCGCGAAGCGCACCAGCTGCGCGGCGATCGGCGCCAGGATCAGGAACACGATCATGATGGCGAAGACGATGATCGCCGCGCCGCCGCCGCCCTTGCTGTCGCTGCTGCTGCGCCGTGAGCTGCTCGAGCTGTTGCTGCCGCTGAAGCGGAAGGAGCGCAGCACCAGGTCGGAGACCAGCGCGATCAGACCCACCATGATCCCGACCGCGACCATGTAGCGGGTGTCGAGATTGAGCACATGGCCCATCTCATGCGCCACCACGCCCTGGAGCTGTTCGCGGTTCAGCGTGTTCAGCAGGCCGCGGGTGACCGCGATCGCCGATTTCTGCGGCGAGAGACCGGTGGCGAAGGCGTTCAGCGCCTCAGTTTCCATGATGTAGACGCGCGGTTTGGGCAGGCCGGCGGCGATCGCCATTTCCTCGACCACGTTGTGCAGCTTCGGCTCGGCTTCCGCCGTCACCTCGCGGGCGCCGTTCATCGACAGCACCACCTTGTCGCCGAAGGCGAGCGTGACACCGGCGGAGATCACGCCGATGCCGGAGAGAGCGGCTCCGCCGAGCACACCGAGACCGCTGACCGCGAAGAGCTGGAAGCGGTTGGCTCCGGTGCTCCAGGCTTCGAGCGCCCAGCCCAGCACATAGCCCAGCAGGAAGCCGATGATGATCAGCGAGAGGATCAGCACCCAGGTCTTGGCGCGGTTGTCGCGTTGCGCGGCCAGGAAGTCGGTGCCGTTGACCCGCGCTTCGGTGACCGGCGCGTGTGGCTGCTCGACCTCGGGCGCGGGCGCTGCTTCGGAAGGCGCCGCCTCGGCCTGGCCCCAGGGACCGCTCATGGCGCGTTAGCGCAGGCTGACCTTGGGAGCGACTTCGACCGCGGCGCGCTCGGCCTCGGAGACGCGCCAGAGCTCGGCATTCTGGAAGCCGAACCGGCCGGCGATGAGATTGCCGGGGAAGCTCTGCACCGCGGTGTTCAGATTGGTTGCGGTGTCGTTGTAATACTGGCGCGCGAAGCCGATCTTGTTCTCGGTCGAGCTCAGCTCTTCCATCAGCTGCTGCACCGACTGGTTGGCCTTGAGATCCGGATAGGCCTCGGCCAGCGCGAACATGCGCCCGAGCGAGGCTGTGAGCGCGGTCTCGGCGGCGATGGTCGCCGCGGTGGCGCCGGTCGCGGGCGCGCTGCCCGGATTTGCGGCGACCGCCTTGTTGCGGGCCTCGATCACCTGGCGGAGCGTGTCCTGCTCATGCCCCATATAGCCTTTGACGCTCTCGACCAGGTTGGGGATGAGGTCGTAGCGGCGCTTCAGCTGCACGTCGATCTGCGCCCAGCCGTTCGCCACCTGGGTGCGCAGGGCGACCAGCCGGTTGTAGGTCATGATGACCCAGCCGATGACCAGGACGACGAGTACGACGATGACGATGAGCGCGGTCATGGGTGTTCTCCCCTTGGCATCCCCGGCGGGAAGGGTGCCGGAAAGCGGGGGTGGCGGCAAGGAGCCTCTATGCCGTCACCCGCGGGCTTGACCCGCGGGTCTCTTGCAAGAGTTCCTCCTGGAACAGATGGCCGGGTCAAGCCCGGCCATGACGACTCCGTTTGGCCGTCACCCGCGGGCTTGACCCGCGGGTCTGGTGCCGCTGCTCGGTCCTCTTTCTACCCCAGCGTCTCGAACAGGTCGTTCCAGTCGGGATTCAGCGCCTCGATGAGGTCAATCTTCCACGCACGCGGCCAGTGCTTGATGTTCTTTTCGCGCTGGATGGCGAGAGTGATTTCATCGTGCCATTCAGTAGACCAGCGACTTCAGGCCATAGCGCTTCGTGAACCCCGCGACGACACCTTCACGGTGTTCCCAGGCTCGCTTTGGCAGATCGCTCGTCACACCGACGTAAAGCACGCCGTCGTGCTTGTTGGTCACGATGTAGACGAAGCCGCCTTTCATAAAGGAAGCGTGACCGGCGGGAGACCCGCGGGTCAAGCCCAGGATCATGTTCGGGGACGCGGGTGACGATTCTGAAATTAGCCGTCATCGCCGGGCTTGACCCGGCGATCTGGTGCGGAGATTCACGCGGTACGAGATCCCCGGATCAGGCCCGGGGATGACGACTGAAGGAAACGGGAGATTCACGCGGCATGAGATCCCCGGGTCAGGCCCGGGGATGACGACTGAAGGAAACGGGAGATTCACGCGGCACGAGATCCCCGGGTCAAGCCCCGGGTCAAGCCCGGGGATGACGGTCATTGGTCAGTCGTTGGCGCGGATGAAGTCGCGGACCAGGGGGAAGACCTGGCCTTCCCAGCGCTTGCCGCTGAAGACGCCATAATGGCCGGCGCCGGGCTGCAGGTGGTGGCGCTTCATATAGGGCTTCAGGCCCGGCAGCAGGTCATGCGCGGCCACGGTCTGGCCGACCGGGCAGATGTCGTCGCGCTCGCCTTCGACCGTCAGCAGCGCGGTGCGGCGGATCGCGGCGGGGTTCACCGGCTTGCCCTTGTAGGTCATGGTCCCGCGCGGCAGCGCATGTTCCTGGAACACGCTGCGCACGGTCTCGAGATAGAACTCGGCGGGAAGATCCGAGACCGAGAGGTACTCGTCGTAGAAGGCCTTGATCGTATCGGCCTTCTTCCAGTCGCCCCGGGCGAGGCTGTGGAAGAGATCGGTATGCGCGGTGATGTGCCGTTCCAGGTTCATCGACATGAAGGACATCAGCTGCACGAAGCCCGGATAGACCTTGCGCCGCGCGCCGGCATAGCGATAGGGCACGTCGCTGATCAGGTGGCGTTCGAACCAGTCGATGGTCTGGCTGCAGGCCAGCTCGTTGACCTTGCCGGGGTTGATCCTTGTGTCGATCGGGCCGGCCATCAGGGTCATGCTGCGCGGCTGCGCGCGGTTCTTCTCCGCCGCCATCACCGAAACGGCGGCCAAAGTCTGCACGCAAGGCTGACAGACCGCGATCACATGCGCGGGGCCGATCTCTTCCATGAAGGCGATAAGATGCTCGACATATTCGTCGAGGCCGAAGCGGCCGTGATCCAAGGGCACGTCGCGCGCGTTGTGCCAGTCGGTCAGGTAGACGTCGTGCTCGGGGAGCAGCGTCTTCACCGTCGCGCGCAGCAGGGTCGCGAAATGGCCGGACATCGGCGCCACGAGCAGCACCTTGGGCTGCACCGCCTCGATGGGCTTGCGGAAATGCAGCAGGGTGGCGAAGGGTGTCCGGAGCAGCGCCTCTTCGGTCACCGGCAGCTCGCGGTTGCCGACCGGGACGGTGTGGATGTCGAAGCTGGGGCGTTTGTGGCTCATGCCGCTGCGGGCGAAGATCTGGCAGCCGGCCCAGAAGCTCCGCAGCCAGGTCGGTCCCTCGCCGCCGCCCTCGATATGGCCAGGGGCCAGATGCGGCAATGCGTCCGCCATGCTCCGCGCCAGGGCCCGGAACGGGTCCAGCAGGTCGGCGGACGTCTGGTAACTCAAATAAATCATAGGCTTCCGTCCCGGTTCGGGCGCGAGCCGCAACCCCCGCAGACTCGAAATCCCGCTCCGTTAACACGAAGCCTAGTGCATTTGTTGCTGCACTGCGAGAAGCTTAATCCGGCATCGTGATTAAGGATGAAATGGGGAATTCGGCATGACGGCGACGCTGACCATCAGCAGCAAGAACTACTCCTCCTGGTCGCTCCGCGGCTGGCTGCTCTGCCGGCTGGCGGGGCTCGATTTCGAGGAGAAGCGGGTCTCGTCGGATGACCCCGCGACCCGCGCCGAGCTGCTGCTGCTCTCGCCCTCCTTCCTGGTGCCGGCGCTGGAGCATGACGGGATCAAGGTCTGGGACACCTTGGCCATTGCGGAATATCTCAACGAGACCTTCCCGAATGCCGGCCTGCTGCCCGCGGACCGCAAGGCGCGCGCGCATTGCCGCGCGATCTCCGGCGAGATGCATTCCGGCTTCGCCAATCTCCGCGGCTCGCTGCCGATGAACCTGAAGGCGCGGCACCAGGGCTTCAAGCTCTGGGCCGGCGCACAGGGCGACATCGACCGCGTCACCGCGATCTGGCGCGAATGTCTCTCGGCCTATGGCGGGCCCTATCTGTTCGGCGATGCGATCACTGTGGCCGATGCGATGTACGCGCCGGTCTGCGCGCGGTTCCATACCTATGACGTGAAGCTCGATGCAGATTGCGACGCTTATGCCAAACGCATCCTCGCTCTGCCGCAGATGGTGGAATGGACGACGGCGGCCTGGACCGAGCCGGAGGAGCTGCAGGAGCTGGAAGTTGAGTTTTGACAAGGGATCGTCATCCGCGGGCTTGACCCGCGGATCTCGTGGGGAGTTCGCACTGGAGAGAGATGCCCGAGTCAAGCCCGGGCATGACGGTGATTGAAGTGAAATTCCGCATCATCGCTGTCGGCCGCATCAAGGCCGGGCCGGAGCAGGCGCTCTACGAGCATTACGCGGCGCGGGTGAAGCCGGCGATTGTCTTGAAGGAGGTCGAGGAGAAGCGGCCGCTCTCCTCGGCCGAGCTGAAGGCGCGCGAGGCGGAGCTGCTGCTCGGCGCCCTCGACGAGAGCAAGGCCAAGCGCGCGGTGGTCGTACTCGACGAGCGCGGCAAGCCGCTCGGCAGCCGCGATTTCGCGGCGCGGCTGCAACGCTTCGAGGATGACGGCGCCGGCGAGATCGCGTTCCTGATCGGCGGCGCCGACGGGCATGGCCAGGCGGTGTTGGAGCGTGCCGACCTGAAGCTCTCGCTGGGCGCGATGACCTGGCCGCATATGATGGTCCGCGCCATGCTGGCCGAGCAGCTGTTCCGCGCCCAGGCGATCTTGAGCGGGCACCCCTACCATCGCGCCTGAACCGCTGGTAGAATTTCCGGCGATGGGGAAGCATTTCATTTCGGCATTGTTCGCGATCGCCTGCCTGCTGCTGGCCGCCTGTGCCCAGCCAGGCGATCCGCCGCGCGTGCCGGTGCAGGCGAGCAACGCCATGTCCTGGGAATGGCAGAGTCAGGGCGCGTTCCAGAGAACCGTCGTGCTGACCCTCTATCAAGACAGCACGGCCCTCTATGAGACCTGGGGCCCGCTCGACTCCTCGGACCCGAACGCGGCCTCCTACCGCAGCGAGACCGGGAGGATTCCATGGCCCGGCTGGGAAAGAGCTATCGAATTTGACGACGGCCAGCAGGCGCCGCTTCGGATCAAGATCGAGACCGACGGCACGTTGTCGGCATGGTGGCTCCCGGCGGGCGACTTGGACGCGCCGGACATGGCGATGCGGCCCATTCGCGGCCACGCCAAGGGAATCCGGCCGATCGACCTGCTGTAACCGACGCCCCAATCCCGCCGCATTTCGGCAATATTTCCGGGCCGATTCAACGGCTTGAGGCGCCTCAAAAGCGCTGGCGAGCGCCCTCGAACCCGGTTATCACTGACACCATATATGTCCTCCCAGACTTGACCGAGGCTCCGGCATGGCCACCGCTCACCGCCCCAAACCCGTCGTGCTCTGCATCCTGGACGGATGGGGTCATCGCGAGGCGACCGACCACAACGCGATCGCGCTGGCCAAGGGCGCCAACTGGGCGCGGCTGATCAAGGAATGCCCCTGGAGCCTGGTCGATGCCTCCGAGCTCCATGTCGGCCTGCCGCACGGGCAGATGGGCAATTCCGAGGTCGGCCATATGAATCTCGGCGCCGGCCGCGTGGTGATGCAGGACCTGCCGCGGATCGATCTCGCCATCGAGGACGGCTCGCTGGCCAGGAAGCCGGAGCTGGCCGCGTTCATCGCCAAGCTCAAGGCCAGCCCCAATGGGTCCAAGGGGGGTGCCTGCCATATGATGGGCCTGCTCTCACCGGGCGGCGTGCATTCGCACCAGGACCAGATGGCGGCGGTCGCGCGCATCATTGCCGATGCCGGCGTGAAGGTGGTGGTGCACGGCTTCACCGACGGCCGCGACACACCGCCCTCGAGCGCGCGCGGCTTCGTCGCCGATTTCGAGAAGAAGATCGCCGGGCACAAGAACATCTCTTTCGGCACCATCGGCGGCCGCTATTACGGCATGGACCGCGACAAGCGCTGGGAACGGGTCGAACTGGCCTACAACGCCTTCCTCGGCGAATCCGAGTTCAAGGCGCCGACCGCGGATGCCGCGGTCGCCGCGGGCTATGCGCGCAAGGAGACCGACGAGTTCATCAAGCCGACCCTGGTCGGCGGCTTCAGCGGCATCCAGGACGGCGACGGTATCTTCATGGCCAACTTCCGTGCCGACCGGGCGCGGCAGATTTTGATGGCCTTCCTCGATCCCGGCTTCAAGGATTTCGCGCGGAAACGCGTGGTCAGCTTCGCGGCGGTTCTGGGCATGGTCGAGTATTCGAGCGCGCTGGCGAAGCTGATGCCCTGCCTGTTCGAGCCGCAGGAGATGCGCCACACGCTGGGGCAGATCGTCTCCGAGGCTGGGCTGAAGCAGCTGCGCATCGCCGAGACCGAGAAATACGCGCATGTCACCTTCTTCTTCAATGGCGGCGAGGAAACGCTCTTCCCCGGCGAGGAGCGGATCCTGGTGCCCTCGCCCAAGGTCGCGACCTACGACCTGCAGCCGGAAATGTCGGCGCCGGAGGTGACCGACAAGCTGGTGGCGGCGATCGAGGCCGATACGTTCGACCTCATCGTCGTCAATTTCGCCAACGGCGACATGGTCGGCCATAGCGGCAATCTCGAAGCCGCCGAGAAGGCGGTGCTGGCGGTGGACAAGAGCCTCGGCCGGCTGCGCGACGCGGTGGTGAAACAAGGCGGCGTGCTGCTGATCACCGCCGACCACGGCAATTGCGAGCAGATGACCGATCCCGAGACCGGCGAGCCGCACACCGCCCATACCCTGAACCAGGTGCCCTTCATCCTGGTGAACGGGCCGGCCTCCAACAAGAAGCTCGCCGGCGGCCGGCTCTCGGACGTGGCGCCGACCATCCTGGAGCTGATGGGCCTGGACCAGCCGAAGGAAATGACCGGCCATTCGCTGCTGCACGAAACGAAAGACGAAGCGCTGCGCGCCAGTGCCCAATAAGCGCAGCATCCTCCTGATCGCGACGGCGCTGGGCCTGCTCGGCGCCCATGCCCATGCGCAAACCACGCCGGCGCCGACGGAACTCGACGCGATCCAGAAGCAGATCGAGCAGAGCAAGGCGCAGCAGGAGGCGCTGAAGGCCAAGGCCGAACAGCTCGACAAGGAGATCGCCGACCTGCAGGCCGAGGCGGTCAAGGCGGCCCATGACGTGCAGGACACCGAGAGCCAGGTGACCGAGCTCGAGGACACGCTGGCGGCGCTCTCCGACGAGGAGAAGGAGAAGTCGGCGGCACTGGAGCAGGAGCGCGCGCGGCTGACCCAGGCGGTGCTGGCCTTGCAGCGGCTCTCGACCCAGCCGCGCGAGGCCCTGCTGTTCTCCTCCGAGACGCCGATCGACGCGGCGCGCACCGCGCGGCTGCTCGGCATCATCACGCCGGAGCTCGACGCCCGGGCGCGGTCCCTGCAGAGCGACCTCAACGAGTTGCATGAGATGCGCGAGCAGATGGCGCAGGAGCGCGACCAGCTCGCCAAGGCTGTCACCAAGCTTGCAAAGGAGAATGACCGGCTCGCCGGCCTGATCCGCAAGAAGGGCCAGGCGCAGAAATCGACCTTGGCCGAGAGCGCCTCGGCCGAGGCCAAGCTGCAGAAGCTCGCCGGCCA
This sequence comes from Dongia sp. agr-C8, assembly GCF_054658695.1. Classification (NCBI taxonomy): domain Bacteria; kingdom Pseudomonadati; phylum Pseudomonadota; class Alphaproteobacteria; order Rhodospirillales; family Dongiaceae; genus Dongia; species Dongia sp. agr-C8. The sequence goes on from NZ_BAAGHZ010000005.1 coordinate 91,307, forward strand.
GGCCAAGAACCTGCAGGATCTGATCGAGCGCTTGAACAAGGCCAAGGCCGAGACCGGGCCCGCGGCCTCACCCCCGGGCACGGACCAGCAGCTCGCCTCGGTCACGCCGGGGACCGGCAGCGCCGCGCCGACAAGCGCGCAGCGGATGCAGCAGCCGGCCAGTTTCCGCAATTTCCCCGATGCCGGGCGGATCGATGCCAAGAACCCGATTTTCGCCCCGGCCCGCGGGCGGATCCTGACACATTTCGGCGATGCCACGGATACCGGGGGCGCCTCCAAGGGTTTGGTGCTGGAAACCCGTCCCGGGGCGCAGATCGTGGCGCCGTTCGACGGCCGGATCGCCTTCGAGGGACCGTTCCGCTCCTATGGCCAAATATTGATCATTGAACATGGCGGCGGGTATCATACTGTGCTCGCCGGATTGGACCGGGTCGATGCCGTGGTCGGTCAGTGGCTGCTCGCCGGCGAACCGGTGGGCTCCATGGCCCCCGTCGGAGCGCCGCAAGGAAGCGGCGACCTATCGCCGGCCGGTCGCCCGAAACTCTATCTGGAGCTGCGCCGGAACGGACAGCCGGTCGATCCCGTTCCCTGGTTCAGCACCGCAGAAATCAAAACCGACAGTCAAGCCGTCAAACAATAAAGGTCAATGATCCGATGTTCCGCACTTCGCTCCTAGCCACGGCCGCCCTGATCGGCGGGGTGGCGATCGGTGCCTTCGCCTTCCGCCCGGACCTGGTCTCGGCGCAGTCCGTGACCGCCGAGAAAACCGGCGACACCAACACCTACGAGCAGCTCAACCTGTTCGGCGAAGTGTTCGAGCGCATCCGCTCGTCTTACGTCGAGCCGGTGAAGGACGACCAGCTGGTCGAGAGCGCGATCAACGGCATGCTCTCCGGCCTCGACCCGCACTCCTCCTACATGAACGCCAAGGACTATGGCGACATGCAGATCCAGACCAAGGGCGAGTTCGGCGGCCTCGGCATCGAGGTCACCATGCAGGACGGCCTGATCAAGGTGGTGTCGCCGATGGACGACACGCCCGCCGCCAAGGCCGGCATGCAGCCCAACGACCTCATTTCGCATATCGACGGCGACCCGGTGCTGGGCTTGAGCCTCAACCAGGCGGTCGACAAGATGCGCGGCGAGGTCGGCTCCTCGATCACCGTGACGGTGATCCGCGGCAACCAGGAGCCGTTCGACGTCACCATGAAGCGCGCGGTCATCACCTTGAAGTCGGTGCGCTGGGAGATGCAGGACAACAACATCGGCTATATCCGCATCACCAGCTTCAGCGAGCAGACCGACAGCGGGCTGAAGAGCGCGATCGCCGCGATCAAGACCGCCGCCAAGGGCAACCTGACCGGGCTGGTGCTCGACTTGCGCAACAATCCGGGCGGCCTGCTCGACCAGGCGATCGCGGTCTCCGACGATTTCCTGGACAAGGGCGAGATCGTCTCGACCCGCGGCCGCAACCCCGACGACGGCCAGCGCTGGAACGCCGAATCCGGCGACCTGCTGGACGGCAAGCCGGTGATCGTGCTGATCAACGGCGGCTCCGCCTCGGCCTCGGAGATCGTCTCCGGCGCGCTGCAGGACCATCACCGCGCGATCCTGATGGGCACCAAGTCGTTCGGCAAGGGCTCGGTGCAGTCGATCATCCCGATCCCGAACCACGGCGCCATCCGGTTGACCACGGCGCGCTACTACACGCCGAGCGGCCGATCGATCCAGGCCAAGGGCATCGATCCGGACATCATCGTCGAGCCCGCGAAGATCGAGACCCAGGACGACAACGGCAAGCACGAGGCGGATCTGCGCGGCGCGCTCGCCAACCCGGACGACGCGCAGAAGAAGGCGCCGGAGATCAACAGCCAGGAGGGCAACCCCCAGCCCGGGCCGGAGAGCCAGAACGGCGAGCAGAAGAAAGAGGACCAGGCGCCGGCCAACGTGCAGCCCGGCACCAATGTCGACCAGGCGCAGCAGAAGCCGCATGTCGGGTCGGAGAAGATCGCGATCACCGATCCGGAGAAGGACTATCAGCTGGCGCGCGCGCTCGACCTGCTGCAGGGCCTGGCCCTGGTGAAGAACGGCGCGAGTTCCGCCGACTGAGGATGCCGGCCGGGCGGACCCGTTCCGCCCGGCCGCTTTCATGATGCGGCCTCACGTCGATCGCGAATCCGGAGGAACCGGCCGCTGGCTTCTGCCGGCGGCCGTTCTCGTTGTGGGCGGCGCCGCGGCCGCACTCTATTTCGCCGGCGACCGGATTTCCGACCAGATTCATTACCTGCTGGCCAGCAGCAGCGGCGGCGATCTCGCGCCGGTGCCGCAGCCGCGCAGCAGCGGGACCCAGAATCCTGCCGCCGCCGATCTGGCCGAGATGCCGGCGCTGGTCGCGACCGACGGTGCGGCGCCGGAGAGCTGGCCGGCGCTCGCGCCGGCCGATCTGCTGGCGCAGAGCACGGCGCTGGGCGACCGCGCGCTCCAGGACACCGCCTTCGACCAGCCGCCCTGGCGCCGCTTCGCCCGGCCGTTCGCCGCGCCGGCGGGAAAGCCGCTCATCGGATTGCTGGTGACCGGGCTCGGGCTCGACCGCGCGGCGACCGCGGCCGCCATCGCCGGCCTGCCGCCGGAGGTCTCGCTGAGCTTCAGCCCCGCGGCGAAGGACCTCGCCCAGTGGATCGCCGCGGCGCGCGCCTTCGGCCACGAGGCGCTGGTCGACCTGCCGCTGCAATCCAAGGACCGGCGCGATCTCGGCGCGGACGGCATCCTGATCGGATTGAACGCCGGCGAGGCGGCGCGGCGCCTCCAGGCGATCGCCGATTCCGCGCCGGCGGTCTTGGGCTTCGCCGGGGCGGGCGGCGACGCGCTGCTGCTGGACGACGGCACCACGGCGATCCTGGCCGGCGAAATCGCCCGCCTCGGCCTCGCCTTCATCGACACCAGCGGGGAGCCGATGAGCCAGATCCTGCCCGCCGCGCAGGAAAGCGGCCTCGCCGCCGCGCGCAGCACCGTGACCTTCGACCTGGGCATGTCGCGGGCGGCGATCACAAGACAGCTTGCGACGGCGGCCGAGGTCGCGCAAGAAGAGGGACATGCGCTGGCGGTGGCGCCGGTCTCGCCGACCACGGTCACCCTGCTGGCCGATTGGCTGCGCGAACTCGGCGCGCCGGATCCGCTTCCGGCGCCGGCCAGCGCGCTGTTGCAGAGATGAGATGATGGGCAAGGACAAAGCGAAGCAGAAAGCGAAAGACGGGCCTTGGGACTATGACGCCCTGCCCTATCGCCGCGGCGTCGGCATCGCGCTGTTCAACGCCAAGGGCAAGGTGTTCGTCGCGCAGCGCCTGGATTCCCCCGGCCCCGCCTGGCAGATGCCGCAGGGCGGGATCGACAAGGGCGAGACGCCGCTCGACGCGGCCTGGCGTGAGCTGCACGAGGAGACCGGTGTAACCAGCGCCGAGCTCATCGCCGAAACCACGGGTTGGCTGACCTACGACCTGCCGCCGGAGCTCGCGAAGACCTTATGGAAGGGAAAGTATCGCGGCCAGGAGCAGAAATGGTACGCCTTCCGCTTCACCGGCCCGGAGAGCGAGATCGACATCGCGGGCGAGCACCCGGAGTTCTCGGAATGGAAGTGGGCGGATTTCCGCATGGTGCCGGAGCTCATCGTTCCGTTCAAACGGCCGCTCTATCAGAAGCTGGTGCTGGAGTTCGGGTACTTGGCGCGGTGACCGCCGCGGCCTTCAGAAAGCCATAGTCGTTTGCGATGCTGCCCCCTCATGACCTGGAGAGGCCTTGTCATCGCGCTTGCCGGCTTCGTCGCCCTTTTCGGCGCGCAGCGCGCCTTGGCACAGCCGATCGAAATGATGTCGCTGTGGGAATCGCCGGGCAAGGACGATCCCGCCAGCGCCTGGCCGGCCGGCCTCAGAATCGTGATCTATGACGACGGGCAGGTGCTGAAGCTCGTGCGCGCGGCCACGCCGACGGCCGAGGCGCAGGTTGTGACAGGGCACGTCTCTCCGGAGGGCGCGAAGGACCGCGCCGCCGCGACCTTCGCGATGCTGTCCGGAGCCCCCGCGCCCGAAGACATCAAGGCTGATTTTCCGGAACGGCGCTGGACCGTGCTGCAGGTCTGGGATGCCGCCCGCAAGGACCATGCGAAATGGTCGGTCGTCGGCCATCCCTGCGCCGGCCTTGAAGGAAGCGCGCCTGACCCTTTGGATGAACAGGTGCGCGCCGCGCTGGACAAGCGATTCCGCGACGCCTGCGACATGCTGGCCAACACCCGGGTGCCGGATGCGGTCGACTGGTCGCCGCAGACCCTGCGGATATATCTGACCGGGTCCGATAAAGCGACAGACAACGCCGCGCCCTGGCCGCTGGATTGGCCAGTAGAAATCCGCCAGGGGAGTTACTTGTCGGTCTGCCTCGACCGGCAGGCCGCCACCCAAGAGCTGACGCGCAAGCTCATGTCGCTGGATAAGAGCCTGCAGCAATCGGCGGTGGGCATGCTGGTCAAATCCCCCGACGGCACGAACTGGCGTGTCGCAGGCATCGGCTATGCGCTTCCCGGGCCGATCTTTCATGTCGACCGGGGCAGTGACTACGTGAACATCGGCTCCGTCGCCGAAGGGCCCTGCTGGCGGCCGTAGTTCAAGCGCGTGGTCAGCATCACGCTGTTGCCGACCAGCAACTCCCGGGAGGACTATGTGACCGCGCGGCTCCCCTGCAGCGCCGCGGCGGCGATATGCTCGGCGACCCGCACCGCCTGAGCGACCACAGTCAGCGACGGGTTGAAGCCGGTCGAGCTCGGCAGGAAGGACGCATCCACGACGTAGAGGTTGTCCATGTCCCAGACCTTGCAGTAGGGATCGAGCACCGAGGTCGCGGGATCGGCGCCGAAGCGCGCGGTGCCGCATTGGTGCATGGCGACGGTGATGTCCATCTTCTGGGTGATGACGATCGGATAGCCGATCGCGCGCATCAGTTTCGACCAATGCCGCACCAACTCGTTGTGGGACTTCAGGTTGTTCGGCGTGTAGACGACGCGGATCGTCCCGTCGCCGTCCAGCGAGACCCGGTTCTCGGGATCGGGCAGGTCCTCCGACATGATCCACCAATCGACTGAGCGTTCGGCGAAGCGATCCATCAGCCATTCCAGCAGGAAGCGCGCGCCAGCGGTCAGCATGCCGCCCTGCAGCTTGCCGAGCCCTTGCACATTGCCCAGAGGATAGGGCCGAACCGCATTGGCCAGATAGAAGTCGTTGATGCAGAGCGACTTCTGGAACACCACCGGATTGCGGCGCAGCGGGTTGATCGCCATCATCGCGGTGTTGTTATGCGCCATGTAATTGCGGCCGAGCTGGTCGGACGCGTTGTTGCCGAGGCCGCGCGGATGCTTGTCGTTGGCCGAGCGCAGCAGCAGGGCAGTCGAGTTGATGGCGCCCGCGGCGGCGATGAAGAGACCGCCCTTGACGGTGAGCGGCGTGCCGCCGCTCTTGACCGCGACGCCGGTGACCTTGCGCCCCGAGGGATCGGTCAGCAGCCGCTCGACCTTGGTGTCGAGGATGAGATCGACCTTGCCACCGGCGAGCGCCGGGCCGATCAGGCGGATCTCCGCATCGTTCTTGGCGCCGAGCTTGCAGGCAAATCCGTCGCAGGTGGCGCAGCGGATGCAGCTGCCGCCGTCATGCCGGTCGACCGCGATCGGCAGCGGAAAGGGTCGCAGCCCTTTCGCCCGCAGCTTCTCGGCGATCGCCGCGATCACCGGCTCATGGCCGATCGGCGGATGCGGCATCGGCCCGGAACGCGGCGGCTCGATCGGATCGGCGCCGGCCAGGCCATGCGTGCCCATCAGCCTTTCCGCCACGTCGTAATAGGGCGCCAATTCCGCGTAGCGGATCGGCCAGGCGGGCGCGACGCCGCCTTCATGCTGCAGCGCTTCGAAGTCCGCCTCGCGGAAGCGCACCGTGGCTGCGCCGAAGAATTTCGAATTGCCGCCGACATAGTAATAGGTCGAGGGATTGAACGGCTTGCCGCTGCGGTCGCGCCAGGTTTCCTTGGCGGTGTATTTCTTCTCGTGGAACACCGCCTTCACCGACCAGTTGTCGGCCTCGCGCGGCAGATAGTTGCCGCGCTCGATCACCAGCACCGAGGCGCCGGCTTCGGCCAGCCGATTCGCCATCGCGCCGCCGCCGACTCCGGCGCCGACGATCACGACGTCGTAGGACTCCTTGATGATATTCGTCACAGCGCCCCCCGCGGATTGGCATAAGATTGCCCCGGACTCCGCGGTCCATCAAGCCGGCATCGGTGTCAACCCGCCTTTCGTCTTGAGCCGCATCGGAGGTCGCGATAGAAGGGCGACCCTCATTTCGCCGACACAGATTACGGGTGTTGCTTTGACGCTTCTTTCCATCTCCGCCCGCATCGCGCAGGAACTGAACGTGCGCGAGGCTCAGGTCACCGCCACCGTCGAATTGCTGGACGGCGGCGCGACCGTTCCCTTCGTGGCGCGCTACCGCAAGGAGGCGACCGGCGGATTGGACGACACCCAGCTGCGCACGCTGGACGAGCGGCTGAAATACCTGCGCGAGATGGAAGAACGCCGCGGCGCGATCCTGAAGAGCATCGAGGAACAGGGCAAGCTCACCGAGCCGCTGAGGGCGCAGATCGACGCCGCCGATTCCAAGGCGCGGCTCGAGGATCTCTACCTGCCCTATAAGCCGAAGCGCCGCACCAAGGCGCAGATCGCGCGCGAGGCCGGGCTCGAGCCGCTGGCCGACCTGCTGCTCAGCGATCCCACCAAGAAGCCGGAAGACGAGGCCGCCGCCTTCGTCGATGCCGAGAAGGGCGTCGCCGATGTGAAGGCGGCGCTCGACGGCGCGATGCAGATCCTGATGGAGCGATTCGCCGAGAATGCCGACCTGGTCGGATCCTTGCGCGATTTCGTTTGGAGCCATGCCAAGCTCACTTCGAAGCTGGTCGAAGGCAAGGCGGAAGCCGGCGCCAAGTTCTCCGATTATTTCGACGCCTCGGAGCCGATCGCCAAGATCCCCTCGCATCGGGCCCTCGCCTTGTTCCGCGGCCGCAACGAGGAGTTCCTGACCTTGTCGCTGGTGCTGGACGAGGAACCGAAGGGGAAGGAACTCGGGCCCTGCGAGCGCACGATCGCCACGCGCTTCGGCATCATCGACAAGAACCGGCCGGCCGATGCCTGGCTGCAGGAAGTGGTGCGCTGGACCTGGCGGGTGAAGCTGAAGCTGCAGATCGACGTCGAGCTGATGACGCGGCTGCGCCAGGCCGCCGAGACCGAGGCGGTGCGGGTCTTCGCCGGAAACCTGAAGGATGTGCTGATGGCGGCACCCGCCGGCGGCCGCGCGACGATCGGCCTCGATCCCGGCCTGCGCACGGGCGTGAAGGTCGCGGTGGTGGCGGCGACCGGCAAGGTTTTGGAGACGGCGGTGATCTATCCGCACGAACCGGCGCGGAAGTGGGATGAATCGATTGCAATCCTGGCTGCTTTGGCGGCGCGGCACAATGCCGAGCTGATTGCGATCGGCAACGGCACCGCCTCGCGCGAGACCGACAAGCTCGCCGCGGACCTGATCAAGCTGCACCCGCAGCTGAAGCTGACCAAGATCGTTGTCTCGGAAGCGGGCGCCTCGGTCTATTCGGCCTCGGAATATGCGTCGAAGGAGCTGCCGTCGCTGGACGTCACCCTGCGCGGCGCGGTCTCGATCGCCCGGCGGCTGCAGGATCCCCTGGCCGAGCTGGTGAAGATCGACCCGAAATCCATCGGCGTCGGCCAGTACCAGCACGACCTCAACCAGTCGCAGCTGTCGAAGTCGCTCGACGCCGTGGTCGAGGATTGCGTCAACGCCGTCGGCGTCGATGTGAATCTGGCTTCGGCCAAGCTGCTGGAGCGGGTGTCGGGCCTCAACGAGGGCCTGGCGCAGAACATCGTCGCCCATCGCGACCAGCACGGCCCGTTCCAGTCTCGCCAAGACCTGCTGAAGGTGACCCGGCTCGGGCCGAAGGCCTTCGAGCAATGCGCCGGCTTCCTGCGGGTGCGCGACGGCGCCGATCCGCTGGATTCGTCCGGCGTGCATCCCGAGGCCTATCCGCTGGTCCGCAAGATTCTCAAGCACTTGAAGTCCGAGATCCGGGCGGTAATCGGCGATGCCAGCGCGCTGCGCGGCATCCAGCCGGAGCAGTTCGCCGACGAGACTTTCGGCGTGCCGACCGTGACCGACATCCTGAAGGAGCTGGAAAAGCCCGGCCGCGACCCGCGCCCTGAGTTCAAGACCGCGCATTTCAAGGATGGCGTCGAGGAGATGAAGGACCTGCAGCCCGGCATGCTGCTGGAGGGCGTGGTCACCAACGTCGCCAATTTCGGCGCCTTCGTCGATATCGGCGTCCATCAGGACGGGCTGGTCCACGTCTCCGCCCTGGCCGACCGCTTCGTGAAAGATCCGCGCGAGGTGGTGAAGCCCGGCGACATCGTGAAGGTCAAGGTGCTGGAGGTGGATCAGAAGCGCAAGCGCATCTCCCTCACCATGCGCCTCAGCGACGAGGCGATGAAGCGGCCCGCCGGGCCGGGCGATCGGGCGCTGACCCAGCGCGACCGCCAGCATATGACGGAAAAGCCGAAGGCGGCTGCTGCCAAGGCGCCCGACGGCGCGCTCGCGGCCGCGTTCAGCAAGGCGGGATTTGGTGTACGGAAATAGCCGCGTTCAGGATCCGGCAGCGCAGGTTTCCGGGCCGGATATCGCCACCCGGTAGATGATGTCGAGATCGTTGGCCCAGGCCGACATCATGCAGTCGGTGTTCGGCTTCCTGAACTGGTAGAAGATCGTGCCGTTGAGGAAGCGCGTCTTGCTGACCGGCGTGCCCCATTCCTCGCGCGTCGTGAAAACGGCCGAGCCGATATACTTATGGCTCTGCATGGCGCCGTACTGGGTCGACGGCGTGCAGGCCGTCACGGCCAACGCCAGGATACCGATTGCAATCCACCGCCGCCGCTTCACGCACCGCTCTCCGTTTCAGCCTGGGCCTTAATCTACACCCTAACGGGCAGCCTGACTCACCGCCTCGCCGGAAAGCCATACACCCTTGAATGAGGGCCGGTTGATTCCCCAGCCTTCTGGCCCGACGCCCCCTGCCGGCAACGGGCCGAAGAAATGCAGGCTAATGGTGGCGGCCGCCGCGACGATGATCGCCGCGGCGGCCAGCACGCGCAGGATACGGCCGAGCGGCCGCCGCCGTTTCGGGGCTTCCAGGCTCACGGCTGGGGCGCCTGGCTCGCACCCATGGCGCCGACCGGCATCTCGATCTTCAGCTTGCCCGCTTTCTCGAAGCTGAGCTCGACCTCGACCAAGTCGCCCGCCTTCAGCGGATGCTTCAACTGCATGAACATGATGTGGAAAGATTTCGGCTGCAGCTTGACGCTGCCGCCGGCGGGAATCTCCAGGCCGCCGGCGAGTTCCCGCATCGCCATGACGCCATCCTTCATGGCCATCTCATGGATCTGGGTGACGCCGGCGATGTCGCTGGCGGCGGCGACCAGCCGGTCTGGCGCGGCACCGGCATTGTTGATCTGCATGAAGCCCGCCGCGACCTCCGCCCCGTTCGGCGTCGCGCGCGACCAGGGCGCGGCGACGGTGATGTCGCCCAGCTTGAAGTCCGCCGCCTGGGCGGCCGCGGCGCCCGCGAGCAGCAGCAGGACCAGAATGAAGCAGCGCTTGGTTGCTTGAGTGATCGTCCGAATCATCGAATGGCTCCTATCGTGAAATGCTTTGGTGCAGTGGCGGGCCGCGGCGCGAAGGCCGCGGCCCGATCGCCCAGCTAGGCGGCGGTAACCCGCGCTTCCTTCAGCCGCTTGGGCAGCAGGAGATCGATCACCGCGAAAGCGACGATCGCGATCCCGGTCAGCGGGAAGGCGATCGCGACCGCGAGGCCGATGACCAGGATCCCGCGCGGGATCCGGTAGTCGCTGGGATAGCGCGGCGCGCCGAGCGTGCCGGCCGGCCGCCGCTTCCACCACATCACCATGCCCGAGACGCACATGAAGACCACGAACAGGCAGTAGACCGTGTTCAGGATGGTGTTCCAGAGCCCGAGGTTGCCCTGGTGCAGGGCGATGCCGACCGCCATCGCCTTGCCGCCGAGGCTGTAATCGGCGTAGCGCACGTCGGCCAGGATCTTGCCGCTGTACTGGTCGATATGCACGGTGCGATCGCCCATCGGGTCATGGGTGTCGCCATCCATCGAGTCCGCGGAGATCGTGTAGACGCCTTCCGGCCCGCTCGGCAGGTTGATGCGGAACTGCTCGTCGAAGCCGATCGACTTCGCATAGGCGGCGACGCTGTCGAGATTGACCATGCCCATCGGGATGCCCTGCTTGCCCGCCTGCGAGCCGGATTCCGGCATCGGTGTCTGCTCCAGCGCCCAGGGCACCTCCTTCATGGCGCCGTGGTTCATGCTGGCATGAGTCTCGTCGGAAAGCGGGACATTGTCCCACTTCGCCGCCGGGAAGGTGCTCCAGGCCTGCACGAACTGCGCGCCCCAGACTCCCGCCCAGGACAGGCCGGAGATCAGGAAGAACAGCAGCACGATCGAGAAGTAGAAGCCGCCGGTCATGTGCAGCTGCTTCCACAGCAGGCGGCCGCGCAGCGAAAGGTTCGGCACCAGTGCATCGGCCCAGCCGCGCGCGTTGCGCGGCCACCAGAGATACAACCCGGTCAGCACCAGCACGATGCCGAGCCCGGCCGCGATCTCCTGCAGCCGGTCGCCGAAATCGCCGAGCAGCAAGGTGCCGTGGATATGGTCGGCCCAGTAGAACCAGGTGTCGTCCTTGACGATGATGCCCAGCACCTTGCCGTCATGGGGATCGAGCGAGACGACGTTGTCCTTGTCGTCGGCATTCACCAGGAACACGCTGGAACGGGTGTCTTCCGCCGGGCTGACGAAGAGCCGCGTGGTGCCGCCGGGGATCGCCGCCTGCGCCGCGGCCGCCTGGTCGACGATGCTCAGCCGCTCGCCGCCGGGGGCGACGTGATATTTCTTTCCGAGGAAAGTCTCGACCGAGTTGCCGTAGACCATGATGAGGCCGGTGACGGCGAAGACCAGCAGGAAGGGCACGACGACGAGGCCGGCATAGAAATGCCAGCGCCAGATCGCGCGATAGAGCATAGGCAGGGACGGCGCCATGGCGGGCGCGGTCCCGGTGCGTTCGGGATTCATCTCTCATCTCCAAAAAAAGAAGGGTACGAAGCAAAGCGGCGATCAGGCCGCTTGCGGTGGCCCTTGGGAGAAGAGGTCGGAGGGATAAAGGGAAAGCGGTGCAGGGTCGGCGTCGCCCGGCCCTTGCGGCATGGCCATCGACGTCGCCGGCGGCGCGACGGTGATTCCACCGTCGGCAAGCGTCGCGACCGGCGCATGGCCGCCCATCGCGCAGCTCGGGCCGCAGAGCTGGCATTTCTGTTGATGCTCGGCCGGGCTGGCGGGCGCTTCGTCGTTCTGCGATCCGCTCGGCCCGCAGAGATGCGCCTCGAGCATCGCCTGCAGCGGATCGGCGACCGCCGCGAAGGCGGGCAGCAGCGTGCTCAGCAGCAGCGCATAGGCGGCGATCAGGCCGATCGCAAACCGGTGATGGCGAAACCGTGCGATCATGCGCGGCAGGCCCCGGGGCGGGGAGCGTCTTGCGGCGGGTTGCACGGGTAGAAGGTGGCGCAGAGTGTATAGGCCTCGGGCAGGTCGACCTCTGCCGGCGTCGCGCGCCGCAAGGCGAGCTCCCCGGGCAGCAGATGGGCATGCGGCCCGTCCGGCGACTGGCCGCCGGGTGCCGGGATCGGCGTCATCACTTCGATCCGGCCGAGCGGGGTTTCGACCACGCGGGTCGGGTTGTGCTGCAGCAGGGTTCCGCCGCAGCGCCGCAGCACGGCCTCGGGCGGCAGCCCGGTCGCACCGCGCAGCACCGCGTCGAGCGCCGGATCGGCGCTGCGCAGGAGGAAGCGCATGTGATCGCGGCCCAGGCCGAGATCGAACAAGGTCTCGCCGCGATGCGCGGGCTGGATCGCCGCCGCATCGGGACCGCAATCGGTCAGCAGCAATCCCGGCGCGGAAACGTTGCGCGGGCGCGGGATGACGACGAGGATCGCCCGCACCCCGCCCGCGACGCTTGCATCGCGCCATTGCAGCGCGCGGAGATCGCCGCGCGGCGTGAAGCGCAGGGCACCGCGCGCGGTGACCGCGCGCAGCTCGGTCTCGACCGAGACTTCGGCCGGCTCCTCGGCGTCGAACATGAACGCCGCGCTCGCGCCGTGGCAGCCGGCCACCCAGGTGCCGCTGCGCCGGACCAGCGTGTCGGCGATGAAGCCGGCAACTTCGTCGGGCAGCCAAGGGAGCCGCGTGACGGCGATGCCGAGTTGCACGATGCGCGGCGGCAGCGCGGCCCAGATCGCGCGCTTCCGCTCGTTGCCCGCCTTCGACCATTCGCCGATCTCGGCCGACGAACGCGCGCAGCCGAGACAATAGCCGCTCACGTCGTCGAGCGTGCAGATGCCGGTGCAGGGCGAGCCGATCGGTCGGACCTCGGTATTCATGGCGCGCAGCCTAGCGCCTGATAAGCCGGCCCGCGAGTCGCATCTTGACCGGCAGGCCGCGTCTCTCTACCAAGAGCGCCGATGGTTCCTCGCGACAAGGGGATGACCTTGGCGCGAGGATAATAGGGAACACGGTGCGATGCCGTGGCTGCCCCCGCAACTGTAAGCAGTTCGTCGAACATCCACGCGGCTCAGCGTTCAAGACCTGGGCCGCAGCCACTGAGCGAAGACTCGGGAAGGCGGATGTCGGCCAAGACCGCGAGCCAGGAGACCTGCCATCACCTGTGCAACCCTTCTTGCCGGCGGGGCGTCCGGAGAAAGAAACCATGATCCGCGCATCACTGCTCGAGCGTTCCGCCGACAGCCTGGCGGCGCTGTTCACCGCATCGACCAAGAACAACGGCGCACTGCGCCTCGACGTCCTGCGCTGGGTGCTCGACCTGCCGCCGGAGATCGACCCGGCGCTGGCCGCGCAGGTGCTGATCGGGCGGCAGTCGCGCGGGGAAGGCGAGCCCTTCTCCGATTTCGCCCAGGCGCTGATCGGCGAGATGGGCCGGGCCGACCGCGCCCGCCTCGCCGCCATCCCGCGGACCCGGCGCCGCCATGCGGCGCGAACAGAGCCGCCGGCGCCGCAATGCGGCGCGAACTGAACCGATTGAGTCGCTGCCGCGCCAAGTTCCGGCCTTCGCGCCGGATTGACGCTTTATAGGCCGAATCCCTATAATTCGCGGCGATGGTGCCCCGACGGATGAAGTCCAGGGGCTTAAAAGGGAACACGGTGCGGACGACCCAGAAGGGGCCAATGCCGTGGCTGCCCCCGCAACTGTCAGCGGCGAGCCGAGCGTCACTTATGACCACTGGAGGACCCTTAGATTCAAGAGGGGCCGGGAAGGTCGGCGCAAGGCGGAGACCCGCGAGTCAGGAAACCTGCCATCGGGAGTGAGACCTGCAACCGCGCGACGGGGATGTCGCGCCAGATAGGAGACTTTCGATGACCACGACCACGCAGACCCGCACCAACACCGCCACGATCTCCGCGACCCGCTCGAAGACCCTGATCGCCGCCAGCATGGCCGCCTTCCTCGGCGTGTTCATGATCTGGGGCGTTGGCTTCTCGCATATCGCGGCGGCGCATAACGCGGCCCACGATACCCGCCATTCCAACGGCTTCCCCTGCCACTAAGGGGCTAGTCACATGCAGATGTTTCGGCGGCTGTTCATCGCAGCCGCGAGCGCCGGACTATTGTCCGGGCTCTTCGTCACGCTGGTGCACAACGTGACGACAGTCCCCGTCATCCTCCAGGCCGAGGTCTTCGAGAAAGCTGCCGAGGCGCCGGCACCCGCTGCCGGCGCCGCGGCGAATACCGCAGCGACGGCGGAAGCGCAGGACCACGATCATGCCGCCGCGAATCATGCCGCCGAGGGCCATGCGCATGACGGCGACGCGTGGGAGCCGCGGGACGGGTTCGAACGCACCGCTTTCACCGCCTTGGCCGATCTGCTGACCGGCATCGGCTTCGCGCTGCTGCTGATCGCCGTCTATGCGGTCTCCGGCCGGGCGATCGATTGGCGCCAGGGCGTCTATTGGGGTCTCGGCGGCTTCGCGGTCTTCATTCTGGCCCCCAGCATCGGCCTGCCCCCGGAGCTGCCCGGCAGCGCCGTGGCGGATCTCACGGCACGGCAGATCTGGTGGGTCGCGACCGCGGTGCTGACGGCAGGCGGTCTGGGCCTGCTGTTCTATGTCCGGGAGCCGAAGCCGCTCTGGGTCGTGGTCGCCTTGGCCATGATGGTGGTGCCGCATGCGATCGGCGCGCCGCAGCCGGAGGAATACGCCTCGGCGGCGCCGGAAGCCTTGGCCCATCGCTTCCTCGCCGCCACGATGATCGCCCAGCTGCTGTTCTGGGCCGTCCTCGGCGCGCTCAGCGGCTACTGCTACAAGCGGTTCGTCGCGCCGGCGGCCTGATCGCGGGTAAGCCCCGGCACTTGGTGTCGGGGCTTACGCCTTTTCGAAGCCGCAATGCCGCATCACGAAATCGGCGATCGCGCCGATGTCGTTGAGGTCGATCACCGGCAGCCTCGTCTCCGGCTTCGGCCCGTCCACCAGCACGGCGACGATGTTCGGGTCTTCGGCGGCCAGCAGCGGCTTGCCGTTGGCCTCGCGCCAGATCTCCAGCTTGTCGTGGCCTTCGCGCTTGAAGCCCTCGACCAGCAGGAGGTCGACCTCACTCATATGCTTCATGAGTTCTCTCGAGTCCGGCTCCGGCGCGCCGCGGTGCTCGTGCATCAGCGCCCAGCGGTTGGCGGAAGCGACCAGCACCTCGGTGGCGCCGGCCTCGCGGTGGACATAGGAGTCCTTGCCCGGCGTGTCGACGTCGAAGGCGTGATGCGCGTGCTTCATGGTGGAGACGGTGATGCCGCGCCGGATCAGCTCGGGGATCAGCTTGGCCAGCAGGGTGGTCTTGCCTGCCCCGCTCCAGCCCGCCAGGCCTAGGACCTTCACTTCTTCGCGTCCGCGCGGTCGTCTTCGGCCATGTGCTTGATGCCGACCCGGAAATAATCATAGCCAGTGACCAGGGTCAGCGCCGCGGCCAGCCACATCAGGGCTTCGCCGATGAGCTGGACCGGCCAGCCCGGCATCACGTCGCCGACGATCAGGAAGCCGACGGCGACCATCTGCATCGTCGTCTTCCACTTCGCCATCATCGAGACCGGCAGGCGAACCTTCAGCTCGGCCAGGTACTCGCGCAGGCCGGAGACCAGGATCTCGCGGCAGAGGATGATCAGGGCCGGCAGAACGACCCAACCGGAGATCTGGCCATGGGCGGTCATCGACATCAGGATCGCCGCCACCACCAGCTTGTCGGCGATCGGGTCGAGGAAGCGGCCGAGCGCCGAGACCTGGTCCATCCGCCGGGCGATATAACCGTCGAAGAAATCGGTGATACAGGCGACCGCATAGAGGATGAAGGCGATCCAGCGCAGCCACGGCTGGTCGAAGAACAGCAGGGCCGCGATCAGCGGGATCGCGGCGATCCGCGACAGCGTGAGGATATTGGCGATGTTCGTCATGGTGCTTGGCGCACGTCTTCTTCTCGGTTCCGGGAGAAAATAGCAGGTCGGCTTCGCCCTGTCACAGGGCGGAAATGCGGCGAATTATCCGCCATGGAAGTGGTCGTAGATCTTCTTCGCCACCGCCTCGGAAACCCCCGGCACCGCCGAGAGGTCCGACAGCCCGGCCTGGGAAACCGCCCGGGCCGAGCCGAAATGCAACAGCAGGGCCTTCTTCCGCTTGGCGCCGATCCCCGGGACGTCGTCCAGTATCGAATGCCGGATCTCCTTGGAGCGCTTGGCCCGGTGCGCGCCGATCACGAAGCGGTGCGCCTCGTCGCGCAGGCGCTGCAGGAAGTAGAGTACCGGGCTCTTGGGATCGAGGCTGAACGGCTCGCGGCCCGGCATGAAGAAGCGCTCGCGCCCGGCATTGCGGTCCGGCCCCTTGGCGATCGAGGCCACGCAAACGTCGCCGATGCCGAGATCGGCCAGAACCTGCATCGCGGTGTTGAGCTGGCCCTGGCCGCCGTCGATCAGCACCAGGTCCGGCCAGAGGCCCTTGTCGCGGTCGGGATCCTCTTTCAGCGCGCGGTTGAAGCGGCGGGTCAGCACCTGGCGCATCATCGCGTAATCGTCGCCCGCCTGAACGGATTCACGGGTCACCGGCGGCCGCGCGGGATCGATGGTCTCGATCACCTGCTCCAGCGAGGCATTGGGCTCGACCTCGAAGGCCGGCATCGGCGCCTCACTCAAGCCGTCCGGTGCCGGCGTCTCGGCGTCGTCTTCCGCCTCTTTCCGCGTCACGTCGCGGATCGAGTATTTGCGATACTGGTTCTTCATGAAGCCTTCCGGCCCGGCGACGATCATCGCGCCATAGGGATTGGTGCCGGAAATATGGCTGTTGTCGTAGACCTCGATCCGCTTCGGCGGCTGTTCCATCTTGAACAGCTCGGCCAGCGCCGCGAGCAGCCGGGTCTGCGAGGCGGATTCCGCCATCCGGCGGGTCAGCGCATCCTTGGCGTTCAGCAGCGCATGGTCGAGCGCCTTGCGCTTGTCGCCGCGCTGCGGCGCCAGGATCTCGACCTTGCGGCCGGCGCGCAGGGTGAGCGCCTCGGTCAGCAGCTCCGCCTCGGCCGGGATCTCGTTGACCAGGATCAGCTTCGGCGGCGTCTTGTTCTCATAGAACTGGCCCATGAAGGCGGCGAGGATGTCCTTCACCTCGGCCTGGCGGTCATGGGCCGGGAAATAGGCGCGGCTGCCGTAGTTGCTGTTGTTGCGGAAGAAGAAGACCTGCACGCAGCTATGGCCGGACTCCTCCTGATGCGCGGCGATGATGTCGGCCTCTTCCACATTCTCCAGGTTGATGTCCTGGCGGCTCTGGATCGCCGCCAGGGCCTGAATCCGATCCCGGAGCCGCGCCGCCTTCTCGAACTCCAGCGCATCCGAAGCCTGCTGCATCTCGGACGAGAGACGCAGCTTCACCGCATCGCTCTTGCCGGTGAGGAAGGCATGCGCCTCCTGGACCAGGCCTTGGTAGTCGGCCTCGGTGATCCGGCCGACGCAGGGCGCCGAGCAGCGCTTGATCTGGAATTGCAGACAGGGGCGGGTCCGGCTGGCGAAGATCGAATCCGAGCAGGGCCGCAGCAGGAAGGCGCGCTGCAACGCGACGATGGTGCGGTTGACCGCGCCGGCGGAGGCGAAGGGTCCGAAATACTCGCCCGGCCGGTTGCGCGCGCCGCGATGCTTCGCAAGTTGTGGCGCCGGATGATCGCCGGTGATCAAGATATAGGGGAAGCTCTTGTCGTCGCGCAGCAGCACGTTGTAGCGCGGCATGTAGCGCTTGATCAGGTTCGCTTCCAGCAGCAGCGCTTCCACCTCGGTATGGGTGGTGACGAACTCCATCGCCGCGGTTTCGGAGATCATCCGTTGAATGCGATTGGCCTGACGATACGGCTGGGTATACGCCGTCACGCGCTTCTTCAGGTCGCGCGCCTTGCCGACATAGAGAACGTCGCCTTTCGCATTCATCATGCGATAGACGCCGGGGCTGTTCGGCAAGGTTTTGACCTTCTCGCGGATCACGCCGGCGCCTTGGGACAGCCGCCCGCGCGCGGCGCGCGGCGCTTCCGTTGAATCTTCAGGCGATTCCGTTTCGGTCCAATCGGTGCTCATGCTGTTCGGGATATAAGCTGTTCCAGAGCATTTTTCTGGCGGCAGCAAACCTCAACGTCGTTTTCCGGACTTTTACGCCGCGACTCCCGCGTTAACCAGGACGGATATCCCCCATTTCTGTGGATAAGTCTGTCGGTAATCTCCCGCCGGTTTGACGCGGCTCAGGGATTCCGCCGATCTCCGAGAAATGCACAGAAAACGGGCAGAAACGGCAAGGGCTTGATCTATATGACCTTATTCAGCCCGCCCTGAAATATCCTGGTCATAAAGCGGACTCCGCTCTTGACTCGCGGGGGCGTTTGGGACTCCCGCCGCCATGTGAACAACTTGGCTCAGGAATCTCCGATTAGGGGTCTGATACAATTAATTTTTCACTGTCACGGCGTTGTCGCGGTTCGGTCTTTCCCGCACCGCATCAACCGGCACTCAGCGCGGGTTGCGGACCCTTTCGATCTCCACGCCGACGCTCTCGGCTTCCGGGAAGACGTCGAGCTTCTCGATCCGCACTTTCGCAGATTGCACACGGCGATCGACCAGACAGGCTTGCGCGATGCGGTCGGCCAAGGTTTCAACCAGGTTGATATGGCCCTCGTCGACGATGGCACGCACCTGCTCGACGAGATCGGCGTAGTTCACGACGTTGTTGAGCTCGTCCTTGATCGCCGGGTGCTCGGTGGCGATGAGCTCGAGATTGATGCGCACACGCTGGGTGCCCAGTTTCTCGTGCTGATAGACGCCGATCCGCGCCGGCAACACCAGGTCGCGGACCAAGACCTTCATCATGCGGGATGCCGCAGTCGAGGGATGCGCGGCAATTTTCTCGGCCTGGGTCATGCGGTTAGAACCCTTCAGTCGCTCAGATGCTGCCGCACTCTGGGGCCGGCCCGACCATCGGGCGAATGGAGAAGCCGCACTCTGGGGCTTCCGTGCAGGGGCTGCCGGCCCGCTGCATGCCATCATTATAGTGTTTTGCCCCGCCCGAGTCCCGTCCACTGTCGCCCACGGTTATCCTCAAAGCGACCGGCTCCACTCTCATACCGGCGAATCGCCGATTACTCGCGCGGCATGAAGCCCCCGCCGCGCTATTCGCGCGGCATGAAACCCTTGCTGGATTGCTGCCAGCCCAGGTGCTCGCCGCCGTCGAGCGCGATCATCTGCCCGGTCATCGCCGGGGCGGAGAGGATGAACCGCACACCGGCCGCGATTTCTTCCGGCGTCGCGCCATGGCCCAGCGGCACTGCCTTGGTCTGGGCCTCGAACTGCTCTGCGGTCTGCCGCTCACTGGCCATAGTCGGGCCTGGCCCGATCCCGTTGACGCGGATGCGCGGCGCCAGCGCCAGCGC
Organism: Dongia sp. agr-C8; assembly: GCF_054658695.1. NCBI lineage: Bacteria > Pseudomonadati > Pseudomonadota > Alphaproteobacteria > Rhodospirillales > Dongiaceae > Dongia > Dongia sp. agr-C8. The sequence goes on from NZ_BAAGHZ010000005.1 coordinate 110,472, forward strand.
CAAGGTCCGGGTCAATGTCCAAAGCCCCATCTTGGCGACGGTGTAGGACAGGAAGTAGGGCGTGAGCTTCCAGACCCGCTGGTCCAGCATGTTGACGATGTTGCCTTCGGCGCCCTCGGGCAGCTGTTTCGCGAAGGCCTGGCTGAGGACCAGCGGCGCGCGCAAGCCGGTCTCGATATGCCGGTCCCAGCTGTCGCGTGTCACGGTGTCGACCTTGTCCATCTCGAAGACGGAAGCATTGTTCACCAGGCAGGTCAGCGGCCCGAGCTTCTCGCGCGCCCGCGGGATCAGCCTCTCGACCTCGGACTCCTGGCCGAGATCGGCCTGCAGCACGACGGTGCGGCAACCGAGCGCGCGAATGTCTTTCGCGGTCGCCTCGGCCTCGGCGAGCGAGCTGTGGCAATGCACGGCAACATCCCAGCCGTCGGCGGCGAGGCCGAGCGCGATGGCGCGCCCGAGACGCTTCGCCGCCCCGGTGACCAGGGCTGCCTTGATGGGGGGTGATTCAGGCATGGCCGGAGCATGGCGGGCGAAGCCCAGCGAGGCAAGCGGCAAAGCATGTTGAAATCGCTGGCCTTTCGGAGGAGGCTCGCCGGACCTGCTTGACGCAAGTCAAAGCACTCGACGGCGGATTCGGATCACATCGGCCGGACAACTGAGCGAGTACAGCATGCGTCTGGTCCCCTTCGTCATCCTGGCGGTGATCGCCGCCGTCGCCGCAGCCTTTTTCATCCGCTGGCAGGCCGATCAGGCCGACGCGATTCCCGCCGGCCTGGCCCGCGCCAACGGCCGGATCGAGGCGGAGCGCGTCGCCGTCGCCACAAAATATGCCGGGCGTGTCGCCGAGATCCTGGTCAAGGAAGGCGACTTCGTCGAGCGCGGCGCGGTGATCGCACGCATGGACACCGCCGAGCTGGTGGCCGAGATCGCCGCCGCCAAGGCCAGGGCGCAGCAGGCGGTGCAAGGCATCGGCCAGGCCAAGGCACAGCTGCTGATGCGCCAGGCGGAACTGAAGCTCGCCAATGTCGAGCTGCAGCGCGCCCAGACGCTCAGCAAACGCGACTACATCTCCGCCTCGACGGTCGACCAGCGCCAGGCGCAGCGCGATGTCGCCGCGGCGACCGTGACAGCGGCGCAAGCCGCGATCGGCGATGCCGAGGCGGCCCGCGATGCCGCCGATGCCTCGGTCGCGCAGCTGCAGGCGGTGCTCAACGACATGACCCTGGCGGCGCCGGTCTCGGGCCGCGTCGAATACAAGCTGGTGCAGGCCGGCGAGGTTCTCTCCGCCGGCGCCTCGGTCGTCTCCCTGCTCGATCTGACCGATGTCTATATGACGATCTTTCTGCCCACGCCCGACGCCGGCCGTGTCGGGCTCGGCTCCGAGGGACGCATCGTGCTCGACGCCGCGCCGGACTATGTGGTGCCCGCCAGCGTCTCCTTCGTCGCCGCCGAGGCGCAGTTCACGCCGAAATTCGTCGAGACCGAGAGCGAGCGCGAGAAGCTGATGTATCGGATCAAGCTCAGGATCGACCCGAAGCTACTCGAGACCTACCGCGACTATGTGAAGGCGGGTCTCACCGGCGATGCCTATGTGAAGGTCGAGGCTGCTGCGGCCTGGCCGGACGCGCTCGCGCCGAAGCTGCCGCCGGCACCCGGCAATGCCGCTCAATAGCACCGAGGCCGGCCCGGCGGCGCTGCGGATCGACGGCCTCTCGCATCGCTACGGCAAGACCGTCGCGCTCGACGCGATCGCGCTCGAGATTCCGCAAGGCGCGTCGGTGGCCCTGGTCGGGCCCGACGGCGTCGGCAAGTCGACCCTGCTCGGCGTGGTCGCCGGCGCCAAGCGGATCCAGGCCGGCCGGGTCGAAGTGCTCGGCGGCGACATGCGCGACCGCCGGCACCGGCGCAATGTCGGCCCACGCATCGCCTACATGCCCCAGGGCCTCGGCCGCAATCTCTACCCGACGCTGTCGGTCGCCGAGAACATCGACTTCTTCGCGCATCTCTTCGGCCTGGATCCCGCGGCACTTTCCGAACGTCGCGCCCGCCTGCTGGCGGCGACCGGCCTCGCGCCCTTTCCCAACCGCCCGGCCGGCAAGCTCTCCGGCGGCATGAAGCAGAAGCTCGGCCTCTGCTGCGCCCTGGTGCACGATCCCGACTTGCTGATCCTCGACGAGCCGACCACCGGCATCGATCCCTTGTCGCGCCGGCAGTTCTGGGAGCTGATCGCCACCATCCGCGAAATGCGCCCGAACATGACCATGCTGGTCGCGACCGCCTATATGGAGGAAGCCGAGGGTTTCGACCACCTGGTCGCGATCGACCAGGGCCGCCTGCTGGCCGCCGGCCCGACCCGGGCGGTGATCGCGGCCACCGGCGAAGCGCATCTCGATGCCGCCTATGTCGCTTTGCGCCATCGCGGCGCCGCCCCGCCGCCGCCGCTGGAGATCCCGCCCCGCGTCGCGCATGACGGTGCCCCGGCCATCGTCGCGGAGGGACTGACCCGGCGCTTCGGTGACTTCGTCGCGGTGGATCATGCGAGTTTCCGGATCGAGCGCGGCGAGATCTTCGGCTTCCTCGGCTCCAACGGCTCCGGCAAGACCACCACGATGAAGATGCTGACCGGCCTGCTCGCCGCCAGCGAAGGCAAAGCCGAGCTGCTCGGCCATCCGGTCCAGGCACAGGACATCGCGACCCGGCTCAAGATCGGCTACATGTCGCAAGGCTTCTCGCTCTATGAGGAGCTGACCGTGCGCGCCAACCTCGCGCTGCATGCCCGGCTCTATCGCATTCCCGCCGCCGCGGTGAAGCCGCGCATCGATGCGGCGCTGCAGCGCTTCAAGCTCGAAGACGTGGCGGATTCGCTGCCCGGCAAGCTGCCGCTCGGTCTCCGGCAGCGGCTCCAGCTCGCGGCGGCCTGCCTGCACCGGCCGGAGATCCTGATCCTCGACGAGCCGACTTCGGGCGTCGACCCTGAAGCGCGCGACGACTTCTGGCGCCTGATCCTGGAACTCTCGCGCAACGAGGCGGTCACCATCTTCATCTCCACCCATTTCATGAACGAGGCCGAGCGCTGCGACCGCATCTCCCTGATGCATCGCGGCCGCACCCTGGCGGTCGGAACGCCGGCGGAGATCGTCGCCGCGGAGGGCGCCGACAGCCTGGAACAGGCCTTCATCCAGCAGATCGCCCGCGCCGATCCGGAGGCCGCCGGCGCGACGGCGGCGCCGGCGGTCACGCGCAAGCCGGCACGTTTCCCGCTGCCGGCTTTCCTGCAACGACCGTTGGCCTTCGCCCGGCGCGAACTGATTGAGCTGATCCGCGACCCGGTGCGCCTCGCCTTCGCCTTTCTCGGGCCGATCTTCCTGATGATCACCTTCGGCTTCGGAGTCTCGTTCGACGTCGATCGCCTCACCTACGCCGTGCTCGACCGCGACCGCTCGCTGGAGAGCCGGACCCTGCTGGAGAACTTCCAGGGCTCGCGCTACTTCCTCGAGCAGCCGCCGCTCTACGCCGAGACTGAGATCGACCGGCGGCTCAGATCCGGCGAGTTGAAGATGGCGCTGGAAATCCCGCCGGATTTCGGCCGCGACCTGCTGGCCGGGCGCCAGCCGGAGATCGGCGTCTATCTCGACGGCAGCATGCCGTTCCGCGCCGAGACCATCCGCGGCTATGTCGAGGGCATCGCCGTCGATTATGTCGAAACCCGTCTCGCCGCCAGCACGGCCGCCGTGATGCCGGTCTCGATCCAGCCGCGCTTCCGCTACAACCAGGATTTCAAGAGCGTGGTGGCGATCGTGCCGGGCGTGATCATGCTGCTGCTGATGCTGATCCCCGCCATGCTGACCGCGGTCGGCGTGGTCCGGGAGAAGGAATTGGGCACGATCGCCAATCTCTACGTCTCCCCCGCCGGGATCGGCGAATTCCTGATCGGCAAGCAGCTGCCCTACCTGCTGCTCGGCTTCATCGCCTTCCTGCTGCTGGCCGGGCTGGCCGCGCCGGTCTTCGGCCTGCTGCCTAAGGGCAGCCTGGCGGCGCTGGCGCTGGGCGCGCTGCTCTATGTCGGCGCGTCGACCTCGTTCGGCCTGCTGGTCTCGGCCTTCGTCCGCACTCAGGTCGCGGCGATCTTCGCCGCCTCGATCCTCTGCATGATTCCCACGGTCAACTTCTCCGGCCTGTTCTACCCGACCTCGACCCTGGAGGGGACCGGCCGGATTTTCGGCATGCTGTTCCCGGCCTCCTGGTTCCAGACCGTGAGTCTCGGCGTGTTCGACAAGGGCCTCGGCTTCGCGCATTTCCTGCCGCAGCTCGCCGCTTTGGCCGGCTTCTTTCTCGGCTTTCTCGGGCTGGCGCGCTTGCTGGTCCGGAAGCAGGAGCGCTGACCGATGGACCTCGGCCGGCATGCCATCAACATCTTCCGCCTCGGCCTGAAGGAGATCGCCAGCCTGTCGCGCGACGTGGTGATGATGGTGCTGATCCTCTACACCTTCACCATGGCGGTCTACGACGTGGCCAAGGGCGTCCGCACCGAGGTGCAGAACGCCGCGGTCGCAATCGTCGATGACGACGGCTCGGATTTCTCGCGCCGGCTGTCCGACGCGATCCAGCCGCCCTATTTCCAGCATCCGGTCCGGGTCGGCCGGGACCAGGTCGAGGACCTGCTGAACCATGGCCGCGTCACCTTCGTGCTTCACCTGCCGCCGAAGCTGCAGGCCGATCTGCTGTCCGGCCGCCGGCCGGAGATCGCTATCGAGGTCGATGCCACCGCCATGACCCAGGCCGGCGTCGGCACCGCCTATCTGCAGAACATCGTGATCCGCACCGCGCGCGAGTTCCTGGACGACCAGGACGGCGATGCCGGCCTGCCGGCGACCGTGGTGACGCGCGCGCTGTTCAACCCCAACCTGGAATCGCTGCGCTTCAACGCGGTCATGCAGGTGCTGGAGAACATCACCATCCTGGCGATCATCCTGGTCGGCGCTGCCGTGATGCGCGAGCGCGAGCGCGGCACCATCGAGCACCTGATGGTCATGCCGGTCACTGCGGCGGAGATCGCACTGGCCAAGATCTGGGCCAACGGCCTGGTGATCCTGGTGGCGGTCGCGCTTTCCCTGGTCTTCGTGGTGGGCTGGGCGCTCGGCGTGCCGGTCTCAGGTTCGCTGCCGCTCTTCCTCTGCGGCGCGGCACTCTATCTCTTTGCGGCGACGTCGCTCGGCATCCTGCTGGCGACCGTCGCCAATTCCATGCCGCAGCTGGGCCTGCTGGCGATCCCGATCTTCGTGGTGATGAACCTGCTGTCCGGCACCACCACGCCGATGGAGGCGATGCCGGAATGGCTCGGCATAGCGATGCAGGTCTCGCCGTCGACCCATTTTGTCGCGCTGTCCCAGGCGATTCTCTACCGCGGCGCCGGAATTGAGACCGTCTGGCCGCAAATGGCAGGGATCTTTGGGCTGGGCTTGGCCTTTCTCCTGGTGGCCCTGCTGCGCTTTCGGGCCATGCTCGCCCGGCAGGCCTGACGATAGCGACCAAGGGACCCCATGAGAGAACTGGATCTGGACTGGGAGACTCTCTCCCATCCGCTTGAGCTGCTGGTGGCGCTGGCGGTCGGCCTGCTGATCGGCATGGAGCGCGAGTGGCGCCAGCAGCGCGATGCGGATGAACCCGAGGAGCATGCCGGGCTCCGTACTTTCGGCCTTTTCGGGCTGCTGGGCGGTATCGCCGGCCTGTTCGAGCAGAACGCCGCATGGCTGGTGGCGGCCGCCCTGCTCGCCGTCGCCGCGGTGCTGATCGCGCAGCGGCGCAAAGGCGACCGGAACCTGCCGCTGGAGGACGTGACCACCTTGGCCGCCGCCTTGGTGACCACCATGCTCGGCGCGCTCGCCACCATCGGCATGCCGCAGCTCGCCGCCACCGCGGCGGTGGTGATCGTCGTGCTGCTGCACCTGAAGCCGACCCTGCACCGCTGGATCGGCGCGCTGAGCAAGGACGAGCTCCGTGCCGTGCTGCGCCTGCTGGTGATTTCGCTGGTGATCCTGCCGGTGCTGCCCGATCGGGGCTACGGGCCCTATGAGGCGCTCAACCCGCGCAAGATCTGGTTCTACGTGGTGCTGATCTCGACGCTTTCCTTCGCGGGCTATCTCGCGATCCGGGTGCTGGGACCGAAGCGCGGCTACCTGGCGACCGGCTTGTTCGGCGGCATGGTGTCATCGACGGCGACCACGGCGGCGCTGGCGCGGCTGGCCAAGCAGGACCAGAAGTCGGTGGCACCGCTGGCCGCCGGCATCGCGCTGGCCAACGGCGTCAGCGTCCTGCGCATGCTGGTGATCGTCGTGGCGATCTACCCGCCCCTCGCCGTCGCGGCGGCCTGGCCGCTCGGCTGCTTCGCGCTGGTCGCCCTCGCCTGTGCGCTTCTGCTGTGGCGCTTCCAGAGCGGACGCGGCGAGGGCAAGGCGATGGAAATCGCCAATCCCTTCGGCATCGGGCCGGCGATCAAGCTCGCCGCGATCCTGACCACGGTCCAGCTGCTCGCGGCCTTCCTGGAGGACCGCTACGGCCAGGCGGGGCTGCAGGGCCTGGCGGCGATCGCCGGCCTGGTCGATGCCGATGCCATCAGCCTGACCGTGGCACGCAGCGCTGCCGGCGGCGCCGAGATCGCCCCGGCGCTCACCGCCTTGCTGATCGCGGTGCTGGCCAACGCCGTGTTCAAGTCGGTGGTGCTGTTCTCGGCCGGCGGCAAGATCGCGCTTTGGGGCGTCGGCGCGCTGGCGCTGATGTGCAGCGCCGCCGGGGTCGCCTGGCTGATCCCGATGCCGTTCGAACTGGAGGCCGATCAGCCTTCGGGCTGATGGCAGACCGCCTCGATATTGTGGCCGTCGGGGTCGAAGACGAAGGCGCCGTAGTAGTTCGGGTGATAATGCCCGCGGATGCCCGGGCCGCCGTTGTCGCGGCCGCCGGCGGCCAGTGCCGCGGCATGGAAGGCGCGCACCGCTTCCCGGGTCTTGGCGACGAAGGCGAAATGGATCGTGCCCGGCGCATCGCCAACCCCGAGCCAGAATTCCGGGCGTCCATCGGTGCCGAGCAAGGCCCAGCCCTCGCCCTCCTCGACGATGCTCATGCCGAGCGGCGTCAGGGCGGCGAGATAGAAGGCTTTGCTTTTCGGGAAGTCGGCGACGGTGAAACCGATGTGATCGATCGCCACGCTAGTACTTCCCCTTGCGTTGCCGGAATTTCGGCTTCATCCCCGCCTTGCCCGCGGTCGAGCGCGCCGAGGGCGACAGCGGCTTGCCGTCGAGCCCCATGCCGGCGCGGCCGGCCGCGGTGTTCGGGATCTCGAGGTCGATCGATTCCAGGCGCTTGATCTCGTCGCGGTAGCGCGCCGCCGCCTCGAACTCGAGGTTGGCCGCCGCGTCGCGCATCTTCTTCTCGAGATCGGCGACCGTGGCCTTGAGGTTGTGGCCGACCCGGTGCAGGTCACCGATGACGCCGGTATCCACCGTCACATGGTCGCTCTCGTAGACCGAGCTCATGATGTCGGCGATGCCCTTCTTCACCGATTCCGGCGTGATGCCGTGGGCGGCGTTGTAGGCCTGCTGCTTCTCGCGCCGCCGGGTGGTCTCGTTCAGCGCATATTGCAGGCTGTCGGTCATGTTGTCGGCGTAGAGGATGACCCGGCCCTCGACGTTGCGCGCGGCGCGGCCGATGGTCTGCACCAGCGAGGTGCGCGAGCGCAGGAAGCCTTCCTTGTCCGCGTCGAGGATGCAGACCAGGGCGCATTCCGGGATGTCCAGGCCTTCGCGCAGCAGGTTGATGCCGACCAGCACGTCGAAGGCCCCCAAGCGCAGATCGCGGATGATCTCGATCCGCTCCAGGGTCTCGACGTCGGAATGGATGTAGCGGACCCGCACGCCGGCATCGTGCAGGTATTCGGTGAGGTCCTCGGCCATGCGCTTGGTCAGGGTGGTGATCAGGACCCGCTGGCCCTTCTTCGCCACCTCCTGGCATTCGGCGACGACGTCATCGACCTGAGTCTCGGTCGGCCGGATGATGCAAACCGGATCGATGAGGCCGGTCGGGCGGATCACCTGCTCGGCGAAGACGCCGGAGGTCTGCTTCATCTCCCAGGCGCCGGGCGTCGCCGAGACGCAGATGGTCTGCGGCCGCATCCGCTCCCATTCCTCGAACTTCAAGGGCCGGTTGTCGATGCAGGAGGGCAGGCGGAAGCCGTATTCCGCCAGGGTCGATTTCCGCGCGAAGTCGCCTTTATACATGCCGCCGATCTGCGGGATCGTGACATGGCTCTCATCGACGAAGATCAGCGCGTCTTCCGGCAGGTATTCGAACAGGGTCGGCGGCGGCTCTCCCGCCTTGCGGCCAGTGAGATAGCGAGAGTAGTTCTCGATCCCGGCGCAGGACCCGGTCGCCTCCATCATCTCCATGTCGAAGGTGACGCGCTGCTCCAGCCGCTGCGCCTCCAGCAGCTTGTTCTCGGCGTTCAACTCGGCCAGCCGCAGCTTCAGGTCCTCTTTGATATGCTTCACCGCCTGGTGCAAGGTCGGCTTCGGCGTCACGTAATGGCTGTTGGCGTAGATCTTGATCTCGTCGAGATCGGCGCTGCGCTCGCCGGTCAGCGGGTCGAACTCATAGATCGCCTCGATCTCGTCGCCGAACATGGAGAGGCGCCAGGCGCGGTCCTCCAAATGGGCCGGGAAGATCTCCAGGCTGTCGCCCTTGACCCGGAAGGTGCCGCGGAAGAAGGCCGCCTCGTTGCGCTTGTACTGGATCTCGACCAGAGCGCGGAGCAGCTCCTTCTGGTCGATGCTGTCGCCGCGCTTCAGGGTGATGGTCATCGCCGAATAGGTCTCCGGCGAGCCGATGCCGTAGATGCAGGAGACCGAGGCGACGATCACCACGTCGCGCCGCTCGAACAGGGCCCGGGTCGCCGAGTGGCGCATCCGGTCGATCTGCTCGTTCAGCGAGCTTTCCTTCTCGATATAGGTGTCGGTGCGCGGGACATAGGCTTCCGGCTGGTAGTAGTCGTAATAGGAGACGAAATACTCGACCGAGTTCTCCGGGAAGAAGCTCTTCATCTCGCCGTAGAGCTGCGCCGCCAGGGTCTTGTTCGGCGCCAGAATCAGCGCCGGCCGCTGCACCTGCTGGATCGCATGCGCCATGGTGAAGGTCTTGCCCGAGCCGGTGACGCCGAGCAGCACCTGGTCGCGCTCGCCGGCCCGAATCCCGGCGACGATATCGGCGATCGCCTGCGGCTGGTCGCCCGCCGGCTGGAACTCGGACATGAGCTGGAACGGCCGGCCGGAGGTGGGACCGACCGGCAGGCGCTGCTCGACGATGACGGGTTCGGACTGAAGCGGCTTCTGCATGCGCCCTATATAGTACGGGCGGATTGCAGCGAAAAGGCAGCGGCGGCGGTTCCGGGGCCGCGCGCGCCACGCTGCTGACAGCAGGGTGGCAATTACCCCTTGCGTTGCTCCGGGGTTCTGATCGCCTTCAGGCATTCGGCATAGGTGTCGAGGATCCACTGGCGGTCGGCGTTGACCCGGTCCTTGGCCGGATTGCCGTGCAGCGTGCGGTTCTCCAGGTCGGCGACCAGCAGCATCAGGCGATAGGCCACGCTTTCCGGCGATTCGTCGGTGGGGTGCTCGGTTCCGTTCTCGGACATGCGGCTTTCCTTCGGCTGCGGGGCCTGAGTGTTAGCCGCCGAGGCCGAGCCCGTCTCTGATCCAAATCAAAGGCCGTTCAGCGGTCGGCGCGGCCCAATACCTCGATCAGCTCGGCGATCTTGGCCCGCTGCTCCTTGGGATCGCCGCTGGCGATGGCATGCTCGACGCAATGGCCGACATGGTCTTTCAGCACCAGTTCCTCGATGCGGCGCAGGGCGGCGCGCACCGCGGCGATCTGCGTCACCACGTCGATGCAATAGCGGTCCTCCTCCACCATCCGGGAGAGGCCGCGCACCTGGCCCTCGACGCGGTTCAAGCGTTTCAGGCAGTCGGTCTTGGTTTCTTTCTGCATGCCTTGACATATACCCCTACCGGGTATATTTGACAAGGGGACAGATACCCCCCAGGGGTTATTCGATGCATCAGGAGCTTCCGATGAGCGACCCGCAGGCCGGCCATGACCATACCCACGGCGAAAAGCCGGCAGCCGCGCAGCAAGGCTGCGGCGGTTGCGGCTGCGGCGGCGGTGCCGCCGGCACAGCCCAGCAAGGCGCGCCGGACCAGGCGGCGCCCGCGAAGGCCAAGGATCCCGTCTGCGGCATGGACGTCGATCCCGCCACCGCGAAGCACCGGCACGAACACGCGGGCAAGGCCTATTACTTCTGTTCGGCGGGCTGCCGGGTGAAGTTCGAATCCGATCCGCAGAAATATCTCGCGGCCAAGGATCCGGTCTGCGGCATGTCGGTCGACAAGGCGACCGCGCAGCACAAGGCGGAATACGCGGGCCAGACCTATTACTTCTGCTGCAACGGCTGCCGCAGCAAGTTCGAAGTCGATCCGCAGAAATATCTGGCGCCCCCCTCTGGTTTACTGGGGCCGGCGGTCGCCGCGGCGCCGGCGAACAAGGACGCGATCTTCACCTGCCCGATGCATCCGGAGATCCGCCAGGTCGGCCCCGGCTCCTGCCCGATCTGCGGCATGGCGCTGGAGCCGCTCGACGCCACCGCCGACGCCGGTCCGAACCACGAGCTGATCGACTTCACGCGCCGGTTCTGGATCGGCCTCGCGCTGAGCCTGCCGGTGGTGGCGCTGGAGATGGCCGGGCATGTCTTCGATCTCGCCCATGTCGTGCCGCCGCAGGTCTCCAACTGGATTCAACTGGTGCTCGCCACCCCGGTGGTGCTCTGGGCCGGCTGGCCGTTCTTCCAGCGCGGCTGGGCTTCGGTCGTCTCACGCCATCTCAATATGTTCACCCTGATCGCGATCGGCACCGGCATCGCCTGGATCTACAGCCTGGTCGCGACGATCGCGCCGCAGCTCTTTCCCGCCGCCTATCGCGGCCATGCGGGAACGGTCGCGGTCTATTTCGAGGCGGCGGCGGTCATCACCGTGCTGGTCCTGCTCGGTCAAGTGCTGGAGCTGCGCGCCCGCGAGCGCACCGGTGGTGCCATCCGCGCGCTGCTCGATCTGGCGCCGAAGACCGCGCGCCGCATCGAGGGCGAGACGGAGCTTGAAGTGCCGCTGGATCAGATCGCGGCCGGCGACAAGCTTCGTGTCCGCCCCGGCGAGAAGGTGCCGGTCGACGGCGAGGTGCTCGAAGGCCGGAGCACGATCGACGAATCCATGGTGACCGGCGAATCCATGCCGGTGACGAAAAGTCCCGGCGACAAGCTGATCGGCGGCACGCTCAACACCACCGGCAGCCTGATCCTGCGCGCCGACAAGGTCGGCGCTGAGACCATGCTCGCCCGCATCGTGCAGATGGTGGCGGAAGCGCAGCGTAGCCGCGCGCCGATCCAGCGCCTGGCCGACCAGGTCGCCGGCTGGTTCGTGCCGGCGGTGCTCGCGGTCGCGGTGCTGGCTTTTGCCGCCTGGAGTCTCTGGGGGCCGGAGCCGGCCTATACCTACGGCCTGGTCGCCGCGGTCGCGGTGCTGATCATCGCCTGCCCCTGTGCGCTCGGCCTGGCCACGCCGATGTCGATCATGGTCGGCGTCGGGCGCGGCGCCCAGGCCGGCGTGCTGATCAAGAACGCGGAATCGCTGGAGCGCATGGAGCGGATCGACACCCTGGTGGTGGACAAGACCGGCACCCTGACCGAAGGCAAGCCGCGGGTGATCGAGATCGTCCCGGCCGAGGGCGTGGACGAAGCGCAGCTGCTGCGCCTCGCGGCCGGCGTCGAGCGGGCCAGCGAGCATCCACTCGCCCATGCCATCGTCGCCGCGGCGCAAGACCGCAAGCTCGAGATCCCCAAGGTGCGCGGCTTCGACTCCCCCGCCGGGCGCGGCGCCTATGGCTTGGTCGAAGGCAAGGTGGTCGCGCTGGGCAGCGCCGCCTTCATGGCCGAGCGCAAGATCGACACAGCGCCGCTGGCCGCGGCCGCCGACCGGCTGCGGCAGGACGGCGCCAGCGTGATCTTCGCCGCGATCGGCAACGCGCTCGGCGGCGCGATCGCCATCGCCGATGCGGTGAAGGCGACGACGCCGGAGGCGCTGCGGGCGCTGCGGGCCGAAGGGATCCGCATCGTCATGCTGACCGGCGACAACCGGGCCACCGCCGAGGCCGTCGCACGCAAGCTCGGCATCGACGCGGTCGAGGCCGAGGTGCTGCCCGAGCACAAGCGCGACACGGTCGAGAAGCTCAAGCGGGAAGGCCGCGTGGTTGCCATGGCCGGCGATGGCGTCAACGATGCACCGGCCCTGGCGGCGGCGGAGATCGGCATCGCCATGGGTACCGGCACCGATGTCGCGATCGAAAGCGCCGGCATGACCCTGCTGGGTGGCGACCTGGGCGGCATCGTCCGCGCCCGGAAACTGTCGCGCGCGGTGATGGCGAACATCCGGCAGAACCTGTTCTTCGCCTTCGCCTATAACGCGATCGGCGTGCCGGTGGCGGCGGGCGTGCTCTATCCCAGCTTCGGCCTGGTGCTCTCGCCGATCATCGCCGCCGCCGCCATGGCGCTCTCCTCGGTCAGCGTGATCGGCAATGCGCTGCGGCTGCGGGTGACCGAGCTCTGAGCTTGCGCGGGCGTCGCGTTTGCGTAGACTGCCCGCGCTTTTCACTCTCCCGGGACTTTGCTCCCCTAGGATTCAAGAATGGCCAAGACCTACGCGATCGCCGTCGTCGGCATCGGCAAGATCACCGAGGACCAACACCTCCCCTGCATCGCCAAGAATCCGCGCTTCAAGCTCACCGGCCTGGTGAGCCAGCGCGGCGTGGCGCGCGACGGCGTGCCGACGTTCAAGACCCTGGGCGAATTGCTGAAGTCCGGCGTGGCCGTCGATGCGGTCGCGGTCTGCACCCCGCCCAATGCCCGCCACGCGATCGCGGTCGAGGCGATGGACGCCGGCAAGCATGTCCTGCTGGAGAAGCCAACCACCGCGACCACGCTGGAAACGGCCGACCTGGTCGCGCATGCGGCGAAGACCAAGCGCGTCGCCTATGCGACCTGGCATTCGCAGCACAATGCCGCCGTCGATGAGGCCAAGCGGCTGCTGGCCGGCCAGCGCTTGAAGCGCCTGCATGTCGAATGGAAAGAGGACGTGCGGCGCTGGCATCCGGGGCAGGAATGGATCTGGGCGCCGGGCGGCTTCGGCGTGTTCGACCCCACCATCAACGCGCTCTCGATATTGACCAAGATTCTCCCCGGCCCGCTGTTCGTGACCTCGGCCGAGCTGATCACGCCAAGCAACCGCGAGACGCCGATCGCCGGCAAGGTCACCTTCCGCAGCCCGGCGGCGGGCGCGAGTGCATCTTTGACCGCCGAGGTCGATTGGCGCCAGACCGGCCCGCAGAGCTGGAACATCGACATCGAGACCGAGAGCGGCACCAAGCTGGAGCTCCGCGAAGGCGGCACCAAGCTGAGCGTGGACGGCAAGCAGACCGTCGCCGCGCCGATGGAAGAATACGAGCGCATCTACGAGCATTTCGCCGACTTGCTGGACCAGGGCCAGAGCGACATGCACTACACCCCGCTGCAACTGGTCGCCGACGCCTTCTTCGTCGGCAAGCGCGTGCCGACCGACGCGTTTCATTGGTAAAGGTAGACGGATAGACCCGTCGACCCCTCACCCCAGCCCTCTCCCGCAAGGGGAGAGGGGGACGTGGTCCGCGCTCCGCGCGTAAGCGAGTAAGTCCCTCTCTCGACGCAGCGAATAGAAACCCCCTCTCCCCTTGCGGGAGAGGGCGGGGTGAGGGGTCGATGACTCTAACCAACGACCACTCACCACTGCCTCATGCCTCCACCAGGCCCAGCACCTGGCGGTCGAACAGCTTGCGGTAGACGCCATCCGGTCGCTTGGTGAGCGCCCGGTGGTCGCCTTCCTCGATGATGCGGCCGCGGTCGAAGACCAGGATCCGCTTCAGCGCCCGCACGGTCGAGAGCCGGTGCGCGATGACGATCGCCGTCCTTCCCTCGATCAGCCGCTCGGTCGCCTCGTGGATCAGTGCCTCCGATTCCGAATCCAGGCTCGAGGTCGCCTCGTCCAGGATCAGGATCGGCGCGTCCGCGAGGAAGGCGCGCGCCAAAGCGACGCGCTGGCGTTCGCCGCCCGAGAGCTTCACGCCGCGCTCGCCCACCAGGGTGCCGTAACCCTTCGGCAGGCGCTCGATGAAGACATGCGCATTGGCGAGACGCGCCGCTTCCTCGATCTCCGCCATCGTCGCCTGCGGCCGGCCATAGGCGATGTTCTCCGCCAGCGAGCGGTGGAACAGGATCGGCTCCTGCTGCACGATGGCGATCTGCGACCGCAGCTCGGACTGCGGCACCAGGGCGATGTCCTGGCCGTCGATCAGGATCCGGCCGCCGTTCACGTCGTGCAGGCGCTGGATCAGCTTCACGAAGGTGGTCTTGCCGGAGCCGGAGAGCCCCACCAGGCCGACTTTCTCGCCCGCCGCGATCGTGACGTTGAGGTCGTCATAGAGCGGCTTGTCGTGGCCGGTGTAGTGGAAGCGGACATTCTCGAACGCGATCCGCCCGTCGGTGATGGCGATCGGCCGCGCGTCGCGGCGGTCGGCGATGCCATAGGGCTCGACGCCGATCGCCACCAGCTCCTCCATCTCGTTCACCGCATGCTGCAGGTCGCGGATATACCAGCCCACGTCCCGCAGATAGCCGTGGATGACGAGATAGGCGGTCAGCACATAGCCGAGATCGCCCGGCGTCGCCTCGCCGTTCCACCAGAGCCAGAGCGCGAAGCCGATGATCGCCGCGCGCAAGGCCAGCAGGGCAATGAGCTGCGCCGAGCCGTTGTTGGTGCCGCGGGTCCAGGTGCGGCGCGTGCGCTTGGCCCATTTCGCCGTCAGCCCCGCCAGCCGCATCTCCTCGCGCTGCTCGGCGCCGAAGGCCTTCACCACGGGATTGCAGGAGATCGCATCGGCCAGCGCGCCGCCGACCTTGGTGTCCCACTGGTTGGAAAGCCGCGCCGAGGGTCCGACATAGGCGACCGAACCGAGGCAGGCCAGCACCACAAAGAGCACCGCGCCGACGAAGACGATGGCGCCCATCAGCGGCCAGCGCGCGCCGAGAAGCACGGTGGTGCCGAGCAGCACGACCGCCGATGGCAGCAGGGCCACCAGCAGGGTATCGTTCAGCAAGTCGAGCGCCCAGATGCCGCGGGTGATCTTCCGCACCGTCGAGCCGGAGAAGGTGTTGGCGTGCCAGTCGGTGGCGAAACGCTGCACCCGGTGAAAGGCCTCGCGCATCGCATCCGACATGATGCCGAGCGTCATGCGCACCACGCCGAGGAAGCCCAGATGCCGGAACAGCACCAGCATCGCGCCCAGCGCGATCATCAGCCCGAGCGCTTCCAGCGCCTCGTTCAGCGCCGCGTCGCGATCTGCGAGCGCCAGCGCGTCGATCAGCCGCCCGGCATAGAGCGGCACCAGCACATCGGCCAGGGTCGAGAGCAGCACGCAGGTGCCGATCCAGAACGCCAGCAGCGGCCGGCGCCGCCAATGGCCGAAGGTGAAGCCGAGCACGTTCTTGAACGGTGCAGCGCGGTGGCGCAGTTCGGCGAGGACGGAAAGAAGATTGGTCTTCATGGTCTTGATCCGGCGCCGCCCTTCCGGGGCCGGCAGCCGCTCCACTCCAATGGGTTCGACAAGACGCAGATGCGGGATCAACCACGCATCGGCGCAGGGTCGGCCTGAATCTCAGGAATTTGGTGCGGGGCGGTGGTATTGGCCCCGCGACACCCGACCGTTCCGGTCGGGGCCTGCTCTCTAGGACCTAGTCCCGAGCAGGCATTCGAGATTCCGCGGCATCGAGCGACCCCGGCTTGACCTTCAGCCGACCCATTTCAGCGGTATGGATCGCCAAGGCATACGGGATCTGGCCGAAGTTCACGGACATGATAGCGATACTCATGCTGATCCTCCGGCCACGCGTTGGGTGAAGAGGCCGGAATGTACCGAAATCGCGCGGGATTTGCAACCCAGGCGGTCGCAGGGCTGGCGCTCAGCAGCCGAGCCATCCGGCCGCCGGTGCGTCATGGCTTCGTCTTCATCTCGGATGCCAGCACTTCGGTCAGGCGCGCCGGAATGCTCTGCGCGATGTTGATCCTGAGGAAGCGTTTCCATTGCCGCGACGGGCTGAACACGCTGCCCGGCGCCAGCACCACGCCGCGCGCGATCACCCGCGCCGCCAAGACCTCGGCGTCCGGCGCGTGCTTCGGCAACTCCATCCAGAGGAACATGCCCTGCTCCGCCTCGGTCCAAAGCTTCAGGCCCAGCGCCTCCAGCTTTCGGCGCAGCGGGGGCGTCGCCTTTCGGAGCTTCTCGCGCAAGGCCGCCACATGCTTGCGGTAGCTGCCGTCCTCCAGCAGCCGGTGCACGACCTGGGCCGCGCCCTGGTTGTTGCCGAAAGTGGTGGCGAGCTTCAGGTCGGCGAGATGCCGGATCGTCTCCTCCGGCCCGGCGATGAAGCCGACCCGGAGTGCCGCCGAGATGGTCTTGGAGAAACCGCCGAGATGCAGCACGCGATCGAACCCACCCAAGGCGGCGAGCCGCGGCGTCGGCACCGCCTGGAAGTCGCGGAACACATCGTCCTCGACGATCCGAAAATCATGGCGCTGCGCCAGGTTCAGCAGCCGATGCGCCTGTCCGGGCGCGAGGCTGAGGCCGGTCGGATTCTGCATCGCCTGGTTGGCGAGGTAGAGCTTCGGATGCTCGGTCGCCGCGAGCCGCTCCAGCGCCGCGAGATCGACGCCGTCCTTCGTCATCGGCACCGGCAAAGCCCGCGCCCGATGCGCCCGCAGCACCGCGTGGTAGTTGAAGTAGCCGGGATCATCGACCAGCACCGCATCGCCCGGCTGCAAGAGATGCCGGCAAACCAGATCGACCGCCTGCGAGGCGCCGTCGGTCAGGAGGATGGAGTCGGGGGCCGCGGTGATGTCGAGCTCCGCCAGCCGCATCCTGATCTGCTGCCTAAGCGGCAGATAGCCGAGCGGATGGCCGTATTGCAGCAGCTGCGCGCCCGGCATCGCGGCGATACCCCGTAGCGCGCGACGAATGCCCGCCTCCGGCAGCCATGAGTCGGGGAGCCAGCCGCAAGCCGAATGCACGACGCGATCGTCGAGCGACAGCGACTGCCGCATCATCCAGACCGGATCGACCGCTTCCGGCGCCGCTTGGCCCGGACGGGCCACGCGATCGATCAAGGTGAGCGGTGCTTCGCGTCCGGCGACGAAAAATCCGGATTTCGGCTTGGCGACGATCAGTCCCTGGGCGGCCAGCCGGTCATAGGCCTCGACCGCGGTGAAGGGCGAGATGCGGTTGGCCGCCGCCAGCTTGCGGATCGAGGGCAGCTTCTCCCCCGGCAGCAGGGTCTTGGCCGCAATCGCCGCCCGCAGCGCCGCCACCACCTGCTCCTGCAGCGGCGCGGGCGCGGCGGACTGGAGCTGAAGATCCATCTGTATAGGCCTCTGTAACGGTACAGAATAGACAACTATACCGCATCTGTGGCTGGAGGGGCCAGCCTTGCGGCCGCATCTTCACGCCATGACGATGCAGCTCACCGCCCCGCGCACCGCCGACCACCGCCTCGCCGGCATGATCCACGGCGCGATCGGCATGGCGATCTTCGCCGGCTCGCTGCCCGCGACCCGCGTCGCGGTCATGGGCCTCGACGCGATCTTCCTGACCTCCGGCCGCGCGGCGGGCGCCGGCATCCTGGCGGCTCTGCTGCTGGCCGCCACGCGCCAGAAGCTCCTGGCGCGCGGCGACATCGTCCCGCTGCTGGTGGTGGCCGGTGGCGTCGTGCTCGGCTTTCCGCTGCTGACGGCGCTGGCGCTCAAATCCGTGCCCTCGGCCCACGCCATCGTCTTCGTCGGCCTGCTGCCGCTGGTGACCGCGCTCTTCGCGGTGATGCGCGCCGCGGAGAAGCCGCGGGCAGCCTTCTGGCTCTGGGCGATGGCCGGAAGCGCTGCGGTCTGCCTCTACGCGCTTTGGCACAGCACGGGTGGTTTCGCCGCAGCCGACCTGCTCATGCTGGGTGCAATCGTGGTCTGCGGCCTCGGCTATGCCGAGGGCAGCCGGCTTTCGAAGCGAATCGGCAGCTGGCAGACCATCTGCTGGGCGCTGGTCCTCTCGCTGCCGGTCAGCCTGCCGGCGACACTCGCGACGCTGCCCGGCGACCTCGACAAGGTCGTGCTGCCGGCCTGGCTCGGCTTCGGCTACGTGACCCTGTTCAGCATGTTCATCGGCTTCTTCTTCTGGTACCGCGGCCTGCTCCTGGGCGGTATCGCCCGGGTCAGCCAGATCCAGCTGTTCCAGCCCTTCCTCGGCCTCGCCCTGGCCGCCCTGGTGCTCGGCGAGACCGTGTCGCCGGACATCGCCGTCGTGGCCCTGGTGATCGGCGTCTGCGTCTGGCAGGCCCGGAAGCACGCTTAGCTTTACAAGAACCGCCCGAAACTCATTCCCCGCCCGCCCAAAAACGCATTTCCAAACCCCCGGTCCGGCGATGGATTTTGCTCCCGACCAGCTCGGGATCGCACATCTTCATGGAAACTTTCGACACCATCATCGTCGGCGCCGGTTCCGCCGGCTGCGTGCTTGCGGACAGGCTCTCGGCCGCGGGCCTTTCCGTGCTGCTGCTGGAGGCCGGCGGCAGCGACCGCCGGTTCTGGATCAAGCTGCCGATCGGCTATGGGCGGCTGTTTTATGACGAGACCCTGAACTGGGCCTATCAGACCGAGCCTTGCCCCGAGCTCAATGGCCGCAGCCTCTACTGGCCGCGCGGGAAAGTGGTCGGCGGCTCGAGCTCGATCAACGCCCTGGTCTATTACCGCGGCCTGCCGCACGATTATGACGACTGGGCGCAGATGGGCGCCGCCGGCTGGAGCTGGAACGACGTCCGCCCGGTCTTCGAGGCCAACGAGCGGCGCATGAGCGAATCCGGGATCGCGATCGGCAGCGGCCCCTTGAGCGTCTCGCGGATCGACGCCGACGCGCACCCCTTGAAGGAGCGCTACTTCCAGGCCGCGCGCGAGCTGCAGCTGCCGCTGACCGGCGACATGGTGAACCAACCGGAAGGCGCCGGCCTCTACCAGATCACCACGAAGAAAGGCTTCCGCTGCTCCGCCGCCGATGCCTTCCTGCGGCCGGCGCTGAAGCGCGGCCTGGTGAAGCTCGAGACCGATGCGATGGCGACGCGGATCCTGTTCGAGGGCAAGCGCGCGGTCGGGATCGAATACCGCCGCTACGGCCATCTGTTCCAGGCGCGCGCCAACTTTTCGGTGATCCTCTCCGGCGGCGCGGTGAACTCGCCGCAGCTGCTGCAGCTCTCCGGCATCGGCCCGGGCGCGCTGCTGCAGAGCCAAGGCATCGCGCCGGTGCTGGACAACACCAATGTCGGCGCGCATCTGCAGGACCATCTCGCCGTCACCTATTACTACAAGTCCAAAGTCCCGACGCTGAACGACGAATTGAACTCGATGTGGGGCCAGTTCAAGGCGGCCCTGCATTACGTGCTGACCCGCCGCGGCACCTTGAGCCTCAGCGTCAACCAATGCGGCGGCTTCGTGCGTTCCTCGGCGACGGCGAAGCGGGTCGATATGCAGCTCTATTTCAACCCGATCACCTATCCGTCGCCCAAGCCCGGCGAGGTGCGACGCATCGATCCCGATCCATTCTCGGGTTTCATCCTGTCCTTCCAGCCTTGCCGGCCGACCAGTCGCGGCACGATTTCGATCCGGGACAACGGCATCGACACACCGCCGAAGATCGCGCCCAACTACATGTCGACCGACCAGGACATCGCTGAGGCAATCGCCGGCGGCAAGCTGCTGCAACGCCTGGAAGCCGCGCCGGCGATCAAGGAGATCATCCAGGAGACCATCCCCCCGGTCCTCGGGCCGATGTCGGATGCGGAGCTGCTCGCCGATTTCCGCGCCCGCTGCAGCACCGTCTTCCACCCGACCTCGACCTGCAAGATGGGCGCGAGCGAAGCGGATTCCGTGGTCGACAGCCGCGCCCGTGTCTTCGGCATCGAAGGATTGCGGGTCTGCGACGCCTCGATCTTCCCGACCGTCACCTCCGGCAACACCAACGCAGCCACCATCATGGTCGCGCGCAAGATGAGCGACGCCATCGTCGCCGACAGCAAGTCCTGATATAACCGCCAGATCCAGCGGGGAGCCGATTATGAAAATCAAAGACCTGAAGACCTTCATCGTCGGCAATCCGCCGCCGGGCTTCGGCGGGCGCTATTTCGTGTTCGTGAAGCTGATCACCGACAACGGCATCGAGGGGATCGGCGAGGTCTATGCCGCGACCTTCGGCCCCAAGGTGGTCGAGGCGATGATCAGGGACGTGTTCGAGCGTCACGTGCTGGGCCGCGAGCCGTTCCGGATCGAGGCGATCTGGCGCGAGGTCTATTCCCGCGGCTATTCCCAGCGCCCGGACATCTCGCTGATGGGCGTGCTCTCGGCGATCGAGATGGCGCTCTGGGACATCATCGGCAAGGCGACTATGAAGCCGGTGCATGCGCTGATGGGCGGCAAGATCCATGAACGCTTGCGCAGCTACACCTATCTCTATCCGGACGATAAGCAGGACGCGACCGACTTCTACAACAATCCGGATGCCTCGGCGAAGCGCGCGGCGGAATATGTCGCCATGGGCTTCACCGGCATCAAGTTCGATCCGGCCGGTCCCTACACGATCTACGACCCGCACCAGCCGTCGCTGTTCGACATGGACCAGTCGGAGCTGTTCTGCAAACGCCTGCGCGAGGCGGTCGGCAGCAAGGCCGACCTGCTGTTCGGGACCCACGGCCAGTTCACCACCTCTGGCGCGATCCGCCTCGGCCGCCGGATCGAGGCCTATGACCCGCTCTGGTACGAAGAACCGACGCCGCCGGAAATGCCGGAGGAGATGGCCAAGGTCGCCCGTGCCTGCAAGGTGCCGATCGCAACCGGCGAGCGCCTGACCACCAAATACGAGTTCGCCCGGGTGCTGGAACTCGGTGCCGCCTCGATCCTGCAACCGGCGTTGGGCCGCGTCGGCGGAATCTTCGAGGCGAAGAAGATCGCGGCCATGGCGGAGACGCATTACGCCGTCGTGGCGCCGCATCTCTATGCCGGCCCGATCGAGGGCGCGGCGAACATTCAGTTCGCCGCCACCCTGCCGAATTTTCTCATTCTCGAGAGCATCCAGACCTGGGGCGGCTTCCACGCAGAGATCCTGAAGAAGCCGATCAAGTGGGAAGACGGCTACGTCATCGTCCCCGACGAGCCCGGCCTCGGCGTTGAGCTCGATGAAGCCGTGGCGCTGGCGCATCCCTATACCGGTGACAGGCTGCATCTCGAGGTGCAGACCACCCCGGTCAACTACTCGACGGCCAGCAAGTTCGGCGGCGGGTCTTAGGATAGAGTCGTCATCCGCGGGCTTGACCCGCGGATCTCGCTCCGTCACGGCACCAGATGCCCGGATCAAGTCCGGGCATGACGAAAAGGGAAATTGGAGAATGCGTTACGGATTCATCGGCCTTGGTCATCTCGGCAAGCATCTCGCCTCCAGCCTGGCCCGCGGCGGGTTCCAGGTCACTGTCCACGACCGTGACCGTGCCGCCGCCGAGCCGGTGCTGAAGCTCGGCGCGACCTGGGCCGCCACGCCCGCCGAAGCGGCGAAGGATGCCGACGGCTTGATCACCTGCCTGCCCTCGCCCAAGGCGAGCGAGAGTGTGATCACCGCCGCATTGCCGGGCTTCAAGCCGGGGGCCACATGGATCGAGATGAGCACGGTCGATGAGGACACGCTCGCCCGCCTCGCCGCGCCGCTCTCGGCCCGCAAGGTCGAGGTGCTGGCCTGCCCGGTGACCGGTGGCGTGCACCGCGCGGAGGCCGGCGAGATCACCGTTCTGGTCGGCGGCGAGAAGGCCTTGTTCGAGAGGCATCGCGGCGCCCTCCAGGCGATGGGCGGCGAGGTGATCCATCTCGGCGGCCATCAGCAGGCTTCGGTCACCAAGGTCGTCACCAACATGCTGGCCTTCATCCACCTGATCGCCGCCGGCGAGGCGCTGATGCTGTGCAAGAAGGGCGGCGTCGATCTCGGCACCGCCTTCCGGGCGATCAAGGCCAGCTCCGGCAACAGCTTCGTGCACGAGACCGAGAGCCAGGTGATCCTGAACGGCTCCTACGACATCGGTTTTACCATGGACCTCGCCTGCAAGGATGCCGGCTTCGCCCTGGAGATGGGCCGCCGCTTCGGCGTGCCGCTGAAGCTCGCCGGCCTCATGGAGCAGACCTTCGTCGAAGGCCGCGCGAAATACGGCGGCGGCGCCTGGAGCTCGATGATCGTGAAGCTGCTGGAAGATTCGGTCGGCGAGGATTTGCGCGCCCCGGGCTTCCCGGCACGGCTGGAGGCGAGCTAGGATCAACAACAAGAGGCAGTCGTTGGGCGGACCGAAGAGCTACGTTCTTTCAGGCGGCGACGTGATCTTGTGGACCGAGGACGCGACGATCATGCTGAAGGCCGCTGACACTAACGACGAGCCCGTCACGCTCAGCCGGGAGGAGGCCAAGGCGCTCTCGCAGGCGCTGCTGGCGCTCGCCGCAGGAAATCTGGAGCCAGAGTGATGCAGCGCCCGATCGACATCCCAACGGTCATCAAGACGGATCCCAGCTCTTTCGAGGACTACACGCTCGACGGGCCGGATTATCCAGGGCTGCGCTGGAAGCCGATCACCTTCGACCAGAAGACCAGCCGCGGCAGCTATTACTTCCACATGCTGCCGGGATCGGTCACCAAGCCGCACACCCATCCCAATTACGAAGAGTTCTTTGTGATCGAGGGCGAGGCGATCGAGAGCGATGGCCGGATCTTGAAGACCGGCGACTTCGTCTCGTTCAAGCCCGGCTCGTTCCACAACACCCGCAGCGAGACCGGCTGCCTGATGATCGTGTTCGAATGGGCGCCGGCCTGATGGCGGCGATCACGGCGGTCCGCGCCAACATCGTGACGCTCGAAGTCGACGCCATCGTCAATGCGGCCAACGAAAGCCTGCTCGGCGGCGGCGGAGTCGATGGCGCCATCCATCGCGCGGCCGGGCCGGAGCTCCTGGAGGAATGCCGGACCTTGCATGGCTGCAGGACCGGCGATGCCAAGATCACGCGGGGTTACAGACTGCCGGCGAAGCATGTGATCCACACGGTCGGCCCGGTTTATCGGGACGGCAGGTCGGGCGAGCCGGCGCTGCTTGCTTCCTGCTATCGCCGCTCCTTGGATCTCGCCGCACAACATCATCTGAAGTCGATCGCCTTCCCGGCGATCAGCACCGGCATCTACGGCTATCCGATCGAGGACGCGGCGCGGATTGCGGTCGAGACCGTGCGCGCATCGCTCGATGCCGCGCCGAGTGTCAAAGAGGTGATCTTCTGCTGCTTCTCGGAGAGCGACCTGGCTGTCTATCGGCAGGCGCTGGCTAGCTGAGTATCCAGGTGAGGCCGCCGACGACCGCCGCCGCAAGGACCACACCAAGGCCGAGAATCACGTAAGCCCCGCGGCTGACGTTGGCCTTGAT
Organism: Dongia sp. agr-C8; assembly: GCF_054658695.1. NCBI lineage: Bacteria > Pseudomonadati > Pseudomonadota > Alphaproteobacteria > Rhodospirillales > Dongiaceae > Dongia > Dongia sp. agr-C8. The sequence goes on from NZ_BAAGHZ010000005.1 coordinate 134,170, forward strand.
CTTCTGAAACTCGGCGCGGTCGTTGACGTTGGGGAACGGCCCGTCCGGGACCGCGACGCCGAGGAACCGGCACAGCGGACCCCAGCCCTCTGTCGCCGTGAAGATCAGCAGCCGTTCCGGCGGCACGGCCGCCTTCACCTCTTCGACATGCCGGTTGTAGAAAGCCGTGGCCTTGGCGCGGTCGGGCATGGTGTCGCGGTGGAGGTGTTGCCAGATCAGCTTCCGCGACATGGTGCCGAACTTGCGGCCGAACGGGGTCACCGCTTTCAGCAGCTTGAACTGCCAGGTGTTCTCGGTGAAGTAGATCGTCTCCATGACGCTCTCGTACCAGGCATCGGCGCCCTTCGGGTGCAGGGTCAACAGCACCTTGGCCTCCGGGTAGAAGCGGATCAACTCGCGCCAGACGCAGACCGCCGGGTTGTCGACACTGGCGGTGTACTGGCCGAAAACCTGCTCCCAGTCATTTCGGGACCGGTCGGGCGCGTCGGCGACCCGGCGCCAGAAATCGAGATGCGTCTTCTTGTTGGCCGGATTCCCCAGGACTTCGATCATGTGATAGCAGGGGAAGCCGAGCTGCTTCAGCGCGGTGTAGGTCGACATGGTCCCGGTCCGGCCGAAACCGGCCCCGACGATCTGCAGCGGCATTGTTGTTCTCCCCTGGTTCCGGCCATTGTTTCCATACAATTGGCCAGGGAACAATCGGGAGAACAATCGGGGTCAAAACCCAGCAGATTCACCATGACCGGCCCGGATGCCGCATTGCCTAGCGGCCGCTCCGGCGCTATTTTCCGCGCCGTTTGTCCCGCCCCGCCAGAAGTGAGAATCATGGCCGCCTTCCTTGCCGAACGCCTCGACCGGATCCAGCCCTCGCCCACCATCGCCGTCACCCAGAAGGCGCGGCAGCTGAAGGCGGAAGGCCGCGACGTGATCGGCCTCGGCGCCGGCGAGCCGGATTTCGACACGCCCGACAACATCAAGGAAGCGGCGATCGCCGCGATCCGCGCCGGCGACACCAAATACACCAACGTGGACGGCACCGACGCGCTGAAGAAGGCGATCATCGCCAAGTTCAAGCGCGAGAACGGACTCGACTACAAGATGGACCAGATCACCGTCGGGACCGGCGGCAAGCAGGTGCTGTTCAACGCCCTGGTCGCGACTCTCAACGCCGGTGACGAGGTGATCATCCCCGCGCCCTACTGGGTCTCCTATCCGGACATCGTGCTGCTGGCCGACGGCAAGCCGGTGATCGTCGAATGCGGCGAGAACCACAAGTTCAAGCTGACGGCGGAAGCCTTGGAAGCCGCGATCACGCCAAAGACCAAGTGGCTGATCCTGAACTCGCCGTCGAACCCGACCGGTGCCGCCTACAGCGCCGAGGACCTGCGCAAGCTCGCGGATGTGCTGTTGAAGCACCCGCAGGTGCATGTGCTGACCGACGATATGTACGAACACCTGCTCTATGACGGCTTCAAGTTCGCGACCATCGCCCAGGTCGAGCCGAAGCTCTACGACCGCACCTTGACGATGAACGGCGTCTCCAAGGCCTATTGCATGACCGGCTGGCGCATCGGCTATGCCGGCGGCCCGGCCCCGCTGATCAAGGCGATCGCCAAGATGCAGTCGCAATCGACCTCCAACCCGTCGTCGATCTCGCAGGCGGCGGCGGTCGAGGCACTGAACGGCCCGCAGGACTTCATCGAGAAGAACAACGCGGTGTTCAAGGAACGCCGCGACATGGTGGTGAAGATGCTGAACCAGGCGCCGGGCCTGCATTGCCACACGCCGGAAGGCGCGTTCTATGTGTACCCCAGCTGCGCCGGCTGCATCGGCAAGACCACGCCGCAGGGCAAGAAGCTCGCGACCGACGACGACGTCGTGACCTATCTCCTGGAAGCGGAGGGTGTCGCCGCGGTGCAGGGCTCGGCCTTCGGCCTCTCGCCCTATTTCCGCATCTCCTACGCGACCTCGACCGAGGCGCTCAAGGAAGCCTGCACGCGGATCATCAGGGCTTGCCAGGCGCTGAAATAAACCACAGACGTCACCCGCGGGCTTGACCCGCGGGTCTCTTACCGAGTTCGCATTGGATAGAGATGCCCGGGTCAAGCCCGGGCATGACGCTCTTCTTTGCGTGTCCCGGCTATGAGTTTTCGGCCCTGGACACCGGATGGCCGCGTGGCAAGCTGATCCCCTCACTGGGGAGAGCTGCATGTCGCCTGACTCGTCGCGCCCGTACAAGCCTGCCAACCCCTATCCCTTCGCCCGGACGCGACGCACGCCGCCGACCGCGATCATGGACACCGAGGGCCAGGTCGATATGCGGCGGCTCAGGAAGTATCGGCTCGACCGGGTGCGCGCCGAGCTCAAGAAGAACGACTTCGCCGGCATCCTGCTGTTCGACCCGATCAACATCCGCTACGCGACCGGCAGCCGGAACATGGCGGTCTGGACCCTGCACAATGCCGGGCGCTACGCCTTCGTGCCGACCGAGGGCCCGGTCGTGCTGTTCGAGTTCCATGGCTGCGCCCATCTGAACGAGGGCCTGGAGACCATCGCGGAGATTCGGCCGGCCAAGGCCTGGTACTTCTATGCCGCCGGACCGCTGGTCGAGAAGCGCGCCGGGCAATGGGCGGCCGAAATCGCCGACCTGGTGCAGGCGCATGGCGGCGGCAACAGGCGGCTGGCGCTCGACCATTGCGACCTCGCCGGTGCCCGCGCGCTGCAGAAACTCGGCATCGATGCGCATGAGGGCGAGGGCGTGATGGAGTTCGCGCGGCGGATCAAGTCGGCGGATGAGATCGCGCTGATGGGCGTCTCCATTGCGGTCTGCGAGACCGGCATGGCGCGAATGCGCGACGCCTTGGAGCCCGGCATCACCGAGAATCAGCTCTGGGCCAAGCTGCACGAGACCAACATCGCCATGGGCGGTGAGTGGATCGAGACCCGCCTGCTCGCCTCCGGCGGCCGCACCAATCCCTGGTTCGCGGAATCCAGCGACCGCATCATCCGCCCCGGCGAGCTGGTCAGCTTCGACACCGACCTGATCGGCCCCTACGGCTATTGCGCCGATCTCTCGCGCACCTATTTCTGCGGCCCCGGCAAGCCGACGCCGAAGCAGCGCGAGCTCTATCGCCTTGCCTGGGAGCAGATCCATTTCAACATCGACGTCTTGAGGCCCGGCCTCACCTCCAAGGAACTGGTCGAGCGCTCGTTCCAGCTTCCGGCGAGCTGCCTGGAGAACCGCTATTGCGTGGTCTATCACGGCGTCGGCCTCGCCGACGAATATCCGCAGGTCGTCTATCTCGAAGACCTGGAGAGCGGCGGCTATGACGGCCTGATCGAACCGGGCATGACGCTCTGCGTCGAAAGCTATATCGGCGAGGTCGGCGGCGACGAAGGTGTCAAGCTCGAGCAGCAGGTGCTGGTGACCGAGACCGGCTGCGAATTGCTGACCAGCTTCCCGTTCGAGGACGGGCTGATGGCGCGGGAGATATGAACCAAGCCGTCATCGCCGGGCCTGACCCGGCGATCTTTTCGGGAGTTCGCAGCGGCGCCAGATCCGCGGCCCCGTCCGCGAACGCGGACATTCGTCCGCTGCGCCCGCGGATGACGGTCGTGGGTGGGTCAATCGACCACGTCGATCACCCTATACCAAAGATTCCATTGTTCTGCGGCGTCGTTTCCCTTGATGATCCGGTGAAATGAGCCAGATTAGGTCTGCAAATCACACAAAGAGGGATTCCATGTCGATCGACATCGGCATCAAGCCGAAGGACCGCAAGGCCATCGCCGAGGGACTGAGCCATCTTCTGGCCGACACCTACACGCTTTATCTCAAGACTCATAACTTCCACTGGAACGTGGAAGGGCCGATGTTCAACACGCTGCACCTCATGTTCGAGACGCAGTATACCGAGCTCGCCCTGGCGGTCGACCTGATCGCCGAGCGGATCCGCGCTTTGGGCTATCCGGCGCCGGGCAGCTATTCGGCTTACGCCAAGCTTTCCTCGATCAAGGAAGCGAGCGGCCAGCCCAAGGCCGAGGAGATGATCCGGCAGCTGGTCGAGGGCCAGGAAGCGGTCGCCCGCACCGCCCGCAAGGTCTTCCCGACCGCCGAGAAAGCCTCCGACGAGCCGACCGCCGATCTGCTGACCCAGCGCATGCAGGTCCACGAAAAGAACGCCTGGATGCTGCGGAGCCTGCTGGCCTAGGGGCTCGCGGCGGCACGAGATCGCCGGGCCAAGCCCGGCGATGACGGTCAAATTTTGAAGCGTCATGCCCGGGCTTTGACCCGGGCTTCTTTTTCCGGCGGAACCTCACCCCGTCGTGACCTGCGGGGTGTAACCAAACCGCGGATTCCGGCGTAGTATCCCCAGGACCAAACGGGAGTACGCCATGTTCGTTAAAGTGAAGCGCGGTTGGGAAATTCCGGAGAGCGCGGCGACGCCGGAAGGCGTTTATCTGCGCCGGCGCCATTTTCTGGCCGCCGCCGGCATCGCCGTGGCCTCACCCTCGGTCCTTTCCAGTGCCCGCGCCGATGACACGGCGGACCCCTCCGCCGGGCTTTACCCGGTGAAGCGCAGCGAGACCTACAAGCTCGACCGCGATGTGACGCCGGAAGCGCTCTCGACCCATTACAACAACTACTATGAGTTCGACACTTCGAAGGACGTCGCCGCTCTGGCGCAGGCGCTGCCGATCCGACCCTGGACCATCACCATCGACGGCATGGTCGAGAAGCCGCAGACTCTCGACATCGACGCGCTGTTGAAGCAGATGCCGCTGGAAGAGCGGCTGTATCGCCATCGCTGCGTCGAGGCCTGGTCGATGGCGGTACCCTGGAGTGGCTTTCCGCTGAAGAGCCTGGTCGATCTCGCGGCGCCGCTTTCGAGTGCCAAATACCTGCGCTTCGAGAGCTTCAACAATCCCGACGTGGCGCCGGGCATCAGCAGCCAGCCCTGGTCGCCCTGGCCCTATATCGAGGGCCTGACCATCGCCGAAGCAACCAACGACCTCGCCTTCATGGTCACCGGGATGTACGGCAAGCCCGTACCGAAGCAGAACGGCGCGCCGCTCCGCCTGGCGACGCCGTGGAAATACGGCTTCAAGTCCGCCAAGGGCATCGTGAAGATCACCTTCACCGACCAGCAGCCCTTGAGCTACTGGGAGCAGCTGCAATCCAGCGAATACGGCTTCTGGGCCAATGTGAACCCCGAGGTCGCCCATCCGCGCTGGAGCCAGGCCGACGAACGGGTGCTGGGCCAGAACGGCACCGTGCCGACCCAGCTCTTCAACGGCTATGGCGAGTTCGTCGCTTCGCTCTACAGCGGCATGCAGGATCTCGGCGATCGGCTCTACCGCTGAAGCTTGGCCGGCGTTTCGCCGGGCTTCCCAGCTATTCCACTGGCGCAGTGCGGCATCCGCCGAAAGGCGGAGGTCGGCGCTTCCTGTGGCAGTTCTGCAACGCTGAAAAGAAAAATGCCGGGCCCGAGGGCCCGGCAAGTTAAACAGGGAGGCTTTACGTCTGGGAGACGTAGGATCCGAAGACCCCATCTGGGCCTTGCGCCCAGATCCGATTTGAGACTTCCAACCTATTTCTGGCCGTCGGCCTCGAAACTCACGGTCCGCTTCTTCCGGTGCGCCAGCGCTTTATTCGGCGGTGCAAACTTCGTCAGAACCGGGGGACCGAAACTGTTGCGTCGCCGCAACAAGACTGTGCTCCAATCCACACGCGTAAACATAGGTGTTTCTGCCAAGCTAACCAGAGTCAAAAACACAAAGGCCCCATGCAAGTTCCGCATGACTATTTCATCATTTCGCCTCAATGTTTTAGCAGGTCTTTTTCACATCGTTCCAGACGCGAAAAATGCGAAACTCGATAATATCACTCGGGTAGCGCGCGGAAATCGCTGCCGGATTCGACGGCAGTGCAGCAAAATTCCGCCCAAAACTTTCGCAGCTGCGAAGGCAAATCGCCGGGCCGCGGAGGCGCCGGAATCAGCCCTGCATCTTGCCTTCGGCGACCTTGCGGAGGAGGAAATCGCGGAAGACCTGGATGCGTTTCGAGTTCCGGAGCTCTTCCGGATAGACGAAATAGGCATCGATGCGGGGCCCCTGCAGCTCCGGCAAGACCCGGACCAGGTTCTGCGAATCCGTCGCCATGAACTCGGGCAGGCTCGCGAGGCCCATGCCGCTCTGCACCGCGCGGCGGATCGCGTAGACGGAGTTCACCTTCAACACCGGACGACGCGGGCGATCCTTGCGCACGCCGGAGCGCATCAGCCAGTCGATCTCCGGCACCGGCGGCCGCTGGTCCTCGCCGAAGACGATGATGCGATGGCCGTCGAGATCTTCCGGCGTCTTGGGGATGCCATGCCGCTTAAGATAACCTGGCGATGCATATACGTATGTGTGCATGGTCAGCAGATGCCGCTGGATGAGTTCCGGCTGACGCGGCGGCTGCATGCGGATCGCTACGTCGGCCTCGCGCATCGAGAGATCGAGCTCGCGATCCTCGAGCAGCAGATCCACTTCGACGTCGGGATAGAGCTCGACGAACTCCACCAGGCCCGGCGTCAGCCAGGCCGAGCCGAAGGCCTGGGTCGCCGTGACCTTGAGTTGGCCTTTCGGGCGGTCTTTCGATTCGCCGAGCTGCGCCTCGGCCATGGCGAGCTTGGAGAACACCTCATGCGCGGTGCGATAGAGCAGCTCGCCCTGCTCGGTCAGGATCAGGCCGCGGGCATGGCGGTGAAACAGTGCGACGTTGAGGCTTTCTTCGAGGGAGGAGATCTGGCGCGAGACCGCGGACTGCGAGAGATTCAGCGTCTCGCCCGCATGGGTGAAACTGCCGGCCTCAGCGACGGCGTGAAAGATCCTGAGCTTGTCCCAGTCCATCATGGACTGACCCCCTGAAATTCGGCGCGAAGCGCAAAGCTGCGGCTTTCGCTGCTATTCGGCCGCGCGTGCTTCCTCGTGCTCATGCGCGGCCAGGAAGCGCTCGGCTTCCAATGCGGCCATGCAGCCCATGCCGGCGGCAGTCACGGCTTGGCGGAACACCTTGTCCTTCACGTCACCGGCAGCGAAGACACCGGGAATCTCGGTCGCGGTGCTGTCCGGCTTGGTCAGCAGATAACCTTCCGCGTCGAGCGGAAGCTTCCCCTTGAAGAGTTCTGTCGAGGGCGTGTGGCCGATCGCCACAAAGAAGCCGTCGGCCGGAATGTCGGTGGTGGCGCCGGTCTTGACGTTGCGGATGCGCACGCCGGTGACGCCGGCGGGATCGCCGCTGCCGAGGATCTCCTCAACCGTCGAATCCCAGACCACCTTGATCTTCGGATTGCGGAACAGCCGCTCCTGCATGATCTTCTCGGCCCGGAGATGATCGCGGCGATGCACCAGCGTGACCTTGGTCGCGTGGTTGGTGAGGTAGATCGCCTCCTCGACCGCCGTGTTGCCGCCGCCCACGATCACCACTTCCTTCTCGCGGAAGAAGAAGCCGTCGCAGGTCGCACAGGCGCTGACGCCGAAGCCGCGAAACTTCTGCTCCGAGGGCAGGCCCAGCCACTTGGCCTGGGCACCCGTCGCGATGATCAAGGTGTCGCCGTAATAGATGTCGCCCGAGTCACCGACGGCGCGGAACGGCCGGCGCGAGAGATCGACCTCGGTGATGGTGTCGAACTTGAGCTGGGTGCCGACATGCTCGGCCTGCTTCTGCATCTGCTCCATGAGCCAGGGGCCCTGGATCACGTCGGCGAAGCCCGGATAGTTTTCCACATCCGTGGTGATGGTCATCTGCCCGCCCGGCTGGATGCCCTGGACCAGGACCGGTTTCAGGTTGGCGCGCGCCGTGTAGATCGCGGCGGTATAGCCCGCCGGGCCCGAGCCGATGATGAGCGCCTTGGTCCTGATTTCCGCCATTTCCGTGGTTCCTGCGAGTCGTCGCCTTCGTGCGTGGGACTAACATAAGGAGCGCGACGCAGTGACTCAAGTTGGCGTCGTCACAGCGGCTGATTTGCGGCAAAATCACGACAATTTATCGGTGCAAAGCTCGAAACAATTCCTTCTTTACCGGCCAGCGGCCTGCTACAGTTCTTAGCGTCCTTCCATGTGGAGTTCCCGAATGCCCCAGTCTCAAAAGCGCCTCGCCGTCGCGGGTGCGCTCGCTCTCGCTTTGTCCGCCGGAGCCGCCTGGGCCCAGGAGAACGCGCTTGCGACCCTACCCTCCATCGTGGTCCAGCAGCTCCGTCCGGGGGCGGCGATCGAACAGGTCATTGCGCAGGCCTTGGCACCGATCCGTCAGCATGATCTCGACGGCAACGGGCTCGACTCCGCCGACATCGCGACGGCGGAGTCGGTAGAGGCTGCCAACCGCCGCGCGCAGCGCGTTTCCACGGCCTTGCGCTATGACCTCGACGGCAACGGCCAAGTCACCGAGCTGGAGGCGCGCCGCAGCCTCGAATTTCAGCAGGGTCGCCAGATGCAGCAGGGCATCGATCTTGAGCAGCGGCGCACGATGATGGAGCGGCAGCTGGGCCAGATTCTCGCCTTCGACCTCGATCGGGACGGGTCGATCTCGATGTCGGAGATGCTGGCCGCCGAGGACAAGGGCAACCAGTCACGCGAAGCGCTCTATGACTCGTTGCGCCGGCTGCTGCTCGCGGACCCGAACGGCGATGGCCGCGTCACACCGGCGGAGCTGGAAACCATCGTCCGCGCGGCATTCGCCCAGCTCGACGGCAACGGGAATGGCGTGATCGACATGCCGGAATATACCGCCTATCGGGCCGAGCTGCAGGAAATCACTGCCATGACAAAGGCGACAGGCTGCAAGCTGCCGAAAGCTGGACCGGATGAGGAAGTGACACTGGTCGGCATGTATGACGGCAACTATCAACCGACCGTGACCGTAACCGGTCAGGACAATGTGACATCCCTGGCACGGGTCATCATCGAGCCGGGGAACGCGCCGCTTTACGTCGTCTTGTCGTCCTACGTAGGCATGATTTGGAAATTCGAGGGCGAGACCGCTCGCCTGAAGCATGTCGCGGTGCTGGGCGGGCTGGTGAGTGGAGCCGGCAACAATTCCGGAGGATGGGCGGGTTCGGGCGTGCTTGGGGTTGCGAAGGACCGTGTGAGCTTCGTGCCGGCCGAGGCCTGCGGTCGCTATTACGAGACATCGACTGCGGAAGGCAAGGCGATGGTGCGCGCGGTTTCGCAGGCGGCCGGAGCGGGGAAAGTCAATCCGATCTACGTCTATGCGGCGAAGGGCATCATGGTGCCGAGCGGCAAGGTCTTCGAGAAGGACAAGGATAAGGATATCGTCATCACCGGCAGCGACGCGTACATGATGAGCGAAGGCGAAACCCCAAAGCGGCTTGAAGGCGGGCTTTCCAGCACGGCACAAGAGGATTGGCTCGCCAAGGCAGGAGGCGTGGTCACGCTCGATCCGAAAGAACTGGTCGCCGAGGGCAAGGTCGAGGCTTACGAGGTGCTGCCCGGGCAAGACGGCCTTCGACAGTTGATTCTCCAAGGAATCCTAGAGCGCACCGGAAAGGGCTATCGTGTCATCAAGCCGTTGCGACGTTGGCCGGCCGGGCTCACCGGCTCGCACGCCGTGACCTTCATTCTGCCGAAGGGCATTCCCATGCCCCAAGGCAGTCTGGGGCATTCCATCTTGATAACAGAGTGAGCCGCTGAGCGGCGGCCTGGCCCGCGCCTAAGCCCGCTTCAGCCGGATGTGGACCGTGGTGCCGTGGCCGAGATGGCTCATGATCTTGAGGCGCGCGTCCTGGCGCTCCAGCAGCGAGCGGGCGATGGCGAGGCCCAGGCCGGCGCCGCTCTTGCCCTTGGTGAGGCTGTTATCGACCTGGTAAAAGGGCTCGGTGACGCGCTCGATATCCTGCTCCGGGATGCCGATGCCGCGGTCGGCGACGGTGATCACGACCTCCTGGTCGAGCCGGTCGGCCGAGACCAGGATCTGCGGCGCCCCGTCGGAGAACTTGATCGCGTTGTCGATGATCGCCAGCAAGCATTTCGACAGCGCATTGCGATCGGCGATGACATCGGGGAGGTCGGGTGCGATCTCGACGATCGGCACGATCTCGGCATCGGCGAATTGCTGCTGCCGGAGCGCCAGGCAAGAATCGATGACTGGTTCCAGCGCCGTGCGGTCCTTCTCGATGATGTAGGAACCGGACTGCAGCCGCGTCATCTCCAGCGCCTGGTTGACGATGCGCATCAGGTCGTTGGCGTTGTCGTGGGTGATCTGCAGATAGTCGAATTCCTCGGGCCCGACGCGGCCGTTCAGCCGCGACAGCAGCAGCGAGGTGAAGCCGATGATGGCGTTCAAGGGCGTGCGGAGCTCGTGGCCCATGTTGCGCAGCAGGTCGTGCTTGCCGCGGGCGAGTTCTTCCGCCTCCAGCTTGGCGAGACCGAAGGCCTCCTCGGCTTCCGCCAACAGGCGCTCCGCCTCCGCGCGCGCCTCCCGCTCGCGGGCGAGCGCCAGGCGGAGCTCCTCGAGCGGCGGGATGGTTCTGGCGGCGGATGCGATCATGGCCATAGACCCGGTGCCCTTTCCGTCCGGGCGGGGTGGTCTCCGTTAAGACTGGCTTTCATCTTACGCGGCTTCCCGCAGCCCCGATAGAGACGGGGCTCACACCATTTGCGAAAGGAAATTTCTCGTAATATAATTTCGCCAATTCACGCTTCGCTGGTGGAAGATTTCATGCGCCGGGCCAAACTGGACAAGATCGATCTCCGCATCCTCGCCGACCTGCAGGCGGATGGGCGGATGACCAATGTGGATCTCGCGGCACGGGCCGGAATTTCGGCCCCGCCCTGTCTCCGGCGGGTCCGGGCCTTGGAAGAAGGCGGATACCTGAAGGGCTACCATGCCGAAGTCAATGCCGAGGCGCTCGGCTTCGGCGTCACCGTCTTCGCCCATGTGGGCCTCAACAGCCAGGCCGAGAATGATCTAAAGGCCTTCGAGGCCCTGGTCGGCGGCTGGCCGATGGTCCGGGAATGCCACATGCTGGCGGGCGAGACCGACTTCCTGCTGAAGATCGTCGCCCATGACTGGGACGCCTACCAGAAGTTCCTGACCACGCATCTGACACCGGCGCCCAATGTCAGCCACGTCAAGTCGGCTTTGGCGATCCGCACCTCCAAGCTGCTGCCCGGCGTGCCGATCGAGGCCGAGGAGCCGAAAGCCGTCGCGCGCGAGGCCGCCGGGTTCAGCTGAACTGAGATTCTCTTGATATCAGATCGCCGGGTCGAGCCCGGCGATGACGGACAAGTTTTAAGTCGTCACGCGCGGGCTTGACCCGCGCATCTCGTGCCACCGGCGCTCAGGCCCAGACCGGCGCCGGGGCGCAGAATTTGTGTTCCGCCTCCGGGCAGTGTTCCTTGCCGTATTCGAAGCGGAAATCGCTCGGCTGCAACCGGCCGCGATAGACATCCGAGAGATCGACCAGGCTGCCGTCCGGCAGCGCGGCGCGCACGTTGCAGCTCGCACCCTGGACAAACTTCACATCGCAGCCATCGGTGAAGATATCGGCGAAGTTCAGCATCCTGGTCTCGAGCTGAATCGGGGTCTGGATCGACATCCGGGTCTCCTAGATGCGCGTCATGTCGCGCTTGACAATGGGTCGCCCCAACCCGCCCGGCGGTTGGTGACGACGGTCACCGAGGCGCGGTGACGGCCGTCACCAACGCAATGTCGAAAACCCCGGCCGATCACTCGGCCGGGGCTTCGCTTGGTTGGAAGTGGTGGTCGCTGGCTTAGACGATCTGGCTGTAGGTCACGTCGATGCCGGCATTCTGCAGGTCCTGGACGTTGGTCCAGCCCTGGTTCTGGATGCCGTCGAGCTCCACCGTGCCGCCCTTCCAGCTGAACAGGACATCGCCATCGGCGCTGCTGCCGACAAAGAGGTCCACCTTGCTGCCGCCGTACGGATCATAGAAGTTCAGCGCATCGGCGAGCGGGTCGAAGTCGGTGATCACGTCGTTGCCATGCAGCGGGGCGTCGATCATCCACTCGAACTTGTCCGCCCCGGCGCCGCCGGTGATGGTGTCCGAACCGGTGCCGGCGTTGATGAAGTCATTGCCCTCGCCGCCGTTGATCGTATCGGCGCCCTGGCTGCCCATCAGCGTGTCGTCGCCCTTGCCGCCGAGGATCGTGGAACCGCCGGTATTGCCCGAGGCGGAGATGTAGTCGTTGCCGTCGCCGCCGTCGAGGAAGTCCTTGCCCCCGTTGCCGTAGAGGCTGTCGTTGCCCTCGCCGCCGATGATCTTGTTGTCGGCGGCGGTGCCCTGGATATAGTCGCCGAACTTGGTGCCGATCACGTTCTCCATGTTGGAGATGCTGTCGCCCGCTGCGTCGCCGCCGCCATAGACATTACCCAGCATGTTGACGTGCACGCCGCTGGCCGAGGCGGAATAGTCCACGGTGTCCACACCGTTGCCGCCGTTCATCGTGTCGGCGCCGGCGCCGCCGACGAAATAGTCGTCGTTGTCGCCGCCCAGCATGGTGTCGTTGCCGATGCCGCCGTCGAGATGGTCGTTGTTGGCGCCGCCGCTCAGGATGTCGTTGCCGTCGCCGCCCAGCAGCTTGTCGTTGCCGGCGTCGCCCGAGAGATTGTCGTTGCCGGTGCCACCGTCGAGCACGTCATTGCCGCCGGCGCCGGTGGCGGTGTCGTTGCCGCCGTAGAGATACATCGTGTTGTGCTGCCAGTCGCCGTTCACCGTCTCGCTGGCGTTCGATCCGTAATAGGTCGTGTAATACTGCTGAATCATGATCGACGGGTCGAACTGGTTCGGGTCGAGCGGCATGGTGGTGGTCGGCTGGTTGGTCACGAGCGCCATGATCTGGAAGACCTCCTTGGGGGTCGGGTGGAAAGTTGAGGATGCATTTGGTTGACGTTGGTGACGGGTAGTGCCGCCATCCCCGAAAGCCGTTCGACCCCATAGGCAGGCTTGTGCGATCGGTCACACCGCCCGGTGTGAAATCGATGATTGAGTTAAGATCAGAGGATTAATATCGATCGGCCGAGAATGAAGATCAGCGCGGCCAGGCCGGGATAAGGACGTCGGCGGCGCAGTCGCCGCGGGCGGGAATGGCGGGAATGGCGAGGCTTGCGGCCGTCAGCCCGGCGGTGACCTCGCTGCGCTTCAGGCGGATCCGGATTTCCTGAAGGGCAGAGGCGCCCTCGCTCTTGGCGCAATCGAGCATGAGGGCGCGGGCGCTGCCGCGGCCGAAATCGATTTCGAACGCTTCCAGCAATTCCTTGCGCGCAACGATGCGGCCGGCCTGGGCCCCCAGCAGCCGGGCGAGGCCGCCCCGCTCCACCTCACGCAACAGCACGATAGCGGTGGCGAAGTAGTCTTCCGGCGCGAGACCGGAGCAGGTGCCGTGCTTCCACCATTCGTGCCGGTCGAGGCCGACCACGATGCCCGGCATCGCCCGCGCGAGATCGTCGCTGCTCGCTTGCGAGAGCTTCACCGGCGGCATCTTCAGCCAGTTGCCGCCGTCGAGCGCCATCATGGATTTGCGGTTGCCCGCATTGGCGATGCAGAAGGCATCCTCGGCATTGCGCTTGCCGTCGCCATTCGTGTCCCAGTCGGGCCAGAGCCCGTGCAAGGTGAAGCCCGGCTTATCCTTGGGCGCGATCTTGCATTCGGCTTTCTGCGCACGATCGGCGCAGAAGCCCGGCTGCCAGGACAAGGCGAGGGTGAAGCTGTCTTCAGCCGAGGCGCGACCGCCGGCCAGGAGCGATCCCAGCAGAAGGGCGGCAAGAAGAGCGCGCCGGACGCGGCTGAGCAGGCCCGGCACCGCGCCCGCTTACTTGAATTGGACCTTGGCGACCTCGTAGGACTTGGAGCCGCCGGGGGTCGTGACCTCGACGGAATCGCCGACCTTCTTGCCGACCAGTGCGCGCGCCAAGGGCGCGGTGATGGCGAGGCGCTTCGACTTGATGTCGGCCTCGTCCTCGCCGACGATCTGGTAGGCCGACTTCTCGTCGGTGTCCTCGTCGATCAGGGTGACGGTGGCGCCGAACTTGATCACCTTGCCGGAGAGCTTGGAGACGTCGATCACCTCGGCGCGGCTGATTTTGTCCTCGAGCTCGAGCACGCGGCCTTCGATGAAGCTCTGGCGCTCGCGCGCGGCGTGATACTCCGCGTTTTCGGAGAGATCGCCGTGCTCGCGCGCTTCCGCGATCGCTCGGATGATGGCCGGGCGCTCGACCGTCTTCAGCTGCTTCAACTCTTCTTCCAGGCGGCCGTAGCCGTCGGCGGTCATCGGGATCTTGTGCATGTTTTCGAGTTCCGAAACGCAAAAACGACCCCTCGGGCGAGGTCCCTCCGCTTAACCACGCTAAATGGTTAACCGGCCACCAGCACCCGACAGGCCCAGATTATCAGGCAGTCGAAACGTTAAAGTACGATTGGAGGGGAGCGACTTCAAGGTCTCCGCTCGCCAGGGCCCCCACCGCCTCCACCGCGGCGAGCGCGCCCGCCATGGTGGTGTAGTAAGGAATCTGGCCCATCAACGCGGCCTGCCTGAGGCTGAAGCTGTCCGCGATCGCCTTCTGTCCGGCTACCGTGTTGAAAACCAACTTGATTTCGCCGCGCTGCATCGCCTCGACGATATGCGGGCTGCCCTGGTGCACCTTGTTGATGGCGCGGACGTCGAGGCCTTGGTTTCGGAGAAAAGACGCGGTTCCCGGGGTGGCGACGATGTCGAAGCCCATCTCCAGCAGCTTGCGCGCCGCCGGGACCATGCCGGGCTTGTCCTTGTCTTTGAGCGAAATGAACACCGTGCCGTTGCGCGGCAGGCGCTGGCCGGCGCCGAGCTGGGCCTTCAGGAAGGCGCGGGCGAAGCTTGAATCCAGCCCCATCACCTCGCCGGTCGATTTCATCTCCGGCCCGAGGATGATGTCCACGCCGGGGAAGCGCGCGAAGGGGAAGACGGCTTCTTTGACCGCCACGTGGTGCCGCTTGGTGGCGTCGAGCTGGAAATCGCGCAAGACCTCGCCGGCCATGACGCGCGCCGCGATCTTCGCGATCGGCAGCCCGGTCGCCTTGGCGACGAAGGGCACGGTGCGGCTGGCGCGCGGGTTGACCTCGAGCACGTAGATCTCGTCGCCTTTGATCGCGAACTGGATGTTCATCAGCCCGACGACGTTGAGGCCGAGCGCCAGCGCCACCGCCTGGCGCCGAAGCTCGGCGATGACCGCAAGCGAGAGCGTGTGCGGCGGCAACGCGCAGGCGCTGTCGCCGGAATGGATGCCGGCCTCTTCGATATGCTCCATGATGCCAGCGACGAAGACGTCCTTGCCGTCCGAGAGCGCATCGACATCGACCTCGATCGCGTCCTCGAGATAGGAGTCGATCAGCACCGGGTTGTCGCCGGAGACCTGCACCGCGCGGCGGATGTAGCGGCGGAGCTGATCCGGCTCGTGCACGATCTCCATGGCGCGGCCGCCCAGCACATAGGAGGGGCGGATCACCACCGGGTAGCCGACCTCGGCCGCGATGCGCTCGGCCTCTTCGCCGGAACGCGCGATGCCGTTCCTGGGCTGCCTGAGATCGAGGTCATGCAGCAGCTTCTGGAAGCGCTCGCGGTCCTCGGCGAGATCGATCGCGTCGGGCGAGGTGCCGAGGATCGGGATCTTCGCCTTCTCCAGCGCGGCGGCGAGCTTCAGCGGCGTCTGCCCGCCGAACTGCACGATGCAGCCGAGCAAGGTCCCCTTGCGCTGCTCGACGCGGGCGAGCTCGATCACGTCTTCGGCGGTGAGCGGTTCGAAATAGAGTCGATCCGAGGTGTCGTAATCGGTCGACACCGTCTCGGGGTTGCAATTGACCATGATGGTCTCGATGCCGGCCTCTTTCAGCGCATAGGCGGCATGGACGCAGCAATAGTCGAACTCGATGCCCTGGCCGATCCGGTTCGGACCGCCGCCGAGGATGATGACCTTGCGGCGATCGCTGGGGTCCGCCTCGTCCTCGGGCGTCTCGACATTCTCGCCCTCGTAGCAGGAATACATGTAGGGCGTGGCCGAGGCGAACTCGGCGGCGCAGGTGTCGATCCGCTTGTAGACCGGGCGCACCTTCAAGTCGTGGCGCAGCTTCTGCACCGCGTCGGCCGTGGTGCCGGCGAGCTCCGCCAGGCGCGCATCGGAGAAGCCCTTGCGCTTCAGCCTGAGCAGCGCTTCGTGGGTCTTGGGCAGGCCCTGCGCCCTCACCAGCTTCTCGGTCTCGACAATGGCTTCGATCTGGCGGATGAACCAGGGATCGAACTTCGAGGCGGCAAAGATCTCCTCGACGCTCAAGCCGCGGCGCAGCGCCTCGGCGATCACCAGAAGCCGGTCCGGCGTCGCCTTCCCGAGCTGGGCCAGGATCGAGGCCTTGTCGTCCTTCTCCAGCGCGACTTCGTTGAAGCCGGTCAAGCCCGTCTCCATCGAGCGCAGCGCCTTCTGCACCGATTCCTGGAACGACCGGCCGATCGCCATCGCCTCGCCCACTGACTTCATCGAGGTCGAAAGCAGCGGTTCGGCGCCGGGGAATTTCTCGAAGGTGAAGCGCGGCATCTTGGTGACGACGTAATCGATCGTCGGCTCGAAGGAGGCCGGCGTCACCTTGGTGATGTCGTTGATCAGCTCGTCCAGCGTGTAGCCGACCGCGAGCTTGGCCGCGACCTTGGCGATCGGAAACCCAGTGGCCTTCGAGGCCAAGGCCGAGGAGCGCGAGACCCGCGGGTTCATCTCGATGACGATCAGGCGGCCGTTCTCCGGGTTGACCGCGAACTGCACGTTCGAGCCGCCGGTATCGACGCCGATCTCGCGCAGCACCGCGATCGAGGCGTTGCGCATCAGCTGGTATTCCTTGTCGGTCAGGGTGAGCGCCGGCGCCACGGTGATAGAATCGCCGGTATGCACGCCCATCGGATCGACGTTCTCGATCGAGCAGATGATGATGCAGTTGTCCGCCTTGTCGCGGACCACCTCCATCTCGAATTCCTTCCAGCCGAGGATCGATTCCTCGACCAGCACCTCGCCCACCGGCGAGGCCTGCAGGCCGCCCGAGACGATCTTGATGAATTCCTCGCGCGTGGTGGCGATGCCACCGCCGGTGCCGCCCAGGGTGAAGCTCGGGCGGATGATCGCCGGCAGGCCGACCATGTCCAGGGTCTTCAGCGCCTCGTCCAGCGAATTGACCAGTGCGCCTTTCGCACTTTCGAGGCCGATCCGGTCCATGGCGTCGCGGAACAGCTGCCGGTCTTCCGCCATGTCGATGGCGCGGGCATTGGCGCCGATCAGCTCGATGCCGAGCTCCTTCAGCTTGCCCGATTTATAAAGCGCCATCGCGGTGTTGAGCGCGGTCTGGCCGCCCATCGTCGGCAGCACCGCGTCCGGCCGCTCCTTCTCCAGGATCCGCGCCACCACGTCGGGCGTGATCGGCTCGATATAGGTCGCGTCCGCGAGGTTGGGATCGGTCATGATCGTGGCCGGGTTCGAGTTCACCAGGATGACCCGGTAACCCTCCTGCTTGAGCGCCTTGCAGGCCTGGGCGCCGGAATAGTCGAACTCGCAGGCCTGGCCGATGACGATCGGGCCGGCGCCGATGATGAGGATCGATTGGATGTCGGTGCGTTTCGGCATTTCTCTCTAGCGTATCTCTGGTCGCGTCCAAAAACACCGGCGGTGCAAGTTGCTCCGCCGGTTGAATGAGCTATGCCGTCTCATCGCAGGGCGACCAGATCGGCGTCGTCGGAAAGCATGTAGACGGTCTTGTTGGCAACGACCGGCGGCAGATGCGACCGGTCGGGCAGCGTCTGCTTGCCCAGAAGCTTGCCGGTATAGGGCGAGAAGGCGAGCGCGACGCCGCTCGAGCCCGTGACCAGCAGCCGGTCCTCGACCAGAACCGGACCCGACCAGTAGATCGGGTCTTCCTTGTCTTCCATGTCCTCGAAGGGCGGCAGGGCCTGCACCCACTTGATGCGGCCGTCCTCGCGGGTGAGGCAGACGACTTCGCTTGAGCTGGTGATGACGTAGAGGAAGTCACCGGCGACCCAGGGCATCTGCGTGCCGCCGAGGCTGTTGTCCCAGATCCGGCCGCCGCGCCGCAGATCGATCGCCGCCATGACACCGCCGTTGCCGATGGCGATCACCCGGTCGCGGTCGATCACCGGCCGGCCGCGGATGTCGGTCAAGGCCGCGACCGCGTTGCCGCCGGTGCGCCCGGCGAGGTTGTCGCTCCACAGCGATCGACCGGTGACCACGTCGAAGGCCAGGAGATCGCCCGAGGTGTAGGCCGCGACGACGACGTCGCCGAGCACGGCGGGCGTCGCACCGCCGAGGAAGCCCGCGGCCTCCTCGACGCCGGCGTTCGACCACAGCCGGCGGCCGTCGTCGCTGGCATAGACGACGAGCTGGTTGTCGATGGTGACGGTGAAGATGCGGCCGTCGCTGGCGGCGGGCGGGGCTCTCATGGGAGAGGGCGCGTCCACTTCCCAGACCTTCTTGCCGTCCTTCTCGTCGAGCGCGATCAGCTTGGCGAAGGGCGTGGTGACGAAAACCTTGCCTTCGTAGACGGCGATGCCGCCGCCGAACAGATCGTCATCGTCGGTGTCGGGGGTGAGGTCGTTTTCCCAGATCAGCTTGCCGGTCTCGGCGTCGAACACGCGGACCAGGCTCTCGGAATCCAGAGTGAAGACCTTGCCGTCGGCAATCACCGGCTCGGCCAGCAGGCGGTTGGCGCTGTCGGCCGAGCTGCCGATGTTGGCGCTCCAGAGCTGCTTGAAGGCGCCGGTGCCCGCCGACAGGTGGTACATCGCATGGGCCTGGTTGCCGCCGGGCTGCGGCCAGTCCTTGTTCTCATAGGGCCGCGGCAGGCGGACCGGTGTCTCGGCCAGGCTGGGGTCGCTGTTCAGCTCCTTGTTGAGCTGCAGCACCGAGACGCGCTCGCCGGGCAGCGGAATCTTGGTGGGCTCGCAGGCCGCCAGCGCCAATGCCAGGAGACCCGCCGCCAGGGCTGCACCGCATTGCTTCGCAGGGGAACAGCGGAAGGTCACGGTCGTCAGTCCTGCAGCCGTTCGAGCATGATCTCGGCCCGCGCCCCGACGCCTTGCGGCGCGTTCGGCAAGGTGCCCAGCTGCTTCAGTTGCTCATAGATGGTCTTGGCTTTCGCCTTGTCGCCACCGGCCAGCGCCGCCTGGGCCTGCACCTCGAGCGCCGAGAAGCGGTAAGGTTCATTGTCGCCGGTCAGCCCCTCGACCAGCTTCGCCGCGTCCTCCGGCTTGCCGGCGTCGAGCCAGGCAAGGCCGCCGAGAATGGCGGCGAGATCCTTCAGCGCCTTATCGACCGAGCCGTCCTTGGCGATCGCCGCGAACTGCTCCGCCGCCTTGGCCTTGTCACCGTCCTTCAGGATCTGGCTGGCCGCCTGGAACCGCGCCAGGACGGCGAAGCCGCCGCCGTCCTTGGCCAGGGCCTCGAACTGGGCAAGGCCTGCCTTGGGATCCTTTTCCAGGGTCTGGAGGGCCTGGAGGTAGGCGGCGCCATTGGCCTCGATCCGCTGCTGCTTCCAGTATTTCCAGCCGGAGAAGCCCGCCGTCGCCGCAACCGCGATGATGGCAAAGCCAATGAGGTGATTCTGGTACTTCTTCCAGAAAGCGAGGGCCTTATCCCGCCTCAGGTCCTCGTCAACTTCCTGAAAGATATCAGCCACTTAAACTCCCTCGGGCGAAGCGGCCGGGACCGGAATCGCCCTGAATCAGGAGGGGGGTCGGCCGAAATCGGGCGGTAACATAGCGACTTGGTCCCTCGAGTGCAAACCGGCTGCAAACGCGCCCTTGCGGCCGGATTTGTGGCTGAATCAGCCCCCGGCGCGGAGATTGGAACGGAACTTGCTTTAACCTCTCCGACCCATTGGAAGGATGCCCGGTGATGCGTGCCCGCACCCCGTTTCGACGCCTGTCTATTCTCCCCCTGCTGCTCGCCGCCGGACTTGCCCTCGGGTTGCCCCTGGGCGGATGCCAGACCATCGGCGTGCTGCCGGCGGCGGGAATTGCCGCCACGGTCGAAGGCGTCGCCCTCAACGCCTCCGGCAAGACGGTGTCGGACCACTTGGTCTCGGCCATCACGGGCGACGATTGCTCGGTGCTGCGCTACACCAAGGACGGCAGATATTGCCTGTCCGATGCGGAAATCGCCGCCGAGCAGGCGCGCCTGCACCGGCCCTATGAAGGCACCTGCTACAAGGTCCGCGGCAACGTCGCCTGCTACGACCAGGCCGACGCCGAGCACACCTCCGAGACCACGGTCTACGTCTATCATCCGTGACGGCGCGACTGTCGCGCAGGATTTTCGGCGCGAGACTCTTTACGGCCGGGCACGAATACGGCAATGATTCGGTCATCATGCGTGGCACGGCGATTCGCTTGCGCTGGCGGGGAGGCTGATTGGCGCAGCTCCTTCTTCTGTCCGAATACCGGCGAGACGGCCGCAGGGTCTTCTTCGACCGCGAGGACTTGAACCATTTGCTCGGCGTCTACAGCCGGCAGGTCGCCCGGGGCGTCTGGCGGGATTACGCCATCGACCACCGCTCCAACATGGCGATCTTCTCGGTCTTCAAGCGCAGCCAGGAACAGGCGATCTTCACCGTGACCAAAGTCCTGCTGCGCGGCGACAAGGAGCCCAACTACGTGCTCCTCTCCCGCAACCGCCAGATCAAGTCCAGCCGCGACCTCAAGCAGATCTGCGACGTGCTGCAGCGTCAGCTGACGGTGGTCGAAGGTTAGACCGCCCGTGTCTGGCTTGCCGAGGATGCGGCTCGGTCGGTTGCTTTCCGTCTTAGGGCTTGCGGCTTCGCTGCTGTGCGCGGCCGACTTTGCCCGGGCCGAGGATCCGGCACCCCGCGCGATCCTGGCCCTCTTCGAGACCGCGCGGCTCAGCCTGCCGCAAGGCCCGCTGCCGGACGGCTTGCGCTTCGTGCTCTACGATGACGGCCAGATCATCACCCGCACCGGCCCGACCGAGGCCGAGCCGGATCCGGCGGGTCGAGGCGTCACCTACGGGCTGATCGACCGCGACGCGGCGGAGGGTCTGCGCCGCGAAGCCGCAGCCGATCTGAAGGGCGTCGCCAAGCCGCAATCCGGCATCGCCGCGGCGGCGGAAGTCGGCAGCACCATCCTCGAAGTCTGGGACGGCGCGCGCTATCAGCGCTTCAGCGCCAATGCCTGGCCCTGCGCCATGGAGGGCCGCGTCTTCGCCGGCGGCTGGCAGCGCAACCGCGACGCGACCGATCCGCAATTCCTGAAGGTCTGCGACCGCCTGCTGCAATACCAGATCGCCGCGCCGCACGAATGGCTGCCACGGACCGTGAAGTTGATGATCAGCGCCATGGCGGATCCGCCCGCGCAACAGGCGCCTTGGCCGAAGGACTGGCCGCCCGCGCCGTCGGATCTGCGCCCCAAGGCCGCCGTCGCCCTGTGCGCGCCGGTGAGCGCCGATTCGAGTTCCTTCTCACACGGACTGATCACCGCGCAATGGGACGAGACCGGCCGGACGGCTCTGGTCATCGATGCCAGCCACGCCGCGGTCATCTGGGATTGGTATTTCGATCTGCCCGCGCCGATTCCCCTGGCGGGCGACAAGGGCGAAGCGGAAAAGCCGGTCGGGAGCGACTGCGCCTCGGTCGCGGCGCCCTGAATCGCCGCTCAGGCGTTGACGCAGCCGATGCTCCAGACCACCCCGCTCGCGTCGGCGATGCGGTCGAGCCGGGTCAGGGACAAGGGATCGACCTGGAGCGCCAGGGCCCGGGCCGGGCCGAGGCCGAGTGCCTGCGCCACCGCGGCGCGGATCGAGCCGCCATGGCCGACGACGACGATGTCGGCATCGGGATGCGCGGCGGAGCGACGTTCGACGGCACGGGCGACGCGCATCATCACGTCGGCGAAGCTTTCCCCGCCGGGCGGGCGCGTGGTGCCCGGCGCGATCCAGAACTTCTTGTAGCGGTCGGCATCGGTCGCCTCGAGCTCGGCATAGGTCCTGCCCTGCCAGTCGCCGAAATCCTGCTCGGCCATGTCACGCTCGACCTCGACGGCCGCGCCGGTGATGCCGCAGGCCTTGTGCAAGACGTCGAGAGTCTGTCGCGCGCGGCGGAGCTGGCTCGACATCCAGACCGGATTCTGCGGCAGGCGCACCGCGACGCGGGCGATCAGCTCATGGTCGCTGCAGTCGGCTTCGAGGTCGAGCTGGCCGGTGACGCGGCCCCCTGCGTCCTTGACCGGCGCATGCCGCACCCACCACCAGCGTGTCACCGTGCGGGTCATGTCAGCAGCGAGACCAGGTTGACCAGGACGGCGATCTCCGCGACCTGCTCGATCGCGCCCAGGACGTCGCCGGTATAGCCGCCGAACTGCCGCTTGGCGATCGCGCCGACCAGGGCGGCGGCGACGATGGCGACGATAAGGGCCACGATCGCCGCCGGCAGGTAGACGGCGAAGAAGCTGATCACCAGGCCGAGGCCGAGTGCCACATAGACACCTTGCGCCGAGGGCCGTCCCGCCATCACCGCGAGGCCTTGCGCGGTCGCCAGCGGCAGCGACCGCATGGCGAGCGGCAGCACGGCGCGGGACAGCACATGCGCCGCCACCAGGGCGGTGATGACGCGATCAGGCGTATAGAGCTGCGCCAGGGCGACGGTCTTGACCCCCGTCGCGAAGATCAGGGCCAGCACGCCGAAGCTGCCGATATGGCTGTCCTTCATGGCGGCCAGCTTGCGGACCCGGTCGCCGCGGCAGCCGAGCCCGTCGGCGAAATCCGCCCAGCCGTCCTCATGCAGCGCGCCGGTCAACGCGGCGGTCGCGGCCACGGCAAGGAATGCCGCCAGCAGACCGGACAACCCGAGCTTGACCGCGATCCAATAGACCAAGCCGCCCGCGAGGCCGACCACCAGGCCGGCCAGCGGGAAGGCGCGCGACGCTTCGCCGAGCCGGGTCTGCAGGCTGGACGATTCAATGCCGGGAGCGGGCTCAGGCGTCTTCGGCGCCATGAAGCCGACGGGGAGACGCGTGAAGAATGACAAGACCAGGAAGAGGTCCCGCCACCATGACGTGAACAATCGGGCAAGGCCGATGCCGCGCCGCGCGGGAGAACGCCCTTCCGTGCTGCTGCTCATCCGCCCACGATCCAACGACTGCGATTCCTGGTGGCGCTTCACCCGAACTGATAACCCGTTTATAGGACAGGCGGTCGCGGCGGAAAAGCCGAATGCCGACCCCCAATCGTCCAGAAAGACCCGATCCAGATGCCTGCTTCCGCGCCTGAAAAACGTCCTACCAACGATCTCGCCGACATGCGCCGGATCGTCGCCGACTTTCCCGGCCCCGATCTCGACGCGGCGAAGGCGACCGCCGCGCGCGAAGCGGTGCTGACCAAGCCGGCCGGCGCCCTGGCGCGCCTCGAGGAAATGACCCAGTGGATGGCGACCTGGCAGGGCAAGACGCCGCCGACGGTCGAGCACCCCCGCGTCGCGGTCTTCGCCGGCAATCACGGCGTCGCGGCCTTGGGCGTCTCCGCCTTTCCGGCGGAAGTCACCAAGCAAATGGTGTTGAACTTCACCAGCGGCGGCGCGGCGGTCAACCAGCTCTGCAAGAACGCCGATGCGGACCTCCGGGTCTACGAAATGGCGCTCGACCAGCCGACCGCCGACTTCACGCAGGCGCCGGCGATGAGCGACGCCGAATGCGCCCGCGCCATGGCCTATGGCATGACCTGCGTCGAGCCCGGCATCGATCTCCTGGCGCTCGGCGAGATGGGCATTGCCAACACCACCAGCGCCGCGGCGATGGCCGCCGCCCTGTTCGGCGGCAACGGCGCTTCCTGGGCGGGCCCCGGCACCGGCGTCCATGGCGCGCAGCTCGCCCGCAAGGCCGAGGTGATCGATCTCGGCCTGAAGCGCCATCGCGACGTTCTGAACGATCCCTTGAAGGTGCTGCAATGCCTCGGCGGCCAGGAACTCGCCGCGATCACCGGCGCGGTCATTGCCGCGCGCATGGCCAAGGTGCCGGTGCTGCTCGACGGTTTTGCGACCACGGTCGCGGCGTCGATCCTCTACCGCATCGACCCGCAGGCGATCGACCATTGCTGGGTGGCGCATTGCTCGGCCGAGCCCGGCCATCGCCGGCTGCTCTCCGCGATCAATAGGGTGCCGTTGCTCGATTTCGGCATGCGGCTCGGCGAAGCCTCCGGCGCGGCCCTGGCGATCCCGCTGTTCCGCGCCGCCGCCGCCTGCCACAGCGGCATGGCGAGCTTCGCCGAAGCCGGCGTCAGCGACAAGAGCTGACGCCGATGCAGAAGACCGCGCCGAAATCGCTCGCTGAAGTCCGCGCCTTTCTCGCGGACCGGCTGGGGTTGCGTGGTCCCTTCTGGCGCGCCGTGGAATCGATGGACCGCGCGGTCGATCTCGGCATGATCCAGATCGATTCCATCATCCGCACCGGCTTGCGCAACCACGAGATCGTCTGGGCCGCGCGCTCGGACGCCCCGGTCGCCGACTTCTACAAGATGGTCTATGGCGAGAGACGGATGCTGGAGACGCATTACCCGATCTTCGCCACCAGGCGCGACTGGCTGCCGCAATTCCTGCAGGACTTCCACAAGGCGGTGGAAGGCGGCATGCATTACGAAGAGCTGAAGCCGGTGAAACGCAAGCTCATCAAGCAGATCCTCGCCAATGGCCCGGTCAGCCCCGGCGAGCTCGAGGCCGAGCGCATCATCGGCGGCTTCAACACGGTGAAGGCCACCACGAAGGCGCTGGAGCACCTGTTCTACGAAGGCAAGGTCCAGGTCAGCGGCCGCACCAAGAACTTCCATCGCCAGTTCGACGTGACCGAGCATGTGGCGCCGGAGCTCCTGAAGCATCCGAGATTCAAGAAGTCCGACCATGAGCGTTTCATGGTGGAATCGGCCTTGGGCGTGCTGAAGATCGCCAGCCGCAACCAGCTCGCCCAGCGGGTCAACCACCACTTCGGCAACTGGCGCGGCCCGGGTCTCCCGGAAAGTCGCAAGCTGGTCGATCGCTACGCCAAGGAAGGCCTGCTGGAGCCGATCACGGTAAGAACCGAGGACGGCGAGGAGACCTGGTTCATCCTGTCCAAGGATCATGCCGGCTGGGAATCCTCGGCGAAGAAGGCGGATGACCGCGTGCGGTTGATCGCGCCGCTGGACAATCTTCTCTTCAACCGCGACCGCTTCACCCAGCTCTACGGCTTCACCTACAAGTTCGAGGCCTATACGCCGGTCCGGCAGCGCCGCTTCTATTTCGCGCTGCCGATCCTCTGGAAGGACGACGTGGTCGGCCTGATCGACGGCAAGCGCGAGAACGGCAGATGGCTGGTGACCGGCCTCGACATTACCAAGCCGGTCGATGCCGATGCCCTGCGCCAAGGCCTGCACCGCTTCGCCCGCATCGCCGGCGCTGAGAAGGTGATGGCCGGCCGCAAGGTGGCGGAGAAGTGGCGCCGATCACTCTCCGGCAAGATTGATTCCTGAACCGGGTTCGAGATCGGCACGACGAAGGTCGGCTGATGCATGTTGCTTCGGCTGAACCCAAGGAGATATCGATGATCACCCGTTTCGCCGCCAGTCTGATCGTTCTTTCCGCGCTCAGCGCGCCGGCTTTCGCCGGCTGCGACCAGGCCCAGGCCGTGGACAAGATGACCAAGGTCGCGACCGCACTGGGCCAGAAGGCCGGCGAGGCGCAGACCGCCGAGGACTCGCAGAAGATCGTCGCCGCCAACGAGAAGGTGAACCAGGGCGGCGAAGCCTTGGGCAAGGGCGACTACGACAAGGCCTGCGCGATCTACGACGAGGTTGCCGCGGAGAACGGCATCAGCCTCTAAACCGCGTCGAAGGCCCAGAGCCGCGACCGCTTCTCCGCCGCCGTCAGCTTCTTGAAGGCATTTTCGGCGCGGCTGGCGGTCGAGCGGTCGGGATAGGCCATAGCGCCAATGAGATGCACCGGGCGATTGGCACGGGTGTATTTCGCACCCCTGCCCGCCCGGTGTTGCTCGAAACGCGCGGCGGGGTCGATCGCGATGCCGGTATAGAGCGCGCCGTCGGCGCATTCGATCACGTAGAGGAACCAGGGCTGGGACATCGCCGGGCGATCCGACGTCTTGCTCATTTTAGCTCGAGCAGCGATCCACTCAGTATGCAGACTCGCGGTGCCTGCACCGTCACTTCGCCGACGACTGCGGCAAACTGGAACTCGGGTTGAATCGACCCTTTCTGGGCGAGGGCAAGAACGACACTCTGCCCGACACGACCGGACGGCGTGTCCTTAGGCAGCACTGTGATGATCTGCAGGGGCTCGCCGATCGGCCCGCCATCCGAGGCATCGGCACGATGCAGCGCCACGTCAACGGGTATCGGCTTCGTCTCGCCGAAGTCGACCGCCAGCATCAGCCTGAAGACCAGAGTGGTTTGCAAACCGGCTTCCTGCTGCGCGCTCCATTGCTTTTCTTGGGTTTCGTTCAGCGCAACAGAGATCCATGGATCGCACTTCTGGCCGGCTTGCCCACAGCCCGCAGCAAAGTTCATCAAGGTCAGCGCGAGCGCTGCGCGCATCCAAACAGACGACAGTTTCATTCGCTGCTTGATAAGCTCAGGCGGTCATGAGGTCAACTCTCACCGGTCGATAGATGCGGCCCGCGCCCTCATTCTGGTCCTCTAGTACGAACTGCACATTGATAGACGAAACCGCGGCCGCATCCTGTTCGCCGATCCGCGCCAAAGCTGGCGTCAGGTCGACAATTGCCCTGAATCCGCCGAGGTCCTCGTCATGGTGGTGGCTGGCCCCGAAGCCGGAGATCGCTGTGACGAAATGCGGATCAGATTCCGGTGTTTCCGGAGTGAGGTATCCGCAGTTGACGAAGACCCGGACGGAAGCACCGAGCGGGATCGGCGTATCGGAGACAACCCGCGCCGAGAGCGACCTCTGCGTGCTCGCGGCTTCGGGTCCGGCGAAGTTCGCCGTCAAAGGCTGAGGTAGGCGCGATCGAATGCCGACCGGAAGATCCGGCGTCGCGGCCACCGCTCCGAAGGCGCGTAACCTGAGATCCGCAGGCAATCCGCTGATCAACGCGGGGCGCGTATCGGGCGGACTGTATAGCTTGTCGAACCGGTAGCCGAGCGACTTAGTAGTCCTGACATCCGCCAGGATTGGAGCGACACGCGTACCGTCGCGCTCGGTGAAGTCGCCTTGTGCATACTCGGGGGGTGCCGGCCGGTCTCCGTCTACGACCTTGCATACATGGCTCGACCACGCCGGCTCTGAGGGATCACCGCCATTGGGGACGCCATTCTTGGTCTGAACTGCGGTCCAGCTCTCCCAGTGCCGGTCAATGTTGCAATGATGAAGCCAGAAGATCGGGTCGAGCGGTGACATATAGTTGCCCATGTCGAATCCGTTGCCAGTGGCCGGGTCATAGCCCAGCCAGCCGTGAACGAAATTATGCGGCCCGCCCTCCAGGCCGCCCGCTCCGCCGGTCTCATCGGTTTGGTTCGGAGAGGGACCGCCGCCAAAGGTCGTAAACCCCGCTTCAGCGCCGTAGGCACGGACCAAGGCTGCCTCATCCACCCGATTTCGCCGCGGGGCGGCACCAGCGCCCACCGCTCGGGGGTGATAAAGCGGACTCTGGGGGTCCAAAAAGACGGCTGGAAGGGTCGGATTGGCCGTCCAGTCCCAGTACGGCAGCGCGAAACTTTCGTCTTCGGAGTAGTGCCGGATAAGCGCCTCAAACTTCGCCTCATACACGCGGTGCCACGGAAGAAACCACCAATTCTGATGCGTGCAACGCATGTTGTGGATCTCGGCTTGCTTACGCCAGCCCCGACCATCATTGGGCGAATCCTGGTCTAAGCGCTTCATGGCGGCAACCGCCTTAGCGTAGGCCGTCAACACGGGGCCGTCCGGCGGCAGCTCGTGCACGGATCTTCTCTCTAGCGGTTCCTGGGCCAAGGCGCTTCGAGCAGACCATCCGGCAATCGGCAACGCAGCCGTCGCACTTAATACTGTCCGTCTTGAAATCATGGCTGCTCCCCGCTCATCTATCTTAAGTTAATCTATATCATCATATTATTCTTTATAGTTGTATTGGTGAAAGTTGTCAATGTGCTGCTGCGTAAGGCATACCTGATCCACCATGCCCTTCACGATCCGCCCCGAGCAATCCATCGACGATGCCGCCGGCATCGATGCGCTGCTGCGCGCCGCCTTCCCCGAGGCGGTGGAAGCGGACCTGGTGCAGCGGCTGCGCGCCGACGGCGATCTCGCGCTGTCGCTGGTGGCCGAGGAGAACGGCGAGATCATCGGCCAGGTCGCCTTCGTGCCGATCACACTCGACCCCGATCCCGGCTATCGCATCTGGGGCCTGGCGCCGATCTCGGTCCTGCCGCAGCGCCAGGGCCGGGGCATCGGCAGTGCACTCACCGAGGCCGGGCTCGCCCGGGCCGAGGAAGCCGGCATCGGCCTGGTCCTGGTGCTGGGCGACCAGAACTATTACGGCCGCTTCGGCTTCGACACGATGCTGGCCGAAGGGATCGAGGTCGCCTGGGCCGGTCCCTATTTTGCCGGCCTCACCTTGATCGACACCGCCCGGCCGCGCGGAAAAGCCACCTATCCCGCCGCCTTCGCCGAGCTCGGCTGAGCTTTACCGCTTCTTAAGCGAGGCCGCGCTAAATAGGCGCCTGCGGGCGCGCGCCCGCGCCCCGTCATCAATAAATTCCTTTTAAATCAATTATTTAGCTTGAAGTTTCACGCCACTGTCATCGATCTTCTGCTTCACTGGCGGAATGGATGACTCAGTGCTCACCCTGCTCGATTCGAGCTTCGACCTGCCGGAGGCGCTGCCGCCGGTGGAGATCGCGCAGCCGGAGTTCGGGCCAGTGCGCTCGGCCTTCGTCATGTGCGCGGGCGATCTGGTCGCGCCCGGCCCGACCGTCGGCCCGGAAGCGACCGGCGGCGAGGTGCTGACGATCCTGAAGCGCTCGCCGCTGACCTCGATCGTCGCGGTGGTCGATGACGACGGCGCGGTCTTGGGCGCTTTGGAGCGCGACCGCATCCTCTCCGCCTTCGCCCAGCCGCTCTGGTACGACGTCTACAATCGCCGCCCGGTCTGGCCGCTGGCCAACCGCCGGCCGCTGCTGGTCGATCGCGCGGTGCCACTGGACCAGATCAAGCAGCTGATCGCCCGTGAATATCCCGGCGCGATCCAATCCGGATTCCTGGTCGCCGAGGCAGGCCGTTTCGCCGGCTTCGGCGCCATGGCGCAATTGCTGGAGCTGACCGTGCACCAGGCGCAGCGCCGTCTGGTCGAGCTCGACAATGCCCGCAACGCCGCCGAAGCGGCGGCGGCGGCGCGGTCGCGCTTCCTCGCCACCATGAGCCACGAATTGCGGACGCCCTTGAATGCGATCATCGGCTTCTCCGATCTCCTGCTGATGCAGGTGATGCGGAACGAGCCGGCAGAGAAGCTCGGCGAGTATCTGGACGATATCGGCTCCAGCGGCCGGCACCTTTTGCAGATCATCAACGACATCCTCGATTTCTCGAAGCTGGAGACCGGCGCGGTCACGCTCGATCTGGCCGAGTTCTCGCTGGAACCGATGATCGCCTCGGCGGTCAGGATCGCCCGCGGCCAGAGCCAGACCAAGGAAGTCGAGCTCATCGCCGCGCCGATCGATCCCGCGATCGTCCTGCACGGCGACGAGCGCAAGCTCCGCCAGGTGATGCTGAACCTGATCTCCAACGCGGTGAAGTTCACGCCCCATGGCGGGCGCGTCGACGTCTCCACCCATGTCGATCGAACGGGCGCGCGGGTGATCGCGGTCAAGGATACCGGCGTCGGCATCTCGCCCGAGGACATCGAGCGCGTGTTCGAGCCCTTCGTGCAGGCCGACGGCAATCTCGACCGCGCCAGCAGCGGCACCGGCCTGGGCCTGCCGCTGAGCCGCAAGCTGGTCGAACTTCATGGCGGGACATTGCATCTCGAAAGCCGGCCGGGCGAGGGTACCACGGCGGTGGTGACGCTGCCCGCAAAGTAAGATGTCATGCCCGGCCTTGGGTTACTCCCCGACCTGCAGCAGCAGGCCGAGCGCGCGGGCGCGGGAGAAGCTCCAGAGATAGATGCCGTAGCCGATCAGCAGATAGACCAGGTTGAGGCCGAGGGCCGCGCCGAACAGGTCCCATCGGAACAGGTGATCGAACATCTGCGCCCGCATGCCCTCGAACACGTAGGACGAGGGCAAGAGGTGTGCGACGACCTGCAACCAGCCGGGCAGCACCGAGACCGGATAGTAGACGCAGGAGACCGGCGCCAGCAGGAAGACCACGAACCAGGCGAGGTTCTCCGCGGCGACGCCGAAGCGAAGGATCATCGCCGTCACCAGCAGGCCGAGGCTGCAGCCCATCAGCATCAGGCAGAAGAAGAAGGCGCCCAGCGGCAGGCCGAGGCCGAAGATCGAATAGTGATAGAACGGGATCGCCAGCACCATCGCCGGCACCACGCCGATCACGCAGCGGATCAGCGCCATGACGAACAGCGATGCCACGTGCTCGCTCGGCGTCAGCGGGCTGCAGTAGAGATTGGCGAGATTCCTGGACCACATCTCCTCCAGGAAGGAGAGCGAGAAGCCGAGCTGGCCGCGGAACAGCACGTCCCACAGCATCGCCGCCGCCAGCAGCACCCCGAAGGCGCCCGCCACCCAGGAACTGTGCTGGTAGAGGAAGGTCGAGATGAAGCCCCAGATCACCATCTGCATGGTCGGCCAATAGGCCATCTCCAGCAGCCGCGGCCAGGAGCTCCGCAGCACGTAGAAGTGCCTGAGGCACATGGCGCCGACCCTGCCGAAGGAGAAATGCATCAGGCGCGCTCCTCCGCATGGCTCTGTCCCTCGGAGGCCGGCGCCCCGCCGGCGCGGCGCTCGCGGGCGATGTCGAGGAACACCTCTTCGAGATTCTGCCGGCTGTAGCGGAACAGGAGATCGTCCGGCGATCCGGCATCGACGATCTTGCCCTGGCGCAGCATCAGCACCCGGTCGGCGAGGCGCTCGACCTCGCCCATGTTGTGCGAGGCCAAGAGGATCGCGCAGCGCGTCTCCTGCTGATAGCGCTCGAGATAGTGCCGCACCCAGTCGGCGGTATCGGGGTCGAGCGATGCGGTCGGCTCGTCGAGCAGCAGCAGTTCGGGCCGGTTGATCAGCGCCTTTGCCAGCGCACCGCGGGTCTTCTGCCCGGCGGACAACGAGCCGACCCGGCGATCGAGCAGGGATTCGAGCTCCAGCGCCTTCGCCAGCTCGGCGATCCGCCGCTTCGCATCCTTGAGGCCGTAGAGCTTGGCAAAGACCATGAGGTTGTGCCGCAGGGTCAGGCGATGCGGGAGATCGACATAGGGCGAGGAGAAATTCATCCGCCCCAGCACGCGGTGCCGATGCCGCGCGAGATCGAGGCCGAACAGCTGGATCACCCCGCGCGTGGGCTTCAGCAGGCCCAGCAGCATCGAGATCGTGGTGGTCTTGCCGGCGCCGTTGCCGCCCAGCAGGGCGACGGTCTCGCCGCGCCGGACCTCGAAGTCGATGCCGTCGACCGCCGCCACTTCGCGGAAATGCTTGGCCAGATCTTTGACCGAGATCAGTGCGGACGCCGATTCGGCCGGGATATCCTCTGAAGGATTCGTCGGATGTTCAACCAATGTACCACCTTGCCGCACTTTCTTAGCCGATCGGCCGAAGGCTTGCAAAACCGGGGTCCAGGGGCTCTATTCGGGCCCATGGATGCCGCGCTCGGTAACCCTGAACGGAACGCAGTGCGGCCGAAACGGCTGCCGAAGCAGCGCGGCCGGATCCGCCTGCGCACCATTGTCTTCATCCGCTGGATCGCCGTCGCGGGGCAGCTCTCGACCTTGCTGTTCGTGCATTTCGGCATGGGCTACCCGCTGCCCCTGCTCTGGTCGCTGGCGACGGTCGCGGCCCTGGCCGCCGTCACCGCCGGCGCGCAGCTCCGGCGCAGCGCCTCGCATCGCCTGACCGATCGCGAATCGGCGCTCTATTTCGCCTTCGACATGGTGCAGCTCTCGGTCCTGCTGTTCCTGACCGGGGGCTTGAACAACCCCTTCGCCATCCTGATCCTGGCGCCGGTGACGGTCTCGGCCACCACTTTGAGCTATAGGAGCACGCTCAGTCTCGCGGCGCTCGCCATCACCTGCATCAACGTGCTGGCGCTCTATCACCTCCGCTTGCCCTGGAGCGAGGGCGGCTACGCGCTGGCGCCCAATTTCATCTGGGGCTTCACCATCTCGCTCGGTCTCGCGGTCATCTTCATCACCTCCTATGTCTATCGGGTGGCGCAGGAGACCCGGCGGCTCTCCGATGCGCTCTCGGCGGCGCAGGCGGCGCTCGACCGCGAGCAGAGCCTCTCGTCGCTGGGCGCGCTGGCCGCCGCGGCGGCGCATGAGCTCGGCAGCCCCTTGGGCACCATCTCGCTGGTCTCGCGCGAGCTGCAGCGGGAACTGGAACCGGACGACCCGATTCGCGAAGACATCGACCTGCTGGTGAGCCAGAGCGCGCGCTGCCGCGAGATCCTGGCCGAACTCTCGCGCCGGCCGGAGGAGCAGCCGGATCATTTCAACGCCATGCCGGCGCCGCTGTTGATCGAGTTGGCGGCGGAGGGCCATCGCCGCCCGGAGGTGGCGCTCCGGATCGAGGAGCAGGCCGATCCCGCCGATCCGGTGACGCCGCTGCTGCCGCGCCGGCCGGAGCTGATCCATGGCCTCGGCAACCTGCTGCAGAACGCGATCGAGTTCGCGCGTGAAGAGGTCAAGGTCACGATCGCATGGAACGCCGCCGAGATCAGCATTACCATCAACGACGACGGCAAGGGCTTTCCCCGGGAGCTGCTGGACCGGCTCGGCGATCCCTATCTCTCCTCCGGCACCGACCTGAAGAAGACGGCGGAGCGGAAAGGCGACCATATGGGCCTCGGCATCTTCATCGCCCAGCAATTGATCGAGCGGTCCGGCGGAGCGGTGAGTTTCGACAACAATTCCTATGGCGGCGCCGAGGTGATCGCGACCTGGCCCCGCAGCGCATTCGAAGGAGCATCCGAAAATGACTGAGACAGCGGTGAACACGGGGGAGAAGACGCTGCTGATCGTCGAT
The DNA here is from genome assembly GCF_054658695.1 of Dongia sp. agr-C8. NCBI lineage: Bacteria > Pseudomonadati > Pseudomonadota > Alphaproteobacteria > Rhodospirillales > Dongiaceae > Dongia > Dongia sp. agr-C8. The sequence continues at coordinate 167,382 of NZ_BAAGHZ010000005.1, forward strand.
GACGACGCGCCCTATCGCCAGCGACTGGCGCAGGCGATGGAGAAGCGCGGCTTCAAGGTGACCCAGGCCGAGAGCTGCGAGGCGGCGATCGCCGCCGCCAGGGCCGAACCGCCGCGCTATGCGGTGGTCGATCTCCGCCTGACCGACGGCAGCGGCCTCGACGTGGTGCCGCTGATCCGCAAGACGCGCGAGGATTGCCGCATCGTCATGCTGACCGGCTACGGCAACATCGCGACCGCCGTGGTCGCGATCAAGGCCGGCGCCATCGACTACCTGCCGAAGCCGGCCGACGCCGACCAGGTCGAAGCGGCCCTGCTCGACCGCAAGGACGCGCTGCCGCCGCCGCCAGAACAGCCGATGACCGCCGACCGCGTCCGCTGGGAGCATATCCAGCGGGTCTACGAGCAATGCGACCGCAACGTCTCGGAAACCGCGCGCCGCCTCAGGATGCATCGCCGCACGCTGCAGCGGATTCTGGCGAAATACGCGCCGAAGGGGTGATCCTCGCAACCGTCATCCGCGGACTTGATCCGCGGATCTAGTGCCGTCTGCGCGAGATGCCCGGGTCAATCCCCGGATCCAAGTCCGGGGACGGGCATGACGATTTGGAATTACTTGCTCGGCAGGTGATACCACCACTGGTTCTCGTTCAGCGACATCACCGGCTGGAACTCGAGCTTGATCAGGCTCGCGTCCATCACCGACTTGGTGCGGTTGTCGAGCACCCAGGCCTTGTTGCCCTGATAGACCACCAGGATCGCATGGCCGATGCCGCCCAGGCTGCGGACGCGTACCGAGAAGATGCGCATGTTCTCGGGCGGAACGCCGGCTTCCTTCAGCAGCATGTACTTGGTGATCGAATAGTCCTCGCAATCGCCGCTTTTCTTCAGGAACTCGTAACTGGTCGCCCAGAACTCGGACTTGCTCCAGTTCGGCTGGTCCTCGATATAGGGCTTCTGGTTCATCAGCGCATTGGCGGCCTTGATTTGCGCCATCACATCGCCGGCGCCCTTCACCTCGGAAACCAGCGTGGCCCAGCTCTTTGAGCTGCAGATCTTGGTCTCGCAGGGCGCGCCGTCCTTCCAGCGGCCGAGCATCCCCCGCCAGTCGGGCACCACGCCTTTCTTGAAGTTCCAGTTGTTGGAGCCGATCTCCTTGGCGCCGAACAGCGGCGGATAAGTCTTGGCCTCAGCGGCTCCGGCGAATGCAAGCAGGGCGGCGGCCGTCATCAGGCAGGCGAGAAAGCGGCGGATCGGCATGCAGGGACTCACTTTCCGGGCAGATGCACCCACCAGGAATTCTCGTTGACCGAGAGCGCCGGCTGGAATTCCTTGCGCACGAGTTTTTCGTCCATCACCGGCGCCACCCGGTTGTCCAGCACCAGCGCCTTGTCGCCCTGATAGACCACGAGTATCGCATGGCCGATGCCGCCCAGGCTGCGGATGCGGACCGCGACGATGCGCATATCGTCGACCGGTATGCCGGCCGCCTTCAGCAGCATGTATTTCGCGATCGAGAAATCCTCGCAGTCGCCGCTCTTCTTCAGGAACTGGAAGGCGGTCGCCCAGTATTCGGTCTTGCCCCAGTTGTTGATGTCCTCGATGTAGGGGTGCTGCGCCGGATCGTTCATCAGGCTGTTGGCGGTCCGGATCTGCGCCATCGGGTCCCCCGCCGCCTTCACCTTGGCGACCAGGGCGTCCCAGCCCTTGGAGTTGCAGGTCGGGCTCTGGCAGGGCGCGCCGTTGGACCAGCGCTCGAGCATGGCCCGCCAGTTGGCGATGGCGCTGGTCTTCACCGCCCAGTTCTTCGACGCGATCTCTTTCGAGCCGAAGATGTTGGGATAGGAGCGCGCCTCCGCCGCCGGTGCGCATAGGACCGCGAGCGCCGCAATCAGCGCCCCCGCCAGCAGCCGTGGTGGATTCCCTCGACAGCAGCCGGCCGGGCCGGACATGGTGTTGACTTCCCCTTAGCATGCGGCTGCCGCTCCTTCGACCGGCCCCGGTTCAGCCCAAATGTTAAGCGCCCGGACCGCCGCCGTCGAGATGCTACCGCCTACAAAAGTGTGAGGTGGTCCGCGCCTCGCTTTTGACCCGCCAGGCTTTGTGCTAGGGTCGGCCCGCCGTCAGAGATGGTTAACCGGGCCGCTGCGGGGGCGGTGGTTCGGGCCACTGCGAGCGTCGCCACCCCGCCATTGCGCCGATCATCGAGGGAGAGGGCCTTGCCCACCGACACCACGCCTGCAGCGCCGGAGCCCCGGTTCACGATCGTCGAGGAGTCCACGAAGCCGCGGATCGACTGGCGGATCTGGTTCCCGTTCGCGATCCTGGTCCTGATCGCCGTCATCGGCATGATTCTGGTCAGCACGTTCGTCGAAAGCGAGCGCGATCAGGCCAAGTCGGAATGGCGCACCCGCATGGGCATCGTCGCCGACAGCCGCGCCGCCGACGTCAACCGATGGTTCGACGAGCAATTCGGCGACCTTCAGGGCATCGCCGGCAACCAGGCGGTACAGGTCTATCTGCAGCAGATCGACGAGCTCTCCGCCGACCCGACGCAGAGCGACCAGGTGGAAGGCCTGAAGGAGTATCTCCGCAACATCATCACCGTCACCGCAGAGCGCTCCGGATTCACGCTGAAGACCCAGGGCGATCTCGGCATCAACGAGACCCAGCCTGCCTTGGGCGGCATTCTGATCGTCGATGAAAAAGGCGGGGTGCTTGCCGCCTCGCCCAATGCGCCGGCCTATGACGGCGACCTCAAGGCCTTTGCTTCGGCCGTATTGCCTGGGCAACGGACCGTCAGCGATCTCTATTTAAACGACAAGGGCGTGCCGTCGCTGCGCTTCGTCGTTCCGATCCTCGCCCAGCAATCGGAAGGATCCAATACCGAGCAGGTCGGCCGCGTGGTCGGCGTGAAGCAGGTGGCCGACGAGCTCTACAGCCGCCTGGTCCAGCCCGGCGAGACCACGAAGAGCGGCCGCTCGATTCTCGTGCAGCTGAAGGACAACAAGCTCACCTTCCTCTCTCCGATCGCCGATCCCCAGCATCCGATCGCGCCGTTGAGCTCCCCGCTCGGCCTTGACGCGACCGATCGCGATGTCGTGTTCGGCGTGCAGAATCCCGGTGAGTTCGCCACGGACAAGAAGGACTACCAGGGTGTGCCGGTGCTGGTGACCTCGCGGTCCCTCTCGGCGGTGCCTTGGGTTCTGGTCTACACGGTCGCTTACGAAGAAGCCTTGGGTGCCGCGGAAGCGCGCTTCCGCACGCTCACCGCAGTGCTCTTCCTGACTGTGGGCCTGATCGCGGTGATCATCGCCGCAGTCTGGTACTACGGCTCGTCGCGCCGCGCCTCCCAGGCCGCCTACCAGTTCAATCAGATGGCCCGGCGCTTCGAGGAGCAGAGGAACCTCATCCAGCTGGTGACCGACAGCCAGCCCACCAGCATCTTCATCCTCGACAGAGACGACAAGTACCGCTTCGCGAACCGCCAGGCGGCCAAGGATGCGGGGATTTCCGCGACCGAGATGATCGGCAAGCCGATCGTCAATGTCCTCGGGCCGGCGGCCGCCAAGCGAGTCCTGCGGCTCAACCATCAGGCGATGGAGGAGAACCGCACCGTCACCGAATACGGCGTGGTCGAGATCGGCGGCAAGCAGAAGATGATCCAGTCCGAGCATATCCCGATCAAGGCCACCGCCGGCGGCATGGCCGGCGTTCTCGCCGTCGAGGACGACATCACCGATTTCGTGACCGAGCGCGAGCGCCGCGCCCGCAACCTCAACCAGCTGGTGAAGACGCTGGTCGACGTGGTCGACAAGCGCGATCCCTTCGCCGCCCAGCACTCGGCGCGCGTGGCGCAGGTCGCCCGCGCGGTCGCCAAGGAGATGAATCTCTCCGACGTCGAGATCGAAACCGCGGAGATCGCCGGCAACCTCCTCAACCTCGGCAAGATCCTGATTCCGGAATCGGTGCTGGCCAAGACCGAGGGCCTGACCGACGAGGAACGCGGCATGATCCGCAACAGCATCATGACCAGCGCCGAGCTGATCAAGGGGATCGAGTTCGACGGGCCGGTGGTGGAAACCTTGCAGCAGGCCCAGGCAAACTTCGACGGCACCGGTAATCCGCCGCTGAAAGGCGACGAGATCGTCATCACCGCCCGGGTCATCGCGGTCGCCAATGCCTTTATCGGCATGATCAGTGACCGTGCCTTCCGCCAGGCCCTCAGCATCGACCAGGCGATCGAGGCCCTGATGAAGGGCGTCGGCAAGGGATTCGACCGCCGGGTGGTCGCGGCCCTGATTAACTATCTCGACAACCACGGCGGGCGGGAAGCGCTGTCGGGGAACGGCAAGGGCTGAGTTCGAGCCGTCACCGGCGGGCCTGACCCGCGGGTCTTTCGAACGCGGCACAAGGTGCCTGGGTCGAGCCCGGGCATGACGGGATTGTCAGCCCAAACGATTGAAATAAATCAAATCACGGTTGATTCGGGCGCGGGGTTCTGGCCAGATTTGGCCAACGAAACGAGTCGGCGCGTCACGCCCATGAACGCACCGGCCAACATGGAGGCTCCCAATGACGTTCATGATCCGCGCTGCCGGTGCGGCGGCGGTCCTTGCGTTCTCCGCCGGCATCGCGCTGGCCGAACCGGCCGTGGTCTATGATTCCGGCGGCAAGTTCGACAAGGGCTTCAACGAATCCGCCTATAACGGGATGGAGCAGTGGAAGAAGGAAACCGGCAAGACCTACGGCGAGTTCGAGGTGCAGACCGACGCCCAGCGCGAGCAGGCGATCCGCCGCTTCGCCCAGAAGGGCGCCGACCCAATCGTGACCGTCGGCTTCCTGCAGGCGACGGCGCTGGAGAAGGTCGCCAAGGAATTTCCGCAAACGCACTTCGTCATCATCGATTCCGAGGTGAAACTCCCCAACGTGGAATCGATCGTCTTCAAGGAGCATGAGGGTTCGTTCCTGGTGGGCGTGCTGGCGGCCATGGCGTCGAAAACCGGCAAGGTCGGCTTCGTCGGCGGCATGGACATCCCGCTGATCAGCCGCTTCGAATGCGGCTATGCGCAGGGCGTCAAGTTCGCCAACAAGGACACGACCGTCTTCCAGAACATGACCGGCACGACGCCCGCCGCCTGGAACGACCCGACCAAGGGCGGCGAGCTTGCGCGCAGCCAGTTCGAACAGGGCGCCGACGTGGTCTTCGCCGCAGCCGGCGCCACCAGCCTCGGCGTCTACCAGGCCGCCAAGGACAGCGGCAAGCTGGCGATCGGCGTCGATTCCAACCAGAACCACCTGCATCCCGGCACCATGCTGACCTCGATGATGAAGCGGGTCGATGTCGCCGTGCACGGCGCGGTCGTCGGGTGGAAGGGCGGCCTCTCCGTGCTCGGCCTGAAGGAACAGGGTGTTGACTGGGCGCTGGACGACAACAACAAGGCGCTGATCACCGACGACATGAAGGCTAAGGTGGAAGCGGCAAAGGCCGACATCATCAGCGGCAAGATCCAGGTCCACGATTACGTGGCCGACAAGAGCTGCCCGGTATCCTGAACGGAAAAGCGTCACGGCCCGGAAAGATCTTCCGGGCCGTGATCCATTTCAGAAATCCTTCGTGATCGCACCGAATACATCCTCTACCCAAGCCGCCGGCAGCGACCCCGCGCCGGCGCCTTCGATTCCTGCGGTCGAGTTGATCGGCATCGACAAGAGCTTCGGCGCGGTCCATGCCAACCGCAATGTCTCGCTGAAGATCGCCAAGGGCACGATCCACGGCATCGTCGGCGAGAACGGCGCCGGCAAGTCGACCCTGATGAGCATCCTCTACGGCTTCTATGAAGCCGACCGCGGCGAGATCAGGGTCAACGGCAAGCCGGCGCGGATCCGCAATTCCAAGGACGCGATCGCGGCCGGAATCGGGATGGTGCACCAGCACTTCATGCTGGTCGATCCCTTCACCGTGATCGAAAACGTCATGCTGGGCGCCGAGAGCGGCGTGCTGATCCAAGGCGGTATCCGCAAGGCCCGCGCCGAGATCGAGCGCCTGGAGCGCGATTACGGGCTGAAGGTCGATCCCGACGCTATTACCGGCGATCTTCCGGTCGGCGAGCAGCAGCGGGTCGAGATCCTGAAGGCGCTCTACCGGCATTGCGACATCCTGATCCTGGACGAGCCGACCGGGGTTTTGACGCCGCAGGAGACCGACCAACTGTTCCAGATCCTGAAGGCGCTGAAGGAGCGCGGCGTCACGGTCATCCTGATCACCCACAAGCTCCGCGAGATCATGGCCATCACCGACAGCGTGACGGTGATGCGGCACGGCGAGATCGTGGCCGAGCGCAAGACCGCCGAGACCGACCGCGAGGAGCTGGCCGTGCTGATGGTCGGCCGCAAGGTGCGCATGGCGCCGGACCGCGCCCGCGCCAAGCCCGGCGAGGTCGTCCTCGGCGTCGACCATATCGGCCTCATCGACGAGTTCGGCGTGAAGCGACTCGACGACATCAGCTTCTCGATCCGCGCCGGCGAGATTCTCGGTGTGGCCGGCGTTTCCGGCAACGGACAGAGCGAGCTCCTCGAGGTGCTCTCGGGCATCCGCGCCCCGACCTCGGGCGTCATGCATGTGCTGGGCCGGGACGTGTCGGCGGAAGCGCCACTTTCGCCCATGCGCATGCGCCGTCTCGGCGTCGCCCATGTGCCGGAGGATCGCCACCGCCTCGGCCTGGTGACCGGCTTCCCGGCTTGGGAATCCGCCATCCTCGGCTACCAGCGCGACCGCGCCTATGGCTTCGGGCCGATCATCAATACCCGCGCCGCCGCGCGCGACTGCGGCAAGATGATGGAAGCCTTCGACGTCCGGCCGCCGGAGCCCAATCTCGGCTCCAGCAAATTCTCCGGCGGCAACCAGCAGAAGCTGATCCTGGCGCGCGAGATGGCGCGGATGCCGAAAGTGCTGCTGGTCGGGCAGCCGACCCGCGGCGTCGATATCGGCGCGATCGAGTTCATCCACCGGCAGATCGTCGCCATGCGCGACGAAGGCACGGCGGTGCTGCTGGTCTCGGTCGAGCTGGACGAGATCCTGGCGCTCGCCGACCGCATTATCGTGATGTTCCAGGGCCGCATCGTCGGCGAGACCGCCGGCGACCGCGCCGACGAACGGCAACTCGGCCTCTGGATGGCGAATGCGCATTCGGACGGGTCGGAACCCGCGGCGCCCGGGCTGCCGCCGCTGCTGCCGCCGGAAATGACCTCGCGCAACGCCGCTCTGCCGGCCGGCATGAAGATCAGGCCGCGCAAATGAGCTCAACACCGGGCCCGATGCCGCGCTGGCTCGAGATATTCGGCCTCCCCGTGGTCAACCTCCTGATGGCGCTGATCGTCTCCGGTATCATCATCCGCACCATCGGCGAGAACCCGTTCACGGCGATCCGCGCCATGGGCGCCGGCGCCTTCGGCGATCTCTACGGCATCGGCTATACGCTCTATTACGCCACCAATTTCATCTTTACCGGTCTCGCCGTGGCGATCGCCTTCCATGCGGGCCTGTTCAACATCGGCGGCGAAGGCCAGGCCTATATCGGCGGCCTCGGCGCCGGGCTGGCAGCGCTCGCTTTCGACGGCAGCCTCTCGCTCTGGCCGATGCTGGCGCTGGGCATTGTGGCCTCCGCGGCCTTCGGCGCCGCCTGGGCCTTCGTGCCGGCCTATCTGCAGGCCAAGCGCGGCAGCCACATCGTCATCACGACGATCATGTTCAACTTCCTGGCCGCCGCCTTGATGGGCTACCTCCTGGTCAAGGTGTTCAACATTCCCGGCAGCATGGAATTGGTCAGTCGCGACTTTGCGCCCAGTGCCGCCATGCCCTACGTGCACGCGCTGCTGGCCGAGATCGGCATCACCATGCCGAACACACCGCTCAATCTCGCTTTCGCCTGGGCGCTGGTTTGCTGCGGCCTGGTCTGGATCTACCTCTGGCGCAGCCGCGGCGGCTACGAGCTCCGCACCGCCGGCCTCGCGCCGCGGGCCGCCCAGTATGCCGGCATCAGCCCCAACCGCATCACCATCGAGGCGATGATGATCTCGGGTGCGCTGGCGGGCTTTGTCGGCGTCAACGAGATCCTCGGCAATCATCACCAGCTGATGATGGACTTCGTCGCCGGCGCGGGCTTCACCGGGATCGCGGTGGCACTCATGGGCCGCAACCACCCATTCGGCATCATCCTGGCGAGCCTGCTGTTCGGCGCGCTGTTCCAGGGCGGTGCCGAGCTCGCCTTCGAGATCCCGACCATCACCAAAGACATGATCGTGGTGATGCAGGGCCTGGTGATCCTGTTCTCCGGCGCCCTCGCCTATGTGAACCGGCCGCTGCTGGAGCGGGCCTGGCGGCTCTATCAGTCGCGGCGCGAGGCGAAGCCGAAGACTGTAACGGTGGCGGTCTCGCCCGCGGCGGCGCCCGATGCTCCGGTTGCCCTTGCCGAAGAGACTGTGATCCGCGCCGCCGTGCCGGAGCCGGAACCGGAACCGGCAGCATCCCCGGCCGGCCCGGCGCCGCAACCGGTGCCAGTTCCGGAAGTGATCGAGGTGGTCGAGGCCGAGATCGTAACCATGGGACCGGATGCGACGCCATCGAAGGCACAAGACAAGCTGTCCTGGCTCAAAAAATCGCAACCAAGTCCGGCGCAACCCGGGGCCCAAACGACAGAGGCGGAGGCGCCATCGGCCGCCGAGCCGCCGCCGGCCCCGCCGAAGAAGAAGCGCGGCCCGAAGAAGCCGAAGCGCAAGCCTGGGGAGATCTGAAGATGGAGTGGTTCACCACCGTCATCTATCTCCTCAGCGCGACGATCCGGGTCTCGACGCCGCTGATCTTCTGCGCCATGGCGGGCCTCATCTCCGAGCGCTCTGGCGTGATCGACATCGGGCTCGAGGGCAAGATGCTGGCGGCCGCCTTCGCCGCCGCCGTGGTCGCGGCGTTGACCGGCTCGGCCTGGGATGGGCTCGCCGCCGCGGTCCTGGTCGGGGCGGTGATGTCCCTGCTGCACGGCTTCGCCTGCATCACCCATCGCGGCGACCAGGTGGTCTCCGGCGTCGCGCTCAATATCATTGCCGCGGGCCTCACCGTCGTTCTCGGCAATGCCTGGTTCAGCCGCGGCGGCGAGACCCCGCAGCTCGACGCCACGCAGCGCTTCATGCCGCTGACTTTCCCGGGCACCGACAACATCTCCCATCTGCCGCTCCTCGGATCACTCTACGTGAAGGTGGTCAGCGGCCAGAGCCTGCTCACCTACATCGCCTTCCTGATGGTGCCCGCGGTCGCGTGGCTGCTCTATCGCAGCCGCTTCGGCCTGCGGCTCCGCGCGGTCGGCGAGAACCCCGCGGTGGTCGATACCGCCGGCATCTCGGTCGATTTCCTGCGCTATCGCGCGGTCATTCTCAGCGGCATCCTCTGCGGCTTCGCCGGCGCCTATCTCGCGATCTCGCAGGGGGCTTTCTTCCAGCGCGACATGACCGCGGGCCGCGGCTATATCGCGCTCGCCGCGATGATCTTCGGCAAGTGGAAGCCGCTCCCCGCCCTCTATGCCTGTCTGCTATTCGGATTCCTCGATGCCGGCGCGCCGCTGCTGCAAGGCAAGAAATTCTTTGGCGACACCGAGCTGCCGGTGCAGCTGATCCAGGCCCTGCCCTACGCGCTGACGGTGATCCTGCTCGCCGGCTTCATAGGCAAGGCAATCCCGCCCAGGGCGATCGGGCGGCCCTACGTCAAGGAGCGTTGATTGCAGAAGAAGCTACATGACGCGGCGAAGCATGCCTACAGCCGCGCCTATGCGCCCTATTCCAAGTTCAAGGTCGGCGCCGCGATCCTGGCCGACGACGGCAAGATCTATGCCGGCGGCAATGTCGAGAACGCCGCCTACCCCAACGGCGTCTGCGCCGAGACCTCGGCGATCTCCGCCATGGTGCTGGGTGGCGCCCGGAGGATCCGCGCGATCGCCGTGGTCGCGGGGGGCCCGAAGCTGGTGACGCCCTGTGGCGGCTGCCGCCAGCGCATCGCCGAGTTCGCCGACCCGGAGACGCCGGTCCATATCTGCGGCCCCGAGGGCCTGAAGACCAGCTTCACCATCGCGGAACTGCTCCCGGCGAGCTTCGGCAAGCGCAACCTCAAGGGCAAGAAAGCGGGCTTGAACCCCAAGCGCGCCCGGTCCAAAACAGCGCGATGATCGAACAGCTCCTCGAAGGCATCCCGAAACAGGCGCGCGGCTTCCGCGCCAAGATCGGACTCATCCTCGGCTCCGGCGTCGGCCCCTTCGCCGAGATGATCGACCGTTCCATGGTGGTCTCCTATTCCGACCTGCCCGGCTTCCCGCGCAGCGGCGTTGTGGGACACGCGGGACGCCTGATCCTGGGCTGGGTCGGCCCGACGCCGGTCGCCTGCCTGCAGGGCCGGGCGCATTACTACGAGCACGGCAATCCCTCCGCCATGAAGGCGCCGATCGAGACCCTGGCGGCACTGGGCTGTCATTCGGTGATCGTCACCAATGCCGGCGGCAGCCTCAATGCCGCGATTCCGGCCGGCTCGGTTGCGATGATCACCGACCATATCAGCCTGACCCAGGTCTCGCCGCTGTTCAACGAAACGGGGAGCAAGCGCTTCATCGACATGGTCGACGCCTACGACCCGGCGATGCGCAGCGACTTCGCCGCGGTCGCGCGCCGCATCGGCCTGGACTTGAAGCAGGGCATCTATTGCTGGTTCAGCGGTCCGCAATTCGAGACGCCGGCCGAAGTCCGCGCGGCCAAGGTGCTCGGCGCCGACATCGCCGGCATGTCCACCGTGCCGGACGTGATCCTGGCCCGCTATTGCGGCCTCAAGGTCGCCGGCTTCTCGATCATCACTAACATGGGCGCGGGCTTGAGCAGCGAGAAGCTGAGCCACGAGCACACCATGGTCCAGGCCCGCGCCGCCGCCGACAAGCTGTTCGACCTGCTGCAGGCCTATATCGCGGATCACGCGGGCTAGGGGCGGGCGGACCAGGGCTTTACGGTTCCTACGATCGTCACCGCATCTTCGCTCGCAAGCGCACGTCCGACACCGGCGCTGATCTCGGCATCGGTCAGCCAGCGCGAAACCCCGCCCTCTATCATGAAGCCGAGCACGGCGAGGCGGAGCTTCGCCGGCGCAATCAGCGCCTGCCATTCCGCCAGCCGCTCCGGCTTACCCGGATCGCCTGAAGCGCTGCCCAGCACCTCGCAATAGACGTCGCGCGCCTGCTGCGCAATGCGAACGGCGCGTTCCTTGCTGTCGTCGTGCATCCAGGCGACACAGCGGTTGAACGGCCCGCGCTGCTCGGCCGCCGCCGCCAGACCTGCCTCAAAGACGGCGTCGTCATGATAGTCAAGCACCAGCGGATGAATGTTGGGATGGCACGCCGCCAGCCGCTGCAGCCGTTCCCGGCCGCGCGCGACCACTGTGACCTGGCGGCCGTCCCGGGCCAGCGCCTCCACCAGCCCTGACAGCATGCCGCTGCCACCGATCACCAGATCGTGGGCCATGATTGACCTCCACCGCCGAAGCCTCTAGGTCTACTCCATGCTCCCACAGGAAATCATCCGCAAGAAGCGCGACGGCGGCACGCTCAGCGAGGCCGAGATCGCATTCATGGTCGAGGGCTTGACCCGGAACACCGTCTCCGAAGGCCAGGTCGCGGCCTTTGCCATGGCGGTATTCTTCCGCGGCCTCGCCATGCCCGAGCGGATCGCGCTCACCGTCGCGATGCGGAATTCCGGCACCGTGCTCGACTGGAAGCATCTCGATCTGCCCGGGCCGGTGATCGACAAGCATTCGACCGGCGGGATCGGCGACAAGGTCTCGCTGATGCTCGCCCCGATCCTGGCCGCCTGCGGCGGCTTCAACCCGATGATCTCCGGGCGAGGTCTGGGTCATACCGGCGGCACTCTCGACAAGCTGGATGCGATCCCGGGCTATAAGAGCCAGCCCGATCTCGCGACCTTCCGCCGCGTCGTCAAGGACGTGGGCTGTGCCGTCATCGGCCAGACCGACGACCTCGCCCCGGCCGACCGCCGGCTCTATGCGATCCGCGACGTGACCGCGACGGTGGAGTCGATCGGCCTGATCACCGCTTCGATCCTGTCGAAGAAGCTGGCCGCCGGATTGGATGCGCTGGTGATGGATGTGAAGACAGGCTCCGGCGCCTTCATGGCCAAGCTGGGGGATTCCCGCGAGCTCGCACGCAGCATCGTCGATGTCGCCAACGGCGCGGGACTGAAGACCAGCGCCCTGATCACCGACATGAATCAGGCGCTCGGCACCACGGTCGGCAACGCGCTCGAGGTCATCGAGGCGATCGACTACCTGACCGGCAAGCGGCGCGACCCGCGGCTGCACGAAGCCACCATCGCGCTCGCCGGCGAGCTGCTCGCCCTCTCCGGCCTCACCGTCACCGCGGCGGCGGGCCGTGCCAAGGCCGAGACCGCGCTGGGCAACGGCGAACCCGCCGAGATCTTCGCCAAGATGGTGACCGCCCTGGGCGGGCCGCGCGACTTCCTCCAGCGGCCAACGACCTACCTCGCCGCGGCGCCGGTCATCCGCCCCTGCCCGCCGCTGCAATCCGGCATCGTGCAGGCGGTGGACGCCCGCATCCTGGGCGTTGCGGTCCTGACGCTCGGCGGCGGCCGTCGCCATGCCGAGGACAAGATCGACCACCGGGTCGGCCTGACCGAGGTCGCGGGGATCGGCGAGCATCTCGATCACGCCAGGCCGCTCGCCCTGGTGCACGCAGCCGACGAGGCCACCGCCACGGTCGCCATTGCCGAGCTGCAGCGCGCCTACACGCTGGGCGAAGCGAAGTGCAAGCCGGGGCCGACGGTCATCGAAACCTTGCGCTGACTCTAATCGTCATCCGCGGGCTTGACCCGCGGATCTGGTGCCGCGCGTGGCGAAAGATGCGCGGGTCAAGCCCGCGCATGACGGTGTTTTCAATTCAGAGAGGTGGCCCTACACTGTGCCCATGGCCAAGCGCGCGATCATTCTTGTCATGGATTCCTTCGGCCTCGGCGCCACACCGGATGCGGCGCATTTCGGCGACGAAGGCGCGGACACGCTCGGCCATATCGCCGAGCGGCGCGCCCTGCAAGGCAAGCCGCTCAAGGTCCCGAACCTGGCGCGATTGGGGCTCGGCCTCGCCGCACATCTGGTGCATGGCCGCGTGCTGCCGGGCGTTGCGACCGACGCGATCACCGGCGTCTACGGCGCGGCCAAGGAAGTGTCCCGCGGCAAGGACACGCCGAGCGGCCATTGGGAAATGGCCGGCTGCCCGGTGCCCTTCGACTGGGGCTATTTCGAGGAGAAGCTTCCCTGCTTCCCGCGCGATTTCCTCGAGGCCTTCATTCGGGAGTCGAAGATTCCCGGCATCCTCGGCGACTGCCATGCCTCCGGCACCGAGATCATCGACCGCCTGGGCGAGGAGCATATCCGCACGGGCAAGCCGATATGCTACACCTCGGCGGATTCGGTGTTCCAGATCGCGGCGCATGAGACGCATTTCGGCCTGGAGCGACTCTACGAGATCTGCACCGTCGCCAAGCGGCTCACCGAGCCGCTGCAGATCGCCCGGGTGATCGCGCGGCCCTTCATCGGCGAGCGCGCGGGCAGTTTCCAGCGCACCTCGCATCGCCGCGACCTCACCACGCCGCCGCCGGAAGAGACCTTGCTCGACCGCACCCTGCAGGGCGGCGGCCAGGTGATCGGCGTCGGCAAGATCTCGGACATCTTCGCCGGCCGGGGCGTGCCGAAGACGCTCAAGGCCGAGAACAACATGGGCCTGTTCGACCGCACGCTGGAGGCTATGAACGAGGCCGGAGACCGCTCCATCATCTTCGCCAATTTCGTCGATTTCGATACGCTGCACGGGCATCGCCGCAATGTCGAAGGCTATGCCGCGGCGCTGGAGGAATTCGACCGGCGCCTGCCGGAGCTCGAAGCCAAGCTGCAGCCGGGAGATCTCGTCCTCATCACCGCCGATCACGGCTGCGACCCGACCTTCAAGGGCACCGACCATACCCGCGAGCATGTGCCGGTGATCTTCTTCGGCCCGGGACTGCAGCCGCATTCGGTCGGCATCCGTGGCAGCTTCGCCGACATGGGCCAGACCATTGCCGCCCATCTCGGCCTCGCGCCGTTGAAGCACGGAACGGCCTGCGCATTATGAACGCGATCCTTCCCGATGAACCCCGGCGGTTCCAGCGCAGCGAATCCGGCCTGACGCCGGAGATGGCGCGGGCCTTCGCCGAGGACGGCTATCTCGTCATCGAGGATTTCATGCCGGCGGCCTGGTGCGACAGCCTGCAGGCACGCGCGAAGCAGCTGGTCGAGGATTTCGACGCCGAGGCCCACGCCACTGTCTTCTCCACCACCTCGGCGGCGCATGCCCGCGATACCTATTTCCAGGAATCCGGCGACAAGATCCGCTTCTTCTTCGAGGAAGAAGCCTTCGACGCCGCGGGAAAGCTCAAGCAGCCGAAGGAACTCTCGATCAACAAGATCGGCCATGCGATGCATGACCTCGATCCGGTGTTCAGCGCCTTCTCGCGGCATCCGCATCTGGCAAGCCTGGCCAAGGGCCTGTTCCGCGAGCCGCTTCTCTTGCAGTCGATGTTCATCTTCAAGCCGCCACGGATCGGCGGCGAGGTGACCTGGCACCAGGATTCGACCTTCCTCACCACCGAGCCCCTGAGTGTCATCGGTTTCTGGTTCGCGCTGGAGGACGCCAATGTCGATAACGGCGGCATGATGGCGATTCGCGGCAGCCATAAGGGCCCGCTGCGCAGCCGCTTCTTCCGCAAGGACGGCGCGCTGGTGACCGAGATCCTGGATCCGGCGCCCTACCCGACCGGGCCGAAGGTCGCACTCAGTGCCAAGAAGGGCGCGCTGGTGGTGCTGCACGGATTGCTGCCGCATTGGAGCGGACCCAACCGGTCAGATCGCTCGCGCCACGCCTATACCCTGCATGTGATCGATGGCGCCGCCGAGTATCGCGCCGACAACTGGCTGCAGCGCGGCGCCGACCTTCCTCTACGCGGTTTCTGATCCGTAATAGAGTGTCACCGTGTGACGCGCCTCGGCGAAGAACAGCCAGCGCTCGGTCAGGGTACCGGCCGCGTTGCCGATGGTGGCCAGCGCCAGCAGGAACACCGCCGGCCAGCCGGTGACGAAAGTCGCGAGAAACACCAGCAGCGCCGGCGCGCTGAAACCGAGTCCCAGCGCGATCAGCCGCAGCTTCAGCGCGTGCTTGCGCGCGACCTTGTAGCCCATCTCCCTCAGAAGATAGTTCTCTTCCGTATGGGGCGCGGCGAACATGCGCACCTTGCCGATACCGCCGAGACCGGTGGCGCTTTCCGGCGTCGCAATGCTGCGGCTGCGGTCGATGAAGCGCCAGTAGGCCGCCTTCCCGAGCGCCGCCAGCCCGAGCCCGATGATCGCCGCCCAATCCAGCATGATGGTGGCGTAGTAGGCTGGCAGCAGGATCGCGGCGATGAGCGCCAGCCAGAGCGCACCGCTGGCGAAGCCGAGCAGCAGGTAGTTCGGCAGCACGTAGCCGTTGGCCCAGCGCTGCACGGGCTTGAGGCTGGCATAGATCATCGCGGTCGCCGAAACGGTGGCGAGCGCTAGGACCAGCGTGAGAAGCGCGAGCCAGACCGGCGCCTTGCCGAAGAACACCCAGCAGATCGCCAGCAAGCCCGCAGGCAGGAAGGTCGCGACGGCGAGCACGCCTTCGCGCGAGAGCCAGGAGCTGCGCCATTGGCTGAAGGCGCGCCAGGCCCGCTCCGGATGGCCGAGATGGAAGGTCGAGGAAAGGAGACCCGCCGTCACCATGACGAAGCCCAATCCGAAGCCGACCACGCCCAGCACCGGATCCGCCGGCAGGATGCCGAGCGCGCCGCCGAGGCCGAGCAGGGCCAGCAGCAGGTAGCCGCCGCCGGAGGCCGTGGTGAAGAAGATGACGGAATAGGCGGGATGCATTCTGGATCCGTCTAGCGCGACAGCAGCCGGTCGACCCAGCGCAGAAATCCGCCGGCCGGCGCGACGTCTTCGTCCGGCAGCGCCTTGGCGCCGGTGCAGCCGGCGCGGACCTGGGAGGGGCGCGGCGGCAGGTATTGGTTGACCGGCGCGTAGCCGAGCTCCGGCATCAGCCCGTAGCCGCCGCGCTCCGCCACCAGCTGCGAGACCGGCGACTCTGCATCGCCGAGATCGCCGAAATGCCGCGCGCCGACCGGGCAGGAGGCCACGCAGGCCGGGACGCGGTCGCGCTCGTCCAGGGTCTCGTTGTAGATGCGGTCGATGCAGAGCGTGCATTTCTTCATCACGCCTTCGGCCTGGTCGAATTCCCGCGCGCCGTAGGGACAGGCCCAGGAACAGAGCTTGCAGCCGATGCACTTCTCCTCGTCGACCAGCACGATGCCGTCGGCGGAGCGCTTGAACGAGGCGCCGGTCGGGCAGACGGTGACGCAGGCCGGCGTCTCGCAATGCATGCAGGACTTGGGGAAATGCACGGTGCGGCCGGCACTGCCCTCGCCCGCCTCGAAGGTGTGGATGCGGTTGAACCAGACGCCGTCCGGCTTGGCGCCATAGGCATCGAAGTCGCTCAAGGGTGCGGCATGACCGCCGCTGTTCCATTCCTTGCAGTTGACCGCGCAGGCATGGCAGCCGACGCAGACATCGAGGTCGATGACCAAGCCGAGCTTCTTCGGGGATGCGGCGGGAAGCGACGTCATCGCTTTCGGTCCTGGCGGAACTTGCGCCCGTATTGCAGCAGGTCGAGTGGCCGCTTCAGCGGCGGCTTCAAGGCGGGGAAGCTCGGCGTCGTCTCGCCGCATTCCTCGGCCGCGCATTTCACCAGGCGCACGCGAAGGTCATACCAGGCCGCCTGTCCGGTCACCGGATCGGCATTGGCGTAGCGATAGCCGTCCTCGCGCGGCGGCAGCAGTTCCGAGATCACGTGGTTGAGCAGGAAGCCCTGCTTCGATTCCGGTGCATCATCCGCGAGGTTCCAGGCGCCCTTGCGCTTGCCGATCGCGTTCCAGGTCCAGACTGTGTCCTTGTTGACGCCTTCCATCAGCTGCACCGGTGCCTTGACCCGCCCATGCGGGCTCTCGATCCAGACCCAGTCGCCATCTTGAAGGCCGAGCTTGGTGCCGGTTTCGCGGTTGACGAAGAGCGCGTTGCGCGACTGGATCTGCCGCAGCCAGGCATTCTGCGAGCCCCAGGAGTGATACATGTGCATCGGCCGCTGGGTAATGGCGTGGATCGGGTATTGCGTCTGGTCGACCTCCTCGCCGAAAGGTGGATGCCAGTCCGGCAGCGGATCGAATCTCTCCTTCAACCGCGCGCGCACGGCTTCCGGCGCCGGCTTGGCGCCGAGGCCTTCGCCGGCGAGGCGGAATTTCTGCAGCGGCTCGGAATAGATCTGCAGCACGATCTGGTCGCGCAGGTCCTTCAAGCCCAGCGTGATCGCCCAGTCGAAGTAGTCGGCATTGGCGTGGCGGAAGAACTTGGCATTGTCGGGAATCTCGGTGCGCCAATGGCAGCCGTTCTCGATATAGCGCTGCAGCTGGTCGGGATTGGGTTCACCCTTGCCGGACTGGTCACCGTTGCCGCGAAAGCCGGCCAGCATGCCAACGCCCGGCCGGCGCTGGTGGTTGACGAGATAGTCCTTGAGGCCACCGGGGAATTTCGGCGTGACGCCGTCTTCCTTGCAGAGCGCGGTCAGGCCGAGGCGCGCGCCCAGGTCCAGCAGCACGTCCTGGAAGGCGCGCACGTCGCGGTCGGGCTGGATCACCGGCTGGCGGATCGCATCGGCGGCGCCATCGGCATCGCAGATCGGCCGGTCCAAGAGCGAGATGCAGTCCCAGCGCTCGAGATAGGTGGTGTCCGGGAAGATGAGATCGGCATAGGCCACCATCTCCGAGTAATAGGCATCGGCATAGATGATGTGCGGGATCTTGTATTCGCCGGTCGCGGGATCCTTGTCGGCGAGCTTCTGCATGGTGCCCGACGTGTTCATCGTCGAGTTCCAGGCCATGTTCGCCATGTACATGAACAGGGTGTCGATCGGATAGGGATCCTGCGCCCAGGCGTTGTGGATCACCATATGCATCAGGCCGTGGGCGGAAAGCGGCGCGTCCCAGGAGAAGGCCTTGTCGATCCGCTTCGGCTTGCCGGCGTCATCGACCAGCAGGTGCTCGGGGCCGAGCGGGAAGCCGAGCGGCGGGCCTTTCAGCGGCTGCAGCGGGCCGGTCGCATCGGTCGGCAGCAGCGGCATCGGGATTGCGCGCGGGAACGGCGGCTTGTAGCGGAAGCCGCCCGGGCAATCGATCGAGCCCAGCAGCATCTGCAGGACGTGAATCGCCCGGCAGGTGTCGAAGCCGTTGGAATGGGCGGAGATTCCGCGCATCGCATGCATCGAGACCGGACGGCCGATGAAGCGGTCGTGCTTGCGCCCGGCCCAGTCGGTCCAGTCCGCCATGATCTCGATCGTCTGCTCGAAGGCGGCATGGGCCAGCTCGGATGCGATCCGCTTGATCGTCGCCGCCTCGATGCCGATCTCGGGCGCGACCTTTTCTGGCGCGTATTTCGGGTCGAGATAGCGTTTCACCATCAGCTCGAACACGGTCCGCGCCTTGCGGCCGTCGGGCAGGGTCACGTCACCGATCAGCTGCGGCGCCACATCCGGCTTCAGCGCCGAGATGCAAGCGTTGCGGATCGTGCCGAAGCAGAGCGGCTCGCCGGCCGCGTCGCGCGCGAACAGCCCATTGTCCGCCGTGCCCGGCGCGTCGATCACCAGCCAGGGTGCGTTGGTGTAGCGGACCAGGAAATCGAGATCGATCTTGTCGGCCTTCAGCAACTCGTGGATCAGCGACAACACGAAGAGGCCGTCGGTGCCGGGCCGCAAGCC
The DNA here is from genome assembly GCF_054658695.1 of Dongia sp. agr-C8. Taxonomy (NCBI): domain Bacteria; kingdom Pseudomonadati; phylum Pseudomonadota; class Alphaproteobacteria; order Rhodospirillales; family Dongiaceae; genus Dongia; species Dongia sp. agr-C8. The sequence goes on from NZ_BAAGHZ010000005.1 coordinate 186,343, forward strand.
GATCCATTCATCGGCGATCGCGGAATAGCCGGTGCGCACCGGGTTGATCGAGACGAACTTGGCGCGGTTGTCGGCCGGCCGGCCCTTAAGCTGACCGAGGCCGAGCTTGATCGGGTTGCTGTCGTGATCCTCGGCGACGCCGAACATCATCAGGTAGCGGGTGCGCGCCCAGTCCGGCTCGCCGAATTCCCAGAACGAGCCGCCGATGGTGTAGATCCCGGCCGCCGCCATGTTGACCGAGCAGAAGCCGCCATGCGCCGCATAATTCGGCGTGCCGAACTGCGCCGCCCACCAGCCGGTCAAGGCCTGGCTCTGGTCGCGGCCGGTGAAGAAGGCAAGCTTGCGGGGATCGGTGGCGCGGATCTCGCTGAGCCACATCGTGGCGGTGCGGAGCGCCTCTTCCCATTCGATCTCGCGGAACTCGCCCTTGCCGCGCTCGCCGACACGCATCAGCGGCTTCTGCAGCCGCGCCGGCGAATACTGGGTCATGATGCCGGCCGAGCCCTTGGCGCAGAGCACGCCCTTGTTCACCGGATGGTCGCGGTTGCCCTCGATATAGCGGACCCGCCCGTCCTTCATATGCACTTTGATGCCGCAGCGGCAGGCGCACATGTAGCAGGTGGTGGTCTTCACGCTGTCGCCGGTCTGCGGCGAGGTGTCGATGACGGGCTCGCCCGGAACCTGAGCCGGTGCCTGGTGCAGCTCGGTGACGATGCGGCGCGTGGTCATGAGGGCAGATGCATGCTGGTCTTGGCGATCCCTGTCCGGGTCAATCTAGCCCAGGACACGGAGTCGAGGGGCGCGAAATCACACGCTATTTGAGGAGTTTATGGAATGGCACGCGGGACCTGTCAGGGTCAGGCGCGTCGATTCCGAGGGGCCAGCACGGGATTCACAGCTTGGCCGCAGGTCCACACTGCTGCAGTGCGGATTGCTACGCCGACTGCGTTGCCAGTCCCGGTGCGCCACCGGATTCTTCCGCCTGCTCGGCCAGCTTGGCCTTGAGCTGGGCGGCTTCGGCGCGGCGCTGCTCGCGGCGCTTCAGCACTTCGTAAGAGATGGCGCCGAGCAGCGAGATGCCGATGATGACCACCGCCAGCGCCGACAAGGCTGGCGTGGTGCCTTGGCGCACCTGGCCGGCCAGCACCGTTACCAGGGTCCGGTCGGCGAGGATCGCGAAGGTGGTGGTGTTGTAGTTCTCGAAGGAGGAGAGGAAGGCGATCACCACCGCCGAGACGATCGCGGGTTTGAGGAAAGGCAGCAGGATGTGCCAGAAGACCTGCGGATGCGAGGCGCCGAGGTCGAGCGCCGCCTCTTCCTGGGCCCGGTCGAAGCGGGTCAGGCGCGCCATGAAGATCAGCAGCACATAGGCCGAGATGAAGCTCGCCTGGCCCAGCGTCGCCAGCACCATGCCCTTGTAGAAGACGGCCTTGGTGACTTCGGTCAGGCTCAGGACGTCCTTCCAGAAGATCACCGTCGAGATGCCGATGATGACGCCCGGCGTGAGCAGCGGCGAGATCGTCACCAGGTAATAGAGCCCGCGGGCGCGGTGGTAGATCTGGCTCATGATGATCGCCGCCGCCAGGCCGACCGGCACCGAGATCAGCACCACGGCGATGCCGATGATGATCGAGTTGGTGAGGCCGTCCATCATGGCGCGGTCGTTCCACAGCTTCACGAACCAGTCGGTGGTGAAGCTCTCGAACGGATAGGCCTGCGGATAGCTCGGCGTGTTGAAGGCGGTGATCGACATCACGATGATCGGCCCGAACAGGTAGCCGAAGAACAGCAGGATGTAGAAGCCGAGCATGGCCTTCATGACGTGCTTCGACTTCATTTTATGGTCTCCCCGAGCGAGACCTTGAAGAGCCGGAGCATCAGCATGACGAGGGCGATACAGGCGGCGAGCAGGATGAAGGCATAGGCCGAGCCGCGCGCCCAGTTGAACGCCTGGAAGAAGAAGTTGTAGATCACCGAGGTGAACCAGAGGGTGCGCGGACCGCCGAGGAAGAGCGGTGCCGCCAAGGCACCCGCCGAGAACATGAAGACCATGGTGCAGCCCGAGGCGATGCCGGGCTTGGCATAGGGGATGACGATGTCCTTGTGGATCCGCCACCAGGGGGCGCCGAGGTCGCGGGCCGCCTCGATCTGGTTCTTGTCCAGGCTCTCGATCGCGTTGTAGAGCGGGAAGATCATCACCAGCAGGTAGGCGTAGGAGAGGCCGACATAGAGGCCGACATTATTGCCGAGGAAGTCGATCGGCGTGTCGAGGATGCCGATGCCGACCAGGATGTTGTTGATCAGGCCCTTCGAGGCCAGCAGCAGCCGCAGCGAGAAGGCGCGCAGGATCTCGTTCACCCAATAGGGCACGATCAGGCCCAGCAGAATCAGCCGCACCTTCTGCGGAGTGCCTGCCTGCGCCATGTAATAGGCCAGCGGATAGCAGATCGCGAAGTTCAAGGCGGTCACCGCCATCGAGGCGATGATCGAGAAGATGAAGGCGTTGATATGCGTCCAGTTGGTGCCGCCGGTCGGCAGCACGATGAAGGATTCATACTGGGCGAGTGTCAGCACATCGTTCGGGCCGCCGCGCTCGGTCGGCGGCAGCCGCGGGTGGAAGCTCTCCACCACCATGTAGAGATAGGGCAGCACCACCAGGAACAGCATCCAGAAGGCGACCAGCAGGATGAAGGCGATGCCCAGCGTCTTCCCGTTGCGCTCGAAATAGCCCTTGCGCGAGGCATCCTTGTGCACGCGCGATTCCCAGCGCGCCATCAGCCAGAAGACGGCGATGACGACGATCGGGACGATGAAGACGAGGGCGCGGCTACTCACGCGCAAGCTTCCCGTCGGGCAGGACCAAGCCGAGGCTGGGGTCGTAGGAAACCGCGGCGGCGGCACCCTGCGCCGGAATCGTCAGGCCGTTCTGCCGGCCCACGGTCACGGTGATGTCCTTCTTGCCCGCGCCTTCGAGGAAGACATGGGTCATGTTGCCTTCGAAGGCAACGTTCTTGACCCGCGACGAGAGCGTGGTATCGGCGCCGCCGGAGACCAGGTTGGCCGATTCCGGACGCACGAACAGGATCGCGCGGTCGCCCGCCTTCAACCCCTTCGGATTGCGCCCGCGCAATTGCCCGAACGGCGTGTCGACCACGGCGAAGGTTCCGTCGGCCTTGGCGACGCTGCCGGCAAAGGCGTTGTTCTCGCCGACGAAGGAGGCGACGAAAGCGGTCGAGGGCTCGTCGTAGACCGCGCGGCCGTCGGCAATCTGCTGGATGACGCCGTCGCTCATGACCGCGATGCGGTCCGACATGGTCAGCGCTTCGCCCTGGTCGTGGGTGATGTAGATGAAAGTGATGCCGACCAGCTGCTGGATCGACCGGAGCTCGGCGCGCATATGCTGCCGGAGCTTGAGGTCCAATGCCGAGAGCGGTTCGTCGAGCAGCAGCACCTTGGGCTGGACGCAGAGCGCGCGGGCGATCGCCACGCGCTGCTTCTGGCCGCCGGAGAGCTCGCTGACCAGCTTGTCGCCCTGGCCCGGCAGGGCGATCAGCTGCAACAGCTCGTCCGCCTTCTTGCGGCGCTCGGCCTTGGAGACGCCGCGCACGCGCAGGCCGTAGGTAATGTTCTCCGCCACCGACATCAGCGGGAACAGCGCCAGGTTCTGGAAGATGAGGGCGGTCGGCCGCTGGTTCGGGCCGAAGCCGGACATGTCCTGGCCGCCGATCCGGATCTTGCCTTCGCTGGGCTCCAGGAAGCCGGAAATGGCGCGCAAGATCGTGGTCTTGCCGCAGCCCGAGGGCCCCAGGAAAGAGAAGAACTCGCCGCCCTTGATGTCGAGTGTCGCGTCCTTGACCGCGGTGAAGTCGCCGAAGCGGACCGTCACGTGATCGAGTTCGACGCCGGCACTCATCTGCCTGCTCTCTGCCAAAGCCCCGCCCTGCCGTTTCTTAACGTTTGAATCGAGTTTCCACGTAAGGTCCCGTCAGATCAAGGGCGATCGCTGGGGCCAAACCCTCGGGGAGCAAAAACAATCAGCCCCGGCGCAAGGCCGGGGCTGTTGTCTTTCAGGTCGAAACGGCTCAGGCCGCCGCGAACTGCTCGGCGTACTGGCTGCGGATTTCCGCGTACCAGCCGGGCTCGGCCGGCCAGGGCCAGACGTTCTTCAGCGCGTCGCCAGGATAGGCTTCCTGGAAGTTCTTCTTGAAGGCTTCCGAGGTCAGCGCATCGCCGCCGGTCACGACCGGGTTGTAGTTGGAACCGTCGGAAATCTTGGCCGAAACTTCCGGGGTATGCAGGTAGTTCAGGAACTCGTAGACCTGATCGAGGTTCTTCGCCGCCTTGGTCAGCGAAGCGCCGTCGAGCCAGACGATGGCGCCTTCGACCGGAGCCTGGTAGCTGACCGGCTTGCCTTCCTTCTTCAAGGTCAGCGGCGGGCCGTCCCAGGTCTGGCCGAGCCAGACGTCGTTCTCCATCAGGCCGGACTTGGTGTTGTCGGCCGAATCCCAGAACTGCTTGACCCAGGACTTGTGCTCGATCGCGAACTTCAGGATCGGGTCCCAGATCTTCTTGAACGACTCTTCGTCCTTGTAGCCGTCGAGCATGCGGTTGGACGGCATCTGGCCGCTGTGGTCCATCCACAGGCCGATGCCGAGCAGGAAGGAGTGACCGCGGCCCTGAGTGTGGCCCTTCACGTCATCCTGCCAGAGCGAGCCGTAGCTCAATTTGGTGAGATCGCCCTTGTAGAGGTCGGTGCGGAACGACAAGGCTTCCGAGCCCCAGCAATGCGGCAGGTAGTAGAGGCCGTCTTCCCAGGTCCACAGGCTCTTCGCCTGGCCGAGCATCGACGGCAGCAGCGCGTCGAGATGCGTCAGCTTGCTGGTATCGAACGGCGCCAGCACCTGGAGATCCTTGTACTGCGGCGCGCGGTTGCAGGTCGGCGAGACGATGTCGAAGCCTTCGCCGCCGGTCGCCTGCAGCTTGTTGATCTGCTCTTCGTTCTGCGAGAACGGCGTCTGGTTGACCTTGATGCCGGTCTTCTTCTCGAAATCGGGAATCACCGGGTCCGGATACTCGTCCGACCACATCAGCAGATTGAGCTCGCCCGAGGACGAGAAGGCGTCCTTGACGATCCACGGCGCCGAAAAAGCCGCGGCGCCCGCCAGGACCGAGGTCTTCAGCATGGTGCGGCGGTTGAAGGCGCGCGCCGCCAGCAGCGTCGCCCGCGTCGCCTTTTGATCTGGAGTAAGCTTGGTCATACGTCACCCTCCTGAGGTTTCTCTGCGCCAGTCAGCCGCGTTTTCTTGCGAGCGGCTGCTTTGACGGTCTGGGTGTAGCCGGGCCGGTATGAACATTCGGCCGCCGATCCCGTGAAGGATGGCGGGCAGGTTCCCAGCGCTGGCACTCCCGAACTCTTTTTGTTGCAAACCAGCATAACCGGTCTGAAGGGACTTGCAACGAGCTTCACCGCAGTTTCACGAAACTGCTATATATCCGGGCAGCAATCGGACGGGTCCCCAGGGTTAATGCGTGAGTTTTATTGATGGGGCCAGCGAGGGGTATTCATTGGTCCACGCCAGCCGCGCCTTCCTGTTCCGCCTGGAGCCCGACAAGTCGGTCACCTTGCAGGCCCAGCTGCGCCGCATGCTGGTCTCGGCCATCCTCGACGGCCAGATCCTGCCCGGCGCCCCCCTGCCCTCCTGCCGCTCGCTGGCCCAATCGCTGAAGGTGGCGAGAAATACTGTGGTCCTCGCCTATCAGGACCTGGTCGAGGAAGGCTTCCTGATCGCCCGCGAGCGTTCGGGCTTCTTCGTGAACCCGGAGATCCTGACCGGCCGCGCCCCAGGACAGGAGCGTGGGGGTGCGGCGGCGGAAACCAAGCGCTTCGAACCGGCGCCGGACCAGGCGCCGGACTGGGCCGCGCGATTCAAGACGCGGCCGGGATTGCAGCGGAACATCGTGAAGCCCGCCAACTGGCAGGACTACCCCTATCCCTTCATCTATGGCCAAGTCGACCAGAGCCTGTTCCCGTTAGCCGCCTGGCGCGAATGCTCGCGGCAGGCCTTGAGCGTCAACGCGGTCAAGGACTGGTCCAAGGACCGCTTCACCGACGACGACCCGCTGCTGATCGAGCAGATCCGCACCCGGCTGCTGCCGCGCCGCGGCGTGCGCGTGGCGCCGGACGAGATCCTGGTGACGGTCGGCGCGCAGCATGCGCTCTATCTCCTTGCCAGCCTGTTGTTCGACAGCAAGACCACCTTCGGCATCGAGGATCCGGGCTACACCGACGCCCGCAATATTGCCGGCCTGTTCGCCGGCAAGCGCCTGGCGCTCCAGGTCGATGAGCAGGGTCTCATCCCCGGCCCCGCGCTTGCCGAATGCGACTATGTCTATGTGACGCCCAGCCATCAGTTCCCGACCACGGTGACCATGTCGCTGGAGCGCCGCCACACCCTGCTCGAGCGCGCGCAGGCCGACGACTTCGTGATGATCGAGGACGATTACGAAAGCGAGCTCTCGCACCAGGGCAGCCCGCAGCCGGCGCTGAAGTCGATGGACCGCAGCGGCCGCGTGGTCTTCATCTCCTCGCTCTCCAAGACTCTCGCCCCCGGACTTCGCCTCGGCTACATGGTGGGCCCGAAGGAGCTGATCGCCGAGGCGCGCGCCTTGCGCCGGCTGATGATCCGACATCCCGCCACCAACAACCAGCGCACCATCGCGCTGTTCCTCGCCGACGGGCATCACGACGCGCTGCTGCGGCGGCTGTGCAATGTCTACCGCGAGCGCCTCGCCGCCGCAGTGACGGCGATGGTCAAACATTTGCCGGAATTCTCGGTGAACCTCACGGCGGGCGGCACCGCGCTCTGGATCAGCGGGCCCGCGCAGATCGACATGAGCGCGGTCGAGAAGGCCGCCTTGGCCAAGGGGGTGGTGATTGAATCCGGCGCGGTGCATTTCCTCAACCAGCCGGGGCCGAAGAACTTCTGCCGCCTCGGCGTCTCCTCGATCCCGACGGAACGCATCGAGCCCGGCATCATGCGGCTTGCGGAGGCGGTCAAAGAGCAGCTGCGCTAGCCTCGCCTTGGCGGCGTCGCTCCTGTTTCCCATCGCCTCGCACGCGCAAGAGGTTCCCGACGAGCCTGTCGGCGCCGAGATCGCCTATGGCATGAGCTTCTTCGAGTTTGATGTCTGTGGCGATGTCGAAGCTGGAAGAATCTTCCGCCGACTCATTATCGCAAAGATCAAAGCCTGCTCATACTCCGCTGCGGCCAGAGAGAAGTTCCAGGCACACATTTTCAAAACGGCGGAAGGCTTCGCTGAAGCACTGCTGCAGGCGCGCGCCGAAGGACGCCTTGACCAGCTAAATGGCCCGCCTGCGATCGAAGAAGAGAAAATCAACCCGCATGGCGGTCCTAAGTCCTGTAAGGAATACCGCGAAACGTCGGACTATCTCGAACGGCGGGAGCGCCTGATGCGCTACGCTAAGGGTGAAATCGGCATCGACGAAGCGCTTGGCGAGGGCGGCTGCCCGTCTGGACCGGCGGCCCTTTAGCACTGGCCCTATCCGACGTGGCGGCTGCCGCTTATTCTGCCCAACATGCGTCTCCTCACCATCAACGCTGGATCGTCCAGCCTCAAATTCGCGACCTTCCGGCTGGACGATCTCGGCTGCGAGTTGCGCGGGCAGCTGTCCGGCATCGGGCAGGGTTTTGCCAAGCTCAGCGGTGTCGTCTGGCCCACGGAGAATCTGAAGCTCCAGAACCATCGCGACGCGGTGGCGCTGTTGATCGAGCGGCTGGAGGTCGCGGCGGTCGGGCATCGGGTGGTGCATGGCGGCACGCGCTTCACCGCGCCGGTCAAAATCGATGCGGCCACGATCGGGCACTTGCGCAATCTCATTCCGCTGGCGCCCTTGCACCAGCCGCACAATGTCGCGGCGATCGAGGCGGTCGCAGCGGCGCTGCCAAACGTCCCCCAGATCGCCTGTTTCGACACCGCCTTCCACGCCAGCATGCCGGAGACCGCCGCGCGTTTCGCGCTGCCGGACCGCTTTTGGGAGAAGGGAATCCGACGCTATGGATTCCATGGTCTTTCCTATGAGGCGATCCTGCAGCGGCTCGGCGGCGATGCCCCAAAGCGCCTGATCATCGCGCATCTTGGCAACGGCGCCAGCCTCGCCGCGGTCCGGGATGGCAAATGCGTCGCCACGACGATGGGATTCTCGACCCTCGACGGGCTGGTCATGGGCACGCGGGGCGGCCTGCTCGATCCCGGCGTGCTCCTGCACCTGATGCGCAGCGAGGGCTACGATCTCGCGAAGCTGGAGAAGCTGCTCTACCACGAGAGCGGATTGCTGGCGCTGGGCGGCACGGCGGACATGAAGACGCTGCTGGAAACCGACAACGATCGCGCGCGGCTCGCGGTCGAGATCTACTGCACGCGCATCGCCCGCGAGGTCGGCTCGCTGGCGGCAGCGCTGCGAGGGGTCGATGCGCTGGTCTTCACCGGCGGGGTCGGCGAGAATGCGGCGCCGATCCGGGACCGCGTGACTGCGCAGCTGCAATGGCTGGGTGCCCTCGACATCCGCGTCATCCCGACCGATGAAGAGCTGACCATCGCGCGGCACACCAAAAGCCTGCTCGGGTGATGGAGCTCTCGATCACCACCTGGGCGCTCGCCAGTCTCTGCATCTTCGTCGCCGCCTTCATCCGCGGCTTCACCGGCTTCGGCCTCGCGGTGGTGGGCGTGCCGATGCTCTCGCTGTTCTTCGCGCCGGCGGAGATCGTGCCGTCGATCATGATCCTCGCCATCATCGCCGGGCTGCAGCTGATCCCGAAGATCTGGCGCAAGGTCGATTGGAAGCTGCTCACTCCCACCATCGCCGGCGCCGCGATCGGCACGCCGCTCGGTACCTGGCTGCTGGCCGGAGTCTCGGCCGACTGGATGCGGGTGCTGATCGGCCTCGCCGTGCTCGCGGCGTCGGGCGCGGTGCAGCTCGGCTTCCGCTTCCAGCAGCGCCCGCCTGCCGCAGTCTCCGCCGGCTTCGGCGCGATCGCGGGATTGACCGGCGGCGCCGCGGCCATGCCGGGGCCGTCGGTGATCTTCCTGTTCCTCGCGATGCCGATCGCGCATGAGGCGGGGCGCGCGAGCCTCATCCTGTTCTTCCAGGTCTCGGCGGCGATGAGCGCGGTCTCGGCCACCTTCGGCGGATTGATGCAGCTTCCGGCCCTTATCCTCGGCGCCTTGCTAGTGCCGGCGATGCTGGTCGGCAACTGGCTGGGCGACCGAGTCTTCGACAAGGCCTCGGCCAAGACCTATCGGCGGATCGTGGTCCTGCTGCTGGCGGGCCTCGGTGCCATCGCCGCGGTCCGCGGCCTGATCGGGCTCCTGAACTGAGCGCTATTGCAGCGGGATCTCGACCGGGGTCGGCTCGCCTTCCTTGGGGCCGTCGAACATCAGCAGCGCCCGCGCCGTCGCGGCATTCTCGTCGAGCAGCAGCAGAGCCTCCGGCTTGGTCTTCTTGCCGTAGGGCTTAAGGTCGAGGCGCTTCTCGGCGGCGCCTTCATTCCAGGAATAGATCGCATAGTCGCCGATCGCGATCGCGTGTTTCTTCGGCGGATCGTTCACCGGCCCGGCGATCAGCAGGAAGCCGTCGCCGGAGACGGTGAGGTCGCGGATGCCGCGCGAGTCGCCCTGGGTGTCCTGGTCGAGCGCAAGCCGGAACAGCGTCGCCTCGCCCGCCGCGCCGTCGAACAGGGCGGGCAGCGGCACCCGGGCGATCACGGCGCTGCCGTCGTCAATCACCGGCCCGCGCATCGCCGCGTAGAGCTGGTCGCTCTTGACCGCGATGCCTTCGACCGTCAGCCCGTTCTTCCCCAGCGGCCGGTCGAAGGCCGCTGCCAGGACCGGATCCTTCGCCAGGATCTCCGCCAGCGCCGTCGAGGTGGTGACGACCGGGGCGCCGGTGAGCGCGCCGGTCGCGAGATCGACTGCATCAGCCGGGAGGGCGATGCGGAAGATCTTGCGGGTCGCCGCGGCCTTCAGCAGGTTCTTCGCCTCTTTCGCCGCGTCCTCCTCGTGGCGCGGGCGGCCCTGCGAGCCGGCGACATAGAAGAAGCCGTCGGCATAGGCGACGCCTTCGGCATCGAGCTCCAGCGGCTTGCCGTCATGGACGTCGTCGATCAGCGGGATGAAATCGCCGGCGATCAGCAGATCCTGTTGCAGGATCACCACCTGCGCGCCTTGGGTTTCGTCATCCACGACGAGGCAGAGCCGCGGCAGCGGGCCCGGCGCGCAGGCGATGCCGCTCACGTCCTCGGATTTCTCCGGCTTGCCGTCCTTGAGCTTGCCCTGCAGCCGGTTCTTCACCCGCCAATCGGAATCCGCCGCCGATGCCGGCGCGGCGAAGGCGGCGGCGAGCGTGATTGCCAGCAGGCACGAGCCGAGGCGGCGAAGTCTCATGTCTTTGATCCCCTTGGGGGGAGCGTGCCGCGTGTTTCAGTGCGAGGCAATAGGCGGTGTCTCGCACCCCCACCCTAACCCTCCCCCGATTCGGGGGAGGGGACAGACCGAGTTCGTCATCTACTCCCTCCCCCGAATCGGGGGGGGGCCGGGGTGGGGGTGCGTAGGCGCGCGGCTACTTCGCCGCCGTCCCGCGCACGATGGTCTCGGCAATGCCGTCGATCATGCCTTCGAGCACCTTGGGGTCCTCGGAGAGCACCACCTGCTGCATGAAGCCCAGGCCGAAGGCGAAAGTGGTGATGGTGGCGGCAAGCTGCGCCAGATCGACCGCAGGGTCGAGCGTGCCGTTGTCGCGGAAATGCTGCAGCCGGTGCACCAGATGCGGCATCCGGCTCTCCTTGTAATGCGCCTTCAGACTGGCGGCGAGGTCGGGATCGACCAGCGCCCGCGAGATGAACACGCGGAGAAAATCGCGGTTGGCGTCGGCCTGCAGGATCTCGTGCCTGAGCACAGTGGCGATCTCGGCCTTCAGGCTGTCGCTGGGTGGCGCGGCGCGGCAGGCGGTCAGCCGCTCGCCGCACATGTTGCCGACGATCGCCTGCAACAGCCCGGCCTTGCCGCCAAAATAGCGCTGGATCAGCCCTTCGTTGACGCCGGCCCGCGTCGCGACCTCCTTGGTCGTGGCGCCGTCGAAACCGCGCTCCGCGAAGACGGCGACCGCGGCCTTGAGCAGCGCCTGCTTGGTCGCCTCCTTGTCGCGGCGGCGCGCGACCAGGCACGGCTCGCCATCGGCCTGCTTGGGGCAGCCGCTCTCGGCCTCGTCATCCAGAATGTCGGTTTCGGCGTTCGTGCTCATGGCTCTCGAAATATCACGCGGCTTCGACGATCAGGGCTTGAAATTGCCTGTTCCAGAAGTATGTAATCACTTACTTAACGATTTCCAAGCCTCACCCTCTCGATGCCAACCTTCTGAAAACCAAAGGAATATGCGCATGCTGTTCGACCCCGTGAAAGTCGGCCCCTATACCCTCGCGAACCGGATTGTGATGGCGCCCATGACTCGCAGCCGGGCCAAGGCGGGCTTCGTCCCCTCGGGCATGGCGGCGACCTATTACACCCAGCGCGCCTCGGCCGGCCTGATCGTGACGGAGGCGACCCAGGTCTCGCCCCAGGGCATCGGCTATGTCCACACGCCGGGCATCTACACGCAAGCGCAGGTCGAGGGCTGGAAGAAGGTGACCGACGCCGTGCACAAGGCCGGCGGCCGGATCTTCCTGCAGCTCTGGCATGTCGGCCGGATCTCCAACCCGACCCTGCAGGAGAACAACGCGCTCCCGGTGGCGCCCTCGGCGATCGCGCCCAAGGGCGAGAGCATGACCATCGACTACAAGATGACGCCCTATGTGACGCCGCGGGCGCTCGAGACGCATGAGATTGCCGCTATCGTCGAGGATTTCCGCAAGGGTGCCGAGAATGCGAAGCAGGCCGGCTTCGACGGCGTCGAGCTCCACGGCGCGAACGGCTACCTGATCGACCAGTTCCTGCGCGACGGCACCAATCATCGCACCGATCAATACGGCGGCTCGGTCGAGAACCGCGCGCGTTTCCTGATCGAGGTGACCGAGGCGGTGGTCGGCGTCTGGGGCGGCGAGCGCGTCGGGGTGCGGCTGTCGCCCAACACCAACTTCAACGACATGTATGACAGCAACCCGCGCGCGATCTTCGGCCATGCGGCCAAGGCGCTGGAGCGCTTCAACCTCGCCTACCTGCACGTGACCCGCGCCGGCCCCGGCGACGACGTGCCCGGCGGCCCGATCGACGCCGACTTCTTCCGCCCGCTGTTCCGCAACCCCATCATCTCCGCGGCCGGCTACGGCTCGGCGGCGGAAGCGGAAACGCAGCTGAAGACCGGCAACGCCGATCTCATCGCCTTCGCGACGCTGTTCATCTCCAACCCCGACCTGCCAGCGCGCTTCAAGCAGAACGCGCCGCTCGCCAAGGCCGACCGCGCCACCTTCTACGGCGGCGACGCCAAGGGCTATATCGACTATCCGAGCCTGGAGGCGGCGATGGCATAACGGCGCCGCGCTTCACCAGCGCCGACGCCAGGCAGGGCCGGGAGGGAACTCCCGGCCCTTTTCCCATGGCCCGATCCCGAAGGAACCGGTCAACGGCATCTGCCGCGTGGCGAAGCCTAGTTCAGCCGGTCGGCGATTTTGGCCAATGCCGCCTTGGCGCAGATCTCATCATTGGCACCCCCAGGCGCGCCGCCGATACCGATGGCCGCGACCATCTCGCCGTCCATCTTCACGCCGACCGCGCCGGGAAGCAGGAACAGGTTCGGCAAGGTGGCATAGGTCGCGGCAAAGGGATTGGTCTTCAACTGCTCGACCCAGTCGCCCAGCACGTCGAAGCCGAAGATCGGCCCCATTGTCACAACGGTATAGGCCTTGCGGAAGCTCGCATCCTTGGTGTGGATCGTGCTGCGGTCTCCCTTGGCCTGCAGCTTGATGTTGCCGCCGGCATCGACCACCGTGACGGTGACGTGCCAGCCGTGAGCCTCGCATACCCGGATGCCCTCGGCAGCGGCTTCCATGGCCAAGTCGAGCGGGAGGAAACCCTGTTTCATATCCGTGGCGGCCGCGGCTTCCGTTGCCGGCGCGGCGAGGCCGAGGCACATCCCGAACGCGGCCTGGATCATTGCCCTCTGCATGGCGTGTCCCCCCTCAATTCTCGAGCTTCAGGCGATCGAGGAAGGTGAGCATCGCGGCGGAGATCTCCGGCAGATGCGTCTCCAGCGCGAAATGCCCGGCGTCATAGCCGTGGATCTCGGCGCCCGGCACCAGGGTCTTGAAGAAATCACGGCCCGCTGTCGTGAAGAACGGGTCGTTGTCGCCCCACACCACCAGCATCGGCGGCTGAGTGGCCTTCAGGTATTCCTGCCACATCGGGTATTGCGCAACGTTGTCCTGGTACTGGTAGAGCAGCTCAACTTGGATCCGATCGTTGCCCGGCCGGTCCAGCAGCGCCTGGTCGAAGGTCCAGGCATCGGGATTGACCCGGTCGGCGCGTGACTCACCGTGGGTGTACTGGAATTTTGTGGCCTCGGCGTTGAAGGCCGCGCGCAGCGGCTTCTCCGTCTCGGGGGTGCGGCTCTGCCAAGCCGGCAGGAAGCTTGCCACCACTTCCTGGTGCCAGCCTTCGACATTGACGACGGCGTTCTGCACCACGAAGCCGCGCACCTTCTCCGGGTGTTTCAGCGCCAGGCGCATGCCGATCGGTCCGCCGTAGTCCTGCATGTAGATGACATAGCTTTGCAGCCCGAGCTGCGCGGCGAACGAGTCCATGACGGTGGCGAGATTGGCGAACGTGTACTGGAACTGATCGACACCGGGCGTGCTCGAATAGCCGAAGCCGGGATAATCCGGTGCGATCACGTGATAGCGCTGCGCCAGAACCGGGATGAGATCGCGGAACATGTGCGACGATGACGGAAAGCCGTGCAGCAGCAGGACGGTCGGCGCCGATTTCGGGCCGGCCTCACGATAGAAGATGTCGAGGCCCTGCACCTCGGCGTGATGAAAGGTGGTGGGCTCGGCCTGGGCTGGCGACAGGGCCTGCATGGACCCGAGCAGCGTCCCGAGGCCCGCGGCGTGCAGCGTGCGTGACATGGAAGCTCCTTGACGGAATGAAGGGACGGTGCCCGGGGGTGATGGATGCGCGGCGAGCGCCGGTCTCAGGCGGCGTCGCGCGCCGGTGCGACGAGCGGGAAATCGACCGTCGTGCCGGCAACCTCGTTCACGTAGTTGGTGAGGGTGTTGAGCGCGACATGGAGCACGATCTCGATGATCTGGCCGGCGTCGTAGCCGGCCTGCCGCACCGCGGCCAGATCGGTATCGGCAACATGGCCGCGCGACGCGGCAATCTTCACCGCGAACTGAACCGCGGCGTCGGCCTTGGCGTCGTTGGAGCGGCCGCTGCGGTTGGCCGCGATCTCGACCTCATCCAGCTTCGCCAGATTCTTGCCGAGATAGGTGTGGGCGGAGAGGCAGTAGGCGCAGCGGTTGAACTCGGCGATGGCCAGTGCAATGCGCTCGCGCGTCCGGGCGTCGAGACTGCCCTTGGCCAAAGCGCCGTTCAGGCCGAGATAGCCGTCGAGTGCGGCCGGGCTGTTCGCCACCACCAGGAACAGGTTGGGCAGGACGCCGAGCTGCTGCTTGACCGCCGCCAGGGCGCCCTGGGCCGCCGCCGGTGCGGCCTCGAGGTTGGCGGGTGTCGGGATTCGGGACATGGAATGCTCCTTTGCGTGCCCGGCGGGGATTGGGCCGGTCCCGAGCATTTAGTTTGTTCCGTTTTTCGCTACTACATGCCATTTATGGAACTCATCCTTCCATTTTTCGAGAGAACATGGACCGCTTTGAATCGATCTCCGCCTTCGTCGCGGTTGTGGAGGCCGGCGGCTTCTCCGCCGCCGCGCGCAAGCTGGGCATGCCGCTCGCCACGGTGAGCCGCAAGGTGTCGGAGCTTGAGGACTTCCTGAAGGCCAGCCTGATCAACCGATCGACGCGCAAGATCACGCTGACCCAGAGCGGCCAGGTGTTCTACGAATCCGGCCGGCGCCTGCTAGAGGATCTGGGCGAGGCGGAGCGTGCCGCCTCCGGCGAGTATCGCGCGCCGCGCGGCGAACTCGTGGTGACCGCGCCCATCGTGTTCGGCCGGCTGCATGTGGTGCCGGTGGTGGTCGAATTCCTGAGACAATATCCGGAGGTCGACGTGCGGCTGCTGCTCGACGACCAGATCGTCAACCTGGGCGAGGACCAGGTGGACCTCGCGGTCCGCATCAGCCCATTGCCCGACAGCAGCATGATGGCGGCGCGCATCGCGACAATCCGTCCGGTCATCTGTGCCAGCCCGGCCTATCTATCCACCCACGGCACGCCGCGCCACCCTGAGGAGCTCGCGGGCCACGACTGCATCATGCGCAGCCGCCTGCCGGCGCCGGATGCCTGGCCCTTCCGCATCGACGGCGCTACCCGAATGGTACCGGTGCGCCGGCGCCTTGTGGTGACGACGGCAGAGGCCAGCATCGAGGCCGCCTTGGCCGGCGCGGGGCTGACCAAGGTCTTCTGCTACCAGGTCGCCGAGGCCGAGCGGCAGGGCCGCCTGGTCACCATCCTGCGCGAGTTCGAGCCGGAGCCGATGCCGCTCAGCCTGGTCTATGCCGGCGGCCGGGTGGTGCCGATGAAGCTGCGCGCCTTCCTGGATTTCGCGGTGCCGCGCCTGAAAAAGCGGCTGCAATAGCAACCGGCGCTCCCTGCGCATCCTCCACCCTCGGCATGCGGCAGCCCGGGCTCAATCCTTGCCGGCGGACGCGGCCTCGCCGCTTTCACTGCGGAGCCATGCCCGCACCCCGTCCGTCACGCGTTCGTAGAATCGGTCGGCGCCGACGAGAGCCTCAATGCCGGCGAGCCGCATCCGCTCGCGCACCGGGTCGCGGACGCGGGCGAAGGCGAAGCTGACGCCCTGCGCCTGCTGCTCCTTGATGAGGGCGAGCAGCGCGTCGCAGGCGCTGGTGTCGATGAAATTCACCGAGCCCGCGTCCAGCAGGACGCGTCTTGCGGCGGGGTGGCTGTCGGCCAGCGCCGATTTCAATCCCAGCGCGACGTGACCGACGCTGGCGAAGAACAGGTCGCCGCCCGCGCGCCAGATCAGCAACCCCGGGAAGGTGCGCGCATCGGGGTGAAGCGCCACGTCGCGATAGGCCTCGCTGCCCGGCACCTGCCCCAGCACCGCGCCGCGGGGATGCGTGGTGCGGTAGATCACCACCATCAGCGCCAGCAGCACGCCCAGGGTAATGCCCTGAAGCACGCCCAGCGTCAGCTCGCCCGCGATCACCACGACGGTGAGGCCGAACTCCCAGCGGTTGCGGGCGAAGAGGTCGCGCAGATAGCGTGGCTTGGAGAGATGCAGCATGGCGGCGATGACGATCGCGGCCAGCGTCGGGTGGGGCAGCCCGCGGAACAGCGGCGTCAGCAGGATCAGGGTGAGGAAGCACAAGATCGCCGCGAACACGTTGGCGAGCTGGGTGCGGGCCCCGGCACTCATGGCGACCGAGGTCTTGGAGAGGCTGCCGACCACCAGGAAGCCGCCGAACAGACCGCTCAGGATATTGGCGGGCCCATGCGCGACCAGCTCCTGGTTGGGATCGATGTCGCCGCCGCCCTCGGTTGCGGCGGCCTTGGCCGCGCCCAGCGCCTCGGCATAGCCGACCAGCACGATGGCCAGCGCGCCGGGCACCAGCTCCCGCAGCACCGCCAGATCCAGCACGGGAAGCGTCAACTGCGGCAGGCCGGACGGCAGCGGACCGACCACGCTGACCCCGGCAGCCTCGCCGCCGAACAAGCCGACCAGGATGGTGGCGCCCACCGCGACCACCAGCGCCGCGGGCACGCGCGGCACGCGCGGCAGCAGGCGGCGCAGCAGCTGCATCGCCGCCAGGCTCAGCAGGCCGGTGAGCACCGGGCCGAACGAAGCATCGGTGAGGTGCTGCAGCACGTGCCAGAGCTTCTGGAAGAAGTTGCCGCTGGCAGCCTCGATGCCCAGCAGATGCGGCACCTGGCCGATGATGGTGACGCAGACCAGGCCCTCGATGAATCCCCGCATCACCGGCGTTGGCACGAAGGCCGCAACCCAGCCCATGCGGAGCATGCCGAACAGCAGGAAGAAGCCGCCGATCAGGACCGCGAGCGTCGAGGTCAGCGCGTTGAACTCCGCCGTGCCCTGCGCCGCGATGGCGCCCACCGTCAGCGCCGAGATGAGACCGGTCGCGGTATCCGGCCCGACCACCAGCCGGCGCGAGGTGCCGAGCAGGGCATAGGCCAGCAGCGGCGGAACGATGGTGTAGAGCCCCATGATGGGCGGCACCCCGACGATGCCGGCATAGGCCATGCCCTCCGGCACCATCACCGCCCAGACGGCAAGGCTCGCCAGGATGTCCGGTATCAGCCAATCGCGCCGATAGGATGCGAGCCAGCCGAGGATCGGCAGCGACCGGCGTGCGAGGGAGTCCGGATGGGGCAAAGGCTACGCGGCCGGCAGCACGACGTTGACGGTCGAGCCCTGGCCGCTCTGGCTTTCGATCTCGAGCGTGCCGTTGTGCTGCTCGATCAGGCGGCGGCAGATCGCGAGGCCGAGGCCGGCGCCGCCCTTGGGCCGCGCCTTGTAGGGATCGGCCTGGGTCGGCGGCGCGGTCAGGTTCGCGGCGAGCGCGCTGCTGCGCTGCAGCTCGGTCATGCCATAGCCGGCATCCTCGACCTGGATGCGGATGCCTTCCGGGCTGCGGTGGGCGCGCAACGCGATACGGCCGCCGCGCGGGCTGAACTTGATCGCGTTGCCCAGCAGGTTCACCAGGATCTGGGTCAGCGCGCGCTCGTCGGCGCGGACCATAACGCCGGTCGGCTGGAAGTCGAGCTGGATCTGCGACTGCTCGGCCTGCGGCTGCACCATGCTCAGGGCCGCGACCGCGACGCTGTCGAAGTTGCAGGCGCCGATGTCGAGCACCTGGCGGCCGATCTCGAGGTTGGAGAGATCCAGCAGGTCGTTGACCATCTTCAGCAGGTGCTCGCCGGAGCGGCGGATGTCGGCGACGTATTCCTGCTGCTTGTTGACCAGCGCGCCGAAATAGCCCTTCGACAGCATGTCGGCGAAGCCGATGATCGCGTTCAGCGGCGTGCGAAGCTCATGGCTCATGCTGCCGAGGAAGGCGATCTTGGCGCGGTTGCCGGCCTCGGCCTTCTCGCGCTGCGCCACCAGCTCGGCTTCGATCTGCTTCAGCCGCGTGATGTCGACGCCGCAGGTGATGATTCCGGTGATGTTGCCCTCGGCGTCGCGGAACGGCGTCTTCAAGGACCAGATGATCGCCGGCTTGCCGTCCGGGCCGGTGCGGGCCTGCTCGAACTGCTGCGCCACGCCCGTCGCCAGCAGCTCGCGGTCGGCGGCCTCGACCCGGTCGCTGGCTTCGCCCGGCACCACTTCCGAGAGGCGCCGGCCGACCAGCTTGGGATCGGGATCGCCCTCGCTGATCACGGCGCCGATCGCGTGGCGGCGCGAGCGGTTGGCGTAGCGGTATCTGAGATCGGTGTCTTTAAAGGTGATGCTGACCGGCATGGCGTCGATCAGCGTCTCCAGGAACTGCCGCATCTCGTGTTCCTGCAGCCGGCGGCCGTGCTCCTCGACCTGGCGGCGGAACACGATCAGCGCCCGCGCCATCTCGCCGATTTCGTCGTTGCGGCCCGTGTCCTGGATCGCGAACTCGTCCTCGCGCGCGGCCTCGACTTCCGGGGTCCCGCTGCCGTCCGGCTCCTGCAGCCGCGACATCTGCCGGGTGATGCGCCGGATCGGCAGGCTGACGCGCTGGTGCACGACCGCGATGCCGAAGCCGGTCATGCAGAGGATGACCAGAATGAGCGCGACGGTGATGGCGAAGCTCACCTTGGCGTCGTGCTGGTAGCGCTTGGCCTGCGCCACCATCTCGGTCATGGATTCCTTCAGCACATTGTCCAACGGATCGAGGAGGCCAGTGTTGAGTTCCTGCAGTTCCGAGACCGAGATGTCGCTCGGGCGCCCCGATTGCAGGGCGGCGATGACCGCGGCCTGGCGCTGGGCATCGGGACCGCTGCGCGCCGCCTTGGCGGCCTCGATCGCCTTGACCAGCGGCGTCGGCACGCCGGAATCGGCGCCGACGCTGAAGACCAACCGCCAGGCCAGATCGGCGCGGCCGCGGTCCTCGGCGGCCTCGATGATGTCCTTGGCGCGCCAGGGCAGCTTGAAGGCGATCGCACTCTCCATCCTGAGCGTGATCAGGCTGGAATAGTAGCGCGCCGCCGCGGCCGAACGGTTGAGCGAGATCAGGCGGTCAATCTCGGGATCGAACAAAGTGGTCGCCTGCTCCACCGCGTCGGCGGCGGCGCTGATGGCGCGGACATAGTCCAGCGAGTCGTCGCTGTAGCGCGCGAGCAGGTTGGCGTCGCGCTGCTTGAGCGGTAGCCGCAGCGCGGCATCGATCGCCGGGCGGAGTGCCACGTTGCGGTCATGGGCCGCGGCCAGACGGTCCGCCAGGATGGCGGCATCCGGCAGGGCGGAGGCGCGCAAGGCGGCGATGCTCTCGGCGACCTTCGCGTCAGTGATCGGCCGGTGCACGGAAAGGCGCTGCCACGAAGCCTCGGCGGCCGGCGCGGTAGCCATCGAGGCAACGACAAGTGTGCGGCGCTCGATCCGCGCCGAGATCAAGGTCGGGAGCAGCGACTGGCCGATATCGGCCAGGGCCACGACGTCGTCGGCGCGGTTGCTGCGCGCCGCGTCCGAGACGCTGCGAATCCCCGCCACGGCGAGCAGAGCCAAGCCCATGACGGCGATCACCAGGGTCAGGAACGTGCGGATGGACATAGCGGAGTATGCATCCCCATGGGGGCGCATCCGCCGGGCGCCCCCGCCGGCGTCATCACCCCGCCAAATCACAGCGGCACTATGATAATCCAGTCTTAATTATTGTTGAATATCTACCTAAGCGCGATCGTTGGCCGATGATGCGGAATCCCGGGACAAGCCTCTGATTTCCCAGGGGCCTAGTGCCGGTTCGGCCTTGCAAAATCACCACCCCGGGAGGTCCTGGTCGGGTGGAAATCCTTGCCGGTCGGTCTCGGCCCGCGATTTCCACGGGCGGATTCAGGTTTGCGCCGCGCCAGCGGCATATTCCCGCATCAATCCCTCCCAGGCTTCCATCGGCGGCAGGGTGGCGAAGGAATGCTTCGCGCCGGTCGCGGCGAAGGGGAGCTTCTCCGCGGCGAAGGTCTCGACGAAAGGCGCAAGCTTCGCCGGCAGATCGCCGTCGAGCATAGTCGACCGCAGGTTCACGAAGAAGTCCATGCCCTCGGGACGGGTGAACATCCAGCTCAGGCAATGCGGGCAGAAATAGTGCCGGGTGGCGCCATGCAGCCCGCCGATCACCGGCTCGCCTTCGGTCACCGCAAAGCCCTCGGCCGGGATCGCGACCGAGAGCGAGAAGGCGGAGGCGCTCATCCGCTGGCAGCCGGTGCAATGGCAGGCGCCGGTGATGGCCGGCGGCGCGCTGACGCGCAGCTTGACCCGGCCGCAGCGGCAGGCCCCGTCCCAAGGGAGTTTCCAGTCGTGCATCGCAGCCTCCTCATCGCTCGGCGGATCGACCGATATGGCACAACGCACGCGTGTCGCGAAAGGACGGTCAAGCGAACGGGGCCGGGATTTTTATCCCGGCCCCGCGGCATTCACGGCATCGGCTCAGATCACAGCTTGCACTTCTGGCGTTCGCCGCTGAGACCCATGTAGGTGTCGCTGGCCGGGTCGTAGGACTTGTAGGTCGCCATGCAGTCCTGGACATGTGTCGGGCTATCGCCGATCACCTCCGGCACCGTGTTCACCACGTTGCCGGTCGGGGTGCTGGTGACCGTGCCGCCGGTGCCGCCGACAGACGGGCTGGCGCCCGGGGTGCCCGAGCTCGGGCTCACCGGCACGGCGATGTTGGCGGTGCCGAGCTTGTCGTTGACCGGCGCGGTGCCCGGATCGACGTCGTTGGTCGAGGCCGAGGAACCGACCGGCAGGCCGAACGCGGCCTCCGCCTCGGCCGACTGGAAGGCCGGGTCGGACTGATACTTCAAATAGAAGCTCTGATACTGCTGCGGGCTCCAGCCGGCGCGGTTGTAGCGCCAGTCGTTGCAGTCTTGGGACTCGATGTTGTTGTCGCAAAAGGTCGAGATCACCTTGTCCTGGGCATCGTTGGCCGAGGCCGGCGCGGCCATCAGGCCCATCGCGACCAGGGCAGCAGCCGACGTCATCACGGAAACGGCATGAATCTTGGTGCGCATGATCCTGCTCCTCCTCGGAGTTTCAGCTGATGAATTGACTGTTCATCCCGACAGCCGGCGGTGATGGGCTGATAAACCGGAAGGCCCTACCGCCGTTCCGAGGGTAAATACACGGAATCGTGCTTAACCCGCGGAACTTTTCGCGGCGGGACAGCGCGGAAAAAGGCCCGGGCGTCGCCGCCCGAGCCACTGGAGGCAACGAGAGAGAGATCGGGATCAGGCAGCGGCGGCTTTGGCGCGACGCCGGGCTGCAAGGCCGCCCAGGGCGCCGAGGCCGGTCAGCAGCAACAGGCCCGCCGCCGGGATCGGCGTCTGCGCGGCATTGGCCGCGATCGAGATCGCGACGAAGGCCTGCTTGCCCGCGGTAACCTGGCCGAAGACCGTCAGCAGATAGCTGCCGGCACCGAGCGCCATACCCGACTGGGCGAAGGAATCGAAGAAGGCGATCGGCGAGCCGGAGGCCTGCGCGATGAGGTTGCTCGCGGAGTCGTACAAGGCCAGCTCCAGCAGATCGACCCCGGTGGTGGGCGAGGTCTGGCCGAAGGCGGTGGCCAGCACCGTGACGCCGCCGCCACTGCCGTCGAGCTGGAAGTCGTACTCCGCGTTGAAGGTCGGACCGCTCGAGCTGATCGTGTCGGCATAGGCATCGCCGGTGGCGATCAGGCCGACCGATGTCGCCTGGGCCGGCTGTGCGGCGATACCGAGCGCCAGCATCAACAGGGCGATGAAACTGAAACAGGTGCCGGAGGTCGCGCGCGTCATGTCTGGCTCCAAGCAAGGATTTCGCGACGGCAGCGCCCGCTGCGCCGCCGAGGCAGTGCGACATGTAAGCGCGCTTGATAGCGGGTGTTCCTCCGAATCACACCGGAAGCGCAACGCGGCAAACCCGATTCATACTTTGCCCGAGATTATTCGGAGTGAATCGGAAAGTTTCGGGGCTGTCTCGCCTGACCCTCAGAGTATGCGCTCGGTGCATGGGGTCGCCCGCTGGGATTCGACGACGTCGTTCAGCAGCTTCACCAGGTCGCGGCCGTCGAATGGCTTGGCGAGAAAGCCGATCGCGCCGCCGGTCTCCGCGCGTGCGCGCACATGCGCCTCGGGGAAAGCGGTGATGAAGACGGTCGGCACCTTGATGCCGGCATCAATCAGACGCTGCTGCAGATCGAGGCCGCTCATGCCGGCCGGCATTTGCACGTCGCTCACGATGCAGTCGACCCGCAGGACGTCGCCGGAGAGCAGGAACAGCTCCGCGGAGGCATAGCTCTGCGCGGCATAGCCGAGCGAGCGCACCAGACTGGCGGTCGCGGTCCGCACCGAAGCGTCGTCGTCGATGATGGCGACCACGGGGACGGTGGTCAATTTGGGTTCACTTGCCAAGATATGTCTCGAAGCCGGTTTCAATGCGCGGCGCGGCGGTTGCTCTGTTCGGGACAAGATGGCGAAGCCTGACCGCCGCTCCTATTATACGGAGGTTTAGATTGCGGGAATTGCAGCGCTGCTGTGTCGCGGCTAGCTCTTCTTCGTGTCGAGGCCCAGCAGCGAAGCCATGCGCACCAGGTCGGCCAGGGACTGGCACCCCATCTTCCGCATCACGCTGGCGCGGTGGATCTTCACGGTGATTTCGCTCAAACCCAGATTGTGGGCGACCTGCTTGTTCATCAGGCCGGCGGTGACGAATCCCATGATCTCCCGCTCGCGGACGGTAAGGGTCTCGAAGGCAGCCCGGACCGCGGCCATTGAATCGTCGCTGGCGCGGCGCTTGCGATCGGCCTCGAGGGCGTTGGCCACCGCATCCAGCATGTCCTGATCGCGGAACGGCTTGGCCAGGAAATCGATAGCGCCCGCCTTCATCGCGCGCACCGACATCGGAATGTCGCCATGGCCGGTCATGAAGATGACCGGGATCGGGATCTGCTCGCGGTTGAGATGATTCTGGAGTTCGAGGCCGCTCGCCCCCGGCAGACGAATGTCGAGCACCAGGCAGGAATGTCCGTCGCCGCGCTTCGCCTCGATAAACTCCTGGGTCGCGCCAAACAGCTGCACCTTGTAGCCCACCGAGCGGAACAGGCTCGACAGGGCGTCGCGCACCGACGGGTCGTCGTCGACGATGTAGATGCAGGGCTCGTCAGGCTTGGCGGCGCCAGAGCGGGGCGGCGCGGGTGCGTTGCCGGTGATCATGGGGTTCGAATCTCCCTTCAAGAAACAGCCTGACCGGCGAGCAGCACGTGGAACGTGGCGCCGGCGCCGTCATTTCGAGTGGCCCAGATGCGCCCCCCGCTCGCCTCGACGATCGAGCGGCAAATCGACAGGCCCAGGCCCATACCGGAAGCCTTGGTGGTGAAGAAGGCGCTGAACAGCCGGTCCGCCGTCTCCGCATCGAAGCCGGGACCGCTGTCCACCACGGCAAGACATGGATTCCCGCTCTCGTCTGTGAAGGAGCGCAAGGCAAGCTGCCGCGTCTCCGGCGCTACGGCATCCATCGCCTGGAGCGCGTTCAGCACCAGATTGATCAGGACCTGCTGAAGCTGGATGCGATCGGCCTGGACCAGCGGCAGGCCCTGCTCAAGATCGAGACTGAGCGTCACCCCCCGCCCGGCGATCTCGCGCTCGACCAGGGCGATGGATTCATCGATGAGAGCGTTCAGGTCGAGCACCGCGATGTTCTGCTCGCTCTTGCGCGAGAGCGCGCGAATGCGGCGGATCACCTCGCTGGCGCGTTCGCCGTCCTGGATCACGCGCCTCAACGCATCCCGCGCCTCGCCAAGATCGGGCACCGGCCGCGCCAACCAGCGCAAGGCCGCCTCCCCGTTGGTGATGATCGCGGCCAGCGGCTGGTTCACTTCATGGGCGATCGAGGCGCTGAGCTCGCCCAAGGTCGACACCCGCCCGGCATGCGCCAGCGCTGACTGCGCCTGGTGCAGCTCCTCGCGCGCAGCGGTGGCGGCGGTTACATCGGTGTTGTTCTCGAGCACGCCGAGCGGTTTGCCCTCCTTGTCGCGCTGCAGGGCCCAACGGCTGGCCGCCACCACGCGCTTGCCGCTCATCGCCGTGTGGATGAGTTCGCCCTCCCAGGCTCCCTCCAGCAGCAGCGCGGCACGGATCTCTTCCGGCGCAATGGGGAAGCGGGTCTGCAGCAGGTCGGTGGCACGCCGGCCGATCGCCTCTTCGCGCGGCCAGCCATAGACCACCTCCGCGCCCCGGTTCCAGTAGGTGATGGTGTCCTTCATATCGCGGACGAAGATCGCGTCATGGGTCAGCTCGAGCAGGTCGGCCTGCTCGCGCAAAGTGACCTCGATGGCATGGTTGCGCAAGGCGAGCGCGCTGGTGATGCCGATCGCCGAGAGGCTGACGATGCAGCGGATCAGCGGCGGGCCGGGCTCATGATCGCCGTGGACGATGACGTAGCTCAAAACGGTCAGGATGGCGCAGCCCAAAGCGGTCTTCACCAGGACCGCGCGGCGCGCGGCGCCAGCGGCAAGATGGATCACGATCACGTAGAAGACCGCGACCGCGGTGTCGAGCGGGGTGAAGGTATCGACCGCGAAGATGGCGACCGCGAGAATCGCCGCGCTCCAGGCCCAGGCCCGGTGCGACGGGACCGGATCCGATGGGACGCTCGTTCTATCTGACGCAGGGGATCCGTTGAGGTCGATCGACATGAGTTTCAATTTATACCAAGCGAAAGTCGCGCAGCAATCAATGTGTCCCCTGCCCACGGTTTCGGAAGCGCAGACTATACTCAAGTATAGGGTCGCTTGCCCTCATTGATGATGCCGCCGTCCCCGCGTGCAATGGCTGCGTCGGCGTGGCCGCGGTTAGGTTTCATCGTCACAGCGGAGGAGCGCCCCCGATGAACATCTTCCCCTTTCTCGCCGCCTTCACCCTTTGCATCAGTGTTGCAATCCTGAGCGCGAGCTTCGACGACCTGCGCGAGCGGTCGCTGCCCCTCGACCTCGCCGCCGGGCATGAAGCCGCCAAGCACGACCTCATGGCCGCCGTAGCCCGCGCCCAGCCGCCGGCACCGGCGCCGCGCCCGATCATGGAAGCGAATGAGGGACTGCTCGACCACGAGCTCGCCAGCGTCGACCCGATCCAGGCCTGGCTCGATCGCACCCTCACCCCGCCGGCGGACGACCTCCGGCCGAGGGATTGAAGCAGCAATCATGGAGAAGGATCTCCCTCACCCCGCGCTCATCGCTTCCGCGCGCCAGATCATGGACATTCCCGAGGAGGACGAAATGCAGAATGAAGACGGACCGCTCACCCTCACCTGGTACGCGCTCGGCCATGCCGCGGTGCTGCTCTATCTCGCTCTGCATGCGCTGGCGAACCTGTCGCCGATGGAGCGCGGGCTGGCCGCCGGCACGCTGCTGCTCGCCGCCACAGCCGCCGCGCTGCTGTGGCGCGACCGGCTGCGGGCGGCGATCGCCATGGCCGAGGTCTTGGCGCCGGCGGCACGTGCTGCCAGGCCGTCGCGCTGAGTCTCCTCAGGCGGTCGCCGGCTTGCGGCCGAAGGCGAGGACCAGCGCCGCGCCCAGCAGCGTCGCAAAGCCGCAATAGCCGATGACGCCGGTGGGGCCGAAGCCGTCCACCAGCAAGCCGCCGAGCACGGCACCGCTGGCGATCGCGATCTGGAAAGCAGCGACGATCAAGCCACTGGCGCCTTCCGGCTGGTCCGGTGCCGCCTTGACGATCCAGGTCTGTACGCCGACCGGGATCGCGCCGAAGGCGAGGCCCCAGAACGCCACGCCCACGGCCGCGATCCAGGGCGTGGCGCCGAAGGCGACCAGCACGAAGGAGGTGACCGCTATGGTGAAGGCGCCGGCAATCACCGAGGCTTGCGCGCTGCGCGCGGTGATCGCGCCGCCGACCAGGTTGCCGAAGAAGCCGCCGACGCCGTAAGCGAGCAGCACCAGCGAGATGATTCCGATCGAGAGCGCCGGCACCTGCTCGAGATAGGGCCGCACATAGGTGAAGCCGGCGAAATGGCCGGAGATCGAGATCAGGATAGTGGCGAGCACCAGGCGGATGCTGGGCCGGCGCAGCAAGGCAACCAGGGTCCGCAGGTTGGGCTTGGCCTGCGGCGGCAGGCTCGGGAGGCTCAGCACCTGCGTGAGCAGCGTGAGCGCCCCGATCGCGGCGGCGATTCCGAAGACCGCGCGCCAGCCGAGGAGATCGCCGAGATAGGCGCCGATCGGCGCGGCGCTCACGGTGGCGACCGAAACGCCGGTGAAGACGATGGAAAGCGCCCGGGGCAGCAGGCGCTCCGGCACCAGGCGCATGGCAATGGCCGCCATCATCGACCAGAAGCCGCCGATGCCGATGCCGAGCAACAGCCGCGCCCCCAGCAGCATGGTGAGATTGGTGGCCAGGGCCGCGAGTAGGCTGGAAGCGATCAGCAGCGCGGTCAGCGACCACATCACCAGGCGGCGGTCGAGGTTGCGGGTCAGGATCGGCATGAAGATGCCGGCGAAGGTGCCGATCACCGCGGTCGCGGTGACGGTCTGCCCGGCGGCGCCGTTGCTGACGCCGAGATCGGCGGCGATCGGGGTCAACAGGCTCGCCGGCAGGAACTCGGCGGTCACCAGGCCGAACACGCCCATCGCCAGCGACAGCACGCCGGCCCAGGCGGGCGAGATCGAAAGCTCGACGTCGAGGGCGGGGGAGTCGGGTTGGGCTTCCGCCACGGCCAGGGATTCGGACATGCATTTGCTCCAGGGTTGGCTGCCGTTAACACTTGCCCCTGGCAATCCGGATTTTCCATGCTAGATTTACCGCAATGTTTGACAAATCGTCCAAAGATCGGGCAGAGCCGGGCGGCGACCCCCTGAGCGAGATGCTGCGCGGGCTGCGCCTGGACGGGGTGGAATACGGCCGGTTCCGGATGCAGGCGCCCTGGGGCCTGAGCTTTCCGGCCCAGGAGGCGGCGCGCTTTCACTTCGTCTCGGGCAGCGGCTGCTGGCTGCTGACCCCGGAGAAGGAATGGATCCGCTTCGAGCCGGGCGATGCGATGCTGCTGCCGCGCGGCGCCGGGCATGCGCTGGCCAGCGCGCCGAACGCGGAGACGATGCCCTTCTGCCGCTGCGCCTTCCAGAAGGTCTGCGAGAACATCTTCGAGACCAGCGGCGGCGGCGGTGGTGGCCGACCGGGGGACGAGACTCTCCTGTTCAGCGGCAGCATGACCTTCAACATCGACCGGCTGCATCCCCTCCTCCGCCTGATGCCGGAACTGATGCAGGTGCACCAGGCGACGGTCAACGAGCCGGGGATCCCGGATCTCCTGAAGACCATGGGCTGCGAGGTGGCGATGGACCGGGTCGGTGCCGGCGGAATCCTGGCGCGGCTGGCCGATGTCGTCGCGGCCAGCCTCATTCGCACCTGGGTCGAGCGCGGCTGCGGCGATGCCAGCGGCTGGATCGCCGCGGCGCGCGATCCCGATATCGGCCGCGTGCTGGCCGCGATCCATCTCAATCCCAGCGCCGACTGGACCATGGAGACGCTGGCGAAGACCATGCGCGGCTCGCGCTCCGCCTTCGCCGAGCGCTTCACCCGCGTGGTCGGCGAGACGCCGGCGCGCTATGTGGCGCAGGTGCGGATGCACCACGCGCGGCAGTGGCTGAGCCGCGACAAGGCACGGATCGGCGTGGTCGCGCAGCGCCTCGGCTATGATTCGGAGGCCTCGTTCAGCCGCGCCTTCAAGCGCGTGATGGGTGTGCCGCCGAGCCATTTCCGAAGCACCGACAGCGAAGCCGCCGACGACACCAACCGGATGCGCGCGCCGTCCTAGGGATGCTATAGTCCGCCCGCGCCCCAGGAACTGGCGCGGGCGGAATGATCTCAGAGGATGCCTTTGAACCCGGAGAGTGGCGATCCGATCGTCGTCGTGCTGATGGGCGTGTCCGGGTCGGGCAAGAGCACGGTCGGCAAGCTGCTCGCCGAGAATCTCGGCTGTTCCTATTTCGATGCTGACGATTTTCACGCGCCGGACGCGATCGCCAAGATGAAGAGCGGCCAGCCGCTCGACGACCGCGACCGCATGCCCTGGCTGGCGCGGATCGCGCAGAGGATCGAGCTCCTGGTGGCCGACGACGAATCCGGCGTGATCGGCTGCTCGGCGTTGAAGCGCAAGTATCGCGACATCCTGTTCGACGGCATCCCGCGGGACCGGGTCGCCCTGGTCTTCCTGCGCGGCAGCTACGACCTGATCCGCGGGCGGCTGGCGGCGCGGCAGGATCATTTCATGCCCCCCAGCCTGCTCGACAGCCAGTTCCAGCAGCTCGAGGAGCCGACGCGGGACGAGCAGCCGATCAAGGTCGATATCGCGCCCGCGCCCGATGCCATCGTCGCCGCGATCCTGCGCGAGATCGCAAGGCGCGCTGAATCCCTGGGTGGCGGCCCCGCGGTGGGAGCGGCGTGAAGCGGATCGATCCGGCGCTCGACGCCGCCAAACGCAACGCCGCAATCCGTGCCGTGGCGGCGGTCGAGAGCAAGATGGTGCTGGGCCTGGGCAGCGGGTCCACGGCGAGCATCGCGATCGCGCTCATCGGCCGGCGCGTCGCGCAAGGACTCGACGTCGTCGGCATTCCCTCTTCCGAACGAACCGCGGCGCTGGCGCGCGAGGTCGGCGTGCCGCTCACCGATTTCGCGCGGCATCGCCGGATCGACCTCACCATCGACGGCGCCGACCAGATCGAGGAAGGCTCGCTGAACCTGATCAAGGGCCTGGGCGGCGCCATGCTGCGCGAGAAGATCGTGGCGGAAGCGAGTACCCGGATGATCGTGGTCGCCGATCACACCAAGCGGGTACAGCAGCTGGGGCCCGCGACGCCGCTGCCGGTGGAAGTCGTGCCGTTCGGCTGCGAGATTGCGATCGAACGCCTCGCGGCCTTGGGCTGCCATGCCGAACTCCGGCGCGTGGACGGCAAGGCATTCGTCACCGATGGCGGCAACTTCGTCGCCGATTGCCGCTTTGCGGCCATTGCCGATGCGGCCGGCCTGCAGGCAAGCTTGAAGCGGATCACCGGTGTGGTGGAGACGGGGCTGTTCGTCGGCCTGGCGTCGCAGGCCATCCTCGGCAGCGACGATGGCGTGACAGTGCTGGAGCGCTAGCGACGCCTCTTTCCCGGCGCCGGGCGGTCGGCCTATAGTCCGGCCCATTTCGATTGCCATCCCACAGGAGAGAGAGCCTTGGCCGCCAATCCGTTCCGCGGGTGCATTCCCGCGCTGATGACCCCGGTGAAAGCCGACCGCACGCCGGATTTCGACGCCCTCGCCCGGATGGGCAAGGAGCTGGTCGGGCTCGGCATGTCCGGCGTGGTCTATTGCGGCTCGATGGGCGACTGGCCGCTGCTGACCGACGCGCAGCGCATGCAGGGCGTCGAGGCCCTGGTGAAGGCCGGCGTCCCGGTGGTGGTCGGAACCGGGGCGCAGAACCCGGCGCGGGCCGCGGCGCTCGCCGCCCATGCGAAGAAGGTCGGCGCCGCCGGGCTGATGGTGATCCCGCGGGTGCTGTCGCGCGGGCCGTCGGCAACCGCGCAGGCCGCGCATTTCGCCGGCATCCTGGAAGCGGCGGTCGATCTCCCCGCCGTCATCTACAACAGCCCCTATTACGGCTTCGAGACCAAGGCCGAGCTCTTCTTCGCGCTGCGCGCCAAATACAAGCACCTGATCGGCTTCAAGGAGTTCGGCGGCGCCAAGTCGCTGACCTATGCCGCGGAGAACATCACCTCGGGCGACCCTTCCCTCACGCTGATGGTCGGCGTGGACACCCAGGTGGTGCACGGCTTCGTCAATTGCGGCGCCAAGGGTGCGATCACCGGCGTCGGCAACGCGCTGCCGAAGGAAGTGCTGCACCTGATCAGCCTCTGCGAGAAGGCCGCGGCCGGCGACGCCGCGGCACGGCGCAAGGCGCTGGAGCTCGACGAGGCGATGCGCGTGCTCTCGACCTTCGACGAAGGCCCGGACCTGGTCCTCTACTACAAGCAGCTGATGGTGCTCGAGGGGCATCAGGAATACGAGCTCCACTTGAATCCGAGCGATGCGCTTTCGCCCAGCCAGAAGGCGCATCTGGAAGCGGCGTGGAGGCAGTTCAAGGCGTGGTACGCGAGCTGGAATACTTGATTCGTCATGCCCGGGCTTGACCCGGGCATCTCTCTCCAATCTGCACGGGATTGCCGGGTCAACCCCCGGATCGCAGTCCGGGGGCGGCAATGACGTTTGGTGTTTAGACTACCCTTCCCATCGAGAAGCCGCGCGCGAGATGCCGGCGCATGAAGACGACCAGCAGCAGGCCGGGGATCAGCCCGAGCACGCCCGCCGCGGCGAGCAGCGGGATGTCGGCGATGTTGACGCTGCCCGCCCGCGACATGATGCCGTTGATCGGTTTCGCCGCGACCACCGTGAGGCCGTTGGCCAGCAACACCTCGACCCAGGAGAACATGAAGCAGAAGAAGGCGGTGACCGCGATCCCGGGCGCGATCAGCGGCAGCAGGATGCGGCGGAAATAGCCGAGCAAGCTGTAGCCGTCGATCCGCGCGCTCTCGTCGATCTCGCGCGGGATGCCGGAGACGAAGCCTTCCAGGATCCAGACCGCGATCGGCACATTGAAGAAGCAATGGGCGATGGCGACGGCGATATGCGTGTCGATCAGGCCGAGGTCGGAGAAGATCTGCACGAAGGGCACCAGCAGGATGGCGGGCGCCATCATGCGGAAGGTCAGCAGCACGAAGAACAGCGCGCGGCTGCCGAAGAAGCGATAGCGCGCCAAGGCAAAGGCGGCGGGGATCGCCACGCCGACCGAGATCGCGACGTTCATCAGCACGTAGATGAGCGCGTTCACATAGCCGAGATACCAGGCCGGGTCGCTGAAGATGACGGCGAAATTCTCCAGGGTCGGGATCCGCGGCCAGAGGGCGAAGCTGGCGCCGATCTCGGCATTGGTCTTCAGGCTCATCACCAGCAGCCAATAGAGCGGCACCGCGATGAACAGCGCGTAGAGGATCGGGATCAGGCTGGGGCGCTGCGTCATGCCGGCCCCGCCTTCGGGTCGAGGCTGTGCCTCGACACCACCAGGGTGAAGAAGGCCCAGGAGACGCAGAGCACGACCAGGAAATAGACCACCGCCATGGCGCCGCCTTCGCCGAGATTGAACTCGACCAGGGCGGTCTGCACCAGCTCGCGCGAGAGGAAGGTGGTGGCCACACCAGGCCCGCCGCGCGCCACGACATAGGGCTCGGTGTAGATGATGAAGCTGTCCATGAAGCGGAGCAGCACGGCGACCAGCAGCACGATGCGGAGCTTGGGGAGCTGGATATGGCGGAACACCGCCCAGGCGGAGGCGCCGTCGATGCGGGCGGCGCGGTAATAGTCGTCGGGGATGGCGCGCAGGCCGGCATAGCAGAGCAGCACCACCAGCCCGGTCCAATGCCAGGCATCCATCGCCGCCAGCACCAGCCAGACCACGACCGGATGATTCATGTCGAGGCCGAGGCCGAGCCATGACAGCAGCTCGTAGAGCAGGCCGGCCTTGGGCAGGGTCATCGCCGCCCAGAGATAGCCGACGACGATGGTCGGCGTGAGCAACGGGATGGTGAAGAGGATGATGAAGGCGGAGGCCAGCATCCCGCGCGGCGGCATCTTCAGCGCGACCAGGATGCCGAGCGGCATCTCAACGCTGAGCACCAGCAGCGAGAAGCCGAGGCTGCGCAGCAGCGCCGCGTGAAACTCCGGCGAGACCAGGATCTGCTGGAACCAGGTGGTGCCGACCCAGATGAAGCTGTTGCCGCCGAAGGTGTCGTGCAGCGAATAGTAGGCGACGAAGGCCATGGGGATGATGCCGCAGAGCGCCATGACCAGGGCGGCGGGGGAAAGCAGAAGCAGGCTGTGGAGATTGCGGCGGGCGGGCGTCATGCGGTGCGGGTCTTATTAGTGCGTCCGTGTGGGCGTCCGTGTGGGATTGGGCGGCTCGATGGATAAGGCAGGTCTCGGGGGGTGAAAACTTGATTCTGTCTGCGTCCTGTCTGCGTTGGGGCCGGAGAAAGTGGCGGAAAACCGCGGGGTTCGTGGACGGACGGAACACAGACGGCGGTCTTGTCCCTATGCATGCGGGCGAAATTGGGCGGCGCGAAGGGTGAGGCCTGTCTCAGGGGCATGAAAACCTGATTCTGTCCGGGTCCTGTCCGGGTCGGGGCAAGAGAAAATGGCGGAAAACTGCGGCATTTGCGAGCGGACGGAATACGGACAGCGGCGAACGGCCGATCCCTTCAGAATTGCGCGGCGCCTTGCTGTGCCGTGCCTGTCCGGGTCCGGTCCGGTCGTCTGCGTTGGAATTGATCTCGTCGGGGTCCGGTCGGGGTCGTGTAATTCTGTCGGGGTCCGGTCGGGGTTGACGAACCGCTCAGCCCGCGCGGCACCGGCAACACAACCTTTACGGCGGAGGGTCGGTATTTAGGGTGAAAATCCGGATCAAGCGCTTGAGGCCGCAGGCGAAACGCCATCCCGCGCGACGAAAGCGATTCCCTGCCCGGGTAAAGGCCCTGTAAAGGTTCGCCCTGGGGCAATCAGCAGCCCCTTGCGACGCACGGCTTTCAGCACATCACTCACGATGTCAAACAGCGCTTGCAGTATAGCAGGATGCGTGCGGTTTGTCCGGTATGGCGTCGCTTGAATTCAAGTTCATCTGCACCACGGAAACCGGTGCGCGCCTAAGGGTGCAATGTCGTGGTTCGCAAGTGCCGTACGCCGAGACGTCAAAGCATGTGTGTATTTGCTTTGACTTTCAGACGTCAAAATTCAAGAGCCACCTGGCGTCGGTTAGCGCTTCGCAACCTCTCGGGAATTGAAATTTTCCTCTCAAGTTCGTCGAGAGTATCATCATCACAACGGAGTAGAAACTCGATCAGCTGATCTTTCGATTGGAAGTTATAAAAGCGTTTCTCTGGGGCAAAATAAACAACGAGCTTCTTGCCCTCAGCCAATAACCAAAACATGTTCTGGACCGATCCGGAGCTCTTTCCATCCCATAGTACGAGCCCACAGTCGGCAATTCTCGACATCTCCTTGTCCTTCTGGGCGTAAAAGTGGCGACCCGAAAGACGATCTGATGTGATTACGTTTCTTGTAGGCCAGTGGCCTATGTTATTGCGAGGCGCTGCCCCAACAAAATGAACTGTGACTTCGCTGTAGTCCATCTCATGGAGGCAGCTTTGCATCGCTTTATCAGCGCCATTAGCATCGCCCACAACTATCTTAAGGTGATTCTCCACCATATTCTTTATCCGCTCTCGAACATCGCATCCAATACGACTGATCTTCCGAGAGCCAGACAGGAATACCACAGTCATCGATTGCTTCTCGTCTTTGTCATCGTCAACACCGAAACACGTCCGGCTTTGCCGCGTTCATAGAAGAGGTCAGTGGCAACGTGGAGGGTTGCACCAGATCTATAGAGGTCATCGACGAGCAATATCTTCTTGCCCTGAAACTTGGCGCCCATTGGGTTGAGCTTGAATGCAGCTTCCAGAAGTTCATTTCGGGCTACGGGATCCGTAATTCCCTTCAGTTCTTCATTGCCCGAATTTTGCAAGCAGTCGCAGACCACAGGAACGCCTCGCCTCTTACCCAACGCGACTGTGATTAGTTCAACCGGCTTAATCGGTCGATTCTTATTCGTAGCCGGAATCGGAACAAGGAAGTCGAAACCTTCGATGTTACCAATCTGGTCCAGTAACTTGACTATCCTTGAAACGGTAGATTGGTCGTGCTTGTACTTCAACTGATAGACAAGCTCCCCCATTTCACTTCGCGTATTTTCGAAACGATCATGTCCGAATTCGTCGGTACCAAGATGCGTGCTTGACACAGTGTGCAAGTCAAAAGCCTTACCCGAGTGCCAATTACCTTCGAGAGTAATCGCCATCCACGTCCCTTGGCCTCCAATTCAATAATCAGCAAATTTATCTGATTCGGGGCTTAAAAAATCGCCATTTGGCATTGACACAACATATATGTTGTGTCTACTATTCCTATATGGCCCCGACCTCACTGATCTCGAATGACCGACAAGCGAGGGAGGCTAGCCTTTTTCTCGAAGAATTGAACCGAGCGCTATCTTCCGAACAGGTGTTGAGAGCGCTGGTGGAAGGGTTGCCGCGTGAAGTGATCAACGGCATCCATCGATCCCTTACAACCGAGCGCAACGAACTGAGAAAGCTTCTAGAGTCTTATCAGAAAGCCAAGAACGGCGACTTTTCAGCCTTGAAAGAACTGGCCGGAAGTGATCCTGGTGCCCTTCTTATTGTCGCGCGGATCACGAAAGGGCTTTCTCAGAAAGAGTTGGCTCGCAAGTTGGGCCTACGCGAACAAGCTATCCAACGCTGGGAAACTGAAAGATATCGATCTATCAGCTTGTCGAACTATCAGAAGGTGGCAGGCGTCTTAGGAGTCACGTGGAGCATCGACATCTCGACGCCCCTAAAGGAGAGATTGGGCTTAGCAATCGAAACGCCTCGCTCTCAGGTAGCGAAGGTACTGCGTCACGCCCGCGACCACAAATGGCTCGAGGCTAAAGATCCAAATGATGAGAATGCTATAGCTGCACTGGTGCGCTACGTAGGTGACCACGTCATTCGTTACGGCACGCCCTCTTTACTTCGAACAGGGATGAATGTCATCGACCACTCTCAAGATTGGTCACTAATCTCTTGGAAGGCGCAGGTCACCCGACGAGCCGAGCACATTATTAATTCGGCGCTCCCTAAATACCGCCCAATAGACGTCTCCTGGCTAATGCAACTGGTCCGCCTTAGCTCTCACGACGATGGCCCAAGGCTTGCTCAAGAATTGCTACGCAGGCATGGAATAGTTCTGATTGCTGAGCCTCACATTCCAGGAATGTCCGTCGATGGCGCATCATTCCTCGTAGATGATGTGCCAGTTATCGGCCTTACCCTGCTACGAGATAGCTTGGACAACTTTTGGTTCACTCTGCTTCATGAACTCGGCCATATTATACTTCACTATCGAACAGGGCTGGCATCTGGCTTCTTCGATGATGTCACTTCGCCTGAAGTCGATGAATTTGAGGAAGAGGCGAACGCGTTCGCCAGCAACTTGCTAATACCGGAGGAAATCTGGGTTCGATCGCCCGCAAGGGTTGCCAGACTACCGACAGCCGTAGAGAAGTTGGCTAAGCAACTTGGAATAAATTCGGCTATCATATTTGGGCGAATCAGGATGGAGCGAAATGATTACGCTCTGTTTTCAGAAAAAATTGGCAGAGGATTAGTTCGCCGGCAGCTTGTTCCAGACATCCAGGAGTAGTCATGCTTACGATTGGCAGACCGCTTTATTCCCCTGCGCTTCGAATGAAGACCGGTGAACTAACCGGGATACGTGATCTCGCTTCAGATGTTGCAGACTGCTTGGCACTTCGATTGATTGTGCCCCCGCCCGCAGAGCGGGACGAGGAACTGCAGAACAGCCTCTTTCCAGGTGATCAAGTTCCTACCATCGGCAGCATCTTGTCGAGGTATTGGCGGGATCGGGACGCTTTTATCGAGCCAACGTATTTGATCGACGACTTCGGAAGAGATCGCGTCAGCGCTTGGCTGCCGCGAATGTTTGAGTTGGCGAGAAAGGCGTCGGTCCGAGCGATCCCCCTCTTCTCGCTGAAGGACTTCTCCAGTCTGGACAAAGCCACAGTAAAGGCTTCCTTCTGCGATGGACCTCTCTCCAGATTTGGCGTCGTTCTTTCCTCGGCCGATCTCATCGACCGCGAAGCAATCGATAGCGTATGTCGTGTTTTGGATGCGGTGAAGGCCGACCCCAGTGAATGTTCGATATTCGCTGATTTTCATGATGCCGACTTCACAGAGCCAACCTTAATCGCACCGATCATTTCGGCAGCTTTTGAGTTGTTGCAGGAAGCCGCCCTGTGGAGACACGTGATCTTCCAGGGAACAAATTTCCCCGAAAAGAATCTCGCTCAGCCGGATTCCCACTACCGAGCGCCGCGAAACGAATGGAAGGCTTG
Organism: Dongia sp. agr-C8; assembly: GCF_054658695.1. Taxonomy (NCBI): domain Bacteria; kingdom Pseudomonadati; phylum Pseudomonadota; class Alphaproteobacteria; order Rhodospirillales; family Dongiaceae; genus Dongia; species Dongia sp. agr-C8. The sequence goes on from NZ_BAAGHZ010000005.1 coordinate 222,733, forward strand.
GAGACTTGCCACTCGTTTCGACCAATCAAGCGCCGACCAGCAAATGTTTGGAGATTATGCCGCCGACTGCGCCAAGCTGGTGTTCGGAACGAGTGGTGGCGCCGCCATTAGGCACTACCGTTACACCACGGGCGAAGAATGGATCATCGAACGCGGGAAAAAGGCGGGCAAGGATAGCGAAATCATGCGCGAAGTATGCAATCGCATTATTTTGAGCAAGAATTTTGCAGGCCGAGATTTTTCGAGGGCCGATGATTTCATCTACCGCACGGCGAAAGGGCTAGCTGGGCCTGGAAATGCAACGATCTGGCGCGCAATCAACACAACCCATCACATTACGCGGGTGGTCGCCGACATTGGAGAGCGCAGAGGAGTGCAGATCGCTAAAGCGGCAGTTTCGCCGCTTTATGAGCAGTCAACCATCTTCTAGTAAGGGCTAGATCCGATCCGCGAAGCAGCCAATTTCAACTTTAGCATAGAAGAGTTGTGAAGCCGCCTCGTAACAGCCTTCGCGGCGAGGTACCGCCGCGCGCACCGTGCTAGCGTCCGCTACTTTTCACAGCCACGACCAGGAGACACATATGACTCGCTTGCTGGGCCTGGCGCTAGTCCAAGTTCTGGTTCTGCTTTTCGCACCCGTTGCGCCGGCTGCGGCTTACGGCGAATTCCCGCAGGGCTTCATCGACAAGGAGGTCGCGACCAACGGCACCACCTTGCATGTCCGGGTCGGCGGGCATGGGCCGGCGGTGGTGCTGCTGCATGGCTTCGGCGATACCGGGGATATGTGGGCGCCGCTGGCGGCGGCGCTCATGCAGGACCATACGGTGATCGTGCCCGATCTCCGCGGCATGGGGCTCTCGGCGCATCCCGACGGCGGCTATACCAAGAAGAACCAGGCGCTGGACATCGCCGGGGTCATGGATGCGCTGAAGATCGACCGCGCCGACCTGGTCACGCATGATATCGGCAACATGGTGGGCTATGCGCTGGCCGGGCAGTACCCGGCGCGCATCAGCAAATGGGTGGTGATCGACGCGCCGCTGCCGGGGATCGGGCCGTGGGACGAGATCCTGAAGAGCCCGATGCTGTGGCATTTCAATTTCCGCGGCCCCGACATGGAACGGCTGGTGCAGGGCCGCGAGCGGATCTATCTCGACCGCTTCTACAACGAGCTTTCCTTCGACCCGAAGAAGATCACCGAGGAGACGCGCGACCATTACGCCGCGCTCTATGCCCGGCCGCGCGCCATGCACGACGCCTTCGAGCAGTTCGCCGCCTTCAACCAGGATGCGGTGGACAACCAGGCGATGCTGGCCGCCGGCGGCAAGCTACCGATGCCGGTGCTGGCCTTGGGCGGCGATCATTCCTTCGGCACCGGCATGGCCGACGTGCTGCGCTTTGCCGCGAGCGACGTGACCGGCGGGGTCATCCCGGATTCCGGGCATTGGATCATGGATGAGAATCCGGCGGCGACGATCGGGTTCGTGACGAAGTTTCTGCGGCAGTAACCGCCGCATGTCGTGTCTAACCACAGCCGTCATCCCGGCGCTAGGCGCCGGGATCCACGCCTTGGGGCTCGAAGAAAGAAAGGCGTGGATCCCGGGACCAAGTCCCGGGATGACGGGCCAGTGATCCGCGACAGCGTGCATCATCCCCAAAGGCCAACTCGCGTCCCGGCAAGCCCGGCTGCTAGAGTTCAGGCATAACCCAGGGGAGCTCTCATCATGCGGATCATGTCCGGCGCAGCTGCGCTGATGCTCACCTTGCTTCTGCCCGGCATCGCCGCGGCGGAGGGCGTGCTGGACCGGATCGCCAAGCAGGGCGAGATCCGGCTGGCCTATCGCGACGATGCGGCGCCGTTCTCCTTCATGGCCGAGGGGGCGAGCGTGCCCGAGGGCTATTCGGTCGAGCTCTGTCGCGCGGTCGTGGAATCGGTGAAGGCCGAGCTGAAGCTGCCCGCGCTCAAGATCGCCTACGTGAAGGTGACGCCCGAGGATCGGCTGCAGGCCATCACCGAGGGCAAGGCCGACCTGCTCTGCGAGGCGACGACCGCGACCCTGGAGCGGCGGGCGTCGATGGATTTCTCGATCTCCACCTTCATCAGCGGCGCCGGCATGATGATCCAGCCGGGCGGACCGACCAGCTTCGAGGCGCTGGCCGGCAGCAAGATCGGGGTGCTCGGCGGGACGACGACGGAGCAAGACCTGAAGGCCTTCCTGGCGGCGCGCAGCATCAGCGCCGAGATCGTCACCATGAAGAGTCATTCCCAGGGCTTCGAGCAGCTGTCGAGCGGCGCGCTCACCGCTTATTTCGGCGACCGCACGATCCTTCAATACATGCTGATGAAGCGCAACCAGAACGGCAAGCTGATGCTGGCCGACCAGTTCCTGTCGGTCGAGCCCTATGCGCTGGCCATGCCGCGCGATGCCGATTTCCGGCTGGAAGTCGACCGGGCGCTGAGCCGCCTGTTCCGCAACGGCGGCGCCAAGGCGGTGTTCGCCAAGGCCTTCGGCGCGGATTCGAAGCCGACCGGGCTGCAGGCGTCGCTGTTCGTGATCTCCGGGTTGCCGGAGTAGGGCTGCACCTTTAGCCGTCACCCGCGGCCTTGACCCGCGGGTCTGGTCGGGAGTTCGCACCGGAGCCAGATCCCCGGATCAAGTCCGGGGATGACGGTTTTATCCCAAGGACTTAGCGGACCTCCTCTGCACCCATCGCGCGGCGGTGGATGGACCTACGCCGCTTGCCGCGGCTGTGGCACCATGGCCGGCATCGAGCGACCTCAATCAGGACCATTTCTCATGAAAATGACCACCGAAGAAGCCTTCGTGAAGGTGTTGCAGCGGCATGGCATCGAGCATGTCTTCGGCATCATCGGCTCCGCCTTCATGCCGATCTCCGACATCTTTCCGGCGGCGGGCATCACCTTCTGGGACTGCGCCCATGAAGGCTCCGGCGGGATGATGGCGGATGGCTTTACCCGCGCCTCCGGCAAGATGGCGATGATGATCGCGCAGAACGGCCCGGGCATCACCAATTTCGTGACCGCGGTGAAGACCGCCTATTGGAATCACTCGCCGCTGCTGCTCGTCACGCCGCAGGCCGCCAACAAAACCATCGGCCAGGGCGGCTTCCAGGAAGTCGAGCAGATGGCCTTGTTCAAGGACATGGTCGCCTATCAGGAGGAGGTGCGCGATCCCAGCCGCATCGCCGAGGTGCTGACCCGCGTCATCGCCCAGGCCAAGCGCCATTCGGCGCCGGCGCAGATCAATGTGCCGCGGGACATGTTCACCCAGGTGATCGACATCGAGCTGCCGCCCATCCTCGCCTTCGAGCGGCCGGGCGGCGGCGCGGAAGCGATTGCGCAGGCGGCGGCCTTGCTCTCCAAGGCGAAGTTCCCGGTGATCCTGAACGGCGCCGGCGTGGTGCTGTCGGCGGGCGGCATCGAGGCCTCGAAGGCGCTGGCCGAGACCCTGGATGCGCCGGTCTGCTGCGGCTATCAGCACAACGACGCCTTTCCAGGATCGCATCCGCTGTTCGCCGGGCCGCTCGGCTATAACGGCAACAAGGCGGGCATGCAGCTGATCGCCAAGGCCGATGTGGTGCTGGCCTTGGGCACGCGGCTCAATCCGTTCTCGACGCTCCCCGGTTATGGCATCGACTATTGGCCGAAGTCTGCTTCGATCATCCAGGTCGACATGAACCCGAACCGGATCGGCCTCACCAAGGCGATCACGGTCGGCATCGTCGGCGACGCGGCGAAGGTGGCGAAGGCGATCCATGCGCAGCTCAGCCCCAATGCCGGCGACACCGACCGCGCGTCGCGCAAGGCGACGATCGCGCAGACGAAATCGGCCTGGGCCCAGGAGCTGACCTCGATGGACCACGAGCAGGACGATCCGGGCACCACCTGGAACGACCGCGCGCGCAAGGCCAAGCCCGACTGGATGAGCCCGCGCAAGGCCTGGCGCGCGATCACCGCGGCCTTGCCGCGCAACGCGATCATCTCGTCGGACATCGGCAACAACTGCGCGATCGGCAATGCCTATCCGACCTTCGACGAGGGCCGGAAATACCTGGCGCCGGGGCTGTTCGGTCCCTGCGGCTATGGCCTGCCCTCGGTGGTGGGCGCCAAGATCGCCTGCCCGACTGTGCCGGTGGTCGGCTTCTCCGGCGACGGCGCCTTCGGCATCGCGGTCACCGAGCTGACCGCGATCGGCCGCAAGGAATGGCCGGCGATCACCCAGGTGGTGTTCCGGAACTATCAGTGGGGCGCGGAGAAGCGCAACTCGACGCTGTGGTACGACGACAATTTTGTCGGCACCGAGCTGGACGAGCAGGTCTCCTATGCCGGCATCGCCAAGGCCTGCGGGCTGCAGGGTGTGCAGTGTTTCACCATGGACGAATTGACGGCGGCTTTGCGCAAGGCGATCGAGGACCAGATGAAGCATGGCAAGACCACGCTCATCGAGGCGATGATCAACCAGGAGCTCGGCGAGCCCTTCCGCCGCGATGCGATGAAGAAGCCGGTCAAGGTCGCCGGGATCGACAAGGCGGATATGAAGCCGCAGGTGGTTTAGCGGCGCGGCTGCGGTGTGCTGGACAAAATGAAACGTCACCCGCGGGCTTGACCCGCGGGTCTTGCGCCGGCGGCAGATTGCCGGGTCAAGCCCGGCAATGACGACTGTTTCGCCGACGCGATTGCGCTTGTCTCCGTCCTGATGTATCGCGGGATAACACAACCTTCGCGTACATCCACACTCTCACAAGGGAATTAGCGCATGGAGTTTCGACGGCTTGGAGCCTCCGGCCTGCGCGTGCCGGCACTTTCGTTCGGCACCGCGACTTTCGGCGGCAAGGGCGACTTCTTCAAGGCCTGGGGGTCGACCGAGGCCAAGGAAGCGACCCGCCTGATCGATGTCTGCCTCGATCACGGGGTTTCGATGTTCGACACCGCCGACGTCTATTCGGCCGGCACCTCGGAAGAAGTGCTGGGCGCGGCGATCAAGGGCAAGCGCGAGCGGCTGCTGATCTCGACGAAAGCCACGTTTCCCACCGGCGACGGCCCGAACGATTTCGGCTCGTCGCGGCAGCACCTGCTGGACACCGTGCATGGCTCGCTGAAGCGGCTGGGCACCGACCGCATCGACCTGCTGCAGCTGCACGGCCAGGATTACAACACGCCGGTCGAGGAGACCTTGGCGACGCTCGACCAGCTGGTGCGCGAAGGCAAGGTCCGCTACATCGGCGCCTCGAACTTCAACGGCTGGCACCTGATGAAGGCGCTCAGCGCCTCGGACAAACACGGCTTCCCGCGCCATGTCGCGCATCAGGTCTATTACTCGCTCTTGAATCGCGACTATGAGTGGGACCTGATGCCGCTAGGGCTAGACCAGGGCATTGGCGCCGTGGTCTGGAGTCCCCTGGGCTGGGGCAAGCTCACCGGCAAGATCCGGCGCGGCCAGAAGGCGGCGGCCGGCACCCGCGCGGCGCAGATCCCGGAGACCGGGCCGCATTTCGACGAAGAGCGTCTCTATAAGATCGTCGATGCCGTGGACGAGGTGGTGAAGGAAACCGGCAAGACCTTCACCCAGGTGGCGCTGAACTGGCTGCTGCAGAAGCCGACCATCTCCACACTCATCATCGGCGCGCGCAACGAGGAACAGCTGATCGCCAATATCGGCGCGGTCGGCTGGAACCTGACGCCCGCGCAGGTGAAGGCGCTGGACGCCGCGAGCGAGCAGAAGCCCGCCTATCCGACCTGGCACCAGTACGAGTTCCCGATGCTCAACGACCGCCGGGTCTGGGGTCGCGACTAATTTAGTCCGTCATGCCCGGGCTTGATCCGGGCATCTCGCGCCGATTGGAACCAGATGCCCGGGTCAAGCCCGGGCACGACGATTGAAACAAGGGGCCGCGACTAGGCCTTGCGGGATGCCGCCACTGCCGCGAGCGCTTCGCGGCAGTTGGCGGCGATCTTGTCCCACTGGGCATTGCGGATGTCCTCGGTCTTCGCGATCCAGGTGCCGCCGACCGCGGCCACGCCGGGGACCTTCAGCCAGTCCCGCATGTTCGAGAGCGACACGCCGCCGGTCGGCACGAACTTCAAGCCAAGATGCGCGAAGGGTGCGGAGATCGACTTCAGCGCCTCGGGTCCGCCGATCGTGCCGGCGGGGAAGAACTTGAAGACCTTGGCGCCCTTGCGCATGGCCGCGGATAGCTCGCTCGGCGTCATGATGCCGGGCACGAAGGGAAAGCCGGCATCGGCGGCGTGATCGACCACTTCCGGATCGAAGCCGGGCGCGAGACCGAATTGCGCGCCGCTCTTCTTGGCGATGTCGAGCGAGATCCGGTCGAGCAAAGTGCCGGCGCCGACCAGCAGCGCCGGACGCTCCCTGGCCATGCGGGCGATGACTTCCGCGGCCGCAGAAGTGCGGAAGGTGATCTCCGCCACCGGGAGGCCGCCCGCGAGCAGCGCATCGGCCAGCGGCACCGCATGCTCCGGATTCTCGATGGCGATGACCGGCAGCACGCCGATCTCGGCGATGCGGCCGAAGGGATTCGAGAGGGCGGGCTTGGACATTCTCGGCGGATCCTTTCAGGAGACCGTTATCGACCGCTTGCCGGGCCGCTGCAAGCCGTCAATGGCCGCCCTCCACCCAGGGCACCCCGGCAGCGCGGAAGGCCTCGGCCAGGACCGGTTCCAGCTCAACCGCTTCCCAGCGCTTCAGCGGATTGAAATGCGCGAAGAGCTGCGGCAGCAGGCGGATGCCGAAGCGATTGACGTAGCGGCTCGCCTTGTAGCCGGTCTTGTGCTGGTCGAAACGCATGTCGGGATCGAGCGAGGTCTCGCCGACATAGAGTCCCCAGCGGCCGGCGCTGCGCGTATCCTTCAGCAGCACGACATAGAGCGCGTGCCTGGCGCCGCGCGTGCCCTGGGTAGTCGCGCGCAGGGCACGCGCCGCCATGAGCGCATCCGGCATCCAGTGCGGAAGGAAGGTCGCCTGACTCATGGCGCGGGAGTCTGGCACGCCGAGGCGGTGCGTTCTAGCGGACCAGGTCCAGGATATGGTCCGCGACTTCCTCGACGCGGGCGAGGCTGCGGGGCACGGGAAAGCGATAGACGGGTGCGGCCGCGATCAGCGCTTCCGCTTCGCACCGCGCGCCGATGCCCGTCTCGAGGATGCGCAGCATGTCGCGGCGATAGAACTGGTCGAGCAGGGCTTCGCGCGCTTCGTCGCGCTCCAGCCGTGCCGGTTCGATCGGCGCATCGGCTTCGGCCTTCCGGAGGCGCAGCACCGCGGCGATTTCGTAGGCACGCGGCTCCGGGCGCGGGCCGGCGATCCAAAGCCGCTTGGCGATCGGAAAGTTGGTATATTGCGGCAGGCCTTCCGGCGCGATGCCGGCGGCGATGAGCGCGTCGTCGGCCAGCGACAGCATCGAGCCGGCGGGATAGCAGCGGGCGCCGGCGACCGCCGCGACCTCGTCGCTGAGCATCGCATGACCGCGGCGGACGAGGGCTGCTGCAAGGAGAGACTTGCCGAGCTCGCGCGGGCCGAGCAGCAGCACCGCCTTGCCGTCGATCGCAACGGCGCTGCCGTGGAAGGCAAGCCGGCCGCGGCGCCAGGCGATGCAGGCCAGCACATTGCCATAGACCGCCGCCGTCACCTCCGGCGCCGCGGGCCCGGTCTCCAGCGCGTAGGCGACTTCCGCTTCCCGGACGAGGAACTTCCCGATGCCGGCGAGGCGCACCAAGGCGGTGCCGTCGGCGGCGATCTGCAGCGCTTCGAGGTCGAAGACCGGATCGGCCAAAGCGCCCGGCACGTCGCCCGGGCGGAAGGTCAGGTCCGGAGCGCCCGGCCGGTCGGCCGGCCAGGGGAGTGCCGCCGGGAGCGGCAGGCCGGTCCGCCAGCGCCAGCCGGCGGCATAGAGGTCGCCATTCGCGGCCAGAATGCCCTCCTTTCGGATTGAACCCGAAGCCGGCCGAGACTACAGTCTTGTTGGAAGGCAAACAATTCCTGTGGATGTTCCGCCTTCTTTCCGTGGGGACGGGCCAACCTGAAATCCGGAAGGAGATCCCGATGACCTCGACGAATCCCAAGGAACAGGGCAAGGCGCCTGCGGCGCCGACGCGCCCGAAGCAGGACTCCGAGCTCGAAGCCCGCGACCTCGAAAAAGTGACCGGCGGCTTGAAGAGAGCCAAGACCGAAGACCCCTGCGGCGGCGGCGAATAGCCGGCACCGGCTCTCCACCAGCGACGAATCTGCATCCTGCAATCACGCGGAGGATCTGCCATGTCGTCCCCGAATCCCGACCCGAAATCGAAGACTCCCCAAGGCCCGCGCAAAGAGGAGCTGACCGCCGACGAACTCGAGAAGATCTCCGGCGGCTTGATGAAGAATACCGGCATCGGCAAGACGACCAAGTCCGCCGATCCTTGCGAGGGCGGCGAATAGCCCGCAATGCAGAAGGGCCGGTTCGGTGAACTGGCCCTTCTCATTTCATCACCGAAGAATAGGTCCTAGGCGTCGCCGCGGTTCACCCAGGGCACGCGCGCGACCGCGATTCCGTCCTCCAGCAGCTCTTCATGCTCGGCGTCGGTCGCCTCGCCGTAGATGCCGCGGGCTTGCGCTTCGCCTTCATGGATCTTGCGCGCTTCCTCGGCGAACTTGTCGCCGACATAGTCGCAATTGGACTCGATCTGGTTCCTGACTTCCAGCAACGCCTGGCGCAGCTCGGCCGGGATCACCGCGGCCTTGGGTGCCGCTACCGGCATCGGCGCGGGCGCGCTCGGCGCCGTCGGCGCTTCGACTGCGGCGATCGCGCGGCTGTTGCTCTTGCGGCCGACGCCCCTACCGACCCTGGGCGCCATCAAGGCCTTGGCGACCTTCATGCTGCCGCAGGACGGGCATTCCACCGTCCTGCGCTTCAGCTGGCGGTCGGCGGTGGCGCCGTCCTTGAACCAGGCTTCGAAGCTGTGTTGCCGATCGCAGTTGAGCTGATAGAGAATCATGATCCGGGCCGGTTGATCGCACTCATATGAAATCTGGTGTCGCCGTATCGGCCGGTCGAGACGGGCTCGGTGACCGGCTAACATGACCTTGGCATAGTATTTGATCTTTGGGTGTGAGCAATGCAAGTCAGCCCGCCGTCATCCTGGATTGCACGGCATGCACATCTCGTTCCGCGCGGCGGCCCGGTGCTGGACCTCGCCGCCGGCGGCGGCCGGCATACGCGGTATTTCAAGGCTTTGGGCCATGCGGTCACGGCGGTGGACCGCAATGTCGCGGGCCTCGCCGATCTCAAGGGTGATGCTCAAATCGAGGTCATCGCCGCCGATCTGGAAGGCGGCGCGCCCTGGCCGCTGGGCGCGCGGCAATTCGCCGGGATCGTGGTCACCAACTACCTGCACCGGCCGCTCTTCCCGAAGCTCGCCGCGGCGCTGCTGCCGGGCGGCGTGTTGCTCTATGAGACCTTCGGGGTCGGCAACGCGCGCTTCGGCAAGCCGAGCAATCCGGACTTCCTGCTGAAGCCGGGGGAGCTCCTGGACGTCGCGCAAGCCGAGGGGCTGGTGGTGCGGGCCTATCACTGCGGCGAGGTCACGGAGCCGCGGCCGGCGGTGCTGCAGCGGATCGCGGCCACAGGGGGCCGTCACCCGCGGACTTGATCCGCGGGCCTTTCTCCAACGGCACCAGATGCCCGGGTAAAGCCCGGGCATGACGATGCTAGGAGCCTGGGTGCGGCAAGGTGACCTTTGCATCCGTCCCGGTTCCGTCCGATATTTCTGTTGAGACAGAAATTACCGAAAGCCCGAGCAATGAACCTGACCCGGCCGATGGAGCGCTATGTGGTGCACTGGGGCGAAATGGGCGCGCGCTGGGGGGTCAACCGCTCGGTGGCGCAGATCCATGCCCTGCTCTATCTCTCGGCCAAGCCGCTGACCGCCGAGGAGATCGCCGACACGCTGTCGATCGCGCGCTCGAATGTCTCGACCAGCCTGAAGGAGCTGCAGGGCTGGGGCCTCGCCAACATGGTGCATGTGCTGGGCGACCGGCGCGACCATTTCGAGACCGAGAAGGATGTCTGGAAGATCGCCCTCACCATCATCGAGCAGCGGAAGCAGCGCGAGATCGACCCGACCATGGGAACGCTCGCCCAATGCGTCGCCGAGGCCAAGGCCGATCCGTCGACCGCGCGGGATGTGACGGAGCGCATGGCGGCGGTGCTTTCCTTCGTCGAGACCGCGACGCTCTGGTATGACCAAGTGAAGACCCTGCCGACTCCGGTGTTGAGCAAGCTGGTGCGCCTGGGGGCGAAGGTGGCGCGGCTGGTGATCCGCAGGCGGGAATAGGAAAAGCGCGAAAAATTTTTGCCGAATGATTTCTGTTTTTTCAGAAACAACCGACTTAACCGATGGAGGCCAAGATGACCGGGAGACTGCTGGAGCGCCGCACGGTTCTGGTGACGGGTGCGACCGGGTTCATCGGCCGGGCGCTGGTCGCGCGCCTGCAGGAGCGCGGCGACCGGGTCATCGTGCTCGCCCGCGACGCGGTCCGGGCGCATCTCCTCCTCGGCACCGCGCCGATGGTGGCGACTGAGCTCAGCGACCTGCCGCCGGGCCTAGCCATCGATGCAGTGGTCAATCTCGCCGGCGCGCCGATCCTCGCCCGGGCCTGGACCAAGGAACGCAAGCGCCAGCTGGTCGGGAGCCGGGTCGGTGTCACGCGGCTGCTGGTCGATTGGCTGGCGACCCGCAGCCGGCGGCCGGAGGTGCTGGTCAGCGCCTCGGCGATCGGCTGGTACGGCGCCGGTGGCGAGACTGAACTGGACGAACGCGCGCCGGCGGGCGAGGGCTTCGCCGCGGTGCTATGCCGGGCCTGGGAGCGCGAGGCGACGAGCGCCGCGATGTTGGGAATGCGCGTTTGCAGGCTTCGGCTCGGCCTGGTGCTGGGGCCGGAAGGCGGCATGCTGAAGAGCCTGCTGCCGGCTTTCCGCCTCGGGCTTGGCGCGGTGATCGGCGACGGGCAGCAGTTCATCAGCTGGATCCATCGCGACGATGCGGTGGAGATGATCGCGCGGGCGATCGCCGATCCGCTGTTCAACGGCGCGATCAACGCGACGGCGCCGCTGCCGGTGCGGCAGGCGGAATTCGCGCGCACGCTCGGCCGCGTGCTGCATCGGCCGGCCTGGCTGCGCATGCCGGCAGCGCCGTTGCGCGCGCTGCTCGGCGAACGGGCGAGCCTGCTGCTGGAAGGATCGCGGGTCAACCCGAAGCGGGCGCTGGAGATCGGCTTCGCCTTCCGCTGCCCGGCGCTGGAGCCGGCCTTGCGCGACCTGCTGCTGCCGGAACGGCACGGTGCAACCGTGCGGCTGCTCGACGATCTGTTGACGTGAGGGGAAGATGACGCTGCAACCGCTGTTCCAGCAGACTTTAGGCCGGCTGTTCCACCAGCTGCCGAAGCCGGTGAGGAGCCAGCATGGTGCGCTCGACATCCTGCTGAGCCAGGGCCGCTGCGACATCGAGCGGGGGCCTGCCTGGCATGCGCGTCTGGTCGGCTGGCTATTCAACTTCCCGCCGGCCGGGCGCGACCTGCCGACCCTGGTGACGGTGATCGCCGAGCGCGGCCGTGAGATCTGGCACCGCGACTTCGACGGCCAGGGCATCTTCACGGTGCTGGAGCCGGCCGGGAAGCAAGGCGCACCGATCATCGTCGAGCGCTTCGGCATCGTCTGCTTCGACCTCGCTGTCGGCGCGGTGAAGGATGGGGTGAGCCTCTCCGTGGTCGGGATGCGGGCCTTGGGGCTGCCGGTGCCGCGCTGGCTCTGGCCGCGGCTGAAAGCGATCGAGCATGCGGAGGCGCAACGCTTCCACTTCGACATCGACATCGACTTGAGTTGGGGCGCGAAGCTGATCCACTACCGCGGCTGGGTGGTGCCGGCGGGTGCGTGAGTTCGAGTGCTGGATCTTCCGCTTTGCTTGATATGCGGCATCACGGCTGGGTGCGCTCGCCGGAAGAGCCAACGCTACGGCCAAGCGTAGCGCGATCAGGCCGCGGCGGGTGGGATGCGGGGGGTGTTGGGGACTTCGTTGGTGTTGACCGGCTTGCCGGGGGCGCCGACCGCCGCTTCATGGGCGACAATCTCGACCAGCAGGTTCGGCTGCAGCATGTCGCGGATCTTCAGGGCCAGGACCGAGACCACCATCAGGAGGCAGGTCGCGTTGGCGAAGATCATCGAGATCGAGCCGATCAGGATGCCGTAGGTCAGCCACATGCTGTTGCCGACCGCCATCATCACATACATGGCGAGGCTGACGTCCCGCGCCGAGCGGGTGCGCCAGATGCGAATCGCCTGGGGCAGGAAGGAGGAGGTGGTCAGGCAGGCGGCGACGAGGCCCAGGGCCTCGATCCAGAAATGCGATGAATTCACCGGCGGCTCCCGGCCTGTGCTTTGATCTGGGGGGCTTTGACTTGGGCAGCTTTGACCGGCTGCTTCTCCGAATGCGGATGCTCGCCCTTCACCAGCTTCTCGATGCGGTAGCGGCACATCGCGTCATCGACATTGGACCAGGAGCGGCGCGACCATTCGGTCTTGGCGGCGTTGTAGTCGTCGAACGGGCCGTACCATTCCTCGCCGCCGCCGGCCGCCGGCTCATCGAACTTGGTGTTGCAGTAGGAGCCGCCCACCACCCAGAAACAGGGCTCGCCGCCCTCCTCCTCGATGCGGAACCGGGCATTGGCATTGTCCACGGTTTCCCAGGCGCGCTTCTGCCAGGCGGCCTTGGCCGTGGCATAGTCCTGGAACGGGCCGATGCGCTCTTCCTTGCCGCCCTCGGCGATCCGGTCGAAACCGGTGTCGGCATAGATCCCGCCGACCACCCAAAACCGCTTCATGATCCCTATGTCTCGTTTGGGAGGTCCGAAATCGCCCCCGAACCCACCCGTTCTGCTGCAATCTCAATGATTCTACGCTAGAATCCCGAGTCTCGGCAGTGCGATCCGTCACAGACGCCCTATGCACAAAAGGCATTCCGGATCACAGCAGCGCGAGCCGGCCAGTCTGCCGGATCAGTCTTAAAAGAAGGTTTCCGGGACCCCATAACCCCGGCAAAACCAGGCCAAGGAGGCAGTGTTGCCAAAGTTCGAAGGGATGCAGCCGCAGGATTACGCGGTGCTTTATGACCGTTTCAAGGCGAGCGTGTCGCGCTACGACTGCGGCAAATACTGCGCCCCGCTCAACAACGGCGAGCCGGTCTGCTGCACCACCGGCCATGCCATCCCGATCATGGACAAGACCGAGTTCAAGCTGCTGCAGACCCGGTCCGACCTCTGGCACAAGTTCAAGATCACCAACGCCGCCGACCGCGACCTGCTCTCGGACATGCACAAGTCCTGCATGGCGGCCGAGTGCAAGGGCCCGGCCCATTGCGAGCGCGACAACCGCAGCTTCGCCTGCCGTGCCTTCCCCTTCTATCCCTACATCACCCGCGAGGACAAAGTGGTCGGATTGGCCACCTATTGGACCTTCGAGGACCGCTGCTGGCTGATGTCCAACATGCAGGTGGTGGAGCAGGACTTCATCGAGGAATTCATCATCGCCTATGAGATGGTGTTCGAGAAGGACTCCTACGAGCGCAAGGTGATGCGCGAGCAATCGGCCAACCACCGGCGGCGCTTCTCGCGCCTGAACCGGATCATCCCGCTGATCGGCCGGGAGGGCGGCTTCTTCAAGGTGATGCCGCGTTCCGGCGAAATCCGGCCGGCGAAGCTCACCGAGTTCAAGAAGCAGGGACCCTTCGGCTCCGAGCGGGCCTACCAGAAGGCGATCAAGGAAGCCGGCGGCACCGCGATCGAGACCTCCCCGCTGGTCTGAGATGGCTGATTCGATCCTGATCGGGCGCGACCCGGCCGCGGGCAAGGACCTCGGCCTGGCGCTGCGCATGGCGAACCGGCATGGCCTCATCGCCGGCGCCACCGGCACCGGCAAGACCATCTCGCTGCAGGTCCTGGCCGAAGGCTTCGCCCGCAATGGCGTGCCGGTCTTCCTGGCCGACGTCAAAGGCGATCTTTCCGGCATATCCCAGGTCGGCGGCGACCATCCGAAGGCGAAGGAACGTGCCGCCGCTTTGGGCTTGAAGGACTGGCAGGGCGATAGCTTCCCGGTGGTCTATTGGGACCTGTTCGGGCAACAGGGGCATCCAATCCGCACCACGGTCTCCGAGATGGGACCGCTGCTGCTTGCGAACCTGCTGGAGCTGAACGAGGTGCAGGAAGGCGCGCTCAACATCGCCTTCCGCCTGGCCGACGAGCAGGGAATGCTGCTGCTTGACCTGAAGGACCTGCGGGCCATGCTGCAGCATATCGGCGACAATGCATCGGATATTTCCACAAGCTACGGCAATGTCGCAAAGCCGACCATCGGTGCGATCCAGCGGCAGCTGTTGGTGCTGGAGAACCAGGGCGCCGGCGGCTTCTTCGGCGAGCCGGCGCTGGACCTCACCGACTTCATGCGCGTCGAGCGCGCGGGCTACGGCTTCATCAGCGTGCTCGCCGCCGACAAGCTGATCCAGTCGCCACGGCTCTATGCGAGCTTCCTGCTCTGGCTGCTGGCCGAGCTGTTCGAGGATTTGCCGGAAGTCGGCGATCCCGAAAAGCCGAAGCTGGTCTTCTTCTTCGACGAGGCGCATCTGCTGTTCAACGAGGCGCCGAAGGCCTTGCTCGAGAAGATCGAGCAGGTGGTGCGGCTCATTCGCTCCAAGGGTGTCGGCGTCTATTTCGTGACCCAGAACCCGCTGGACGTGCCGGACACGGTCCTGGGCCAGCTCGGCAACCGGGTGCAGCATGCCTTGCGCGCCTTCACGCCCCGGGACCAGAAGGCGGTCAAGGCCGCGGCCGAGACTTTCCGCGCCAATCCCGCCTTCGATGCCGCGACCGCGATCACCGAGCTCGGCGTCGGTGAGGCCCTGGTCTCGACCCTCGACGCGAAGGGCGCACCGACCGTGGTCGAACGCATGCTGATCCTGCCGCCGACGGCGCGGATCGGCCCCTGCAAGCCGGAGGAACGCCAGGCGGTGCTGGCGCAGAGTCCGGTGAAGGGCAAATACGACAGCGCGGTCGATCGCGAATCCGCCTATGAGATGCTGACGGCGAAGGCGGACATGCCGAAGCCGGCGCCGACGCCGCAGCGGCGCGAGGATTATCCGGTCGCCCGCGACCCGCAGCCGCCCCGTGGGTCCGAAGGGGGGCCGTGGCGCACGGCACCGAAACCGGCGGGACGGCAGCGCGAAGGCATGGCCGAGGCTTTCGCCAAATCGGCGGTGCGCGCGGTCGGCTCGTCGCTGGGACGGCAGATCGTGCGCGGCATCCTCGGCGCGATGCTGAAGGGGCGGTGATCATGGATCTCCCCGCCTTCAAGCAGTCGCTGAAACAGGACGCGCCGCCCGCCGGGCTGACGCCGGCTTTGCAAGCCTTGTGGTGGGATGCCAAGGGCGACTGGGACCAGGCCCATGGCTGCGTCGATCACGAGTCCGGCAAGGACGCCGCGCGCGTGCATGCCTATCTGCACCGCAAGGAAGGCGATGAAGGCAATGCGCGCTACTGGTACGGTACGGCGGGTGCCAGCTTCTACAATGGCACGCTCGATGCGGAATGGGGCGAGCTGGCGGCGGCAAGGTTGAAGTAGCGGCCGCTTCAGCTTGGCAGGTCTCACGCAGCTTCAAGACCCTCACCCTGTCCCTCTCCCTGCGGGCGAGGGGACGCTGCTTCATTCGCCGTTCCAACTCGTCAGCAGCGCGCGCACCGATGCGCCCCTCTCCCGGAGGGAGAGATTGGGTGAGGGTCTGGACGCTGATTGAGGCCTCGCAGGGCTACCGCCCGCCGTCCTTGAACCCGAAGGTGCCCAGCAGCACCCAGCGGCGCGCATCCTTCTCGCGGCCCGGCTTCGCCTGCAAGGGCGTGGTGAGGTGCCAGAACGGCAGGCGGTAGACGGTGAGCGTGCCGAGGCCGTGCACCGGGACGATCTCGCTGAAATGGCCGGACTTGGCGTAGACCAGGTATTGGTGCGCGATCGCCGGCGACCCCAGCGAGAGATGGATGTCGAGATAACCTTTCTCGTAGCCCTCGTTCTCGGGATGATGGTCGTTGTGCGGGCCCGCATAGTCGCCGGGGCCGTAGCACAGGACCTGCTGGCCGCCCTTGCGCTTCAGCTTGCGGCCGGCGACCGCTTCGGCGAAGGCGATGAAGCTTTCCGAGGAGAGCAGGTCGATCAGGCCGAGCTCGCGCGCGCGGATCGTGGATCTGGCACGCCGCGATTCCAAGGTGGCGGTCTTCACCCGCGCGGTCTTCGGCAGCCATTCTTCGTAATTATGCTTCATCTCCCAGATCGTCTCCGGCGGGATCGGCAGCGCCAGCTCGGAGAGCAGCGGCAGCATCTCGCGCTCGAGGGTCCGGCGCAGGGACTCGGCGGCGCCCTTCTTGACCAGGCCTTCGCAGGCGATGAAGCGGCGCCGGGGATCGCCCAGGGCGCCGCAGATCGCGGCGTCGCGGCCGGCCAGCACGCGGCGGCCGGCGGGGGAGAGCAGGTCTTCGAACTCGGTGGGAATCATCTCTACATCCGTCACCCGCGGGCTTGACCCGCGGGTCTTTATCCGCCTGAGAAAGATCGCCGGGTCAAGCCCGGCGATGACGCGTCTGGAGTGCATGACGACTTTCTAGAACCAGGCAAAACCGCTAGTCTCGCCGCGCCATGCCCTATGATTCCCTGCGCGATTTTATCGCCCGCCTCGAAGCCGCCGGACGCCTGATGCGCGTGACGGCGCCGGTCGATCCCGAATTGGAAGCGACCGAGATCCAGACCCGCCTGATCGCCGAGGGCGGCCCGGCCGTCCTGTTCGAGAAACCGGTCAGCCGCAAGACGGGCAAGGCCTACCAGCACCCGATGCTGGTCAACCTGTTCGGCACGGTCGAGCGGGTCGCCTGGGGCATGGACCGTGAACCCCATGAGCTGCGCCAGGTCGGCGAGACCCTGGCCTTCCTGAAGCAGCCGGAACCGCCCGGTGGCTGGAAGGAAGCCTTGGAAATGCTGCCGCTGGTGAAGACGGTGCTGGCGATGCAGCCGAAGACCGTCGGCTACGGCCCGGTCCAGGACGTCGTCCTCACCGGCGACCAGATCGACCTGAACGAGTTCCCGATCCAGGGCTGCTGGCCGAACGAGCCGGCGCCGCTGATCACCTGGCCCTTGGTCGTGACCAAGGGGCCGGAGAAGAAAAAGAAAGAGGACAACTTCAACCTCGGCATCTACCGGATGCAGGTGCTGAACAAGAACCAGACCCTGATGCGCTGGCTGAAGCATCGCGGCGGCGCGCAGCACCATGCGCGCTGGAAGGCGGCGAAGCCGGAGCCCTTCCCCGCCGCCGTCGTGATCGGTGCCGATCCCGGCACGATCCTCGCCGCGGTGACGCCGGTGCCGGACACGGTCTCGGAATACCAGTTCGCCGGCCTGCTGCGCGGGAAGAAGGTCGAGCTGGTCGATTGCAAGACCGTGCCGCTGAAGGTCCCCGCCTCGGCCGAGATCGTGCTCGAGGGCCATGTGAGCCTCGATGATTATCGCGACGAAGGCCCGTATGGCGATCACACCGGCTTCTACAACGCGGTCGAGCCGTTTCCGGTGTTCACGATCTCCGCGATCACCATGCGGAAGGATCCGATCTATCTCTCGACCTATACCGGCCGGCCGCCGGACGAACCCTCGATCCTGGGCGAGGCGCTGAACGAGGTGTTCATTCCCCTCCTCCAACAGCAATTCCCGGAGATCAAGGATTTCTGGCTGCCGCCGGAGGGCTGCTCCTACCGCATCGCCGTGGTCTCGATGAAGAAGGCCTATGCCGGCCATGCCAAGCGCGTGATGATGGGCGTCTGGTCGTTCCTGCGGCAGTTCATCTATACGAAGTTCGTGATCGTGGTGGATGACGACATCGATGCGCGGGACTGGAAGGACGTGATGTGGGCGATCTCGACCCGCATGGACCCGGTGCGGGATATCGTGACCGTCGAGGACACGCCGATCGACTATCTCGACTTCGCCTCGCCGGAGAGCGGTCTCGGCGGCAAGCTCGGCCTCGACGCCACCCACAAGCTGCCGCCCGAAACGCACCGCGAATGGGGCCGCCAGATCCGCATGGACCAGGATGTGGTGGAGCGGGTCTCCGATATGTGGGCGGGTCTCGGGCTGCCGGGGTCGGGCAAGCCGATTTGGAAATAGCGGATCCGCGGCCCCCGGGCTGATGGAAAGCGGGCCTCAGTCTGACGGGGCCTGTACCGGCGTCGGGCGCACGCCGCGCCGCTGCTCGTTGTCCTCGCCCCGGCGGATCACGTCCGTCGTCGTTGCCGTATCGCCGCTGTCCGAGCGCCAATAGAAGGTGCGCAGGATATCGCCGGTCGCCGGATCGATGGTCTGCTCCCGCTTGACCTCGTGCCAGATGTTCGGGCCGATCAGGAAGAGCGGGCACCCTGAAAGCGTCGCCGACAACGCGGCGAGCAGAACGATCCGCCTGAGCTGTAACATCGTTGACCCCGCAGCTTGGATCGCGCGCCGCTGCCGTAGCGGTGCACCGCAGGACCCGAGTGAGCACCTGCGGCGCGGGGCAGATCAATAATGCAAACGGACTATGGGGGCTTACGCCAGGCCGTTGTCGTACTGAATGTTGGCAACCGCGTGGAGCTGGCTCATGGTGTTCACCGAGGACAGCGCCTCGTTGCCGGAGAAGGTGATCGAGCCGCCGCCGGAGAACTCGATCACCAGCCAGCCGTTGGCGGTGTGATCGATACTGACGCTGCCGTCGTTCTTGTCCGCGCCGGTGAATTTCAGCACGTCGTGGGCGACGTCGAAGTCAACCATGGAGTCATTGCCGGTATCGGCGTTGACGTTGAAGAAGAAGATGTCGGCGGTGTTGAGCGCGGTGGCGTCGCCCCAGAGCTCGTCCGCGCCGGCGCCGCCGATCAGCCAGTCGACGCCGTCGCCACCGACCAGCTTGTCGTTGCCGTCGCCGCCGTCGAGATAGTCGGAATCGGCGCCGCCGGTGAGGCTGTCGTTGCCGCTGCCGCCGAACAGATAGTCGTTGCCACCCTCGCCGAGCAGGTAGTCGCGGTCGTTGCCGCCGTCGATCGAGTCGACGCCGCCGCCGCCATAGATGAGGTCGCTGCCGCTCTCGCCCTTGATGGTGTCATCGGAGCTGCCGCCGGTGATGTCGTCGTCGCCGGAGCCGCCCTCGATGATGTTCGAATCGGCCTCGCCGTAGATCTTGTCGTTGCCGGCGCCGCCGTCGATCGTGTCCTGGCCGGTGCCGCCATAGATCAGGTCGTTGCCGTCGCCGCCCTTGATCGTGTCCTTGCCGTCGCCGCCCTTCAGGACGTCGCTGCCGTCCATGCCGTAGAGCGCGTCGTCGCCGCCCTTGCCATGCAGCTCGTCCTTGCCGTCATAGCCGTAGAACCAGTTGGCGTTGTTGTCGCCGAGGATGAGGTCGTTGTAGAGCGAGCCGTTGATCTGCTCGATCTCCGACAGCGTGTCGCCATAAGCATCCGACTGGGCCGGGTTGGCCGGGTCGTTGTCGCCGCTGTTCGGCTGCGCGAGGTCGATGAAGACCGCGTCCGGCGAGTTGATGTAAGAGACGACGTCGAAGCCGCCGCCGCCGAACATCGCGTCCGCGCCGGCGCCGCCGTCCAGCCAGTCGTTGCCGGTGCCGCCGACCAGGATGTCGTTGCCGCCGGCGCCCAGCAGCTTGTCGTTCTGCGCGCCGCCGGTCAGCGTCTCGCCGGCGGCGGTGCCGGCCAGGGTCTGCGCGTAGCTGCGGTAGTAGCCCATCAGGGCCAAGTCGAAGTCCGTCGGGTAGGCGGGCGGCAGAGGGTTCTGCAGGATGGGCGGTTGGTTCGTCACCTGGGCCATCGAAGTCTCCCGTCAGGAAAGTTGCAGGTTCCTGAGAGGGGTCGCCGCGGCAGGGCAGCGAGGTTCGGCGCTGCGGAACCGAATGCCCGGCGCTGTGACGGTGGTCACGCGGAAAGGATCGGCGGGCAAAAAAGCAGCGGCGGGGCGCTGGTACCTGCCCCGCCGCCTTCCACCGCCGGCCTGTGCGCTCAAGCCATGCCGTCGGCGTACTGCACGTTCGCCAGGATATTCAGGTGAGTCATGTTGGTGACCGTGGCCAAGTCCGCGTTGCCCTCGAACACCACCTGGCCGCCACCCTCGAAGTTCAGCTGCAGCCAGCCTTCCTGGGTGTGGGCGACGGTGACATCGTCGCTGTTCTTGGCGACACCCGAAAGATCGATCACGTCGTTCTTGCGGTCGAAGTCGAGCACGATGTCGTCGCCGTTATCGCCGAACACGTCGAACTGGAAGATGTCCTTGGTGTTGAGCGCGGTGCCGTCGCCCTTCAGGATGTCGTCGCCGGCCCCGCCGTTATAGGTGTCGTTGCCGGCATCGCCGCGGAGCTCGTCGTCGCCTTCTTTGCCGCTCAGGTAGTCATCGTTCGCACCGCCGCCGAGGTCGTCATTGCCGGTGCCGCCATAGAGCGAGTCGTTGCCGGCTTCGCCGCGGAGCCAGTCCTTGTCGCCCTCGCCGTAGATCTTATCCCCGCCTTCGCCGCCGTAGATGCTGTCGATGCCCCAGTTGCCGTAGAGATAGTCGGTCTGGTCGCCGCCCCAGATCATGTCGTCGCCGGTGCCGCCGTTGATGGTATCGACGCCGGTCTCGCCATGCAGGTAGTCGTTGCCGGCGCCGCCGTCGATCGTGTCGGAGTCTTCCTCGCCGTGGATGGTGTCCACGCCGGCGGCGCCGTTGATGTAGTCCAGGCCGGTGCCGCCGAAGATCTTGTCGTCGCCGCCCATGCCGAGCAGCGCGTCGCTGCCGCCCTTGCCATGGAGCTCGTCGTTGCCGTCGTAACCGTAGAACTGGTTCGCCTCGTCGTTGCCGACCAGCAGGTCGTTGTAAAGCGAGCCGTTGACCTCCTCGATGTCGATCAGCGTGTCGCCGACGCTGTCGGCCTCGACGTTGTTGAGGGCGTTGTTGTCGCCGGTATGGCCGCTGCCGAGGTCGACGTAGACCGCGTCGGGGGAGTCGATGTAGCTGGCGACGTCCTGGCCATCGGCACCGCCGTCCAGCACGTCCTTGCCGGCGCCGCCGGAAAGCCAATCATTGCCGCTGCCGCCCTTCAGCGTGTCATCGCCGGCGCCACCCTCAAGCTTGTCGTCGAGGTTGCTGCCGTAGAGCGTGTTCGCGCCGGCGTCGCCGGTCTTGGTGACGGCGAAAGTGCGGTAGTAGCCCATCAGCGTCAAGTCGAGGATCTGCTGGGCGAGCTTCGGGTCGAAATTGAGCAAGGCCATGATGTTCTCCTGTCTCGAAAGGTTGCGTTGTCGTCGTTCAGGAGATCTGTCGCCGGCCGGTCGGGGCGGGTTTGGCTCAAATGCCGGGGAAACCGGGCCGGAGTGACCCAGCTCACGCAAAAAGACGGGGAAACGCGGCGTCGGACCGGCGAATTTCAGGATTTTCGGGCGGAGGACCGGAAAATGTAGGATTCGGATCGGACGCTCGCCGCGGCGCCCCAATAGCCACGGGCGGCGAGGAGGTTGCCCTCCCCGCCGCCCGGTGTCGGACCGCCTCAGATGATCGTGACGTCGGCGGTGGCGACGAGCTGGTTGAAGTCCTTCACGTCGGCCAGTTGCTGATTGCCGACGAAGGTCACCGAGGTGCCGCTCTCGAACTCGAGCTGCAGCCAGCCTTCCGCGGAGTGGTCGAGCGAGATGTCGTTGGGGTCGGATATGATGATCCGGATCTCGTCCCGCTCGACATCGAAGCCGAAGACCTTGTCGTCGCCTTCGTCGAGGTCTCCGTAGAAGTCGAAGACGTCGTAAACATCGATCCCGCTGCCGCCGTGGAGTTCGTCGTTGCCGGCGCCGCCGATGAGAACACCGCCATCGGAGTAGATGACATCGTCGCCGTCGTCGCCATAGAGCGAATCGGAGCTCTCACCGCCGTAGATGGTGTCGTTGCCGGTCCCGCCGTAGATCACATCGTAGCCTTCCTCGCCGTACAGGAAATCGTCGCCGGCTTCGCCATAGATCGTGTCGCCGGCAAAGGGATCCTGGTTGGAGTCATTGCCGCCGTAGATCGTGTCGTTGCCGGTGCCGCCGTGCAGGAAATCGCCGCTGTAACCGCCGTTGATGGTGTCGTCGCCGGCTTCGCCATAGATGGTGTCGGAACCGCTTTCGCCGTTGAGATGGTCGTTGCCGGCCCCGCCGTGGAGCGTGTCCTGGTCTCCACCACCCCAGAGCGTATCGTTGCCCAGGCCGCCGTTCAGATCGTCGTCACCGGCGTCGCCGCTGAGAATGTCGGCGCCGTCCATGCCGTAGAGCTTGTCGTTGCCCGCGCCGCCATACAGCTTGTCGGCGCCGTCATAGCCGAAGAAGGTGTTGACGTCGGCGTTGCCGACGATCTTGTCGGCGTAGCGCGAACCGTTGATCTGCTCGATCTCCGAAAGGATATCGCCGACGCTGTCCGCCACCGCGACATTCCCTGGTGCGTTGTCGCCGGTCGCGCCGGTGCCGAGATCGATGAAGACGCCGTCCGGCGAGTCGATGTAGCTCGCCACATCATGGCCGATGCCGCCGACCAGGATGTCCTTCCCGGCGCCGCCATTCAGCCAGTCGTTGCCGTTGCCGCCGGCCAGGGTGTCATCGCCGGCACCGCCGTTCAGCTTGTCGGCATAGATGCTGCCGACCAGGGTGTCGGCCCCCGCTCCACCAGTCTGGTAGCCGTAGAAAGTTCGATACCACCCCATCAGGTTGAGGTCGTAATCGCGCGTGTTGTCCGTGGGGTCCGTGTTGCTGTTCAAGGCCATGGTTCTCTCCTGTTCAAGAAGCTCTCGGCTTCCTGGAGAACGTCGCCTCAAGAATGAGACGGTTTGTCCCGCATGATGAGAGGTTCGGTGGGGTGTGACGTCCGTCACGCAAAAAACACGGACACACAGGCTGTTTACCGCAAGATATCAGGCATCCCGGCCTAGAAACTACGTTTTACAGGCATCAGATCCTTCATCGCCCCGGCGCCCGCTCGCGCCTGAATCCTCCTCAGGCGCGCAGGCTCCGAGCGCCAGGCGCAGGAGATCCGCCTGGCGGTGCACGCCGGTCTTCTGGAACAGGGTGCGCAGCTGGACCCGCAGCGTGTTCACGCTGACGCCGGATTCGTCGGCGATCTCGATCAGCCGCCGGCCGACGGTGAGGGCTGCCCAAAGCCGGGTCTCCGCCGGGGAGAGGCGAAAGGCGGCGGCCCAGGTGTCGAGGCCGCGCGGCGGCGGCGGCAGCTCCACCATCAGCGCGATGCGGCCCGACCACTCGGCGCGGTTCGGCCGGCGCAGCGGCATGACCCGGACGATGACCGGCGCCTTGGCGCCGGCACGGCGGAGAGCGAGGCTGCCAGGACCGACCGCGCCTTCGGGTGCCAACGCCGCGGCGAATGCCGCGACATCGGCGCGATGCGCGGCGCGCAGACGGCCGCCGGCGAGCCGCAGCAGCGTTGCCTCGCGCAGCAGCTGCTCACCCGCCGCGTTGGTGAAGCTGAGCCGGGCCTCGCGGTCCACCACCAGCACCGGCTGCCGCAACAAATGCAGCACCGTCTCGAACGCCATGCCCTCGCGCCGCACGCTGTCGAGCGCTTCCTGCATCCGGTAGGCGCGGCGGAAATGCGGCGCCAGCGCGGTCACCAGCGCCTGGATCTCGGGCGAGAAGAAGCCGTTCTCGTAGCTGCCCTGGATGCCGAACACCGCCATATGGCTGTGCGTCCGCTCGACCGGGCCGCCCATCGCGTAGAACAGCTTCTGCGGCCTGAGATGATCCTGGTAGAACTCGGTGCGCTTCAACTCGCTGTCGGGGATCAGCGCGGGGGTCTGCGCGACCGAGCCGACCGGCCAGGAGAGCCCGGCCTTGTGCCAAGGGTCGAGCGCGCCGTAATACTGCTCATAGCGTAGCAGCGTGTGCTCCTCAAAGCCTTCCATCCCGAGGATGCGCGACTGCCGGGTCACGTTGTGGTGGTCGTAGAAGATGCCGCTGCGGGCGCCGGTCTTGCGCACCAGCCGCAACATCACGTCGCTCCAGAGCGCCGGCTCGGTCGCGGCGTCGTAGATGCCGCCGATCAGGTCCGCGCCACTCGTCATCGCTCCGGCTCCCGCCCGCGCAGTTCCATGGCACGGCGCACCAGGTCGGCCTGGCGGTGCACGCCGACCTTGTCGAACAGCCGCGCGAGTTGGACCCGCAAGGTGTTGACGCTGACCTGCCGGCGGCGGGCGATCTCGGCCAGCGTCGCGCCGGTCGCGAGATCGGCCCAGAGCCGGGCTTCGGCCGCGGTCAGCCCGTAGAGCGCGGCGAGGCGGTCGGGCGAAGGATGCGCGGGCGAATCGACGTCGATCAGCAGCACGATCCGCCCGGCGGGATCCCAGCGGCCGTTGATCCGCAGCGGCACCGCCTGGACCAGCAGCGGACGGCGGCTGGCCGGACGTCGCAGGGCGGCGACCGCGCCGGCCTCTACCAGGGCGCCCAGCGGGTTCAGCAAGGTTGCAAAGGCGGCCCGGTCGTCGCGATGCGCGGCGGAGAGACGCCCGGCACTCAGTCGGATGCCGTCGCCCGCCTTCAGCATGCGCTCGGCCGCGTCATTGGCGAAGACCAGCCTGGCGTCGCGATCGACGATCAGCACGGCTTGCGGGACCACCCGCAACGTCTCCTCGAAAGTTTCGCGGTCGCGGCGCGCCCGGCCGATCGCGCTGTGCAGACGATAGGCGCGCTTCAGATGCGGCATCAGGGCGCCGACGAGCGCGACCGTTTCCTGGGGGAACCGGCCGTCTTCGTAGCCGCGCTGCACGCCGAACACCGCGATCCGACCGTCGGCTCGCTCGACCAAGCCGCCGAGGCCGTAGAACACGCCGGTGCGGCGCAGATAATCCTGGTAGAACTCGGTGCGGCGGAACTCATCCTCGGGCATCAGCATGTAGGTCGGCGCGGCGACGCCGACCGGCCATTGCATCACACGCGCGTTCCAGGGATCGAGCGCACCGTAATGCGCGACGTAGTCGCGCATGAACTCGGTGTTGAACTGGTGGAAACCGAGTGGCTGCGACTGATGGGTCACGACGTCGTGCTCGTAGAAAACACCGGTGCGACAACCGGTGGCCTCCACGATCCGTCCGATCGCATGCGACCACAGTTCCGGATCGGCCGCCGCATCGTAGATGCCGCCGACCAGGTCCTCCACCGCGTGTGCCTGTTCCATGCCGAGTCCCACCGACATAGACGACAACCGCCCCAGCTGAAGCGTGGTCCTTCGGACAGGGACCTGTCAATGGGTCGAAGCGCTCCGGCAGGAATACCCCGTTAATCATCGGCGGGACCCGCCGATCTCAATCGGTGACCCGCGGCTCTGGACGCGCCCGGTCCCATCGGCGCACCTCGTTGCCGCGCGGTATGCGCTTGACGGTCGTGGTCTTGTAGCCGTCCTCGTATTCCCAATGCGATGTGATGACCGTTTCGCCGGTCAGCGGATCGATGACCCGTTCCTCGGCGGTCAGGTCATAGCGGATGATCCGGGCATTGGATTGCCCCCGGGGATCGGCGCATGCGAAGGCCTGCGTCAGGATCATCACCGAGATCAGGCCGAAAGCCTTAAGGACTCTGCCCTGCATCATCTCGCCTCCCGAAATTGCCCGCGGATCTCAGAATTTGAACGCAGCACCGCGCAGCACGGCATCGACGCTGCGGTCGGTCTGCGCCGAGCTGTTGCTGCCGACCGAAACCGGGAGCTTCACGAGGTCCACGGTCATGTCGAAATAACGGATCGGCACTCCGTAGATCTCCGACAGCCGCTGCGCCTCGGTCTTGGTCCGGTCTTCGGTGGGCGGGAGCGGATCGAACTTGTAGATGTCGCCGGTGCGGACATCGATCAGGAAGATCGAGCCGGGCGCGTTGCGCTCCCGGAGGCCCCGCATGACGGCGTCGCGCTGCTCCGGGGTGATGGCCTTCCAGTCCTTGCCGCTGTAGACCCGATGCTCGTCCTTGAGCTCCTTGCGCTGGGCCTTGCTGAGCGGGTGGATCGGTTGCGGCGGCTGTGCCGGCTCGGTCTGGTCCGGCGCCATGGCCATCCGCGTGTTGGCGCGGACCTCGTCCTGGGTGGGCTGCGGCGGATCGTCGTCGGACCAGCTCGGCCCGCCGGACCATGCGAGCAGGAGTGACACCAAGAGTAACCGTGCCCCGATTTGCATCTTTGCCTCCGTTCGACCCGTCCCCACCCTGGACTTCACGCCGGAGCCCGGCATGGTTCAATAATGCAAACGGACTATTCGACGGCGCAGCGAGGCTATCGGATTGATCGCTATGCGATACTATGCCCCGAACGACAGGAGATGAGCCAGGAGATGCGGCACCATGGATGAGGCCACGGAAACCATCGTCACCCCGCTGACCGCGCGGCTGGGCTGCCGCCATCCGATCATTTCGGCGGGGATGGGCGGGCCGGCGCGCTCCGAGCTGGCCGCCGCCGTCTCGCAGGCCGGCGGATTCGGGCTCCTCGGCATGGTGCGGGAATCCCCGGCCCTGATCGCGCGCGAGATCGCCGCGGTCCGGCAGCGCACCAACCGCGCCTTCGGCGTCAACCTCATTCCCGCCTGCACCGCACCCAAGTTGCTCGAGGACGAGCTGGCGGCCTGTTTCGACGCCGGGGTGCCGGCGATGTGCTTCTTCTGGGACGTCGATGCCCAAGCCGTCGCCAAGGCGAAGCGCGCCGGCTGCCTGGTGCTCTACCAGGTGGGATCGGTGGCGGATGCCGTAAAGGCGGAGGATGCCGGCGCCGACGTGATCATTGTGCAGGGCGTCGAGGCGGGCGGCCATGTCTGGGGCCGCCGCGGGCTTTCGGTGCTGCTGCCCGAAGTCGCGGACGCGGTGGACGTCCCGGTCGCCGCTTCCGGCGGCATTGTCGACGGCCGCGGCCTGGCGGCGGCGCTCGCCTTGGGCGCCGACGGCATCCATTGCGGCACCGCCTTCCTCGCCAGCGTCGAATCCTTCGCCCACGACTATCACAAGCAGCGCCTGATCGAGGCCGGCCCCGATGCCACGGTGCACACCGATCTCTTCGTCATCAACTGGCCGAAGGGCGCCCCGGTTCGGGTCTTGAAGAACAGCCAAACCGAAGCCGCCGGCGACAAACTCTGGGGCTATGATCCGGACCAGATGCCACGCGAGATCATCGGTCATGACGATGGCGCACCGGTCCACCGCCATGACACGAACTCGCCATTGCGCCGAACCACGGGCGACCTGGAAGCGATGGCGCTCTATGCCGGTGATGGCGTGGCGCGGGTGACCGCCTCCCTGCCGGCGGGCGAAATCGTCGAACGGATCATGGCGGAAGCGATCGCGACGCTCCGCGGCAGTGCCGCGAAGATCGCGCCGGCCCGCGCCGGATGACCGGGGCTGCGGTCAAGGCCTGGCGTCGCGAGGCGCGCCAGAAGCTGCTGGCGGCACGCGCGGCGATGTCGGTGGCGGTCCGGGAGGAGCTTTCGTCCCGGCTGATCGAGCGCCTGCGGCCGGTGCTCAGGGATCGGCCGGCGCCGGTCTCCTTCTATTGGCCGATCAAGGCGGAGCCCGACCTCAAAACCTTGATGCGCGAACTGGACGCGGCGGGAGTCGAAGTCTGCCTGCCGGTCTGCATCAAGCTCGGCGCGCCGCTCAGCTTCCGGCGCTGGACCCGTGGCGCCAGGATGGAGCGCGGCTTCTGGGACATTCCGGTACCGGCCGATCCGACCGAAGTCCAACCCAGGACCTTGATCGCACCGATCGTCGGCTATGATCCGGCCGGCTACCGGCTCGGCTATGGCGGTGGATTTTTCGACCGGACGCTGGCGCAGCTCGGCGACGCGGCCGCGGCGATCGGCGTCGGTTTTGGCATGTTCCGCATCGCCACCATCCATCCCCAGCCGCACGACATCCCGATGGCGGCGATCGTCACCGAGACCGGCATGCACAACCGCGAGGACCCGGAGCGCGCATCGAAGGTCTGCGCCCTCGATGAAGCCGATGCCGTCTATGCCGGCTTCGCCACGGAGCCCGAAATCGCCGCCGCGCTCGCCGCGCTGCGCCGAGCCTTGCCGCCGGAGCGCCAGGCGCTCATCGACTACGCGCTGTGGCGGCTCGGCGCCGTGGCCGGAGCGATGCCCGATCCGAACGGCGCGCCGGACGAGACGCTGGCGGCGCTGCTGCCGCGCATACGCGACGATGCGCTGCATGCGACGCTCAAGGCGCTGCAGGCCACGCTGAAGAGCGCCTAGGGGTCCCTCAGCGGGCCGACCACCAGCCGGTCGCCTCGGATCTGCCGGTCCATGATCGTCAGTACGACCGGCAGCATGGCCATGTCGTAGAGCGACCAGGGCTGGATGCCGCTGCGGGCGAGCATGTAGCGGTATTGGAAGTAGGGTATCGCAAAGAGCGCGCCCTCCGGCACCATGAGCGCGAAGATGAGCCGATTCTCCGCGCCTTGGAACTGCGGGAGCCGCGAGAAATAATTGTGCAGCATCACCAGCCGCAGGTAACGCTGCACCGGCGTCTCCCGGAGCCAGGTCGCCATCAGCGCCACCTGGAAGCCCTGCAGGCTCCGGATCTCCTGGTGGCCGACCGCGCCGAAGCTGTGGAGATAGCGGAGTTCTTCCAGTCCCTGCCTGAGGGCGACCAGTGCCGCGAAGCGCTGGCGCGTGAGCGGGCTCCAGGTCCGGCGCGGCGGATCCCAGCCCTCGTCCAGCCAGTAGTATTCCGCGTCGGTCCAGGGACGGAACGCATCCGGCAGCAGCGCGCCATCGGGCAGCGGAACCTGCCAGATGTCGCCGGTGGAGACATCGATGACCAGGTCGGTGCCGTCCGGCATCGTATCCTGGATCTCATTCAGCATGTCGTTGCGCTCGTAGTCGTCCGCATCGAGCCACGCCTCGCCGTCGATCACCTTGGTGGCGCCGGCGGCCGTGGCCGCGGCCGCGTCGACCTCGTGCACCTCGAGCGGCGGCATGGCCGGGTCGGCGTCGTCAGCCGGGGTGAAGGCGATGGTGTCGTCGAACTCGTCGGCGGTGATGTCGAAGTCCGGGATCTGGTCGGACATTGCAGCCTGGGACATCCAGGCAAAGAACAGCAGCGCCAAGGCAGGAACCAAAGTCGTCGTCCGGCGCATTCCGCCCGCGAACCCGCGCATCTCAACCTCCCCGACCTGCATTCCCGCCCCTAGTCAGGGGCAGGTCCGGTGGCGAGGCAATAATGCAAACGGACTATGCGCCCTGGGCCGGGCGGTCGGACGAGCTAGGCGGTCAGGCGGCCGTGGCAGTGCTTGTATTTCTTGCCGGAGCCGCAGGGGCATTCGGCGTTGCGGCCGAGCTGCGGCCAGGTCGCCGGGTTGTTGGGATCGACCCCCGCCGGCAGGTCGGCCTTGGTCCGCGACGCGCCGTTGGTGGCGCCCGCACCCTGCGCAATCACCTGGCGCGCGCCGCCGCCCTGTGGCGCGGACGCGGGCGCTGCCGTGACGGCCGGCGGTGGGGCCGGCTCCTGGGCCCGGATCTCGACATGGGCGAGCAAGGTGGTGATCTGCTCGCGCAGGCGATCCAGCATCGCCTCGAACATCTCGAAGGCTTCGCGCTTGTACTCGTTCAACGGATCGCGCTGACCATAGGCGCGCAGGCCGATGCCGTGGCGCAGATGGTCGAGCGACAGCAGATGCTCCTTCCAGTTCTGGTCCAGGAGCTGCAGCAGCAGCGACTTCTCGATCGAGCGCATCACCTCGGGGCCGATGTTGGCGGCCTTCTCGGCCATCTTGCGGTCGACCGCGTCCATCACCCGCTCGCGGATCGCCTCGTCGGCGATGCCCTCTTCCTTGGCCCATTCGACCACCGGAAGATCGATGCCGAAGATGCGCAGCACCTCCTCATGCAGCCCGGCGGCATCCCATTGCTCGGCGAAAGCCTTCTCCGGGATATGCGCGGAGATCAGCGAATCCACCGTCTCCTTCCGCATGGTCGCGATCTCTTCCTTCAAGTCCTCGGCGGCCATCAGCTCGCGGCGCTGCTCGTAGATCACCTTGCGCTGATCGTTCATCACGTTGTCGAACTTCAGCAGGTTCTTACGGATGTCGAAGTTGCGCGCCTCGACCTTCTGCTGGGCCTTTTCCAGCGCCTTCGAGACCCAGGGATGTACGATCGCCTCGCCTTCCTTGAGGCCCAGGCGCTGCAGCATGCTGTCCATGCGCGCCGGGGCGAAGATCCGCATCAGGTCGTCTTCCAGCGAGAGATAGAACTTCGAGCGGCCGGGATCGCCCTGGCGGCCGGAGCGGCCGCGCAGCTGGTTGTCGATGCGCCGGCTCTCGTGCCGCTCGGTGCCGATGATGAACAGCCCGCCCGGGAAGGTCTCGGTCTTGTTCTTGGCGGCGTCGATGACCAGGACCTCGCCGGCCTTCAGCACCTGCTCGCGCTTGGCGGCGATGTCGGCCTTGATCTCGGCGATCTTCGCCTGGATCGCCGCGACGTCGGTCATCCCCGCGGTCTCGCGCTCGACCCGCATCTGCAGGTTGCCGCCCAACTGGATGTCGGTGCCGCGGCCGGCCATGTTGGTCGCGACCGTCACCATGCCGGGCACGCCGGCCTCGGCAATGATATGCGCCTCCTGCTCGTGGTAGCGGGCGTTCAGCACCGAATGCGGGATGCCCTTCTGCTTCAGCAGCGACGACAGCAGTTCCGACTTCTCGATCGAGACCGTGCCGACCAGGACCGGCTGGCCGCGCTCGCGCGCCTTCTTGATCTCCTCGATGATCGCGTCGTACTTCTCGCGGGCGCTGCGGTAGACCTCGTCTTCCTCGTCCTCGCGGCTGACCGGCTTGTTGGTCGGGATCTCGATCACGTCGAGGCCGTAGATCTCGGAGAATTCCGGCGCCTCGGTCATCGCCGTGCCGGTCATGCCGGAGAGCTTGGGGAACAGGCGGAAGTAGTTCTGATAGGTGATCGAGGCCAGGGTCTGGTTCTCGTTCTGGATCTCGACGCCTTCCTTGGCCTCGAGCGCCTGGTGCAGGCCCTCGGAATAGCGCCGGCCTTCCATCATGCGGCCGGTGAACTCGTCGATGATGACGACCTTGTTGTCCTTCACCACGTAGTCGACATCGCGGCTGAACAAGGTATGCG
The DNA here is from genome assembly GCF_054658695.1 of Dongia sp. agr-C8. Lineage (NCBI taxonomy): Bacteria > Pseudomonadati > Pseudomonadota > Alphaproteobacteria > Rhodospirillales > Dongiaceae > Dongia > Dongia sp. agr-C8. The sequence goes on from NZ_BAAGHZ010000005.1 coordinate 253,958, forward strand.
CGCGCAGCGCCTGGTTGGCGTGGTGCACCAGCGCGATGTTCGAGATGTCGTAGAGCGCGCCCTGCTTCAAGAGGCCGACGCCCTTCAGGAGCTGCTCGATATGCTCGGTGCCTTCCTCGGTGAAGGCGACATGGCGCGACTTCTCGTCCTTCTCGAAGTCGCTGGGTTTCAGATGCGCCATCAGCTTATCGACCTTGTTGTAGAGCTCCGAGTTATCCTCGGTCGGGCCGGAGATGATGAGCGGGGTGCGCGCCTCGTCGATCAGGATCGAATCGACCTCGTCCACGATGCCGTAGTTGAACGGCCGCTGGGTCATGTCCTCCAGGCGGAACTTCATGTTGTCGCGGAGGTAGTCGAAGCCGAACTCGTGGTTGGTGCCGTAGGTGATGTCGCAGGCATAGGCCTCGCGGCGCTGCGCGTCGTTGAGGCCGTGCACGATCACGCCGACGGTCAGGCCGAGGAAGCGGTAGATCTGCCCCATCCATTCGGAGTCGCGCTTGGCCAAGTAGTCGTTGACGGTAACGACGTGGACACCCTTGCCTTCGATCGCGTTGAGGTAGACCGGGAGCGTCGCGACCAGGGTCTTGCCTTCGCCGGTCTTCATCTCGGCGATCTTGCCCTGGTGGAGGACGACGCCGCCTTTCATCTGCACGTCGAAGTGCCGCTGGCCGAGGGTGCGGACCGCCGCCTCGCGCACCGTCGCAAACGCATCCGGCAGGATGTCGTCCAGCGTCTCGCCTTTCGCCAGGCGGTCGCGCAGCCAGGCGGTGCGGGCCTTCAGGGCTTCGTCGTCCAGCTTCTGGACTTCCGGCTCCAGCGCGTTGATCGCCGCGACCGTCGAATTGAGAGACTTGATGAAACGGTCGTTGGCGGATCCGAAGACCCGCTTGGCAAGCGCCGCGAACATGTTCAAAAAACCTTTGATTTCCGGCTTTATAGGTGGGCAACAGATAGGTCCCCCCGGACCCCCTGTCAACGGAGCAGGAAGTCACGGGAATCTCATCGATTTGCTTTGATTCGCTTGGATACTTTGCCCGGGTTTCCGCTTGTATCGGGTGGGGCGGTTCGGCATGATGCCGCCCGTTTGCGGCGCAAAACGCCGCCTTTCGGCCTCGATCTGGGAGTTGGAAGCAGAGGCCGGACCCGCGAACCCCGGAACCAGGAAAGATCCCGGCTAATGCCAAATGTGTCGTTTCGCGCCGCTCTGCTTGCCGGCGCCGTTGCCTTCTCGACTGCTGGATTGGTTCTGAGCGGCGGCCCGGCGGGCGCCCAGGACGCCACCACCAACACCACCAATACGGAAACCACGCCCCCCGCGCCGGACGCCCAGGCGCCCGCGACCGAGACGCCCGCGGCGCCGGCCGAGGCCGCGCCGGACGGCACCCCGATGCCGACCGCCAACGGCGCGCCGGCCCCCGCACCGGCCGATCCCGCGGAGGTGGTGGCGACGATCAACGGCACGCCGATCACCCGCCAGGACGTGCTGGATTCCGCGTCCGACCTGCCGCCGCAGTACCAGGCGCAGATCGACAAGCTGTTCCCGCAGCTGCTGAACCGTCTGATCGGGATCCGGCTGGTCGAGGCCAAGGGCCGCGAACAGGGCCTGGCCGACGATCCCGAGGTAAAGCGCATCGTGAAGCAGGCCGAGGAAGACGCGATCAGCCGGGTCTACATCCAGAAGATCGTGAGCGAGCGGGTCACCGAGGATTCGCTCAAGCAGGCTTACGACGCCGCCCTCGCCGAGAATCCGCCGCAGATCGAGATCCGCGCCAGCCACATCCTGGTGAAGACCGAGGAGGAGGCCAAGGAGATCATCAAGCAGCTCGAAGGCGGCGCCGACTTCGCGACGCTGGCCAAGGAGAAGTCGATCGACAAGGGCAGCGGCGAGCAGGGCGGCGACCTCAGCTGGTTCACCAAGGGCACCATGGTGAAGGAATTCTCCGACGCCGCCTTTGCCATGCAGCGCGGCGATGTCAGCAAGGTTCCTGTTAAGAGCCAATTCGGCTGGCACATCATCAAGATCACCGATTCGCGGATGCAGACCCCGGCGCCGTTCGAGCAGCGCAAGGACGATCTGCGCCAGGCCAAGACCCAGGAAGTGATCCACACCGAGGTCGAGGACCTGATCAAGGCGGCCAAGGTCGAATACGGCAAGGAAGAGTACAAACTGCCGTTGGCGCCCAGCAACCAGCCGCAATAGGCTAGACGACGCCAGAGCACCGCGTGCCTTCCGCGACGGAAGGCACGCGCATTTCGGGGGAAGTGAGATGAGCCACAAGGTCTCGCCGTTGGCGCCGACCCATGCGCCGCAACTGTCGGCGATCGACGGCGTGCGCCTTGCCATCCGCGAATGCAACATCCGCTACAAGGGGCGCCCCGACGTCATGCTGATGGAGCTTGCCCCCGGCTCGACCATCGCCGGCGTGCTCACCAAGTCGCTCTCCCCCTCCGCCGCGGTCGATCTCTGCCGCAAGCATCTCAAAGCCGGCAAGGCGCGGGCGATCCTGGTCAATGCCGGCAATGCCAACGCCTTCACCGGCAAGCTCGGCAAGCAGGCCGCCGAGGCCTGCGTCGATGCCGCGGCGAAGACCCTGGGCTGCAGAAAAGGCGAGATCTTCGTCGCCTCGACCGGCGTGATCGGCGAGCCGCTGCCGGCCGATAAGATCACCGCCAACCTCCCCGCGCTCAAGGCCGCGCTGAAGGCCGACGCCTGGGCGGAAGCGGCTGCGGCGATCATGACGACGGATACCTTTCCCAAGCTCGCCTCCCGCGAGGCGAAGATCGGCGGCGTGACCGTCACCCTGAACGGCATCTGCAAGGGCTCCGGCATGATCGCGCCGGACATGGCGACCATGCTGGCCTTCGTCGCGACCGATGCGAAGCTGCCGGCCGACATCCTGCAGACCCTGCTCGCCAAGGGGGCCGACAAGTCGTTCAACTGCATCACCGTCGATGGCGACACCTCGACCAGCGACACGCTGCTGCTGGCGGCCACCGGCCAGGCCAAGAACCCGAAGCCGAAATCCGCCGGCGATCCGCTGCTGAAGGAATTCCGCGCCGCGCTCGATTCATTGCTGACCGATCTCGCGGTTCAGGTGGTGATGGACGGCGAGGGCGCGGAGAAGCTGGTGACCATCGACGTGACCGGCGCCGCCAGCGCCGGCGCGGCGCGGCGCATCGGCCTCTCGATCGCCAACTCGCCGCTGGTGAAGACCGCAATCGCCGGCGAGGACGCGAACTGGGGCCGGATCGTGATGGCGGTCGGCAAGGCCGGCGAGAAGGCCGAGCGCGACAAGCTCGCGATCAAGATCGGCGGCGTGCTGATCGCCGCCAAGGGCCAGCGGGTCGCCGATTACGACGAGGCGCCGGTCGCCAAGCACATCAAGGGCCGCGACATCCGGATCGAGGTCGATGTCGGCGTGGGGACGGCCAAGGCGCGGGTCTGGACCTGCGACCTCACCCACCGCTACATCGAGATCAATGCCGACTATCGCAGTTGAGCTGACGACCGAGCGGCTGCGCCTGCGGCCGCTCCATCCGGCCGACGCCCCCGCGATTGCCGAACAGGTCAACGACTGGGACGTCGTGCGCTACACGACCTCGATCCCGTTTCCCTATGACCGCGCCATGGCCGAGGATTTCATCGCCAGCCAGCAGAAGCGCTGGCAGGCATGGTCCGGCAGCCAGGTGCCGGATGAGGAAGTTGCCTTCGCCATCGAGCGGAACAGCGACCGGCGGCTGATCGGCTGCATCGGCCTGCAGCCCGCCGAAGCTGGGCCCGAGGCTGCCGAGGGGGGCCTGGAGTTCGGCTACTGGCTCGGCAGGCGCCATTGGGGCCAGGGCTACGCCACGGAAGCCGTGGGCCGGCTGGTGCGCTTCGGCTTCCTCGATCTCAACCTGCCGGAGATCTGGGGCGCCGCGGTGCCGAACAACGATGCCTCGCATCGCGTGATGGAGAAGAACGGCTTCGTCATCGTCGGCGCCGGCGAGCGGCCGTCCGACGTCCGCGGCCATCCCCTGCCGGTGATCCTCCGCAAATTGACGCGCGCGCAATGGGCGGCGGCGCAGGCGACCACCGTCTGATGACCGAGCCCGGCCTGCCGATCCTGACCGTCGTTGCCGTCGCCCTGGTCGACGCGGACGGTCGCGTGCTGCTGGCGCAACGTCCCGAAGGCAAGCCGATGGCCGGGCTCTGGGAATTTCCCGGCGGCAAGATCCATCCGGGCGAGAGCCCCGAAGCGGCGCTGATCCGCGAACTCAAGGAAGAAATCGATATCGATGTGACGGAGGCCTGCCTCGCCCCCTTCACCTTCGCCTCGCATCGCTACGAGAAATTTCATCTGCTGATGCCGCTCTATGTCTGCCGGCGCTGGAAGGGGGCGATGCGGCCACGCGAGGGCCAGACCCTCGCCTGGGTGCGGCCGTTGAAGCTCGGCGATTACCCGATGCCGCCGGCCGACAAGCCGCTGATCGCGATGCTGCAGGACCTGCTGTGAGCTTGGTGAGCTTGCTCACTGTTGCGTAGAGTCGGGCGCCTTTATGTGGAGCTTCCCACATCAAAGGAGATCGACCGATCATGCATTCCAAATGGCTTCTGACCCTCGGAACCGCGACTTGGCTGATCCTGGCCAATACGGCCTTCGCCGAGGAGTTCAACACCGGCGGCAGCGATGCCGTCGATACCAAGACCACCAGCGAGGCCGCCGACGGCGCGGCTGACGCCACGGACGGGGGCGGCTTCTCCACCCGCGGTGGCGGCAATGTCGAGCATCGCCGCAACGACCATTCCGGCCCGAGTGGACGAGCCTCCTCCTCCTACGGCGGTGATTCCGGCCGCGGCCCGTCGGGCGGCGGCGAAAGCGGCGGCGAAAACGGCGGCAGCGACGGCGGCGACGTCGACTGACCCACTGCCAAGGATGCCGGCGCAGCCCCAGTCGATCGCAGGCGGGACCGCGCCGGCATCATCATCGTTATCATCGTTGCATCAGGCTCTGTGATGGGCATCACGCCGCTTGGTTGAACATGTGCGGCGCGTCACTCGACCCAATGCGTCGGGGCGCGTAATTGTCGGCCCCGTTCATCGAAAACTAACCTTACCCAGGAGACTCTCGATGCGTACCCAAATCATCGCCGCGGTCGCGGCCGCTTTCACTGCAGCGATCAGCAGCGCGGCGCTCGCCAGCGACGCCGGCCTGGTGGAGACCGTCGCAGAGACCGCCTACGGCACTGCGCCGAGCCAAACCAAGGTCGAGAAGCACGCGGGCGACGTGGTTCAGCATCGCGAGCTGCTGGAGACCACGAAATCCGGCGGCATGAAGGTGAAGTTCACCGACGGCTCGAAGCTCGACCTCGGCGCCGACAGCAAGGCTTTCATCGTCGCTTATGTCTACAAGCCGGAGCAGAAGGTGACCAACGCCATCGTCTCGCTGCCGGAAGGCAAGATGCATTACGTGACCGGCGCGATGCCGATGAACCGCACCACGATCTACACGCCGACCGCGACCATGCAGCTGAACGGCGCCGACATCACCGTCGGCGTGAATGAGCGCGGCAACACCCATCTCATGGTGGAAGAAGGCGTCGTCACCGTGCACTCCCGCACCACCGGCCAGGAACTGGTGTACAATGCCGGCGAGAGCGTGGACATCACGCCGAACGGCGTCACCACCAGCACCGCGGAACTGCATTAATCCAGGCGGAGCCGGGCGCGGCATGGGTTCTGCTGTTCGCGCCCGGTTGCCGACTGTGACCAAGATCACTCGACGGAATGCCGAACCCCTTCTAATTCAGCGGCAATCGCGTCGGAAAGCACCGGAAGGACCTTAAGGGGAGCCCGATCATGCGCTCGATCCACACCGCCATCGCCACCATATTGTTCGGCGCGACCACGGTCGCCGTCGCTTATGGTGCCGCATCCACCATGCCGGTGGGCGACGTCGAGGCGGTGCAGGAAACGGCCTATGGCACGCCGCCGTCGGCCGCGCGCGAAGCCAAGCACCAGGGCGACGGCGTCGTCTTCCAGGAGATGCTCGAGACGCTGGCCAAGAGCGGCATGCTGGTGAAATTCACCGACGGCTCGAAGCTGACGCTGGGCGCCAACAGCAGGGTCCTGGTCGACAATTTCGTCTATGCCCCCGGCGACGCCAACAGCAAGGCGCTGATCTCGATCCCGGCCGGCGCGCTGCGCTACGTGACCGGCGAGATGCCGAAGGGTCAGACCACGATCGACACGCCGACCGCCACCATGGTGCTGCGCGGTACCAATGTAAAAATCCTCACCGATGGCAGCAACACGCTGCTGGTGGTCGAGGAAGGCAGCGTCAAGGTCCACAGCAAGCAGACCGGCCAGGATACGATCGTCGAGGAAGGCGACAGCCTCGAGATCAGCAACGCCGGCTTCGGCGCCAGCGATGAGGACGAGACCGGCGACCCGGCGGTCGATGACGGCATCAGCCAGCAGACCGACAACGGCGGCAACAAGGACAATCCCGAGCAGCGCCGCGGCGGGGAACGCAATACGCCTTCCCGAAATACGCCGAGCGGCGGCAACAGCGGCGGCGGCGGCACGCCGGGCTAGGACGCACTGGAATCAATCGGCCGGGCCGGGCTGATCTCGATCAAGCCCGGCCCATCGCCGTTACAGGAGAGAATTGGTTTGAGTTGAGTGCATGCCTTCATGCCGAAGGCATCGTGAAAAAAGCGACACCGGCCCGAAATCGCGGCCGATTTGTGACTGGGGAGTCATCCATTGAAAAAGAGTTTGAAGGTCGCCGCGACCGTCGCGGCGATGAGTGTCCTGTTGCGCACCGGGATCGCCGAGGCACTGGATGTCGGTGCGATGGAAGAGGTTCGCCAGAACGTCTATGGCGTGCCGCCGCAAGGTGGCGAGGCAGTCAAGCGCAAGGGCGATCCGGTCGTCTTCCAGGAAACGCTGCAGACCCTGGACGAAAGCGGGGCGCTGATCCGCTTCATCGACGACTCGAAGCTCAGCCTGGGCGCCAAGTCCAAGGTGCTGATCGACGCGTTCGTGTTCGATCCGAAGAATGCGAAGGGCAATGCGCTGATCGAGATCTCGGTCGGAACCTTGCGCTTCGTCACCGGCGACATGCCCAAGGGCGGCGTCGTCATCAAGACGCCGACCGCAACGCTCACGCTGCGCGGCACCGATGTGCTGGTGCACGTGCACCCGGACGGCACCACCGACACAACCGTCTATGACGGCAAGGTGGAGGCGCAAAACATGGTCACCAACGAGGTGACCAACATGCTGCCGGGCGAAGGCTCGACCATCGGCGTGGGCGGCACGACCAGCTACGACACCGACGAGACACCCGACCTTGGCACCGCCAACGCCGGCGGCCGGAGCTACGACGTGCCCGAGCACCGGCGCGGTGATTCGCCGGCGCCGGAGCGGCCGACCACGGATAGAACGGCGGGCGGCGACGCCGGCGGTGACGATGGCGGTGGAGACGACGACGGCGGCTGCGACTGCATCTGACGCGCCGGCTACGCGCGGGACGGCAACCGCTGGACCCTGATCCGGGGAGCCCGTAAGCTGGGTATCGGATCGATGAGGAGATCATCCTTGGGCCGTTGTTCGGGACTTGCCGCTGCCGTCGTGACCGGATGGTGCCTGCTGGCCGGCGCGACCGCCGCGGCGGCGACCGAGGTCGGCGCGATGGCGGAAGTCCAGCGCACCGTCTATGGCGTGCCGCCGCAGGGCAGCCAATCGGTCAAGCGCCAGGGCGATCCCGTGCTGTTCCGCGAGGCGCTGGAAACCGTCGAGAGCAGCTCGGCCCTGATCCGCTTCATCGACGACTCGACGCTCGCGCTCGGCGCCAAGTCGAAGGTGCTGATCGATGCGTTCGTGTTCGATCCGGCCAAGGCCGAGGGCAACGCCCTGATCCGGATCTCGGTCGGCACTTTGCGCTTCGTCACCGGCGAGATGCCGAAAGGCAAGACCGTCATCAAGACGCCCACCGCCACGCTGGTGCTGCGCGGCACCGACGTGACCGTGCATGTGCATCCCGACGGCACCACCGACGCGACCGTCAACGAAGGCAGCGTCGACGGCCACAACGACATCACCAACGAGGACCTCGACATCGCGGAAGGCCAGGGCGCGACCTTCGGCAACGGCGGCAGCGGCGGTTTCGGCGGCACCATTCCCTCGACCGGTTCCGGTGACGGTGGCGATGCCGGCAGCAACCCGGAGCAGCGCCGCGGCGGCGGCTCCACGCACAGCAATACCGGGCCGGGCAGCAGCAGCCCGGGTCCGAGCAACTAGTCCCGCATCGGGCGGAGCACTTCGCCGAGGTTGACCTTGCCGCTGCCGCGGCGCGCCGGCTGCTGCTGGGATTCATGCGGCGCCCAGCCGGTCAGGAAGATCAGCCGGAAGCTTGCCGGGATGCGCCCATCCGGCATCGCAAACCTCTCCTGGTAGAGCCTCGCCGCGCGGGCAATCACGGCCCGCCGGGTCGGCCGCTTCAGCCGCGCATCGAGGATGTTCGTCTCGCCCATGGCGCGGAGATCGCCCAGCAAGGGCATCATCCCGGCATAGGTCACGGTCACGGCCTCGACATCGGCGACCGGTAGCGCGAAGCCCGCGCGCTGCAACAGTCCGGCGGCGTCGCGGAGATCGGCGAAAGGTGCGACGCGGGCGCTGGCGCCGCCGGTCTCGGCGATCTCGGCCTCCATCAGCACGCTGCGCAATTCAGCCAACGTACCGGCGCCGAACAGCACCGCGAGGAAGAGGCCGTCCGGCTTCAACACATGCCGGATCTGCGCCAGCGTCCCCGGCAGGTCGTTGGTCCAGTGCAGCGAGAGGTTGGCGAGCACCAGGTCGAAACTCTCCGGCGCGAAGGGTAAGGCCTCCTCGTCGAGCTGCAGCACGCGACCACCTGCCTGGCGCAGCATGCCCAAGGAAAGGTCGCCCTGGATCAAGGTCTCGACCCCGCCCCGCCCGAGCATCAGGCGGCCCAGCAATCCATCGCGGCTGCCGAGGTCGAGCGCCCGCGGAAAGCGCCGTTTGACGTCGTCCAGGCGGTCGAGCATCCGCTCGCCGGCTTCCGCGAACAGGAAGTCGCGCTTGGGGTCGAGGATTTGCGCGACGCGGTCTCGCCGCCGTCGCAGCAGGGCGCGGTCGAAAATCTTCGGCGGGGTCGCGGGCGGGGTCATGCGCGCAGTACTAGAGCATCGCGCCGCGGCCCGCTAGACTGACACCCATGCTGCAGAATCTGGGGCGCCTCTCGGGCCGCGTCTCCCGCATCGTGCTCGATGCGGTGCTGCCGCCGCGCTGCCTGAAATGCGGCGATATCCTGAGCCAGGCGCAAGGCCTCTGCCCGGATTGCTGGCGCAAGCTGAGCTGGCTCGGGGCACCCTGCTGTGGCTGCTGCGGCCAGCCCTTCCCCTTCGATGCCGGTGCAGAGTCGCTCTGCGGCGCCTGCCTGCAGAAGCGCCCGGCCTATGACCGGGCCCGCGCCGTCTTCCGCTATGACGACGAAAGCCGCGACCTGGTCATCGGGTTGAAACATGCCGACCGCACCGAGAGCGTCCCGGCCCTGGCCGGCTGGATGTGCCGGGCCGGCGCCGCGCTGCTGGAATCAACCGATCTGATCGTGCCGGTGCCGCTGCACTGGACCCGCCTGGCCACCCGCCGCTTCAACCAAGCCGCGCTGCTCGCCCAGGCGATCGGCCGCGCGGCGGGATTGCCGGTCCTGCCCCAGGCGCTCAGCCGGCGCCGGGCCACGCGGAGCCAGGGCCATCTCGGCCGGCTCGCCCGATTCCGCAACGTGAAGGGCGCCATCGCGGTGGCCAAGCGCCAGGCGACGGCCGTCTCCAACCGCCGCATTCTCCTGATCGACGACGTGATCACCACCGGTGCCACGGTCGAATCGGCCGCTAAGGCCTTGATTTCGGCTGGCGCCCGGAATGTCGATGTCCTCGCCCTGGCGAAGGTGGTGCGGGCCGATTAACCGGTGTCGAGCCTTGCCAAAATGGACAGGAGAGGCGATCTATTAAGGAACCCCGTGGGAGGGTTGGTCCCACCTCAATGGTGTGAAATGGCCAAAGTCGAAATCTACACGACCATGATCTGCCCCTACTGCTACCGCGCGAAGCGTCTCTTCGACGATCGCCAGGTACCGTATGAGGAGATCGACGTCATGGCGGATTCCAAGCGCCGGGCGGAGATGGTGCAGCGGGCCGGCGGCCGGACTTCGGTGCCGCAGATCTTCATCAACGGAAAGCATGTCGGCGGCAGCGACGATTTATACGCGCTTGACCGCGCCGGGGGTCTCGCCCCCATGCTGGCCCAACCGGCCGCGGAGTAGCGCGACCGCAATCTCAGGAGTGCTCGCGTGGAAGACGCCGCGGTGAAATTCGCCTGCGTGCAGATGACGGCCGGACCCGAGGTCCAGCCCAATCTCGATGCCGCCGCGGCGCTGATCCGCGAAGCCGCCGCCGCCGGCGCCAGGTTCGTCTTCACGCCCGAGAATACCAGCATCATCGAGCCCAACCGCGAATTGGCGCTGGCGAAGTCCTTCACCCAGGATGAGCATCCCGGCCTGCCGTTCTTCTCGAAGCTGGCGAAGGAGCTCGGCGTCTGGCTGCTGATCGGCTCGATGCCGGTCCGGGTCGAGCCGGAGCGGCTCGCCAACCGCAGCTTCCTGATCGACGACCAGGGCCGGGTCATCACCCATTACGACAAGATCCATCTGTTCGACGTCGATCTGCCGAACGGCGAGGTCTATCGCGAATCCGAGCGCATCCGTCCCGGTTCGCAGGCGATGCTGGCGCCGACCCCGTTCGGGCCGCTCGGCATGACGGTCTGCTACGACCTCCGCTTCCCGCAGCTCTATCGCGATCTCGCCCATGCCGGTGCGACGCTGATCAGCATCCCGGCCGCCTTCACCGTGCCGACCGGGGAGGCGCATTGGCATGTGCTGCTGCGCGCCCGGGCGATCGAGACCGGCGCCTTCGTGCTGGCGCCGGCGCAATGTGGCCAGCATGCCGGTGGAAGGCGCACTTATGGCCATTCGCTGATCGTCGCCCCCTGGGGCGAGATTCTGGCGGAAGCCGGCGAGCGGGTGGGCATTATCACAGCCGAACTTGATTTTTCGAAGGTGGCATCGGCGCGTGCCATGATACCGTCGCTGCGTCATGATAGGGACTATGCGCGGCCGCAGCCCGTTCTGCGCGTCGCCGGCGAATAACAAAGTCCCCAACAAATTCAACCCGACCGTCACAAGGCAGAAGGAGGACACCATGGCCCTGCAACTCGGCGATACCGCCCCTGACTTCGAGCAGGATTCGACCGAAGGCAAGATCAAGTTCCATGAATATCTCGGCAACGGCTGGGGCATCCTGTTCTCGCATCCGAAGGACTTCACCCCGGTCTGCACCACCGAATTGGGCGAGGTGGCGCGCCTGAAGCCGGAGTTCGACAAGCGCAACACCAAGGTGATCGGCCTTTCCGTCGATCCGCTCGCCGATCACAAGGCCTGGGCCGGCGACATCAAGGAGACCCAGGGTCATGCCTTGAACTTCCCGCTGCTCGCCGATCCCGACCGCAAGGTCTCGAACCTCTACAACATGATCCATCCGAACGCGAACGACACCCTGACCGTGCGCTCGGTCTTCGTCATCGGCCCGGACAAGAAGATCAAGTTGATCATCACCTATCCGGCTTCCACCGGCCGCAACTTCGAGGAGATCCTGCGGGTGCTGGATTCGCTGCAGCTGACCGCGAACTACAAGGTCGCGACGCCGGTCAACTGGAAGCATGGCGAAGACTGCATCATCGTGCCGGCGCTCAGCGATGCCGACGCCGACAAGCTCTTCCCCAAGGGCTACAAGAAGATCAAGCCGTACCTGCGCACGACCAAGCAGCCGAACCTGTAAGGCTCGGACGCAGCGCGCTAGCGGAAGCGTCAACCCCCACCCTCACCCGCCCCCATCTTGGGGGCGGGAAGAAGGCGAAAGCCTTCGCGTTCTCGTAGAGCAGCGCCTTCAGATATCTCCCGCCCCCAAGATGGGGGCGGGCCGGGGTGGGGGTTGACCTCTCCGCGTGATGAACGCTTCGGATCACTCCTCGATTTTGACTTCGTCACCCACCGCCACCCGCCCGGCCTGCGAGACTTTCGCATAGATCCCGGCATTGGTGCCGTTCTCCAGCATCACCGTGTGGAGGATCTTGGGGTCGCTCGGCAGATCGCCCTGCGCGCGGGTGGTCAGCGCGCAGCGGGCGCAGTCCTCGGTGCCTTCCAGCACCACGCCGGATGACGCCTTGATCAAGTGGCCGAGCCAAGGCTGCTCGATGAAGCCAATCGCGTCGCCGCAATCCAGCACCATGTTCGGGCGGAAGCGCTCCGGCGCGAAATCGCCCTCGGGATAGCTGGCGCGCAACCGCTTCAGCGTGGCGCTGGTGAGCAGGTGGCAGGAAGCCATGCGGTAGCGGTGATCAGCCTTGATACCGTCCTTGCCCTTGAGCTCGACGGCGCGGCCGAGCCGCTCGGAAAGCACACGATCCGCATCCGCGTCGTCGCTCAGCAGATGCGCGCCGTCGGGAAAGCGGATCTCGACCTTCGGCGCCGCACCAGCATCCACGATGACCGCGTCCCAGGTGATCAGCGGCAGCCAGGCGCGCTTGCCCATCGAGGAGCCGACCATGCCGCCGGTCTCGACGTCGCGGATGCCGAACCAGCGGTCCATGCGCAAGCCATTGAGCGCGAAGTCGAGCGCCGCCATCTTCTGCCCGCGCAGGGATTGCACGGGATAGAGCCAGAGCGCCGAAACCTGCATACGCAACTCCTAAGGCAACAATCTGAGCACGCGGGTCACGCGCAGCTCGCGGTCTTCCAATTCCTTCGAGGTCGGCACGTCATAGCTTGCGACCTCGACCAGGCCTTGCGCCGGCAGATAGGCGCGGCCGGGATCGCCCATCAGCACGGTGACTCCGGATCCGGCGAGCGCGCGCAGCCAGGGAATCACCCGATCCGCCATCGGCCGCTCGTAGCAGACGTCACCCGCCAACACGACATCCCAGCCCTCGTTGCGGCCGATGAGATCATGGCGCAGCACGTCGATCGCCACGTTGTTGGCTTCGGCGTTGAGCAGGATCGCCTCGATCGCGAAATCGTCGATCTCGTTGGCCAGCACCCTCTCCGCCCCCGCGAGCTTAGCGCCGATCGTGCCCAATCCGCTGCCAGCGGCGAAGTCGAGCACGCGCTTCGACTTCACCCAGTGCGGCTGGTCCAGGAGGAAGCGCGTCACCGCCTGCCCACCCGGCCAGGCGAAGGCCCAATAGGGCGGCGGCAGGTTGTTGGCTTCGAGCGTCGCCTCGGTCGCCTCCCAGATCGGCGTGATCTCGGTCGCGAGATGGAGCTTGATCTCCGGCGTCAGCGGCGGCGCTGCGAGCGTGGTCTGCGACTGGATGAAGCTGCGCCGTTGCTCCGGCGTGGACGGAAGCGCACTCACTGCATCAGCTTGGCGATGACGAGGCCGGCGAGCAGGATCCAGCCGATATAGCGGTTGCTGGTGAACTTCTGCTTGCAGTCCCGCGGGTCGGCAAAGTTGCAGAATGCCGCCTGCCAGCCGAGATGCAGCGCGACGCCAATGACGCCGAGCTTCGCCACCCAGCCGAGGCCGGCGGCGGTGACCGTCGCCATCAGGAGCAGGATGGTGGCGACGGCGAAGCCGGTGAGCCAGCTGCGCGTCTTGTCGCCGAAATAGCGCGCGGTGGATTTGACGCCGATGAGCGCGTCGTCTTCCTTGTCCTGGTGCGCGTAGATGGTGTCGTAGAACAGGGTCCAGAAGATGCCGGCGCCATAGAGCAGCACCGGCGGCCAGGCGAGCGTGTTCGTCACCGCGGCATAGCCCATCAGCGCACCCCAGTTGAAGGTGAGGCCGAGGAAAGCCTGCGGCCACCAGGTGATCCGCTTCATGAAGGGATAGGCGGCGACCAGCAGCAGCGACAGCACCCCGAGCTTGATTGCCAGGGGCTCCAGCTGCAGCAGGATGATGAAGCCGACGGTGAGCTGCAGCGCCAGGAACACCAGCGCTTGCTTCAGGCTCAGCTGGCCGGAGGCGAGCGGCCGGTTGGCGGTGCGCGCCACCTGCTTGTCGAAGTCGCGATCGACGATGTCATTGACCGTGCAGCCGGCGCCGCGCATCACCAGCGCGCCGATCGCGAACAACACCATCATATAGCCGTCGGGCAGATCGCCGGGCGGGGCGGCCAAGGTCAGCGACCACCAACCGGGGAAGAGCAGCAGCCAGGTTCCGATCGGCGCATGGAGCCGCGCGAGCCGCAGGTAGGGCCGGATCCCTTCCGGAACCCGCCGGTCGATCCAGTCGCCGGCTTGAATGTCGGTGGCGCTGCTCATAATTTGCGGGACCTTAGTGGCTGGGCGGGGAGCCCACAAGAACGATGATTCCGAGACTCTATGTCGCGGAGCACCTGCAGAAGAACGCGCGGTTCCAGGCCGACGAGCGCGCCGCGCATTATCTCGTCAACGTGCTGCGAAGGGGCAGCGGCGATCCGGTGCTGCTGTTCAATGGGCGCGACGGCGAATATCGCGGCCGCATCGCCGAAGCCCAGAAGCGACGGCTCACCCTCGAGGCCGTGGAGCGGACCCGCGAACAGGAATCCGAGCCGGATCTCTGGCTTTGCTTCGCGCCCCTGAAGAAGGACGCGGTGGATTTCCTGGTCGAGAAGGGCACCGAGCTCGGCGTCGCGCGCTTCCAGCCGGTCCTGACCCAGCATAGTGCCAGCAACCGGATCAACCAGAGCCGGCTGAGCGCGGTCGCGACCGAGGCCGCCGAGCAATCCGAACGACTGACCGTCCCCGAGGTGCTGGAGCCGATCAGCCTGGAGGCGATGCGCACCGGCTGGCCGAAGGACCGGCATCTGCTGGTCTGCGCCGAGGCCGGGGATGCGACACCCATAGCCGAGGCGTTATCCGCGCTAACATCCGATGTGAGATTGCCTCACAAGTACGCGGTCCTGATCGGTCCTGAGGGAGGATTTCAGGACGGCGAGCTTGACCGGCTGAAGAAACTGCCCTTTGTTACGCCCGTCGGGCTGGGGCCTCGCATTTTGCGCGCCGAGACGGCTGCTTTGGCGGCCTTGTCGGCCTTTCAGGCGATCCTCGGCGACGGTGCCAAACGGCCGCCCAGATAGCCCTGGGGGCTGCAAGGCGCCCCGGCAATCGGGGTTCGGCAAGCATCGGTTCCGATTCTTGCCTGTTAGAATTTTTCCAAGCAGGATTTTCCTGGGGAGCGGCCTTTGTCGGCACCACCGAAGTCACAGGGCGAACCGATCACGTCCAAAGCCCAGCTGGTCGAGTATTTCTCGTCCGGCTCGAAGCCGAAATCCGCCTGGCGCATCGGCACCGAGCACGAGAAGTTCGTGTTCGACGCGAAGACCCTGAAGCCCATTCCCTATGAAGGCCCGAACGGCATCGGCGCCATCCTCAACGGCCTCACCCGCTTCGGCTGGGAGGCGATCGAGGAGAACGGCAAGGTCATCGCCCTCACCAAGGACGGCTGCAACGTGAGCCTGGAGCCGGGCGGCCAGTTCGAGCTCTCCGGCGCGCCGGTCGAATCGATCCACCAGACCTGCGCCGAGGTCGGCAACCATCTCAGCCAAGTGAAGGCGATCGGCGCCGAATTGGGCGTCGGCTTCCTCGGCATGGGCTTCCGGCCGAAATGGACGCGCGAAGAAACGCCTTGGATGCCGCGCAACCGCTACCAGATCATGCGAAACTACATGCCGAAGGTCGGCAAGCTCGGCATCGACATGATGACCCGCACCTGCACCGTGCAGGTCAACCTCGATTTCGCCGACGAAGCCGACATGGTGAAGAAGCTGCGCGTCTCCCTGGCGCTGCAGCCGGTCGCGACCGCGCTGTTCGCCGACTCGCCGTTCACCGAAGGCAAGCCCAACGGCTACTTGAGCTATCGCGCCCAGATCTGGACCGACACCGATCCCGACCGCACCGGGCCGCTGCCCTTCGCCTTCGAGGACGGCATGGGCTTCGAGCGCTATGCCGACTACCTGCTCGATGTGCCGATGTATTTCGTCTACCGCGACGGTAAGTATATCGATGCCAGCGGCCAGTCGTTCCGCGATTTCCTGGAGGGCAAGCTGCCGGCGCTCCCCGGCGAGACGCCGACCACCGCCGACTGGTCGGATCACGCCACCACGGCCTTCCCGGAAGTCCGCGCCAAGAAGTTCCTGGAGATGCGCGGCGCCGACGGCGGTCCCTGGGACCGGCTCTGCGCCCTCCCCGCGCTCTGGGTCGGCCTCTTGTACGACCAGACCGCGCTCGATGCCGCCTGGGACCTGGTCAAGAACTGGACCGCGGAAGACCGCGCCAACCTCAAGGCCGCGGTGCCGAAACAGGCGCTGAAGGCGAAGTTCGGCAAGGGCACCGTGCAGGACCTGGCGATCGAGGTGCTCAAGATCGCCCGCGCGGGCCTCAACGCCCGCAAGTCCGGCGACCTCGCCGGCTCGGACGAGAGCGGCTTCCTCAACGTGCTGCAGACCATCGCCGATTCCGGCGAATGCCCGGCCGAGGAGAAGCTGAAGCTGTTCCACGGCAAGTGGGGCGGCTCGGTCGATCCGGTCTATGCGGAGTTCGCGTATTAGGGCGCGCCGGGCGCTGGATCGCCTACGGAGCGATGACCGCCTCGTCCCCTACAAACGGAGCCATGCAACCTTCGACGCGCTATCCGGGGGCGTCATGCCAATCCGACATGAAAACTCTTTCCTGTCCGGGTCGGGTCCGGGTTGCGGGTGCAGCAATCCTTACCGGAGCGGTCCTTTTTGCCGGAGAGCGAAGGACTCGTAACCCGCTGGCGTCGCATGACTTTGCCCGCTGAGTCGGCAAGCAGATGCTCAATTCCGTACATGCTGGGTCAATGCAGGTGACAACCCGGCAGAAGCATGGTTTTGCCCGCTGAGCCGGCAAGCGGATGCTCAATTCCGTACATGCTGGGTCAATGCAGGTGACAGCCCGGCAGTCGCATGACGTTGTCCGCTGAGCCGGAAAGCGGACGCTCAATTCTGTACATGCTGGGTCAATGCAGGTACCGGCAGCTGCTTGCGCAGGCGCAAGCAAGTTGCGTCAGGCCGGCGCGATGCCCGATACGGCCTTCACGATGTCAAACAGCACCCGCCCAAGCGCTGCCCGATTCCGCCTTCGCTGGAGCTTCGGCGGACCGGTCGGAGGGCAGGCCGCGATCATACCACGATCGCCGCCGCGAGTCTTGTTTTCAAGAATGACCTGAATTCGGGAGTATGCAGCGATATCATTGGCTGGCGCGGCCGAACGTCGACTTGACCTCGACAGTCATGCCAAGGCGACCGAGCGGTGGTGGCACGTCGATTCCATGGTTGAACGGGCGTGGAAGCTGAGGCAGCCGCGAAGACCGACCATCCACGAGTTTGCGTCAGGGAACGCTTTCTTTCCGATGCGGGCCGTACGCCGCTCCGGGCAAGCAACTCGTGGATGGTCCGCCTTCCCCCTACGCGCTCTGCGCTTCAGGGGACTCGTCGCGGGACTCGCATCCCTTACTTGATCGCGATGCCCCAGGGCAGCTCGCCGACCGGGATCGACTTCACCACCTTCAGGGACGCGACGTCGATCACCGAGACGTCGTTGGATTCGCCGTTGGCGCTCAAGAGGGTCTTGCCGTCGGGTGTCAGTGCGAGCTGCCAGACCCTTTGCCCGACCAGCAGGTAGTCCTTCACCTCATAGGTCGCCATGTCGACCACCGCGACGCGGTTGGCCGGGCCGAGCGCGATGAAGGCGGTCTTGGCATCGGGGGTCAACGAGATGCCGACCGGCTGCAAGGTCTCCTTGCGCACGCCCTGCACCGCGAACTCGATCTTGTGCAGCACCTTGCGGGTCTCGGTGTCGATCACCGCGACCGTGCCGCCGACCTCGGAGGAGACCCAGACCTTCGATCCATCCGGGGTGAAGGCGGCGAAACGCGGCCTGGTGTCGACCAGCACATTGTCCTTCACCTCGAGCGTGGCGGTGTCGATGAAATGCGCCATGCTGGTGGTCTCGGAGGTGTTGACCAGCCATTTGCCGTCGGGGCTGACGCCCATGCCTTCGGGCTCGGTGCCGACCGCGATCTCGCCGGCGACATCGCCGGCCTCGACGTCGAGCACCGTCACCATGTTGTTGTCCTCGTTGGCGACGTAGAGCGTCTTGCCGTCGGGCGAGAGCACGAAGAGCTCGGGATCCGGGCCGCTGGGCAGGGTGTGCAGCACCTTCAAGCTCTCGGTATCGAGCACCTCGATATGGTCGGCATCGCTGGTGCAGATATAGACGTGCTTGCCGTCCTTGCTCATGGTGATGCCACGCGGGCGCTCGCCCACCTCGACGGTCGCGGTCACCTCCATCTTGTCGAGATCGATGACGCTGACCGTGTTGCCCTTCTCGTTCGAGACATAGGCCGTGAAGGCTGAAGCCGAGCTCGGCATCAGCGCCCAAGCCGCAACCGCAAGACCAGCGATCATCCCTCCAGCGCGCATCTCCCAACCCCCTCATCCTAAAGGTGGATTTCGCGTTTGCCCCGCGATCCATCGGTGGGAGGCACTATGAAATGCGCGCGCGGCGCGGAGCAATTTCCATTAGTCCCGTCGACTTCGGGACTTTCTCCCGAGGCTTTGCGACGGAACGCCGCCGCTCTACTCTGACGCCAAGTTCATTCGAGGACGATCAACATGCGAAGCCTCGCCCGCTTTCAGTCGATCCGCGCGCGCCTGATCCTGATCCCATTGCTGATTCTGCCGGCGATGCTCGTCTTCGCCGTGACGATCCTGCTCGCGGGCGCCGGCGAACGCATCGCCGAGGAGACCCGCTCCGGCATGCAGACCGGACGCGTGCTGGTCGCCTATTCACTGCGCACGATCGGCAACACGCCGAACCCCGATGCCGAGATCCGGCATCTGATGGGCAACCTCGCCAATGTGCGGCATGTGCAGTTCGTCTATCTGCCGGGCGCGACGTTGACCGGCACGCCGCCGCTGCTGCATGTCGAGACCTCGCGCATCGAGGCGCCCGACTGGTTCGTGAACCTGTTCTCCGCCGAGCGGCCAGTCGAGACCTATCCGGTGACGATCCAGGGCGCACGGCGCGGCGAGGTCATCGTCGTCGGCAATCCGCTCGACGAGATCGGCGAGGTCTGGTCGGAGCTGGTGTTCCTGGTCGGCCTGCTCGGTGGCGCCTCGGCGCTGATCCTCCTCGCCTTGCTCTGGACCGCCCATTTGGTGGCGCGGCCTATGCGGGCGCTGAGCTCAGGCATCGACCGGCTCGGCCGCGGCGAGTTCGCGCCGGTCGCTCGCTTTCGCGTCTCCGAGCTGCAGCGGATCGGCGAGAAGTTCAACACCCTGGCGCAATCGCTCGACCGGGCGCAGAGCGACAACCGCCTGCTGATCGGCAAGCTGATCGCGGTGCAGGAATCCGAGCGCCGCGAGATCGCCCGCGAACTGCACGACGATTTCGGCGCTACCCTATTCAGCATCCGCGCCGAGCTCGCTTTGATCCGCGACACTGGCGATCCCGGGGAGATCCGCCAGCATACCGCGGCGATGTCCGGCATGATCGACGAGATCCAGAAGCAGAACTACCGGATGCTGGACCGCCTTCGCCCCGGCTCGCTGGCGCATGCGCGCTTGAGCGAATCGATCGGCGACCTGGTCGATGCCTGGGCCGAGCGGCATCGCGGCATCACCTGGCTCTTGAACATCGAGGAAGAGATCGACGGCGCCGGCGAGGAAGCGGCACTCACCGTCTACCGCATGGTGCAGGAGGGGCTGGTGAACGCGCTGCGCCACGCCAAGGCGGAAACCGTCGAGGTCGCGCTGGCCTTGCGCGCGGATGACCTCGTCGTCTCGATCCGCGACGATGGCGCCGGGTTGCCGAAGAACTTCCACATGGGTTTCGGCTTGCTTGGCATGAGTGAGCGCGTGCGGCGGCTGGGCGGGGGACTCGCGGTGACCGCCTGCGCGGAGGGTGGCACATTGATCGAGGCGGCGATTCCCTGGGCAAGGCAACGGATCGGCGAGGCGCAAACCTCCGCAGCGACCCCCGATCTGCAGCTCCATGCCGCGGTGGCGCATGCCTGAGCGCATTCTCCTGATCGAGGATCATCCGCTGATCCGCGCCGGGGTGCGACGCCTGCTGGCGCAGCGGAAGAGTTTCGAGCTGTTCGAAGCGGAGCGGGGCCAGGCGGGTCTCGAACTCAACAAGAAGCATAGGCCGGGCGTGGTCTTGCTCGATCTCGACCTGCCGGACGGCAACGGGCTCGACCTGATGCGGCAACTCGCCGCCGACAACGCGGCGGCGCGGATCATCATCCTCAGCATGTACGGCGATTCCGGCCGCGTCTCCCGCGCGCTGGCCAAGGGCGCCCGGGGCTATGTCACCAAGAACGACGACCCTGCGGTGATCCTGACCGCGATCGACAAGGTGCTCGCGGGCGAGACCTACCTCGGCCAGAGCGTCGCCCAGGCGCTGGCGATGACGCAGCTTCGGCCGGAAACCCCGGACCTGGGTGAGCGCGAGAAGGCGATCCTCGATGGGCTGGGCGACGGCAAGAGTCTCGCCGAGATCGCCGGCGAGCTCGGCGTCACCTACAAGACGGTCGCCAATGCCGCCGCCCTGCTGAAGAGCAAGCTCCGCATCCGCACCAGCGCCGCCCTGGTGAAGTTCGCGGTCGAGCGGAAGTCGGCCTAGACCCGCAGCAGGTCCGCGAGGGGCTTTGCCGCGGCGCTGCCCGGGAAGACCTCGCGGTCGAGGGCGTCCGGCGGCAAGCCCAGATGCGCCTGCAGGACCGCCTTGGCGACGCTGCGGAAGTCCGTGGTGGGGGCGAGGTCGCGGTTCTGGTAGAGCTGCGCGGAATCCAATCCGGGCCAGTCTGCGATCACGCGCTTGCCGGCGACGGCGCCGCCGGCAAGGAAGAGCGCGGTCGCCGTGCCGTGATCGGTGCCGTTGCTGCCGTTGGGGCGCGCGGTGCGGCCGAACTCGGTCGCGGTCATCACCACGGTCTTCGCCCAGACCGGACCGAGCGAAGCCTTCAACGCGGCGAGCGCGTCGTTCATCTGGGCGAGCGCCGCCGCCATGCGGCCGTTCTGGTTGGTATGCGTGTCCCAACCCGGCAATTCGAGCACGGCGATGCGCGGCCCGTTCGGCTGGGCCAGCAGCTTGCCGCCGGATTCCGCGAGGATGCGCGCCGCATTGCCGGGGCGGAAAGAAGCCATGCCGGCGGTGTTGCCGACCGCGGCCTGCGCCATCCGGTCGGCATCGATCGCCTGGCGCAGCACCGCTTGCAGCGCCGGCTGCTTGGCATACATCGCCTGCACCAAGTTGAGGAAGTCGGGTGCGGCCGCGGGCAGCTTGTCCGGCGCCCAGGATGCGACGGCCACCTCGCCGCGCAAGGCGAGCGGCACTTCCGGCCCCAGAGCGAGTCCAAGACGCCGATCGCCGCCACCCATCAGCCCGATCGCACGGTTGAGCCAGCCGGAATTGCCGGCATGCGGTTGCGCGCTGCCGTTCTCCAGCAGGTCCTGGCCGTCGAAATGCGAGCGCTCGCGATAGGGCGTCGCCACCGCATGCACGACCAGCAGCTCGCCCTGGTCGTACCAGGACTTCAGCGCGGCGAGCTTGGGGTGCAGGCCGAACCTGCCGTCGAGATCGAGCAGGCTATCCGCACCGCCATCAGCGGCCAGCGCGAGATTGCCGCGCAGAGTCTTGTAGTGGGGATCGCCGTAAGGCGGCACCGCGTGCAGCCCATCCATCGCGCCGCGCTGGATCGCCAGCACGAAGCGCGCCTCGGTCGACGCATCGGCCAGCGCGAGCCGGGCGGGCAAGGCGCCCAGCACCGCGAGCGAGCCGGTCAGAGAGAGCATGTGGCGGCGGTTCAGCATGCCTATCTCCTCAGGAATTCCGGGCTGACCAGCAGCAGCGCGACCGCATCGCTGCGGCTCGGCGCGCGCTGGATCGAGAGTTTCGACTCCGTCGAGAGCGCGGCGCCGACAGCGAGATCCGCCAGCTGCATCGGGTCGCTCTCGCCTTTACTGCGCCCGACCGCCTCGGCGTAGTCGACGCGCGCCAGCAGGGATTCCGGGGAAAGCCAGGCGGCGGAATCGTCCGGCCAGCCGGCCGGCGAGGGTGCGAAATAGAGCCGCTGGCCGAGCTGGTTCATCGCCTGCGCCGCGCGGCTCGCGCGGTCCGGCGCATCGGCGGCGAAGGCGCGGAAGATCGCCACCACCCAGTCATAAGGCGAGCGATACTTGCCCTCGCCGCTCCAGGCGACGTCGAGATCGATCAGCCGAATATAGAGCGCCGTGAGATCGCCGTCGGTCTTCGTGAACGTCTCCGCCAGGGCCGCCACGGCTTCCGGCGGCGGATCGTCGGCGATGAAATGCCGCGCCAGCTTGGTCGCGATGAAACGCGCGGCCGCCGGGCGGCGCGCGAGATCCTCCAGCGCTGCATCGGCTTCATTCTCGCCGGCGTCGCGATAGGTCCGGCCAAGCAGCGACTTCTCGCCCGGTTCGTGGATCGCCGGGATGAAGACGGCGCTGCCGCGGTTCGCGGCGATGGCGCGCTGCGGCTGGTTGGGGCGGCGGATGGTCCAGCCGGTCAGGATCTTCGCCAGCTCGGTCACGTCGGCCTGGGTATAGCCGCCATCGACCCCGAGCGTGTGCAGCTCCATCAGCTCGCGGGCGAGGTTCTCGTTGAGGCCTTTGTCACGGCGCTGCCCCGCGCGCGAGTTCGGGCCGATCGAGGTCGCGTTGTCGAGATAGAGCAGCATCGCGGGATGCAGCGTCGCCGCCTTCAAGAGATCGACGAAGCGGCCGAAGAGATGCGGCCGGATCGCTTCGGCCTCATAGGGGCCGATCAGCCCGGCGGCGACCGGCCGCGCGCCGGAGACGGTGAAATGGTTGGACCAGAAGGCGGTGAGCCGCTCGACCAGCGGCGTCTTCGCGGTGATGGCAGCCTGCAGGCGCGCGGCGCTGTCCTGCGGCAGCTGGTCGCGCGCGGCCTTGAGCACCGCTTGCGCCAGTTTCTTCTGCGCCTCGGCGGGATCGCCCATCAGGCTGGGCAAGGCCGCGAGGCGCGCTTCGGTGCCGGGAAGTACCGCAATCGGCGCCGGCACGGCGTTGGCGGGATCGAGCTGCGCCTTCAGCCAGCCGCGCGGGTCGCCGCCGATCGCCTTGAGCTCGCCCGGCCGTGATCCCAGTCCGAAGCGGTTGGCGGCGAGCAGGGCGGCGGTCATCGGACGGCCTCGTGGCTAGACGATCACTCCGGCGCGTCGCCCGGCGGCGGCGGTCCATCGGGGCCGTCCGGACCATCGCCGCCCTTCGGGCCCCAGCGCTTCGACCATTTCTCGACCAGCTTCTTCCGCTGCTCGGCCGGGATCTGCGGCAGGATCTCGCGGATGGTCTGGTGCGCGATGCTGCCCATGCCGCTCATCGCCTGCTGGAAATCACCGAAGGCCTGGTCGAAGGCGGCGGGATCGAAGGGATCGGCTTCCGCGGCCGCCGCCAGCTTGTCGCGGGCAGTCTTGATCTGCTCGCGCTGCGCCTGGAACTGCGGCTTCGCGGCTTCGAATTTCTGCTTGATCATCGGCCGGAGATCCTCCGGCACGCCGGCGATCATCGCCTCCATGCCGCGGCGCGGCCCGTCGGGCCCGCCCGGACCGAAGAAGCCCGGACCATAGATCCGGTGCCCGGCGACGAGGCCGATCCCGAACAGGTTGACGCAAAGCGAGACGGCGGCGACGCCGATCAGCCACTTCGCCTTCGAGCCGGAGAGCGTCATTGCAGGTCTCCGGAAAGGCCGCTGTCGTCATAGGCGAGCGCCACCAGGTCCACCGTGCTGCCGGTGTCGGTGCTGGCAACCGTCGTCGTGCTGCTGTCCGGCACCAAGCCGCTCGCGCCGGCGAAGATGCCGATCGCCAGCGAGGCCGCAGCGGCCAGCGAGCTCAGCTCCAGCAGGCGCCAGCCGCGCGGGTCCAGGGCCGCGAACCAGCCGCTGCGCTTCGGCGCGCGGCTCTCCTGCGTCGCCTGCACCAGGATGCGCTGGCGCAAGGCCAGGCTTGCCGGCTCGGGCGCCATTGCAGCCCGGAGCTCCGCCTCGAATTTCTCTTCATCCATTCGCATGGTCATTCCTCTCCATCCCCGGCGAGCCGCCCCCGCAGCTCGCGCTTCGCCCGCACCAGGAGCGATTCGAACGCTTTCACCGATATTTCCATCGTCTCCGCCGCCTGGGCATTGCTCAGGCCCGCGGTATAGCTCAAGGCGATCGCGGTCCGCTGCCGCTCGGGCAGGTCGGCCACCGCCGCCTGGATCTTCGCGTTGCGCTGCCGCGTCGCGATGTCCTCGTAGGCGTCCGGCCGGTCGTCGCTCTGCTCGGCGACGTTGTCGAGCGCCGCGTTCACCGGCTTGCGCTTCAAGTCGAGACAGCGGTTCACCACCACGCGGTAGAGCCAGGTGGAGAACTGCGCGCGGCCGGGCTGCCATTGCCCCGCCTTCTGCCAGACCTTCATGAAAGCGTCCTGGACCACGTCCTCGGCATCGCTCTTGTTGCCGAGCACGCGCCGCGCCAGCGCGAAGGCGCGGTCGATATGGCGGTCCATCAGCTGCGAAAACGCCCGGCGGTCGCCCTCGGCAATCTGCGAGAGCAAACCATCGTCGCTGTTTTCCGCCGTGAACTCGCGCGGCGGGCGCTCGGCCAGATCCATTCTCGGCATCACTGCAACAGAATTGTCGAACACTGCATGACTCCGATTATGAACCGAACACCCGCCATTGCGCACGTCAAGCTTCATCAACTTCCAGGGACCGAACCTTACGGAGCATCAGGGAGTCGGCGCCTGATCACCGGCCGGCGGCATATCACCCTGCGGCTTCTGCATCTCGTCCTTCTCGATGATGCCGTCGCCGTTCTTGTCCATGCGCTGGAACATCTGCTCGCCGGCGGCCTGGAACTCGGCCTTGGTCACCTTGCCGTCGTTGTCCGCGTCCATGCGGTCGAACATCTTGCCGCCGAAGCGGGCCCAGTGACGCTGCGGCATCTCGTTCTCGGCGATCTTGCCGTCGCTGTTCTCGTCGAGCTTCGCGAACATCTTCGCACCCTCGGCGTCGAACTCGGCCTTGGAGATCTTGCCGTCCTTGTCGGCATCGACCCGCTCCAGGATGCGCTGCGAGAAGTCGCCATGCTTCTTGTTCGCATCCGGCATGCCATTGCCGGCCTGGTCGCCGTGCTTCTTCGACCATTCGGCATGCATCTTGTCGCCGAAGACCTTGAGCTCGTCCGCGCTGACGAAGCCGTCCTTGCTGGTGTCGAGATCGGCGAACCACTTGTCGCGGCTCTGCTGGAACTCGGTCTGGTCGATCACGCCGTCTTTGTTGAGGTCGGCGGACTTCAGGAAGCCACCCGGACCACCGTGACCGCCATTGGGGCCACCGTCGGCGAAAGCGGCCGCCGCAAGCGTGGTCGCGGCAACGGTCAGCAGGGCTAAACGCTTGATATTCATCGTATTTCCTTGTGCCGGGGGCTCCATTGCGGCCCCGATGCAAGTAGTACGACAGCTGAATAGAATCCCTGCGGGCGGATCCCGATCACGAATTTCGTGGGCGCACACCCGCGGCGCGAGATCGCCGGGTCGAGCCCGGCGATGACGGTTTCAGGCGGCGAGGCCGCCGCGGCCCATGGCGAGGAATTTCTCGCGGCGCTCCCGGCGGACGGTGTCGCCATCCATGTTGTCGAAGCGTGCCAGCGCGGCGGCGAGCGAATCGCCCAGGCGCTCGATCGTCTCCTGCTTGGCGCGGTGTGCGCCGCCCAAGGGCTCGGCCACGATCTCGTCGATGATGCCGAGTTGCTTCAGATCTTCGGCGGTCAGTTTCAGCGCTTCCGCCGCGACCTCTTTCTGATCGCCGCTGCGCCAGAGAATGGAGGCGCAGCCTTCGGGCGAGATCACCGAATAGACCGAGTGCTCCAGCATGATCACGTGGTTGCCGGCGGCCAAGGCAATGGCACCACCCGATCCGCCTTCGCCGATGATCGCCGAGACCAGCGGCACGCCGATCTTGAGACAGGTCTCGATGCCACGGGCGATCGCCTCGGCCTGGCCGCGGGATTCCGCTTCGATGCCGGGATGGGCGCCCGGCGTGTCGACCAGCGTGATCACCGGCAGCTTGAAACGGTCGGCCAATTCCATCAGGCGGATCGCCTTGCGATAGCCTTCCGGCTTGGCCATGCCGAAGCTGTGGCGCACGCGGCCGGTGGTGTCGTTGCCCTTCTCATGGCCCATGATCGCGACCGGCCGGCCCTTGAAGCGGCCGAGTCCGCCCATGATCGCCTTGTCGTCGGCGAAGGCGCGGTCGCCGGCCAGCGGCACGAAGTCGGTGACGAGGCCGGCGACGTAATCGCCGAAATGCGGCCGCTCGAGGTGCCGCGCCACCAGCGTCTTCTGCCAGGGCGTCAGCTTGGCGTAGGTCTGCCGGGTGAGTTTTTCGACCTTGGCCTGGAGCTTCGCCACTTCCTCGGCGATGTTGACCTCGTCGCCTTGGGCAAGATGCCTCAACTCGGCGATCTTGCCTTCCAGCTCGGCGATCGGTTTTTCAAAGTCGAGGAAAGTGGCCATGAAGATCCGTCTTAAAGTTTAAGCGGCGGCGGCGATCTGCCTGGCCTTGGCGACCAGCACTTCCGCCTGCCGGATCGACGCGAGATCGATAAGGCGCCCGTCGAGCGAGACCGCGCCCTTGCCCTCTTTCTGGGCCTGGGCCATCGCCTCGAGGATCCGCTGCGCCTTCTTCACCTCGCTGTCGGAGGGGGTGAAGAGCTCGTTGGCGAGTGCCACCTGCGACGGATGGATCGCCCACTTGCCCTCGCAGCCCAGCACGCCGGCGCGGTTGCCGCCGGCCTTGTAGCCGTCGGGGTCGGAGAAATCGCCGAACGGCCCGTCGATCGGCCGCAGACCGTTGGCGCGCGCCGCGACCACCATGCGGGCGACGGCGTAATGCCACATGTCGCCCCAATGCACGTCGCGCTTGCCCGCCTCGTCCTTGTCGGTGAGCACCGAATAGCTCGGGTTGGCGCCGCCGATGTTGGTGGTGCGCGCCTTGGTCGAGGCCGCATAGTCGGCGACGCCGAAATGGAGGCTCTCGTTGCGCTTCGAGGCCGCGGCGATCTCGTGCACGTTCTGCATGCCGAGCGCGGTCTCGATGATCATCTCGAAGCCGATCTTCTTCTTGCGCCCGACCGCGGCCTCGCATTGGGTGACCAGCATGTCGGTCGCATAGACGTCGGCCGCGGTGCCGACCTTCGGGATCATGATGAGATCGAGCCGCTCGCCGCCCTGCTCGATCACATCGACCACGTCGCGATACATGAAATGGGTGTCGAGCCCGTTGATCCGGACCGACATGACCTTGGTGCCCCAGTCGATATCGCGCAGCGCCGCGATGACGTTCTTCCGGGCCTGCGGCTTATCGTCCGGGGCGACCGCGTCCTCGAGGTCGAGAAAGATCACATCCGCCGCCGATTTGGCGGCCTTTTCAAAGAGTTGCGGCTGGCTGCCGGGCACCGCCAATTCGCTGCGGTTGAGACGCGCCGGTGCCTGTTCAACGATCTTGAAGC
Source organism: Dongia sp. agr-C8 (assembly GCF_054658695.1). Lineage (NCBI taxonomy): Bacteria > Pseudomonadati > Pseudomonadota > Alphaproteobacteria > Rhodospirillales > Dongiaceae > Dongia > Dongia sp. agr-C8. Next base: position 281,620 of record NZ_BAAGHZ010000005.1, read on the forward strand.
TCATCCTTGCCCTGCTCCTGGTCCCTTGCGGACACTGCCTGAGAATGTCGGAAGTATGCCGCGGGGGCTCGGCTCCGGGGTTTGTGGCGGGTATCCCGGCCCCTGTCAATCCTGGGGTCATTGCCCGGCTTTTTTGCGCCGTCCGGATGCTGCCAAGGGATGATGTGCCTCCACCAGCTCGGCCAGGCGCTTGCCGGCAACGTGGGTGTAGATCTGCGTCGTCGCGATATCGGCGTGGCCGAGCATCTTCTGCAGGCTGCGCAAATCGGCGCCGTGGTCGAGGAGATGGGTCGCGAAGGCGTGGCGCAGCACATGCGGCGAGATCCGCTTCGGATCGATACTCGCCTTGAGCGCAAGATCCTTCAGCAGCTGCCCGAAGCGCTGGCGCGTGAGATGCCCTTCCTTGCCGCGCGAGGGAAAAAGATGCGGCGAGGTCCCAGGCTTGCCATTTGGGGGCTTTCCATTGGGGCCTTTCGGCAGGAAGGCCTGGCGCTGCTCGAGATAGGCGCTGAGCGCGGCGCGCGCCGGCGCATTCAGCGGCACCATGCGCTCCTTCGAGCCCTTGCCGCGCACGATCAGCACCGGCTGCTCGCGCAGCACCGCGGCCAAGGGCATGCCGACCAGCTCGGACACCCGCAAGCCGCTGGCATAGGAGAGCTCGACCAGCGCCTTCAACCGCGCGCCGCTCGGCCCGTCCAGGGCGGCGCAGACTTCGATGAGGCGTGCCATCTCGTCTTCATCCAGCAGCTTCGGCAGCGGGCGGCCGAGCCGCGGCCCGTCGAGCGCGGCCGACGGATCGTCGCTGCGCACTTCCTCGGCGACCAGGAATTTGAAGAACTGCCGCAGTGCCGACAGGCGCCGGGCACTGCTGCGCGCGGCAAAACCGCGCTTGTCCAAGGCGGCCAGATAGGCCGAGAGGTCGGCCGTCGCGCTGTCGCCGATCGAGATCTTGCGCGACGCCATGAACGCGGCCGCATCCTCGAGATCGCGGCGATAGGCCGCTTCCGTGTTGGCGGCGGCATTGCGCTCGGCGCTCAGCATCTCGAGGAAGCGCTCGATCAGCATGCCCGATGACGGCGTTTCGGCCATGCTCAGAGGCCGATCAGCACCGCGGCCTGGAGCGCGATGTCATGCGCCTCTTTGCCGAGGCCGACCGAATTGAGCCCGCCAAGCGCCGCGGTCAGCGCCGCCGGATCGGTGGCAGCGAGCCGGTCGCCGCCGAAGGCGATCAGCGAGAGCAGCACGGTCTCGCCGCGCCGTCCGGCCATGGCCGCCTGGTTGATCTGGGCCGCGACGCTGCCGCTCTGGGTGATCGGCGTGTAGCCGGTCCAGCCGCCGATCTTCTGGCCGAGGCCGGCGAAGAGCGCATAGACCTGCGCCGCCTTGTCCTGGCCGGCGCCGGCGGACTTCGCCCAGGCCGCGACCGGATCCTGGTCGCCGACGATTCCGCCCTTGCCGCGCGCGAGCCGTCCGAGCAAGCGCAGGCCCGGCGCCTGACGCGCGAGATCGGGATTGCCCGGCGCGGACTCGACCAGGTTCAGCCAGAAGGCGCCGCGATCGTCGTTGCCGGCGAGGAACATCAGCCGCGCCGCTTCCGGCGCGAACCAGGCGAGGTTGCGCGCCGGCTGCACCTGCTGCGCAAAGGGCGTGTAGAGCGCCGCCTGCACGAAGAAGTCGCCGCGCAGCCGACCGCGCTGCAAGGCGGCGCCGATCAGCCGCGCCCGCACGTCCGGCGTCGAGGCCGCAGCCGCGGCCTTGTAGAGCGCGGCCCGCGTCATCGGCGTATCGGCACCCGCCAGCGACGCCACCGGATCGCCGGTGGAGGCCGGCGCCTGTTGATAGAGCGCGATCAATTCCTCGATCGGAATGAGGCCGGCGGCGAAGGCGCGCTCCGCCGCCTCGATGCGGTTGGGCAGCGGCTGCGTGCCGTCGCGCGCCGTGAGAGCTGCGGCAGCGAGACCCGTCGGTTTCGGCGGCACGGCCGCGGCCGTCGCGGGAGTCGGCAGGCCCGCGAGCTGCATCGTCGCGATCAGCAGCGGATCGGCGCTGGCGATCTTCTTCACCGACTTCGGCTTCGCATCGCCCGTCACGACCGAGGCGACCGCGACGAAGTTGGTGGTCGCGGCATCCTTGCTCGGCATTTCGCGCAGCAGGTCGAGACCGAGCGATGCCTGGTCGGTCTGCTGGCGCGCCAGCTGGCAGTAGATCAGCGCCTTGCGCCAGAAGAGATCCGGCGTCGCCATCTTCGCCAGTTCACCATCGACCGTGGCGCAGGCGGCGCCGGAATCGCCGGCGCCGAGCGCCTGCTCGACGGCCTGTTGCGGGTCGGCCGGGGCGACATTCGCTGCCGCGCTGGTCATGCCCATGGCCCGCTCGGAGAAACCCAAGGCGTTCAGCCGGTCGGCCTTGAAGGCGAGCAGCGGATCGGTGCCGGGTGCGGCACCCGCGGGCGCGGCCGCGCTGGTCAGGAGGCGCAGCTGCAGATCCCGCGGCCCCGGCACGGTGACCGGCGCCGGCAATTGCGAAAGCAACGACATCAGCCGCGAGGTCTCGGAACCGAGCCAGAGATTGGGCCCAAGATCGGCGCCGATCGACGGCAGCGGCGCAGCCGCAGCGGCCGGCGCCGGCATGGGTGACACCGCGCCCGGCAGGCTCGCGCCGGGTTCGGCGCCGGTCGCATCCGGCGGCGGGAGGGGCTGGACCTCCGTCGGCGCCGGCAGCGGCTGGCTGTCGATCGAGGAGCCCGATCCGCCGGGCGGCGGCTGGTTATCGGCAGGCGGCTCCAGCGGCCCAAGCTCGGTCGGCGGGGAAAGCGCCCAGGCTGCGCCCGACGTGGCGGCCAGCAGAACGAGCGCGGCGAAGGCGGCCGGTTTTAGAACGGCCGGTCTCCGCGGGGTCTCGTCATTGCAGCGTGAGCCGGTCATTCGGGATCTGGACTTCCAGCTTGGACGTGGCCGGCGGCTGCTGATAGGTGCCGAGGAAGACCACCCCGCCCGCCAGCAGGACCACAACGATGACCACGACTCCGAGGATGATCCGATTCATGCCCAAGTTCTTGAAAAGAAAAGCTTCATTCCGCCGGCTCGGGCCGGCTGCGGCGCCGGGTAACTTGCCATAGGGCTTATTCTCTATGCTAGTCTCGTTTTCGATCACGCCGCGGTGAACGCGGGTGGTCGGCGGTGAGCGAAGGTACGGCGGAGAAGGATGAACAGAGTGATTCCCGGCAATCTCGACCGCACGATCGTCCTGGTCGGGCTGATGGGCGCCGGAAAGAGCTGCATCGGCAAGCGCCTGGCGCAGCATTTCGGGCTGCCCTTCGTCGACGCCGATCGCGAGATCGAAGCCGCCGCCGGCTGCAGCATCTCCGACATCTTCGAGGTGCATGGCGAGCAGGCCTTCCGCGACGGCGAGCGGCGCGTGATCGCGCGCCTGCTGAACAACCCGGTCCATGTCATGGCGACCGGCGGCGGCGCCTTCATGGACCCGCAGACCCGGGCGCTGATCAAGGACAAGTCGATCTCGATCTGGCTGCGCGCCGAATTGGAGCAGCTCCTGAAGCGGGTCGGCCGCCGCAACGACCGGCCGCTGCTGAAGAACGTCGACCAGCGCGCCAAGCTGACCGAGCTCATGGAGCTCCGCTATCCGGTCTATGCCGAGGCCGATGTCACGGTCGACAGCGCCGACGGCCCGCCGGAGATGACCATGGACCGCGTGCTCGAAGCCTTGGACTCCTATCTCAATCATCCGCAGTCGGGCGCGGCGGAATGAGCGACCGATCCGGAATCGACCGGCTGAGCGTCGAGCTCGGCAAGCGCAGCTACGAGATCTTGATCGGCCGCGGCCTGATCGCCGATGCGGGCGCGCTGATGCTGCCGCATCTCAAGCAAAAGCGCGTGGTCGCGGTCACCGACAGCAATGTCGCAAGGCACCACCTTGAAAGCCTGGAACGCGCGGTGCGCGCCGCCGGCATCGCCATCGACAGCATCGTGCTGGAAGCCGGCGAGCAGACCAAGAGCTTCGCCGGCCTGGAGAACCTGCTCAGCCAGCTGCTGGAGCTCGGCATTGAGCGGCGCACCACCTTGGTGGCCTTGGGCGGCGGCGTGATCGGCGACCTGACCGGCTTCGCGGCGGCGGTGGCGTTGCGCGGCATCGATTTCGTGCAGATTCCGACCACCTTGCTGGCGCAGGTCGATTCCTCGGTCGGCGGCAAGACCGGCATCGACACGCCCCAGGGCAAGAACCTGGTCGGCGCCTTCCATCAGCCGCGCCTGGTGCTGGCCGACACCGCGGCGCTCGACACCCTGCCGCGCCGCCAGATGCTGGCCGGCTATGCCGAGGTCGCCAAATATGGACTGATCAACGACCCGGCTTTTTTCTCCTGGCTGGAATCGAATGGCGTCGATGTCATCGAGCGCGCCGATGGACCCTTGCGCCATGCGGTGCTGGAAAGCTGCCGCAACAAGGCGCGCGTGGTCGCCGCCGACGAGCGCGAGCAGGATGCCCGTGCCCTGCTCAATCTCGGCCATACCTTCGGCCATGCGCTGGAAGCCGAATGCGGCTATTCCGACGAGTTGCTGCATGGCGAGGCGGTGGCGATCGGCATGGTGATGGCCTTCGATCTTTCCGCCCAGCTGGGACTTTGCTCGCTCGAGGACGCCGCCCGGGTGCAGCGGCATCTCGCGAGCGTCGGCCTGCCGACCTCACCCAACTGGATCGACGGGCGCGACTGGCAGGCCGAGCGCCTGATCCGCCATATGAGCCGCGACAAGAAGGTGCAGGACGGGCGCATCGCCTTCGTCCTCGCGCGCGGCATCGGCAAGGCGTTCTTCCCGGCCCATGCCGAGCTCAATGAAATCTCCGCTCTGCTGGAAACCGCCATCGCCGCCTGATCTGTTCTCAATGAATGGATGACGCCATGATCATCTATGCCATCGGCCTGATATTGCTGCTGGTCTGCTCCGGATTCTTCTCCGGGTCGGAAACCGCGCTCACCGCCGTCTCTCGCGCGCGCATGCAGTCCCTCATCAGCCAGGGGAACAAGCGGGCGCTGATGGTCGGCAAGCTCCACCAGAGGATGGAGAAGGTGATCGCGACGGTGCTGCTCGGGAACACTTTCGTGAACGCCGCGACTGCGGCGCTGATGACGGCGTTCTTGAGCGCCGAGTTCGGCGAGCGCGGCGCCATGCCGCTGATCGCCGCCGGCGTCGCTACCGCCTTCCTGTTCATCTTCGCGGAAGTGCTGCCGAAGACCTTCGCCATCAACAATGCCGACCGGTTCTCGCTGACGGTGGCGCCGCTGGTGCAGTTCTTCGTCATGCTGACCTATCCGGTCACCCATGTGACCCAGCTGATCTGCAGCGGCTTCCTGCGGCTGTTCGGATTGAAGATCGTCAATGAGCCGGGCGCGGCGGAGCGCATCGAGGAATTGCGCGGCGCGATCGAGCTCCACGCCGGATCGGCGGAGGAGATCCAGGACACCGGGCAGATGCTGCATTCGATCCTGGACCTCGACGACGTGCCGGTCTCCGACATCATGATTCACCGGCGCAACATGACCATGCTGGACGCCGACCTGCCGATCGAAGAGATCGTGAACCAGGCGCTGAACAGCCCGCATACGCGCATCCCGATCTATCGCGGCGATCCCGACAACATCGTCGGCGTGCTGCATGCGAAGGCGCTGCTGCGCGCCCTCCATGCCAACCAATGGAAGTTCGAAGGGCTGGACATCGTCGCGCTGGCCGGCAAGCCCTGGTTCATTCCCGACAGCACCGATCTCCTGGCCCAGCTCGAGGCCTTCCGCGCGCGCCACGAGCATTTCGCCATCGTGGTCGACGAATACGGCGCCCTGATGGGTATCGTGACGCTCGAAGACATCCTGGAAGAGATCGTCGGCGACATTTCCGACGAGCACGACATCAAGGTCAGCGGCGTCACCGCCGAGGCCGACGGCTCCTATGTGATGGACGGCACGGTGACGCTGCGCGACCTCAACCGCGAGTTCGGCTGGCAGTTGCCGGACGAGCATGCCTCGACCATCGCCGGCCTGGTCATGTACGAGGCGCGGCGCATCCCGATGGTCGGGCAGGTCTTCGTCTTCTACGGCTTCCGCTTCGAGATCCTCGACCGCCGCCGCAACCAGATCACCCGGGTGAAGCTGACGCCGCCGGCCACGGAGCCGAAGCCGGAAGGCGAGACGGTTGCCGCGACCCGGGCCGCCAATCCGGACACCACCGTGACGGTGAAGATCCAGCCGAAGAAGCCGGGCGGCGGCACGACCGGAGCTGCGGCGTGAGTACACGGGAGCTGCTGCACAAGCGCGACTTCGCTTTCGAGGGCTACCGGCGCGCCGACGGCCATTACGACATCGAGGGCCGGATGACCGACCGGAAGACCTATGCTTTTCCGAACGATTTTCGCGGCGAGATCAAGGCCGACGAGCCGCTGCACGACATGCGGGTCCGCGTCACGCTCGACGATGAGTTCAGGATCATCGAGGTGGTGGCGGAGACTGCAGCGGCGCCCTTCGCCGTCTGCCCGGCGATCACGCCGGTCTTCGCTTCACTCAGAGGCGCCAGGATCGGTCGCGGCTGGAGCGCGCTCTTAAAGGAGAAGTTCGGCGGAGTCGAAGGCTGCACCCATCACGTCGAGCTGCTGCGCACCCTGGCTACGGTCGCGTTCCAGACCATCTATGGCGCGCAGCAACGGCAACGCCGCGAGAAGGCCGGGCCGCCGGCCGAGAGCGTCGAAGGCAAGAAGAAGCGGCCGGGTTTCATCGACACCTGTCACGCGCTCGCCGCGGACGGAGAGGTGGTGAAGCAGAGCTGGCCGGATTTCTATCAGCCGAAAAGCTGATCGCTGTCAGCGCTTGCCTTTGGCCTTGCCGTGGCCGGCGGATCGATGACCGGCTTCAGTCGCCGCGTCGCGGAAGTAGTTCAGCAGGTACACGCGGATCGCCGCCGTCATGCTGTAGCCGCCGCGCTTCTTAGCGACGCCGGTACAGAAGTCATGCAGGCTCAGCCCTTCGCGGGCGGCAGCTTCCTGCAGCGCTTCCCACATCTCGGGTTCCATGCGCAGACTGGTTCGCCTGCCCGCCACTGTCACATTGCGGGCAATCATCGCCGCTTTCGGCCGTTTTGCCATTTTTCTTCCGACCCCGATTCACCGGCCCTGGTTCATCCCGCCAGCGCCGGCGCCGTCCCTACTCAAATCGAGTACGCTTATCGCTAGATGTTATTCGCTATTAAGTCAACCGGGTTGTAGAGTTTTTCGCTTCAATCCTAGTAAGTTAGGAAACATTGCCCCGAAGTTTGGCCCTGCCCAATTTCGGGTATTGTTCAGGCTTCCGGTTCGCCCGGTGCGCTGGCCGAAATCGCCAAGGCATGCACCGGTCCGGCCAGCTCTTCCGCGAGAATTTGGTATATCGCGCGCTGCCGCTCGACCCGGCTGCGGCCGGAGAACTGCGCGCTGCGGATCGCGACTCGAAAATGTGTTTCGCCGCTCTCGCGCCAGCCGGCGTGACCATGATGCTGATTGGTCTGGTCCTCAACCTCCAGCGCGTCGGGGGCAAAGGCCGCCTTGAGCTTGCTTTCGATCCGCGCCTTTACCGCACCCATATTCACACTCCCACGCGCCTGCCGCACAGGCACAAGCTTGTCCGGCTCGGATATTGTCACCATATCTGCATCATCACGAGAGACAATCCCGACCTTGGGCTGAATCACGGACAGCGGCGATGCAGGCGCGGCATAGGGCCTTTGCTTGCACCGGTGCCGCCGGCTCCGCCATACTGGAACGATGGCCAAGCGCTACCACATACCCGATCCCCCGCCGCAGGCGATGCGCTGCCATCATGCCGGATGTGAGGCCGAGGGGCTCTATCGCGCGCCGAAATCGCCGCACCAGCTGAACCAATATCTCTGGTTCTGCCTGGACCATGTGCGCGAATACAACAAGTCCTGGGATTTCTACGCGGGCATGAACACCGATCAAATCGAAAAGCAGGTGCGCTTCGACACGGTCTGGCAGCGCCCGACCTGGCCGCTCGGCCAATGGGGCACCAGCGCCGCCGCGCGGCGCTTCGCCGCAATGGACGAGACGGAGTTCATGCCGGATGACGTGCGCGAGGCGGTCAACGCGCGCATGAACGCCGCGAAGAACCGCGCCGAGCAGGAGCACCGCCGGCAAAGACAGAAGATCGCCAGCAAGGAAGAGGCGGCGCTCGCCGTGCTCGAGCTCTCGCCGCCGGTGACCTGGGCCGAGATCCGCGCCCGCTACAAGTCGCTGGTGAAGCGGCTCCATCCCGATGCCAATGGCGGCGACACCAGCGCCGAAGAGCAGCTGAAGCTGGTCAACCAGGCCTATGGCACCTTGAAGGCCGCCGCGGCCGAAGCATGACGACGGCCAGCTTGCGGCGCGCCCGCACCTCGGTTCTCGAAATCGCCTACGAAGAAAGCGGGCCGGCCGACGGCACGCCGGTCTTCCTGATGCACGGCTTTCCCGACGACGTGCGCACCTGGGACGGCGTCGCAGTTCCGCTGGCCGCGCAAGGCTATCGGGTGATCGTGCCCTTCCTGCGCGGCTATGGGGCGACGCGATTTCTATCGCCGAACACCATGCGCTCGGGCCAGCAGGGCGCCATCGGGAGCGACCTGAAGGAACTGATGGATGCGCTCGGCATCGCGCGCGCCTTCCTCGTCGGCTACGATTGGGGCGGCCGCGCGGCCTGCATCACCGCGGCGCTCTGGCCGGAGCGGGTGAAGGGCCTGGTCTCGGTCGGCGGCTACAACATCCAGAACATCGCCGGGAACATGAAGCCCGAGCCGGCCGACCAGGAATGGCGCTTCTGGTACCAATGGTATTTCAACACCGCGCGCGGCGTCGCCGGGCTCGCCGCCAACCGCCACGACATCTGCCGGCTGCTCTGGAAGATGTGGTCGCCGAACTGGGCCTTCGACGACGCGACCTATGCCGCGACCGGAGCCGCTTTCGACAATCCCGACTATGTCGACATCGTCATCCACTCCTATCGCCACCGCTATCAGGCGGCACCGAGCGACCCGGCCTATGAAGACATCGAACGGCGCCTGGCCTTGAGCCCCAAGATCACGGTGCCGACGGTCGTGCTGCATGGCGCCGCGGACGAAGTGGATGTGCCCGAGACCTCCGCGCAGCACGCGCCCTATTTCACCGGCTTCTACCGCCGCGAGGTCGTGCCGGTCGCCGGCCACTTCTTTCCCCGCGAGGCGCCGCAGAAGGTGGTCGACGCGGTCCTGGAACTGGCGGCGAAGCCGTAGCCGCGCCGCTCAGCCGTCGCCGAGTATGGCGGCGCGGCGCGCCAGGCTCTCCTTCGGCCACTCCTTCTGCATGTCGTAGTAGACGTCGAAGCTGCGGGCGCCCGGCGGCAAGATAACCCAGGGCACCTTGGACCGCGTGAAGATATGCGCATCGGGGGCGATGTCGTGGGCTTGGTCGAGCGTGGAAACGCGTACGAAGACCATCACGCCGCGGCGACCGTAATCGCTCCACAGCGCCGTCTGGCACTTGGCGCAGCGATAGATGTCGTGCGGCCGCCCGGATTCGGTCGGCATCGTTATGCGCACCGGCTCCTGCGATCCCTCGGCGAGCTCGATGCAGCTCCGCTCGATCAGGGCGTTGATCGCGAAGGCGCCGCCGGTCTGCTTCTGGCAGTCGCGGCAGTGGCAGCAATTGACGAACATGGGCGGGCGCGCCAGTCGATAGCGGACCGCGCCGCAGAAGCACGATCCCGATAGATTGGTCTCGGTCATGAGGCCCTCCGAAAAAAGAATCGGCCCGGATGTCACATTTCCGGGTTCCTCGTTCGTCTTGGTAGTGTAGCAACACGGAGACGACCATGACACCGAAGCTTAATCCTTTCGCCGCCGCGCCCGAGTTGATGAAGAAGTGGCAGGGCGCATCGATCGCCGTCGCCGGCAGCCTCGACCCCGCGCTGGTCCACCTGGTGGAGATCCGCGCCTCGCAGATCAACGGCTGTGCGAACTGCCTCAACATGCACACGGTGTTCGCCCGCGAGAAGGGCGAGACCGAGCAGCGCATCAACCTGCTGCCGGCCTGGCGCGAAGCGCCCTGTTATAGCGAGCGCGAACGCGCCGCCTTGGCCTGGACCGAGGCGCTGACCAAGCTGTCGGAGGGCCATGCCCATGAGCGCGCCTATGAAGCCTTGAAGGCGCAGTTCACCGAGGAGGAGCAGGTGAAGCTCACCCTGATGATCAACATCATCAACGGCTGGAACCGGCTGGCGGTCGGCTTCGGGCTGTGGATCGAACCCGAGGCGGTGAAGGCCAGCCTCAAGGCCGCCGCCGCGTGACCGCCAGGGCGCGCGGGCGTCTCGCGCCCGCGCGGCTCAGGGCTCGACGATCGTGATCCGGTTGCCGGCGCTGCCGGCATCCGGCGCATCCTTGCAGACGCCCGACCAGACGCGCACGCCCTGCCCGGCGCTCATCGCCGGCTGGTTCTGTTGATGGTTGCAGCCGGCGCCGTAGCCGGCGGCCGCGGCTTCGCTGCCCTCGATCGGCTGGCCCATCGTGGTGAGGCGTCGGATCACCAACTCCCCGCCGACCTGGCTGATGTTGATGATCGCCGGCCCGTCCGGCAGCGTCGCGCGCACCACGCTGACGCTGCGCGGCGAAAGGCGCCCGCCGGTCATCGCCACCTGGACCAGTCCGCGATAGGTATCGCCGAAGCCGGGCGTGCTCGAATGATAATTGCCGGCGGCGATCATCCAGTCGCCCGACTTGTCGTGCAGGGCGGCGAGGAACAGCGCGCCATAGGCCACGTTCGACGCGGGGTCGAGCGCGGTCGCGAGATCCGGAAACGCGTTGGGGTGATGCCGCAGGCTGATCTGCATGCAGCCGACATCGATGTTGACGTCGCTCTCGGTCTTATAGGCAGTGAGCGCGGTCAGCGCCGCTTCCTTGGTCGGATAGTAATGCCCCGTGCCGCCGACATTGAGCGTCCAGGGCCAGGGCTTGGAGATGTCGCCATAGGGGCTGCCGCTGGATTCCACGCGGGCGATCGCCTTCAGCATCCCCGCGGGCATACCGTATTGGGTCTCCTGCGCGGCGATGGCGTCGAGACAGAGGTCGCTGTCATCGGCCGAAGCCGACGACGCGGCGGCGGCGGCGAGCCAGGCGCCGCCGAAGACCAGGCCGAGGATGGTCCGAAACCCCATCTCCCTCCAATGCCATGGCGGGGCCGGCTTGTCCAATCGTCCGCCGCGCGCCTGCGCGGTTCAGCGCAGCCTGCTCGGCATCGACGGGCAGCACATCCGGCCCGGACCCGAATCCTCACACCACCGAGAAATGAGAGGAATCGCTTTTCAACCGATTGCCGTGTATGAAAGCCTACCGATTTCAGTCAAGGGGATTTACGTCATGAGATCGATCGCGTTTGCCACGGTGGCCGCACTGTCCGTGCTTCTGGTCGCCTGCGGCTCCTCCGGCAAGAAGGACGCGCCCGCCGCCCAGATGGCGAGCGGCCAGAAAGTCGTCATCAAGAAGGGCGTCTGGGACGCCTTCATCAACTACAAGCATTGGCTGATGCCGAAGAGCTATTCCGGCCCGGTCGGCAACGGCTACTTCGCCGTCACGACGGATGGCAGCGGCTGGGGCCTGACCGGCTGCCCTGACACCTATTGCGAAGTCGGCTCGCTGACCCCGCAGGCGGCGATCAACGAATGCTCCACCCGCAACGGCGGCCGCGACTGCCTGGTCTTCGCGCACCAGGACAAGATCGTCGTTCCCTACGAGATCGCCCAATAACCCGCGACTACTGCATGCCGAGCTGGCGCGCCTGGGATGCGGAATCCCGGGCGCCCCACCGGCGGCGGATCTTCCCGTCCCTGACCTCGAACCACTCGATCGCGACCAGCTCGTAGCTGCGGTCGGTCGGCGTCTGTCCGCGATACGGCCCGACGAAGGCGCCGCTCTCGCGATAGCGCACGGCGACGATGTCGCCTTCGCCGATCATATCCTCGATCGCGAGCCGCAGCCGGAGGCCGTGGTGCAGGTCGTACCAGCCGGGCAGCACCTCGTCGAGCGAGCCCCAGCCGAGCGCGCCGTAGATCACCGCGTCGGGCGCGAACAGACTGCGCAACCGGCCGAAATCACCGGCGTTGAGGGCCTCGACATATTGCTGGATGACGGCCTTGCTGCCGCCGACCGGAGGGCGCGGGACCGGATCGCTCCGGACCGGATTGTCTCGATTGTCTCTAACTTGGGTGGCCATGACCGCCTCGCTCCTATGGGGGGCTGAACGAGCTTCCTTGCGGTTCCAGTATGCTGCGCCGACCCTTACCAAATTCGCAACCCCGGCCTTCGGCCATCCCCCTAGTCAGCACAGGGCAAAGCCGTTAAAACGCTTGCCGGTTTAAGCGTTTGGCGGGTCGGCCCGAATCCGAGCGGGCCCGGCAAATCCTTGAATTGGCTTGCACTTCCTCCCATTTCTGGATTTTGGAACCTGCCCTGATGGCTTTGCAAACTTCCGCCTCGGCCAAGAACGGATCGGCGTACGACAAGTCCACCTTGCCGGACATCACCATCTCCGTGCGCCAGCAGTTCGGCCTCGATTCCGACATGCAGGTTCCGGCCTTCAGCCAGCGCACCGAGAACGTGCCCGACGTGGACGAGGCCTACCGCTTCGACCACGACACCACGATGGCGATCCTGGCGGGCTTTGCGCATAACCGCCGCGTCATGATCCAGGGCTATCACGGCACCGGCAAGTCGACCCATATCGAGCAGGTCGCGGCCCGCCTCAACTGGCCCTGCATCCGCATCAACCTCGACAGCCATATCAGCCGTATCGATCTCATCGGCAAGGATGCGATCGTGCTGAAGGACGGCAAGCAGGTGACCGAGTTCCGCGAAGGCCTGCTGCCCTGGGCCTTGCAGCACCCGACCGCTTTGGTGTTCGACGAATACGACGCCGGCCGGCCGGACGTGATGTTCGTGATCCAGCGCGTGCTCGAGGTCGAGGGCAAGCTGACCTTGCTCGACCAGAACAAGATCATCCGCCCGCATCCGGCCTTCCGCCTGTTCTCGACCGCGAACACGGTGGGCCTCGGCGACACCACCGGCCTCTATCACGGCACCCAACAGATCAACCAGGGCCAGATGGACCGCTGGAACATCGTCTCCACGCTGAACTACCTGCCGCATGACGACGAGAGCAACATCGTCGTCGCCAAGTGCCCGCAATACGACACGCCGGAAGGCCGCAAGACCATCGACGCGATGGTGGCCTGTGCCGACTTGACCCGCGCCGGCTTCATCAACGGCGACATCTCGACCGTGATGAGCCCCCGCACCGTGATCACCTGGGCCGACAATGCGCGGATCTTCAACGACGTCGCTTTCGCCTTCCGGGTCTCGTTCCTGAACAAGTGCGACGAGCTCGAGCGGCCGGTGGTGGCGGAATACTACCAGCGCTGCTTCGGCACCGATCTCAAGGACAGCGCCGCCAAGGCCCAGCTCTCGCACTGATCATGGCATGAGCGGATCCAAGAATCCGATCGATGAGTTCCGGCGCGTCACGGGTGCTGCGATCCGTGCGATCGGCGAACGCAACGACGTCCAGGTGAGCTTCGCCCCCGGCGCCGCCGGCGGCGGCCAGACCGGCCTGCTCGGTGGCGAGGCCCGGCTGACCGCGCCCTCGCGCCACATGCCGGCCAATGAGGTCGCCTGCACTCGCGGCGAGGCGGATGCGATCGCGCTGAAGCTGAAGCACCACAACGCCAAGACCCACGGCAAGGAAAGCCCGCGCACGCCGCTCGCCCGGGAGATTTTCAACGCGATCGAGACCGCGCGGGTCGAGGCGATCGGCTCCAAGCAGATGGCCGGCGTGCAGCAGAATTTGACCGCGCAGCTGGAAGAGCACTGCCGGCAAAAGGGCTATGCCCGGATCAACGCCAAGCAGGAGAACAACCTCGCCGAGGTGATGCGGCTGCTGGTGCGCGAGGCGGTGACCGGCCAGGCCGTACCGGCGACCGCAAAGTCGATGGTCGATGCCTGGCGCAGCGACCTCTCGGCCCAGGTGCGCGACGATATCGGCCAGCTCTCCGACGTGCTCGGCAACCAGCGCGCCTTTGCCAAGGCGACGCGGCGCCTGCTGCAGGACATGCAGCTCGAGGACATGCAGGAGGATGCGGAATCGGATTCCGACGAGGAATCCGAGGACCAGGACGACAACCAGCAGCAGCCCGACGACCAGCAGTCCAAGGGCGGCGAGAAGGACAAGTCGGAATCCAGCGTCGAGATGGAAGCCGATGCCGCGCAGGCCGAGGCGACCGAGGCCGAGGAAGCCGACGACACCGAAGACTCCGATATGGACATGGAAGCCGGGGAGGAGCAGCCCGGCCGGCCTTCCAAGCGCCATGAGCCGGACTTCAACCGCGGCCGCAACGAGCCCGCCTACAAGGCCTTCACCACCCAGTTCGACGAGGTGATCGACGCGGCCGAGCTTTGCGACGCCGACGAGCTGACGCGGCTCCGCCATATGCTGGACCAGCAGCTCAGCCACCTGCAGGCGGTCGTCGCGAAGCTCGCCAACCGGCTGCAGCGCCGCTTGCTGGCCAAGCAGAACCGCTCCTGGAACTTCAATCTCGAGGAAGGCCTGCTCGACGCGGCGCGGCTGCCGCGGGTCATCGTGAACCCGGAGCTGCCGCTCTCCTACAAGCAGGAGAGCGACACCGAGTTCAGGGACACCGTGGTCTCGCTGCTGATCGACAATTCCGGCTCGATGCGCGGCCGGCCGATTACCGTCGCGGCGATGACCGGCGATATTCTCGCGCGCACGCTGGAGCGCTGCGGGGTCAAGGTCGAGATCCTCGGCTTCACCACGCGGATGTGGAAGGGCGGCCAGTCGCGCGAGCATTGGATCGCCGGCGGCAAGCCGAGCAATCCGGGCCGGCTCAACGATCTGCGCCACATCGTCTACAAGTCGGCCGACGCGCCCTGGCGGCGCGCGCGCAAGAATCTCGGGCTGATGCTGCGCGAGGGCATCCTCAAGGAGAATATCGACGGCGAGGCTTTGCTCTGGGCGCATCAGCGGCTGATCGGCCGGCCGGAGCAGCGCAAGATCATGATGGTGATCTCCGACGGCGCGCCGGTCGATGACTCGACGCTCTCAGTCAATCCCGGGAATTATCTCGAGCATCACCTCAGACAGGTGATCGACTGGATCGAGTTGCGCTCGCCGGTCGAGCTCATCGCGATCGGCATCGGGCATGACGTAACGCGCTACTACCGCCGCGCGGTCACGCTGGTCGATGTCGAGCAGCTGGGCGGCACGGTGCTGGAGCAGCTCGCCGCCCTGTTCGAGGAAGATTCAGCGCCGGCGCAGCGCCGCTTCGCTGCCGCCGGCCGCCGCTAGAATCCCAGATCAGCACCCGTGGCCGGGCTGCGCGCTCGAGGAGCCGAAGCCGGTCGTCCCGGTACAGGGCGACTTCGGATCGTCGAACTTGCCGGTGCCCGGGGGCGCCAGCTTCAGCGGCTCGTAATCGTAGTCCAGCGTGCTGCTGCCGCTGCCGCCCACGGCCGAGCTGCCGTTGGTGCCGCCGAGCGGGCCGACCGCGCCAGGCCGGCTCGGGCTTGACGGCGCGCTGACGCCGCCGGCGGCCGAGGTCGGTGCGCCGACACCATCGGCCAGCGCCAAGGGCGCCGCGATGCCGAGCAGCGCGACGGCGACGACCGCAACGATCGCCAGCTTGGCCTTGGTCTGGGTGTTCATCTCTTCGCGCATGGCGAGAATCCTCGCTGTCCGATGCGGCATAAATGGGCAGCCGGCGCAGGACCCTCAAGTCACGTTGCCGCGCGGATTGCCGCAGCCCCGCCCGAGCATTAGAACGGGGCAATAATACGCTTGGATGCAGGGGAATCACCATGTCGGATGCCGAATCCTTCGCGATCAACCTCGCCTGGTGGAACGGCGTGGTGGAGACCCATGTCCATTCGTCGGACTACCTGACCCAGGCCTTCCGCCAGGGCGGCGACACCTTGCACCCGATTGAAGCCGAGGAAATCGGCGATGTCCGCGGCAAGTCCCTGGTCCATCTGCAATGTCATTTCGGTCTCGACACCTTGTCGCTGGCCCGGCGGGGCGCCAAGGTGACCGGTCTCGACTTCGCCCCCAATGCCGTGGCGGCGGCGCAAGCGCTCGCCGCCGAGGCGAAGATCGACGCACGATTCGTGCAGAGCAATGTCTACGACGCTGTCGCGGCGCTCGGCGCCAGCTACGACATCGCCTTCGTCACCTGGGGCGCCATCGTCTGGCTGCCCGATCTCCACCGCTGGGCCCGGGTCGTCGCCGAGGTGCTCAAGCCCGGCGGCTTCCTCTATTTGCTGGAGGGCCACCCGATGGCCCTCACCCTCGAGCAGAAGAAGGCCGAGGATCCGCTGGTCCCGGGCTGGCCCTATTTCGAACATGCCGCGCCGCAGGTGGTCGAGGAGCAAGGCACCTACGCCAACAAACAGGCCAAGCTCGCCCATACCCGGACCCATGAATGGGCGCATCCCTTGCGACAGATCTTCGGCGCGCTGCTCGAGGCCGGCCTCGCGATCGAGATGTTCCACGAGCATGACCGGATCGCCTGGCAGCTCTGGCCCTGCCTGGAATACGACGGCAACCGGATGTACCGGCTGCCCAAGGACCGCATCCCCTTGCCGCTCAGTTTCTCCTTGCGGGCGCGGAAGCCGGCCTAGGGCGCCGCGACCCTCCATTCTGTACATGCTGGGTACATGCAAGGCGGCCCATCTACCCTTCGCGCCAATTGTACCTGCTTTGTTCCATCAATGCAATCGTCAGCCTCCATCCCAGGAATCCCCCCAGCCCAGCCGCTTCGCCCGTTTGTAGGAATCGCCTTCGCGCCGGGTGACGAGGACGCGCCGCGCCTCTCCATCGCTCCCGCATAATTTCAGCGCGACCTTGCCGCTCCCGGCCTGCGGCGGCGCGATGACGCGCGCCGCCGGCAACGCCGCCGAATTCCGCGTGACGGCAAGATAGCTGAACTTCTCGTCTTCCCAGGGCACTTCGGCATCCTTGGCCCGGAGATGGGCACGGCTGCGCGCGACGCGGCGGGAGAAATGGCACCAATCGGGGGCGATCAGCGGACATGCGCCGCCGTGCGGACAGGGCGCGATCATGCGCGCACCCTGCTTCAGCAGGAGATCGCGCGCCTCAAGAACGCGCCGGTAGCCGCCGGGCGTGCCGGGCTCGACGATCAACAAGGTGTCGCCGGTGAGCGACCAGAGTCGTTCGACGAGTCGCACGCGTTGCGCGACATCAAGCTCGTCCAGCACATAGGCGAGCGTCACGAGATCATGCGTGCCGGAGGCCGGTGCATCGCCGCGCCAGTCGATCGCCGCCACCCCGCTCTGCGGCGCAAACTCCGCGCCGAACCTGCGCATCGAGCCGCTGGCTTCGACCAGCGTTGCCGCATTGAGACCGGGCCAGCAATCGGCGGCGGCCCAGAGCGCGGTGCCGGGACCGGCGCCGAAATCGAGCAGGCGGCGCGGTGCGAATTCCGGCCGCACGGCGGCGACGGCGTTGAGCGCCGCGCGGATCGCGGCGTAGGTGGCGGGCAGGCGGGCGGCGAGATAAGCGCGGGCCGCCATGTCATCGGCGACATGCAGGCGGCCGTCGTGCAGTTCCGCGCGATAGCGTTGGGAGAGTACCTCCGCGGCTGCGGCGAGATCGCGCGGCGGGACGCCTTGCAGGGCTTGATCGACGGCTTGGCGCAGGGCGCCCGGCAATTCCATGTCCGGCTACGCCCCCGCCTCTGTCCTGCCGTTCTGCATTCAGGAACCCGCCTTCAGCGCACGGCGGAACGCCGCCGTCGTCATCTCGATCAACTGCCGATGAATTTCGTAGCGTGAACGCCCGCCGCCGTCCATGCAGATCGGGTCGCCGATCTCCTCAGCCTCGGCGAGCGCCGCCGCGCCGGGTTTGCACTCGGCAAACATGCTGAAATGGCTGGCATCGGCGATCGTCGCGTAATGCGCGTTCGGAATCGCCCGCGCCGCCTCGGCCGCATCCAGCGTCACCGGGATCTTCCCCGGCTGACCGAGATTGACGAGATCGACCGGAATCCCGACCGCGGTAAAGCTCTCGAACGCGAAGACGTCGATCGGGGCCGGATCGATCGCCATCGCGAAACGGATGCGCTGGTCCCGGTTGTCGCGAGCGGCGGATTGCAGATCGAGGGCATGAAGATCGACGCCGCTCTGCCGGACCCATTCGCAGAGCGAGGCGTTGCGCAGGTCGGTGTCACAATAACCCGCCAGACGCTTCGGATCGATGCGCGCACCGGCGATCGCCAAGACCGTGCCGCCGCCCATCGAAAGACCGAGCGCACCCACCCTGGTCGGGTCGAGATGCGGTTTGAAGAACGGATCCTGCTCCAGGGCATCGAGGGTTGCGGTGAGATCGCCCGGCCGCATCCAGAGCTTCATCGTTTCCGCGGCGGATCGGTTCTTGCCGGAGTTTCCGGGATGGGCCGGCGCCGCGACGATGAATCCCTGTCGGGCCAAGGCTGTCGCGACCCAGCTCAGCGCCTGCGGGTTTCCCGCCAGACCGGCACCATGGGAAAGCAGAATGAGCGGAAATCGCCCGGCCGGGATCGGGGAATCCTGCAAGGCGGCCGTTCCCTGAAAGAACAGGCTGTCGCCCAGCACGACCGGCGCGCCGCCCGCCTGGGCCGGATACCAAACCGTTGCATCGAGATTGCCGCCGCGCGCGGCGGCGGGCGCCAGGATCTGGCGGACACCCACCGGGTCTTCGGCCTCGGCCAGCGGGGCCAGTATCACCATGGCCATTCCGGCGGCCCACAGCATGAAACAGACTCTGATCGAAACCTTCACCGAAACCTCCCATATGGCGGAACCGGCCGGAAACATGGCCGGAGGCGGCGCCGTGGGGCGACCTCGAACGCGTTTCGATCGTGCTGAATCGCGATTTAGTCCCTCCCGGCGGGCGACGGACCAGAGGCTGGATCAGGCCGGCTTCGTGCGGCGCTGCCGCCACGCCGCCGGCGTCATGCCGGTGACGCGGCGGAACTCGCGATTGAAGTTGGATTTGGTCTGGAAGCCGACTTCGAGCATGATTCCGGTGACCGGCTGGTCGGTCTCGGCCAGCAGCTTGCAGGCCGCGGCGATCCGGAAATCATTGACGAACCGGGAGACGTTCTTGCCGGTGGCGCGATTGATGGCCGTCGAGATCCGCCGGGCCGGGATCACCACCTTGCGCGCCAGGCGATCGAGATTGAGATTCGGGTCGCGATAGGACCGCTTGGTCTCCATCAACGCCTGAATGGAAGCGAGGATCTCCTGGTCGCCGGGCTCCTCGACCTGCGCGCGGATGTTTTCGGGCTCGACGAGGGCCCGGCCGCGCAGCGCGACCGCGCCGGCGATCGACAGGATGATCAGCGCCAGCAGATTGCCGAGGGCCACGATTTCCGGAGCATGCCGGCCGGCGGTCCAGGAAAAATCCAGAAGGACCAGGAGATCGAGCGTCGCCGAGAGCAGCAGCGACAGCGCCGCGAACAGCAGCGCGCGATAGACCGGCTCGGCACTTTCGAACGGGGTGGCCCGCAGCGCGTCCGACCCCGTCCGCATCAGATGCAGGATCGCCCCGGCATAGCCGACGAAGATTGCCGGCAGCGCCAGGTCGACGGCACTGCGCCATGTCACCAACAGGAGAAGGACCAGGGCAGCGGGAATCCCGTGCAGGGCCAAGCGCCAACGGAGGGAGAAGCGGCTGTTCCGGACCTGCCTGGCAACGCCGGCATAGACCAGCGGCGGCACCAGCGCCGCAGTGACGGGCGTTACGAACATGACCGGTGCGATGCCGTAGCCCCAGCGCAGTCCGGAGAGCAACGCCTGGAAGGCGCAGAGCAGGATCAGCGCCAGGAAGGGCAGGTTCCGCGCGGTTCCGGAAGCGGATGCGCTATCGCGCTTCAACACGGCAACGAACAGGACGAGGAGCAGAACGGCGACGACGAAGGAAATCGGGACGAAGGGCATCAGGGCCGGGCGTGGAAATGAGTGAGGCGGGTAACACCGATCATGGTCGTCTCCGAGAGGCTCACTGCGCGCCGGCGGCTTCGATCATCAGCTCGGCGATCTCGACCGCGTGCATTGCCGGGCCGCGATCGCCGAACAGCTGGCCGGTGACGAAGATCCCTTCGATCAGGAGCAGCAGCCCGTCGGCCAGCACCGGCGGGCGTTTCGCGCCCATGCCCTTCGCCATCTCGGTCAACCGCGCGCGCAGGCGCTGCTTGTGGTCCTCGGCGACCCGGCGCGCCGGATGATCGCCGGTCGGGTATTCGACCGCGGCGTTGGTCAGCCCGCAGCCGCGGTAGTCGTCGCGCTGCGCGCGCTGCGAGAGGCCGCGGATGTAATCGAGGATCTGCGCCTTGGGATCGTCCGGGTGCTTTTCCGCCGAGTGGTTGAAACGGGCCCAGAACTCGCCGTCATAGTCGCGCAAGTAGGCGGCGGCGAGCTCGTCCTTCGAGGTGAAGCTGCGGTAGAGGCTGGGCTTGGTGACGCCGGCCTTGGAGACGATCTCATCGACGCCGACCGCGCGGATCCCTTCGCGGTAGAACAGCTCCCGCGCGGTCTTGCGAATCCGGTCGGCCGCCAGCATCGGCTGGACCGCGTCCGTCTTTGAGTTTTTCCGAGCCATATCAGCAGTTTAAAACTTTTATTGACACCCGTACGGACCGGTACGTATATAGGCGTCCCTTTAGATACGTACCGGTTAGTCACATGCTGAAGATAGTGCGTCGCGCGCCGTTTGGGAAGAACTATGCGTTCGTGGTGGTGGGCGTGGTGTTCCTCGCCCTGCTGGTCGCGGCCGGGCAGCGCGGCGCGCCGAGTGTGCTGATCCAGCCGCTGGAGCGGGCTTTCGGCTGGGACCGCGCGACGATCTCCTTCTCGGCCAGCCTCGGTATCCTTTGCTACGGCCTGATGGGGCCCTTCGCCGCGGCGCTGATGCAGCGCTTCGGCATCCGCCGCGTCATCACGATCGCCTTGGCGCTGATGTCGCTCTCGGTCGGCGCCAGCTATTTCATGACCCAGGCCTGGCAGTTGATTCTGCTCTGGGGCCTGTTGTCCGGCGTCGCCTCCGGCAGCGTCGCGCTGGTGCTGGCGGCGACCATCGTGGCGCGCTGGTTCACCACGCATCGCGGCTTGATCATGGGCATCATGACGGCGAGCACGGCGAGCGGGACGCTGGTCTTCATCCCCGGCCTCGCCTGGATCCAGGAACAGGGTGGCTGGCAACCGCTGGTCCTCACCGTCGCGGCCTGCACCGCGCTGATGATTCCGGTGGTCTATTTCCTGCTGCCGGAATGGCCGTCGGATCTGGGGCTGCGCCGCTATGGCGCGACGCCGGAAGAAGCCGATCCGGCACCGGATCGCCGCAACCTGGTGGCGCTGTCGCTGGGCACCTTGGCGCGCGCGATGAAGACCCGCGCCTTCTGGTATCTGTTCGCCACCTTCTTCGTCTGCGGCTTCACCACCAACGGGCTGGTCGGCACGCATCTGATCGCCTTCTGCGGCGATCACGGCATCATCGAGGTGCAGGCGGCGGGGCTGATGGTGACCATGGGCATCTTCGACCTGATCGGCACCACGGCGTCGGGCTGGCTCACCGATCGCTTCGACCCGCGGAAGCTACTGTTCATGTATTACGGCCTGCGCGGCCTCTCGCTGATCTACCTGCCGTATTCCGACTTCGGCTTCTATGAGCTGGCGATCTTCGCGGTCTTCTACGGCCTCGACTGGATCGCGACCGTGCCGCCGACGCTGAAGCTGATCCAGGAGAATTTCGGCACCGCCGATTCCCCGATCATCTTCGGCTGGGTCGCCGCCGGCCACCAGATCGGCGCCGAGGCGGCGGCCGCCTTCGCCGGCTGGATGCATTCCTGGCAGGGCAACTACGTGCAGGCCTTCGTGATCGCCGGCTTCACCGGCCTGGTCGCCGCGGTGATCTCGCTGCTGATCGCGCGGCCGGGCAAGGATGCGGCGCAGCTCAAGCCAGCGACGCAGGCCGGGTGAGTACGAGCTTACGCTTGCACCATCGGACGCAGCTTCAAGACCCTCACCCTGTCCCTCTCCCTACGGGCGAGGGGACGCTGCGGCATGAGCCTTCACAAAATCTCCCTCTCCCGTAGGGAGAGGGCTGGGGTGAGGGTCTTGCCGCAGCTTGAGGCCTTTCAAGCAGACACTGGCTACCCGATATTGCGTTTCAGGAAGTCGATCGTCCGGTCCCAGGCCAAGCGCGCGTCTTCCTTGTCGTAGTTCTGGCCGGTCGGGTTGGCGAAGGCGTGGTTGGCGTCGTAGCTGTAGATGTCATGCGGCTTGTTCGCCTCCTTCATGTTCCCGCCGAAGGCCTTGACCATCTCCGGGTTGATGAAAGTGTCCTGCTTGCCGAACTGGCCGAGCACCGGGCCTTTGAGCTTGCGGAGCTCGGCCGCCGGCTTGTCGACCCGGCCGTAGTAGATCACCGTCGCATCGACCGGATGGGCGATCGAGGCGTTCAACGACCAGCCGCCGCCGAAGCAGAAGCCGAGGGTCGCGACCTTCCCGTTCACCTCTTTCATGCCATAGAGATAATCGATCCAGGTGTTCGTGGTCTCGGTCGCCTCCTCGTCCTTGACCGCGCCCATCGCCGCCTTGGCGCCGTCGGGATCGGTCGCGACCTTGCCGTCGTAGAGATCGATGGCGAGGCCGACGAAGCCGTTGGCGGCCAGCTCGGACGCGACTGCCTTGATCTGGTCGTTCAAGCCCCACCATTCGTGGATGATCATCACGCCGCCGGCGGGAACCGTCGCCGGCAGCGCCAAGGCCGCCGAGACCGAACGGCCGCTCGGCGTCTTCACCGTGACGGTTTGCAATCCCGCGGCGGCCTGCGCCACACGGACCGGATCGGCGAGCAAGGCGGCGAGCGAGAGTCCGGCAAAGCCGGTCAGCACCTCACGGCGGGCAGGAGAACGGAGATAGGCTTTGAGCTCGGTCATCGGGGCCTCCTCGTTTTCGGATGATCGGGGGAAGGAAGGATCGGAAAGAAGAAAGGCATTATCGCCGAGGCGCGACGGCGCAAAAGCCCCGACGCAGCCCTTGCCGCTTTTGTGATCTCGACTCTGGCCCCGACTCGGACGGCTCGACTATGCTGCGGGCCCTTGAGTCGCACCATCGTGGGAGCTTGTCGATGCGCCTGACCCTGCAACGCGGCACGGCATGGATGGCCGTGGTCGCCGGATTGGGTGCGGGCCTGATGAGCGCCGCGCCTCTCGCCACCGCCGGCGAGGACGAGGCCCGCCAGTTCATGCAGGCCGGCGAATACGACAAGGCCATCCAGGAATTGCAGCCCCTGGCCGACCAGGGCAGCCCGACTGCCGAATACCTGTTGGGCGAGATCTATTTCGGCGGCCATGGCGGCGACATGCAACAGTCGCTGAAATGGATGACCGCATCGGCCGAGCAGGGCTATGCCCAGGCCCAGGCGCGGCTCGGCATCATCTACGCCAAGGGGCTGGGCGTGCCGGTCAACAACATCGAGGCCTATCGCTGGTTCTCGCTCGCCGCCCAGGGCGCCGATCCCAAGGCGCAGCTGAAGACCGTCTCCGAGGCCAATCGCGACGTCATCGCCAAGCGCCTGTCGCCGGCCGAGCGGCAGCAGGCCGAAGGCATGGTCCAATCCTGGCGCGCGGCCGGAACGCCGCTGATCGCGGCGCCGGCGCAGAGCGAGGGCGTGATCGGAAAGGTCGGGGAGGTCATTCCCGGCATCCGCATCCAATTGGCGGCGGTGAAGAATGCCGACGAGGCGACGCCCGAATGGAGCCGGCTGCAGAAGGCGTTGGGCGGGCAGCTCGATGGCCTGGTGCTGACCGTGGAATCGGTCGACCTCGGCACCAAGGGCATCTATCACCGCATCCAGGCCGGACCCTTCGCCGACAAGGCCGCCGCTTCGGCCAAATGCGAGGTCATCAAGCAGATGAAGCACGACTGCCTGGTGGTGGTGCGGAAGTAGCCGACCCCATGCGTTCGGAACCGCGCCGCGACTGGGTCGTCTACCCGCTGGCCATCCTCGGTCTGCTGATGCTGATCGTCTTCGGTTTCATCGGCATTACCAGCACGCCCTATAACATGCCCGCCCGCAGCATGCTGCCCAATCTCCAGGTCGGCGATCGCTTCTTCGCCTGGCGCGGCTACTACCAGGATCACGCGCCGGAACGCGGCGAGATCGCCATCTTCCGGACGCCGCGCGGCGACGACTACACCAAGCGCGTGATCGGCCTGCCGGGCGACACGATCCAGATGAAGGCCGGACGGCTCTGGATCAACGGCGCAGAGGTCGAGCGCAAGCCCGAAGGCGACGTTACGGATGAAACCTTCGGAACGCTGATGCAGTATCGCGAGATGCTGCCGGACGGCGCCAGCTACCTGATCCTGGAGCGGGACGACGCCTCGTTCCTGGACGAGGTCGGTCCGTTCCAGGTGCCGGCCGACGCCTATTTCATGATGGGCGACAACCGGGACAATTCCAACGACAGCCGCATGCCGGAAATGGGTGCGGTGCCGCGCGCCAGTTTCCAGGCCCGTCCCTACCTCATCTACTACTCGCCCGACCTCGAACGGATTGGCAGCCGGGTCAACTGATCCGGCGTGACCGGCATCACCGATCGGTCGGATCGCCGTCGCGGCCGGCGTTCATTTTGCGGTAACATCTGAACCGTGATCGCCGGGCGCGCGACTTAGGCGCCGGATGCGATCCTTCGGGGGATGATTCATGGGTAAGCTCAGGCAGGCTTTGCGCGCCGACCTTCAGTCGGAGCGCGAGGATCGGAAATTCGGCAGCGGCTGGATCAGCGGCGTGCTGGCGCTCGCCTGCTCACTGGCGGGCCTGATCACCGTGCTCTGCATCCGCTATCCGAACCTGCTGACCACGCCGATGCTCAGGGAGCAGCTCGATGTCGGGCTGGTGCGCCTGGCGTTGCACGTCGTGCTGATCCTGGGCTTCCTGCTGGCGGTGCTGAACCTCGCCTTGCGCCGGCAGAAGATCATGGGCTTCACCGCGGTGACCGGCATCCTGGTCGCCACCCTGCTCGGCGGCTCCAAGGCGGAAACCAGCGACGTGCTGGATACCGGAGTCTATTTCGGGCTCGACTGGTTCCTGATGAACCTCGCCTTCCTCGGCATCATCTTCATTCCGCTGGAGCGGATCTTCGGCCGCCTGAGCGAGCAATCGATCTTCCGCCAGGACTGGCGCGCCGATCTCTTCTATTTCCTGGTCAACTCGCTGCTGGTGCAGTCGCTGACCTATCTCTCGCTGAAGCCGGCGCTGACCGTGGTCGCCAACACGCAATGGACCGAGCTGCGCGCGCTGATGGCGAGCCAGCCCGTGTGGCTGCAGTTCCTCGAGATCATGTTCCTGACCGACCTGGTGCAATACTGGGTGCACCGCTTGTTCCACCAGATCCCGTTCCTGTGGAGATTCCACGCGGTGCACCACTCGGCCCAGGCGATGGACTGGATGGCGGGTTCGCGCATGCATCTGTTCGAGATCGTGGCCTTGCGCGGCTTCACCGTCATCCCGATGTATGCCCTGGGTTTCGAGGAGACCGCGCTCAAGGCGTATATCCTATACGTCTTCCTGCACTCGACCTTGCTGCATGCCAATGTACGTTTCGACTTCGGCCCGCTGAAGCATGTAATCGCCACGCCGCAATTCCACCACTGGCATCACGGCATCGAGCAGGAAGCGATCGACGTCAATTTCGCCGTCCACTTCCCGCTGCTCGACAAGCTGTTCGGCACCCATCACCTGCCGGGCAAGGCCTGGCCGACGGGCTACGGCGTGGGCGGCCATCCGGTGCCGGACGGCTACTGGAACCAGTTCCTGTATCCGCTGAAGCCCTAAAACGTCATGCCCGGGCTTGACCCGGGCATCTCGCTCCGCGTGGAGCCAGATCCCCGGGTCAAGCCCGGGGATGACGATTTGATGATTGGGATTAACCTTGTCTGCCGCAGTGCAACACTGCATTCTCCCTCGCATTGCGGGTGGAGCATCGGATGGTCAGCACGGCTGCGGCGGAGAAACAGGGTCCTTTGCCCAAGGCGACGGCGGCCCCGTCGCGCACCGCCTGGATCGACATGGCCCGCGGCATGGCAGAGGTCTCGGTCGTCACCTTCCACATCCTGCAGGCGATGAACAATGCGGGGCTGACACCCGAAGGCCTGTTCGATTTCTGGACCCCGGTCGGCGACATGATCCGCATGCCGCTGATGATGTTCGTGGCCGGCCTGTTCGTCGAATACTCGCTGCGCAAGGGCCCCAAGGCCTATTTCACCGGCAAGACCCAGCGCGTGGTCTGGCCCTATCTCGTCTGGGCCCATGTCTATTCGATCTACTGGTTCGTGAAGCCCTCGGAGTTCGACAGCCGAAGCTTGAACGACGTGCTGCTGACGGTGTTCATGCCGGGCTCGCATCTCTGGTTCCTGCAGTCGCTGTTCATCTATTACGTCGCGGTCTATTTCCTGCTGAAGCGCGGCCTGAAGACCACCTTCGCGATCTCGATATTGCTGCTGGCGATCATCCCCTTCTTCGATGCGGAGGAGATCCGGCGCCTGCCCTATCTCTTCCTGTTCTTCCTGTTCGGCATCGGCTTCAACCGGATCCTGCGGGCGAAGGGATTCCCGTTCGGGCCGGTGGTCGGCTGCGTGCTGA
This sequence comes from Dongia sp. agr-C8, assembly GCF_054658695.1. Taxonomy (NCBI): domain Bacteria; kingdom Pseudomonadati; phylum Pseudomonadota; class Alphaproteobacteria; order Rhodospirillales; family Dongiaceae; genus Dongia; species Dongia sp. agr-C8. The sequence continues at coordinate 308,386 of NZ_BAAGHZ010000005.1, forward strand.
TCGCGCTGGCGATCGCCGTGCCGGTGCTGATCACCGATGCGCTGGGCTTCTCGAAATACCAGCTGGTCGCGATCCCGGCCTCGATCATCGGCGTGCTCGCCTGCCTGCAGATCTCACGCTTCCTGGTGCATGTGCCGGTGGTCAACTGGCTGTTGAACCTGTTCGGCACCTTCTCGCTGGAGATCTACTGCGCCCATGTCGTGTTCTCGTCGCTGACGCGGCAGGTGCTGGTGAAGCTGTTCGGCTGGAACGAGTTCTGGCCGATCTTCCTCGCCTGCACCACGGCCGGCCTGTTCCTGCCGATCGTGATGGCGCTGGTACTGCGGCGGATCGGCCTCGACGTGGTGTTCGAATGGCCGAAGCATCTGTTCCGCCGCGAGAAGGCGGTCGAGGCGCAGAACTTCTGACCAGTGCCGTCTGCAGAGAGAGATGGCCGGGTCATGCCCGGCCATGACGGACTTAAATGCTCAGCCGTTCTCCGCCAGCACGGTGCCGGCGAGGTAGAGAGAGCCGCAGATCAGGACGCGGCAGGCCGGGCCTTCATCGTGGGAGTCCACCACCGAGCGCAAGGCGGCTTCGACCGAGGGGAAGGCGCTGGAGATCAGACCGACTTCGGTGCCGGCTTTCACGCAGTCCTCCGCGGAGAGGCTGGCATGGTCGCCGGAGATGGCGACGGCGTTCAAGTCCTCGAGCAAAGGCGCAAGGGGCTTCAGGAAGGCGACCGGGTCCTTGGTCGAGAGCATGCCGAAGATCGCATGGGCGCGAAGATCGGCGCCGCGCTTGCGGTCCTGGTCCTGCCAGTCGCGGATCATGTTGGCGATCACCTGGCCGGCATCCTCGTTGTGGCCGCCGTCGAGCCAGAGCTCCCAGTCCGGCGGCAGCATTTCCACCAGCGGCCCATGCGTCAGGCGCTGCATGCGCGCCGGCCATTGGACATTGCGCAGACCCTGCGCGATGGCACCGTCGTCGATTTTGAAACCCTCCAGCCAACGGGTCGCGGCGATCGCGGTCCCGGCATTGGCAAATTGATGTGAGCCCAAGAGGCCCGGCGGCGGATAGCGACGCGGGCCGCGGGTGTCGAGGAAGCGGAGCGAGTCCTTCAAGAGCCCGTCGACGAACCACTCCCTCCCGTAGCGATAGAGCGGCGCGCCGAGCTCCTTGGCCTTCGCCTCGAAGACCGCCAGCGCCTCCGGCGGCTGGCGGCCGACGATCGCCGGGCGGCCCTGCTTGATGATGCCGGCCTTGTTGGCGGCGATCTTCTCGAGCGTGTCGCCGAGGAACTGCATATGGTCCATGGAGATCGGCATCAGCACGGATGCGAGGGGCCGGTCGATCACATTGGTCGCGTCATAGGTGCCGCCGAGACCGGTTTCCAGCAGCACGACATCGGCCGGATTGCGGGAGAAGGCGAGATAGGCCGCGGCCGTGGTGATCTCGAAGAAGGTGATCTGCTGGCCGCCATTGGCCTGCTCGCATTCCTCCAGCAGCTCGATCAGCGCCGGCTCCTCGATCAGCGAGCCTGCGAGGCGGATCCGCTCGTTGAAGCGCACCAGATGCGGCGAGGTATAGACATGGACCTTGTAGCCGGCGGCTTCGAGGAAGGCGCGCAAGTAGGCGATTACCGAGCCCTTGCCGTTGGTGCCGGCGACATGGATCACCGGCGGCAGCTTCTTTTCCGGATTGCCGACCCGGTCCAGCAGGCGCTGCACGCGGCCGAGCTCGAGATCGATGAGCTTGGGATGCAGCTTGTTCAGCCGCTCCAGCACGATGTCGCTGGAGCTGCTGGATCCTTGGGTCGACGCGTTCACCGACGCGATCTTGTTCACGGTCGTTATCGCTAAAAGTTAAGCCGCTTCACGCTTGGTCAAGAGGCCGATCAGACGGGCGAGCTGCTCGCGCAGCTCCTTGCGCGGCACCACCAGATCGACGATGCCGTGCTCCAAGAGGTATTCGGCGCGCTGGAAGCCTTCCGGCAGCTTCTCGCGGATCGTCTCCTCGATCACCCGCTGGCCGGCGAAGCCGATCAGCGCGCCCGGCTCCGCCACATGGATGTCGCCCAGCATCGCGAAGGATGCGGAGACACCGCCGGTGGTCGGGTCGGTCAGGAGGACGATGAAGGGCAGGCCCGCCTCTTTCACGCGATCGACCGCGATCACGCTGCGCGGCATCTGCATCAGCGAGAAGATACCCTCCTGCATGCGGGCACCACCCGAGGCCGGGATCGCGATCATGGCGGCGCGCTTCTCGACCGCGAGGTCGGCCGCCTTCACCAGGCCCTCACCGACGCCCATGCCCATGGAGCCGCCCATGAATTCGAAATTGAAGGCGGCGACCACGACGGGCACGCCGAGGATGGTACCGGAGCCGACGATGATCGCGTCCTGCTCGCCGGTCTTGGACTGCGCCTCTTTCACCCGGTCGGTGTAGCGCTTGCGGTCGCGGAACCTCAGCGGATCCGCCTCGACCTTCGGCAGCTCGGCGCGCTCATATTGGCCGTCGTCGAACATGAGCTCGAGCCGGCGCTTCACGCCGATCCGCAAGTGATGGCCGCAATGGGTGCAGACCCGCTGATTCGCTTCCAGCTCGCGGTGGAAGATCATCTGGCCGCAGGACGGGCATTTGTCCCAGAGATTGTCCGGCGTGTCCGGCTTCTTGACCAGCGCACGGATCTTGGGGCGGACGAAATTGGTGAGCCAGCTCATGCCACGGCGCTCCGCTGCTTCGCCGCCGCACGCACGCCACGGCTAAGATCGCGCACCAGTTCCAGCACATGCTCCTTCAAGGCCGGCTTCGGCTTGCCGCCCGCGTCGAGCGAATCCGCGATGCGTTGGACGATCGCGGAGCCGACGACGGAGGCATCGGCCTGCTCGGCCACGGCGCGCGCCTGGTCGGCGGTCTTGATGCCGAAGCCGACGGCAACCGGGAGATCGGTGTGGCGCTTCAAACGCTGCACCGCCTTGGCGACGTCGACATGGCTCGCCGACTTGGTGCCGGTGATGCCCAGGATCGAGACGTAGTAGACGAAGCCCGAGGTGTTCTGCAGCACCGTCGGCAGGCGCTGGTCGTCGGTGGTCGGCGTCGCCAGGCGGATGAAGTTCAAGCCGGCCTTGAGCGCGGGGAGGCAGAGCTCCTCGTCCTCTTCCGGCGGCAGGTCGACGATGATCAGGCCATCGACGCCCGCCTTCAGCGCGTCCTTGAGAAACGCCTCCACGCCGTAGGAATAGATCGGGTTGTAGTAGCCCATGAGGACGATCGGCGTGTTCTTCTCGGCAGCGCGGAATTCGGTGACGAAGGCGAGCGTCTTCTTCAAGGTCATGCCGCTCTTCAGCGCGCGCAAGGACGAGGCCTGGATCGCCGGGCCGTCGGCCATCGGATCGGTGAAGGGCATGCCGAGCTCGATCACGTCGGCGCCGGCGGCGGGCAAAGCCTTCACCAGGTCGAGCGCGGTGGCGTAATCGGGGTCGCCCGCGGTCACGAAGACGACGAGGCCGGCGCGGCCTTCCGCCTTCAACTCGGCGAAGCGGCGTTCGATGCGGGTGGTCATAGCTTGGTCCCGAGCCTTTCCGCGACGGCGAAGATATCCTTGTCGCCGCGGCCGCTCAAATTGACGATCACGGTCTTGTTCTTTCCGAGCTTGGGCGCGAGCTTCTTCACATAGGCCAGCGCATGCGCCGGCTCGAGCGCCGGGATGATGCCTTCGAGCTTCGAGAGCAGCTGGAAGGCCTCCAGTGCCTCGGTGTCGGTCGCCGAGACGTAGTTGGCGCGGCCGATATCGTGCAGCCAGGAATGCTCCGGGCCGATGCCGGGATAGTCCAAGCCGGCCGAGATCGAATGCGCGTCGGCGATCTGGCCGTCGGCATCCTGCAGGAGATAGGTGCGGTTGCCGTGCAGCACGCCGGGGCGGCCGCCGGTGATCGAGGCGGCGTGGCGGCCGGTCTCGACGCCGTCGCCCGCGGCCTCGACGCCGTAGATCTCGACCGAGGTGTCGTCGAGGAAGGGATGGAACAGCCCCATCGCGTTGGAACCGCCGCCGATGCAGGCGACCAGCGCATCCGGCAGGCGGCCTTCCGCCTCGTGGTGCTGCTGCTTCGCTTCCTCGCCGATGACGCTCTGGAAGTCGCGCACCATGGCGGGATAGGGATGCGGGCCGGCGACGGTGCCGATGATGTAGAAGGTGTTCTCGACGTTGGCGACCCAGTCGCGCAGCGCCTCGTTCATCGCATCCTTGAGCGTCCGGGTGCCGGACTTCACCGGCACGACCTCGGCGCCGAGCAGCTTCATGCGGAAGACGTTGGGCTGCTGCCGGGCGATATCGACCTCGCCCATATAGACGGTGCAGGGCAGGTTGAAGAGCGCCGCGACCGTCGCCGTCGCCACGCCATGCTGGCCGGCGCCGGTCTCGGCGATGATCCGGGTCTTGCCCATGCGCTTGGCCAGCAGGATCTGGCCGATGCAGTTGTTCACCTTGTGGGAGCCGGTGTGATTGAGCTCCTCGCGCTTCAGGTAGATGCGCGCACCGCCCAGTTCCTCAGTCAGGCGCTGGGCGAAATAGAGCGGGCTCGGCCGGCCGATGTAATGCTTGCGCTGATACGCCATCTCCTCGGCGAATTTCGGGTCGGCCTTGGCTTCGTCATAGGCCTTCTCGACGGCGAGGATCAGCGGCATCAGGGTTTCGGCGACGAAACGTCCGCCGAAAATGCCAAAGCGGCCGTGTTCATCGGGGCCGGCGCGGAATGTATTGGGTTTGTTCACGGGCTTCTGGTGACCGGTCTAGCGAAAGGGGCGCAATCAACCATAGACCAAAGGAAAGGTCAAAGGCCAACCCGCCTCACAGCGACTGGGCGACCGCCAGGAAGTCTTTGATCTTGCTGACATTCTTCTCTCCGGGCCGATCCTCGACCCCGGAGGCGACATCGACCGCCGGCGCCCCGCTCCGCCGCACCGCCTCAGCCAGGTTCCCGGGGGTGAGGCCGCCCGAGAGCATCCAGGGCAGCGGCGAGCGGAAGCCCTGGAGCAGGGTCCAGTCGAAGCTGACCGCATTGCCGCCGGGGAGCGCGTTCTTCATGTCGGCGGGCGGCTGGGCGTCGAACAGCAGGCGGTCGGCCACGGTCTGATACGCAGCGGCGCGGGCGATGTCGGCGGCGTCGCGGACCTTGATCACCTTCATCACGGCCAAGCCGAACTTCGCCTTGATGGCGGCGACCCGTTCCGGCGTCTCGCTGCCGTGAAGCTGCAGCAGGTCGAGCGGTGCCGCGGCGAGGATCGCGGCGATCCGCGTGTCGTCATCATCGACCAGGAGCCCGGTCTTCAGCACATGGGAGGGAACGGCGCGACCGAGCAAGCCGGCCTGTTCCGGCTCGACATAGCGCGGGCTCTTCCTGAAGAAGTTGAAGCCGATGAAGGCGGCGCCGTGCGCGACGGCGGCGGCCACGGTTTCCGCGGTCTTCAGGCCGCAGATTTTGGCCGGTATCACGATCACACCGTCTCGCGCAGGAAATAGGGAAAGGCGGTGACCAGGATCGCGAGCTGGATGGCGATGCCGACCAGCTGCAGCACGGCGGTGATGAGGGTGAAGGTCAGCGGCGCGTATTGGATCAGGAGAGTCGCGGCGAAGAGGCTCTCGATCAGCTGCTCCACCACCATCAACGGCACTTCGACGGCGATGAGCGCGATCAGCAGCTTGAAGCCCTGGCCGGCGGTGCGCTTCCAGGCGGTCTTGAGCGGCATCGGCGCATCGAGCGCGATGCCGATCCAGCTCGGCGAGATGCGGACGACCAGCGCCGCCCAGATCAGCAGGCTGGCGAGCAGCGCCGCCATCACGCCCGGCATGCCGAAGCCGGCGAGGAGCAGCATGAGAATGAGGGCGACGAAGCCGCTGCCGATCGAGGTCGAGAGGAACAGCAGGAAGAAGCGGAGATGCCGGCCGTTCAGGGAAAGGCCGATCCCGGGTGCCGCATCCATGCCCAGCGTCAGCTGGCGCAGCCAGTTCACCGAGAAGACCGCCAGGGTCGCGGCATAGGCCACGGCGAGCAGCGCGATCAGCGGCATCGCGCCGCCGTCTTCCGGGATCTGGTTGGGCTGCGCGGCGGCCATCGCCTCGAGCATCACCTGCTGCAGCGGCACCAGGATGCAGAGCATGGCCGCCAGCGGCACGACCGCCAGACGCAGGAAGTGATCGCGCGCATCCCAGCTGCGCCGGAAGCCGGCGCGCAGCAGCGGTCCGAGCAGGATCTCGCGCTTGGGCTCGACGATCATAGAGACTTAGGCGGCGTCGATTTCCGCCACGATCCTTCCGGCGGCGCCGGCGGGATCCTGGTCGGCGGTGATCGGCCGGCCGATCACCAGGTAATCGGCACCGGCCCTTGCGGCCTCGGCCGGCGTCATGACGCGCTTCTGGTCACCGGCGGCCGACCATTCCGGACGGATACCCGGCGTCACCAGCAGGAAATCGTTGCCGAGGCGCTCGCGCAACGGCGCGATCTCCTGCGGCGAGCAGACCACGCCGTCGAGATCGCTTTCCTTGGCGAGCTCGGCCAGGCGCAGCACCTGATCCTTCGCCGGCACCGACTGGCCGACGCGGCGCAGATCGACGTCGTCGAGGCTGGTGAGCACGGTCACGGCGATCACCTTCGGCCGGCGCAGGTTGAGCTTGTCCGCACTCTCCGCTGCGGCGTCGCGCGCGGCACGCATCATGGTCTTGCCGCCCGCGGCATGGACGTTGAGGATCAGCGGCTCCAGTGGTGCGACAGAACGCACCGCGCCCGCGACCGTGTTCGGGATGTCGTGGAACTTCAAGTCGAGGAAGATCGGCGCCGGTCCGCTGGCGCCCTCCTTCTGGGCGGCGACGATGGCGGCGATGCGGCGATAGCCCGGCGCGCCATGAGCCATGTAAAACTCCAGGCCGAGCTTGATGCCGGCGACCGAGGGTCCGAGGCGACCGGCTTGCGCCGCCGCCGCTTCCAGGTCCGCCGTGTCGATCGCCGCCAGGACGCCGCTCTTGCGCAGCAGTTTCATCGCGCTCAAGGCCTCTTTCTCCCGCTTATCCACCGGTGGGCTGCTTCTAGCCCAGTTCCGGCCCCCCGTCATCACTCGGAAATCTGGGGGCGGCGTTGCACGAAGCAATGCCCTTGTCATGGCCAAACTGGTATTTTCCCAGCGAACCCATAGGGCGAATCGCGAAGGATGACATGATGCGACACGCTGCGGCGCGGATTGCCGCCGGGTTAGGCCTGCTGGCCCTGCTGCTGCTCACCGGCTGCGGCACCGAGGGGCCGCGCGGACCGCAGCTGCAGCCGCGCGCGGGCCTGTCCTGGCAGGCCGCGATCGGCCAGGTGGCGACCAGCACCGCCGACGTGCATTGCTCCGGTGTGCTGGTGGCGCGCGACATCGTGGTCACCGCCTCGCATTGCCTGTTCCTGAACACCGCCAAACGCCCGGCTTCGCCGAGCGACCTGGTGTTTCGGCCGAACCTCGGTGGGCTGCAGGCGCTGCCGCCTTCGCGCGGCGTCGCCTTCCTCGGCCAGGGCGCCGTCTTGCGCGGCGGCAAGCTCCGCAACGAGGATGTGTCGAAGGACTGGGTGGTGCTGCAGATCAGCCCGCCGGTGACCGCCGTGCAGCCGATCACCGTCGCCAACCTCACCATCGACGGCATGCTGCACATGATCGATTCCGGCAACCGGCTGGTGACTGCCGGCTATGGCAGCGGCCCCTATGACGAGCTCCGGGTGCATGAGAAATGCCGGCTGCTGTCGCAGCAGGAGCTCGGCCTCTTTCCCGACGACAGCTGGCTGCAGCTCGACTGCGTCTTCCGGGTGGGCGACAGCGGCGGCGGCATCATCCTGCTGGACGGCGCCAACCAGCCGGCGCTGATCGGCATCATCGCCGGCTTCGGCCATATGCCGCGCAACAAGACCGAGCCGCTCGGGCTCGGCGTCAATGCGAGCCAATTCCTGCCCTATCTCCGGCAGCCGGTCTCCCAAGCACCGACCCCGACCCCGCGCCTCGCCGCCTTGCTCACCAATTGACACCCTGCCGCAAGCTGTATACAGCTTGGAAGATCGCCGGACCGAGGGAGCGTGGGATGAGCGGAGAACGGGGCGCCCGCGAGTCAGTGCGGCGCAAGGAGCGCCGGGTGCCGGTCAAGGGCATCCGCCAGCTGCCCTTTGCCCGGGTCGAGAACCGCTATCCGCCGATCCAGCTGCTCTCCGCCGACGAGCTTGAATCCATCCACCGCGCCTCCTTGCGCCTCCTCCAGGAGGTCGGGATGGAGGTGCTGCATGAAGAGAGCCGCCGCGTACTGCGGTCCGCCGGCGCCGAGGTCGACGAGACCAACCAGCGGGTCCGCTTCGCGCCGGAGCTGATCGAGAGCTTGGTCGCCAAGGCGCCGGCCGAGTTCACCCTGGAGGCGCGCAACCCCATCCACAACGTTCGGGTCGGCGGGCCGCATGTGATCTTCGCCGCGACCGGCGGCCCGGCCTTTGCCAGCGACTGCGACCGCGGCCGGCGCGCCGGCAACTACCAGGACATGTGCGACTACATCCGCCTGGTGCATCGGCTCAACGTGATCCACCAGGAAGGCGGCTGCCCGATCGAGCCGACCGATCTGCCGGCCGAGACGCGGCATCTCGACTTTTACCGCGCGGCGATCGCGCTCACCGACAAGACCTGGCAATGCTGGGCGCTCGGCGGCTATCGGGTCGAGGATGCGATCGAGATGGCGGCGATCGCCATGGGCAAGACGCGCGCGGAATTGCGCGCCAGCCCGGTGACCTTGACCGTGGTCAATTCCAACTCGCCGCTTCGGCTCGACATCCCGATGGGCGAGGGCCTCGCCTCCATGGCGAAGGCCGGGCAGCCGGTGGCGATGACACCCTTCACGCTCGCCGGCGCCATGAGCCCGGTCACCATCGCCGGCGCTCTCGTGCAGCAGAATGCCGAGGCTTTGGCCCTGATCGCGCTGGCGCAGATCTATGCGCCGGGCGTGCCGGTGCTCTACGGCGGCTTCACCTCGAACGTCGATATGCGCACCGGCTCGCCGGCCTTCGGCACGCCGGAATATGCCAAGGCGGCGCTCGCCTCGGGGCAATTGGCGCGGCGCTACCAGATCCCGTTCCGCTCCTCCAACGTGACGGCTTCGAACTGCGTCGATGTGCAGGCGGCTTACGAAGGCGGCATGTCGCTCTGGGGCACGATCATGGGCGGCGTCAATCTCATCGAGCATGCGGCGGGCTGGCTGGAAGGCGGGCTCACGGCCTCTTTTGAAAAACTGATCCTCGATGCCGAGATGCTGCAGTTGATGCGGGAATTCCTGAACCCGCTGCAGATCGACGAAGACAGCCTCGGCCTCGAGGCCATCCGAGAGGTCGGGCCGGGCGGGCATTTCTTCGGCACCGGCCATACCCTCGCAAGGTTCGAGCGCGCCTTCTACGAGCCGATGCTGTCCGACTGGCGCAATTTCGAGAACTGGCAGGACAGCGGCGCCAAGTCCGGCACCGAACGCGCCAATGCAATCTGGAAGGAGCTGCTCAAAAGCTACGAGCAGCCGGCTCTCGATCCCGCCATCGCCGAAGCGCTCGACGCCTATGTGGCGCGGCGCAAGGAAGAGATCGGGCGGCAGACCGCGTAGCGGGGATCATTCCCGACAACCACGACATCAATATGTGAGGCGGCGCACTTCTACGCGGGGGCGGAATCCATTAGGATTTCCGCCATCTCTGGGAGGTTTCCATGCGGCGTCTTCTGCTTGCGGTGCTTGCGGTGATGGTCCTGGCCGTGCCGGCGCTGGCGGAGCCACGGATCGCACTTGTGATCGGGAACTCCGATTACAGGGGCGAGCTCCCGAAGCTCGCCAACCCGGCGAATGACGCGTCGCTGATGACCGCGACCTTGCGGAAGCTCGGCTTCAAGGTGGTCGAGGTGCGCAACGCCGATCTTGACGACATGCGACAGGCGCTTTCCGATTTCAGCGGGCTGCTCGCCGGAGCGGGCCCGCAGGCGGTGGGATTGTTCTTCTACGCCGGCCACGGCATCCAGGTGGAGGGCGTGAACTACCTCATTCCGCTCGGAGCTGACATTCAGCGGGCCGCGGACGCCGACCTCAAGGCCCTCTCCGCGGACATGGTCCTGAAGCAGATGAACTTCGCCGGCAACGGATTGAACATCATCATACTCGATGCCTGCCGCAACAACCCGCTCTCGCGCGGCATGCGCTCGGCCAGCACTGGCCTTGCCAAGATGGATGCGCCGATCGGCACCTTCATCGCCTATTCTACCGCGCCCGGGCAGACCGCGGCCGACGGCAAGGGCAATAACAGCCCCTATACCGCCGCCCTCGCCAAGGCGATCCAGAAGCCCGGCATCGCGATTGAAGAAGCGTTCCGCGACGCGCGGGTCGAAGTGCTGCAGACGACCAACAAGGAGCAGATCCCCTGGGAATCCTCCTCGCTGACCGGCGCGTTCCAGTTCAACCCGGGACCGAAAACCGCCGAGCCGCAGGTTGCGGCGGCTGCGCCGGCTCCGGCACCGGCGACAGCACCCACGCCAGCGCCCCCGGCACCGGCCGCGAAGACGCCGGCGGCACCGAACGGCAAGGCTGCGAAGTGCACGGATTGTCCCGAGATGGTTTCGATTCCGGCCGGTTCCTTCATGATGGGTTCACCGGACAGCGAGGATGAAAGACAGGATAACGAGGGGCCTCAGACCAAGATCAGCGTTCGCGCCTTCTCGATGAGCAAGAACCTCATCACCCGCGGCCAGTTCGGCGAGTTCATTGCCGCGACCGGATACAAGCCCGCCGATCGATGCGAAGCGGAGATGACCAGCAACGGCTTGAAATACACCGACAATGCCAACTGGAAGAATCCCGGTTACAGCCAGACCGACAAGCATCCGGTCGCCTGCGTCAGCTGGGATGATGCCAATGCCTATGCGAATTGGCTCGCGCAGACCACCGGCCAGCCCTATCGCCTGCCCAGCGAGGCCGAATGGGAATATGCCGGGCGCGCCGGCACCACCACCAGCCGCTTCTGGGGCGACGACGCGGACGACGCCTGCGATTACGCGAACGCCGCCGACAAGGCGGCGAAACGGAAATTCTCCGGCTGGAACGTGGTCGATTGCGACGACGGCTTCGTCTACACGGCGCCGGTCGGCAGCTTCAAGCCGAACAAGTTCGGCCTCAACGACATGCTCGGCAACCTGAAGCAGATGGTGGCGGGCTGCATCACCGATTCGATCTCGGATCTTCCGACCGACGGATCGGCCGGCACAAAGAACTGCGATGCGCATCCGCTGCGCGGCAGCTCCTGGGAGTCGATCCCCAGCGTCATGCGCATGGCGGACCGGCAGATCATCCAAAGCGGCGAAGCCGGATTCCACATGGGCTTCCGCGTGGCAATCGGCCAATAGCCGCCGGCATCGATCAACCTGCGGTGCACTTGAACGCGCACGATTTCGGGGATGGGCTCATGCGTCGATTGCTGCTGGGTATGCTGGTCGCGATGCTGATGACCGCGCCGGCCTTGGCCGAGACACGGGTGGCGCTGGTCATCGGCAATGCCAGATATGACGGCGAGCTGCCGAAGCTCACCAACCCCGCCAACGACGCGGACCTGATGGCGGCCACGCTCAAGAAGCTCGGCTTTCGGGTGAACATGGTCAAGGACGCGAACCTCGACCAGATGAAGCGGGCGATCCAGGATTTCGGCACCTCGCTGAGCGATGCCGGGCCGACCGCGGTCGGTCTCTTTTATTACGCCGGCCACGGCATCCAGCTTGCCGGCGAGAACTACCTGCTGCCGCTCGGCTCCCGGCTGCAGAAGCCCGCCGACGCCGATCTGGTCGCGGTGAACGCCAATCTCATCCTGAAGCAGATGGAGTTCGCCGGCAACGCGCTCAACATCATCATCCTCGATGCCTGCCGCAACAATCCGCTGTCACGCGGCATGCGTTCGGCGGATCAGGGTCTTGCGCGCATGGATGCCCCGATGGGGAGCTTCATCGCCTATTCGACCGCGCCCGGCGCCACCGCCGCCGACGGCAGCGGCAAGAACAGCCCCTACACCCTGGCGCTGTCCAAGGCGATGCAGAAACCCGGCATTCCGATCGAGGAGGCTTTCCGCGACGCGCGGGTCGAGGTGATCGCCGCGACCGACAAGACGCAGATCCCCTGGGAGTCGTCGTCGCTGACCGGCGCCTTCCAGTTCAATCCGGGTGCGCGGGCCGCCGAGCCGCAGGTCGCCGCCGTCGCGCCGGCTCCGGCGACTGAACCCGCGCCAGCACCGGCTGCGAAAGCTCCGGAAGCGGGCGGCGCGAAGGTGGCGATGTGCAAGGACTGCCCGGAGATGGTGTCGATCCCGGCCGGGTCCTTCCTGATGGGATCGCCGGAGAGCGAAGATGATCGCGATGAGAAAGAGGGGCCGCAGACCAAGATCGATATCCGCGCCTTCGCGATCGGGAAGTATCCGGTGACGCGCGGTCAGTTTGCCGAGTTCATCCAGGCGACCGGCTACAAGCCGGCGCGACGCTGCTTTGCCGAGGTGAGCCACGGCAAGTGGGAAGAAACGAGCAAGGCCAGCTGGAAGGATCCGTCCTTCTCGCAGACCGACCGGGATCCGGTGGTCTGCGTGAGCTGGCAAGACGCCATGGCCTATGTGAAATGGCTGTCGCAAGCGACGGGAAAGCCCTACCGCCTGCCGAGCGAGGCCGAGTGGGAGTATGCGGCCCGGGCCGAGACCACCACCAGCCGATATTGGGGTGACGATGCCGACGAGGCCTGTACCTACGCCAACGCCTCCGACCGGCATACCAAGCGGGAATACGACATGCCTGCCGTCGATTGCGACGACGGCTACCTCTACACGTCGCCGGTCGGAAAATTCAAACCGAACAAGTTTGGGCTCTACGACATGCTCGGTAATGCGCGTCAGGTTGTGGCGGGCTGCCTCACCGATTCCATTGCCGCGCTTCCCAAGGATGGCTCGGCAAACGAGGACTGCAGTGAGCACCCACTCCGCGGCAGCTCCTGGGAGTCCTGGCCAAAGCTCATGCGCTCAGCATCCCGCGAATGGATCGACTCGGAATACGCTCATCTCGGTTTCGGCTTTCGCGTCGCGCTCGGCGAGTAGAAACAAAAAGCCCCGCGCCTTTCAGCGCGGGGCTTTTTGCCGTCCCACTGAAGGGATCAGATCACCGAGTGGATCCAGTCGGCCAGCTGCTGCTTCGGCAGCGCGCCGATCTTGGTGGCGGCGACCTGGCCGTCCTTGAACACCATCAAGGTCGGGATGCCGCGGATGCCGTACTTCTTCGGCGTCGCCGGATTATGGTCGATATTGATCTTGGCGATCTTCAGCTTGCCGTCGAGATTCTGCGCGATCTCCTCCAGCGCGGGGGCGATCATCTTGCAGGGGCCGCACCACTCCGCCCAGAAATCGACCAGCACCGGGCCGGACGCCTTCAGGACGTCGGTGTCGAAAGAGCTGTCGCTCACATGGGTCGTGCTCATCGGGTTTCCTTTGTTGATCGCCGAATGGGTCCCGTCACCGGACGGCCCAAACTTGTTAACAAATCTATGGACGCCCCCCGTCCGGGTCAAGCCGAGCGGATGTGACGCCGGTCCGCGGCGCATGCATATCCAGGAGCGCCGCAGGGATATCCATCAAGACCGGGACCGCACTCCAGAGAATCTTGCAGGCGATTGATTTCCCTGGGTAAATCACCGCGATCGCGGCCCGGTAGGCGCTGAGCTGCCGCAAGTAAGCCGGGGCGACCTGCTGCACCTGCAGGGGCGGCGGGCGGTTGCTCTTGTAATCCAAGATGACGCAGTCCCGTTCCCGCACCAGCAGGCGGTCGATCTGGCCGGTCAAAGCCTGGGTCTTCCCCGCCGCGTCGAACAGCGTCGCCACCACCGGCACCTCGGCCCGCGAATCGGGACCGAACAGCGCGGCAAGATCCGGATCCCGCAGGATGCGCAGCACCTCGCCGCCGATCTCGGCGACCTGCTCGGGCTTGAGCCCATTGGCGCGGCGCGACAGGAATCGCTCGGCCGCCGCCGGCCAGGAATCGGCGGCGACGTTGGGCAGCAATTCCAGCAGTCGGTGCACCAGCAAGCCGCGCTTGAAGCGATAGCCCTGATCGCTGCCGATCGGGCTGAGCGTCGCCGGCTCCGGCTCCGAGGGACGCGACGGTGCGAGCGGCTGCGGCGGGTCGGGCTCGGCGGCGACCGGTGACGCTGCCCAAGCGGGCAGCGCGGCATCTTCGACCGGGAGGCTCGACTTGGCCGACGTCGATTCCGGGTCCGCAGTCTGCTTCTCGACATAATGGGAGGCCGTGCCGATCCAGCCTTCCGCGGTGTCGATGCCCGGCGGCGCCGGCCAGTTTTCGAGCGGCACCGTGTGGCCGGGCAACTGGGCGATCGCCGCGACCACCAGTTCGTGCCAATCCGGCGCGGCGCGGAGTCCGAGGCGGCCGCAGACATAGAGCCGGTCTTCGGCACGGGTCAGCGCCACATAGAGCAGGCGATTGGATTCTTCGCGGCGCTTCCGCTGCATCTCTGCCCGCGCGCGCGCGGTCAAGGCGACGTCGGCCTGCCGGCGCGGCGACCAGAGCGGCAACTCGCTGCCCGCGCCGGGGATCCAGAACAATCCGGTCGAGCGGTTGTCGAATTGCGGCTTGTCGGCGAGGAAGACGATCGGCGCCTGCAGGCCCTTAGCGCCGTGCACGGTCATGATGCGAACCTCGTCGGCGGCGGAGTCGCCCAGCTCGCGCTTCACGATCGAGGCGGTGGAGCGGATCCATTGCAGGAAGCCCTGCAGCGAGGGCGTGTTGCCGGCGGCATAGCGCAAGGTGAGGTTCAGGAACTCGTCGATCGCCTCGTCCGCCTCAGGCCCGAGCCGGGTATGGATGCGCTTCCTGCCGCCGCCGGCGCCGAGCAGGTCGGCGAACAGCGCGAAGGGGGAATCGAAATCGGCGCGCGCGAGATAACGGCCGAGCCGGTCCGCCGCCTCGCGATAGAACAGGGTCTGCGGTGCCATGGCGTTGAGGCGTTGCCAGACCGATTGGCTGCCGCGATCGAGGCAGAGATTCATCACTTCATCCTCGCCGAGACCGATCAGCGGACTCTTCAACAGGCTGGCGAGGTTGAGATCGTCCTCCGGCATCAACAGGAAGTCGGCGAAGGCCATCAGGTCCATGACGGCGATGTCTTCCAGCAGCCGCAGCCGGTCGATGCCGGAGACGGCGATCCCCTGGCCTTTCAGCGCGCGGACCAGATTCAGGACGAAGGGATCGCGCGAGCGTACCAGCACCATGATGTCGCCGGCGCGAATCAAACGGCCGCGCGAGGGCAGCTCCTCCTTGCCGACCATGGCGGCGATCTTCGCCGCGATCGCCTGGGCGAGGCGCTCCGCCGGCGAAGCGGTGCCGGCGGTCACCTGCGGCACGGCCCAGGGTTCGGGATCGCCCAGCTTCACCGGCCGGCAGCGCGGCCAGACCTCGACCAGGCCGGCCTGGCCGATGCGTTTGAGCCCGTGCGTCAAGGTCTGCCCGGGATCGAGCACACCTTCACGACCCGGTCCGGCGATCACCGCATCGACCAGCTTCAAGACGGCACCGGTCGAGCGGAATGAGACATCGAGCGGCACGTCGAGGAAAGGCGGGCGGAGATCGTCGCGCCGGGATTCGTCGGGCAGCAGGTCCTTGTAGTAGTCGCGGACCTTGCGCGCCTCCTCAGGCTCGGCACCCTGGAAGCTGAAGATCGACTGCTTCTGATCACCGACCGCGAAGATGGTGCGGGTCGCGCGCTCCGGGTCCTGGCCCGCGGCGCCCTCGCCGGCGAAGAATTCCTCGGTCAGCGCCTTGATGAGGTCCCATTGCTGGTGGTTGGTGTCCTGCGCCTCATCGACCAGGATGTGGTCGATGCCGCCGTCGAGCTTGTAGAGCACCCATTGCGCGATGCCCTGGCGTCGCATCAGGTTGCGGGCCTTCAAGATGAGGTCGTCGTAGTCGAGCACGGCCCGCTGGCTCTTGAGCGTCGTGTAGCGGCGCAGGATGTCGAGCGCCAGCACCGCGAGCGCGTGGCTGTCGGCCAGGCAATCCGCGCGCCGCAAGCGCTCGAGAGTCTCGGCGATGCGATCCGCCTCGGCGCGCAAGGCGTCGCCGATGCCGGGCCAGGCCTGTTCGACGGCCTTGGTGGCGAGCTTCCCGCGCGGTTCGCCCTCCTTGGTGAAGAAGATGTTCTTGTAGGTGTGGAAATCCTGGATGCGCACCTCCTGCTCGGCGTGGAGCCAGGTCCGCAGGGCCTCGGCGCGGGCCTGGTCGGACTTCCCGCCGTTCGACAGCTCCTCGATCGCGCGGCGCAAGGCGGCGGTGTCGCAGGCGCCGTCGTCGCAGGCCGCGGCGACGATCGATTCCGGCGTCTCGTCTACCCCCACGTCGAGCGTGGTGGCCATTGCGCGGCGGAGAGATTCCGGCGAGTCCATGCGATCGCGCAAGGCCTCGAGCCGGTCGCGCTCCTGCATGAAGCTGTCGAGCAACTCCTTCAATCGGCTCTCATGCATGCGGCCGACGACCTTGGCCAGCGCCTGCGTGAGGGCCATCGATTGCCCAGCTCGGGCGGCAATCAGCATCGATTCCCGAGCCTCGAACAGGAGCTCGGCGGAATCGCGCTCCTCGATCAGGCGGAAATGCGGCGCGACCCCGGCTTCGAGCGGGAAGCGGCGCAGCAAGGATTGGCAGAAGGCGTGGATGGTCTCGATCCGCATGCCGCCCGGCGCGTCGAGCACGCGGGCGAAGAGTCCACGGGCGCGCGCCATCATCGATTCCGGCGGACGCGCGCCGGTCAGGCGCTCGAGATCCCTCACCAGCACGTCCTGGTCGACGATCGCCCATTCGCGGAGCTGGGTGGCGATGCGGTTCGCCATCTCCGCCGCGGCGGCGCGGGTGAAGGTGAGGCACAGGATGCTGGTCGGCCGGGCATTGGCCAGCAGCAGGCGCAGCACCCGGTCGCGCAAAACCGTGGTCTTGCCCGAGCCGGCCGAGGCGTTGACCCAGGCGCAGACCGCGGGATCGGCGGCCCGGCGCTGCAGCCGGGTCGCCCGTTCGGCGGCATCGGCGCCGGCGGGCCGGAGCGTCACGATCTCAGCCATAGTCGCCCGCTTCCTCGTCGGTCTGGTTGACCGACCATTCGCGGATCCGCTCGAGATGTTCATAGTCGTTGAAGCGTGGCGCGTATTCGCCACGTGGCACCGGCGGATAGGCGGCGCCGTCGCGGCCGAAGGCTTGCAGCAGGCCGACCAGGCCGGCGCGGGCTTCGGCGGCGAGATCGTCGGGATCGACCGGCCCGCCGCCGCGTCCCGGCTGGCGCACTTCGGCGATCTCGCCGGGCGTGGCGCCGCCGGAGAGCCGCCAGTATTCAAGCCGCGCGACGGGGCCCTTGGCGAGGTCCGTGAAGGCGCCGCCCTGGATGATGGCGGCCTCCAGCGCCAATTGCGGCGCCAGGCCGAGCAGCACCTCCTTCAGGGCCGGCGGCGTGCCGGTCTTGTAGTCGATCACCACGAGCGCGCCGTCGGCCTGGCGGTCGATCCGGTCGGCCCGCGCGCGGAGCTCGAAGGCCGGCTTCACCTCGGTGAGCTTCAAGCTGCCATCGAGTTCGGTGCGGCTCTCGTCGAGACCCGGCCGGCGCTCGATTTCCTTGGCGATGAACCAGCGGGCGATCTTTTCGAAACGCGGCCACCAGAAAGCCATGACCGCGGGTTTCGACTCATAGGGCTTGAACTCCGCGCGGCCGATCTCGATCAGCCGCGCCTCGGCCTCGGGTGAAAGAGCGTCGGGGAATTCCGAGACGAAGCGATGCAAGGCCTGATGCACGATGGT
The DNA here is from genome assembly GCF_054658695.1 of Dongia sp. agr-C8. NCBI lineage: Bacteria > Pseudomonadati > Pseudomonadota > Alphaproteobacteria > Rhodospirillales > Dongiaceae > Dongia > Dongia sp. agr-C8. The sequence continues at coordinate 326,254 of NZ_BAAGHZ010000005.1, forward strand.
GCCGAGGTCGGAGAAATCCGGATCCTGGTCGATCGGGTCGAGCGGCTTCAGGCCCAGGATATGCCGCGCATAGATCGCGTAAGGGTCGCGCATCCAGGTCTCGATCTGCGTCACCGAGAGGCCGGCGGGCCGCCGCTTCGCGCCCGGCGTCGGCCTCGGCCGCTGGATCGGCTGCACCATCTCGGCGCGGTCGAGGCGCTGGCGCCAGCCGCGCCAGACCGGCGCCGACTGGCCGGAGGCGGCAATCAGGTTCTGATCGATGCCGAGCAGCTTCAGATAGGCTTCGAGGCGCAGCAGCCAGCGCGCGGGAATGGTCGGCTGCCCGTCGGCGCGGAGCGCGCGGGTGAGCACCACCTGCTTCGCCCCCATCGCCTGCTGGAAGTCATGGGCCGAGAGGCCGATCCGGCGCTCCGGCGCCGGCAGGCCGAAATCGCGGCGCATCGGCCGGTTGAGCCAGGAATCGACCGCCGGTTCCGGCGGCCAGACGCCTTCATTGAGGCCGCCGAGCACGACGAACTCGGCCTGCTGCAGGCGCGCTTCCAGCGGACCCCAGATGAAGAGGCGCGGGTGCAGGCCGTAGCGCGGCCGGACGGCGATGCCTTCCATCAGTTCCGGCAGCAGGGCCGCATAGCCCGCGCCGTCGAACGGCGGCATGTCGCGGGCTGCGAGCAGCAGGTCCTGGACGAAATCGGCCAGCGCCTCGCCGTCTTCCCCGGCCCAGAGACGCGCGACGCCGGATGCTGATTCGGTGGACGCAAGGGCCTCGGCGACGCGCACCTGGGCTTCCAGCCGTTCGGCAATCGGGCATGGGCCGTCGAGATCGTCGAAGGTGGCGGTCATTTCGATCAGCTTCTCGACGAAATATTGCGCCGCGCGCAGGGCATCGCGCTCGGATTCGCGCGTGCTGGCCTTGCGCGCGCTCTCGAGCGTGTCGCGCAACCCGCCGAGCCCCGGCTTCGGGCGCGGCCCACGCAGGATGGCGCGTTCGAGGGCGCGCACCCGCTGGCGAAACTCGGGCGTCGGCATGCCGCCCGAGGCGAGCGGGTGTTTCAGCAGGCTGAGCAGCGGCACCGGCGCCCATTCCGCGGCGGCGGCCTCGGCGATCAGCAGGAAGAAGGCGGCGGGCGGCGTCAGGCGCAGCGCCTCGCCTGCCGAATCGTCGATCGCGATGCCCCAGCGCAGGAGTTCCGCCTTCACGCGCCGCGCCAGGCCGCGATCCGGCGTCACCAGGGCGGCGCGTTCCGGCGCCGGACGTTCGACCGCTTCGCGAAGCAGCAGCGCGATGACGCCGGCCTCCTCCTGCTCGGTCGCGCAGTCGATGCGGGCGACATCGCGCCAGGCCTGCTCGACGACCTGCTCTCCGCCGGCGGCAAGAGTCTGTCTCGCGCGCTTGTCCCAGCTCTCCGTCACCGGGGCCGGCAGCAGCGAGTCGGCGACGATGCGCGCGCGCAAGGGCGGCGCGCCGGTGAAGCCGTCGCTCGGCCAGACGGCGACGTCCTTCGGTTCGGTCTCCAGGCGGTTCAGCAGCTGGTGCAGGCCGAATTGCGGATGGCTCTGGTCCTCGGCGATTTCTTTCCAGGTCGCGGCGTCGGCCTCGCGGTCGAGGCCGGGCAGCACGACCATGCCCTGCGGCAGGCCGGCGACCAGCGCGATCAAGTCGGCGCTGGCGGGAACCGAGCCGGTCGAACCGGCGGCGATCACCGGGTCCTGCGGCGGCCGCTCGCGCCAGAGCGCGCATTGCCGTTCGAGAAGAGTGTTGCGCCGGGTCGGCGGGTCGAGCACGCCCTCTTCTTTCAGGATCGTCGGCCAGTTCAACTGCACCAGATCGAGGAATTGCACCGTCAGTTGCCAATAGACGGAGTCCGCCGGTGCGAGATCCTTCACCTTGCTGAAATCGAGCCGCTCGGTCTCGACCTGGTCGATGAGCCGCGCGAGCTCGGCCGCGAGGCGCACCGCCTGGTCGAAGGCGATGCTGCCGCTGCCGGCGCCGAGCCGCGCCTGCGGCGAATGGTGGATGAGGCGCGCCAGCAGCATACGGCGCCGCAGGTCGCCGATCGCCGGCGGAATCTCTGCGGCGTCGATCCCGGGGATCCCGGCCTCGGAGATCGACTGGCCTTCCTCGTCGGGTTCGCCGATCGGCTGCAGCCGCGGCAACAGCAGCCCGCCGCCGGGAACACCACCGGTTCCACCGGCCTGGCGCAGGAAGGCTTCCGACAGTGCGCGGGCGGCGCGGCGGTTGGGCAGCAGCACCGTCATCTTCGACAGGGTGAGCGGATCGCCGGCGCGCGCGATCAGGCCCGCGGCCAGGGCATCGGCGAAGGGCACGCCGGTCGGAATGGTGTAGACGGCTTTGCGCGGAGTCATCCGCGGGATGATGGACTAGAAGCGAATCCCGTGGAAGCCGAGTTCGCGCTCGACCTCGCGGAGATGCTGCGGCGTGGAGACGTGGTACCACTCGCCGTCATGGCGGATGCCGTGCAGCCGGCCCTGCTCGATCGCGCGATCCCAAAGGATGTTGACCGAATAGGCGCCGTCGGGCGAGGCGTCGAACAGCCTGGGATGGGTGATGTTGATGCCGCTGTAGAGGAAAGGCGCCACTTCCCATTCCGGGCGGCGCTTCAGCTTGCCTTCCTGGTCCATCAGGAAATCGCCCGGCCCGTCATAGCCGATCGCGGTCACGGTCGGCTGGAGCAGCAGCAGCGAATCCATGCGCTCGGGATCCCAAGCCTTGGCGAGGCGGTGCAGCGCATCCTCGCGGCCGTTCAGCCAGATGATCTTGGCATTCACGACGAAGAAGGGATCGCCGCCCAGCAAGGGCAGCGCCTTCTTGGTGCCGCCGCCGGTTTCCAGGATCTCGGGCTCCTCGGAATAGAGGATCTCGATGTCCTTGCGGGTTTTCAGGTGATCGCGGATCACTTCGCCGAGATGATGCAGGTTGATGACCGCGCGCTCGACGCCCGCGGCGGCGAGGCGGTCGAGCACGACGTCGAGCATCGGCCGGCCCAGCACCTTCACCATCGGCTTCGGCACCGTGTCGGTCAGCGGGCGCAGCCGCGTGCCGTAGCCGGCCGCCATCACCATGGCGGATTTCGGAAGCTTGAAGGCCGTCACGCAGGGCTCCGTTCATCGACTTCAAGAATGCGCCGGTCCGCCGGGGGCAAGTGGCGCCGATACCAGGCCGCCACCGGCTCCAGCGCCGGATGCGCCGTGTAGCGCTCGATCAGCGACCAGACGCGGGGCATGAACTTCTGATAATGCAGCTTGCCGTCGCGCCGCAACAGCCGCGCGAAGGTCCCGACGATCCGCGTGTTCCAATGCGCGGTCTTGACCGCGAAGGCGGTCATGAAGGCGTCACGATCGAGCGCCGGAAAGGCCGCGAGATAGCGGTCGATCAGCGCGTCGCGCAGGCCGTCGGCAATCGCGCGCCGGTCATTGGCTACGAGAGTCGCGAGGTCGAAGACCACCGGCGCCTGCACCGCGTCCTGGAAGTCGATGATGCCGCAGGCGGCGACCCCGGGCCGGTCGAGCTTCAGCAGGTTGTCGGTGTGATAGTCGAACAGCGCGATCGAATCCGGGACGGTCCGCATCCTGGGCAGCACGGCGTGCCAGGCGGATTCGAACTCCTGCCGAACCGTGTCGCTTGGCGGCGCGCCGTGGATCGCCGGCCAATACCAGTCCAGCATGCGGAAGAGCCCGTCGAGCGCGCGGTCATCGTCGAAGGCCGGCAGGCTCGCGAGATCGGCCGGCGTCGCCCGGCGGTGCAATTCGATCAGCAGATCCACGGCGAGCTGGTAGAGCGCGGTCTCGTCCTCGCCCTGGCCGAGCAGGCGCGTGAAGGTGTCATCGCCGAAATCCTCGACCAGGGCGAGCCCGGCACTGGAATCCGCCGCGAGGATTTCGGGCGCGCTCAGGCCAAGCTTGCGCAGCAGCGCGTCGACCTTCAGGAAAGGTTCGATCGAAAGCTCCGGCGGGCATTCCATCAGCAGGCAGCGCTGGTCCCCGCGCAGGAGCCGCGTGTAGCGGCGCACCGAGCCGTCGCCGGCCAGTGGATGCGCTTCCGCAGCGTCCCAGCCATGCTCGCTGAGAAAGTTCATGCGAAGGTTTTCGCGATCGCCGCGGCGCGGTCGCGCCAAGCGGGTGTCGGCAGCAAGGTCGCCTGCCGCGCGCCGTCGCCGGTGATGGCGAGGCGCATCTCGAGATGCTCGCGGGGCTTCAGCGAACCCAGGCGATCCGGCCATTCGACCAGCGATATGCCTTCGGCGAAGGCTTCCTCGATGCCGAGTTCCAGGGTCTCGTCCGGCGATTTCAGGCGATAGAGATCGAAATGCCAGATCTCGACCGGTTCGCCGCCCACCGCGGCGTCATAGGTTTGCACCAGGGTGAAAGTGGGACTGGGCACCTCTTCGGGTGCAGAGGTTAACGCGTTGATGAAGGCCCGTGCGAAGTGGGTCTTGCCGGCGCCGAGGTCGCCGGAAAGCAGAATCACGTCGCCGGGGTGCACTTGCCCGGCAATGATCGCGGCCAGTCTCTCGGTCGCCGCGGGATCCGGCAAATTGAGGTCGATTTCAGTCGAGTCGCCCATGTCGGGCAAGCTGTACCGGCCTTATTTGCGCAAGGCAACGCCTTGATCCATAAGCCTCCCGCGGGCAGGATGCGCTGCGCTTGACGGGAGAGAGTCGCGATGGGGCAAACCCATAAGACGGATGTGGCGATCATCGGCGCGGGGCCGGTCGGCCTGTTCGCGGTGTTCGAATGCGGCATGCTGAAGATGCAGTGCCACGTGATCGACGCGCTGGAAGGCGCCGGCGGGCAATGCGTGGCGCTTTATCCCGAGAAGCCGATCTACGACATTCCCGGCCATCCGCGGATCGACGCCGCCGAGCTCATCGCCAAGCTGGAACAACAGGCGGCGCCCTTCAAGCCCATCTATCATCTCGGGCACCGGGTCGAGAAGCTGACCCGGAACGGCGAGGGCTGGAAGGTCGAGACTAACCAGGGGGCCACGATCGAGGCGCGCGCGGTGGTGATCGCTGCCGGCTGCGGCGCCTTCGGGCCCAACCGGCCCCCGCTCACCGATCTCGAGAAATACGAGGGCAGCAGCGTCTTCTACCTGGTGAAGCGGCGCGAGGATTTCCGCGGCAAGCGGGTCGTCATCGCCGGCGGCGGTGACTCGGCGCTGGACTGGACCATCGGCCTGGCGGATATCGCCGAGCGCATCATGGTGGTGCACCGCCGGCCGAAATTCCGCGGCGCGCCGGAATCCGTCGCCAAGATGGAGCAGCTCGCCAAGGAAGGCCGCATCGATCTCGTCGTGCCCTATCAGCTGCACGGCCTGGTCGGCGCGAATGGCAAGCTGGAAGCGGTCGAGGTCGCGACCCTCGACGGCCAGGTGAAGCGGCTGGAGGCCGATATCCTGCTGCCCTTCTTCGGCCTCGCCATGGACCTGGGGCCGATCGCGCATTGGGGCTTGAACGTCGAGCGCAACCACATCGTGGTCGATCCCACGACCTGCGCCACCAGCGCGCCGGGGATCTTCGCGGTCGGCGACATCGCCCACTACGCCGGCAAGCTGAAGCTGATCCTCTGCGGCTTCTCGGAGGCCGCCATGGCGGCGCATGCGATCTATCCGCTGGTCCATCCCGGCGAGGCGCTGCATTTCGAGTATTCGACGACCAGCGGCGTGCCCGCGGCGGCGAAGTAGCATCCAGTCTGGGGCACCCCCTCCCAGCCTCCCCCGAAGTCGGGGGAGGGGCGCACCCCGCTTGCCTCTCCCTCCCCCGTCTTCGGGGGAGGTAAGGTGGGGGTGCCACGCAATGACTCTCTCCGGGTTAGGGGCTCTACCCGCTGATCGCGACCGGCGCTCTGGCGACGGCTTCCAGCGGCAGGCGGCAGACCACCATGCGGTAGCCGGGCCCGCTGCGGGTTTCCATGCTGCCGCCATGGAGCTCGATCAGGGTCTTCACCAGCGCCATGCCGAGGCCGCGGGTGGTGCCGCGCCCCAAAGAGGCGCGGGCAACCGAGGTGACGCCGAAATCGGTCGCCTCGCCGCCGATGACGCCCTGCAATCCGGTCTGCTTCACCGAGATCGCGACATGGTCGCCCTCGTTGCCGGCGGTGATCTCGACCCGGCTGCCGACCGAGCCGGAGCCGACCGCGTTGCTGATGAGGTTGGCCAGCGCCTGCTTCAGGCGCTGCTCGTCGGCCTTCAGGGTCAGGCCGTCGCCGACCTCATCCATCTTGAGCTCGATCTCGCGGCTATGGGCGCGCTGCTGGTAGAGCCGCATCACCGATTCCAGGACCGGCCGTAGGCGGATCTCGGCGATGTCGAGGCGGATGTAGCCGGCCTCGATCGCCGCAACGTCGATCACGTCGCCGACCATCAGCAGCAGGCCCTGCGCGGCGTCGAGGATGCTGGCCGCATATTCCGCCTGGCGCTGGTTCAGCGCGCCGAAATACTGGCGGATCAGCAGCTCGGCATAGCCGATGATGACGTTGAGCGGCGTGCGGAACTCGTAGGAGACGTTGGCGATGAATTCCGACTTCAGCCGGTCGGCGGCGATCAGCGCCTCGTTGCGGTCGCGGAGCGCCCGCTCCATGTTGATGCTGTCGGTGACGTCGGCATATTTGAACAGCTTGCCGCCGTCGGGCAGCGGGATACCGGCGATGTCGATGATGGTGCCGTCCTTGCGTTCCAGCCTGAGGCTGCGCGGCGTGCGCTCCACCGCGTCGCTGACGATGCGCTGCCGGATCTCCGTCCAGTCATAAGGCCCCTCGAAGAAGGGGCGCACCAGATCGACGATCTTGGTGACATGGGGCTCGCCCTCGAGGTCCTCGTCGGCGAGATTCCAGAGCTTGGCATAAGCCGGGTTGTAGATCTTGAGGCGGCCGTCGCTGCCGAACACCGCGATGCCTTCGTAGAGATTGTCGATTGTCTCCTTCTGCACCGCGATCAGGGTGTTGTAGTTGCGCTCCATGGTGAGCTTGTCGGTCACGTCCTCGAAGGTGAGCGTCACCCCGCCGAAGGGGTGCGGGGTTGCCACCATGCGGAAGGTGGTGTCGCCCGGCGTGTGCATCAGGTCTTCGAAGGGCTCGACCAGGGTCATCACATGGCGGATGAACTCCTGCTTGAAGGAGCGGAAATCCGCCTGTTCGGCGATCTGCCGGCGCTCGCGCAGCGCCTCCAGCACCTGGTCGATGGTGGGCTCGCCGCGCAGGAAAGCGGCATCGAGGCCGAACTGCTCGCGATAGGCGGCGTTGAAGAACTTGACCCGCCGGTCGGGACCGAAGATCACGATGCCGTTGCCGAGCGACTGCAGCACGTCGTCATGGGCCGCGATATGGCGCACCAGCTCGGCATGGCTCTCCTCGAGCGCGGTCTGGTCCAGTGCATAGCCAATGAGCGTCCCGTCTTCGAGCGGCACCTCGTGGAAATCGTAGAGCCGGCGATGGCCGTCGACCACCAGCTGCTGGCTTTCCGACTGGGCGAGGCTGAGCTTCTGCGCCCGCTTGGCCAGCGCCTTCGCCGCCGAGCTGATCTCGCGGCCCTTGGCGATCACCTCGCCGGGGGTCGCTCCGAACAGCCGCGCATGGGCGCGGTTGCAATAGGTCACGGTCATCCCGGCATTGCGCCGCCAGACCGGATAGGGCAGCCGATCGAGCAGGGCGGAGAGCTGGCCGAGCTCGGCCATCCCCTGCTCATAGGGCGCGACCGTCTTCTGCAGCAGGTCCTCGACATCGTCCAGGCAGAGCACCCGCTCCATACCCCCGGCCGAGCCGCTGAGCTTGAGCCTGCGCCCGGTCGCCGCACATTTTGCCGTGACGGTGAAGGCGGTTCCGAGCCGCTCCAGCGCCGTCAAACCGGCCGCGATCTCGGATCGGTCGGTTTCGGCGAAGAGTGGCAGCAGCGCCTCGGCACTGTCGGCGCGGCCGCCGAGCAAGCGCGCCGCGTTCTCGCCGACCTCGAAGGCGCCGCCGGCCTGCCAATGGATCCGGCCGACGGACAAGGCTGCTTCCCGGGCGCGTAGATGGTCGCGCTCGGCCTGGCTGCGGGCCAGATCGGCGCGGGCCTGTTGCAGGCGGCGCAGGAGAATGAAAGCGACGGCCGCGCCCGCCAGGGCGAAGCAGACGAAGATCCAGCCCACAGGGCCGACCACGGGGCCGACCACGGGGCCGATCGCAGACCCGGCTTCCGGAGCGGATTGCGCGAGGGCGTCACGGGGAACGGCCGCCAGCACGGCGACCGGCGCCAAAATGCGCAGACTTGCGACTCCACCCCGCGTTCCCATCGGAGACCAGTCTAGCGCCGATTCGCATCAAAGCTCAAAACGAAAGGGAGCGGTCTTCATGACCGCTCCCCCAAGGCGTTCGCCGGCGCTTGGCCCGCGATTTCTAGTACCGGTAATGGTCGGTCTTGAACGGGCCGGACTGGGCGATGCCCAGATAGGCCGCCTGCTTCTCCGAGAGCTTGGTCAGCTTGGCGCCGACCTTGGCGAGGTGCAGCGAGGCCACCTTCTCGTCGAGATGCTTCGGCAGCACATAGACCTTCTTCTCGTACTTGGCGTGGTTGTTCCAGAGCTCGATCTGCGCCAGCACCTGGTTGGTGAAGGACGCCGACATGACGAAGCTCGGATGGCCGGTGGCGCAGCCGAGGTTCACCAGGCGGCCTTCGGCCAGCAGCAGGATGCGCTTGCCGTCGGCGAACTCAATCTCGTCCACCTGCGGCTTCACGTTATGCCACTTGAAGTTCCTGAGGCCCGCAACCTGGATCTCGCTGTCAAAGTGGCCGATGTTGCAAACGATCGCCCGGTCCTTCATCGCGCGCATATGCTCGACGGTGATGACATCGACGCAGCCGGTGGCGGTCACGAAGATGTCGGCCTTGGGCGCCGCGTCTTCCATGGTCACGACCTCATAGCCTTCCATCGCCGCCTGCAGCGCGCAGATCGGGTCGGCCTCGGTCACCTGCACGCGGCAGCCCGCATGGCGCAGCGATTCGGCCGAGCCCTTGCCCACGTCGCCGAAGCCGGCGACCACGGCGACCTTGCCGGCCATCATCACGTCGGTGGCGCGGCGGATCGCGTCCACCAGGCTCTCGCGGCAGCCGTACTTGTTGTCGAACTTCGACTTGGTGACGCTGTCGTTGACGTTGATCGCCGGAACCGCCAGCGTGCCGTTCTTCGCCATTTCATACAGGCGATGCACGCCGGTGGTGGTCTCTTCCGAGATGCCCTTCACCTTGGCGAGGAGCTGCGGGTACTTGTCATGCATGATCTGGGTGAGGTCGCCGCCGTCATCCAGGATCATGTTCGGGGTCCAGCCGTTCGGGCCCTGGATGGTCTGCTCGATGCACCACCAGAACTCTTCCTCGTTCTGACCCTTCCAAGCGAAGACCGGGATGCCGGCCGCGGCCATCGCGGCGGCGGCATGGTCCTGGGTCGAGAAGATGTTGCAGGAGGACCAGCGCACTTCGGCGCCGAGCGCGGTCAGCGTCTCGATCAGGGCCGCGGTCTGGATCGTCATGTGCAGGCAGCCGGCGATGCGGGCGCCTTTGAGCGGCTGCGACTTGCCGTATTCCTTGCGCAGCGCCATGAGGCCCGGCATCTCGGTCTCGGCGATGTTGAGCTCCTTGCGGCCCCACTCGGCCAGGCTCATATCGCGGACCTTGAAATCTCCGGTCTTGGTGTCGGGGGCGGCGGACATGTGGCTCTCCTGCTCGTCAGTTTCGCGCAGCGCTATAGCAGGCGAAGGGAATCGGAGCAAGGGCCGCGCGAGTCGAAATCCTCTTTTTATATTAAGGATTTAATGACTCTAATAGCCTCGATTAGGCGATTGAAATGACCGCGGTTCGCCCGCGCCATGCCAGGGAAGGCACGGCGCGGGCCGGTCGCGATCAGGCCGCTTCCGCGGCGGCCTTGCCGGCATGGAAGACGGTGTAGATATAAACCGGGATGCCGAGACCGCCGAGATGGTGCTCAACCAGCGGCTTCACGTCCCGCCAGTCGAGACCGCCGACGCCGGTCGCGAGTTTGGGCAGCGCCAGGCTGGCGAGCTTTTCGGTCTCGACCAGCTTGGCCAAGGCGCGCAGCGCGTGGTTGACGTTCTCCACCGAAGCGGCGCCCGGCTTCTCGCCGTGCTTATAGGCGGCGGCCTGGGTCATCAGGTTGACGATGCGTTTGCCGTCCGCGCCGGCCCAAGCCCAGATCTCGCCGGACTTCGGATGGCTGGTCTGGCAGTAATGCCGGAAGTCCTTGACCATGGCGGGCCAGCGCTCGCGCAGGCTCAGGGCCAGGCCGGAATCGAAATGGTCGTTCGGGGCCACACCATGCGCGATGGCCGCGGCCTTGCTCATCAGGATGTCGCCCTGGACTTCAATGATCATCGAAACAGCTCCTTGGTTGCTTCGATGATGGATAGCGCGGGCCGAAGGCGTGCCGCGTTGATTCAGGTCAATGTCGGAATGCGGCCGCGCGCTCCAGCGGCGCCATGACCTGGAAGGCGAACGGCGTCCAGATTGCGGTCGGCAGGCCGGCCGCCTTGAGCCCCTCGCCCACCCAGACGTTGCAGGACTTGAACAGGCCGAAACGGCCATGCGCGGCATAGAAGAGATCCGTTGCGCCATAGCCGGAAGCGGCGGGCCAGCCGGGCGAGGCCATGGTGGCACCGATGTAATCCGCCAGCGCGCGGTATTGCGCACCGCTGATCTCCAGCCGGCGGCAGTCTTCGTTCGCACCGGGTCCCGGCCGGTACCGCACATGCAATGCCGCGGGGCCGAGACCGCCGAGGGCGCGCAAGGCGATTCCGGTGTCGAAGTCGGCCCAGGTCGGCGTCGCGCGGTAGAAATCGAGATCGCCCCAGCCGATGCCGACATGATCGAAGGCCGTGACATCGACCGGATAATGCTGCGGCGGGAAGACCGCCGACCAATCCACCGCTTCCGTTTTCACCGGCAGCACGAAGTCGGTGTGGACCCCGTTGGAGCAGACGGCGATTTCGACGCCGCCGGACGTTTCGGTGAACTCGCGGTTGACCGGAATGGAACCGAGGGCAAGCGCCGCGACGATGTAAACGGCGATGGCCAGAACGACGAGTCCGAGCAAGCCCAGTGTATAACGAATCAAGCGGTTGATCATGATCCCCCTACGGTACGAACCGCATCATCCGCCGCGATTCAGGCGACATCAGGGCGATTCAGGGGTCTTTGTTGACCTCGGCTCCGGCGAAGTGAAACAGGCTCTGGATCTCATAGGCGGCGACGGGATTGAGCTGGTCGCCTTCCCAGGTGAACAGCGCCACCAGGGATTTATCGGTGTCGAGCTTCGGGTTGAAGTGGAAATAGCCGGTCCGCAACAGCAGACCGACATAGCCCTGGCGCGCGATCTCGACCGAGAACCAGCGGGTCTCCCAGGTCTCCACCTTGCTGCTGGCCTGGAGCGCATCCCAGTCTTCGCTAAACACCGCTTTTGCCAAGGCGTGCTGCTGCGCGCGCAGGAAACTCAGCGCCTGCCGGTTGGACAGTCTTGCTTGAAGGCGCTCAAGCTCACGCGAGGCGAGCGTCGACGGCGCGAAGACCGGATTGGATGCGACGATCTCACCGAGATCGCTGGCAAGCTTCACCTTCCGCGCGATTTCTTCAAGATTGCGGTCCAGGAATGTGCGGATGGCGCTGCGAAGCGCCGGAGGCGGCTCGATCTGAGCGAGGCTGGAATCCGCTAGCACCGTGCTGCGTGGCGCGGTCTTGTAAGTGACCGTGCAGGATGGCGTCGCATTTCGAGGATCGGCGACGGTCAGATTGAGATCATTCGTGCCTGGGGTTCCCCAATAGCCGCTGACTTCAAGAAAGCCCGTAATGCTCGGCGGTACGACAACATATGGCTTGGCCTCATCGAGCAGGATGGCATAGCCGGTGTCAAAACCCCTCTCGATCTCATCGTACCCCAGGGGCAAGATCTTCAGACGCTTGTCCGATTGCTGCTCGAATGCCGTGAACTGATCGCTGCGAAAGATGCCGCTATGGGTCGTGAAGATGAACAGTTCTTTGCCGCTGGGCCTGGTATCGATGATCTGTGTCCACCAAGGCCAGGTGTCGTCGTCAATCAGGCCTTCGAAAGTGTCGCCATATTTCGCTTCGCACGAATCCCAGTCGGCGCAGCCAATCAGCGCCGCGACTTCACCCGGCTCGGCCTGGCGAGGCTCCAGGTAGCGCATGGGCGCCGGGACTGCGGCCACCAGTCCGTCCGAAAGTTCGTAGATGTCGCGCTCGCCGAGGGCCGGCCCAATGCGATTGGCTTCCAACGCGATCGCTTGACAGATCGCCTCGGCATCTTGCGCTTCCGCTGCGCCGGCACAAAGCGTCGCCATCGCCGCGATCAGGGCGCCGAAAACCGGTCTCAATGGCTTCATGTCGCCAGCGCGTTGAAATCGTCGAGCAGCATCGCGATGCGGCCGGAATCGGTCTGCTCCATGACGCTGCGGGCGCACCGTGCAGCAGCGGCGAAGTCGAGGCTGCGGATCCGCTGCTTGATGCGCGGGATGTTGCCGACCGCCATCGAGAGCTCCTGGATGCCCAAGCCGAGCAGCAAGGGCGCGAATTTGGGATCGCCGGCGATCTCGCCGCAGACGCTGATCGGGATGCGGCCGCGCAAGGCTGCTTCGCTGGCGAACTGGATCAGGCGCAAGACCGCCGGGTGCAGCGGGTTGTAGAGATGCGCCACCTGCTCCTCGCCGCGGTCGATCGCCAGCGTGTACATGGTGAGGTCGTTGGAGCCGATGGCGAAGAAATCGGACACCTGCGCCAGGGCATCGGCGGCGAGCGCCGCGCCGGGGATCTCGATCATCACGCCGAGCGGCGGCAGCGGATCGGCGATCTTCATGCCGCGCTTCTTCAGGCGTTTCGCCACCTGCTCGAGCGCCGCGCGGGTCTGCTTCACCTCGGAGACCGCCGAGATCATCGGCAGCAGGATGCGGACCGGCCCATGGGCGCCGGCCCGAAGCATGGCGCCCAATTGCGCGTCGAGGAGATCGCGGTCGCGCAGGCTCAAGCGGATCGCGCGCAAGCCCAAGGCCGGGTTCGCGGTCTCGACCATGTGGTCCTTGAGGGCGGGCGCGAGCTTGTCGTTGCCGATGTCGAGGGTGCGGATGGTGACCGGCCTGCCGCTCATGCCCTCGACGATCTCGCGCAGGATCTCGTATTGCTGGTCCTCGGTCGGAAGATCCGGGCGGTTCATGTAGAGGAACTCGGTGCGCAGCAGCCCGACGCCGGCGGCACCGGCGGCGAGCGCGTTCTCGACCTCGCGCGGCAATTCGAGATTGGCGTAGAGGCCGATGCGGCGGCCGTCGGTGGTCATCGACGGCAGCTTCCGCAGCCGGCTGAGCTGCTTCTGCTCCTGCTCGATCTCGGCGGTACGGCGCTCGTATTGCGCCAGGCGCTCGCGGTTCGGGTGGATGACGACGCGGCCGGTATAGCCGTCGATGACGAGCTGGTCGCCGCTCTTCACCTTGGTCAAGAGCTCGGGAATGCCGAGCACCGCCGGCAGTTCCAGCGAACGCGCCATGATCGCGGTGTGGCTCTGGGCGCCGCCGATCGCCGTGGCGAAGCCGGCGACGCGATCCGGGTCCAGCAGCGCGGTGTCGGCCGGGGTCAGCTCCTCGGCGATGATGATGGCGCCTTCGGGCAGGTGCTTGAACGCCTCGTAGGGCGTCTTGGTGAGGTTGCGCAGCAGGCGGTTGCCGACCTCGCGCACGTCGTCGGCGCGGGCCGCGAGATAGGCGTCGTCCAGCGCCTCGAACTCCTGCGCGACCGCGGAGATCGCGGCCTGGACCGCGGCCTCGGCGTTGATCCTGTCGCGGCGGATCCTGGCCTCGACCCCGCGCACCACGCGCGAGCCAGAGAGCATCTGCATATGGGCGTCGAGCAGGAAGCCCAGCTCCTCCGCCGCGGCACCGTGCAGCTCGGCGCTCTTGGTCTTCAGCTTCTTCAGCTGGCGGTCGGATTTCGTCAGCGCCTCGTTGAAGCGCGCGATCTCCGCCTCGACCTCGGATTCCTTGATGTCGTATTCCGGGATCTGGACGGCGCCGATCTCGACCACATGCGCTTCGCCGATCGCGATGCCGGCCGAGACGCCGAGTCCCTTGAGGACGACCTCGCGCCGCTCGCCGTCCGCCGGTTTGCGCTTGCGGCGCGGCCTTATGCCGTCGTCGGGCTTCTCATTCTTCATCGAACTTCCGGTCGATGAGATCGACCAGGGCGGCCAGCGCAGGACCGGCGCCGGGACCGGAGGCGCGGAGCTCGATCTCGCAGCCGATGCCGGCGGCCAGCATCATCAGCCCCATGATCGAGCGACCTTCGACATCGGTCTCGCCCTTGATGACGCGGATGTCGGCGTCATAGGCATTGGCGACCTTCACGAACTTGGCGGCGGCGCGGGCATGCAGACCCTTCTGGTTCTGGATCCGCGCCTTCACGACCTGCGGCTGATCCCCATCTGCCATGGTCAGCACTCGCTCGCTTTCAAGAGCTGGGAGGCGACGTTGATGTATTTGCGGCCGGCTTCCTGCGCCGCGGTCACCGCGGCCGGCAGGCTCATCGAGCCCCTGACCGAGGCGAGCTTGATCAGCATCGGCAGGTTGACGCCGGCGATCACCTCGACATTCGCCTTGTCGAGCACCGAGATCGCGAGGTTGCTGGGTGTGCCGCCGAACATGTCGGTCAGCAGCACCACGCCCTTGCCCTGGTCGACCTTGGCGACGGTCTCCAGGATTTCCTTGCGGCGCTGCTCCATGTCGTCTTCAGCGCCAATGCAGATCGCGGCGACGCCGGTCTGCTTTCCGACCACGTGCTCCAGGGCCGCGACGAACTCGCTGGCCAGGTTGCCGTGGGTCACCAACACTATGCCGATCATCATCCCCTTCCCGATTGCGGCGCGCCGGCTCCGGCCGATCCCGTCGGTGGCGCGCTGCGGTCAAGATCGCGATGGCGCAGAATCGCCGGCCGGCCCTTCCCTTCCAGCCACTGCGCCAGGCGGCGCGCGACATGGACCGAGCGGTGACGTCCCCCCGTGCACCCGATCGCGATCGTCAGATAGCTTTTTCCCTCCCGTTCGAACCCCGGCAAGAGCGGCCACAATAGTCCGGTCATGCCGGCGAAGAAACCGCCGTAGGCGGGGTCCTCCTCGACCATATTCCCGACCCGCTCGTCCTCGCCGGTCAGCGGGCGAAGCGCGGGATCGTAATGCGGATTGTCAAGGAAGCGAACATCGAAAACGAGGTCGGCCTCGCGCGGGAGGCCGAGCCGGTAGGAGAAGGAAATGACGGTGATGGCAAGCTCGCTCTTGCCCTCGAGGCCGAGCTCGGTCGCGAGCAGGGCCTTGAAATCGCCGATCGTGCGGTCGCTGGTATCGATCACCAGATCGGCGATCTGCTGCAGCGGGAACATGAGCCGGCGTTCCTGCGCGATGCCGTCGGAGACCGGGCGGTCGGGCGCCATCGGATGCCGCCGCCTGGTCTCGGTGAAGCGGCGGCGCAGAGTCTCGTCGTCGCAATCCAGGAACAGCAGGCGGACATCCAGTGCCGGATCGCGCTTCATATCCTGCAACAAGGCGCTGAGACCTTCGGCGGAGAAATCGCGGGTCCGGCTGTCGATGCCGATCGCCAGCGATCTTGCTGCCTCGCCGGCGGCATTCACGCCGGAGATGAGATGCGGCAGCAGGTCCAGCGGCAGATTATCCACCGCCTCGAAGCCGTGGTCCTCGAGGCATTTCAGCGCTGTGCTGCGCCCGGCACCGGCGAGGCCGGTCACCAGCAGCAGGCGGCGACGCGAGGCCGATGGGCGTACCTCTGGCGGACGCGGGTTACCCAAGGGCGCCTTGGGTGGGGTCGCGGCTTCGGTCGCCGCCAAGGCTTTCTGGCTGCTCATTCGCGGCCCATTATTAATCCCGGTCCGCAGGCGGCGGCAAGCCGCAGCTTGACCGCGGTCGAAGCCTCGAAGGCGTTGAGGCGCAGGACCGGCACGGCATGGCCGAGAAAAGTCCGGGATTCCGCCGCCGGCAGCCGTTCGACTTGCGCCGCCGGAACCAGTTCGACCAGCCATTGCAGCGGTGTCGCCCCGGTCGTGCGCGGCGCCGGAACGATGCCGATTCCCCGCGCCTCGATCCGCCCGAGCAGGCTCGGCGGGATATTGCCGGGCGCGCGGCAGCAGAGGCGGTCGCCATCGACCACGAGCTCGACGCGGTCGTCGGAAATGAGACGCGCCCCGCCGTCGATCATGCGCAGGGCGAGATCGGACTTGCCGCTGCCGGAAGGTCCGGTCAGCAGCAAAGCGGCGTTGCCGACCGCGATGGCGGTGCCGTCGATCGCGAGAATGCCGGTCGCGTTGGCGGAGCCGCTCATCGCATGATGGATCAGATCGCGGGAAGATCGATGGTGAAGCGCGCGCCGATCACCCGGCTCGCGCGGTCGCGGCGATTGGAGGCAGTGAGGGTGCCGTTATGCGCCTCGACGATCTGCTGCGAGATCGAAAGGCCGAGGCCCGAATGGGTGCCGAACTTTTCGCCTTCCGGCCGCTCGGTGTAGAAGCGGTCGAAGATCGCCTTGAGCTTGTCCTCGGGGATGCCCGGGCCTTCGTCATCGACCTGGATGACGATGCGGCCCTGGTCGCGGCGCGCCCGCAGGGTGACGGTGCCGTTGCGCGGGCTGAAGGAGAGCGCGTTGGTCAGGAGATTGCGGAACACCTGGCCGAGCCGGCCCTCGGCACCGAGCACGGAAAGATCGTCGCCCGGCGGCAGATCGGCAACCACTTTCGGTTTGCCGTCGCCGTCGGTCACCGCGTGGATGTCGACCAGCGCGGCGATGAGATCATGGATCTTCACCTTGCTGGTCTCGGCGCGGGACATTTCGGCATCGACGCGGCTGGCGTCGGAGATGTCGCTGATCAGGCGATCCAGGCGCTGCACGTCGTCGAGGATGATGCTCATCAATTTCCGTTGCTGCTGCGGGTCCTCGACCCGCGCGACGGTCTCGACCGCGCTTCTGAGCGAGGTCAGCGGATTTTTGATTTCATGCGCGACGTCGGCGGCGAAGCGCTCGATCGCATCCATGCGGCGCCAGACCGCCTCGGTCATGTCGCGCAAGGCGCCCGACAGATCGCCGATCTCGTCGCGGCGGCGGGAGAGATCCGGAATGCCGGCCGAGCGGCCCTTCGACCGACGCACCCGGTCGGCAGCATCGGCCAGGCGGTGGATCGGCAGCGCGATCGTGCTGGCGAGATAGAGCGAGGCCAACACCGTGATGCCGAGTGCCACCAGGGAAACCGCGATGATGGTGAGGCGGGTTTTGCGCAAGGTGCTTTCGACGCCCTTGCCCGCCTTGGTGAGGAACAGGGCGCCCAGCACCTGGCGATAGCGCTGCACCGGCACGGCCACGGAAAGCACCAGCGAACCGTCGCCGCCGGAGCGCACAAAGGTGCCGGTGTCGCCGCCGAGCGCCTGCTGCACCTCCTGGTAATCGTCGGCGACTTGCACCGCGGATTCGCCATAGGGCGGATAGAGGTCGCTGGCCGGGAAGCGGCCGAGCAGCCAGTCATAGGCTCCGCCCAGCGCGGCCAGAATCGGACCTTCGGGCGGTTCGGGCGGCGGCAGCGGCTCGATCAGCAGGATGCCACCGGGACCGGAGAGCAGGAAGGAGTCCGCAATCAGGGTACCGTTCGGCAGGAAGAGGCGCGCGCGGGTCTTCGAGACATCGACCAGGCGGCGTATGGTCTGGCGCGAGGTGTCGGGCTGCAGCCGTTCGGAGCCGTCGGGATCGGTGACGACGCCGCTCGACGCGAGCGCGCCGGAGAAAAGCTCGCCCTCGGTCTTCAACAGCTCCAACTCCGATTGGATCAGGCTGTCGCGATAGGTCGGCAGATAGAGCAGACCGAAGACCGGGATCGCCAGTGCCATTACGTTCAGCAACAGGATCCGCCGGGTGATCGGCGACATCCAGAGACTGCGTCGCGCCGGCGGCGATTTCGCGCGCGGTTGTTCCGGCGCGGAGGCAGGCTCGGGCTTGGTTTTAAGCGGCCGCTCCACCTTCGGCGCGGTCCTGGCAACCGGCGCCTCGACACGGCGCATCTGCGGCTCGCGCCGGTTCTCGCCGGCGGGGGTCGGCGCCGGCTTCGGCTTGCGGCGGAAGAAGGAGATGATGGTGCCGGTCTTGGACTCGGATTCCGGCAGGCGGAATTCCGCATGAGGGGCCGCATGCGCGGCGCGCTGGCTGCTGCCCAGAGTCGGCTCGACCCTGCCGCTGTCCCTGATCGTGTCGGCCATCGCCGATCAATCCTTCAGGGCGAGCGGCGTGGGACGGGCGCGATCAGGCCTCGCGGTACCGATAGCCCACGCCATACAGCGTCTCGATCTGATTGAAATCGGTGTCAACGACCTTGAACTTCTTTCTCAGGCGCTTGATGTGGCTGTCGATGGTGCGGTCATCGACATAGATGTTCTCGCCGTAAGCGGCGTCCATCAGCTGGTCGCGGCTCTTCACATGGCCCGGGCGCTGCGCCAGCGCCTTCAGCAGCAGGAACTCGGTGACGGTCAGCTCGACCGGTTTCTCGGCCCAGGTGCAGAGATGGCGGGTCGGGTCCATCATCAGCTCGCCGCGCACCAGCTGCGCCTCGCCGGTCGCCTGGGCGGTGCCGCGGCTCATCTCGCGGCGCAGAAGCGTGCGGATGCGCTCGATCAGCAGGCGCTGGGAGAAGGGCTTCTTGATGTAATCGTCGGCGCCCATGCGCAGGCCCATGAGCTCGTCCACCTCGTCGTCCTTCGAGGTCAGGAAGATCACGGGGAGGTCGCTGGTGCGGCGCAGCTTTTCCAAGAGCTCCATGCCGTCCATGCGCGGCATCTTGATGTCGAGCACGGCGAGATCGACCGGCGTGGTGGCGAGCGCCCGCAGCGCCTCGGCGCCGTCGGTATAGGTCTTGACCGCGAAGCCCTCCGCCTCGAGCGTCATCGAGACCGAGGCGAGGATGTTGCGATCGTCGTCAACCAGCGCGATGGTCTGCGGCGCGGCAGCGGCTTGGGCCACGAGAATTCTCCTTATCTTCGAAACGTTTACAGAATTGCTGGTGTCCTGCCAAGGTTCGCCCGGAATGGTGACCGAAATGGGGCGAAACTGCGCCGTTTCGGAGCCTTTGCCCAAATCCTTGCGGCTACGCCGGATATGGGTTCAATCTGTTGTAAAGCAAGCAAAATTACGGTGTGGAAGCGTGACACTTAACCACGATGATCCGGCGAAAGACACCCGCGCGCTGATCGACGGCGCCAGCAGCGCCTATCTCGGCTCGCTGGCCGAACGGAGCGACGCCGGCGGCGGTTCCGAGACCTTCCCCTTCGTTTCGCTGGTCCTGCCGGGCCGCGACGGAACCGGGCAGCCGCTGCTGCTGCTCTCGGATTTGAGCGATCATGCCAAGAACCTGAAGCGCGATCCGCATGCCTCGCTGCTTTACGACGGCACGGCGGGCCTGGCGGAGCCGCTGACCGGCGCGCGGGTCACGCTGATCGGCCGCGTGGTGGCGGCGGACACGCCGGAGAACCGTGCGCTTTACCTCGCCGCCCAGCCTTCGGCGCGGGGCTATGCCGGCTTCGGCGACTTCCATCTCTATCGTTTCGAGATCCAGGAGGCGCTGCTGGTCGCCGGCTTCGGGCGGATTCACCGCATCCCCGGCAATGAGCTCGTTTCCGCCGTCGTGTGAGGTTTTCTCGCCTCAGATGTGAACAATGATCGGTTTAACCGGGGGACAAGAACGCCCAATTGTGAGCGATCCAAGTCACTCGGGAGAGCATCATGTTGCAGAAGGCGAAGGCTTCCGCGGTCCAGAATGCCCCGCTTGCCGGCGTCGAAGCCGAGCTGAGCTTCATCATCCCGGACGGGCGGAAGCCCTTCTCGCATCAATATGACCCGCCGCCGGGCCAGCCGGTGCGTTCGCATCAATATGAGAGCCGCAAGGTCTTCATTCAGGACGGGCGCCCGCAAGCCGAGGCCTTCTCGATCGACCGCGAAGGCTTCGCGCTCGTGCAGCACGCGACCCAGGTCGCGGACCTCTATGACGAGGCTGCGCTGAAGGCGCGCTACTACCCGGAGACCGAGGCCCTGTTCAAGGCCGAGACCGGCGCCACGAAGGTCGTGATCTTCGACCACACGATCCGCAGCTCGCACCAGCGTCCGCGCGGCGTCGGACTGCCGCGCGAAGCGGTGCTTCGCGTCCACAACGACTACACCTTGAAATCCGGTCCGCAGCGGGTGCGCGACCTGGTGCCGGAGGAAGCCGAGGCGCGGCTCCGGAAGCGCTTCGCCATCGTCAATGCCTGGCGCCCGATCGTCGGGCCCTTGCAGCAATTCCCGCTGGCCTTGGGTGATGCGGAGAGCCTGGCGGCCGAGGACGTGCTCGCCACCGACCTCATCTATCCGGACCGCGTGGGTGAGATCTATTCCATCGCCTACAACCCATCGCAGCGCTGGTTCTATTTCCCGGAGATGAGCCGCGACGAGGTCGTGCTGATCAAGACCTACGATTCCGACCCGGCGCGGGCCAGATTCAGCGCCCACGGCGCCTTCGCCGACCCCAACTTCCCGGATCCCAAAGTCTTGCGGGAGAGCATCGAGATCCGGGCGCTGCTGTTCTTCGACTGAGATTCTGCGGCAGGTTCGTGCCGGCGCAGCCGGTGGGATAGCGGCCACGGCGTTGCAGTTCGCTCATCTCGCTTGCATACTTCCAGCGCGGGCCAGCGCGGAGTTGCCAGCGAAGCCATGACGATCGACCGACGCATCCTGATCGATCCTTGGGGCGCCATTCTCGGCAAGGGTGAGAAATTTGCGGCGCGCGAAGGCATGCATCGCGCCTGCAACGAGACGCGAGTCGTGTTCGATGCCTGGTGCGCCGCCAAGCCGAACGATCGCCTGCCGCGGCGGAGCGAGGTTCATCCGGAGCGGCTCGGCGCACTCGCGCCGAGCACGATGATTCTGGACGTGCTCGACGACCCGCGCGACTACCGCTATCGCATCGTCGGAGCGCGACAGATCGAAGCCCGCGCCGACGACCCGACCGGCAAGACTGTCCGCGGCATCTATTCGGGCGAGGTGCTGCGCTTCTGCCTGGAGAGCTATGACCGTGCCGCCGCGTCCGAATGGGGCCTGATCGACTTCTCGGTCGAGGCCAGCGCAAACCCGCGATTTCTGGAATTTGAGACGCTGTTCCTGCCGCTATCCGAGAACGGCGTGACGGTGAGCGAGATCCTGGTCTACGGGCATTTCATCGAACGCTGACGCGCTACTTCGCCAGCGGCTCTTCCAGCAGTTCCTTGGCGAGAAACCGCTCGGCGCGCAGCCAGGACTCGTTGTCATCGCCGCGGAAGGTGATCAGGCGCTCGAACACCAGGCGGTCGGCCTCGACGTCGACCGCCTGGGCCTTCATGTTCTGCACCAGCGTGCTCATCTTGTGCACCCCGCCATAGACCAGCACCCTCGCCCCCGCCTGCTTCGCGGCAGCGATCAGGTCCTCGGGAATCTGCGAACCGACCGAACACGGATCCTGGCCGCAATTGAGGGTCACGACCTTGTATCGGCCGCTCGCCGCAAGGTCTTTGCGCAGCGCCTCGGCAAAGCGCGTGGCGCGGTCGGCATGCGCGGCCCGCTGGTCCGTGACCTCGCCCGAACTGTCCTGATAGTCGATCTCGGCGATGCCGATCGTGATCGGCTCGACGGCCGGGACGCCGCTTGTCGAGATCAGCAGCAGCGGCGCGAACAGCGCGGTGCGGAGAATTGCAGCGACCGACATAGGCGTTCCTCTTCCATGGCGTTGCGCGATCCTTGGCGGCGGCAGGAATGCGCGCAAGAAAAATCCCGCCGCGATTTCCCGGGCGGGAGTTTTTCCCGAACCGAAGGCGTTCATTCGACCACGTCTTGGCGGCGCAAAGCTAATTCGAAAGCGCCGCCTTCAGCAGCGCGTCGGCGAGATCGCGCTCGGCGCGCTGCCAGGCCCTGGCATCACCGGCGCCCAGGCTGATCGCCTGGTCGAAGACCAGTTTGGCGGCCTCGATGTCCACCGCCTGCGCCTGCATGTTCTGGACCCCGGGATTCATGCTGTGAACGCCGCCATAGACCAGAACGCGCGCCCCGGCTTTCTTTGCCGCCGCGATCAGTTCTTCGGGCGGCTGGTTCGCGATCGAGCAAGGGGCTTTGCCGCAGTCGAGCTCGACGACCTTGAACTTGCCGTCGGCGCCAAGGTCCTTGCGCAAAGCTGCCGTGAATTTCTCCGCCCGCGCGGTCGTGGTCTTCTCCGGTTTCCTTTCCGGCGCGCCGGAACTGTCCAGGAAGCCGATCTCGGCCACACCGATCGTGATCGGCTCCGCGGCCTGGGCTGCCGTGGCGGCCAGGAAGGCGAACAACAGCGGCAAAGCGCAGCGATGCATGGGCGGCCTCTCTCAGTTCCGGGTTGCCGGGACTAGAACGGAAAAACCCCGCCGCGGTTTCCCGGGCGGGGTCTTGTCCGTCTCGCTTTGGAGCGATCGATCAGGCCTTGGCGAGAGCCGAACCCTGGCGCTTGGCCATGAAGCTCTTCGCGGTCTCGACCGCCACGGCCGCGTCGCGGCAATAGGCGTCGGCGCCGATCGAATTGGAGAAGGCCTCGTTGAGCGGCGCGCCGCCGACCAGCACGACGTGATCGGAGCGGATGCCCTTCTCGATGAGCGCGTCGATCACGACCTTCATGTAAGGCATGGTGGTCGTCAGCAGCGCCGACATGCCGAGGATATCCGGCTGGTGCTCCTCGATCGCGGCGAGATACTTCTCGACCGGGTTGTTGATGCCGAGATCGATCACGTCGAAGCCGGCGCCTTCCATCATCATCCCGACCAGGTTCTTGCCGATGTCGTGGATGTCGCCCTTCACGGTGCCGATCACCATCTTGCCGACCTTAGGCGCGCCGGTCTCGGCGAGCAGCGGGCGCAGGATGAACATGCCGGCCTTCATGGCATTGGCGGCCAGCAGCACTTCCGGGACGAACAGGATGCCGTCGCGGAAGTCGATGCCGACGATCCGCATGCCCTCGACCAGCGCCTTGGTCAGCACGTCATAGGGGGTCCACTTGCGCTCCAGCAGGATGTGGACGGCCGCCTCGATCTCCTCCTTGAGGCCGTCATAGAGATCGTCATGCATCTGCTGAACGAGATCGTCGTCGTTCAGGCTGTTGAGATCGAGTTCGCCGGCGTCGTTCGCCATGAGTCACCTGTGTTGCGCAATCTGTCGCCGCTCCCGGGTACCTTGGGCGGTTCACCCTGGTCCGAAGCGGGGCGCAGAGTGCCGGGAGAGGCCAGAATTGGCAAGACGAGTACCCGGTTTCCGAATGTCTTAGCCGCGCCGCCGCGACATGTTCTGAAGCGCGCGCGACAGCCCGGCCGGGATGCTGAACCGGAGACGCAGGCGCGCTAAGCTGCGGAAAGCACAGGGATCCGTTGCACTCAATTCGATGAACTTGTATAGACAGGTACAGCAGAGCAGAGTCCGGCTATTCCTTTTCCGACTTCACCGGCGGCGGCCGCGGGAGAAATTATCATGAATGACGCGCCCTTCGTTCTCGAACCCGGCCGGCTCGGCCTCGCGGCCTTGCGGGAGCTCGCGAAAAGCCGCCGCAAGATCGCGCTCGATCCCAAGGCGCAGGTCGAGATCGATCGCTCCGCGCAGGTCGTGCAGTCGATCCTCGACCGGCATGAAGTTGCCTATGGCATCAACACCGGCTTCGGCAGCCTCGCCCATACCCGCATTCCCGACGACCAGGTGGCCGAGCTGCAGCGGCGCCTCGTGCTCTCGCATGCCGCCGGCATCGGGCCGGCACTCGCCGACGAGATCGTCCGGATCATCCTGATCCTGAAGGTCAACGCGCTGGCCAGAGGGTTTTCCGGCATCCGCCGCAGTGTCATCGAGGCCCTGATCAAATTGCTGAACGCCGAGGTCTATCCGGTCATTCCGTCCAAAGGCTCGGTCGGCGCTTCCGGCGATCTCGCCCCGCTGGCGCATCTTTCCGCCGTGCTGCTGGGCATCGGCGTGGTGCGCCATGCCGGCCGCACGCTGTCAGCCGTGGAAGGCCTGACCATCGCCGGCCTGCAGCCGATCACCTTGGCCGCCAAGGAAGGCCTGGCGCTGTTGAACGGCACCCAGGTCTCGACCGCGCTGGCCGCCGCCGCCCTGTTCGCGGCGGAGGATGTCTATCTGGCCGCCCTGGTCGCCGGGGCGATGACGACCGATGCCTGCCTCGGCAGCGACGCGCCGTTCGACCCCAGGATCCACGCGGTCCGCGGCCAGCCGGGACAGATCGAAGCCGCGAAGGCGCTGAAAGAGCTGATGGCCGACAGCCCGTTGCGCGCCAGCCATGTCGATTGCGGCCGGGTGCAGGATCCCTACAGCTTGCGCTGCCAGCCGCAGGTGATGGGCGCCTGCCTGGATACGCTGCGCCATGCCGCGGCGGTGATCGGCCGCGAATGCAACGCCGTCTCCGACAATCCCCTGGTCTTCGCCGATACCGGCGAGGTGATCTCCGGCGGCAACTTCCATGCCGAGCCCATCGCCATCGCCGCCGACACCATGGCGATCGCGGTTGCCGAGATCGGCGCGCTCTCCGAACGCCGCATCGCGCTGCTGGTCGATGCCAAGATGAGCAGCCTGCCCGCCTTCCTGGTGCCGGAGCCGGGCCTCAATTCCGGTTTCATGATCGCGCAGGTGACCGCGGCAGCGCTCGCCAGCGAGAACAAGGCCATGGCCTTCCCCGGCAGCGTCGATTCGCTGCCGACCTCCGCCAACCAGGAGGACCATGTCAGCATGGCGACCTATGCGGCGCGCCGGGTCGGCGACATGGCGGAGAACACCGCCGGCATCATCGCGGTCGAGCTCCTGGCGGCGGCGCAGGGCATCGACCTCAGGAAGCCCGTGACCACCAGCCCGAAGCTCGCGACGGCGATGCGGGCCCTCCGTGTGAAAGTCGCGTTCTGGGACCAGGACCGCGAGATGGCGCCGGACATCGAGGCCGCCAAGGCGCTGATCGCAACCCCGCTGTTCCGCGACCTGGTGCCGCTCAGGGTAGTGGCCGCTCTAGTCTAGCTGACGCCGCGGGTTCACGGCTCCATCGCGGATCTCCACGATCGCACCAATCGCGCGGGCTGCACCGTTCTCGACCAGGATCCCGTCGCCGTCGGGACAGCCGAAGATCGGGCGACCACCATTCTCAAGCGAGTATGCCGTCAGCGCCTCAAGGTGGGCGGGATAAGCCTGCAGGTGCGGGAAGAACTCGAAGGGCAGCAAGTCGAGTGCGGCCTGATCCGGAGAATCCGCAGGGCCAGCGCCTTCGAACAGCGCGTTGAGCGCGATGCTGGGCGTCATCAGTATGGCGCCGGCACTGGTACCGATCAGCGGCTTGCCGGAGCGCGCATAATCGCGCAACGGGGAGACCAGCCCGGCCCGGTTCAATCGCCCGAGAAAGCCGCGCGTGTCGCCGCCCGCCAGATGAAGAGCGTCGCAACCCAGGAGCTCGTCCAGGGCACCGGACGATCCCAGATTCTCCGGATCGAAGTAGACCAGATCGATTGCGCCGTATCGGGCGTAGTAGCTTTGCTTGGCCGCGAAGAAGCGCCGCGCCGGGTCCGGCGCCGAAGTCAGGTATCCAATCCGCCGTGCCGAGCCTTCGAGAAGCCGCAGCACCTCCATATCAAGCCTGCCGTTGGCTGCGATCACCTGGTCGCTGTAGAGCGCGAGACGGAGCGACGGCGCACAGTCGGCCAGCAGCGGCGCTTCCATGCTCGGGGTCAGCCGATATCCCGCCGCATCAGCTTGGCGCTCTGCGGGCAGAGCTCGGCGAACTGCTGGGTGGCGGCGATCTCCGGCGGCGCCACCTCGCGCCCGCAGGGCGTGAATCCGAGCGCCACGAAGAACGGCGCTGCGGTCTCGGTCAGCAACCAGGCGTCCTTCAACCCGAGCTTCCGCGCCTCGGCGATCAAAGCGTGCACCAGACTGCGGCCGTAGCCATGGCCGCGTTCCGGTCCATCGACGACGATCGAGCGCAGCAGGGCGTGCGACCCTCGCGCTTCGAAGCCGCCATAACCGCGGCATCGCCCATCCTCGGTCAGCCGGAAGTAGCGCTTGCCCGCCCCGACCAGATCGAGGGTCGGCAGCGCCGCCTCGGCGAGGCAGCGCCGGAAGTCCGGATCGGTGGCCAGGACCGGTGTGAGGCCCGAAGGGGGCATCTCGGTGCGCGGCGCGATCTCGCCGCTCGGCAGCAGCACCCGCGGCGCCGGGGCGATGATGCGCTCGTCCGGCACGGTGTCGGCGCCGACCGGGAAATCCTCGATGCCGAGCGCGCGCTCGACGGTGACGCCATCCTCGCCGGCGATCGGGAACATTGCCGACTCATATTCGCGCTCGAGGCCGGATTCGGTCAGGAAGCGGCAGATGCCGAAGGTCGGCCGCGCATCCCTGACGAATTGCAGATGATGCGCCGGCCAGTCGGTGTCGAGCTCGCTGGAGAAATCGAGCTCGTCGAGATAGCGGCCGGTGAAATCGCCGCCGGCATATTGCGCCAGCCAGGTGCCGACCAGCACGAAGCGGGCGCGAAACGGATTGCGCTCGTAGCGCGTGACCAGCAGGTGCGGCAGCAGCGGCTTGATCTCGGCGGGATCGATGTCGGACCAGAGCGGCATCGGCCGGCGCCCGCGCTTGGCCTCCCAGTATCGCGTCAGGGCCGCGATCTTCGATGAGCTGAGGTCCAAGGCAGAGGCGACGCGACGCAAGGCAGGCTCCGATCCAGCTGGCCGCAGGGCGGCCGCCGCGAATGTTACGACATCCTGACGGCGCATGCTGCATAGATGATCGCGCGCAGCGCACGCACTTGGGCGGCGCCCGAAACGGGTGCTGTTACAGAGTGAAACCCAAAGCTTCTTTTATTCGCACGGACAATCGTCACACTGTGCCGGTAGCGGGATGCGGCGTGGGTGGCAGCGAAGTCGACTCGGGAAGTGAGCGCTGGCGCCATGGACGATCAGGGATTCCCGCTGCATGCCGCTCCGGGTCAAGCGATGCCGTCGATAGGCGGCCCGTCCCAATCCAAGGCCGTCGGCATCAGCCGCCGCCGGGTGCTCGGCCTCGGCCTGGCGGCTCTGGCGCAGCCGCTGCTGGCGACACCGAGCCTGGCCGGCGGGCGTCTCATGCCGCCGCAAGCTGTGGCGCCGCAGAACGATCCCTTTCCGCTCGGCGTCGCCTCGGGCGATCCGTTGGCGGACGGCTTCGTGCTCTGGACGCGCCTGGCACCCGAGCCGCTGTCGCAGGACCCATGGGCGCCGGGCGGTTTGAACGGCGGCGACGTGCTGCTCAAATACGAGATCGCCGAGGATCCGCTGATGCGACAAGTCGTGCGCCGCGGCCTCGCGCGCGCCGAGGCGAGGTTTGCGCATTCGGTCCATCTCGAGGTTTCCGGCCTCAAGTCCGGTCGGCCTTATTGGTATCGCTTCGTAACAGACCAGGCTGCCAGCCCCATCGGCTGCGCCCGCACCGCGCCGAGCGAGGGCCAGCCGCTCGACAACTTCCGCTTCGGCTTCGTCTCCTGCGCCAACTACGAGCAGGGCTATTTCTCGGCCTATCGCCATCTCGCGGCGGAGGCGCCGGATCTGGTTCTATTCCTCGGCGACTACATCTACGAGACCTCGGCGCCGAAGGACAAGGCGACGGTGCGGCGCCACAGCGATGCCGAGATTCCGACCACGCTTGCCGGCTATCGCAACCGCTATGCGCAGTATCGGCTCGATCCCGATCTGCAGGCACTGCATGCTGCGGCGCCCGCACTGACGATCTGGGACGACCATGAAGTGCAGAACGACTATGCCGGCGAATGGGCTTCGAATTTCGAACCGCCGACACAGTTCCTGTTGCAACGCGCGGCTGCCTACCAGGCCTTCTACGAGCATATGCCGCTTCGCCCCAGCCGCTGCCTGCAGCCGGGATCGGCGCCCGGCACGGCGATGCGGATCTATGGCCGCTACCAGTTCGGCGATCTCGTCAGCTTCTCGATGCTGGACGGGCGGCAGTATCGCTCGCGCGAAGCCTGTTATGGCCCGCCCTATGGCGGCGGTCACGTGGTGACGGCGCGGCAATGCCCGGAGTTGATCGATCCCGCGCGTTCGCTGCTGGGGGAAGCGCAGGAAAGCTGGCTCTATAACGGGCTTGCGGCTTCGCAGGCACGCTGGAACGTGATCGGCCAGACCGTGCTGATGGCGCCGCTGCACGACAACCATCCCGGCACCGAGGCGCATGAATGGACCGAGGCCTGGGACGGCTATCCCGCGGCGCGGACGCGCCTGCTCGATCACATCAGCGCCAGCGGCGTCGCCAATCCCGTGGTCCTCTCCGGCGACAACCACGCCTTCTGGGCCAATGAACTGAAGCGGGAGAGCGACGGCGTCCCGATCGCGACCGAGTTCGTCGGCACCTCGATCACCTCGTTCGGGCCGCCCTATGAGCAGGTGGCGAAGTGGCTGCCGTCGAATCCGCAGGTGAAGTTCTTCGAGAGCCGCAAGCGCGGCTATTCCGTGGCGGACGTGACCGCCGATCGGATGGTGACGCGCTTCCAGGCGATCTCCGACGCCGCCGATCCGGTGGCCAAGGTCGAGACCTTGGCCAGTTTCGTGCTGGAAGCGGGGCGGAAGGTCCTGGTCACGGCTTAGCGCGCCACCAGCCGCGCGTAGCGGCCGGGGGTCATGCCGAAATGCGCCTTGAAGTGGCGGTTCAAGTGGCTCTGATCGGTGAAGCCGCAGGCGCCGGCGACTTCGGCCAGTGGCGCGCCATCGGCGATCAGGCTGCGGGCGGCGGCGACGCGGCGGGCGACCAGATAGCGATGCGGCGCCGTGCCGAAGCTGCGGCGGAAGGCGCGAGCCAGGCTGAAGCGGTCGAGATCGCCGACGCGCTCAAGATCGGCGGAATCGATCGGCCGCGCAAATTCCGCGTCCAGGTAGTCGCGGACCCGGAGCAGCGCATGACGCGGTCTGGCGGGGGGCCGGCGAGGCTCCTGCCGGGCACGGCGCAGGAGCGCGTCGGCGAGGCCAGCCAGCAGCGCATCGCCCGCAAGCGGATCCAGCCGGCCGGGGAAATCCGCAAAGGCTTCATGGATCAGCGTTGCGATGACACGGTCCTGCGTCACCGCATCGGCGACAAAGGGCAGGCTGCGCATGCCGTCATGTTCAAGCGCCCGCGTAATCAGGGCCGGGTCGACATAGATCATGCGATAGCTGAATCCGTCCGGCACCGCGGCATGGCCGTCATGCTGCTCGTCCGGATGCAGCACCATGATCTGACCGGTGCGGCTGACCTGCGCCGCGCCGCGGTAGCGGAAGCCCTGCGCACCGTCCAAGGTCAGGCCGATCGCATAGGTCTCGTGCCGGTGCAGATCGTAGGCATGGCCCTGGAAACGCGCCTCGAGCCTTTCGAGGCCCGGCATCGGGCTGTCGGTGGTGAGAAAATCGGCCATGCACAAACGTCCAAGACGGGCGGTGGTGTCGCGGCGATGATGCCAGACATGCTGTACCCGACCAAGACCGCTCTCATCATCCGCAACGACCTCGCCGCCTGGCAGAAGGCGAATGTCGCGGCCTTTCTTTCCGGCGGGCTGACGCATCATTTCCCTGAGATGGCCGGCGAGCCCTATCGCGATGCCGATGCGACGGTCTACACGCCGCTCATCCGCGAGCCGGTCTTCGTCTACGGCGCCGATGCCGATGGGATGCGGCGCACTTATGAGCGCGCGCGCAACCGCAGTCTGACCTTCGCGATCTACACCGAGCCCTTGTTCAAGACCACCAACGACGGCGACAACCGCGCCTCGGTTGCGGCGACGCCGCGGGAGGCGCTGGACCTGGTCGGCCTCGGCTTCCATGCCGAGCGCAAGATCATCGACAAGGTGATCAACGGCTTGAAATTCCTGGCGTAGGCGCGCGCCTCCTCTCAATCGTCATTGCCGGGCATGACGGTGCGAGGTCAGGGTGCGACGACCCGCGCCTTGCCATTCCGTGTGAAACCGGCTATTTGCCTGCTCGCCCATTGGGGAGTAGCCGCCTGCATCTCAAGCAGGGGTCCGGTCAACAGACTTGGCAGCCGTTTCGCGGATGCCATGGCCGGAGCGGTCGAGCGGTCTGGCCTTCTGTAATCGGAAGGAGAGCCGCGGGATCTGGCGAGACCTTTGGCGCGGCAGCCGGGTCCGGGTTGGACGGCGGTTGCCTCGCCGAAGTTCCGCCCGCGTCCGACCCGCCAGTCATGGTTCGCCTGCTCCGATGTTTTCCCTGAATGCCTTCGCCATTTCCACCGGCCTGGTCGCCATCGCCGAGATCGGCGACAAGACCCAGCTTCTGGCGCTGCTCTTGACGCTCAAGTTCCGCAAACCCTGGCCGATCCTCTGGGGCATGCTGGCCGCCACCTTGGCCAATCACGCCGGCGCCGGCGCGGTCGGGCATTACCTCGAGAATGTCCTGAACGACATTGCCGGGCCGGAGATGCTGCGCTGGGGCCTTGCGGCCGGCTTCGCGGTGATGGCGGTCTGGGCGCTGATCCCCGACAAGATCGAGGAGGAGGAAGGCGAGGTCGCGCGCTGGCGCCGGGGCGGTGCCTTTCTCACCACCCTCGTCTGCTTCTTCCTGGTCGAGATGGGCGACAAGACCCAGGTCGCGACCGTGGCGCTGGCCGCGCGCTTTCCCGAGCTGCTCTCGGTCGTGCTCGGCACCACCTGCGGCATGGTGCTGGCCAACGCGCCGGTGATCTTCTTCGGCAACAAGCTGGCGGCGAAGATCCCGCTGAAATACGTGCGCTGGTCGGCGGCCGCATGCTTCGCAGCCCTCGCGGTCGGGGCGGTGCTGATCTAGGGAGGCGAAGCGGTGCTCCATTCTGTACATGCTGGGTCAATGCAGCGGGCGTGATCCTGCGCGCTTCGCGCGTCGCCACCGCAAGCGGAGCCATGCAAATGGCGATGGCTTCCGCGTCGAGTGATGCGCAATCGGCACGCAGACTTAATTCTGTCTGCGTCCGGTCTGCGTTGCCGGCGCCATCGCGCATTCTCTCAACCGGCGCCGCGCCGTCATCAGGTCGGCCGCCGATGCCTCATTCATGATGTCAAACAACGAGGCTGATTTTATCACAAAGGACGTCGCCGGTCACCGCTGATCGCATGTCTCGGCGAATCGTCTGAAATCAGGAGTATGCAGCGGAATTCGGCCGATCGATTGCGTCGATGGCGGTGATCGGGATTTTGCTGCTTTAAAAGCCGATCCCGGGGCGCCATATTCACTTGAGAACGATTCGCAATTGGATGACAAGACCGGCGATGCTGAGCGATCTGGTGAAATCGGGGACCTGGGCGGTGGTGCAAATGGCCATCGGCTTTGCCGTCGGCATGGCGGTGACCGGTTCGGCCGGTTTCGGGCTGTGCTTCGCCTTGCTCGCCGGCTCGCTCGGCAGCTTCGCCTACTGGCTGCACGCAAGGCTGTGGAAGACTTACGCCAGGCGGTGATGGGTGTAGCCGAACAGCATGGTGACCCGCGCGCCGTCCTCGGAGAGCGGCAGCATCAGGATGTCCTCGTCGCCCACCCGGCCGTCCGGCGCGGTGAAGTCGCGGTGCATGAAGAGCGGCGCCCGGGTCGTGACGACCTGGTCCAGGATGGCGAGGGCGTTTGCGAGGCTCGGGGCGAAGAAGCCCTGCAGGATCGACTGGCCGGTCGGGTCCTTTCCGCGCATCGCGACTTCCCGCGTGCCGACGAGCCGGTAGACATAGCGGCGTTCGTCTTCGACCACGTCGATCAGGATGAGGCCGGGCAGGAACGGCTTCAACTCGAGCGGATCGATGTCGGCGCGTGACGGCATCTCCCGGCCGCGGCGCTTCCCGTCCCAATAGCGATGGACGGCGAGAACATCGGGATGGTGATCGCCGGCATCCGGAGGGTGTTGCCTGTCTTGCGGCCCGGCCGTTGGAGGTCTCCCTGAACGAAGCTTGCCCAGGCAGCATAGCGCGAGGTTGGGATTAGTGAAAATCCCGGCTGCGGACATCCAGCACGGCCGGCGGGTTCCAGCCTTTGGCCGGCTCGGGGTCGCGCGGGTCGGGGCGGATGTTGTGATGCGCCACCTCATCGGCCCGGGCGACCGGCAGCCGGAAGGGCTGGTCCGGGGCCTGCGGATTGACCGGCGTTTCCGCATCCTCGCGCAGGCTCTGCAGCATGCCGGTGAGATCGGTGAGGCGTTCCGCCACCACATGGATCACCTGGTGCGGCGGCTGGCCCTCGATTTGCAGTTTGCCCTCGCAGCCGATCAGCTTGGCGGTCATCACCACGCCACGCGCCTGCTCGAAGAGATGATTCCAGACCACGACATTGGCGATGCCGGTCTCGTCTTCCAGGGTCATGAAGATGACACCGCTGGCGGTGCCCGGCCGCTGCCGCACCAGGACGAGGCCGGCGACTCTGATCTTCTGGCCGTTCCGGCAGGAGGACAGCCGATCGCTGGCGACAACGCCGCGCCCGGAAAGGCGCTGGCGCAGGAAGGCCATCGGGTGCTGCTTCAGGGTGAGCTGCAGCGACCGGTAGTCCTCGATCACATGCTGGGAGAGCGGCATTTGCGGCAAGCCGGCGCCCTCCTCTTCATGCTGCTCCAGCACCGCTTCCTGCGCGACGAAGAGCGGCAGCGGCTTTTCGCCCAACCCCTTCACCGCCCAGAGCGCCTGGCGCCGATCCAGCCCCATCGAGCGAAAGGCATCGGCATGGGCGAGCTGGCCCAAGGTGCGTGACTCCAACTCGGCGCGGCGCCAGAGCTGCTCGGCGCTGCGATAGCCGGCGCCGCGGGCGGCGAGCAGACGCTGGATTTCCTTTTCGCCGATGCCCTTGGCCTGGCGGAAGCCGAGGCGGATGGCGGGATGTTTGCGGTAAGGCGCGGATAGACCCGTCGACCCCTCACCCTCGCCCTCTCCCGCAAGGGGAGAGGGGATTCTTTTGGGCGCTTCCGCGCTGGAGTATCCGATCGAAAATAGGTTGTGAATACCCCCCTCTCCCCTTGCGGGAGAGGGTTGGGGTGAGGGGTCGAAGACTCCATCCGACGTACTCTCCAGCGTGCAGTCCCACTGGCTGAGGTTGACATCGACCGGCCGGACCTCGACGCCGTGCATCACCGCGTCGCGCACGATCTGGGCCGGCTGGTAGAAGCCCATCGGCTGGCTGTTGAGCAAGGCGGTGGCGAAGACCGCGGGGTGGTGGCATTTGATCCAGGCGGAGATGTAGGCGAGCAGCGCGAAGCTCGCGGCATGCGATTCCGGGAAGCCGTAGCTGCCGAAGCCCTCGATCTGCTTGAAGCAGCGCTCGGCGAAATCCAGGTTGTAGCCGTTGCGCTTCATCCCCGCCATGAAGGGCACCCGATACTTGTCGACATCGCCGTTGTGCCGGAAGGTCGCCATCGAGCGGCGCAACCCGTCGGCCTGGTCCGGCGTGAAGTCGGCGCATTCGATGGCGATCCGCATCGCCTGTTCCTGGAACAGCGGCACGCCCAGGGTTTTCCCCAAGATCTTCTCGAGCGCCGCGTGGCCCTGATAGTCGATCGGCTCGCGTCCGTCGCGGCGGCGGAGATAAGGATGCACCATGTCGCCCTGGATCGGACCGGGGCGGACAATCGCGACCTCGATGGTGAGATCGTAGAGCTTCTTGGGCTTCAAACGCGGGAGCATGCTCATCTGCGCCCGGCTCTCGACCTGGAACACGCCGATCGTGTCGGCGCGGCAGAGCATGTCGTAGGTCGCCTTGTCGTCCTGCGGAATCGTGGCCAGCGTCAGTTGCGGCCCGCCCTGCTCGACGATGAGGTCGAAGGCCTTGTGGATGCAGGTCAGCATGCCGAGCGCCAGGATATCGACCTTCATCAACCCCAGGGATTCGAGATCGTCCTTGTCCCATTGGATGACGGTGCGGTCTGCCATCGCCGCATTCTCGATCGGCACCAGCGAGGACAAGGGCCCGCGCGAGATCACCATGCCGCCGACATGCTGCGAGAGATGGCGCGGGAAGCCGATCAGCTCGCGGGCATAGTGCAAGGCCATGCCGAGACGCTGGTCGGCGGGATCGAGGCCGAGCTGGCGCACCCGCTCCTCCGGCACGATCTCCTGCGACCAGCCCCAGATGGTCTTCGCCAGCGTGTCGGTGACATCGGTCGAGAGGCCGAGCGCCTTGCCGACGTCGCGGATCGCCGAGCGCGAGCGGTAGCGGATCACCGTCGCCGCCAGGCCGGCGCGGTCGCGGCCGTATTTCTTGTAGATGTACTGGATCACCTCCTCGCGGCGCTCATGCTCGAAATCGACGTCGATGTCGGGCCGTTCGCCCCGCTCGGCGCTGATAAAGCGGGCGAAGAGAGAGTTGCCCTCGGCGGGATCGATCGAGGTGACGCCGAGGCAATAGCAGACCGCCGAGTTCGCCGCCGAGCCGCGGCCCTGGCAGAGGATGTTCACCGACTTCGCATAGCGCACGATGTCGTGGACGGTGAGAAAATATGGCGCGAAGTCGAGCTGCTCGATCAGCGCCAGTTCCTCGCCGATCTGTTTCGCGACCTCCGGCGGCGTGCCTTGCGGGTAGCGCCAAGCGGCACCCTCCCAGGCGAGGCGGGTCAGGGTCTGCTGCGCGGTCTCGTCCGGGCCGACGACCTCGGTCGGGTATTCATAGCGGAGCTCGGCCATCGAGAAGCGGCAGCGTTCGGCGATCTCGGCGCTGCGGTCGACGGCGGCCTCGAAGCCGCGGAACAGGCGGCGCATCTCCGCCTCGGGCTTCAGATGCCGCTCGGCATTCTTGCGCAAGCGATAGCCGGCCGCGTCGATCGTGCAGGTATGGCGGATGCAGGCGAGGATATCGGCCAGGGGACGCCGCTCGGCCTCGTGATAGCGCACGTCGTTGATCGCCACCGTCGGCAGGCCGACGCGATCGGCCAGGGCCTGGTCCTGCTCCAGCCGCTTCCGGTCGTCGCCGTGATAGCGATGGCAGAGCGCGAGATAGGCGCGCTTCGGGAAGTCGCGGCGAAGGCGGGTGAGGAAAGTGGAGAAGCTTAATTCAGTCGTCATGCCCGCCTGTCCGCGAAGGCGGACATCCGTCCGCTGGGGCCGGGCATCCCTGAGTTTGCCGGCCAGGGAACTCAGGGGTCCCCGAGCCAATCCCCGGATCAAGTCCGGGGACGGGGATGACGACCCAGTAGGCGGATAGATTGGAGACTCCTCCGGCGTGATCGCCACGGCGATCAGGCCTTCACCCCATTTGGCGAGGTCGGCGTAGTCGAGATGGCATTCGCCCTTGGGCGCACGCCGGCGGCCCAAGGTCAGCAGCTCGCAGAGCCGGCCATAGGCGTCGCGGTCGGTCGGGAAGACCAGCACTTCGCGGCCATCTCGGAAGGCCAGCCGGCAACCGACGACGAGATGGAAATTGAGCGCGGCGCAGGCTTCATGCGCGCGGGCGATGCCGGCCAGCGTATTGCGGTCGGCGATGGCGATCGCGCGATGGCCGAGCCGTTCCGCCGCCGCCACCAGTTCCTCGGCATGCGACGCGCCTTCCAGGAAGGTGAAGTTGGTGAAAGCGGAGAGCTCGACATAAGCCATGGCGCGAAGACCCCGCGCGTTTACGCGAAGACACCGTGCAGGAACCAGCGTGGCTGCTTGCCGCTCTGATAGAGACCGGCGCGGTAGAGCCAGTAGCGACCGCCGGTCTCGTCCTGGACGCGGTAATAGTCGCGGGTCTCCAGACTTTCATTCGCGTCTGCACTGGCGGGACGCCACCATTCGGGCGCCACGCGCTCCGGGCCCTCGGCCCAGACCACGCGATGCCGAATCCGGCGCCAATGGAAGGTGATCGGCGGATCGTCCGGCACCGGCGCCATCACCTCGATCGGCTCCGGGTTCGGCAGCAGGCGGGTGGGCCGCGGCGGCAGCTTTGGCCATTGCACCTTCTTCTGACCCTCAAGCGGTGCCACCATCTTTATCGCGCGTTCCGGCACATGACTCTCCACAGGCATTGGGCGCGCGAGACGTTCGGCACCGAGGCGGTTGGCAAGGCGGTCCATCAAGGGCGCGAGATCGGCGGCGGAGACCGCGGTCTCGTCCATATCGATCATGCCCGCTTGCAGCGCGGTCGCCACCTCGGTGCGCTCGGCGGCGAGGCTCATGAATTCGATGCCGGGGCCGGGATCGATCCGCTCCAGCTTCTCGGCGATGAGATGAAAGAGATGGCGCGGTTCGGCGCTGGCCCGCGCGGTGCCGATCGTGAGCGCGGAGACGACGCCGTCGAGACGATAGGCGGAGAGCTTGAGGCTGCGCGCGCCGCGCTGGTGCCCGGCGAGTTCGCGCGCCAGCCGCTCGACCAGGATCTCGGCGACGCGGCGGAGCGATTCCGGCGCCGAGATCGGCTCGGCGAAGCCGAGGCCGATCCGGTGCTCGGGCGGCGGCAGCAGCGGCGACAGCGTCTCGGCGGCACAACCGAGCGCCTGGTCCAGACGCGTGATCAGCTTGGTGCCGAAGCGCTGCGCCAGGCCGGCGCGCTTCATCGGATAGAGATCGCCGATCTTCCTGAGGCCCAGGCGTTGCAGCCCGTCGACGGTCGCGGCGTCGATGCGCAAAGCCTGCACCGGCAAGCCGTCCAGCGCGCCGGAGACGGCACCGGCCGGGATGATCGTGCCCTGCCTGGACTGGCTGAAGCGCGCGGCGGCCCAGGCCGCGCCGATCGTGCCGGCGATGGCGCCGACAACGTCGAAGCCATGACTGCGCAGGCGCTGCAGCGCGTCCGCCAATAACTTCTCCTCGCTCCCCCAGAGATGGGCGCAGCCGGTGATGTCGAGCATCAGCCCGTCGTTGGGATCGGGTGCCACCAAAGGCGAGAAGCGCGTCGCCCATTCGGCGAGCTTATGCAGCGCCGCGAGATCGCCGGCGGGATCGGCCGGCAGGACCAGGAGATCGGGCACCAGCGCCTGGGCATCGGCGACGCCTTGGCCGGGCGCGATGCCGCAGGCGATGGCGCGGGGATCGGCGGCGCGCACTTCGCGGCGCGGGCCGACGGTCTCGACGAGGACGAAAGGTCGATCAGTTTCCTGTGCCCGCCGCCAGCGGTCGGCCGCCCAGAAGCGGAGCCAGATCGCCAGATAGCGGCGCGTTCCGCTGCGAGCGGGTCCGGAATTCATCCGATCCATGTGCCTTCTCCATGATCCAGGTGTTGGGGCGGCCGCCGCGACAGCGCGCGAGATCGACCTGCCAGCAGATTTCCTGCGCGCTGGGGAGCGCGGTCACGCGCCAGCGGGTGACCGCGGCGATCGGCTGTGCGGCATCGCGCGCCGCGCGTTCCATCAGGCGCCAGCGCCGCAGCGCGAAAGCGGTGACGCCGCTGGTTTCCGCCGCCAGTTGCAGGCGGCGGCTCGCGGTCAGATCCAGCTTCTCGACCTCGCCCAGCACCGCGCCGAGGCACTGCGCCTTCAGGCCTTCCTCCATCGCCCACAAGGCTTCGTCGTCGCGCCTGGCGGCGACCAGGATCAGGCGCTTCGGGTCGAGCCGTTGTTGATGAAGACCGTGGGCGTGGAGATCGATCGCGGCGCGGCTGCCCGCGCGGACGATCCAGAGCGCCGGTCCCGCATCCTGCAGCCGCGCGAGCCAGAGTGCGGCGAAGCCGGCGGCCGCGGCCCCCTCCTCCCGGTCGGCGCCCTCGCCCGCCACTTCATGCAAGGCCGCCCGCGGCAGGCCGCCCCAGGGGAGATGCCGGTCCAGCTCCGGGAGCCCCAGGACGACCGGCCGGAGCGGGTGGCGGGCCTGGCTGGTAGTGGCGCCGAGCCGCTCCAGCCGCGCCACCTGATCCCGCAGCGCGCCGAGCGCCAGCGGCTTTACCCGCGCCGACGGGGCGTCAGCGAGGTGGTTCTGGTTGGCCGCGATGGGTTGGCGCTCAGGTGTTCCATGTTGGGGCATTTGTTCATCATGTGTTCTCACCCGTGCCTGAGTCAAGAATTGGGAACAAAGCAAGAATACAAGATGGAGCCGTTTTTTAAAAAGCGCTTTGAATCAGCGACTTACTTCAGGCGTGCAACGCCCGGTCGATCGGCGGACCGATCTCGAAATCCCGAAAGGTGACCTCGAAGCCCTCGCGTTCCGGCGAGCAGCACATCACGCCGACCTGCAATTCCGCCGCCGGCTTGAGATAGGCGAGGCGCAGCATCTGCCATTGCCCGGTTCCGGGATCCTCGAACTGGATGCGGATCGCCTCGCCATGGCGGGTCACGCGGATCGAGACTTCGTCGCGGGCATGGCGATAGGGCAGCACCGACCAGTCGGAGAATTCGTTGGTCACCACGACCGAGAGATGACGCTCGCCGTCGGTGTATTCGATGCCGGTCTTCGCCCAGTGACTCTCGTCGGCGCGCAGCATCAGGCCGGCCTGGTCGTAGAGCGCCTCGTAGCGGCCGGTGAACTTGACCGAGGCCGTGAAGTCGCCGGTGACGGTGCGATGGAGGAAATGTCCGCTGTGCCGGCGGAAACCGTAGAAGGTCTGCTGCCAGAAGTCGGTGGCGCCGCGGGTCATGACCGTGAGGGCGTTATCGGCACGCGTCTCGGCGAGAGGCGGGTTGAGCCAGGCGAGCCCGTCGAAGCCCACTAATGCGCCTGCAGGATCGCGTCGATGTCGGCTTCGAGTTCCTTGGTGCGCTTCTTCAGCCGGTCGAGCTCGGCCTGCCGCTCGGCCATGGCGCCGCCGGTATCGGTCTGGGCCAGCTTGGTCTGGTCCTGCACCCGTTGCAGCTCGCGCTGGGCCTGGTTGAGGCGCTGCTGGTCGACCTGGTTGTTGGACCGCGCCTTCTGGATCCGCGCGTTCATGCCGTTGAGCTCGGTGTCGAGGTTTCTCAGCTCGCCGGAGATTTTGTCGATCTGCTGGTTCAAGCCCTGCTGCTGCGCCGCGAGATCCTGGTTCTGGCGCTGCAGCTGCACGTTCTCGTCCTGCAGGTTCTCGGTCGCCTGCTGCTTCTGGTTCACCTGGTTCTGATAGGCGCCCATGTTCCGCTGCGCGCAGAAGTAATTGTCGGTGCGCGGATCGCCGGTGCAGGAGGAGGAGCAGCCCGTGGCTCCCATGCCGACCAAACCGAGCAGCAGGACCGGCAGGATTCCGCCGGCGACGCGCAATACCTTTCCGCTCATTGCAGGACCACGGCCTTCCGGCGCTCCACCAGCTTGTCGTATTCGCGCTCCAGCTCCTCGTTCTGGTCGCGCATGTCGGCGATCTGCTGGTCGAGCGCATCGACCCGCGCCTCGTCGATCTTGCGGCGGGTGCCCTGGGCCATCTGCTGGGTGTCGGAGGCCATCTGCTGGTACTGCTCGCTGTTCGCCTTCATCGAGGTCATGCGGGTCTTCAGCGCGGCGGAGTCGGCGTCGATGGCGGCCAGCTCCTTCTGCGCCTGGGCCTTGGTGATCCGCTTGTTGGCGTAGTCGTCCTCGAGCTGGTCGAGCTGGCGGCTCAGGGTATCGACCGAGGCCTGCAGCGCTTCGCCGGAGGCCTTCAGCTTGGCATTCTCGTTCCGCGCCGCCTCGAGCTGGCAGTCGTAGCGCGCGAGCTGCACGGCGTAATATTTCTTCTGCTCGGCGGTCTGCACGCCGGAGGCGGCACCCAGCGCACCGCCCGCCACGCCGCCGATCACGGCACCGGTGGCGGCACCGCGGCCGGCATTGTTGGACATCATCGCACCCGCCGCGGCGCCGAGCAGCGCCAGCAGCACCGCGCCGGCCGCCGTCGCCACGCCGACGGTCTCGAAATAATTCACCGGCACCTGGTCTTCGTTGATGTTCATGCAGGCGGCGACGCCGCCCGACTTCACCACCGAGCCGAAGTTGCCGGGCTGGACGTTGGCCGTCTTCGCGCCGGCGCCGCGGTTGGGATCGTAGCCCGGCGGCGGGCCGCCACTGCTCCACGCGCAGCCACCACCCTGGAAGGCGGTGATGCAGGCCGCGGCCAGCAAGATGCCGCGCGCTGGTGCTGGAACTCTCATCTCACTCCCGCAATCCTGACCCGCAAGGCCCGCTATTGGGCCCGAACGCCGACGATTCCCTTGAGCCATTCTTCGGATCGGACCGTGTTGTCCGACCGGTATTTTTGGATGGCCGCAAGCAACTCTTGGCTGAAGGGATTCAAATAGGACGCCCCGCGCTGAGTCAACTCGCCCCCGAGCGCCTCAGCCTGGCCCTTCAAGAGGTTTTGATCATAGTCACGCAGTTGTATGATCAGCGACCCGTAAAGCGTTAAATTAGAGTCAATCCGCTTCTTCTGGTCGTCCACGCTTGCCTGTGCCACGGCGACCCGGGCGGAATCCTGCGGTTGATCCTTCTTGCGCCTGGACAACTGGTCCTCCAGGACGACCAAATATTCGTGATCGTGCCGGATCAGGGCGCCGAGCCAGGCGCCCTGGTGAATCAGCGCCTGCGCCGCCTTGGCGCGCTGCTCTTCGACCCGGGTCATCTGCTCCTTCACCGTGCCGGCCAAGGTCTCCAGCCGCGCCTTCATGGCCGCGTCGTCGGCCATCCGGGTCAGGGCCTTGATCTCGTCCAGCGGGTCGGCGAGCGGCGTGCTGGATTCCGGCGCGATCGATTTCCCCAGCTTCTCCCAGGCGTTTCGCGCATCCTCCACCGCCTCATCGTCGGTCAGCACCGGCGCGGTTACGACGATGCGAAAGCCGGTCGCCTTGGAGCGGCGCGGGCCTTCGGCGGTGTAGGGCGGGTATTCGACCCGATAGGCGGAGCGGATCGCTTCCTTTGGCGTCAAATAGCTGCCGCCCTTCACCACGTCGCCGCCGGCGCGGCCATGCAGCCGCTTCACCCGGTCGAGCTGGTAGAGATCGGCGACGAATTCCTCGGCATTGCCGAGCATGTCGTAGAGGCCGAGCGGGTTGGGCTTCAAGAGGCCGGTGACCTGCAGCTTGCCGTTGGCCGATTCGGGCCCGGCATAGGCGACGTATTGCGCCATGCCCTCGGGCATCGGGAAGACCGGCTCCTCGAATTCCGGCGGCGCCACCGCGATGCCGCCGCGCGCCGCGAACTCCCATTCGACCTCGGTCGGCAGCCGCGCGAAGGCGACCTCTCGGCCGACCGCGGGCAGCTGGTCCTTGGCATGGGCGAGCAGCCAGACCGAATAGGCATCGGCGAATTGCTCCGCCTCCAGCCGGGTCACGCCGGTGACCGGCAGGCGGCCCCTGATCTCAGCCTTGGGGCAGGCCGGCTTCATCAGCGCGTCGAACTGCATCTGCGTGGTTTCGTATTTCGCCAGCAGGTAATAGCGGCTGGACGATTTGTCGGAGAAGGGGCCGTCGATCGCGCCGGCGCGGGAATATTCGGAATAGGCATAGGTGGGATCGGCGCCGCCGATGGTCATCTGGTAGTCGTCCAGCAGGCCGCCGCCGGGCACCGCGATCTTGCGGAAGGCCATGGCGCCGCCGCAGGGCATCGGCAGCACGACGTCGTCGCCCAGGGGATTGGGGTTCGCCAGCTTCGCCGGCCAGGGCGCGTCCGCCGCCAGGGCGCCGTTGCTCAAGGTTGCCGCCAGCACAAGGGCGGCTGCGCGTTCAAGCTTCACGAAGACACTCTGCAGGTTCGATGCCGAGGACCCGCGCCCCGCCGATCAGGGCGCCGAGCCCGCCGGCGATGGCGGTGACGAAGAAGAGCAGGAGGAACTGGCCGGGCGCCAGGCGGCAGATCGGCCCGTCGATGATCTCGACCGCGGCGATCAACCTATCGGCCAGCGGCGAAAGGATGAGGAAGAGGATGCCGGCGAGGACGAAAGCGCAGGCGGCGACCACCAGCGCTTCGGCCACCAGCATCAGCAGCGCATTTGCCTTGGTGAGTCCGATCAGCCTGAGCACGCTGATCTCGCGGCGCCGCCGTTCGACGCCGAGCCACTGGCTGACCGCGATCGAGCAGGCGACGCCGACCATGCCGAGCAGCACGATGATGCCGGCGACCCAGTTGAGGCCGTGGTCCAGCGTGCGCACCACGGCGATCTGCTGGCTGCGCATCCGCACCGAGACACCGGTCGCCTCGACCGCGGCGGCGAGGGCTTCGACCTGGTCGAGGTCGCGGGCATAGAGCCGGGCCGAGGCGTAGGCGCGGGCCTGCAACGCGGCGGTGTCGGGACCAGGCGCGTTGATGCCGTCGACGACGC
Source organism: Dongia sp. agr-C8 (assembly GCF_054658695.1). NCBI lineage: Bacteria > Pseudomonadati > Pseudomonadota > Alphaproteobacteria > Rhodospirillales > Dongiaceae > Dongia > Dongia sp. agr-C8. The sequence continues at coordinate 368,472 of NZ_BAAGHZ010000005.1, forward strand.
CGTCGCGGTAGTCCTCGCTCAGCACCAGCAGGCGCAGGCTGACGAAGGCGAAGTCGCCGGTGGCGAGGCTCTCCGGCGCGAGCGCCTGGACCAGGAGCGAGCGGACCGAGGCCTGATCGGCGCCGTCGATCCGGCGCTGCACGGCGGCGCGGACGGTGTCGCCGGCCTTGACGCCGAGCTTGCGCGCCGTGGCTTCGGAGAGGATCACGGCGTCATCCTCAGTCGGGACCGGCAGATCGGACAGCAGCGGATCGCCCGGCGCGGTCGGGATCATCTGCACGTCGCCGATCATGCCGCCTTGTTCGTTGGCGAGCGCGATGGTCGCCGAGAGCGAGCGCGTGTTCGGCACAATGAAGCCCAAGGCGGGGCTGCCGGCGATGGTCTTGAACCAGCCGCCGTCGAGGTCGCGATTGCCGACGATGATGACTTCGAGATTGCGCGGGTCGGCGCGAAGCTGCGCCAGCATGCCTTCGATGAAGCCGTTCTTCAGGCCGGCGATCAGCAGCAGCGGCACCAGCACCGCCGCGAGCCCGATCGTCTGGTAGAGCGAGAGCCGGCGGTGGAACCACAGGCCCTTGGCCGCGAGGGTCGCGACCTGGGCCAGCCGGCGACCGGCGCCGGGCGTCAGGCTGCGGCGGCGATTCGACATTCGACCTCGCTTGGGCCGACGGGCTTGGCCTGGAGGGTGATGCGGCGCGTGCCGGTCTTCTCGGTCAGGCGCGGGTCATGGGTGGCGATGACCGGGGTGATGCCGTATTTCGGCGCCACCTCCACCAGCATCTCGGAGACGACGGCGGCGCTGACGGTGTCGAGCGAGGCGGTCGGCTCGTCGGCCAGCAGCAGCCGCGGGCGATGGGCGAAGGCACGCGCCAGACAAACCCGCTGGCGCTGGCCGATCGAGAGCGCCTGGGGCTTGAGCGCGAGCAGGATCGGCGTGATCTCCAGCGCGTTGCAGAGCTGGTCGATGAAGGGGGGATCGAGCCGGCCGCAGAGGATCGCCGGCAGTTCGATGTTGTCCTGCACCGAGAGGAAGGGGACGAGGCCGCCGGTCTGCGGCATATAACCGATCTCCGAGCAGCGGATGTCGGTCAGCGCGGCATCATCCGCGTCGGCCAGCAGGGAGGCGAGGTCGATCGCCTCGCCGCTGCTGGGGTGATAGGCGAATTGCGCCGTCCGTGTCGGCCGCAGCACCAGGCCGATCACGTCGAGCAGCGAGCTCTTGCCGGAGCCGTTCTCGCCGGTCAGCAGGACCGGCTGCCCGCTCTCAAGCTCGAGGCGGTCGACCACCATGCGGAATTTGGAATCGCCGGTGCCGCGCTGCATCTCCAGGCCGGCGATGACGAGGACCGGTTCCGCCATTTTACGGCAGCGCGTCGAGCGGCACCGGATAGACCTGCTCGCTGGCCGGCGCGCCCGGTGTCAAGGTCACCCAGCGGCTGACATCCTCATTATAGGCCTTGTAGAGCGCCAGCTTTCGCTCGAGCTCGTCGAGGAAATAGTTCTGCTGGGCGATCGGCCAGGATTTCCAGGTGTCGGCGTCGATGTTGAGCACGGCGCTCTTGTAGGGCAGGCCTTCGACATATTCGCCGAGCAGGCCCATCTGGCTCAAACTTGTCGCCTTCGGGTCCTGCAGCTTCGCCGGATCGCGGCCGAGCGCAGCGGCGACCGATTTCACCGCGTCGTAGAAGCCGGCCGGGTCGAACTGCTTCTCATGGGCGGCGTCGAGCACGCCCTTCAGGGTCTGCTGCAGGTCGCTCAGCTGCGCCTTGGTCAGCAGCACGCGGACGTCCACGGTGGCGATCGAAGGCTTGGCGAAGTCGCGGTCGATCATCCAGGACTGGACCAGCTTCGGCGCGGTGGTTTTGGCGGCGCGACCGAGATAGGCAAGCCGCATCGCATGGCCGACCGCGGCGGTATCGGCCTCGATGTCGCTCTTGGCCTGGGCCGCGGGATCGGCGCCGATCGTGGTCTTGCCGGAGGACGCCTCCTCGATCTGCTTCACCACCGCGTCGGCCAGCAGCTCGACCGCGGTGCCGAGCTTGTCCACGCTGCCTTCGGCGATCGGGTAGTAGAGCGGCTTGGTGACGCCGGGATAGGTGCTGAGGATCTCGTATTGCGACTTCGCCCCCGCGTGATCCTTGGCACCCGCCGGCGTCAGGAGATGCAAGGTGTAGATCGCGGCGCCCTGGTCCTTGGCGTAGAGGCGGACCTGGTCGGCATTCATCTTGGTCGAGGAGATGGGATCGTTGCCGCCCAAGGGTCCGGCATCGGTGATCAGCACGATGTAGCGGGCGCCAAAGCGCGACCAGTCGATCTCCTTGAGCGCACTCATCACGCCGGCCAGCGAATCCTCGTCGAAGCGCGGGGTCGAGACCGTGGCGGCGGAGAGGTCCTTCACCGCGTTCATGAAGGCGGCCTTGTCGGTCGCCTTATTCGGATCGACGAAGACTTTCGACGTGTAGTCGATCCCCGCCTCGTTCCCGCCGGCGCGAAAGGCGACCAGGCCGAAGGCGACCTTGCTGCTGACCGCCTTGCCGCTGATGTCCTCGTAGAGCTTCTCGACCGCCTCGCGGGTGCGGTCGATGTAGGGGCCCATCGACTTGGTGGAATCGATGACGAAGACCACGCCGGCGGTGAAGTTCTGCAGCATCTCGGCTTCGCTGGGCGCGGCCGGCTGCTGCGCATCGACAGCGACGGCGGGCAGCGAGGCCAGCTGCAGCTCGATGGTCTGCGCGCCGGTCTGCGTCATCTGCTCGCGCGAATCCAGGATCGGCAGCAGGTAGAACTGCTTGGTGAAGTCGATGTATGTGTTGGGCTCGGTGGCGATCACCGGGAAGTCGGCCGGCAGATTGCCGCCGGCGATGGTCTTGCGGAGTTCGGCCGCGGCGGCACCGGGATCGTCGGCGTTCAGCACCTTTTCCAGATTCTCCGCGCTGTCGAACATCAGCGCGGGATCGCGGTTGGAAGGATTGGTGAAGGTGAGGACGATCTGCTGCTTCCAATCGAGCGCGCTGGTCGCCGGGATCCAGCCGAGCGTCTTGCCGTCGGCGGCGGGGCCCACCTCCAGCCAGGGCGCGCCGCCCACATCCTGGCGGGCATAGACATAATAGATGCTCATCGCCGGAACCGGCTTGCCGTCGGCGGCGCCGGGCTTGGAGAAGAGCTTTGCGTCGGGCTGGGCCAGGACGCGCTGGTAGAGCGTCTTCTTGCCCTCCATCAGCAGCGGCTTCTTGTCGGCCGCCGATGCCGGTGCGACCAGCAGCAGGGCCGCGAAAATGAGCGCGAGGCTGCGCAGCATCATGGACCCAACTCCTTCAGTTTCGCCGCGGCATCGGCATCGCCCTGTTGCGCCGCCTGCTTCAGGAGGTCGATGCCCTCCTGGTATTTGGGGGCGTCCTTGCCGGGCGCAACCAGCATCGCGCCCAGGCGGCGCATCGCCTCGACCGACCTGGCGTCGATCGCCTTGCGGTACCAGAAGGCGGCGGTGTCGGAGCTCACGGTGCGGTTCGGCGCGCCAACCTCGGGACAGACCGGGTCCACGGGATCGTAGAAGCGGCCCATCGCCAGCGCCGCCTCCGCATCGCCGGCCTGGCCGAGATCCCGGTACAGCACCGAGGCCCAGTTGAGCTGGCAGGCGGCCAAGGTTTCGCGCGCCTTGGCCAGGCGTTCCGGCGCGTTGGGATTGGCGGCAAGGAAGGTCTTGATCTGCTCCAGTTCGCTTTGCGCGGGGGCGTCGGGTGCGGCCGGCGGCGCCTCTTCCGTCGCGCCGAGCAGCTTGTCGCGGAAGAACCAGCCGGCCACCGCCAGCGCCAGGACGACGATCAGGATCACCAAGATGAGGCCGAAGCGGCTGCCTGACGATCGCTCGACCGGCGCGCGATCCGGATCGGCTGTGAGAGTCGACCGCGGCGGCGGTGGCGTGGGTTCGGGCTCCGGTGGGGGCGGCGGCGCGGGCGCCGGTTCCGGTTCCGGCGCGCGGCGCTGCGGCGCGCCGGCGGCGCCGGAGGCGAGCAGGATCGGCTGCTGCGGGATGACGATGGTGGCGCTGGAGCTGCCGGCGGCTGTCTCGACCGTGACCTGGAAGGCGTTGCCGGCGAGCGCGGCGGCGATCGGATCGACGATCTCCGGGCCGACGGCGATGTCGATGCCGTCGGCGGTCGGCGTGCGGCTGGATGCGGAGACGGAGAACCAGAAATCCGGCGAGCTCTGCCAGCGGCCTTCGCTGCCGAGATAGGTGTCGGGTCCCTGGTTGCGGCGGATCTGCAGGCGGAGACTCCCCGCGTCCGCCGCCAGGCCGTGCAGCCGAAGCTGCGCGCGGCCGGGATCCTGGCCGATCAGTTCAGCGCGCATCGCCATTCACTGAGCCCCGCTCATTGGACCAGCGCGCGCGCCTGCACGTCGACGGCGGCGACGATGGCTGCGAGGGTGCGCGCCTGGGCCGGCGAGAGCTCGGAGCCCTCGGAGAAGCCGGCATTCTCGATCACGAGGTCATGCAAGGCGGTCAGCCAGTCGGACATCAGCAGCAGGGCGTGGGCGCCATGGTCGGCTTCGTCGAGCTCCGGCAGCGCGATCGGCGCCTTCTGGGTTTCGAAGATGCGGCGGTTGCCGACCACCAGGTTCATCGGTCGCGGCCGGTTGAGCGCGCCAAGATAGCTGGTGAAGGTCGCCAGTTCCTGGCGCGCAATCAGCACCTGCTCCTCGGCGACCTGGGCGCGGCGGCGGGTGGCGCTCATCTCGGTCGCGGAACAGGCTTGCGCGATCTGGTCGGGCAGCCTGGTGCGCAACGCGCCGGCGATCATCTCCTCGACGATGACCCGCGCGGCTTCCGCCTGCAGGCGCACGTGCCGCAGCTGCTTCTCGTTGTGCGGCAGGTCGCGGAGCTGGTTGACCCAGGCGGCGATCACCACGTCGGCGAAGTGGCGCGCGCGGTTGCTCGGCGCCGGCGCCGCCGAGGCGCCCTTGCTCTTCAGGAGGTCGCGCAGCGAGCCGGTGGCGCTCTTGCCGTTGGTCAGGCCGCCGCGGGTGTCGATGCTGAGATAGCAGGAGCGCATCTGCTCGGCGTCCAGCAGCAGCACGTCCAGCAATTCGGCGAAGCGCGGCGGCTCGTTGTCGGCGATGGCGCCGACCAGCCATTCGGCGCGCTTGCGCTTGGTCTCCAATTCCTCGCCGCCGATGCCGACATGGAAGATCTCGAGCTTGGCGCGGGTCTCGGTGACCAATGACAGCAGCTGCTCCTGCAGGCGCTGGGTCTTCAGCTTGCCGATCCCGATCGATTCCAGGTATTTCACGATCCGACCGACGCCGCCGTCATTCGGTGCCAGCATCGCGTCCCAGGCATCGGCCGGCTCGGCGACATGCTTCAGCACTTCGTCGCCCGCCAGAAAATAATCGCGGATCTGCGCCAGGCGCCCGAGCTGCGACGTCACCACCCCGGTCTCGTGCCCGTCCCGCATGCCGAACAGCAGGCTCTCGACCCGCGGCTTGCGCGTCAGGAACAGATTGCGGAACGGGCGGCCGTCCCAGTCGCGCACCCAGTCATAAGTGCGGAAGCGTTCGAAGGTCATGTGCATGACCGCGTCGCCGGCGACCCGCAAGGTCTCCGGCGTCTCGTTCGCGGTCGGCAGCAGGCGGAGGTCCCACATGGTGGTGACGACCAGCAGGCCGGAGGGGCGGCGGGCGCGGATCTGCGGTGTCTCGCCCTGCACGGTGCGAACCCAGTCGTCGAGCACCGGGCCGATATCCTGCACGTCGCTCTGCTTGGTCGAGGGCGCGCAGAGCACCAGGGCGTTCATCTCCTGGTCCTCGGTGTAGCGTTCGAAGAGATAGGACACCTTGCCGCGCAGCCAGATGTCGGAGACGTGGTAGCCGTCCTCGCGCTCCTCGGTCGCCGAGAGCAACTCACGCTTGGGATCGGTGATCTTCAGCCGCCCGCGATAGCCGGGAAAGTCGATGAGATCGGTGCTCTCCAGCACCGCGGCGACCGGCTTCTCGGTCAGGGTGAAGCGCAGCTCGGCGGTCACGCCGGCCAACAGGCCGCGCGGCAACTGCTTGACTACTCCATGCCCCGCCTCCAGGACCGGGCGAACCTTCACCAGGTCGCCGCCGTCGCCGTCGAGCAGGCGCAGGCAGTCGACATTGTTGATGCATTTGGCCTGCGAGAATTCGCCGCTCTCATCGCCCTCGACCAGAGCCGCCAGCTCGCAATGCAGCGAGCGCGCGTGGTCGACTTCGGCGAGGCCCGCCTGCAGCGCACGATACAGATCGGAAAGCTGCTCAAGGCCACCCCAGAGCAGGCCGAAGAGATCGGCGCGCGCGGCCGGGAGCAGGTTGGGCGCCAGCTCGATCGCGTTCGGCCAATAGGCGCCGCGCAGGCTCTGGCTGGTCTTGCGCGAGAGCCGGTCGAAATAGTCCATGAGGTCGACCACGTCGTCGGCGGTGAGGCCGGGCACCGGCGCGGCCTGGCGCTGCGGGCCGACGCGGCGCAGAACCTCGTCGATATTCTCGGCCTCGACCCGGGCGGTCATCGCCTCCTGGTCGAAGTCGCGGATGTAGGAGTTCCAGAGGATCTTGATGAGATCGGCCTCGCTCACCAGCTCGACCTCGACCGGGAAATCGGCCGGCGCCTTCGACCGGGTGCGGGTGAAGCGGGTGACGAGACCGGTCGCCTCCTTGCCGCCGCCGGGCGGGTTCACATGCTTCATGAAATCGAGGCGGGTGTTGCCGAACATGGATTCGACGCGGCCGTTCTCGCCTTTGGAAAGCGAATCCACCAGGAAGGACTTGCCGGCCTGGCTGATGCCGAAGATGCCGATTGCCGGCGGCCGCGACGCCGCTTTCGCCAGACGGCGGCTCTTGTTGCGGATGCGGCGCAAGGATTCGATGGTCGGGTCGGCCTCGCGCTCCACGGATTTCGCATTGGTGCGGGCATCTTGGACCCAATCGATGGCGCCGCCGATCGCCTGCCCTAGAGCGGTACCGGTGCTGGAGAGAGAGTCGGTCATCCAATAATCCTCAGACCAGGACCGAGCCGGTGTCGAGCCAGTAATCATTGGCTTCGAGCACATTGCTGTTCAGCGTCTTGAAGCGGAGCAGCAGCCGGTCCTTGCCGATGCTGCGGCCCTCGCTGCCGTCGGCTTCCCGCACGGCAACGCGCGCGATGCGGAAGCGTTCCAGGCCCTGGTCGCGCGCCGCCTTGGCGCGGCGGTTGCCGCCGCTGCGGTCGAGCTCCAAGGTCACCAGCAAAGTGAGATTGTGCAGTTCGGCCCGGGCGTCCTCGCGATAGCTCAGGGAATAGAGCGGCGCCGCGGTCCAGTACGGCGTCGAGAGCTGGCGGAAGCCGAGGCGCATCGGGCCGGAGATGACGATGGCGCGGTTCGGCAGCTGGTAATCCGGATCGTCGAGATCGATGTCGGCGAAATAGACGTCCTCCGGCTGGATCAGGTTGTTGCCGTCGAGGCGGCCGAAATAGCGCATGGTCGATTTCAGATCGAATTTCTGCGAGAGCAGGCTGAAATTCGGCAGCCGGCCTTCGGCCAGCACGCAAAGCATGGCCCCGACCGCAGCCGTGGTCTTCGGGTCCTGAATGCGGCCATGGCGGTGGAATGGATACCAGGCGCCGGCGCGGTAATTGTGCAGCGGCACCACGCGGTCCGGCGAGACCGGCATCAGGGAGCGCACCAGCTCCTGCACGCCGGGCAGGCGCGAGGGACGGCCGGTCAAAAGCAGCACGTCGCAGGCATAGCGCGCGACCACTTCCGAGAGCCAGCTCAAGGGGCCGTTCAGGTCGATGTCCTTGCCGATGAACATCGCGTGCAGCCGGTCGAGATCGACCGCGACCGGAACCTTGATCACGTCGAAGGCAGCGCCATGCGGCAGGCTCTTGCGCGCGCCCTTGTTGAAATAGGCGAGCGCGCGGTCCTGCGGGCGGCGGCCCTGCAGCAAATCCTCGATGGTCATGCTGCGCACCGGCGCCCGCTCGACCGGGTCGTAGTTCTCGTAGAGATGCAGCAGGGAGATCGCCGCCGGCACCAGGACCTGGGCGGTGAACTGCTGGCGCAGCACCTGGTCCTCGATCTTCAGGTTCTCCGAGCCGATCAGTTGCGACATGAGAGACTCGATCTCGGTCGCGCCCGCGGCGGAGAGCGCGGATTCGATCGCCGGCAGGAGCTGCGACTTGATGGTCTCGAGCACGATGTCGTCGCCGGCGAGCTTGAAGCCGTCGCGGAACAGCTGCCGCGGCTCGATCTTCACCGCATTGCCTTCGGCCGGCAGCAGCACGTAGTCGGTGACCACCAGATCGGTGGTGCCGCCGCCGATGTCGATGGTGCCGATGCGCAGGCGCTCGTCGCCGCTCGGCGCCACGTCGCGGCGGCGCATGGTCTTGAAGAAGAGCTTCGGATCGCCGCCGAAATGGTTGGCACATTCCGAGAAGAGATAGACCACCTGGCCGCAGGTCGCCTCGTCCCATTTCATGATGATCTCGGGGAAGGGCAGCTTCGGCGGCCTGCTCTCGTCGTCGGGCGCCGCGGTCTCGTCGTGCCAGGACATCGCCTTCCAGACGGTGGCGACCGCATCGTCCATGCGGCGCTTCAGAATGCGCTGCTCCGGGAGCGGCATCGACGGCGGCACGGTCAGCACGATCCGGCGCAAGCGGCGCGGCAGGTTGGACTGCGCCTGGCGCATGCGCTGCATCGGGCTGTTGATCTGCGACAGCGCCTGCAGCAGCACCTCGCTCAGCATGATCATCATCAGCGAGCTGCGCGAATAATGCGGGTCGAAGACCGGGATGCGGCGCGGGTCGCTGGGCTCCAACGCGTAAAGAGGTTCACCGGCCTCGGTGATGAACTGGCAATAGGGATAGGCGGTGGCGAGGCGCTCGCGCTGCTCTTCGCTCATGAACTGGTTGAAGCGCCAGCCGTGGAGATAGCTCTCCTCGTCCCAGAGATAACGCTTCGGGCTGCTCAAACCCGTCGAGCCCTCGGTGCCGCGGCGCTGCGCCGCGAGCTTGGTCGCCTCCGGCCCGACGCGGGCGATGGTCGGCCAGCTGAAGGCATTGGCGCGGCCGCTCAAGGACGACGCACTCTCCGAACCGAAGGTCGGCTGGTTGAATTCCAGGCGGCTCTCGAAGGGCTCGCGATAGACCAGCTGCGGCTCAGAGAGGTCGCGCAAGGCGAGTTCGTAGCGGTTGTGCAGCGAGGAATCCTCGCGGTCGTGGTCTTCGATCAGGATGCCGCAGGTGCGCGAATTGCCGACGTCGAGCACGAGGTCCACGTCGATGGTCGGGTGTGCGCGGTCGTCCTCGTTGCGCAGCAAGGTAATGCGCGGGATTTCGAAGAACTGATCCAGCAGGCCGATGAAGGTCAGGTAATGCGCGACGTCGAAGCCGCGGCCGATCTCGCGCTCGATATCCTCGGATTCATAGCGCAGATGCCGCGCCGCATTCTGGCGATAGGCGTCGCGGATCCAACGCGAGACCCAGTCGAGGCCGACGAAGGGCAAGGGCTCGAAGCCGCGGGCCGCCAGCATGAAGGGCTGGCCGGCACCGATGTCGTTGCCATGCGGCGCCAGGTAGCCGATCGCCTTGTCCTCCGGCACCGGCAGAACCGCGGTGTCGATTGCCACGGTCAGGCGGTGGGTGAAGCCGTCCTCATCGGGTGAAGCGAGTTTCGTGAGCCGCGCCCGCGCCCAGTTGGTGGGGCCGAGATCGAAGCTGCGGCCGGGCCGCGCGCGCAGGATCGGAATCGGCAGCCAGGTCGAATCCAGCAAGGCGACGGTATCGCCCATCGAAATCTGGATGATCGGCTTCTCGCGGCTGCGCACCGTGCCCGCCGGGGCACCGGTCAACGTGGCGCCATGTTGGGCCGGCAAGCGATAGCTGTCATCGGCCTCGTCATAGTCGAGCCGCACCAGGGCGCCCGAGCCGTCGCGCGCGAAACCGACCTGCGGCGCCCGGTTGATCCGGTCGAAGGCGACGCCGAAGTCGAGGAACTGCAGACCGCTCTCGGCGATCAGCATCACGCCCTCGCCGAACTTGGTCAGTTCAGCGAGCATGGCGGTCTCCGCTCGACATCCGGGGTCGCGATGAAAGGGCGCTCGGCATGATTTCCCCTATTGCCCCAGCAATATGTCGTATGTCTGCCCATTTGGGTAGCGCCCTACGCAACGGGTCTTGCCGTCCGCGGCCTTGCTGCATTCGACGGTCGAGCCCTGGAAGTTGGAGCCGTCGCTGCAATTCAAGCCGCCCTGATCCTGGATCGTCAGCTTGCCGTTCTGCGTGGTCGCCGCCGAGGCGCCGCTGCAGGTGACGCCGTTGCCGAGCTTCAAGGTCGTGGTGCCCTTGCCTTGCTTGTCGAATTGATAGCCGATGGTCGCCGGCGCGTTCGAGCCCGAAGCGCGGAGCCCGGTCTGCGAACGCCACTGGCCCTGCATGAAATCGGCCGGACCGTTGGCGGCGCTGCCGTCGGCCGGCAGCTCGATCGGCTTGATCGGCGGTTGCGCGCCGGCCTGCTGGTCCGGATTCTGCTGGTCCGGGGACGGCGCATCCGGCGGCGTCTGCGCGTCGGTCTTCGGCTGGTCCGGATTCTGCTGATCCGGGTTCTGTTGATCCGGGTTCTGTTGATCCGGGTTCTGTTGATCCGGGTTCTGCTGATCTTCGGGCGTCTGCGCGTCGGGTGGCGTGCTCTGATCCGCGTTCGGCTCGGCGCCCTGATCGGGGGTCTTCGGCGCGTTCGGATCGACGGTGCCGTCGGGCAGAGTCGCGTCGGGCGGGACCGGCGCGTTCGGATCGACGGTGCCATCGGGCACCACGACCGTGCCGTTGGTGGTGCCGTCGATCGTGCCGGTGCCGGGGACGGTGCCGGTGACCGTGCCGCCGGGGACGGTCACGATCTTGTTGTCGGGCGGCGTTTCGCTTGGCCAGACGATGCCCTCGTTGCTGAGATAAGGCACCGGCGCCTCGATTACATCGCAGGAGCGCAGCGCCATCAGCAGAATCAACAGCAGAAGCAGCAGCCCCAGCAGCCACCAGAGCCAGCGCCACCAGCTTGCACCCTCCGCGACCGGCACGGCGACCGCGGCAACCGCCGCCGGCGCGATCGGCGCCGCGGCGGCGGCGCGCTTCACCGGCTCCTGCTTCACGATATCGGCGAGGCGGTGGCGGCTGGGATCGGCGCCGGCGGGGATGAAGCCCCAGAAAGTGAGGACCGGCTGGCCCTTGATGATGAAGATATGCGAGCTGTCCGGGATGAAGGGACAGAGTGCCAGCAGGCGCCCGAATACCAGCTGATCGTTGCTCTGTGGGTCGGCGACGATGCGGCGCGCATGCGCCTCGATGCGGTCGTTGAGCTCCAGCAGCCGCTGCCGCGCCGCGTTGCGCTCCTCGGGCGAAGCGGCATCCCAGGGGACGATGTCGCCGTCCTGGGTCGCATACCAGTCGATGTTGCGCCCCACCGAATCGAATTTCGGCACCGCGAAGAGGTCGGCGGCCTCGCGGCCGATCTGATGCAGCACCGCGGTGCGGATCTGGTCTGCCGCGGCATAGACCGGCTGTCCGATCTCGCCCAGCGGCGTGTAGTCGCGCAGGTTGCCTGACTTGAGAAGCGGGCCGGAATACATCGTCTAGGGTTTCCCTTTGCACGCGGCCGGCAATGCCGTCGGATAGGTCGCCTGCTGCATCGCCTGCTTGATCTCGGCGGGCGTGCGCGCGGGCAGGACCTTGCCGCCGCCGTTCTGGGCGATGCAGGCGCCGCCGCCGGTTCCGCTGACATCGACGACATTGATCGTCATGTTCGGATGGCTGGCCTTGGCCGCGGCGGCCACCGCGCAAGGATCCTTCTCGCCGCAGGAATCCTCGCCGTCGGTCACCACCACCATGACCGTCGGCTTCTTCTTGCTGAGGATATTGGCGGCGCGCTCCATCGACCGGCCGAGCGGCGTGCCGCCTTGCGCCTGCAGGCTGTTGACCTTCTGCTTCAGCGCGGCGCGGTCGATGAAATAATCGTTGTCGATCGAGTTGCAGCCGTTGAACTTCACCAGCGCGGTGTCGACATCGGCCGGCAGGTTGTCGGCGATGACCGCGACCGACGATTTCGCCGCGTCGAGCCGGGTCTCGCCGCCCGCATCCTCCCGCATCGAGCCCGAGGCATCGATCACGAACACGACTTCCGGCGCATCCCAGGACTTGCGCTCCTGGATCGCCTGGTCGCAAGCCTGCGCGGGCTCCGGCGGCGGCGGTGCCGCGGTCGCGACCTGCGGCGGCGGTGTCGGCGCGGGCGTGACCGGCTTCGGCTCGACCGGTTTCGGCGGCGCCGGCTTCGGCTGGACCTCGACCTTCTTCTCCGGCTTCGGCGCGGGCGGCGGCGTTTCCACCTTCTTCTCCGGTGGCGGCGGTGGCGTCGGTTCCGGCGGCGGCACGGCGCAGGCCAGCTTCTTGGTATCGAATTCCTGGCGCAGCGCCTTGACCCGCTCGCGCAAGGCCAGCGCGCGCTGCCGCTCGGCTTCCAGCTGATTGACCAGGTCCAGGCCCATGCTGATCGCGGGGTCGAGCGCCGCTGCTTCCGGCGGCATCAGCCAGGCGACCAGCTTATCGCGCTGGACCCAGCCCATCCAGCCGAGCAGCCCGAGCAGAACCAGCAAAGCCAGCAGCGCCGGGAGCAACCAGGATCGCGATGCCGGTGCCGCTGCGACGGCCGCGCTGGTGGTGGCCGGAATTGCCGGCGGCACGACGGCGGCGGTACCGCGGCGGGCGCGACTGCCCCATTGGGTCAGCACCGGCTCCTGGCCGACGACGTAAACGCTGTCGGCACCCGGGTATTGGGCCGCGGCTTCGAGCAGAGCCTTCTGCCGAGAATCGCCGGTGGCGGCGGCGAGCGCGCGCAGCTGGCCGAGGCGGAATTGCAGCCGCTCGTCGGCGGCGGTGCGATCGCCGCCTTGCAGTTGGACCAGCGGGATCGCGGTGCCGGAGATGGTCGCGTACCAGTCGATGGTGTTGCGGTCCTCGGCGATGACCGGCTCGGCGAGGAAACCGGCGAGCTGCGGCACCGAACGACCGACCTGCTCGAGGATGGACGATGCGGACGCGATCGTGGCCTCCCCCGCATGGAGGATCGGGTCGGCCGCGTCGGCGGTTGTGCGGGTGAGGCGGAGACGGCGCATGGTCAGAAGCGATCGGCCGAGCAGCTGCCGCCGACCGGCAGCGCGACATTCTGGCTCTTCAGGAAACGGTCGATCGCACCGTTGCCGATGGCGAAGTTCGAGGTGCGGCTCTGGCCGGGGATCTGGATGCCGAAGGTGTTGATGCCGACCAGCTGGCCGCAGGCATTGACCAGCGGACCGCCGCTGTTGCCTTCGGAGATTTCCGCGGTGTGCGCCAGCACCGGCGTCGGACTGCCCTGGTTCTCCACCGCGCGGACGTCGCCGCGGCTCAGGACAACTCCCGGCATGCCGACGGCGCGGCCGGCCTGCAGGTCCTGGAACTGCTTGTCCGCAGTGATGACATTGGTCGGAAAGCCCGCGGCGATGACGGGATCCAGGGCCTGCACCGCGCTCGCCATGTTGAGCGGCGGCGCGGAGAGCGGGCCGCTCACCGTGACCAGCGCGAAGTCGTCCGCGTAGTAGTCGCCGGCATTGCCGATCGGCTCGGCGGAGAGGGCCTTTACCCGGCCGAGCAGAGGGCGCGCCTGGGTCGAGGCCATGACCACCAGATCGCGCCCGACCGAGCTTGCGACGACATGGCGATTGGTCAGCACCAGGCCCGGGCCGATCACCATGCCGGAGCCGAGCATCACATCGTCGCCGCCCGTCGGCGCCAGGATGAAGACGGTCTGTTCCTTGAGCTGCTGCACCAAGGCTTCGTTGCGCAGCGCCGAGACGCCGTCGCCCGGCGTGACGCTCGCGTTCTGGATTTTCGCCGGCGGCGTTTCGAGATGGGCGCCGAACTCGATCTTCTGCAGCAGGGTTTCCAATTCCGCCTGGCGCTTCGGATCGCAGACGTCGAGCTTCAGCAGCGCTTCGGCCTGGGTGATGCCGGCGGCGAGGCGGTCGTTGCTTTCCTTCAGCGCGGCGATCTCGTTTTGCAGGACCGCGGGCGCCTGCATCAGGGCGTCCGGGAGCACCGGCTGGGGCGCCGCGGCGGTCAATTCCGGCAGGCGATAGAACAGCCACCACGCGGCCGCACCAGCCAGGCCGAGGACCAGCACGGCCAGCAGGAGAAGCCAGACTCCAAAACCCCTACGCCCGCGTGCCATGAATGCCCGATCCTCGATCCGCTCTCCCAAGCTAAACAAGGGGTTGCAGCGAATACAAGCCGTTAAACCCCAAACCTCCGGGAATCCGGCGGCTTAGGAAGCGTTCTTCACGCGAAGTTGTGCAAGCTGGGCGACGCGGCCGGTCAGCCCATCACGCGCCCGTCGGGATTGACGCCGCGCACCGCGCCGCCGGGCTTGAAGATCTGCAGGCGTATCTCGGCGGTGACGTCCTTGCCGGGTGCTAGGTTGAGCAGGCGGCCGCCCTGCTCTTCAACATCGGCGAGGCCGCTGGCCGGCCAGCTCGTGTTCGGCCCGACCGCGATCAACCGGGTCTGGCCGTTCCAGGGCGCGTCCTGCAATCCATTGAGCTCGAACCAGAGCCAGGCATAGGGAAAGACGCTCTCGTCCCAGGAAAGGGCGACGCCGACGGCATTGTCGAGCCGGCGCAAGGTGACCCAGGCGCCGCCGGTGATCTTCGGCGGGAAGTCGCCGAGGCAGGTCATGGCCGAAAGCGGCTCGCGGGGCCGGCTCAAGTCATAAAGCGCGTTCTTCGCCTTGCTCGGCACCATCGGCCAGCGGCCCTTGCCGCCGGGGCGCAGCGGATTGGCCGGCGCGTCATAGCGTTCGTCGCTCAGGAAACCGCGGGCGCTCGACTGGATCTCGACAGGGCCATCGAGCAGATCGGAGCCGAAGCTCGGCTGATGGCCCCACATCACCGTCGCGGGCGCCGCACTGGTGCAGCGCGCGGTCTCGCGGATCAGCAAGAGATCGCCATCCAGGGTGATCTCGCGCTCGAGCGTGACGGGCACGGTCTGGAAGCGCCGGCGCAGGACGATCGCGCGATCGTCCATCTGCATGTCCCAGGGCGACACGGAGGCCTCGCCGTGGAAGCCATGAAACACGCCCTGATATGTGCAGGCGTCGCCGCCGTTCGGGAACAGGATCGGCCAGCCGCCGGAATAGCGGGTGAGCCAGAGCGCATCGTCCTTGACCGCTGCCGGATCGAGCGGCGTCGTCTCCGCCTTCCACGGCACCTTGCCGAGCACGGAGAGGCCGAGCCCGTGATGCTCGACGCTGCGGATCGTGCCGCCGACCATCGGGTCGACGACGACGCGCAGTTGTTCGTTCTCGAGGAGGACAAGGGCGCTCATGGTGGGCGAGCCGGGGGCGTTTAGGTTACTGTCGCGGCCGGCTGTCCGGAATGGCGCGCTGCCGAAAGGCGGTCGTGAAGTCGGTCATTCTCTGCACTCTTGCTTGTCGTCCCCAGCCTGGACCGGGTCCCCAGGCTCCCCGCCGTGAAGCTTCCCGCAGGTGGCTTACCGCAATCAAGAGGCGGGGCTAGGAGCAGAGGCATAAAATGCAGATTTCTGCCGTTATTTCCGGGGTTTGACTCAAATGTCGGAGAAAGCGTGACGGGATGCTTCCCGCTGGGGCGGAAGGAACCCTTCGAGGCCACCGGGGTTTCCGGTTGTGGCGGATATCGCCTCGGGGTCTTGGAACTTGCGCGAAACGTTTGAGCAGAAACGCGATTTCTCCAGTGCCAGCACTGGGACGATAGCGGCTGCCCTGAAGGCGGCTCGCGCCCCCGATCACATCCGGTTCGGGGGTTCTCATGGCGCAGGCCAAAGTCGAGCAGCGTAGTTCCGAGACCAAGCCGCGCAAGGCGCCGCCCCCGCCGCGCTATTCCGGCAATGGGCATGCCGAATCCGACCCGATTCTTTCGCCCCTGCTGCAGGCCTTGCAGGCGATGCGGATGGGCGATTTCTCGGTCCGGCTGCCGACCGACCAGGTGGGCATCGCCGGCAAGATCGCCGATGCCTTCAACGACATCGTCTCGGCCAACGAGCGCATGGCGCAGCAGCTGGAGCAGGTCGGCCAGGTGGTCGGCCGCGACGGCAAGACCTCGAAGCGGGTCAAATACGGCATCACCCATGGCGCCTGGGGCGAGATGGAGACCTCGGTCAACACGCTGATCGACGACTTGCTCTGGCCGACCACCGCCGTCACCCGCGCCATCACCGCGGTCGCCAAGGGCGATCTGCTGCAGACCGTGCAGCTCGAAGTCGATGGAAGGCCCCTCAAGGGCGAGTTCCTGCGCTCGGCCACCATCGTCAACACCATGATCCAGCAGCTCTCGGTCTTCACCTCGGAAGTGACCCGCGTCGCCCGCGAGGTCGGCACCGAAGGCAAGCTCGGCGGCCAGGCCCAGGTGCGCGGCGTGACCGGCGTGTGGAAGGACCTGACCGAGAGCGTGAACTCGATGGCCGACAACCTGACGGCCCAGGTGCGCAACCTCGCCGACGTGACCATCGCCGTGGCCAACGGCGATCTTTCCAAGAAGATCACGGTGGACGTGCGCGGCGAGATCCTGCAGCTCAAGGAAGCCATCAACACGATGGTCGATCAGCTGCGCTCCTTCGCCTCCGAAGTCACCCGGGTCGCCCGCGAAGTCGGCACCGACGGCAAGCTCGGCGGCCAGGCCCTGGTGCCGGGCGTCGCCGGCACCTGGAAGGATCTGACCGACTCGGTCAACGCGATGTGCGGCAACCTGACCGACCAGGTGCGCAACATCGCCGAGGTGACCACCGCCGTGGCGCGCGGCGACCTGTCGCGCAAGATCACCGTCGACGTGCGCGGCGAGATCCTGGAACTCAAGGACACCATCAACACCATGGTGGACCAGCTGAACGGCTTCGCCTCGGAAGTGACCCGCGTCGCGCGCGAAGTCGGCACCGAGGGCCGCCTGGGCGGCCAGGCGCAGGTGCCGGGCGTCGCCGGCACCTGGAAGGACTTGACCGACAACGTGAACTCCATGGCCGGCAACCTCACCGGCCAGGTCCGCAACATCGCGGAAGTGGCCACCGCCATCGCCGGCGGCGATTTGTCGAAGAAGATCACCGTCACCGTCTCGGGCGAGATCCTGCAGCTCAAAGAGACCATCAACACCATGGTCGATCAGCTGAACGCCTTCGCCGGCGAGGTCACCCGCGTGGCGCGCGAAGTCGGCACCGATGGCCGGTTGGGCGGACAGGCGCAGGTGCCGGGCGTCGCCGGCACCTGGAAGGATCTGACCGATTCCGTGAATTCGATGGCCGGCAACCTGACCGGCCAGGTGCGCAACATCGCCGAAGTCGCCACAGCCATTGCCAACGGCGACTTGTCGCGCAAGATCACCGTCAACGTGCGCGGCGAGATCCTGGAGCTCAAGGACACCATCAACACCATGGTCGACCAGCTCAACGCGTTCGCGGGCGAAGTCACCCGCGTCGCCCGCGAGGTCGGCACCGAAGGCAAGCTCGGCGGCCAGGCCGAGGTGAAGGGTGTCGCCGGCACCTGGAAGCATCTGACCGACTCCGTGAATTCGATGGCCTCGAACCTGACGGCGCAGGTCCGCAACATCGCCGAAGTGGCGACCGCGGTCGCCGAGGGCGACTTGTCGAAGAAGATCACGGTCAATGTTTCGGGCGAGATCCTGCAGCTCAAAGAGACCATCAACACCATGGTCGACCAGTTGAACGCCTTCGCCGGCGAGGTCACGCGCGTCGCCCGCGAAGTCGGCACCGAAGGCCGGCTGGGCGGACAGGCGCAGGTGCCGGGCGTCGCCGGCACCTGGAAGGACTTGACCGATTCCGTGAACTCGATGGCCGGCAATCTCACCGGCCAGGTCCGCAACATCGCCGAGGTCGCGACCGCGATCGCCAACGGCGACCTCTCGCGCAAGATCACCGTCAACGTGCGCGGCGAGATTCTGCAGCTCAAGGAAACGCTGAACACAATGGTGGATCAGCTGAACGGCTTTGCTTCGGAAGTCACCCGCGTCGCCCGCGAAGTCGGCACCGAAGGCCGCTTGGGCGGACAGGCCCAGGTGCCCGGTGTCGCCGGCACCTGGAAGGACCTCACCGACAACGTGAACTCGATGGCCGGCAACCTGACCGCCCAGGTCCGCAACATCGCCGAGGTCACCACCGCGGTCGCGCGCGGCGACCTGAGCCGCAAGATCACGGTCGACGTGAAGGGTGAGATCCTCGAGCTGAAGAACACCATCAACACCATGGTCGATCAACTCAACGCCTTCGCCTCCGAAGTCACGCGCGTGGCGCGCGAGGTCGGCACCGAGGGCAAGCTCGGCGGCCAGGCCGCGGTGCCCGGCGTCGCCGGCACCTGGAAGGACCTGACCGACAACGTCAACTTCATGGCCTCGAACCTGACCGGCCAGGTCCGCAACATCGCCGAGGTGGCGACGGCCATCGCCAACGGCGACTTGTCGAAGAAGATCACCGTGGACGTGCGCGGCGAGATCCTGCTGCTCAAAGAAACGCTGAACACCATGGTCGAGCAGTTGCGCTCCTTCGCGGCGGAAGTGACCCGCGTCGCCCGCGAGGTCGCGACCGAAGGCCGCCTGGGCGTGCAGGCGGTGGTGCCCGGCGTCGGCGGCACCTGGAAGGACTTGACCGACACCGTGAACCTGCTGGCGGCGAACCTCACCACCCAGGTGCGCAACATCGCCGAGGTCACCACCGCCGTCGCCCGCGGCGATCTCTCGCGCAAGATCACCGTGGACGTGCGCGGTGAAATTCTCGAGCTGAAGAACACCATCAACACCATGGTCGATCAGCTCAACGCCTTCGCCTCCGAAGTCACCCGCGTGGCGCGCGAGGTCGGCACCGAAGGCAAGCTCGGCGGCCAGGCGCAGGTGCCGGGCGTCGCCGGCACCTGGAAGGACCTGACCGACACCGTCAACGTCATGGCGGCGAACCTGACCGAGCAGGTGCGCGGCATCGTGAAGGTGGTGACCGCGGTCGCCGACGGCGACCTGAAACAGAACCTGACCGTGAAGTCGAAGGGCGAGGTCGCGGCCCTGGCCGAGACCATCAACAACATGACCGACACGCTGGCGACCTTCGCCGAGCAGGTGACCTCGGTGGCCCGCGAGGTCGGCGTCGAGGGGCGCTTGGGCGGCCAGGCCAACGTGCCGGGCGCGGCCGGCACCTGGAAGGACCTGACCGGCAACGTCAACCTGCTGGCGGCGAACCTCACCAACCAGGTGCGCGCCATCGCCGAGGTGGCGACCGCCGTCACCAAGGGCGACCTGACCCGGTCGATCCAGGTCGATGCCCGCGGCGAGGTGGCCGAGCTCAAGGACAACATCAACACCATGATCGGCAACCTGCGCCTGACCACCGAGCGCAACACCGAGCAGGACTGGCTGAAGACCAACCTCGCCCGCTTCACCAACATGCTGCAGGGCCAGCGCGACCTCGCGGCAGTCGGCCGCATGCTCTTGTCCGAGCTGGCGCCGCTGGTCGGCGCGCAGAACGGCGTCATCTATCTGGTCGAGAATGCGGAGAGCCTGCGCCGGCTCTCGGTCTATTCCGACCAGGGGCTGGACGGGCATCCGCAGCGCCTCACCGTCGGCGAGGGCCTGATCGGCCAATGCGCCGCGGACGCCAAGCGCATCCTGATCACCGAGATGCCGGACAACGTGGTGCCGATCGGCTCCGGCCTGTTCCGCGCCGTGCCGAAGAACGATGTCGTCCTGCCGGTGCTGTTCGAAGGCCAGGTGAAGGCGGTGATCGAACTCGCCTCGGTGAACGATTTCACCGAGCTGCAGATCTCCTTCCTCGACCAGCTGACCGCCTCGATCGGCATCGTCTTGAACTCGATCGAAGCCACCATGCAGACCGAGGGCCTGCTGGTGCAATCGCAGCAGCTCGCCGGCGAGTTGCAGACCCAGCAGCGCGAATTGACCCAGACCAACGAGCAGCTGGAGCTCAAGGCCCAGCAGCTTGCCGAACGCAACGTCGAGGTCGAGCGCAAGAACCGCGAGATCGAACAGGCGCGCCGCGCGGTGGAGGAGAAGGCCGCCGAGTTGGCGCTGACCTCGAAATACAAGTCGGAATTCCTGGCCAACATGAGCCACGAGCTCCGCACGCCGCTGAACAACATCCTGATCCTCGGCCAGCAGCTGGCCGAGAACCCGGACATGAATCTCACACCCAAGCAGGTCGAGTTCGCCCGCACCATCCACGGGGCCGGCACCGACCTATTGAACTTGATCACCGACATTCTCGATCTTTCCAAGATCGAATCCGGCACGGTCTCGGTCGAAGCCGGCGAGGTGCTGTTCAGCACGATCTTCGATTCCGTGGTGCGGCCGTTCCGCCACACCGCGGAAAACCGCAAGCTCACCTTCGACGCGTATCTCGATCCGACGCTCGATCGCAGCATGATCACCGATGCCAAGCGGCTGCAGCAGGTGCTGAAGAACCTGCTGTCCAACGCCTTCAAGTTCACCGAGCGCGGCGGCGTCAAGCTCTCGATCAGCAAGGCTTCCAGCGGCTGGTCTTCCGAGCACCCGACCTTGAGCCGCGCACCGGCGGTAGTGGCCTTCGAGGTCACCGACACCGGCGTCGGCATCCCGCTGGAGAAGCAGAAGATCATCTTCGAGGCCTTCCAGCAGGCCGACGCCTCGACCAGCCGCAAGTTCGGCGGCACCGGTCTCGGCCTCGCCATCTCGCGCGAGCTCTCGAGCCTGCTCGGCGGCGAGATCCAGCTGAAATCCCTGCCCGGCCAAGGCAGCACCTTCACGCTCTATCTGCCGCTGAACTATGTCGGCCCGATCGAGCAGCCGCAGCCGGAGAACCGGACCCGGCGCAACGTGCCGACCGAGGTGATCAGCCACAAGCTGGGCACCCTGCCGGAGGAGCGGGTGCCGGACGACCGTACCCTGCTCGAACCCGGCGACCGCATCCTGCTGGTAGTCGAGGACGACCCGACCTTCGCCCGGATGGTAGCCGACATGGCGCACCAGCACGGGCTGAAGGTGCTGATCGCGCATAAGGGCGCCGAAGCCCTGGCGCTGGCGCGCGAATACCAGCCGAGCGCAGTCTCGCTCGACATCTTCCTGCCCGACATGCTGGGATGGTCGGTGTTGAGCCAGTTGAAGCAGGATCCGCTGACGCGGCATATTCCGGTGCAGATCGTGACCCTGGAGGATGACCGCCAGCACGGCCTCGCCCGCGGTGCCTTCAGCTTCATCACCAAACCCTCCAGCACCGAGGGACTGGAGAAGGCGCTGCAGCGGATCACCGAGTTCAGCCGGGCACGGCGGCGCAAACTGCTGATCGTCGAGGACAACGCCGCCGAGCGTTTCGGCATCAGCGAGCTGCTGGGCTATGATGACATCGACATCATAGCGGTCGATAGCGGCGCCGCGGCCATGGAGGCCTTGAACAGCGACAAGTTCGACTGCGTGGTGCTCGACCTCCGGCTGCCGGACGTCTCCGGCTTCGACCTCCTCTCCAAGATCTCCCACGAGGACAGTCTCTCGGACGTCCCGGTGGTGATCTTTACCGGCCGTGAGCTGACGGCGGAGGAAGATGCTCAACTCCACACCATGGCGCGCAGCGTCGTGGTGAAGGGCGTGGAATCGCCCGAGCGCCTGCTGGACGAGACCGCCTTGTTCCTGCACCGCGTGGTGACCGACCTCCCGGCCGAGAAGCAGCGGATGTTGGAGCGGCTCTACTCCTCCGACGAGGACCTGATCGGCCGCACCGTGCTGCTGGTCGACGACGACGCCCGCAACATCTTCACCCTCTCGAGCGTGCTGGAGCGGCGCGGCATGAAGGTGCTGACCGCGACCACCGGCAAGGAGGCGATCCAGACCCTGGAGACTTCCGACGAGGTCGCCCTGGTGCTGATGGACATCATGATGCCGGAGATGGACGGCTACCAGACCATGCAGGCGATCCGGTCCAAGACGGAGTTCCGCCGCCTGCCGATCATCGCCTTGACCGCCAAGGCGATGAAGGGTGACCGGGAGAAATGCCTGGAAGCCGGTGCCTCGGATTATCTCGCCAAGCCGGTCAACACCGAGCAGCTCCTCTCGGCGCTGCGCATGTGGCTGCACCGGTAGGAGACGGGCGATGAAACCGGTCGAACCCGTCAACATCCTGCTGGTCGACGACCAGCCGGCCAAGCTGCTGAGCTACGAGGCGATCCTCTCGGATCTCGGCGAGAACCTGATCAAGGCGCAGTCCGGTCGCGAGGCGCTGGAGATCCTGCTGAAGCAGGATATCGCGCTGGTGCTGATCGACGTCTGCATGCCGGATCTCGACGGTTTCGAGCTGGCGCGCATGATCCGCGACCACCCCCGCTTCGCCCAGACCGCCCTGATGTTCGTCTCGGCGATCTCGGTGACCGAGCTCGACCTCCTCAAAGGCTACGAGCATGGTGCCGTCGACTACATGCCGGTGCCCATCGTGCCGGACCTGTTGCGGGCGCGGGTGCGGATCTTCCTCGACCTGCACCGCAAGACCCGCGCGCTCGAAGCACTGAACGCCGAGCTCGAGAGCCGGGTCGAGGAGCGCACCGCCGCCTTGGCCGAGATCAACCAGCAGCTCGAAAGGCGGGTCGAGGAGCGGACCCGCGAGCGCGAAGTCGCGATGGCCCAGGTCCATGAGATGCAGAAGATGGAGAGCCTCGGCCAGCTGACCGGCGGGCTCGCCCATGACTTCAACAACCTGCTGATGGGCATCCTCGGCTGCCTGCAATATATCGGCAAGCGCATCCCCGAGGACCCGAAGTCGAAGCGCATGCTGAAGGCCGCGCAGGAAAGCGCCGAGCGCGGCGCGGCACTCACCAAGCGCCTGCTCGCCTTCGCGCGGCGCCAGGAGCTGCACCCGGAGGCGATCCACCTGGGCTCGCTGATCGACGGCTTATCCGAGATGCTGCGCCGCTCGGTCGGTCCCACCATCGCCATCGACCTCCATCTGGCCGACGATCTCGACCTGATCGAGGCCGACCCCAACCAGCTCGAGCTGGCGCTCCTCAATCTGACGCTGAATGCGCGAGACGCCATGCCGGAGGGTGGGCGAATCACCATCACCGCGCGCAACGCGGATATGGGCAATGCCATGGTGGCGCTGCAGCAGGGCCGCTATGTCCAGGTCTCGGTGATCGACGACGGCGCCGGCATGGACGAGGCGACCTTGAAGCGCTGCACCGAGCCCTTCTACACCACCAAGGAGCGCGGCAAGGGGACCGGCCTCGGCCTCTCCACCGTGCAGGGCATGGCGGTGCAGTCGGGCGGCGCGATCCACATCACCAGCTCACCGGGCGAAGGCACGACGGTCAATCTCTGGTTCCCGGTCGCCGCCGCCGCGACCGCGCTGATGGCCGCCGCCAAGACCGCGGCCGATGCCGCGCCGGCCCGCGACCAGTTCATGGTGCTGGTGGTCGATGACGAGGCCTTGGTCGGCCATGTCACCGCGACCATGGTCGAGGATCTCGGCCATGCGGCGATGTGGGTGCCGTCCGGCGCGGAGGCGCTGGAGGTCGTGCGCTCCGGTCGCACGATCGACGTGGTCATCACCGACCACGCCATGCCCGGCATGACCGGCGGCCAGCTCGCGGAACAGATCCACAAGCTCATTCCCGGGATGCCGATCATCCTCGCCACCGGCTTCGCGGACCTGCCGGGCTCCTACGCCCAGGACCTGCCGCGGCTCTCCAAGCCCTACGGCCCGGACGAGCTGGCGCAGGCCCTGGCGATGGTCGAGCCGCAGCAGCGGGTGGCGTCGTAACCGCGGATCAGGCGCCGAAGCGCGGCTCCGGCACGCCCTTGATGCCGAGGTCGTAGATCGCAAACAGGCTGCCGCGGAGCACGCCGTCGCCGGGGAAGCGCGGCAGCGGCGGCTTCGCCATTGAGGTCACGAACAGGATGTCGAGGTTGGGGCCGCCGAACATCACGCTGGTCACCTTCTTCACCGGCATGTCGATCACGCGCTCGAGCTTGCCGTCCGGCGTGTAGCGCTTCAGCTTGCCGTCATAGACCTGCGCGTTCCAGAGGCAGCCTTCGGCGTCCACGGTCGAGCCGTCGGCGGCGCCGCCGGTCGAGGTGTCGATCTTGGTGAAGGTGCGGCGGTTGGAGACGCTGCCGGTCTTGATGTCGTAGTCATAGGCCCAGATCTCGCCCGACCAGGAATCGGCGAAGTAGAAGGTCTTGTCGTCCGGGCTGAAGCAGGGACCGTTGGAAACGATGATGCCGCTGTCGATCTTGGTGACCTTGAAATCCGGATCGACCCGGTAGAGCGAGCCATTCGGCCCCGCCTCCATCGTGTCCATCGAGCCCGAGATGAAGCGGCCGCGGCGGTCGACCTTGCCGTCGTTGATGCGGGTGGTCGCGAGATCGGGCTCGGGATCGTGGATCAGCGTCGTCTCGCCGGTCTTGAAGTCGAGCAGGTGGAAGCCATTGGCGAGCGAGCAGATGGCGCCGTTGCCGTCCTTGCGCAGCGCCATCGAGCCGATCTTCGCCGGCACGTCCCAGGCGCGGATCTCGCTGCCGTTGACCGTGCAGCGGAACACGTTGCAGCCGAAGCTGTCGATCCAATAGAGGCGCTGCTGCTCCACGTCCCAGAGCGGGCCCTCGCCCAGAATGGTCTTCACATCGACCAGCACTTCGATCCGCATCGTTCTCCTCCCTAGAAAGCGACCTTGTCGGCGCCCTTCAAGCCCAGGATCTCCCGCGCCTCGTCCGGCGTCGCGACTTCCATGCCGAGGCCTTCGATCATCTTGCGCGCGATCGTCACCTGCTCGGCATTGGACTGCGCCAGGCGACCGGGGCCGCCCCAGAGCGAGTCTTCGAGGCCGACGCGGACATTGCCGCCCATCGCCAGCGCCATGGAGATGATCGGCATCTGGTTGCGGCCGGCACCGAGAACCGACCATTGATACTTGTCGCCGAACAGCCGGTCGGCGGTGCGCTTCATGTGGATGACGTCCTCGGGATGCGGACCGATGCCGCCGAGGATCCCGAACACGGTCTGCACGAAGAGCGGCGGCTTCACCAGGCCGCGTTCCAGGAAGTGGTGCAGGTTGTAGAGGTGGCCGACGTCATAGCATTCGAACTCGAAGCGGATGCCGCTGTCGCTCAGGGTGCGGAGCGCGTATTCGATATCCTTGAAGGTGTTGCGGAAGATGAGATCGACCGAGTTCTCGAGATGCTCCTTTTCCCAGGCATGCTTGAATTCCTTGAAGCGGTTCAGCATCGGGAAGAGGCCGAAGTTCATCGAGCCCATGTTGAGCGAGGCGACCTCGGGCTTGAAGCGGATCGAGGGCTGGATGCGCTCCTCGATCTTCATCCAGGGGGCGCCCCCGGAGGTCAGGTTCACCACGGCGTTGGAGCGCTGCTTGATGATCTTCAGGAAGGGCTCGAAGGCTTCCGGCGTCTGGTCCGGCTTGCCGGTCTTCGGGTCGCGGGCATGGAGATGGACGATCGCCGCGCCCGCCTCCGCCGCGCCGATCGCCGCATCGGCGATCTCGCTCGGCGTCACCGGCAGATGCGGCGACATCGATGGCGTGTGGATCGCGCCAGTGACGGCGCAGGTGATAATGACTTTACGCTTCGTGGCCATTTTCTCTGTCCTTACGATCCGATTTCTTTGGCGGCTTTGCGCTTGTGCGCCAGCAGCGCCATCAGGCGGCGGTCGCGCCATTGGTGCCGCTTCAGCAGGTCCGCGGCCGGCAATTTCGCGCGGCGCTCCTTCTCGACGGTCTGCATCACTTCGCCGGCCCAATCGACCCGGCGCTGCATCGAGGGGAAGAGCCGGGAATAGATCTGCTGGTAGCGTTCGCAGTAATCCTTGACCCCGCCGGGCGCGTTCAGGTCGATGGTCTCGAACGGGCCCATGAAGGACCAGCGCAGCGCCAGGCCCTCGCGGATGCCGACATCGACATCCTCGACCGAGGCGTAGCCGTCGGCCACCAGGCGGAACGCCTCTTCCAGCAAGGCACCCTGCATCCGGTTCATGACGAAACCGTCGAGCTCGCGCTTCATCATGATCGGCGCCTGGCCGGAGGCAACAGCGAGAAGGCGGGTCCTCTCCATCGCCGCGGGATCGGTCCAGGGCGCGGGCACGATCTCCACCGCCGGGATGAGGTAGGGCGGGTTGATCGGGTGCATCACCAGGCAGCGCGCGCGGCCCTTCAGATGCTCGGTGAATTTCGAGGGCAGGATCGCCGAGGTCGAGCTGGCGAGTACGGTCTCCGGCGCCGCGATCGCGTCGAGCTCGGCGAACACCTTCTGTTTCACCCCGACGTCTTCCGGCGTGTTCTCCTGGACATGCACCACGCCGTCCAGCGCCTCTTTCAGGCTCGCCGCCGGCTTGATCCGCGCCACCAGCTGATCGGCGGTCTGGCCGTCGAGCAATCCCTCAGATTCCAGCGGTGCCGCCATCTCGCGGGCGAAGGCGATCGCCTTCTCCGCCGCGCCCGCGACCTGGTCGTAGAGTTTGATCTCGTGCTTGGCGCGGGCGAAGCTGATGGCCCAGGCCCGCCCGATCAAGCCGCTGCCGATGATGGCAATCTTCGCCATGATGATGTTCTTCCCTTAGAGCGTCTCGACGTTGCCGTCGACGCCGAGTGACTGACCGGAGATATTCTCGCCCATGGGCGAGAGCAGAAACAGCACCATCGCGGCGACGTCATGCGGCGAGACCATGCGGCGCAGCGAGGTCTTGGCGAGATATTCCTTCTCCATTTCCTTGTAGGAGATGCCGAGCTGCTCCGCCCGGGCGCCGATCACGCCTTCGATCCGCGGGCCTTCGACAATGCCGGGCAGAATGGCGTTGACCCGGATGTTCGAGGGGCCGAGCTCCTTGGCGAGGCTCTGGGTGAAGCCGATCACGCCGAACTTCGCCGCCGCATAGGGCGTGCGGAAGGCATAGCCGTGCTTGCCCGCCGCCGATGACATGTTGACGATGGCGCCGCCGCCCGCCGCCTTTATCTCCGGCACCGCAAGTCGGGCACAGAGGAACTGGCCGGTCAGGTCGATGTCGATGCAGCGCCGCCAGTCCTCCGGCGTGATCTCATCCACGCCGCCGGTCGGCCCGGCGATGCCGGCATTGTTGATGAGGGCGTCGATGCCGCCGAGGCTCGCCTTCGCCTCGGCGAAGAATTTGTCCACATCGGCTTCCTTGGAGACGTCGGCCTTGGTGACGCCATGGCCGGCATGGCTCTTCTTGAAGTCTGCCAGGAAATTGTCGGCGACGTCGCAGATGTGCAGCCTGGCGCCGTGCTGGATCAGCATATCGCTGATGGCGAGGCCGATCCCCGAGGCGCCGGCGGAGACCACCACGCGCAGGCCCGGCTTCAGCCCGTTGACCCAAGTCTTTCCGGCGAGTTGCGCCATACGTCAAACTCCCTAGTGATTCTTGTCCCGCAGCGCGATCACCGCCGCCAGGACGACGAGACCGAAGATGATGACCCGCGTGGCATAAGGCAGGGTGGTGCCGGCGAGCAAGGTCTGCAGCGCAGTCAGCAGCAGCACGCCGCCGACCATGCCGAGATAGGAGCCGCGGCCGCCGGTGATGAGGGTACCTCCGACCACCACGACCGCGATCGAGGGCAGCATGTATTCGTCGCCCATGCCCAGGCTGGCCTGGCCGGAGAAACCGGTCAACATGCAGCCGACCAGGGCGGCGCAGAAGCCGGAGAGCGCATAGACCGCCATGATCGTGCGGTCGACATTGATGCCGGAAAGCGCCGCCACCTTTTCGCCGTTGCCGAGCCCATAGATCCGGCGGCCGAAGGGAGTGCGCCGGTGCAGCAGCACCGCGGCGATCACGAAGAGGATGATGAAGACGACGACCGGCGTGACGATCCCCGCCTTGTCGGTCATGAACCAGCGCATCAGCGGCGCCGAGAATCCGGCCGGCGTGCCCTGGGAATAGAGCAAGGCCAGGCCCTGCAGGATGCCGTTCATCGCCAGGGTCATAACGATCGGCGAAATGCCGAAGATCGCGATGCCGATGCCGTTGGCGAGGCCCACCAGGCAGCCGATGATGAGCACCAGCGGCAGGGCATAGATGAGCGGCCCGTTCTGGCCGTTGACGATTCCGGCGAGCAGAATGCCGGAAAGCGCGATAGTCCAGGGCACCGAGAGATCGAGGCCACCGGTCAGGATCACCGTCCCCTGCCCCAATGCCAGGATCAGCAGGAAGGAGGAGAGCACCAGGATCGAGTTGTAATAGCCCCAGTTGCCGAGCGCGCGCCCGACGGTGAGCTCGGTCACCACCAGCACGATCAGGAAGCAGACATAGGCCGGCATCGCGTAGCGGATCGCCTCGGCATTGCGCAGCAGGAAGGATGGCGTCGGTGTCTGCCGCGGCTTGGCCTCGATGCCGGGCAGGACCAGGCGTTGCGCCGCGCGGCTCCTCTGTCGCGGCAGCATGCCCTTGCGCCAGGCCTGGAAGCGCACGTAGCCGGCGCGCAGATTCTTGGCGGCGCGGGAATCGCGGCTGATGGCGCCGGCAAGGACCGCGAGGATCAGAATGCAGCCTTCGACCACGGTGGAGTAATAGGCCGAGACGTTCAGCACCAGCAGGATGTTGACGATGATCATCAGGATATAGGCCCCGATGATCGAGCCCACGACGCCGCCGCGCCCGCCGCCCAGGCGCGTACCGCCCACCACCACCGCGCCGAAGATCTGCAGCAGCATGGAATTGCCGACCAGCGGATCGCCGGCGCCGGTCTGCGCGCTGACGAAGACTCCCGCGAAGCCATAGCAGCCGCCGGCCAGCACATAGACCAGGAACTGGGTGAGACGCACCGAGATGCCGCGCGCCCGCGCCGCCTCCATATCGCTGCCGATCGCATAGATCGCGGTGCCGAGCCGCGTGCTCTTCAGCCAGAGCCAGAGCAGCACGATGACGCCCAGCACCACCAGCGCCATCGGGATGAGCTCCGGCACGGCATCGAGCGCCAGCGCGTTGCTCAAGCCCATCGGTACCATACCGCCCGGCTTGTCGAGCACCAGCAGGGTCAGGCCCTGCACGATGAACATGGTCGAGAGCGTCACCACGATCGGCTGCAGGCGGAAGAAGGCGATGAAGAAACCGTTGAAGGCGCCGGTCGCCATGCCGACGCCGATGCCGATCAGCGACCACAGCAGGATGCCACCGGGGCTGTCCGGCATGTTGGTGGCGACGACGACATTGACCAGCGAGATCACCGCCCCCGCGGAGAGGTCGAAGCCGCCGGTCAGGATCACCAGGGTCTGCCCGGTGGCGGCGATCGCCAGCGGCGCGCCGCCGGTCGAAAGCGAACTCACCTCGAAATAGCTCATCGGCCCCACGCTCATCCAGTCGTTGATGAGCAGGAGGACGATGAAGACGCCGAGCGCCACCAGGACGCCCTGGTACCGGCCTAGGCGCAGAAGGCGGCTGGAACCGCGCGGCGTTGTCGTGGCGGAGAGACTGGTCATGCGGCGCGCCCCTCATGGCCGAGCGCCGCACGCATGATCGAATCCTCGTTGAGATCAGTGGCGGAGACCTCGCGGGCGATCCGGCCCTGGTAGAGCACCAGCACCCGGTCGGCGAGATGCACCAGTTCCGGGATCTCGGTCGAATAGAGCAGGATGCTGCCGCCCGCCTCCACGTATTGCCGCATCAGGCGATAGAGTTCGTGCTTGGTGCCGACGTCGATGCCGCGGGTCGGGTCGTAGAGCAGCAGCACGCGACTCTCCGCCAAAAGCCATTTCGCGATTGCGATCTTCTGCTGGTTGCCGCCGGAG
Source organism: Dongia sp. agr-C8 (assembly GCF_054658695.1). Classification (NCBI taxonomy): domain Bacteria; kingdom Pseudomonadati; phylum Pseudomonadota; class Alphaproteobacteria; order Rhodospirillales; family Dongiaceae; genus Dongia; species Dongia sp. agr-C8. Next base: position 398,289 of record NZ_BAAGHZ010000005.1, read on the forward strand.
AAGGCGCCGGCCCGGGTCCAGAGCGCGCGCTCCGCGACCTCGACCCGCTGGAACACGCCGGCGACCGCCGCGCGCTCGGCCTTCACGTCGATGAAGCCGAAATTGGAGAACCGCTCGATCACCGGGATCGAGGTGTTCTCGGTGCCGGAGAGCTTCAGGAAGAGGGCCTCGGTCTTCCGGTCCTCGGGTACCAGGCTGATGCCGATATTGGCGCGCACCGCGTCGGTCGGGCTGGCGATGGTGACCGGCTTGCCGTCCACCGAGATCTGGCCGGCGGTGAGTTCCGCGGCACCGAAGCAGGCGCGAAAGAGTTCGAGCTGGCCCATGCCCTGCAGCCCGGCGATGCCGAGGATCTCGCCCTTGTGGAGCGCGAAGGAAGCATCCGCGAGCTTGCCGGAGGTCGCGAGGTTTTCCACCCGCAGCACCTCGGCGCCGGATTGATGGGTCTTCGTCGGCTTTTCCGGGAAAGCCTGGCCGATCGAACGGCCGACGATCATGCGGATGACTTCCTCGTCGTCGAGGTCGGCGACCTTGGCCGTCGCGATGTGCTGGCCGTTGCGCAAGACGGTCAGCGAATCGCAGAAGTCGCGCACCTCCTTCAGGCGGTGCGAGATGAAGATCACGGTGACGCCGCGCGCCTTCTCCCGCGCGATCACCGCGCCCAGCCAATCGACGTCGCTGCCGGAAAGCGACGAGGTCGGCTCGTCCAGCAGCAGGATCTTCGGCTGGCGATAGAGGGCGCGGGCGATCTCGATCTTCTGCTTGATCGCGAGATCGAGCGGGCCGACCTCGTCGTTGAGATCGATGCTCTCGAGCCCGAGGCCGGCGAAATGCGCGGCCACCGCATCCTGCGCCGCGCGGCGCTTGACCATGCCCAGCGGATTCATCGGGGCGTAAGGCAGCAGCACGTTCTCCAGCACGGTCAGGTCGCGCACCAGGGTCATCTCCTGGAAGGCGGTCTGGATGCCGCAGCGATGCGCGGCGCGTGGGCTCTTCAGCGAGACGGATTGGCCGAGCACCTGGAAGCCGCCCTGGTCGGGGGTCATCAGGCCGCTCAGCAATTTGACGATGGTCGATTTGCCGGCGCCGTTCTCGCCGAGCAAAGCGTGGACGCTGGCTTCCTCCACCGCGAAGGAAACGTCATCGACTGCGACCGTGGCCCCGAAGGCCTTGCGGACATGGTCGGCGGAGATGGCGGTGCCTTGCGTCATGCTTGTGCGTTTGTGTTGGCGCAGACTCGATGCATCAAATCAAATCCGAAGAAGAAAGAAGCTGGACGACGCGGGTGCGCCGTCCAGCGTGAGGTCGAGGTAGACTCAGGGTTCGGGTTGGCCGATCAGGGCGGCCTGGAACCCGACTTCCGGCGTCTGGTCGGAGAAGATCGAGGCAAACCAGCCCGGATTCGGCACGAGCGACGGCGGGAAGGCGTTGCAACCGGCCTTCATTTCTTCCCAGGAGCCCGTCTCGCAGTACTTGATAGTCTCGTTGGTGACGATCGGCAGCGGCAAGGTGGTGAGCTTCGGAATGTCCTTGCCCTCCAGCTTCTGGACCGCGAGCTTCAGCGCCAGCGCGCCGGAATAGGGCGGCGAGGCGTAGGAGATGCGCGGCGCACCGAGCGGCGCGTAAGGCGGGGTATCGCCGCCTTCCACCTTGGCGCTGGTCGGCAGCATCTGGATGCGGCCGCCGTTCGAGCCTTCGCCGGCGCAGGGCAGCAGCTCCTCGATCTTCTTGCCGGCTTCGAGCTGCATCGCGTTGGCGGTGTAGCAGCCGACCTGCATCCAGAGCCCGTCGATCGCGTCCCAGTTCTGGGTGGCGAGGATCTTCGAGAGTTCGGTGCGAGCGACCGCCTGGCTCCACATGCCGACCGCTTCGGCGACGATCTTGATGTCCGGATGCTTGGCGAAGACTTCCTTGGCGGCCTTGGTTCGCAAGGTATCGACCGAGGTGCCCGGCACGCCGGTGATGGCGATGATGTTGCCCTTGCCGCCGAGCTTCTTCACCAGCCATTCGGCGGTGACGCGGCCCGCTTCTTCCTGGTCGATCGTCACGTTATAGGCGCAGGGCTCCTCGATCGCCGCGTCATAGGCGATGATGATGACGCCCTTGCTGCAGGCATTCTTCACCACCGCGTTCAAGGCCGTCGGCGAGATCGGATAGACCACGATCGCCTTGGCGCCCGCCTGCACCATGGCGTTGATCTGCTGGATCTGGCGCTGGGCATTGGGTCCGGCGACCTGGACCTGGAGATCGATCTTGTCGGCGAAATCCTTATGCGCGGCCATGGCCTTCACCATGTTGGCGGCTTCCGCCTGCCAGTCGTTGCCGATGTAGGACATCGACAAGAAGACTTTGAACTTCTCCGCATGCGCGGCGCCCGCCTGGGCGATCACGCCCATAGCCAGTGCGCCGGCGGCGAGGATTCGCCACCCCGTTTTCCACGATTTCATCAGTCACTCTCCCATCGTGCGGCCGATTGGCGTCGGGTGCGTCGCGCGCCCTGGACCCCGGCCGCGGCCACATCGGCGCGGAGCCCAAACTTCTTTTTGATCATTTGATCATAAATCAGATATCATCGGCCGAGCAAGGGCGTTTCCTCCAATGCCCTTGACGCAGCAACGGCTCAGCGATACCCGCAGCGACGCAATGTCCGTGGATACGACTCAGCGATCGAAACGACGCACCTCCGCCTTGCCCCAGATGCAGGTGGCGCGCGTCACCCTGCCTGAGGAAATCTATCGGCGTCTCAAGACCATGATTCTCGACGGCGGCCTGATGCCGGGCGAGCTCGTGACCATTCAGGGTCTCGCCAGCGCCTTCGGGGTCAGCGCCATGCCGGTGCGCGAGGCCCTGCAGCGCCTCACCGCGGAAGGCGCCTTGCGCGTGATCTCCGGCCGCTCGGTCGGAATCCCGGAGCTGGAATCCGATCGGCTCATCGACCTCACCAAGGTCCGGGTCGAGATTGAGAGCCTCGCCGCCTCCTGGGCGACGCCGCTGATCGGCAAGGACGAGATCGCGAAGCTGGATTCCCTGGTCGCGACCATGACCAAGGCGGTCGAGGACGGCGACACCCGCGCCTATGTGCGTGGTAACCATGACTTCCACTTCACGATCTATGCCGCATCGGGATCGGAGACCCTGCTCTCGGTGATCGAGGGACTCTGGCTCCAGGTCAGTCCCTACTTCCATCTGCTGCACGGCGTGCGCGGCGCCGGCAACTACGACAACGCCAACCACGAGCATCAGCTGATCCTGAAGGCGATCCGCGCAGGCGACGCCAAAGCCTGCGCGGCGCACCTCCGCGGCGACATCGAATCCGCCACCGCTGGATTGCTGAAGCTGCTCGGTTAGCAGCAGCCCCCTACTCTTCCGGCTGGCCCACCAGCGCGGCGTTCAGGCCGATTTCCGGCGTGGTCTCGGAATAGACCGAGGCGAACCAGCCCGGATTGGCGATGATCGCCGGCTGGAACACGTTGCAGCCCGCCTTCATCTCCGCCCAGGTGCCTTCCTTGCAGAGCTTGATGTTCTCATTGGTGACGATGGTCTGCGGCACGTCGGTCAGGGCCGGGATCTCCTGGCCCTCGAGCTTCTTCACCGCGAGCGACAGCGCCAGGGCGCCGGTGAAGTTCTGCGAGCCGGACGACCAACGCTGGGCGCCCATCGGGCGATAGGTGCCGCTCGCACCTTCGACCTCGGTACCCACCGGCAGCATCTGAATCCGGCCGCCATTGGACGCCTCGCCAGCGCAGGGCTTCAGCTTATCGTCGGGAATGCCGGCCTCGCTCTGCATCGAGTTGGCGGTGTAGCAGCCAGCCTGCATCCAGAGCCCGTCGATCTGGTCCCAGGGCCGCGTCGCCACCACCCTCGATAGCTCGGTGCGCGCGACCGCCTGGCTCCACATGCCGTTGGCTTCGGCGATCACCTTGATGCCGGGATGCTTGGCGAAGACTTCCTTGGCGCCCTCGTTGCGCAAGGTGTCGACCGTGGTGCCCGGCACGCCGGTCACCATCACGACATTGCCCTTGCCGCCGAGCTTATCGACCAGCCACTCGGCCGACTTCTGGCCCCAGGCCTTCTGGTCGATATGGACGTTGTAGGCGCAAGGCTCCTCGATGATCGAATCATAGGCGACCACCACCACGCCCTTGGCGCAGGCATTCTTCACCACCTGGTTGAGCGCGGTCGGCGAGATCGGATAGACGATGATCGCCTTGGCGCCGGCCTGCACCATCGCGTTGATCTGCTGGATCTGGCGCTGCGCGTTCGGCCCCGCGACCTGGACCTGCAGGTCCACCTTGTCGCGATAGGTTTTGCTCAAGGCCATCGCCTTGATCATGTTGGCGGCCTCGGCCTGCCAGTCGTTGCCGATATAGGACATCGACAGGAAGATCTTGAACTTCTCCTCGGCGGCGGCATTGCCGGCCCAGGCAGAAACACCCAGCGCGCCCGCAAGACAGGCAGCCGCGATCTTTGACTTCGATAGAAGCGTCATTTCACATCCTCCCGGTTTCATCGTTCCGGCGGCTCGTTCGCTGTCCGCCGATCACCCTGTGCGGTCTCGGAGGAGTCCGCATCGCACGAAGTATGCCGTTAACATCTTATATCGTCAATCTGTGATCACAGATAGGATTAAATGACTTACGGGCCGAGGCGCCCACCGTCCGCGGCGCGGGCGTCAGCTTGCTCTTGCTGCATGCGGAGGTTGAGCGAAGGAGTTAGGCCGGGCGTCCGATGCGAGCCCCGCGCGGCGGCACGGGCTCGGCCTGGATCGGTGCGCCGAAATGATGCCGTCGGAACCAGGAGGCAGCGGCGCGGATATCCAGCGCCAGCGCAAAGCGCGCTTCTTCCGGATCGCGGCGCTCCATGGCGGCAACCACGCGTTCATGCACCGGCACGCCCCGGCGGAACATCTCGATCGAGCCATCGATATGCTGCACGAAAGCCAGCACGGGCCCGAAACGCAGCCACAGCGAGCCAATGATCTTCAGCAGCGCTTCCGATTGCGCCGCTTCATAGACCGCGAAGTGAAAGTGCTGGTTGCCTTCCAGCATGCCGCCTGCATCCCGCGCCTCGATGGCTTCGCCGAAGGTGCGGTTGATCTTGCGGAGCCCGGCGCAGATCCCCGGTGTCGCGCGCAATGCGGCGCGTTGCGCGGCATAACCCTCGATCTCGCAGCGCAACCGGATCCATTCGTCATAATTCTCCAGCGTCAGAGCCGCGACCTGGAAGGTCCGGTTCGGCAGCTGGGTCAGCGCGTTCTCGGTCACCAGGCGCTGGATCGCTTCGCGGACCGGCATCGGGCTGGTGCCGAGTGCGGCGGCCAGCGCCCGGATGGTCAGCACCTCGCCCGGCATGAAGCGGCCCTGATAGAGCGCGTCGCGCAACTCCTGATAGACCCGCTCCTGCACGGTCGTGACGTCAATCGGTCTGACCTTGTCGTCCATCTCGCTCTTCTCAGCCTGAAGTCAAACCCGGGCGAATCGCCCCGCGCAGCGCCATCATAGAACCTCTCCGGCGAGCCTACAGCAGCCGCGCGCGGTTTGAAACACTGTCTATCTTCGATATGTGATCACAAAATTTGATTGCCAACGCGCCCCGGCCGGCTATCCTCAACGGCAACGAAAAAGACCAAAGCTGGGGAGAGAACGCCATGGTCGAGATCCGCTGCATCGTCGACGCCAAGAACCATCTGGGCGAGGGGCCGCTCTGGGACGTGAAGGAGCAGCGGCTCTACTGGATCGACAGCTCCGCCGCCGAGATCTACAGCGCCAAGGAAGACGGCAGCGACGTGAAGCGCTGGTTCGTGCCGACCCATATCGGCTCGATGGCCTTGCGCGAGAAGGGCGGCGCCGTGCTGGCGCTGGCCAACGGCTTCTCGCTCTACGACTTCGAGACCCAGAAGCTGACCCATATCGGCGACCCCGAGGCCGACGAGCCGGAGAACCGGCTGAACGACGGCAAGGTCGATCGCCGCGGCCGCTTCGTCGCCGGCTACATGGCCTACGACCACGACCGCGAGGATGCGAACCGAGGGCAACGGCCGGTGCGGAACTCGGCACTCTATCGGCTCGATCCCGACCTCTCGATCCACAAGCTTGATTCCGGGATCAAATGCTCGAACGGTCCTTGCTGGTCGCCGGACAACAAGACCTTCTACTTCTGCGACTCCTACGACAAGGTGATGTACGCCTACGACTACGACATCAACACCGGCAACGTTTCGAACCGCCGCAAATTTCTCACCGCCTGGGAGTATCCCGGCACATTCGACGGCTCGACGGTGGATTCCGAGGGCTTCATCTGGAACGCCCATGTGTTCGGCGGGCGGATCATCCGCTACGCGCCGGACGGCCGCATCGATCGGATGATCGAGTTCCCGGTCCGGAACCTCACCAGCGTGATGTTCGGCGGCGCCAATCTCGACGTCCTCTATTGCACCTCGATGGGCCGCCCGATGAAAGGCGTGCCGCAGAAGGAAGCGAATGCCGGTGGGCTCTTCGCGGTCACCGGCCTCGGCGTGAAGGGCATCGCCGAACCGCGGTTCGCAGGGTGAGCGCAGCCATGCTGAGACCGATCCGCCGCATCGTCACCGCCAATGACGCCGAGGGCAAATCCGGCGTCATGATCGACGGCATCGCCGACAACATCATCACCGTCCTGACCGAATGCTGGATCACCGGTAAGGGCAAGGTGAACCATACCGACGGCATCGACCATGGCGCGCTCTCGACCCAGCTGGAGCCGCCGGTCGGCGGCACCCTGTTCCGCTATTTCGAGATCCCGCCGGAGAGCGAATTCGCCCATCTCTCCGAAGAGGAGAAGCGCAAGGCCAACGCCGAATGGTTCGCGGCGATGAACGGCGCGCATCTGCAGCCCGACACTTCGGTTCATCCGGCGATGCACAAGTCGCCGACCACCGACTACATCATCCTGCTCTCCGGCGAGATCACACTGGTCCTCGAAAAGGAGGAGCGGACCCTGAAGCCCTTCGACTGCGTGATCCAGCGCGGCACCAACCATGCCTGGGTCAACCGCGGCAAGGAGAACGCCCTGCTGATGGCGGTGCTGGTCAGCGACGGCAGCGAAGGGCGCTGAAGGCACCAACCGTCATGCCCGGACCCCGCAGACGAATGTCCGCATTCGAGCACGGGGCCGGGCATCTCGTGCCAGTCGGCGCAAGATTGCCCGGTCAAGCCCGACAATGACGATTGAAGTAGCCGGCTAGTACGTCTTCTGCCCGTTGACCTTGAGGCGCACCGCGTAGAGCGAGGTAGTGCCGCAGATATAGAGGTAGTTCCGCTTCGGTCCGCCGAAGCAGACATTGGCGACGACCTCCGGCACCAGGACCTTGCCGATCAGCTTGCCGTCCTTCTCGTAGCAATGGACGCCGTCGGCGGCGCTGGTCCAGATCCTCCCGTCGGTGTCGAAGCGGAAGCCATCGAACAGGCCGGCGGTGCACTTCGCGAACACGCCCTTGTCCTTCAGCTTGTCGCCCTTCACCTCGAAGCGGCGGATGTGCTTCGGCCCGTTCTTCTTATGGGTGGCGCCGGTATCGACGATGTAGAGTTCCTTCTCGTCCGGCGAGAAGGCGATGCCGTTGGGCTGCACGAAATCGTCGGCGACGATCGTGACCGCGCCGCTCTTCGGGTCGATGCGATAGACATTGGAGCGGCCGATCTCGCTCTTCGACTTGTTCCCCTCGTAGTCGGAATCGATGCCGTAGCTGGGATCGGTGAACCAGATGCTGTTGTCGGACTTCACCACGACGTCGTTCGGGCTGTTGAGGCGCTTGCCCTTGTAAGAGTCGGCGAGGGTGATGACCGTGCCGTCGAACTCGGTGCGCGACACCCGGCGCCCGCCATGCTCGCAGGAAACCAGCCGGCCCTGGCGATCGACGGTGTGGCCATTGGTGTTGCCGGCGGGAGCGCGGAAAACCGAGGTCTGGCCGCTGCATTCGTCGTAGCGCAGCATCCGGTCGTTCGGGATGTCGGACCAGACCAGGTAACGCCCGGCCGCGAAATAGGCCGGGCCTTCCGCCCAGCGGCAGCCGGTGTAGAGCTTGTCCAGTTGTGCGGTGCCGACGAAGAGCTCGTTGAATCGCTCGTCCAGCGTCTCGAAGACCTTGGCCATGGAGTTCCCCTATTGGATCAAGAACTGTTTGGAGTCGAAAAAAGGTGGCCGAGCCTAGCCGGATCGCAGGGGAGCGTCACCCCCTTCCGCGCGCGCTTCAGGTAAGGGCGCGATAGTCCACCCGGAGCCGCGCGGCGATCTCGGCGGCGCCGAACTCCCGGTCATCGAGGCGGCCGACCGAACGGATTTCGAACAGGGAATTGGTCAGGAAAATCTCCGCCGCCCCGGCGAGATCGGCCGGCGACAGCGAGCCTTCTTCGGTCGGGATCTTCAGCGCCGCCGCCAGTTCCAGCACCACGCGGCGCGCGATTCCGGGCAGCACCCCGTCGCGCAAGGGCGGGGTCAGCAGCCGGCCATCCAGCACGGCGAACAGGTTGGCCCGCGCCGCGCCGGCCACGCGGCCGGCGTTGTTCAGCAGGATCGCCTCCTCGGCGCCGTGCGCCGCCGCCGCCTGCATGGCGAGGATGTTGTCGAGATAGGCCAGGGATTTCATCTGCGAGAGCGGCGAGCCCTCGTTGCGCCGGATATTGACGATCGCCGCCGCGCAACTGTCCGGCAGCGGCGCATAGGGGATGGTCGCGATCATCAGGGTCGGCTTCACCTCGGCCGGCGGCAGCAGGCCGCGCGGACCGGTGCCGCGGGTTGCGGTGATGCGGATCGCGGCGTCGGCTTCGGTCAGTGCATTGGCTTCGAGCAGCTCGACCACGGCTTCGGCGATCCGGACGGCATCGAACAGCAGCGGAATGCCGAGCGCCTGGGCCGAAGATTCCAACCGCACGAGATGGTCTTCCAGCCGGAACGGCTTGCCGCGATAGGCGCGCAAGGTCTCGAACAGGCCGTCGGCCAAGGTGAAGCCACGGTCGGCGGGATCGATCCGCGCGAAATCCGGAGGCACGATCGCGCCGTTGAGATAGATCATCAGGCGCTCTTCTTGGCGGCGCGCTTAGCCCGCCCGGCCAGGGTCTGGATCAGCGCCTTCGCCTTGGTCAGGCTCTCCTGCCATTCCGCCTGCGGGTCGCTGTCGGCGACGATGCCGCCGCCGACCTGGAAGGAGATCCGCCCGCCGTCGATCAGCAGGGTGCGGATCACGATGTTGGTGTCCATGGCGCCGCCGGCGGAGAGATAGCCGATCGCCCCGCAATAGGGCCCGCGCTCAGTCGGCTCCAGCTCGGCGATGATCTCCATGGCGCGGATCTTCGGTGCGCCGGTGACCGAGCCGCCGGGGAAAGCCGCCTGCAGCAGATCGACAGCGCTCTTGCCGTCGTCGAGCACGGCGGTCACCACCGAGACCAGGTGATGCACCGTCGCGTAGCTCTCCAGCCCGATCAGCACCGGGACCTGGACCGAGCCCAGCTTCGCCACCCGCCCGACGTCGTTGCGCAACAGATCGACGATCATCAGGTTCTCGGCGCGGTCCTTCTCGGAAGCCAGCAGCTCGCGGCCGAGCGCCGCGTCCTGCGCCGGGTTGCCGCCGCGCGGCCGCGTGCCCTTGATCGGGCGGGTCTCGATGACGCCGCCCTCGACCTTAAGGAAGCGCTCCGGCGAGGAAGAGAGCAAGGCGGTCGCGCCGAAATCGATGAAAGCCGCGAAGGTCGCGGGATTCTGCCGCCGCAATTCATCATAGAGCGCGATCCGCTCGAAGCCTTGCGGCAGCGTGGCCTGGAAGCGCTGGGTGATGTTGGCCTGGTAGATGTCGCCGGCCTCGATATAGTCGATGGCCCGGCGCACCGACCGGCGATACTGGTCGGCGCTGAGGTCCGGCCTGGGCTCGATCTCCCAGTCCGGCAGCCCGAACCGCGCCTGCCCGTTCAGCCGGGTCAAGGCCCATGCCGTTCGCGCCTCGGCATTGTCGCCGCTGGCAAAGATGAAGGCGCGGTTATCGCGGTGATCGACCGCGACAACCACATCGTACCAGCCGAGCTCGAGATCGGGGAAACCGTGGTCGCTGCGGGCATGGGCCGGCACTACCTCGACATGATGGCGCAAGCCATAGCCGAACTGACCGGCCAACCCGGTTTGGAAGGGCGGCAGGTCCGGCACCTGCGTCAGCGGGTGCCGCGCCAGCAGATCCGCGATCGCCGCGAAGGGCGAGCCGGCGAAAGCCAGGCCGTCGATGGTGGTCGCCGCGCCGCGGGTCACCAGCCGGTGCACCGGGTCGGCGGCGATGAAGGAATAGCGGCCGAGGCTGTCGTGGCGGAGCGCGCTGTCCAGGAAAACGAGGCCCGGGCAATCCACAAAGCCTGCCACCCAATCCATCAGATCGGTGGGAATACGCTCACGCGGGATTTCGGTGACCGAAGGTCTATCCATGGGAGGACGCCGTGCCATGGCCGGCAAGCTAGCACCGCCGGACGGGCGGCTAAACCACGATCAGCGACCGGGAATTATCCGGCACCGCCGTTCAAATATCAGGAAAACAGGTCGGAGGTAGCGATCAGCCAGACCAAGGCGAGGAGAACCAGGGCGTCGAAGACGGCGAAGGCGCGGATGCCGGCTTGAAGGGTCAAGCGGGGCATCGCCGGTTCCTCAGGAATGGCTGGCCAGCGCCAGCAGGAAGAGGACGAAGCCGCCGAGGAAGGCCCGCGCCAGGAACGTGCTCAGCCCGGCAGGGATCTGCGGCATGGTGTGGGCGGCGGCACGGAGTCGGGACACGGCGGTAATCCTTCAAGCGGTGGTCGGTACTCAATTCGTCGCCAGAAACTGCCACCGGGTTCGCTGACCGGCTATGACCAGGATCACAAGACCCGGCGACTTGGTGCGCGATGAGCATCACTCTACGCGGCAATGTTTAAGCGCCGGTTTATGGCAGCGGAGCGATCCAATTGAGGCAAATGCAAGGTATCGCGGAAATCCGCGGCTTTCGCGCGGCTCCGTGGAAATACCGACCGGTGGATCGAAGATTCTTCGCAGGAGCGGGCGTCAGCCGCTCGATACCTCACGCGCCGCGAGCTTCTGCGACAGATCCTTCACGAGCTCGGTCAGGAGCTGGATCTCCTTGCTGCGCAGCAGGTCGATCTTGTGGTGCAGCAGCTCGATCTCGAGCTCGGCCTTCAGGTTCACGTCGTAGTCGTTGGCCTGGTCCTGGCGATCGAGCATCGCCTGGCGATTCTGGCTCATCAGGATGATGGGCGCGGTATAGGCCGCCTGAAAGGACAGCATCAGGTTCAGCAGGATGAAGGGATAGGGATCCCAGGCCTGCACCCAGGCGAAGATGTTGACCAGGATCCACAAGGTCAGCAGCAGCGACTGCGCAATCACGAAGGGCCAGGAGCCAACCACCGCCGCGATCCAGTCGGCAACGCGGCCGCCGGTGGTGGGCGGCTGCAACGCCGGCGGCTGACGATCGGGGCGCTCGCGGCGCAGGCGCTGCAGAAGGGCCCGGTCCTCCTCGGACAGTGAGGTGATCTCGCCGATCAGGCTGTCGATCGACTGGGTCGGGTGTGGATGCGCCATCAGGGTCCCAGGACATGGTTGAGGATGAGGTCGATCTCGCCGACGATCTTCAAGGCCTGCTTCAGGCGTTCCCGAGAGAGGCCGAGCAGGCGCCGCACCTCGACCGAGGTGCCGGGCGCACGGCCCGCAATGAGGTCGGCGATCTGCTGCGAGAGGATCAGCTCCAGGAGCATTTCATGGGCGTCGTCAATCCGGGCGAAGTCTTCGCGGCGGACGAAGCCCGGCTCCACCGCGGCACGCCAGCGTTCCGTTGTCGCGGTCGCGGTGACGCCGAGCCGCAAGGCCAGCACGCGGCCGCCGGAGACGATCGGCAGCAACCCGCCACGCTTCAGATCGACCCGCCCATCCTGCTCGCGAAATCGGCCGAAAATATTGAGCGCCGTCCCATGCCGCGCCGAGGTCCCGGCCAAAGCCCGGATGAAGCCGGGATCCTGCCCCAGGGCGGTCGCGGTTTCGCGCAGGGCGGCGGCCAGGCCATGGTCGCCGGCCACCGGCTGGAAGTCATAGAAGATGTCGGCGTTGAGCAGGGCCGCGGGTTCCAGCCGCTCGATCCAGAGCGCCAGCTCCTCGCGCCAGCCCGCGCGGTTGTGGCGGAGGTGGCGGTTCATCGCCATGACCTCGCCGCGGCAGAAAGGAATGCCCGCCTGGTCCAGGATGGTCGAGGCGCGCTTGCCGAGCTCCGCGAACCAGGGGTGGTCGTCCTTCTCGAAGTCGTGGACCAGGGCATTGTCCTGGTCGGCGGCCAGCAGGCTCTCGCCGCGGCCGCCCGAGCCCAGCACCAGGTAGCACCAGCGCGCCGGCGCCGGCTTGCCTTCCGCTTCCAGAGATTCGCAGGCGAGTTCCGCGGCCCGGCCGGAAATGTCGCGCAGCACCGCGCTGATCACCGCTGCGATCTGCCGCGCGCCGACGCCTTCCTTCAGCAGCCCGCCGGCGATCGCCGGCAGCCGTGCCTGGATCCCGGCGAGCTCGGCCGCCGACTTGGCAGCACCGACATCGTCGGACAGGACCAGCGCCTGCTGCGCGCGCAGCTTCAGCACGCTGCCGGCCGTGACGATACCAATCGCCCTGCCGCTCACCGGATCGACCACCGGCATGTGGCGAAACCCGTTCTGCGCCATGCGCGCCAAGGCGGTGAAGACGAAAGCATCGGGCGGCAACGAAACCAGGCTGGCGCGCATCCGGCTTCCGACCGGCAGGTCGAGCGCCGCAGCGCCCAGCTCGGCGACCGCGTTCAGCAGATCGCGCTCGGTGATGATGCCGGCCGGTCGCCCGTCGCCATCCAGGATGAGCAGCGAGCTGATCTTCAGCCGCCGCATGGTCGCGGCCGCTTGGGTGCAGGTGGCGCCGGGATCGATGGTCTCGACCGGACTGCTCATCACCTCGGCGAGGCGATGCTGATAGGGAAAGGGATCGATCCGGCTGAGCGCCGCCTCGGCGGTCATGACATGGTAATCCGGTGCGCCCGCGCGGCCTTGCGGCTGGTCATCTGGAAAGCCATCGCCTGGCCGAGGGTGACGATGCCGTGCGCCTCCAGATCGGGCAGCAGCTTCAGATAGATCTCGGCCGTGGCCAGCGCATCGCCGAGGGCGGTGTGCCGTCCCCGGATCGCGACACCGACCTGCTGCGCCACCGCATCGAGCTCGAAATCGCGCGCCTCGGGATGGAGCGCGGAATAGAGCAAAGCCGTATCCAGCCAGGGCGGATCCTGCCAGTCGATCCCGACGGCGTTTGAGGCGCGGCGCAGCACCGCAAGATCGAACACCGTGTGATGGCCGATCAGCGCGACACCCTGGAGCGCCGCCATGATCTCCGGCGCGACTGCGGCATAGGCGGGCGCGTCCGCCACCATCCGGTCGGAAATGCCGTGCACCGCCGTCGAGGCCGCGGGAATTTTGCGGCCAGGGTTGATCAGGCGATCGATCACCTGGTCGCGCTGCAGTTCGGCGCCCTGGAGTCGCACCGCACCCAGTGAAACGATGCGATCGCGGACCGGGTCGAGTCCGGTGGTCTCGGTGTCCAGCGCCAGCGCCGGCAGCGCAGCAAGAAGCGTCGACGCGGTGATCCGGCCGTTCAGCGTCGGGGCCGCCGTCACGTTCGAGTCGCGCGGCCTCGCAGGCACCAGCCACGCCAGAATCCAGCACCATTTCGACCGCTCGAGCACTTCGCCTCACCTCCCCTTCGCGCCGGCCGCATTAGACATCCGGCGCGACGCGGAGTCACGGGCGTTGCCAGGGCGGGCGCCGCCGGACAAGATGCACCCACACAGATACCCGGGCCGTCGATCATGGGGCGGCCGCTGCGAGGATGGCCTGTCTTGACTGAGAGTCTGGTTGCCGGTTGCCGCGTTTTGGTCGCCGATGATTCCCCTTTCGCGCTGGAGCTGATCAAGGCGATTCTCGACAAGGCCGGCTGTACCCAGCTGCTCGGCGCCGGCGGCGGGCGCGAGGCTCTGTCACTGGCCGCCGAGAATCGATTCGACGTCGTGCTGCTCGACGTCACCATGCCGGACATGAACGGCTATGAGGTCGCGCGATCCTTGCGCGCCACCGAACCGGCACCCGGCCCGGTAATCGTGATGCTCTCCGGTCGCGACATCGTCGAGGTCGACCTCGCCGCGAGAGAAGCCGGCGCCGACGGCGTCATGGCCAAGCCGGTCGACCGCCGCAAGCTGTTGGAGCTGCTGGAGACGCTATTGCAGCAAAGAAAGGCGATGGCGTAAGGCTGGAAGAAGATGCCCGGGTCAAGTCCGGGCATGACGACCTAGTCAAACCGTCATCGCCGGGCTTGACCCGGCGATCTCGCGCCAAAGGCTCACGCCTTCATCCGCGCGCCGCTGGGATCAACCATTGGCCGCAGGCTGGCTTTCGCCTTGTGCCGCACGCCGGCGATGGCGATTTCGAACTGGCCGGACTTGATGAAATCGGCATCGACGCCGGCCTCGTTCGAGACATAGCCCATGCCGATCGCGGCCCCCAGGGTGTGGCCGTAGTTCGCCGAGGTGACCAGGCCGACCCGCTTGCCGTCGCGATAGATCGGCTCGTTGTGATAGAGAAGCAGCGCCGGGTCCTCCATGGCGAACTGCACCATGCGGCGCTTCAGCAGGTTCTCGCTGCGCTGCTGCTCGACCGCGGCCTTGCCGATGAAGTCCTTTCCGAAGTCGCAGGTGAAGCCGAGGCCGGCTTCCAGGATCGTGTCATGGGTGCCGATGTCGTGACCCCAATGCCGGAACGCTTTCTCGATCCGCATCGAGTCCATGGCATGCATGCCGGTCGGCTTCAGGCCGAACGCGGCACCGGCCTCCAGGATCAGCTGCAGCACGCCGCGGGCGAACTCCGCCGGGATGTAGAGCTCCCAGCCCAATTCACCGACATAGGAGATGCGCTGCGCCAGCACCCGCGCCGCACCGATTTCGATGCCCTGGGTCGAGCCGAAGGGGAAGCCTTCGTTGCTGAGATCGGCATCGGTGAGCTTGCTGAGCACGTCGCGGCTCTTCGGCCCCATCACGCCGAGGGCCGCGAAGGCTGTCGTCACGTCGACCAGCTCGACCTGCGCGCCAGGGCGGAAATTGGACTTGAGATAGTGCCAGTCGCGCGTGGCGGTCGCCGCCGCGGTCACCACCATGAAGCGGCCGTCGCGCAGGCGCGTGACGGTGAGATCGGCCTCGATCCCGCCCTTCTCGTTCAGCCACTGGGTGTAATGCGCCCGGCCGACCGGCGCCACGTTCGCGGTGCAGATCCGCTGCAGCTCGGCCTCGGCGTCGGCGCCGATCACCAGGAACTTGGCGAAGGTCGAGAGATCCAGCAGGCCGACATTGCTCCGGGTGTTGCGGCATTCCTCGCCGCAATAGTCGAACCAGTTCTGGCGCTGGTAGCTGTATTGGTATTCGGGCTTCACGCCCTTCGGCGCATACCAGTTCGGCCGCTCCCAGCCGGCGACCTCGCCGAAGCAGGCGTTCAAGCCCTTCCAGTCTTCGTAGAACGCGGTCTGCCGGACACCGCGCGAGGATTCGAACTGCCGATAGGGCCAATGCATCGCATAGAGCAGCCCCAGCGCCTCCGAGACCCGCGGCACCAGGAAGCTCTTGCGGCTCATATGCGGCATCAGCCGGCGGATATCTACGTCCCAGAGATCGAACGGCGGCTCGCCGTGGGCGATCCAATGCGCCAGCGCCATGCCGGCGCCGCCACCGGACTGGATGCCGATCGAGTTGAAGCCGGCGGCGACGAAGAAGTTCTGGAGCTCCGGGGCCGGACCCAGGATGTAGCGCTGGTCGGCGGTGAAGCTCTCCGGCCCGTTGAAGAACTTGCGGATGCCGACCTTCTCGAGGCTCGGCACGCGGTGGATGGCGCCTTCCAGGATCGGCTGGAAGTGGTCGAAGTCCTCGGGCAGCTCGTCGAAGGCGAAGTCCTCGCGGATGCCGTCCATGCCCCAGGGCTTGGCCTTGGGCTCGAAGGCGCCCAACAGCAGTTTGCCCGCGTCCTCCTTGTAATAGGCGCAGGCATCCATGTCGCGCATCACCGGGAGATTGGGCGTCATGCCCGCCATCGGCTCGGTCACGATGTAGAAATGCTCGCAGGCATGCAGCGGGATGTTGACGCCGAGCTTGGCACCGATCTCGCGCGACCACATGCCGGCGGCGCAGACGACGACATCGGCCTGGATCGTGCCTTGCGCGGTGCGCACGCCGGTGGCGCGGCCGTTCTCGGTCAGGATCTCCTCGACCTTCACATCCTCGAAGATCTTGACGCCCTTCATGCGCGCGCCGCGGGCCAGGGCCATGGTCGTGTCCGCCGGATTGCACTTGCCGTCCTTCGGATAGAACACGCCGCCCAGAACGTCGGAGACGTTCATCAGCGGCCACTTCTCCTGCACCTGGGCCGCGGTCACCTTCTCCGCCGGCACGTCGAAGGCGTGCAGCATGTCCATGCCGCGCAGCAGCTCCTCGAACCGGGCTTCGTTGGTCGCGATCGAGAGCGAGCCCGGCTGCACGAAGCCGGTCGCCTGTCCGGTCTCGGCCTCGAGCCCGGTATAGAGATCGACCGTGTATTTCGCGAGCTTGGTCAGGTTCTCGGTGTAGAGCGAGGCCCGCACCAGTCCGGCCGCGTGCCAGGTCGTGCCGGAGGTGAGCTTCTTGCGCTCCAAGAGCACGGTGTCCGACCAGCCGAGCTTGCCGAGATGATAGGCGATGGAGCAGCCGACGATACCGCCGCCGATGATGACGACGCGGGCCTGGGTGGGGAGGGTCATAACGGTCGGTCTCTTCTATTGACGCGTCATGCCCGGGCTTGACCCGGGCATCTGGCGCCAGGTTGGCACGAGATCGCCGGGTCAAGCCCGGCGATGACGGTTGAAGCGTTCTTCACGCCCGCAGCCGCTCGTTCTTCGGATCGTAGATCGGTTCCTGGGCGACGGTCGCCGGATAGCGCTGGCCCAGGATCTCGATCTCCAGCTTGGAGCCCGGGGCCGCCAGGTCCTTGCGCACATAGGCGAGCGCGATGCTCTTGCCGATGCGATGGCCGTAGCCGCCGGAGCCGACGATGCCGACCTGGGTCGCGCCGTCGAACACGATCGAGCAGGTCAGCGCATCGGCGGTCGGCGTGTCGACGATCAGCGGCACGAAGCGCTCGGCTTCGCCCTTGGCGTGGCGTTCGAGCAGGGCTTGCTTGCCGATGAAGTCGCCCTTCTCCAGCTTCACGAAGCGCTCGAGACCGGCATCGAACGGCGTGTATTCATGGGTGATGTCCTGCTTCCAGGAGCGGTAGCCCTTCTCGAGCCTGAGACTCTCCATCGCGTACATGCCGAAATCGGCGATGCCCAGAGGCTCGCCCGCCTTCCAGACCGCGTCGTAGACGTGCACCAGGTCGGCCATCGGCACATGCAGCTCCCAGCCGAGCTCGCCGACATAGTTCACGCGCAGTGCCAGCACCTTCTTCCCCGCGACGGTGATCTCCTGGGCGCTCGGCCACGGGAAGGCGGCGTTGGAGAGATCGGCATCGGTCAGGGTCGCCAAGAGCTCGCGGCTCTTCGGCCCGGCGATGACCAGCGAGGACCCGGCACCGCTCACCTCCTCCAGCTTCACCGAGCCATCCGCCGGCAGATGCGCCTGCAGCCAATCGGTATCGTGCCAGAGTGCCGAGCCGGCCGAGAGCAGGTAGAACTTGTCGGCGGCGACCCGGGTGATGGTGAACTCGGAGAGGATGGTGCCGCGTGTCGTCAGCGCATAGCCCAGCGACACGCGGCCGAGCTTCGGGAGGTTGCCGCAGATGATGCGATCGAGCCAGGCTTCAGCCCCCTGCCCGCTCACCCAGTATTTGGTGAAGCCGCCGAGATCCATGATCCCGACGCGCTCGTTGACCGCCTTGCATTCCTCGGCGACCGGCGCGAACCAGCGCATCTCTTCGCGGTGGAAGGAGAGCTTCTGCTCGGCTTCCTTGGCGTTGCGCGGGAAATAGGCCGCGCGCTCCCAGCCGCCGCGGGCCCCGAAGAAGGCGCCCTTGGCCTTCAGCTTGTCGTAGAGTGCCGTCACCTTGCGCGGGCGGCCGGCGGGACGTTCCTCGACCGGGAAGCCGATCTCGTATTCGTTCTGGTAGAGCTCGACCGCCTTGTGGTGGACGTAGTTCAAATCGGCGAAATCGGTGAAGCGCCGATGGTCGAAGCCCCAGAGATCCCATTCCGGCTGGCCGTAGACGATCCACTCGGCCATGGTCTTGCCGGCACCGCCCGCCTGACTGATGCCGAAGCTGAAGGTGTTGCAGTTGTAGAAGTTGCGGAGCCCGTGTTGCGGCCCGATATAGGGGTTGCCGTCCGGCGAATAGGGGATCGGGCCGTTGATCACCTTCTGGATGCCGACCTGGCCCAGGATCGGCACCCGGCCGATCGCCGCCTCGATGTATTTCTCCAACCGGTCGAGATCGTCGGGATAGAGCTGGAAGGAGAACTCCTCCGGGATGCCGTCGAGCCAGGTCGCCTTGCAGTCCCATTCATAGGGGCCGAGCAGCAGGCCGTCGCGCTCCTGGCGCAGGTAGTAGCTGACGTCGGGATCGCGCAGCAGCGGCAGCTTGTGCTTGAGCTGCGAGAGTTCCGGGATCTGTTCGGTCACCAGATACTGGTGCTGCATCGAAACCAGCGGCAGATACTGGCCGACCATCGCCGCCACCTCGCCGGCGCGATAACCCGCGGCATTGACCACGATCTCCGCGGTGATGAGGCCGTTCTTGGTGTCGAGCTCCCATTCCCCGTTCGGCTTCTGGCGGATGCCGCGCACCGGGTTGAAGCGCTGCACCTTGGCGCCCTTGTCCTTGGCACCCTTTACGAAGGCCTGGGTCAGCTGCGAGGGATCGATGTCGCCGTCATAAGGGTCCCAGAGCCCGCCGCGGATGTCGTCCAATTCAATGAACGGATACTTGTCCTTGATCTCGTTCGGGCCGATTACCTCGAAATCGATGCCCTGCGCCCGCGCCATCGACTTCACATGGCCGTATTCCTCCATCCGCTCCTTGCGGTGCGCGAGGCGGATCGAGCCGGTGACGTGGTAGTTGATCGGGTAGCCGACCGTCTCGCCGAGCTTCGCATAGAGCTTCGAGGTGTAGCGCTGGTACTTGATGACGTTCCAGGAGGTCGAATAGTTCGGCACGTTGCCGGCCGCATGCCAGGTCGAGCCGGAGGCCAGCTCGTCGCGGTCAATCAGCAGGCAATCGGTCCAGCCGAGCAGGCTGAGGTGATACAGCACGCTGGTGCCGACGGCCCCGCCGCCAATGATCACTACGCGGGCATGATCGGACATGTTTGGTCCCCTTAGTTCGTCACGGCATCGCCGCGTGTGTTTCGGACCCCCACCCTAACCCTCCCCCGATTCGGGGGAGGGGACACTCTTCTCCCGCCCCCGAATCGGGGGAGGGCCGGGGTGGGGGTGCGTCTCTCTAACTACGCCGGCCGCATCGCCTCTTTGGCGAGGCGCACCGGCAGCTTGGCGCGGATCGCGTCGTCGATCTCGTCGGAGACGTGGCGCGGATAGTGCTTCGCCAGGATCGACTTGGTGTTCTTGATCGCACGGTCGAGGATGGTCGGGCGGCCCTGCTCCACCCAGTCCTTCGGGTTCGAGCGGTCGCCGATCGACGGATAAACGTATTCGGACTGCATCCGTGCCAGCGTCTGGTCGGAGCCAAGGAAATGCCCCGGGCCTTCGAGGCAGGTCTGGCGGATCGTTTCCAGCGAGAGCGAATCCTCGGTGACCTCGATCCCTTTGATCGTGCGCTGCGCCGCACCGATGATGTCGTTGTCGATCAGCAGGCTCTCCAGGGAGAAGCCAAGCAGGCTCGCCTGCATGCCGGCCGATTCATAGATGAGATTCGCGCCGGCATTGCCGACCAGCGCGTGGTTGTAGGCCTTCTCATAGCCCGACTGCGCATCCGGCATCTTCGCATCGGTCATGCCGGACGCCGTTCCGCCAGTCAGATTGTAGAACTGCGCCAGCTGTGCCGAAGCCGCCGAGAGCAAGGCCTGCTCCGGCGAGCCGCCGGACATGGCGCCGGTGCGCAGATCGGAGACGAAGCACCAGGTGCCGAAGATCGCTGGATGGCCCGGCTTGATCGAATTGACATAGACCAGGCCGGCCAGGCACTCGGCCACTTCCTGCGCGATCGCACCGGCGAGCGCCGCCGGTGCGGTGGCGCCCGCCTGGCCCGCCGAGAGCAGCAGCACCGGCATGCCGCCATGCACCGCGAGCTCCAGGCAGCCGCAGGCATCCTGCGCGAATTTGAGCGGCGGCACGACGAAGCAGTTCGACTGGCTGACGAAGGGGCGCGCGCGCCACTTGTCCTCGCCACCGGCGATCATGTGCAGCATCTCGAGGGACTTCTTCAGATGGTCCTGATGCACCCAGCTCGAGCCGACATGCTTCGTCGTCCCCATGACGCTGGCGTAGCAGGTGTTGAAGTCCATCTCGAGCGGGTCGGGCAGCTCGCGGCAGACCACCGAGCGCTGGAAGAAATGGATGTGGTCCAGCGTGTCGACGATCCGAGCGATGTCGTAGAGATCCTTGGTCGTGGACTCGCGATACTCGCCGGTTACGGGGTCGACCATATGTACGGCGGCACCGGCAGTGCCGTAATAGACCCGCTTGCCCCAGGGCTCCATGTCATGGCGCGGATCCTGGCCGTGCAGCACGAAGTTGCGCCCGCACTTCGCCAAGGTGTCCTCGACCAGCGCGCGGGGGAAGATCAGCCTTCCCTTGTCGGTCAGCTTGGCACCCGCCTTGGTCATGTACTCGATGCCGGTCGGGATCGCGTCGGCGAGGCCGATCTGCTCCAGGATGTCGAGTGCGGTGTTGTGGATCTTCAGGATGTCGCCGTCGGAGAGCGGCTTGTAGCGCCCGCCCTCCATGCCGGCCCGCACCGGGCGCTCATTCTGCGGCAAGGGCGCCGCACGCAAGGCACGCCGCGCCTCGCGTCCGCCGCGCCTTGCGCCGGTCTCGGCGCGGGGAGCCTCGGCTTGAACGTCACTCATGGCAGGGATCCTCGCAGATGGCTGATTTTGGGCGATATTCCTGGGCAGACCGCGCGTTCACAAGCGAGGCTTTTTCATCACTCGATGAAGGAAATTCATGTTAGTAAGGGGCATGGCCAAGCGCTCTTTGCCCTCCCTGACCGCCCTCCGCAGCTTCGAGGCCGCCGCCCGGCACCACAGCTTCCGGCGCGCGGCGGAGGAGCTCGGCATCACTCAATCCGCGATCAGCCATCAGGTGGCCGCGCTAGAAGAGGCGTTGAAGGTGACGCTGTTCCGCCGCGTGTCACGCGGCATCGAGCTCACCGAAGCCGGGGCGCAGTTCTATCCCTATCTCCGCGACGGCTTCGATCGGATCGCCCAGGGCGCGTCGCTGGTGAGCCGGGCGGAGCTCGGCGGCGATCTCACGGTGCAGGTCTACATCACCGTGGCGGTGCGCTGGCTGATCCCGCGCATCCATCTCTTCCAGGCGCGGCATCCCGGCATCATGGTCCGCTTCCACACCCGCGACTTCCATTGGGAGTTCGATCCGGCCTTTGCGGATATCGGCATGATCTCCAGCGTGAAGCCCGACAATCCCGCCCTCGCCTATACCCACCTCTTCGACGCCAAGCTCATTCCGGTCTGCACGCCCGGCATCGCGCAGGCGGGCATGGGTCTGCGCCAGCCCGCCGACCTGGTCAATCACGCCATGCTGGAAGTCTATACCGCGGTCGAGGACTGGCATCACTGGCTCGACGCCGCCGGCGTGCCGCAGCTCAAGGGTCGCTCCGCCGCGAAATACGACACCTACCTGCTGGCGATCGAGGCGGCGATCGACGGCCAGGGCATCGCCCTGGTGCCGCATTTCCTCGCCGCCCCGGACATCAAGAGCGGCCGCCTGATCCAGCCCTTCGCGATCGATGTGCTGCAGCCGGCGCGCTGGTATCTCACCTGCCTCAAGGAGCGCGCCGAAGAGCCGCGAATCCGGCGGTTCCGCGAATGGCTGATCGATCTGGCGGTCGAGGATCCGGTGCTGGCGTCACCGACCCCGCCTGCAGCGGCCGGGGGAGCGCCAATTCACGTGAAGCCGCGCGCCGCGGATTGGCCGGCAAAGTCCGGTGTTGATCGTGCTTAGGCTCGCGACTCATATCGTCGTCGGCCTGATGCTGGTCACCTTGTTCGCCTTCGCGGCGGCAACCTATGATCCGATTCTGCTACACCGCTACCTGCCGCCGTCGCCGTATCGGATAAAGGCACCCGAGGTTGCCTGGCTCGTGGCGCTCCTGGCTCTGGCCTGGGCGATCGCCGAACCCGGCGCCCAGGCCAAGCTGTGCGCCCTGTTCCACCTGCCCAATCTTCGCCAGCTACAAGCCGCCTGGCGCCCGTTCCTGGCCGCCATCGTTTTGATGGACGGCGCCACGGCCGCGCTTGGGTATGTCGAGCACGGCTTTCTGCTCGACATTCTCGCAGAACTCAACTGGACGTCGCGCGCGCTTACGGCTGTCCTCATTCTGCGATGCTTCACGATGGCTGCCGCGGCCTGGCGCCTGCTCCAGGGCGGTGCGCCGGGGCTGACCTGGCGCTGCATAGGTCTCCTCAACGCCGGCCTGGCCTTGGTCCTGCTCGCAAACGTCTTCTGGAGCTTTGTGAAGTTCGAGGTCCTGGGTTCCGGCGGATCAAGCGGCTTGCTCTTTAACCCTGGACCGGTGACGATTGATGTCATTGCCCTCTGGGCCGGCATCGCTCTGCTACGCGGCCGCGCTTGCGGGCCCGCCGACCCGTTCCTTTCGGTGTCGCGCTGGGCGGCCCGCGTCGTCTACCTCTTCTTCAGCTACAGGCTGCTGGCTGCGGCCTATGGCAGCGTCAGTCTCAGGCTGTCCATGGATGTGCATCTTGGCCAACCTGTGTTCTGGCCGAACATCATCATATCCGTGGTCGCGTTCTTGATCGGCTCGGGCCACGCGCTTCGAGCGGTCCAGGGCCTCGGCTATGAAGATCGAGCGCGAATTGGATTGCACGACGAGGGAGTGGAAGGTTCTATTGACGCCGGGACCAGGAAATTCCGAGGACAGACACCATGACCATCGGCGTCGGCGGCAAGACGGCGGAGCAGGCGCTCGCCGAACTCAGCAACATGACGGCGGGCGTGCAGCCGATCGGCGAAACGGAATACCGCGCGCGGATCGAAAAGGCGCAGAAGCTGATGCGCGGGCGCGGGATCGCCGCCGTCTATCTCAATGCCGGGTCGAGCCTGCTCTATTTCACCGGCATGCGCTGGCATGCCTCCGAGCGGATGGTCGGCGCCGTGCTGCCGGCCGAAGGCGAGATCGAGTTCCTGGCGCCGAAATTCGAGGAAGGCACCGTCCATGAATACATGGTCATCCCCGGCAAGGTGAATTGCTGGGAGGAGCATGAGGCGCCGACCGCTCTGTTCATCTCGATGCTGGACCGGATGTGCCCGGGCGACAGCACGGCGCGGGTCGGCATCGACGAGAGCACGCCCTTCTTCCTGTTCGACAAGATCCGCGTGCTCGGCAACCGCTACGATTTCTTCGACGCGTCCGAGATC
The DNA here is from genome assembly GCF_054658695.1 of Dongia sp. agr-C8. Lineage (NCBI taxonomy): Bacteria > Pseudomonadati > Pseudomonadota > Alphaproteobacteria > Rhodospirillales > Dongiaceae > Dongia > Dongia sp. agr-C8. The sequence goes on from NZ_BAAGHZ010000005.1 coordinate 421,921, forward strand.
ACCCGCACCTGCCGCATGCAGAAATCGCCGGCCGAGCTGGCGCTCATGCAGCGCGCCAAGGACATGACCTTGAAGGTCCAGCAGGCCGCCGCCGCCATCCTCCGCGCGGGCATCTCCACGACCGAGGTCGAGAGCTTCATCGAGCAGGCGCATCGCAAGGTCGGCGCGCCGGGCTCGACTTTCTGCATCGTGCTGTTCGGCCCGGCAACGGCTTTTCCGCACGGCGTGAAGGATCCGCAGATCCTCAAGGACGGCGACTTCGTGCTGATCGACACCGGTTGCCGGCTACACAACTATCTCTCCGACATCACCCGCACCTATGTCTTCGGCGATCCGACGGAGGAGCAGCGCCGCTATTGGCAGATCGAGAAGGACGCGCAGATCGCCGCCTTCGACGCCGCGAAGCTCGGCGTGCGCTGCGGCGATGTCGATCGCGCCGCGCGCAAGAGCCTGGTCGCCAACGGCATGAGCGACGGCTACAAGCTGCCCGGCCTGCCGCACCGCACGGGGCACGGCATCGGCCTCGACGGGCATGAGGGTCCGTATCTCGTCTTGAACGACGACACACCACTCGATGTCGGCATGTGTTTCTCCAACGAGCCGATGATCTGCATCCCCGGCAAGTTCGGCATCCGCCTCGAGGACCACTTCTACATGACGAAGGACGGCGCCAAGTGGTTCACCGAGCCCTCGCCCTCCTGCGACGATCCGTTCGGGCTGGGCTGAGATCGGAATGCTGATCTTCTTCGACGTCGACGGCGTGCTGATTGACGGCTGGCATGCGGATGTTGCGCGGCGCAAACCTTGGGACGCGATGCTCGAAGCCGACCTCGGCATCGAGAGGGAGGCTTTTCAAACGCGCTTCTTCGCGGCGCCGTGCCGTGGATCGGCGTCAATCATGTTTGAATGCGTTACCGGTCGGCGCGATCTGCGCGAGGCCCTATCACAGGTTCTGCCCGAGCTCGGCTTTCGCGGCAGCGCCGACGACTTCATGCGCTACTGGTTCGAAAAGGATTCGAACGTCAATAAGGATGTCCTTCGGCTCGTGGCCGATATTCGGCAGCGTGGCGGCGCTCGGACGTTCATTGCCACCGGTCAGGAACACCATCGGGCGCGCTATCTCTGGGAGACGCTGGGATTTTCGCAGTACTTCGATGCTATTTTCTATAGCGCAAAGATCGGTCATCCTAAGAAGGATGAGCGTTTCTTTGCCGCCATCAATCGCGAACTAGGGATCGAGGCGGAGCAGAGGCCGCTGTTCTTCGACGATCAACCCGAAGTCGTAGCCCTCGCGAACAGCATCGGCTGGGATGCCACGACCTTCACCTCCGGCCGGAATGTCATGGAGCATCCGCGGTTGCGCGATCTCTGGTCCTAGATTTGGCGGGATGCACTACCGGCGCGCCGTAGAGGAATCCGGGGCAGATGGGGCTAGAGGCCAATCTCTGGATCCAGCAGCCGGCTCAAGCGCCGGTTCGCCGAGATCGCGATCTCCAGGGTCAGCACGCGCCGACGATTGCCGTTGAGCTTGCCTTGCGGCGCCGGGCGGACGATTTCGCCGCCATGGGCGTCAGCGACGATCAGGCCGCAATCGACCGGCAGGATCTCGCGCGGGAAATCCGGCTCGACCGCAAAGAAGAAGCGGTCGCAGAACTCGAGATATTCCGGCCATTTCCGGTCCGACTGAAAATCGGCGCGGCCGGATTTCACCTCGACGATCACGATCTCGCCGGCGCCGTTCAGCGCGATCACGTCGGCGCGCCGCCGCGCTTTCAAGGGAAATTCATGCAGCGATGCGAAGCCGAGCCCATCCAGCAGGCGGGTGACTCCGCGGCAGATGCGCTGCGCTGCCAGCGGAAATTCGAACGGCGTTTCAGGCGCGGAAAGCTGATTGGAAATTTGCAGCATGGCAGAGCTTCGCCACCCCGCACCGGCTTGTCCAGGGGTCACGATGCCGGTATGAGCAAGTATGCCAGAGGGGACCAAGCCTGAGCAGGAGCCGGTGACGGTCGCGGCGCGCAAGCCCGGGCCGCTGCGGCGATTCCTCCACCTGGTCATGCGCGCGATCGGGCTCTTCGTTCTGATCTCGGTGTTCTGGACCGCGCTCTATGCCTGGATACCGGTGCCGCTGACGCCGCTGATGGTCATCCGCCTGGTCCAGGGCCACGGCTTCTCCAAGGACTGGGTCTCCTATGACCAGATCTCGCCCAATCTGCCGCGGGCGGCAATCGCAGCCGAGGATTCCGGTTACTGCGCGCATTATGGCTTCGAATGGGAGGCGATCCAGAAGGCCTGGAACCGCAACGCCAAATCCAAGCGCATCCGCGGTGGCAGCACGATCAGCAACCAGACCGCCAAGAATGCCTTTCTCTGGCCGGACCGCACCTACATCCGCAAGGCCTTGGAATACTACTTTACCGGCCTGATCGAGCTGATGTGGGGGAAGAGGCGGATCCTCGAGGTCTATCTGAACGTGGTCGAGTTCGGCCCCGGCGTCTACGGCGCGGAGGCCGCGGCGCAGACCTACTTCAAGAAGCCGGCGAGCCAGCTCACCCGGCGCGAAGCGGCGCTGCTGGTCGCGGTTCTGCCCTCGCCGCTCAAATGGTCGGTCGCCAAGCCCGGCCCTTATGTCCAGTCGCGCACCGCGACCATCATGGCGCGGATGATGGACATCCCGGATCCGACGGAAGATCCCTGCGGCCGAAAAGGCGGCTGAGGCCGAATTTGGGATTTGATTCCCGAGAGGCCTTGTCGGCGCCGGCGGCAAGCCCCTGAGAAGCCAAAATAGAGCGCTGTAATTTAAGTCGAATTTGCCGGATCTGCGCGCGCGGCCGCAGCATGAATAAACCAAATCTTCAAGGATTGGGCGGCAGTTTAGCGCCCTGGAACCGAACTGTATCTGAGGCCGGAGTGGCCGGAAACCAACCGCCCGCCGCATTGAAGATCCCCGGAACGACCGCCGCCCTCCTGGTGGCGATCGCGGCCGCCTGCGCGGGCTTGGCGGAGTGGTACGGCAGCCGCCCGGTCGGCCTCATCGCCATCCTGCTGTTCGGCGCCGGCGTCATCGGACTGCTGCTGCGGCTGAACGCTGCGCCGATGGCGAGGCAGGCCGCGTCTTCCGCCCCGACAGCGGCGGAGCGCGATGGCGCGCTGATGCAGCAGGCGGCGATGCTCCGCCAGGCCCATCGCATCGCGCGGCTGTGCTATTGGCAATGGCGCCCGGCCGACGGTGACGGCGTCTACACCTATACCGACGACACCAAGGAACTGCTCGGCATTGCGGCGGAAGAGCTGACCGCAGCCGGTGTCGATTTCTGGAACCTCGTCCATCCCGACGACCGGCCGCTGGCGCGTCGCCGCTACATCGACTTCGAGCAGGGCGACGGCACGGTCCATGTGCAGGAATACCGCATCCTGCATCCGCAGCTCGGCGAGCGCTACATCCGCGAATGCGCGGAGAAGGTGCTCGATACCGACGGCCGCCTGAGCTACATGGCGGGCACGCTGCAGGATGTCACCGACGCCCGCCGCGCCCAGCAATCGATCCGCGAGAGCGAGGCCAAGCTGCAACACGGCTTCCGCATGGCCAAGCTCGGTCATTGGAGCTTCGAGCCCAACCGGCCGCGCTCGGGCGGCGGCAAGGGGGTCTACTCCTATTCCAACCAGGTCTGGGAGATCTACGGCGTCTCCAGCGATGCGCTCGACATCGGCGACGCCTTCTACGATCTCTATATCCACCCGGAGGACCGCGCGGAGCTGCGCGCCCTCAACGTCGACTTCCTGACCGACGCGCGCACCAGCTACACCCACGAATACCGGTTCCTGCGGCCGGACGGCCGGACCTCCTACATCCGGGAATGCGCCGAGAAGATCCGCGACGACAGCGGCCGCGTCACCCAGATCGTCGGCACCATCCAGGACGTGACCGACCAGCGGCTCGCCGACATCGCGCTGCGCGAGAGCGAGGCCAAGCTGAAGCTCGGCTACAAGATCGCCAGGATGGGCCACTGGTCGTTCGACCCGAATACGCAATCCGGCGATCTTTCCAAGGCGCCCTATTCCTGGTCGGCGGAGGCGGCGGAGATCTTCGGCGTCACTCTGGCCGAGATGAATGAATCCGGCGGCGCCTTCTACGACCGCTATGTCCATCGCGACGATCGCGAGGACCTGAAGAAGCTGGACGAGACTTTCCTCGCCAGCGACGCGCCGAGCTACGTCCAGGAATACCGCGTCGTCCTGCCCGACGGCTCGATCCGCCATGTGCTCGAAAGCGCGGAGAAGCGCCTCGACGCGGCGGGGCGCCTGGTTCAGATCAACGGCATCGTCCAGGACGTGACCGGACTCCGGCGATCGGCGATCGCGATGCGGCGGGTCGAGCGCCAGATGCGCCGCGCCTACCGCCTGGCCAAGCTCGGCTACTGGTACTGGGAAAGCCCGGACGGCAGCAACGAGGACGTCAACCACAGCCAGCTGTCCGACGAGATCTGCGAGATCTTCGGCGCCGAGCGCGACCAGCTCCATTGGGACGACGGCAAGGCCTTCTGCGCACGGTTCGTCCATCCGGACGATCGCGAGATGGTGCTGCACGTGTTCAAGGACTTCGACCAGGGCCTGGTCGACAACTACACCATGAGCTACCGCGTCACCCATCCGTCGGGCGACATTCGCCACGTGCGCTCGGTCTCGGAGCGCATCCGCGACGAGCACGGGCGGCCGCTTTACGGCATCGGCATCATCCAGGACCTGACCGAGGTGAAGACCGCCGAGGCCAACCTGCGCCGCTCCGAATACCAGCTGCGCCGCGCCCAGCGCGTCGCCAAGCTCTATTGCTGGCACACCGAGGAGGATCCGCAGGGCGCGCGCCGCATCATGTTCGACCACGAGTTCTACACCGAAATTCTGCAGCGCGTGCCCGACCCGCCGATCGCGAGCCTCCCAGACTACATCGAGCGCTTTGTCCATCCGGACGACCGCCTGCGCCTGATGCCGATCGGCAACGCCTTCGCACGCGAGGAGATCGACTCCTATTCGCTGGAATACCGGATGCTGCGGCCCGACGGCACCACGCTTTACATCCGGTCGGCCGGCGAGCGCATGCGCGACCAGGACGGCAATACCGCGCAACTGTTCGGCGCGCTCCAGGACGTAACCGACCTGAAGCAGCACGAGCAGGAGCTGATCGAGGCCAAGAACGAGGCCGAGCTTGCCAACCGCTCGAAGAGCGAGTTCCTGACCAACATGAGCCACGAGCTCCGCACGCCCTTGAACGCCATCATCGGCTTCTCGCAGGTCATCCGCGACCAGCTGTTCGGCTCGGACCAGGCGCGCTACGTCGACTACGCCCGCGACATCAACGAAAGCGGCCTGCTGCTCTTGGAGCTGATCAACGATATTCTCGACGTCTCCAAGCTCGAGGCCGGCAAGCACGTCCTCTACGAGGAGGAGCTGAGCCTCGGCGACGTGGTCAACGTCTGTCTGAATATCATGAAGTCGCGCGCCGCCGAGGGCGCGGTGAAGCTCTCCTCCACCGGCTTCGAGACGCTGCCCCGGGTCTGGGCCGAGGAACGCGGCATGAAGCAGGTGCTCTTGAACCTGCTTTCCAACGCGGTGAAGTTCACGCCGCGCAACGGCGCGGTGAAAATCGGCGGCCGCGTCACCCAGGACGGCGAAATAGAAATCGCCGTGGTCGATACCGGCATCGGCATCCCGCCCGACGTGCTGCCGCAGCTGTTCCGGCCGTTCCGCCAGGGCGACAACTCGATCAGCCGGCAGTTCGGCGGCAGCGGCCTCGGCCTTGCCATCTCCCGTCGCCTGGTCGAGCTGCACCACGGCCGCATCGAGGTGCTGAGCGAGCCCGGCAAGGGCACGACCGTCACCATCACGCTCCCGGCTGACCGCGTGATCACCGACTTCAACGCCCTCCCCGCAACTGAAGCCAAAGCCAAGGTCGCGATCTGAGCCACAGCGGGGTCCGGCGCAGCCCCCAGGTCGGCCGGCGTCGGCGGCTGTGTTGCTATTTTGTTCTAAAACCGATACCCTTATCGGTTCCATGCTCAGGCTGAAGAAGATCGTGTCCGGCGGCCAGACCGGGGTCGACCAAGCGGCGCTCGACTTCGCGATCCGGCGCGGGATTCCGCATGGCGGCTATTGCCCGAAAGGCCGCCGTTCGGAGAGCGGCCGCATCGCCGCGAAATACCGCCTCACCGAATGCGCTTCGGCCGAATACGCCATGCGCACCGCGCTCAATGTCGCGCATTCCGACGGCACTTTGATCCTTACGCGCGGCCGGCCGGAAGGCGGCACGCAGCGCACGATCTTCCTGTGCCGCGAATACGGCAAGCCCACGCTCGTCATCGACCTCGACCGCAGACTGAAGGCCGCCGACTTCACCGCATGGCTGCGCGAACACGGCATCGAGACCTTGAACGTGGCCGGCCCGCGCGAGAGCAAGCAGTCGGGCATCGGCCGCCAGGCAAAGGCCGCGCTCGACCTTCTGTTCGCTTCTGATCTTACCCGGCCTTGATGCGCTGACGCGCGTGTGAACGGCAGCGATTATGTCCTGCCGCCACCCTTGTGTGTGGGGAATCCTTTTCACACGGGGTTGTTAACCTTGTCGGCTTGACAAGGTTAGGGGTGAAAGAGGCAATAGGGTCGAACCGGTCTCGTGTTGAGACTCACGCACTTCGAGAGGCTTTTGCACCATGTCCCCCGATCGCGATCCCGGCTTTGGCCGCCGGCTGTTCCTGCGTATGACGACCGCCCTCTGCGCCGCCATCGGCCTGCCCGGCCTCGGCGTCGGGGCAGCGCAAGCAGCAAGTTCGGTCGGCGTGGTCACCAAGCTTCGCGGTCAGGCCCGGGCGGCCCGAGCTGGCGGCAACGTTATGCTGGCCGAGCCGTCCAAGAAAGATGACGGCACCATGGTGCCCGGCACGCCGATCGAAGCCGGCGACGGCATCGTGACCGGCCCGGATGCGCGGCTGAAGATCCAGTTCCAGGACGGCTCGGTCATCACCCTCGGCGAGAACTCCAAGCTCAACATCGACACCGCGAAATTCGCAGGCTCCAAGCGCGAGATCGCGGCCACCCTCCTTGACGGCGTGGTGCGCGCCGCGGTCGCCAAGGCCGGCGAGGGCTCCAGCTTTGAAGTCAGCTCCTCGCTGGTTACCAGTGCTGCGCGCGGCACCGAATGGATCATGTCGATCAAGGACCACACCACCTCGCTGCTGGTGCTCGAAGGCACGGTCAACGCCAAGGGCATCGGCGAGACCCTGGACGACCTGCCGAACGCCCCGATTTCCAAGGGCGTCGATCTCGGCCAAAAGCAGGGCCTGGCGGTCGGCGAGCCGGCCCGCGCGCTCGGCATGGACCCCAAGGACATGGGCAAGGTGATCAACTGGAAGGCCGAGAAGATCGACAAGCTGGTCTCTTCGACCGAGTTCTAACCGCGCGGCGGTGAAGCGCCCCGCCTTCTTCGCCGCCGGCAGCCTGCTGGTCGTCGTCGGTTTTGTCGGCGCCTTCCTGCCGCTGCTGCCGACCACGCCCTTCCTCATCCTCGCCGCCGCCTGCTTCGCGCGCTCATCGCCGCGCGTGGAGGCTTGGCTGCTGAACCACCGTCGGTTCGGTCCGGTCCTGCGCGCTTGGCGTGAGCATGGCGCGATCCCGGTCAAGGCCAAGCTGTTCGCCTGTGCCGGCATGTCGCTCGGCTACACAGTGTTCTGGTGGAGCCACCAGCCCGGCCTGCCGCTGGCCGCGGCGGTCGCGGCGGCGATGATCGGCATCGCGGCCTATGTGCTGTCCCGCCCCTCGGCGGCCTGACCTTCTGAATCGGAGAACCCCGCGGCAGCCCTGCCGCGTTAAGGCTTTGCACACCCCGCGTGGGCGATAATGCCCTATGCCTAGTGGCTCGCCGCATTCGCAGACGCGGAATATTGATTGTTCAGCTTTTCTTAAGCCTAAATTCCCTTTCTGAATCAAAACTATAGCGCCGATTCTTCGCGTATTGGTTTGACATTAACGAGATTGGGACTGTACCGTATCCAAATGTGAGGCGATTCACGGGCGCCAAAATCGGGCCTGGAAGCGCCAATGTGGGGCGGGGATGGCGTTGGAACCCCTCAGTAGCGAGCAGCTGATGACTCTGGCCCGGCAGAAGTCGGACCAGGCGCGTGAGCAGCTGTTCGAAGCGATGGGGGACGTGTTCCTGGAACGGAACACCGTACTCACGCTGCAAGAACGCGCCCTCATCACCGACATCCTGGAAAAGCTGATCCGCGAGGTCAGCCGCGAGATTCGCCACAAGCTCACCGTGAAGCTGGCCGACGCCCCCGGTACGCCGCGCGAACTGGCTGTGCTGCTCGCCAACGACGAGATCGACATCGCCAGCCCGATGCTGCTCCGAAGCAAGGTGCTGCAGGACGCCGACCTGATCGAGATCGTGCGCAACCGCTCAACCCAGCATCTCCTTGCGATCGCGATGCGCCGCGATCTCTCGACCGCGGTCGCCGACGCGCTGGTCGAATCCGGCGAGAAGGACGTGATCCGCACTCTCTTGGAGAACCAGGACGCGCATATCTCGCGCGCCACCATGGCCTATCTCGTCGAGCAGTCGAAGGCGGTGGACGAGTTCCAGGAGCCGCTGGTGAGGCGCCGCGACCTGCCGCCGGAACTCGCGCGCCGGATGTGCCTCTGGGTCTCCGCCGCGATCCGCCGGTCGCTGGTCGAGCGTTTCGACATCGACATCGACAAGCTCGACGACAGCCTGGAGCCGATCGCCCGCGAGGAATCCGAGAAGCCGCAGGAGCCCGATCCCGACGCCGCCGGCGCACTCGCCCAGGCGCTGGGCGAAGGCCGCAAGCTGACGCCTCGGCTCCTCATGCAGACGCTCCGCCGCGGCGAGGTCCCGCTGTTCGAGGCGATGCTGGCGGAGATGGCCGGGCTGCGCCCCGCGCTGATCCGGCGCCTCTGCTACGAGCAAGGCGGGCAAGGCCTCGCTGTGGTGGCGCGCGGCATCGGCCTCTCCCGCGAAGAGTTCGCCAGCATCTACCTCCTGACCCGCAAGGCCCGGCCCGGCGGCGCATCGATGGACCCGGCCGATCTCGGCCGCGCCCTGGAATTTTTCGACCGCATCAATCACGGCAATGCCGCGACCGTCATCGGCCGCTGGCGCCGCGACCCCGACTACCTCTACGCCATCAGAAGCGTGGAAGAGCAACAAGGACGACAGCGCGCATGAAGCCCAATCCCTTCCTCGTCTCGCCGGCGCCGAAAGGCAAGGCGGCCGCGGCCGCCAGCAGGCCCGAGCTGCTGCAGCAGGCCTTCGCCAAGGAAATGCTGGAGTTCGGCCCCGCCTGCTTCCAGGCCGATACCCGCGGCGAGATCACCTGGAGCAACGCCGCTTTTCGCAAGATCACCGAGACCAAGGCCGGCGGCAAGCAGATCGGCCAGATCCTGCCCTTGAAGGACATCGCCGAAGAGATCGACTTGAAGCGGCAGCCGATGTTCCGCGAGGACAGCATTGCGAATGGCGCCGTTCTGCGCTCGCGCATGGTGCCGCTGTTCGATGAGCGCGGCCAGCTGGTCGGCTTCGGCGGGCTGCTTAACCTCTCGGCCGAAGTCGCCGAGCGGACCGACGAGAGCCCGATCGTGGTCGAGCGCCACATGGATTTCATCCGGCTCTCCTCCGACTGGATGTGGGAGACCGATGCCGGCTTCAACCTGCAGATGATCACCCACCGGGTGAACAACGTGCTCGGCTTCTCGCCGCACGAGCTGATCGGCCGGAACCTGATGTCGATGGTAAGCTCGGAGCCGCTGCGCCAGGCGCTGCGCCGGCGCCTGGAGCGGCTCTCGCCGTTCCGCGACCAGCCGTTCGACTCCGATGACAGCAACGGCCGTCGCAAGCTGTTCCTGATGAGCGCGGCGCCCATCTTCGACAAGAGCGACGGCAGCCTGAAAGGCTTCCGGGGCGCGGCTACCGACATCACCGAGCTCACCCGCCGCGAGGAGAGCCTCAGGAGTGCCAAGGAAGCGGCGGAGGTCGCGAGCCGGGCGAAGAGCCATTTCCTCGCCAACATGAGCCACGAGCTTCGGACGCCCTTGAACGCGATCATCGGCTTCACCGATGTGATGCGCATGGGCCTGCTGGGCCCGGTCGAGAATCCGGAATACCGCGCCTATGTCGGCGACATCCACGGCAGCGCCCAGCGCCTGCTGGAAGTCATCAACGACATCCTCGACATGTCGCGGATCGAGACCGGCGAGGTCGAGCTGCACGAGGCCGCCTGCAACGTCGAGGAGCTGTTCGAATCCGCGCGCCGCATCGTGGCGAGCCGGATGGAAGCCCGCGCCATCAAGTTCAGCGCCGACATCTCGCCGCGCCTGCCGCGCGTCAATGCCGACAAGCGCAAGATGAAGCAGATCCTGGTAAACCTGCTTGGCAACGCGGTGAAGTTCACCGCGCCCGGGGGCCGCGTGCGTCTCTCGGCCACGATCGGCGCCGACGGCGGGGTCGTGATCACGGTCGAGGACAACGGCATCGGCATCGCGCCGGAGCATCTCGACCGCGTGATGGAGCCCTTCGCCCAGGTCGAGGCCGATCTCGACCGCCGTTTCGAGGGCATCGGCATGGGCCTGCCGCTCTCCCGGGGCTTGGCAAGACTCCATGGTGGCGACTTGGCACTCGAGAGCAGCGTCGGCAAGGGCACCCGCGCCACCGTCACCCTGCCGCCCGAGCGCTCGATCGAGGGTGGGCACCTGCAGGCGGTGAAGTAGCTTTTCCCCGGGGGCACCCGTCGACCTCTCACCCCAGCCCTCTCCCGCAAAGGGAGAGGGGGATTGTTTTCGCTGCACGATGAGAGAGTTTGGTAAAGGTTGGCGCCACAGCGTCCCCTCTCCCCTTGCGGGAGAGGGACAGGGTGAGGGGTCGACGGGTCTATCCCTTTCGGTCACGATCGAAGCAGCATGAGCGAACCCTTCAGCATCGAAGCCTTGATGGAGTCGGCGCGCGATCGCACGCCGGAGGGACGCTCGCGGCTGTTCGGGTTGCTGGGGCAGCTGTTCCTGGCGCGCGGCCAGGGCCTGAGCGAGGGCGAGAAGCGCGGCTTCACCGAATTACTGGAAATCCTGCATCCCTTCGCGACCGTCGAGGCGCGGCTGGAGCTCGCCTATGCGACCGCCAACGCGCCTTTCGCGCCGGCCGAGCTCGCACGGCTGCTGGCCGCGGACGATATCGAAATCGCCTCGCTGGTGCTGTTCCAGGCGGAATCGCTGACCACCACGGACCTGATGACGCTCAGCGAGGATCCCGAGCGCGCGGCGATCATCGCCGCGCGCCGCGCGCTGCCGATGTCCGTGGCCGATGCGCTGATGCGCCGGAATGACCCCGACCTCGCCCGCGTGCTGTTGAAGAACGAGACCATCAGGCTCTCGATCCCGGCGATGGCCGATGCGATCGAGATGGCGCGCGACGACGTCGACCTGCAGCAACGCATCGCCAAGCGCCCGGAGCTGATGGAAGAGGCCGGCATCGAGATGGCGGAATGGGCCGACCCGGCGGTGCGCGAGGCGTTGATCGAGCGTTTCGAGCTGGCGCCGGAAGAAGGCGACACGGTCACGCGGCTGCGCAACCTGCTGAGCCTGGCCGTCGAGAGCGGCAGCCCTCGCGAGCCGGATTTCACCGGCGCCACCCCGGTCTCGACCGAACCCGCGCCTGCACCGAACGGCACGCCGCTGCCGGACCCGCGCTTCCGGCTGTCGCCGCGGCTGATGGTCGAGACCTTGCGGCGCGGCGAGCGGGCCATGGCCGAGGCGATGTTCGCCAAGATGGCCAACCTGCCGGTCGGCCTGGTGCAGCGCTTCGTGAAGGAAAACAACGGCGAGAGCATCGCCATCGCCGCGCGGGCGATCGGCATGGCGCGCGAGGAGTTCGCCACGATCTATCTCCTCTGGCGCAAGGCGCAGTCGCAGGACGGGCTGGTCGCGGCGGGCGCGCTTGGCGGCGCGCTCGATCTCTTCGACACCATCCCCCAGGACCGGGTCGAGGTCGAAATCAGCCATTGGCGCCGGCAGGCGCGGGCGGAAGCCGCCGAAGCCTAGCGGAACCCGCGATACCGCCGGATCGTTGGTCCGCGAAGAACGAGAGCGGAGCGCAGGATCATGGTCCAGGATTGGCTGAAGACGAGTTTCGGTCTCTGGATGCTGACCGGAGAAATGACGATGGTGATGACCTTGCGCGGCATGAAGATGGCGGCCGGCGGTCCGGCGGCAGCGGCAGAGTTTCATCGCATGGTCACGGAAAAGGTCGCCGCCGGCTTTGCCTTGCAGGCACGGGCCTGGAGCGGACAGCTGGGATCGACGTTGCCGGCTGTCGTCGACCGCTCGGCACGCTATTATCACCGACGGGTGCGGGCCAACCGGCGGCGGCTCACCCGGTTCTAGAAGGCGGAGGCGGACATGCTTTGGCGGGGCGGGCGGCGCAGCACGAATGTGGAAGACCGGCGCGGCTCCGGTGGCTTCGGCGGCGGCTTCGGCGGCGGGGGTGGTGGCATCAAGGTCGGCGGGCTCGGGCTGATCGTGATCCTGCTGATCGGCCTGTTCTTCGGGGTCGATCCCACCACGCTGCTGTCGCAGATCGAGGGCGGGGGCATGGGCGGCGTCGGCCATGAGCAGCCGGCCAACACCACGCCGATCCCGGAGGACGACGAGGGCGCGCAGTTCGTCCAGGTCGTGCTGGCCGATACCGAGGATACTTGGAGCGAGATATTCAAGGCCGCGGGCGAGACCTACCAGGCGCCGCGGCTGGTGCTGTTCACCGGCCGCACCGCCACCGCCTGCGGCACCGGCGCCGCGGCGATGGGACCGTTCTATTGCCCGAGCGATGCCAAGGTCTATATCGACCTCGCCTTCTATGACGAGTTAAAGCAGCGCTTCCGGGCACCGGGCGATTTCGCCCAGGCTTATGTGATCGCGCATGAGGTCGGGCATCACATCCAGCACCTGATCGGCTCGACCGAGGAGATCGGGCGCGCCTTCGGCGGCGGCAACCAGACCGGCGCCGATTCCGCCTCGGTGCGGATCGAGTTGCAGGCCGACTGTTTCGCGGGTGTCTGGGCCTATCACGCCAACCAGCGCAAGATCGTCGAGCCGGGCGATGTCGACGAGGCGCTGAACGCCGCCTCCGCGATCGGCGACGACAAGCTGCAGGAAGAAGGCCAGGGCTATGTGGTGCCCGACAGCTTCACCCACGGCACCTCGGCGCAGCGCCAGCGCTGGTTCAAGCGCGGCATGCAAGCCGGCGACGTCAACGCCTGCGACACGCTGACCGCGAAGACGCTGTAGGCGCTAGGCGTTCAACCGGTTGCGGTAGTCGCGCGGCGAGGCGCCGAAGGCGTCGCGGAAGGCGCGGCTGAAATGCGCGGCATCGCTGAAGCCCCAGCGGAAGGCGATCTGCGAGATCGGCGTCTTCTCCCGCAGATCCAGCTCCTGGCGGCAGCGCAGCAGCCGCTGATGCCAGATCCAACGCTCCACCGTCCAGCCGCTCATCCCGAACACGCGGTGCAGCTGGCGCAGCGAGAGGCCGAGCGCGACGGCGACGCGTTCTGGCGTGAGCCCCGGATCGGCAAGATTTTTCAGGATATGGCCGCTGATCCGGGCCATCAGGTGGCGTCGGTGATCGGCGCCCGCCGAGGCAACCAGCGTCTCGAAGGCCGTCGCCATCAGGGAAAGCGTTGCCTGCAGCACCGCGTCATGCTGCGCCGTCGGCAGCTCCGCGCCCTGGCGCGCCAGCGACCGCAGATGCGTGGCGAAGAGCGCGCCCGAGCCCTGGCGGGCGCTGACCGGGATGCCGGTCAGGTCGCGGGCATTGGGCAGCACCGCTTCCAGCATCCGCTGCGGCAGCATGAGGGTGATCTTCTGCAGCGTGTCGGGCACCCGGAAATCGATGCGCCGCGTGCTGTCCCAGAGCGTGAAGGTGCCGGCGCGCAGCGTGATCTCGGTATCGTCCTGATAGATCCGCTCCCGCCCGCCGACGATATAGAGCAGGCCGTAGGCGGCGGTGTCGGCGCGCGCGATCTCGGCGCGGCCGCGCCGGCCCTGGCAGGGATCGCAGCGGCATTGGATGATGTCGGCGGCGCCGAGCGACTGGCGGCGGATGCGGCCGCTGAACGCGCTCTCACTGCGGCGCGGCAGGTCCCAGGCGAGATGGGTGGCGGAAACCGCGTCGCGCCAAGCCTCGTATTGCCGCGGCGGCGGCAGGATCTCGGTGGACAGCAGTTCCGCGGGCGCGGCAGCCGCCATGCGTCTCCCTCCCCAACCTCTCCCGGGCGCGTCCGGCACGTTCGGTCAAGCTTCCGGTCACGCTGAGGCAAGACCGGGGCCGGCATTCGCCCCACGATCCTCCGATAAAGGGCGGTCCCCGTCAATCAATGGGTCAATCAGCCGCCCCAAACGGAGGAAACCGATGAGCGCTGCGCCTGCCGATTCCAACCCCGCCGACCTGCTTTGCCGCGACAGCGAACGCCGCTGGATCAATTTCGCGCCGGGCATCGACTATGCCGTCCTTAGGACCAGCGCCGAGACCGGGGTCTGGACCGTGATGTTCCGCTGCGCCAAGGGCTCGGCCTTCCCGCCGCATTTCCACCACGGCGCCGGCGAGTATCTGATGACCAAGGGCGTCATGGATTATCGTGCCGGCACGGCCAAGGCCGGCGATTACGGCTACGAGCCGCTCGGCGTCTATCACGCGCGCACCGAGTTCCTGGAGGATTCCGAGCTCCTCTTCACCAACCACGGGCCGGTCGCCTTCACCAATCCCGACGGCTCGATCCTGATGCTGCTCGACTGGAAATACTTCGCGGACAAGGCGGCGGAGCTCGACGCCAAGGCGGCGTGAGATGACTCCGACCAAGGAGCAGGCGCGCTGGATGTACCACAGCATGCTGGTCAGCCGGCGCTTCGAGGAGGCGGTCGCCGCCGCCTATTTCGAGGGCAAGCAGCCCGCGTTCAACATGGCGAACGGGCCGATCCCCGGCGAGATGCATCTCTCCAACGGCCAGGAGCCTTGCGCGGTCGGCGTCTGCGCGCATCTGGACCCCGGCGACTTCGTGACCGCGACGCATCGCCCGCACCACATTGCCATCGCCAAGGGCGTCGATCTCAAGGCGATGGCCGCCGAGATCTTCGGCAAGAAGACCGGGCTCTCGGGCGGGCGCGGCGGGCATATGCATCTGTTCGACGCGAAGGTGAACTTCTCCTGCGCCGGCATCATCGGCGAAGGCATGGGACCGGCGGTCGGCGCCGCCGCCGCGTTCAAGCAGCGCGGCGAGAAACGGGTCGCGGTCTCCTTCATCGGCGAGGGCGCGGCCAACCAGGGCGCGTTCCACGAGGCGCTCAACCTCGCCGCGGTCTGGCAGGCGCCGGTCGTCTTCGTGATCGAGGACAATGCCTGGGGGATCTCCGTCTCCAAGAGGGACTCGACGGCGGTTGCCGACAACGCGGTGCGCGCTGCCGCCTATGGCATGCCCGGCCACCGCATCACCGGCAACGATCCCATGAAGATCTTCGCGGTCGCCGGCGCGGCGATCGCCCGGGCGCGCGCCGGCCAGGGTCCCAGCCTGATCGAGATCGAGACCTATCGCCTGGAAGGCCATTTCATGGGCGATGCCGAGGGCTATCGCGCCGAAGGCGAGGTCGCCGGGTTGAAGGCCAAGGACCCGATCGCGGCCCTGCGCCGGCGGCTCCTCGCGGACGGCACGCTCGATGCCGCAGCCGATGCGAGGATCCGGGCGGAGGCCGAGAGCAGGGTCGCCGACGCCATCGCCGCCGCCCGCGCGGCACCTTTCCCGGAGGCGCGGCAGGCTTTCGAACAGGTGTTCGCGTGAACGCGCCGGTGAACAGGACAAAGCGCAACCTGACCATCGCCAAGGCCATGGCGGAAGCCATCGCCGAAGAAATGCGGCGCGATCCCGCCGTGCTGGTGCTGGGCGAGGATATCGGCCGGCTGGGCGGCGTCTTCGGCAATACCCGCGGCCTCTTCGAGGAGTTCGGCGGGACCCGGGTCCGCGACACGCCGATCTCGGAGACCGCCTTCATCGGCGCCGCGGTCGGCATGGCCTGCGTCGGCATGAAGCCGATCGTCGAACTGATGTTCGTCGACTTCTTCGGCGTCTGCATGGATGCGATCTACAACCTTGCCGCCAAGAACTGCTACTTCTCCGGCGGGCAGAGCCCGGTGCCGATGGTGCTGATGACCTCGGTCGGCGGCGGCTACGGCGATGCCGGGCAGCATTCGCAATGCCTCTACGGCACCTTCGCGCATCTGCCGGGCCTCAAGGTGGTGGTGCCGTCCAATGCCTATGACGCCAAGGGGCTGATGCTCGCCGCCATCCGCGATCCCAACCCGGTCGTCTACATGTTCCACAAGGCGCTGCAGGGCATGGGCTGGCTCGGCACGGTGAAGGGCGCGATCAACGACGTGCCGGAGGACGAATACCTGGTGCCGATCGGCAAGGCAGCGATTGCGAGGCCCGGCAAGGACGTGACCCTGGTGGGCCTCGGCTCGACCGTGCACCATGCGCTCGACGCCGCGGCGGAACTCGCCAAGGATGGCATCGCGGCGGAGGTCATCGACTTGCGCAGCCTGATGCCGCTCGACCGCGAGACGGTGCTCGCCTCGGTCAAGAAGACCGGCCGGCTGGTGGTGGCGGATGAGGACTACCAGAGCTACGGCGTCTCCGGCGAGATCATCGCGCTGGCGAGTGAATGCGCGTTCCAGCAGTTGAAGGCAGCGCCGAAGCGGGTTGCCTTCCCGGATATCCCGATCCCGTTCAGCCCGGCGCTGGAGCGCCCGCTGCTGCCGGACGGTGCGAAGATCGCGGCGGCGGCGCGCCTCACGCTCGGGAAGGCGTAATGTCCACACAAGTCGCGGTGCCGAAGGATCTCTGGGAGGAGGACCTGCCGGGGATCGTCTCGGCCTGGCTGTTCGAGGACGGCGACCCGGTGCAGGAAGGCGACCTGATCGCCGAGCTCATGGTGGAGAAAACCGCCTACGACCTGGTCGCGCCGGCGGCGGGGCACCTCAAGATCCTGGTCCAGCCGGAGCAGCCGTTCCAGCGCGGCGACGTGGTCGCCCGAATCGAATAGCGCGCCTCACCGGCAGAACCGGAAGCCGCCGAGGTCCAGGTGGAAGTGGTTGGCGTGGAGCCGGTTGTATTTCGGGCCGAGCACGATGTTGAAGAGACTGCAGGCCTCGTCATGCGCGGCGTCGAGGAAGCGGCCTTCCGGCGTCGGCTGGCCGTAATCCTTCTGCACTGAGATCACCCGGCCGTCGGCCAGATGGAAGGCGGCGATGTCGATCGCGTTGGCGGTCGCGTGCTGGCTGCGGCGGCCTTCCGCGGCGGAGTTGATGTTCCGGCAAGCGTAGGTGCCGAGCTGGTCGATACGGACCACGCGGCTGTTGAGTTCGGCCTGCGCGATCTCGTCCAGCCGCCGCTGCCACCAATAGAGGCCGGCGGTCATGGCGCAAGTCGCGACCGGCCGCGGGCTCATGGCGATGGGCGTCGAATCGGCGCGCACCACGTCGGTGAAGCCGCAGTCCGCGCCGATCTGCCGGTCGGCCATCACCGAGAACTTCATGGTCGAGCGGCCGAGCGCGGCGCGGCAGGCGCCGCCGTCGGTCGAGAGGCCGTTCAGCTGGATGTTGGCGAACCAGCCCGGCCTCTCATCCAGCATCACCTTCGCCCAAGGGACGGCATTCGGCGGGATGCGGATCCAGCCTTCATAGATGGCGGCAGCGCCCGCGGCGAGCGCCAGAGCGACGAGGATGAGGAGTCGGCGGAAGCGTTTCAATTGCGGCGGGATGTGGTAAGGCCTCTCTCATGAACCTCGAGATCAGGCGCGGGTTGCCGGGGGCGAGCGCCGAAAGCGATATCGCCGGAGAGATGACGCTGCTGGAGGATGTGCTCGCACGTCCGGAGACCGGTTTGCTGCGGCTCTGGCGCACCAGCCCCTGCCTCGTCGTGACGCCGCTGCTCGCACAGCGCGCCGAATTTGCCGCGGCCGCAGCAGCTTCCGGGCAGCGCGGCCGGCCGGTGGTGGTGCGCCGGACCGGCGGCGGGCCGGTGCCGCAGACCGCGGGCACGCTCAACGTCTCGCTGGCCATTGCGACGCCGCGCGATGAGGCGCCTTCGATCGACGCCGCCTTCAGGCAATTCGCCGATTCGATGCTGGCGGCTTTGCAGAGCTGCGGCGTCACCGCGACGGTCGGCGAGATCGCCGGCAGCTGCTGTCCCGGACGCTATGACATCGCCATCGGAAGACAGAAGATCATCGGCATCGCGCAACGGCGCCGGCAAGGCGAGAAGGATGGGCAGTTGCTCTCGGCGATGCTGGTGCATGCGATGGTCTGGGTCGAAGGCAGCCTGGATCGGGAGATCGATCACCTGGAGCGGTTCCTTGCTGAAGCCGGGGTGCCGACGCGGTTTCAGCGCGCGGTGATGGGCACGCTGCAGGGGATTTCGGGCGTTTCTACGGACGCATTCGAGGCAGCATTGCGGCAGACCGTCACTCCGGGGAGTTGACTGCCGGGTCGCCGCTGCGGCCTGCTGCTGGCTGCAGGTCCATCGCGGCTATGCCTGGAACTCCAGGCCGGCTGAAGCCATGCTCTGCGGAATGGATCCTCTTTCCGTACATGCTGGGTACATGCAGGGGCGCGGAGGACGCCCGTCGATCACCGCACAATGTATCCGTTTTGTTCCCAGGAGTCAAGGGGATCACAGCGGACGTTTCAATGCCCTGAGCGCGGCATCGAGGCCATCCAATGTCAGCGGATACATGCGGTCGCCCATCAGCTGGCGGATCAGCTTCACCGACTGGGTGGTGTCCCAGCGTGCGCGGTCGCGCGGGTTGATCCAGACCGCGCGCGGGTAGTGTTTCAGGAAACGGCCGAGCCAGACCGAGCCCGCCTCGTCGTTCATATGCT
Source organism: Dongia sp. agr-C8 (assembly GCF_054658695.1). Classification (NCBI taxonomy): domain Bacteria; kingdom Pseudomonadati; phylum Pseudomonadota; class Alphaproteobacteria; order Rhodospirillales; family Dongiaceae; genus Dongia; species Dongia sp. agr-C8. The sequence goes on from NZ_BAAGHZ010000005.1 coordinate 440,894, forward strand.
CGACCGAGCCGCCGACCTGCAGGATCTCGTAGGGGCTCATGGTGGCGTCGCCGACCACGATCAGCGACCAGTCGCCGCCATAGGTGTTCAAGACCTGGGTGGTCGGCGTCCATTCGTCATAGCGCCGGCGGTTCGAGCGCCACAGCCGCTCATAGGGCATGTTGTGGAAATACCAGGTCTCGAGATGCTTGAATTCCGAGCGCGCGGCGGAGAAGAGGCGCGCCGATTCCTCGACATGGTCGTCCATCGAGCCGCCGATATCGAGCAGCAGCAGCACCTTGATCTTGTTGCGGCGCGCCGGAACCATCTGGATGTCGAGCGAGCCGGCATTCTCCGCGGTCTTGCGGATGGTCGAGGAGAGATCGAGCTCGTTGGCCTCGCCTTCGCGGCCCCACCTTCTCAAGCCGCGGAGCGCCAGCTTCATGGCGCGGGTGCCGAGTTCGACCTCGCCGTCGAGGTCCTTGAACTCGCGCTTGTCCCAGACCTTGACCGCACGGCGGTTGCGCGATTCATGCTGCCCGATGCGGATGCCTTCCGGATTGGCGCCATAGGCGCCGAAGGGCGAGGTGCCCGCGGTGCCGATCCACTTCGAGCCGCCTTCGTGGCGCTCCTTCTGCTCGGCCAGGCGCTGGCGCAGGGTTTCGAGCAGCTGGTCGAGGCCACCCAGGGTCTGGATCTGCGCCAGCTCCTCGGGGGTGAGGTATTTCTCGGCCAGCGCCTTCAGCCAGTCGTCGGGGATCTCGGCCGTGATGTCGCCCCCGACCGCGGAAAGACCGTGGAAATAGAGCGCGAAGACCCGGTCGAAGCGGTCGATCAGCCGCTCGTCCTTGATCAGGGTCGCGCGGGCGAGGAAGTAGAAGTCCTCGACATCGAGCTGCGCCACACCTTGCTTCATCGCGCCGATCAGGGTCAGGTATTCGGTCAAGGAGACCGGGACGCCTTGGTTGCGCAGCGCGGTGATGAAGCCGGCGAACATTTCAGAATTCCCTGGAGAGACCCGTCGACCCCTCACCCCTGCCCTCTCCCGCAAGGGGAGAGGGGGTTATTTTTAGTGCGAGAAGGATTGCGATCAGCACCCCTTCTGGGTTTTTGAGGACGTCGTTGTTCCAGAAGCGGATGACTTTGAAGTTCTGTGACTCAAGCCATGCCGTGCGTTGATCGTCGGTGGAGTTCTCGTTGTGTTGGCCGCCATCGAGTTCGATGATGAGGCGCTTCTGCAAGCAAACGAGATCGACGAAGAAGGGACCGATCGGCTCTTGGCGCTTGAATTTCAGATGCTCTAGCCGCCGATCGCGGAGCAACATCCACATCCGGCGTTCCGCATCCGTCTGGTTTTTGCGCAACTCGCGCGCGCGGGTTCGCTTGACCGTCACGGAAAGATAAGCCCCCTCTCCCCTTGCGGGAGAGGGATGGGGTGAGGGGTCGACGGGTCTATCCGTCTCATTGTCCGCGCCGCGCCAGGAAGGCGACGCGCTCGAACAGATGCACGTCCTGCTCGTTCTTCAAGAGCGCGCCATGCAGGGGCGGGACCACGACCTTGGGGTCGTGGGAGCGCAGCGCCTCCACCGGCACCTCGTCGGCGACCAGGAGTTTGAGCCAGTCGAGCAGTTCCGAGGTGGCGGGTTTCTTCTTCAGGCCCGGGACCTCGCGGATCTCGTAGAACAGCGTCATCGCCTCGCGCAGCAGGTCGCGTTTGATGTTGGGGTAATGCGCGGCGACGATCCGCTCCATGACTTCCTTATCGGGAAAGCGGATGTAGTGGAAGAAGCAGCGGCGCAGAAAGGCGTCGGGCAGCTCCTTCTCGTTGTTCGAGGTGACGATGACGATCGGGCGATGACGGGCCTTCACCGTCTGCTTGGTCTCGTAGACGAAGAATTCCATGCGATCGAGCTCCTGCAGGAGGTCGTTCGGGAATTCGATGTCGGCCTTGTCGATCTCGTCGATCAGGAGCACGACCGGCGTTTCCTGCTCGAAGGCGTTCCAGAGCTTGCCCTTGACGATGTAGTTGCGGATGTCCTTCACCCGTTCGTCGCCGAGCTGGCCGTCGCGCAGCCGCGCGACCGCGTCATACTCGTAGAGCCCCTGCGCCGCCTTGGTGGTGGACTTGACGTGCCAGGTGATCAGCGGCAGCCCGAGCGCCGCCGCGACCTCTTCGGCCAGCACGGTCTTGCCGGTCCCGGGCTCGCCCTTCACCAGCAGCGGCCGGCCGAGGGTGACGCTGGCATTGACCGCGATCTCGAGGTCGCGGGTGGTGATGTAGCGGGAGGTGCCGGTAAATTTGGGCATGGCGGCTTTCTTCGCTCTCATAGCAGCGGAATCTCAAAAAGGTTAGCAGGCGAGCCAAGTCACCAAAACTCAAAAGAGCTTGTTTGACAGCATGCTCTAAGTGAGCGCGGCGGCCACAAACTAGGCTACGCCATGTCGCTATCCAAGGTAGAATTCCTCAGCCACGCAATGAATCATCTGACCGTCGATGACATGGCGGGGCCGAAAGTTCGCGACGAAATCCTCAAAGGGACGACGACGTTCCTGTTCGACAGATAAGGGGAATTTATCTGCAACAGGGTGAGAAGTCCTTGCATCGACTCACCACAGCCTGCCCACCTCCTGGTAGACCAGCACCATGTCGACATTCTCGCCGTCGGTGGATAGCGGCAGCAGCAGGGTCTCGGCTTCGCGGGAGAAGCCGTCGTCGGAGGGCGCGCGGTCCCAGTCATAGACCAGGGTCCCCTCCTCGATCACCATGCGGTAGTTTTCCAGCGCCGCTTCGACATTGGCGCGCCGGGATAGTCACTCTCGACACCCCGGTGGCGTCCCGGCCGGGCAAGCAGGGTCGGGCGCGTACCGATAGGGCCGGGAGCGAAGCCGTCCGCCTGCGCCTTCAAGCGGCCTTGTCCAGGACCTCATCCGTCCAGACGCGGAAGCTGACCAGCTTGTTGGGGCCGAAGGTGTGGGTGATGGGGACGTCGCCGGCGTCGCGGCCTTGGGCGATCAGGACGCGGCCGATGCGCGGCATGTTGTTGCGCGGGTCGAAGGTGTACCAGCGGCCGTCGAGATAGGCCTCGAACCAGCCGGCGAAGTCCATCGGGCCGTAGGGCGGCGGCATGCCGATGTCGCCGAGATAGCCGGTGCAGTAGCGCGCCGGGATGTTGAGCGCGCGGCAGAAGGCGATCGCGAGATGCGCGAAGTCGCGGCAGACACCCTGCTTCTTCTCGAAGACCTCATGGGCGCCCATGGTCGCCGAGGCATGCTCGTAGCCGAAGGCGATGTGGTGGTGCACGAAGTCGCAGACCGCCTGGACCCGGGCCCAGCCGGTCGGGCCGTTGCCGAACAGCTTCCACGCGGTGTCGGAAAGCTTGTCGGTCTCGCAGTAGCGGCTGCCGAGCAGGAACAGCAGCGTTTCCGCCGGCAGGTCCTCGACCGGCACCTGGCGGGCCGAAGGCACCACCGGGTCCGGCTTGCCGCTGTCGCGCATCACGCCGTCGGTGCCGAGGGTGAAGCGGCCGGCCGGCGCGGTCAGCCGGTTGCACCAGTTGCCGAAGCTGTCGCGATAGAAGGCGATCGGCACGGTCGGCGTGGTGACGAGGTAATCCGGCACGACGATGTCGGAGGCCCGGCTGAAATGCGAGCCGAGCACCAGGATCATCGGCGTCGGCTGCGGGAGGTCATAGATCAACTCGCAGCCGATACGGATCTTCATCAGGTTTCCTTGTAGTGTGGGATTGAAGGCTGCGGCCTGAGCGCGCGCGGCGGCTGGATCAGCAATACAGGGTCGCGCCGGTGGCGTCGATCCTTATCGAGACGAACCCGCCGGCGCAGATATCGTTGCCGTCAGCGTGCGGGGCCGGCTGCGATCGTCACCGCAACCTCCATGCCGATATGATCCGACGGAAACCCGAGGAAGGTGCCGTGGAGCGGCACCGCTTCTTCCGGCACGGCGGCCACGGCAACGGTGACCAGGCCCTGCCGACCGACGGAGCCGCTGGTGGGATCGAAGTCGATCCAGCCGAGACGCGGGACAAGCACCTGGGCCCAGGCATGGGTGTTGCCGCCGGTGTAATCCGGCGCCTCGGCTTCCCCAAGATCAAAAGCCGAGGCGAGATAGCCGGAGGCAAAGCGCGCGGCGAAGCCGAGCGCCCGCGCGGCGGCGATCATCAGCACCGCGAAGTCGCGGCAGGAGCCGTGGCCGAGCTGCAGCGTTTCCTGCGGCGCCTGGGTGCCCTCGGCCTCGCGCCGGCGATAGGCGAAGCCGCGATGGATGCCGTCGGAGAGCGCGCAGAGCAGCGGCCAGGCGCCGGCGCTCCCGACCTCGACCTGGAACCGCCGCGCGAAGGCGTTCACCGCGTCGCCGAGCGCAGCGGGCTCGCGGGCGAGATAAGGCGCGAGCGCGACCGGGTCTTCGGCGCGATAGGGGACGGCGGCCAAGGGATCGGCAGCGAAAGCCGCGGGTGCGTGCTCGACGCGGACGGTGCTCTCGAAGGAAAGCGAACGCGCGCGGCCGGCGAAGGTCGCGATGCCGATGTGATTGCCGTAACCGTCTTCGACGCCGTGGAGCAGCACGGGCTCCGGGTCGATCGCCAGCTGGATGTCGATCACCCGCTGCTCGGCGCATTCGCGCGGACGGAACATCATCCGATGCTCACCGAACGCAACGGGCTGGCGATAGCGATAGGTGGTGCGGTGGCGGATGGTCAGCAGCACAATCGTTCTCCGGCCGCCGGGGACGCGACCGCCGTGAGACCATGGATGATTCGAGGCAAGGGAGCAAACGGCGATTGGCGGCGACGCCGTCAGCGCAGCGTGTCCACTTCCTGATAGACCAGCACCATGTCGACATTCTCGCCGTCGGTGCTCAGGGGCAGCAGCAGGGTCTCGGCTTCGCGGGAGAAGCCGTCGGAGGATGGGGTGCGGTCCCAGTCGTAGACCAGGGTCTGCTCCTCGATCACGAGGCGGTAGTTCTCCAGCGCCGCCTCGACATTGGCGCCGAAATAGCCGCTCTCGACCCGCATGCCGGTGACGTCCTGGCCGCGCAGCAAAGTCGGCCGCGTGCCGATCAGGCGATAGCGCAGCGCGTAGGGACGCAGGCGTCCCGGCGGCTCGCGCGTCACATCGACCAGCGCGGTGCCGGCAAGCCAGGGCTTCATCTCCAAGGGGTCGATGTCGGCGCGGGACGGCATCTTGCGGCCGCGCCGCTTGCTGTCCCAGTAGCGATAGAAGGCGGCGGTCGACGGGCGGCAGCGCTCCAGGAAGTCGAGCGAGGTGGTGCGGGGATAGCCGGTGGTCGATGCAGTGCCGGTGCTCGTCATCTGTCTAATCGGCGCGGGCTGTCTTTTTGGCGCGGGCGGTCATGGATGGGTGTCGCGTCCTTTAGCAGAGCGCCGACAACATGCATTGACGCAGCGCAAATCCATTCGACCGCAATGCCCTGTTCTGCTTCCCTTTTTCGACTTAACCACAAAATATCGTTCACGAAAGCTTGAAAAGCACCCGATCGGTGCTTTTATCGTATTCCGTGACCAGAGGTCGAAGAGGCGGGGAGTTTGGGCACTGCCGGTTGCAGCTGCTCATCGCGCAAGATGAACCCGCAGCCGCGTCGTTGCGGCAAACGGTGGATGCGCATCGGGAATTGCTGCGCTGGCTCGACGGCCACGTGCCGACCGAGCACAGCCACGACCTGGTCGCCCTGCACCGCCATTTCTACGAGGCGGCACGGAAGCAAAGCGGACTGCAGGCGCGCGCGGTGACGCTCGCCCTGAAGGACTTCGTGCAGCGACGGCGCGGCAAGATTGTAGAGGGCGCGCCGCTCGACGAGAAACTCTACGGGCTCAAAGGCATCGAGCTGGTCTCGATCGCCACCTTGAGCGGACGCGTCACCATCCCCTTCCGCGTCGCCGGCTACGGCGCGGAATGGAATGGCAAGAGTCCGGCGAGATTGATTGTTCGGCACGTGGGTCGGCGGGAGTCTTTGCGGGGCTCCCCCTCCCCACCTCCCCCGAAGACGGGGGAGGAGCTCACCGAGTTCGAGTTGCTGATCGCCGTGCGCTTGTCAGTTGTCGAGGGTGTGACTGCTTCGGGGTAGGCCATGTTTTCCTTTTTGACAGAGGTCGGGTTCCAGCCCTTCGTGATTGCGGGGCTGGTGCTGGTGGGGCTTTGCGCGATCGAGGTCGTGAGCCTGGTGTTCGGGCATTCGCTGTCCGGCGCGGTCGATCACCTGCTCGGGCTCGACCATGCCGATGCGGACCTGCATGCGCAGGTCGAGCACGGCTCGGTGCTGGACGTGCATGCGGAGATGCCGCACGGGAACCTGTTCGGGAGCTTCTACGACTGGCTGAATGCCGGGCGAGTGCCGCTGCTGATCCTGCTGATGGCGGCGCTCGGCGTCTTCGCGGTGGTCGGCCTGGCGATCCAGATCGTGGCGATGCATGTCGCCGCCCCGTTGCCGACCGTGGTCGCCGCGCTGCTCGCCTTCCTCGGCGTCATCCCGACCACGCGCGGCGTCAGCCGCCTGCTGGCGCGCTTCCTGCCGCGCGACGAGAGCTATGCGGTCGATGAGGAAGCGCTGATCGGGCGCACCGGCGTCGTCACTCTCGGTCCGGTGGATTGGGAGTCGGCCGGGCGCGCGAAAGTGATGGACGCCCATGGCAACGCGCATTTCCCGCGGGTGCTGGCCGCGCGCGAGAGTCTCAGCATCGAACAGGGCACCAGCGTGCTGGTGGTCGACCGCGTCGGCGGGACGCTGACGGTGGTGCCGAGTGCGGAGCGGTTGCTGGAGAAGAGCATCTGAGATTTATCGGCGGGAGTTTTCAGTCGCACCCCCACCCCAACCCTCCCCCGAAGTCGGGGGAGGGAGAAGGAAGGAGCCCTCCCCATCTTTGGGGGAGGGTTGGGTGGGGGTGCCGCGGCTCGAGCCTCTCCGCTTGCAAAGAATACCCCGCGCGTGGGTCGCGGGGGCTGGCCGGCGGCATGGGTCCGGTGACTCGGAGGTGAGGACGTAACATGGACATGATCTTTCAGTTGATGGTTCCGGCCGTGCTCCTGCTCGTGGCCTTGATCGCCATCGGCATCGTGCTGGCCAGGCTCTATCGCCGCTCGGAGAAGGACCGCGCCTATGTGCGCACCGGCTTCGGCGGGCAGAAAGTCGTGCTGGACGGGGGTTCGCTGGTGCTCCCCGTCTTTCATTCGATCGCCTGGGTCAACCTGCAGACCCTGCGGCTCGACGTGCGGCGCGACAATGCCGAGGCGATGATCAGCAAGGACCGCATGCGGGTCGATATCGGCGTCGAGTTCTACGTGCGCGTGAAGCCGGACGCGCAGTCGATCGGCCTGGCGGCGCAGACCTTGGGTGCGCGCACCAACGACGCGGCCCTGCTGCGCGAGCTGGTGGAAGCGAAGTTCGTCGATGCCCTGCGCTCGGTGGCGGCGACGATGACGCTTGCCGACCTGCAGGAGCAGCGGGCGGCCTTCGTGAAGTCGGTGCAGAACACGGTCTCCAGCGATCTCGAGCTGAACGGCCTCGAGCTGGAGAGCGCGTCATTGACCAAGCTCGACCAGACCGACACCAAGTATTTCAACCCCAACAACGCCTTCGACGCCGAAGGCCTGACCGCGCTGACCAAGATCACCGAGGCCAAGCGGCAGGAGAGGAACCAGACCGTGCGCGCGGCCGAGGTCAACATCGCGCAGCAGGATCTCGACGCGCGGCAGAAGACCCTGGAGATCGAGCGCCAGAAGAAGGAGGCGGAGCTCAACCAGCAGCGTGACATCGTCAACAAGTCGGCGGCGACCCGCGCGGAATCCGCGTTGAAGGAGGCCGAGGCGCAGCGTGCCGAGGCGACGGCGAAGATCGAGGCCGAGCAGGCGATCGCCGAACGTCAGGCTTTGGCGAAGAAGGTCCAGGAATCGGCGACCATCGACGCGCAGCTGGTGATCGCGCAGAAGCAGACCGAGGCCGATCGCGCCGCCGAGACGCTCAGGATCGCCAAGCAGCGTGACGTCGAGCTCGCCGACCAGGACCGCTCGATCGTGGTCGCGGCCAAGAGCCAGGAGCAGTCGGTGGCGCAGGCCAAGGCGGAAGAGGCCCGGGCGCTGGCGACCAGCGCCTCGGAATCAGTCGAGACCGCGCGTAAGGTCGCGATCGCCGAGCGTGACCGCCAGACCGCGGTGATCATGGCGCGCCAGCAGGCCGAGCAGGAAGCGACCAAGATCACCGTCGCCGCCGAGGCGGAGAAGGAAGCGGCACAGAACACCGCGCAGGCGGTGAAGATCTCGGCGCAGGCGGAAGCCGACGCGGCGAAGATCAAGGCCGATGCCTTGGAGAAGACCTATGCGGTCGAAGCCGAGGGCCAGCGCAAGATCAACGAGGCGCGGAATGCGATGTCCGCGGCGGTGATCGAGCTGGAGATCACCAAGGAGCGGCTGCGCATCCTGCCGATCGCTCTGGCCGAGGCGGTGCGCCCGTTGGAGAAGATCGGCGAGGTGCGGATCATCGATATGGGCGGCGGGCTTGCGGCGATCGGCGGCGCGGGTGGCGGCGGGAACGGCGGCAAGGCGGACAGCCTGGTCGATGCGCTGCTCGCCTATCGCGCCCAGTCGCCGGTGATCGACAGCCTGCTGAAGGAGGCCGGTTTCCATGCCGAGGGCAATCCGGTGACCAGCCTGATCTCGGCGGCCAAGGCCCCTGGGCATTTGAACGGCGGCGCGGTGGCGCCGGCGGATGAAGCGCCGAAGCACTAACCGCGTGTGAGGAGAGCGCCCGATTCCGCCCGGAATCGGGCGCTTCTTTCATCACGCGGCGGGAAATTTCGGCTAGACTGAAGCCGCCATGAAGCTCGCTGCCGGACCGATCGCGCTTCTCCTCGCCGCCTGCCTTGCGCCGCCCGCCGCGGCGGAATGCGGCCAGCCGGCGCATCCCGACATCACCGTCAAGATCGAGGAAGGGCCGGTCCGCGAGGACCGCTCGCTGTCGCTCACCGATCTCTCCAAGATCCCGAGCGCCTCGCGGCGCACCGGGATGGAGGCCTATGACCGGACCCTGGGCATGACGGAGGCGGATATCGGCGCCAAGGCGGATATCGACCTGGTGACGGTGCCGGACGGCGACGGCAATTTCTGCACCACCGCGCGCAAGGCGCTGATCGTCCTGGAATGGAGCACGGTGGTGCGGGTCGCCAAGCAGATCCCACCCGGCTCCTGCATCGACAAGGTGGTGACCGAGCACGAGCAGAAGCATGTCGCGATCGACCGGCACCTGATCCCGATCGCCCGGCAGGTGATCGAGATCGCGCTGACCTCGGTCATCCGCAAGACCGTGGCGGGGAAGTCGATCGAGGATTCGCAGCGCAACCTGCAGGACCAGGCACGGGCCACGGTCAACAAGGCGATCGACATCTTCTCCGTGGTGCGCACAAGGCGGCAGCTCTCGCTCGACAGCAAGGAAGAGTACGACCGGGTGCCGCGCGCCTGCGGCCTGCTCGAATATATCCGCGTGCTGCGCGACAGCGGGAGCCAGGTCGGGTCCTGAGCCCGCGTCGGGGTTTCAGGTGCCCGGGTCTCAGAGGCTGGGGCGCGTCATGCGGAAGCGGACGCTTTCCTCGACCGCGAAATAGTCCGCCGGGCCGCCGCCGCGGGCGATCGGCCGGGCCGCGACCGTGTCGTAGACGCCATCCACGATCAGGCGCCTGGCGATGTGGATGCAGACCACCTCGCCCAGGGCCAGCCAGGAATTCACCGCCTGGCCGGCGAGGTTGGTGAGCGGAACCATCTGGGTCAGCCTGCATTCGAAGGCGACCGGGCTCAAGGCGACCCGGGGCGGCTTGACGAGACGCGAGGGCGCGGCTTCGAGCCCGGCGCGCTCGAACTCGTCCTGCCCATGCGGCAGCGGCGCGCTGGTCGCGTTCATCGCCTCGGCGAGGTCGCGGGTGGCGAGGTTCCAGACGAACTCGCCGGTCGCCTGCACGTTCTGCACGCTGTCCTTCCAGCCGTTGGAGCAGAAGCCGACGATCGGCGGCTTATAGGTATAGAGGTTGAAGAAGCTGTAGGGCGCCAGATTGCGCCGGCCCTGCCCGTCGAGAGTCGAGATCCAGCCGATCGGCCGCGGCACGACGATGGAGTTCAGCGGATCATGGGCCAGGCCATGGCCATTCTTCGGTTCGTAGACGTGGTAATCTGCCAAGGCGATGGTCCTACCGTTACAGGCGCGCCCCCGGCGCGCGGGAGCGGCGAATTGCAGCAACCTAGCATGGATGACGCGCCCATTCCCTATATCACCCGCACGCGGGATTACTACGCGGCGCTCGGCTATCCCGCGCCCTATCGCTGGGCGGAGCATGCCGAGGTGCCGTTCCAGGCGCTGCGGAAACCGCTCCGCGCCGCGCGGGTGGCGCTGATCACGACCGCGGCGCCGAAGCGGCCGGGCCACGGCAACCAGGAACCGGGTGCGGCCTATAACGGCGCCGCCAAGTTCGGCAAGGTCTACACGGCCGACGCCAGGACCGAGCCGACGCTGGGGATCAATCACGTGGCGATCGATTTCAAGCACACGACCGGGGAGGATCAGGGGAGCTACTTCCCGCTGCAGGCGCTGCGGCGCGCGGCGATCGGCCGGCGGATCGCGGGGCTCACCGACCACTTCTTCGGCGTGCCCACCAACCGCAGCCAGCGGGTCACGCGGGACGAATATGCACCCGACGTATTGGCGCGCTGCCGGGCTGATGGCGCCGATGTGGCGCTGCTGGTGCCGAACTGCCCGGTCTGTCACCAGAGCCTCAGCCTGGTGGCGCGGCACCTGGAGGCGAACGGGATTCCGACCGTGGTCATGGGTGCCGCCAAGGATATCGTGGAGCGGGTCGGCGTGCCGCGTTTCCTGTTCTCGGATTTCCCGCTCGGCAATGCGGCGGGACGGCCGAACGATCCCGCATCGCAGGATATGACGCTCAAGCTTGCACTCGACCTCCTGGAGCAGGCGACGGCACCGCGGACGACGGTGCAATCGCCTTTGCGCTGGTCGGAGGATTCATCCTGGAAACGCGACTACGGCAATGTCGAGGGCTTGAGCGCAGCGGAGCTGGCGGCGCTTAGGGAGGATTTCGAGCGGCAGAAGCCACGGGCACAAGCCCCGCGATGACCCGGCGAAAACAACTGGAGATCGGGAGCGGCGCTGGCTATAACGCTCTGCGCATCCTGCCGTTATGGTTGCAAACGCAAAGTTCGGGGAATCGATGGACAAGTTTCTTGGTTGGGCCGCCTGCGGGCTGCTGGTCCTGCTGTTGGGTGCCTGCGTCACGCATATCGAGCCTTCGGTGACAGCCAATCCGCCGCCGGCGGAGCCGCTGAAGAACTTCGGGCAGTTCGAATTGCTGCCGGTGCAGGCCTCGGCGGAAGCGAAAGAGGAAACCGCGGCCTTGACCAAGATCCAGACGAATCTCCAGCAGAAGATCTCCGCCGTCACCAAGCCCTGGGAACGGACGGAGCCGAACGCACGCAAGCTCAAGATCGAGCCCTATGTAGACCAGCTGAAGTTCGTCGACGGCGGAACCCGCTTCTTCGCCGGCGCCTTCGCCGGCAGCTCGGCGGTCGTCATCAAGCTGAAGCTGATCGACGCGGCGACCCAGCAGGTGATCGCCCAGCCGGAATTCTTTCAGCGCGCAGCCGCAATGGGTGGCGCCTGGTCGGTTGGGGGGACGGATAACGGCATGCTGGAACGCATCGCCGATGTGGCACAGGACTATCTGCGACGGAATTACGATCAGGCGGTCGGGGGACCGACCGGCGCGGAGGAATAGCCCGGCAAGCCGCCGTCACGCGTCGTCGGGCGGATAGGTCGCCAGGAATTCCGGCCGCCGCTCGCAACGGGCGGCGAGCGCCGCGAGATTCGGAAACCGCGCCGGCGGGGCGAGATCCGGCGACCTCAGCGCAATGTAGCGCAGCAGGCAGACGGTGGTGACCTGCGCCTGGTCGAGCGGCGCATCCGCTGGCCAGGACAGTGCTTCCAGCGCGGCGATGGCGCTGACCGCCTGGGTCTGCAGCCGCGCGATCCATTCCGGCCATTGGTATTGCTGCGGGCGCAGCAGGCGCTCGTAGTTGGCGGCGCCCGCCTTGTCGATGGCGGCGCAAGCCAGCGCCACGCGATGCAGCGCCTGGCGCCGCGCCGGGCCGCTGCGCGGGATCAGGGCGCGTTCCGGGCCGACCTCTTCGTCGAGGTAGTCGAGGATGGCCCCGGAATCGACCAGCACGGAGCCGTCATCCAGCACCAGCGCCGGAATGCGGCCGGTCGGGTTGGTCTTGCGGATGGAATCGAAATCGCCGAACACCGAGCGCGTGTCGTGCTCATAGGCGAAGCCGAGTGCCTGCAGCGAAATCGCCACGCGGCGCACGTAGGGCGAATCGTATTGGCCGACCAGAATCATGTCTCGAATGCCCCCTGTGAATTTTTCGGAACCTAGCATCTTCGCCCGGGCGGCCATAGAATTTCCGGCGTGACCGCGGTCACCAGGGGATCACCGGAGGAAGGATGGCCATCGATCGGGGCAAGGCCGTGCTCAATGCCGTCGAGCGCGGCGACCGCGCAGGCTTGAAGAAGCTGTTGCAAGCCGGGGCGCCGGTGACGGCACGCAACGCTGCGCGGGCGACGGCGCTGCTGCTGGCGGTGCGCAAGCGCGACGCGGCGGCGGTGAAGCTCCTGGTCGCGGCCGGCGCCGAGGTGAATGCGCAGGACAACATCAAGGACTCGCCCTTCCTGCTGGCGGGCGCCCTGGGCGACGTCGAGATCCTCAAAGCCCTGATCGCCGCCAAGCCGGGACCGGATTTCACCAAGGTCAATCGCTATGGGGGTTCGGCCTTGATCCCGGCCTGCGAGCGCGGCCATGTCGCGGCGGTGAAGCTGCTGATCAAGGCCGGCGTCCCGGTCGATCATGTGAACCGGCTGGGCTGGACCGGCCTCCTGGAGGCGATCATCCTTTCCGACGGCGGCAAGAAGCATCAGCAAATCGTGCAGGCGCTGCTCAAGGCCGGCGCCGATCCCAATCTCGCCGACAAGGACAAGGTGCGCCCGCTGCAGCATGCCAAGCAGCGCGGCTATGCGAAGATCGTCGCACTGCTGGAGGCGGCGGGTGCCCGCTGACGTTCACGCGGCGCCCGAGAGCTTCAGGCCGCTGATGAAATCGGTGACGCCGCTCAAGGCGATCTGGGTGCCGACGCAGAGCAGCAGGAAGGCGGCGAGGCGCGAGACCACCTGGGCCTTGGAGCGGCCGAGCAGCCGTTCCATCTTGTCGGCGAAGGCATAGGTGATCCAGACGATGGCGGCGACGGTCAAGGCCGCCGCCGAGGCGCCGAGCACGAAGGTGAGCGCCGCCTCGCCGGCATAGGGGCGATTCGAGCCCAGGGTGATCGCCACCGCAATCGTGCCGGGGCCGGTGGTGAAGGGAATGGTCAGCGGAAAGAAGGCGACGGCGTCGATGCCCTCGGCCTCGGAGGCCTGGCGCTGCTTCCGGGCCTCGGTGGTCTCCGGCGCCTGCAGCAGGCTGAAGGCATTGACCGCGACCACGATGCCGCCGGCGATGCGCAAGGCCGAGAGGCTGATGCCGAAGAAGCTCAAGACATAGGCGCCGCCCCAGAGCGCCACCAGCATGACGATCGCCGAATAGAGCGCGATCTTGCTGGCGAGCTGCACCCGTTCGGCCGAGGCGCGGCCGGCGGTGACCGTGCTGACAATGAAGGCCGAGCCCAGCGGGTTGACGATCGAGAACAGCGCCGAAAGCGCCAGCAGATAGGTCTGGAGGGAATCGCTCATCGTGCCGTCTTGGATCTTCCCGGTCGCCGCGGGGGCCGCATCTTTGGTAGCACGGCGCGCCGCGCGGGACCAGGAGGCTGGAGCGCGGGATCTTGCGGAATTTGTCGCCCCCTACGCAGCGGCCTCGTCCTGTGCTAGGAATCCGGCGATGAATCGACCCCTTGCTCCAGAGGCCTTCAAACCGGAACGGTTTGACAGCGCCGAGGCCGCGGTAGAGCGGCTCCAGGACATCTACAACGCCAACACCGCGCGGCTGCGCGAGGCCTTCCGCGCCTTCGTCGGCGGCAGCGCGCCGGCGCGGCCGGTCCGCGCCTGCTACCCTTACGTCGCGATCACGGTCTCCGGTTTCAGCCCGCGCGACACCCTGCTCTCCTATGGTTTTGTCGACCGGCCCGGCACCTTCATGACCACGGTGACCCGGCCGGATCTCTTCCGCCACTATTACACCGAGCAGATCGGCCAGCTGATCCGCAACCACCATGTCGGCGTCGAGGTGGGCGTGAGCGAGACGCCGATCCCGGTGCATTTCGCCTTCCCCGACGTCCATGTCGAGGGCGAGCTGACGCCGCAATCGCTGCAGAAGCTGCGCAACCTGTTCGACCTGCCCGACCTCGCGGCGATGGATGACAACATCGTCAACGGCACCGCGGTCATTCCGCCCGGCGTGCCGCATCCACTGGCCCTGTTCACGGCGCCCCGGGTCGATTACTCGCTGTTCCGGCTGAAGCACTACACCGCGACCTCGCCGCAGCATTTCCAGAATTTCGTGCTGTTCACCAACTATCAGTTCTACATCGACGAGTTCGTGCGGCACGCCCAGGAGCTGATGCGGCAAGGTGGCGGCGAGTATGATGCCTTCGTCGAGCCCGGCGACCGCGTGACCAAGGCGGGCGAGACCCCGCCCCCGCCCTCGATGCAGCGCCTGCCGCAGATGCCAGCCTATCACCTGGTGCGGCCGGACCATTCCGGCATCACCATGGTGAACATCGGCATCGGCCCCTCGAACGCGAAGACCATCACCGACCATGTGGCGGTGCTGCGGCCGCATGCCTGGATCATGCTGGGGCATTGCGCCGGCCTCAGGAATACCCAGAAGCTCGGCGACTACGTGCTCGCCCATGCCTATGTGCGCGACGACCACGTGCTCGATGCGGATCTCCCGCTCTGGATCCCGATCCCGGCCCTGGCCGAGATCCAGGTGGCGCTGGAACGCGCGGTCGGCGAAGTGACCGGCCTTAAGGACCAGGGGCTGAAGGGCGTGATGCGCACCGGCACGGTCGCCACGATCGACAACCGCAACTGGGAGCTCCGCGACTATGCCGAGCCGGTGCAGCGCTTCAGCCAGAGCCGCGCCATCGCGCTCGACATGGAGAGCGCCACCATCGCCGCCAACGGCTTCCGCTTCCGGGTGCCCTACGGCACCCTGCTCTGCGTCTCCGACAAGCCGCTGCACGGCGAGCTCAAACTGCCGGGGATGGCCGACGCCTTCTACAAGCAGCAGGTCGGCCAGCACCTGAAGATCGGCATCCGCACCATGGAGCGGCTGCGGGCGCTCGGGCTGGACCAACTGCATTCCAGGAAGCTCCGGAGCTTCGCCGAAGTGGCGTTCCAGTAGGCCGGCGGCTCAATTCGGCCGCTATTCCCCGCGATCGACCGGCAGGTCGATCCAGAAGCTGCTGCCGATGCCCGCTGCGCTGCTGAAGCCGATCGTGCCGTGCATGAGCTCGACCAGCCGCTTGCTGAGCGCCAGGCCGATGCCCGTCCCTTCGATGCCGGTCTGCTCCTGGCCCAGGCGATTGAACTCCTGGAACACCTCGGATTGGCGCTCGGGCGGGATGCCGATGCCGTTGTCGGTCACCTTCAGCCGGACCAGGCCGCCAGGCCGCGCTTCCGCCGAGAAGTCGGCGTAACCGCCCGGTTTGTTGTACTTGATGGCGTTCGAGCCGAGGTTCAGCAGCACTTCGGCAGCGCGGGTCGGATCCGCCGATAGGCGGGGCAGAGCGGGATCGAGCGGTGTCTGGCGGATCTCGATCCGGAGCTTCTCCGCCATCGGCGCCAGGCTGGCGACGACCGAGCCTAGCAGCGACCCCACGGCAACCGGCTGTTCGACGATCTTCAGCTTGCCGACCTCGATCCGGTTGAGCTCAAGGATGTCGTCGATGAGATGCAGCAGGTGCCGGGCGCTGAAGTGAACCAGCCCCAGATACTCCTGCTGCCGGTCGTTGAGCGCGCCCGGGTGTCCCGTCTGCAGCAGCTCGGTGAAGCCGATGATGCTGTTCATGGGCGTGCGCAGCTCGTGGCTCATGCGCGACAGGAAGTCCGACTTCGCGCGGGTCGCCTTCTCGGCCGCTTCCTTTGCCGACTTCAGCTCCGCCTCGGTGCGCTTCAGCGCGCTGATGTCAAACACCAGGACATAGAAGCCTTCGACCCTGCCGTCCCGGAAATTCGGGATGTAATGCGCCTGGGTCTGGCGTCGCTCGCCGGACGGGATGGGGATCTCCCGCTCGAAGCTCTGCCGCTCGCCGCGAAGCGCGCCTTCGATATGGGGGCGGTTGAGCGCGAAGAGCCGCTCGCCGATCACGTCGCGAATATGCATCCCGGTCATGATCTGGTCGGGCGATTTGCCGAACCATTCGATATAGGCCCGGTTACAGAACCGGTTGCGCAGATCCTTGTCCCAGTAGGCGATCATGGCCGGGATGTTGTCGATGACGCTTTGCAGGTCGCGGCGGCTCTGCGCCAGACTTTCGGCATTGCGGCGCTGATCGGTGATGTCGTTGGCGATGCCCAGATAGCCGGTGACGGCCCCGACGCGGTCGCGCAAGGCGGTGACCGAGAGCCGGACCGGAAACGTGCTGCCATCCTTGCGCGCGTAGGTCCATTCCCGCTCGTCCGGGCCGAGATGCGACTTGGCGGCAAACACCGTGGCATCCGGCGAGACCGGATGTCCGAGCTCGGCCGAGAGCACCGCCGCGCGATTCTCGATCTCCTCCTTGAGGTGGAATATCGCGGGCGTTGCCTTGCCGATGATCTCGTCCGGCGCGTAGCCCAGCATGCGGGCGGCGCCGGCGTTGAAGTGCGTGATGATTCCGTCGATATCGGTGGCGATGATCGCGTAGTCGGTGCCGTCGAGAATCGCCTGCTTCAGGTTCGAGACCTGAAGCACCCGATCCTCGGCGCTCCGGCGTGCCTCCACCGCCGAGGCGACGGGCAGGGCCGTGAGGTTCATGACCAGCAGGAAGAGCTGCAGGACCAGGATGCGGTATTCGAGGGAAGCATCCCCGACCAGCGTCAGGGGCCCGTAACCGAGCAGAGTTCCGGTGATGGCGATGGCCGAAACCAAGGCGCAGACCAGCCCGGTGCCGGTGAAGCCCAGCCGGAACGCCGGAAGAATGACCGCCGGGAACAAGAGATACTTGATGGGCAGCTGGGTGTTGACGACCGCAAAGACCGTGATGAAGGCGCTGGCCGCCAGCAGCAGGGTGACTTCACCGGCGCTGCGTCGGGCGAGGAGGTCCTTGCCGTCCGTCGCGCTGATGGAGAGCAGGACCGGGGTGATCACCAGAATGCCGAGCGCATCCGACATCAGCCACTCGGTCCAGACCGTCGCCGGCGGTGCACCATTGGCAAACCAGAGCAGGCCGCTGGCGAGGCTGGCGGCAACGGCCGGCGCCAGGCAGCCGCAGATCGCCGCGAAGCCCAGCAGGGCGCGCGCGCCGGCGAAGCCGAGAAAGCGCCCCTCCGCGTCCACCGCGGCGAAGCGCCGATAAAGCGAAGTCGCGAGCGCAATGCCGACCAGGTTGCAGAGCGCCAAGGCGATGCCGAGCCAGAGCGCCCCGCCGGCGGCGACGTTGGCGGCGGCGATCCCCAGCAGGCCGGCGGCGAGAAGCGGCGGCGTTAGCCGGCGCGACTGGACCAGCACGGCAGCCAGGATGATCGCGTCCGCGGGCCAGATCGCGGAGACGCCGCCGGCGCTGCGCGTCATGACGATGCTGACCAGGGCGGTCGCGAACACCACGGCGCCCAGCAGCACGACCACGGTCCAGCCGGTAAAGTTGCCGCGCCCAGCGGACCGCGAACGAAGGATCTCTGCGAGGGTCAATCGAATTCGGGCCTCTCTCTCCGATGGCGTGTCCACCCGGGTCGCGGAGGCATCGCCCCGGTCCAGTGCCGGCGCCCCGGAATAACCATAGGACTATTCTCAGCGCCTGGTCGCTTTGATCTCCCTCAACGCCGCCGCGGCGGCGACGCCATCCGCGGCCGGTTCAATCGATAACCGGCCGGCCGCTGTGCGGCCCGTCACAGGCGAATCCATTGGATCGCTCCAGCCGCCGCCCCGCCTCCCGCACCACGTTGACCGACCCTGGTTCCCGGCGCTGAGTGCCATTCTCCGTGGGGACTTGACAATGTGTATGCGTCACGCATATAAATACATGCATCAGTCATATATCGTGGCTGACGCAGTCAACACGGAGGAACGTCATGGACCGCAGCAACCGCAAAGACAATCGCGTCCCGCATGGCTTGAGCTTCCTGATGTGGCCGGCCCTCCTGCGCGCCCCCTGGCTGATCGGCGACGTGATGGGCGACGGCATCGGGAATGACGACCGGCGCGATGCGGAGCGCCGCCGCCGGCGCGACCGCTGAGTATCGCAAGCGCCGAGGTTGGGGGCTTGACGACTATGTGCTCCGCGCATATTTCCCTGGAGGGTGCCGATCCTTCAGAGGATGAGACCATGACCACGCGGCTCGAGAATCTGCTGGGCGCGTTCAGCGTCGCCGTCAGCGACAGCATGGACGATGCCTTCGACGAGGCCTGCGCCGTGGGCGACAGTGCGCCGGCGGCCCTGATCCTGATCCATGAGAATCCGGACACGCGGATCGAGGCGCTGGCGCGCTATCTCAACCTCAGCCATTCGGGGACGGTGCGGCTGGTCGATCGCCTGAGCCAGGCCGGCTGGGTCGCGCGCGAGACCTGCGACGACAAGCGCGCCGTCGTGCTCGTGCTCACCAAGGCCGGCGAGAAGGTGGCGGAGCGCCTGCTGGAAGGCCGCCGCAAGAGTCTCGGCAAGGCCCTGGCCGGGATCAGCGCCACCGACCGCAAGATGCTGGAGCGGCTGCTGCCGCAGATGCTCAACAACCTGGTGACCGACCGGGCCCAGGCGGACCATACCTGCCGCTATTGCGATTCCGGCGCCTGCGAACGGGAAGGCTGTCCCCTGCCCGATTGAACGACTGGATTGAACCGTCCGGCTGGGCGACGCGACCAATCGACCGATTGGGCAGGGTTAACCCGCCACGTCATGCGCAATCCACATCGCCCCGCTTCTGGGTCAGAGGTTCGATGTGGATGGCGGAACAACCGGCGCGGTGGCGGCGTTTCTTAGGCGTTAACTCACCCTCTTCGATGATGCGGAATCGTCACGGTGCGGCGCAATCGCGCCGAGTGCAACGCATCCCGCTTGAACGACGTCAGGCGCGTGACTAGCTTCAAGCCGGGGACGATCGGAAAGGATCGACGGCAAGATGCCGACGGGGACAGAATCAACCATGCCCGACGCAACACCAGGCGGCCCGGCATCCGCGCGCGCGGATATCTTCCGCGAGGCGAAGTTCAAGATCGGCGACGTGGTGAAGCACCGGGTGTTCCCGTTCCGCGGCGTCGTGTTCGACGTGGATCCGGTGTTCGACAACACCGAGGAATGGCTGGCCTCGATTCCCGAGGATGTGCGCCCGCACAAAGACCAGCCGTTCTATCACCTGTTGGCCGAAAACGCGGAGACGACCTACGTCGCCTATGTCTCGGAGCAGAACCTGCTGGCCGATGACAGCGGCGAGCCCTGCCGTCATCCGCTGCTGCGCGAGATGTTCAGCAGCCCGAAGCGCGGCATCTATCGCATGAAAGCGATGAAGCCGAACTGATCGAGTCGACTCGCATCCGCTTCTGCTGTCCGCTGCGCTGCAGCGCGCGATGAATAGCCGGTAATTCACAGCAAAGCGCATCGCGGATGTGAATTGCACGGGCAAAGTGATGCGCAGGCGCCACGGTTCCCGGCAAAATTCAGCATATTTGCCGCGATTTCCTTGACGTTAACCAGCACGCGCGTAGCTTCGTTCGCAGGGGAGAATTGCAACGACGACTGAGGACACGATGCGCGCGTCGTTTCCAGCGCTGCGCTGCTGCAGCGACATCCTGATCGGCCTGATGGTGCTGG
This sequence comes from Dongia sp. agr-C8, assembly GCF_054658695.1. Lineage (NCBI taxonomy): Bacteria > Pseudomonadati > Pseudomonadota > Alphaproteobacteria > Rhodospirillales > Dongiaceae > Dongia > Dongia sp. agr-C8. The sequence continues at coordinate 460,895 of NZ_BAAGHZ010000005.1, forward strand.
CGACGGCCTGGGGCCTCGGTTTCGGCCTGCTGCGCATCCTGCCGCACTTCCTCTCGACCTTCCTCAACTACACCGGCACGCTCGGGATCCTGATCGCGCTCGGAATCGTCGTGCCGCCGGTGACGCTGGTCATCCTCGGCAAGACCCGGAGGCGCATCGGCCTCACCTTGAGCCCGGTCTTCGCCGCGACCCTCGCGGCCGCGGCCTTCCTCTCGGCCGGCTATCTGCAGATGCTCGAGGTGCGCGAGCTGGAACAACGCGCCTTCCTGAAGCCGGAGGCGCAGCACGATGTGCTGGTGCTGCCCAGTTCCGGATGCGATATCGACTGCATGAAGGTGCTGGTCCAGACCAGCTATTCGGTGGCCGGCTACGCAGCCACCTCGAGCGACCAGATGGTGCTCTATCGCAAGGCGAGCGGCGATGTCTGCTACCAGAAGGACAACGTCGCGATGCTGGTCAAGTTCACCCGCGCCGGCTATGCCGGCGTCTGCACGACGCAAAGTCCGATCAGCGATCTGAGCAACGCCCTGATCCTCGAGCGGCAGGTCGGGCATGGCAGCAAGACCGACCTCAGCCTGCCCAGCTGGTATGACGGCGCGCTCTACAGTTTCATCGAGCGCAACAACGGCAAGGACCGGCTGCTCGGACGCTGGGCCGACGGCAAGGTGAAGGCGCTGACCGACTTCTCGGTCGGGCCGCGTTTCGAGGAGATCGACTTCTACGGCGCGGCGCTCGGGGTGCATTTCTCCAAGGAGAAGGTGTTCGGCAAGGACGATCTGGTCGCCCGGGTCGAGAAGCTGCGGCCGGTCCTCAAATCGCCTGACGTCCAGCCGGAGGTGGTCTGGGCCTATGGCGACCTCTTGAACGAGCTGCGCAACAGCCGGCCCGCCGTCCAAGAACCGGTCGCCGCGCCGATAGCCGCCCCGGCCGAGCCGAGGGCGGCGCCGGCGCCGGAGCTGCAGCCGATCAAGGCCTCCGCCACCGTCACGAACTGACCCCGGTCCGCGTTCTCGGACGGCGCCATCGACTGCGCTTGACTCTGGAATAAAATGAGAACATTATGTGTACATAATTAATACAGAGGGTGAGGTTGGCGATGTTTCGCACGCAGTCCACGGGGACCGGGATCCACAAGATCATCCATCAGATCGGCGAGGGTGCGGTCTTCGGCGCACTGATCACCCTCATTCTCTGGGCGCCGCATTTCATCGCTTCCTGACGCGGCAGTTCCGAAAATTCAGGACACCCGGCACTGAGCCCCCTATCTATGCGGCAGTGATTCGCCGAGGGGACGCATGCCGGGTGACCAGGAAACGAGTAGAACGACCGCATTGCCGGTGCCGCTGCAGGCGCTGCGCGATTTCGTGCGGCTCGAGAGCGCCGGCGGCATCCTGCTGCTGATCGCCGCGGCGCTGGCGCTGATGATCAGCAATTCACCGCTGGCCTGGCTCTATGAGGGGCTGCTGGAGCTCGACCTCGGCGTGACGCTCGGCACCTTCACCTTCCAGAAGACCCTGATCCACTGGGTCAACGACGGCTTGATGGCGGTGTTCTTCTTCCTGGTCGGGCTGGAGATCAAGCGCGAGGTGCTGGAAGGCGAACTTTCCAGCGCGCGCCAGGTGGCGCTGCCGGGGCTTTGCGCCCTGGGCGGGATGGCGATGCCGGCGCTGGTCTATCTCGCCTTCAACTGGTCGACACCGGAGAACCACGCGGGCTGGGCGATCCCGGCCGCGACCGACATCGCCTTTGCCGTGGGCGTGATGGCGCTGCTCGGCGGGCGCATCCCCGAGGGGCTGAAGATCTTTCTGCTGGCGCTGGCGATCATCGACGATCTCGGCGCGATCGTGATCATCGCGATCTTCTACACCGCGGATCTCTCGCTGATCTCGCTCGGCCTGGCAGCAGTCGGCATTCTGGGGCTGGCCGTGCTGAACCGGCTCGGCGTGCTGAAGCTCGCCCCCTACGTCCTGGTCGGCATCTTCATCTGGATCTGCGTGCTGAAATCCGGGGTGCATGCCACGCTGGCCGGCGTCGCGCTCGCCTTCGCCATTCCGCTCAAGGTCCAGGGGCCGCGCGAGCTGGCGCCGCTGCGGCGCTGCGAGCACGCGCTGCATCCCTGGGTCACCTTCGGCATCATGCCGGTCTTCGCCTTCGCCAATGCCGGCGTGCCGCTGGGCGGCGGGATCGGGCTCGCGGCCTTCCTGCAGCCGATCGGCCTCGGCATCGCCGGCGGCCTCTTCATCGGCAAGCAGCTGGGCGTGATGCTGGTGGCCGCGCTCGGCGTGGCCCTGGGCCTGTTCCGCCTGCCCGAGCGGGTCACCTGGGCGCAGATGTACGGCGCCAGCGTGCTGACCGGGATCGGCTTCACCATGAGCCTGTTCATCGGCACCCTGGCCTTCAACGGCCCGGAATCCGCGGCGACGCTGAGGCTGGGCGTGCTCACAGGCTCGATCGCGTCGGCGGTGTTCGGCTATCTCGTGCTGCGCCTGGCGCCGCGCGCTACTGCAGATTCAGCGCCGCGCTGACGCTTTTCGCGAAGGCGGAGACCGGGACGGCGGTGGCGATCGGGCCCTTATCGGTGTCGGCGACGGCGTTGTGAATGCCGATGATCTCGGCCTTGCCGTCCTGGATCAGCAGCAAGGGCGCTCCCGAGACGCCGAAGGTGACGTCGCAGCGGTGCACCAGCAGCTTCACGTCGGTCGCCTCGCCGAGCAGCTGGCAGCCCTGGTCGCGCATCAGCTGCTCCCCGTAATCCACCGCATAGCCGGCGACATTCATCTCGCCGGACTTCGCCGCCGCCATCGTGTCGCTGAGCGAGCGCTTGGTGAGCGGGATCGGCCGCACGTCGAGCGGCTCCGCCAGCTCGATGATCGCCCAGTCGCGCGCCATCTCCTTCAATTCGGTGCGGCGGTTGGGGTTGTAGCCGGGGGCGATGGTGAAGCGCGCCGCCTTGCTGTGCGCGGCATATTTTCCACGCTGGTAGCCGGCAACGAAATGCACCTCCACCGGCAAGGCCCAGCGCTGGGTGGTGGTGTTGAACAGGCAGTGGGCGGCGGTCAGCACCTGGCGGGCGCCGATCAGGGCGGCGGTGCAATGGCCGCCGATCTCGCGATTGAGGCGCCCGATGGCGATCCAGGGCCATTGGCTGGAATCCGCCGGCACGCGGTTGTCGAGGCCGACGATCCCGATCCGCAGCGTCGATCGCGCGGCCGCAGCCGTCGCGGCGGTCGGTGCCGCGATCGGATCGGCGAAGGCCGGAAGCGCGAGACCGAGCGCGAGGAGGAGCGCCGCGCTAACTCGCCAGAAAGGCATTCTGCACCACGACGCCGATCAGGGCTGCCAGCGCAAAGGCGGAGATGCCGAACAACGCCAGCAGCAGATGGCTGAGGCGGTCGGTCGGGCGCAGCTGACGGTCGGCGGCGACGCGCTTCGGGCTGCGCAGGTCCTTGCCGACCAGGAGAACGAGATAGGAGCGCCCGAGCAGCGGCAGCCGCATGCCGAAGCGCGCATCGATCGGATGGCGGCGGGCGCGGGCCGAGCTCGCGGCGTTGCGGATCGCGGCGACCTGCTCGGTGCTAAGGCTGTGCAGGATGTCCGGCGGCAGGCGCCGCAGCACGACTTCGCCGCGCACATCATCCATCAGCATGGCCAGGCTCCTTTGCGCGCGAAAGCGTCGCTTCAAGTCGAGCCTGAATTTCGCAACAGATGTTTAATGGAGGGTGAACAAACGACGGGGAAAACCGTCGCATCGACAGGCACTTAACCGCAGGCCGCCGGCATTATCGATGGTTCCGTAACTGGCGGATGCAGGCGCCTTAAGCTAGTCTTTACCCTGTTCATGCCGAAATTCCCTGGAAATCCGCGACACGGCTGCCACCGCGTTTCCAAGTCCTCCGCATCACAGTCCCGAGCGAGCCGATCATGCGAGCCGAAAACCTGAAGACGAAATTCATCGACGACATCCTGCGCTTCGTCGGTGAACGCATCGAGCGACCGCGCCAGAAGGCGGTCGAAGACTTCATCCGCGCCTTCTACGCCAATGTCGCCGCCGACGACATCGCCGGCGAGGCGCCGGAGGACCTGTTCTCGGCCGCACTCTCGCTCTTCAACTTCGCGCAGAAGCGCAGCGCCGCGACGCCCAAGGTCCGGGTCTTCAATCCCGAGGTCGAGGAGCATGGCTGGAAGAGCCCGCACACGATCATCGACGTGGTCAACGACGACATGCCGTTCCTGGTCGATTCCGTGACCGCGGAGCTCAATCGCCAGGACATGGCGGTGCATCTGGTCATCCACCCGATCATGCGGATCGAGCGCGACGGCTCCGGCAAGCTCCTCTCCATCGGCAAGGCCGACGCGCATGCCGAATCGGTCATGCAGCTGCGTGTGGCGCAGGCGGCGAGCGGCGCGCGCATGGAACAGGTGAAGGCGCGGATCGAGGCCGTGCTGGCCGACGTGCGCGCGGCGGTCACCGACTGGCAGGCGATGCTGGCCGAGTTGATGCATGCGATCGACGACGTCGCCGCGATGCCGGCCGGCGTCGACAAGGCGGAAAGCGAGGAGGCGCTCGCCTTCCTGAAATGGGTTGCCGACAACCACTTCACCTTCCTCGGCTATCGCGAATATGCGCTGGCCGGCGGCGGCAAGGATGCCAGTTACACCATCACCGACGGGCCTTCGCTCGGCGTGCTGAAGGATTTCAGCACCCGGGTGTTCGAGGGCATCCGCAACCGCAAGGACGCGCCGCCGGAGATCCGCAGCTTCATCAACCAGCCGAAGCCCCTGCTGGTCACCAAGGCGAGCTTGCGCTCCACCGTGCACCGCGACGCGCCGATGGATGCGATCGGCATCAAGCGCTTCGACAAGAAGGGCAAGGTGATCGGGGAGAGACTGTTCGTCGGCCTCTTCACCTCGGTCGCCTACAGCCGCAGCCCCTGGGACATCCCGCTGCTCCGCCACAAGGTGGCGCAGGTCGCCAAGCGCGCCGGCTTCACCAAGAACAGCCACGACGAGAAGGCGCTCGAACATATCCTCGAGACCTTCCCGCGCGACGAACTGTTCCAGGCGACCGAGGACGAACTCTACGACATCGCCATCGGCATCCTCAATCTCCAGGAGCGTCAGCGCGTCGCACTGTTCGTCCGCCGCGACCCCTACGAGCGCTTCATCTCCTGCTTCGTCTACCTGCCGCGCGACCGGATGACCACCGACATCCGCCTGACCATCCAGGAGATCCTGGCGCGCGCCCTGAACGGCAAGGTCTCGACCTATTACACGCATATGGACGACGGGCCACTCGCCAGACTGAACGTGATCGTCGCCACCACGCCGGGCGAGATCCCGGCGGTCAACCTCAAGGAGATCGAGACCCAGATCGCCGATGCCTGCCGCTCCTGGCGCGACCGGCTGAAGGAGGCCCTGGTCGAGATCAAGGGCGAGGCGGTCGGATTGGGGCTGCTGAAGCGCTACCAGGAGGCCTTCCCCCTGGGATTCCAGGAGCAGTTCGGCGCCCGCGCGGCGGTCGCCGACATCGAGCGCGTCGAGCTGGCGCTCAAAGCCACCACGCCGCCGATCAACCTCTATCGTCCGGTCGAGGCGGCCGGCAACGCGCTGCACCTGAAGCTCTATCGCGCATCCGAGAAGATCGCGCTTTCGAACGTGCTGCCTTCGCTGGAGAATTTCGGCCTGCGGGTCATCAGCGAGAATGCCTATGCGATCGAGCCGGCCGGCATTGACGAGCCGGTCTGGATCCATGACTTCGCCATGGTCACCGCCGACGGCGCCGAGATCGACGTTGCCGAGCTCAGGGACCGTTTTCAGGACGCCTATGCGCGGATCTGGACGGCAGAGCTCGAGGATGACGGCTTCAACCGCCTGGTGCTGACGGCGGGCCTGGCCTGGCGCGACGTCGCGCTGATCCGCGCCTATTGCAAGTATCTGCGGCAAGCGGCGATCGCCTTCAGCCAGGCCTATATGGAAGCGACGCTCTGCGGCAATCCGAAGATCACCCAGGCGATCGCGCGGCTGTTTCACCTGCGCAACGATCCCGCCTTCACCGGCGATCGGGTAGCCGGCACCGCGAAGATCAATGCGGAGATCGAGCAGATGCTGGAGGGCGTCAGCAATCTCGACGATGACCGCATCCTGCGTCGTTACGTCAACGCGGTGGTCAACACGCTGCGCACCAACTTCTTCCAGCCGCCGGCGAATGGGGGCGTGAAGGAATACATCTCCTTCAAGCTGGATTCCCAGAAGCTGGACGAGTTGCCGCTGCCGCGGCCGCTGGTCGAGGTCTTTGTCTACGCGCCGCATGCCGAGGCGGTGCATCTCAGAGGCGGCAAGGTGGCGCGCGGCGGCATCCGCTGGTCCGACCGCAAGGAAGATTTCCGCACCGAGGTCCTGGGCCTGATGAAGGCGCAGATGGTGAAGAATGCGGTCATCGTGCCGGTCGGCTCCAAGGGCGGCTTCGTGGTGAAGCGGCCGCCGGTCGGTGCCGACCGCGAGACGATGCAGGCCGAGGTCATCCGCTGCTACCAGACCCTGATGAAGGGGCTGCTTGACCTCACCGACAACCTGGTCGGCGGCAAGGTCGTGCCGCCGCCGTCGGTGGTGCGGCATGACGGCGACGATCCCTATCTCGTGGTCGCGGCCGACAAGGGCACCGCGACCTTCTCCGACATCGCCAACGCGGTATCCCGCGCGTATGGCTTCTGGCTGGACGACGCCTTTGCCTCCGGTGGATCGGCCGGCTATGACCACAAGAAGATGGGCATCACCGCCCGCGGCGCCTGGGAGAACGTGAAGCGGCATTTCCGCGAGCTCGGGACCGATATCCAGACCCAGGCCTTCACCTGCGTCGGCGTCGGCGACATGTCGGGCGATGTCTTCGGCAACGGCATGCTCTGTTCCGGCGAGACGCGGCTGATCGCCGCCTTCAACCACATGCATATCTTCATCGATCCCAATCCGGATCCGAAGGCGAGCTTCGCCGAGCGCAAGCGCATGTTCGACCTGCCCCGCTCGACCTGGGCGGATTACGACGCGAAGCTGATCTCCGCCGGCGGCGGCATCTATGAGCGGCGCGCCAAGTCGATCAAGCTCTCGCCCGAGGCGCAGAAGGCGATCGGGCTCATGAAGGATCAGGTGACGCCCAACGAGGTGATCAAGGCGATCCTGGTCGCCGAGGTCGATCTCTTGTTCCTGGGCGGCATCGGCACCTATGTGAAGGCGACCGACGAGACCCATCTCGAGGTCGGCGACCGCGCCAATGACGCGATCCGCATCAACGGCAACCAGGTGCGCGCCAAGGTGATCGGCGAAGGCGCCAATCTCGGCTTCACCCAGCGCGGCCGGATCGAGGCGGCGCTGAGCGGCCGGAGACTCAACACCGACGCGCTCGACAATTCGGCCGGTGTCGACACCTCGGACCACGAGGTCAACATCAAGATCCTGCTGAACGAGGCGGTCGCCAACGGCGACCTCACCATGAAGCAGCGCGACAAGCTGCTGGCCTCGATGACCGACGACGTGGCGAAGCTGGTCCTGCGCCACAACTACCTGCAATCCCAGGCCTTGTCGGTGGCGGAGAATCTGAGCTTCACCCTGCTCGACCAGCAGAACCGCTTCATGCGGGCACTGGAGCGCGCCGGCAAGCTAGACCGCGCGATCGAGTTCCTGCCCGACGACGAGACCATGCGCGAGCGGCTGGCCCAGCGCATCGGCCTGACCCGGCCGGAGCTGGCGGTGCTGCTCGCCTATTCCAAGACGACGCTCTATGACGAGCTGCTGCCGTCCGACCTCCCCGACGATCCGCGGCTGGTGCAGGATCTCTATGACTATTTCCCGCCGGCCCTGAAGTCGGAATTCCGGCCGCAGATCGAGAAGCATCGCCTGCGCCGGGAGATCATCGCCACCCTGGTCACCAACTCGCTGGTGAACCGGGTGGGGTCGACTTTCGTCCATGTGATCCGTGAGAAGACCGGACAGCCGGCAAGCGCGGTCGCCCGCGCCTATGCGATCGTGCGCGAGACCTTCCGCTTCCGCGAGCTCTGGTCGGCGATCGAGGCCCTGGACAACAAGGTCGATGCCAGGACCCAGACCGAGATGCTGATCGAGATCAACCGTCTCGCGGAGCCGGCGACCAGCTGGTTCCTCAGGAACGGCGCGCATCCTCTCGACGTCTCGGCACTGCTGGCCGAGGCGCAGCCCGGCATCACCGCGCTGGAAGCGGCGATGTACGAGATCATCTCCGAGCCCGACCGCACGGATATGGACCAGTACCGCGCGGCCTTGATGGAAAAGGGCGTGCCGAAGGATCTCGCGATCCGGATCGCCAACCTGCCGCAGCTCTGGTCTTCGCTGGACATCGTGCGGATCGCCACCAAGGCCGGGATCAAGGTCGAGGCGGCGGCCGCGGTCTACTACGACATCGGCCTGGTCTTCGGCCTCGACTGGCTACGCGACGGCGCGCGGCGCCTGATCGGCGACAACCACTGGGACCGGCTCGCGGTCTTCGCCATCATCGACGACCTCTACGGCCACCAGCGCGACCTGACCGCCGCGGTGCTGGCGGACCAGAAGGGCAAGCCGGCCAAGGAAGCGATCGCGGCCTGGCACGCGGCGCGCGGCGTGCCGGTGCAGCGGGTCGAGCAGCTGTTCGCCGACCTGCGCCAGGTCGGCAAGGTCGAGCTCTCGATGCTGGCGGTGGCGAACCGGGCGCTCAGGAGCGTGATGGAGTAGCCAATCGCGTCATGCCCGGGCTTGACCCGGGCAGCTGCGGCCGGTCGGCGCGAGACCCGCGGGTCAAGCCCGCGGGCGACGAGGCTACCTCTTCCGTTCCGCGGCGATCGCTTCGATGCGGGCTTTCAGGTCCGGGTGCTGGTGCATCAGGCGCTGGAAGTCGGCGCGGTCCAGGACCAGCAGACGGGTTTCGGTGAGCGCGGCGACGGTCGCGTTGCGCACGGTGTCGTGCAGCAGGCCGACCTCGCCGAAGAACTGGCCCTTGGCGAGCTTCACCGGCGGCTCGATCTCGACCTCGACCTCGCCTTCCATGATGAAGAACATGGCATCGGCCGGCTCGCCGCGGCGGACCACCACCTGGCGCTCCGGCACGATCTGCGGCTTGAGCAACCGGGCGATGGCGGCAATGCGTGTCGCGTCGAGGCCGGCGAACAGCGGCACCCGCGCCACCGCGTTCCAGGTGACGACGAAATCGCGGCGCCGGATCTCGGTCGCGAAGCCGGTCGCCAGGATGCCGGCCGGCACCGCAAACATGGCGATGCCGAGCAGCATGACCATGCCGCCGAACAGCCGGCCCAGCGCGGTCACCGGCGTCATGTCGCCGTAGCCCACCGTCGCCATGGTGACGATGCCCCACCAGAGCGAACGCGGGATCGAGCTGAAGACCGTCGGCTGGGCGCCGCGTTCCAGCAGGTACATGACGCCGGAGGCGATCACCAGCAGCACCAGCATGACCAGCAAGGCCGCGGCCAGCGCCCGCCATTCGCTCTTCAGCACGGTTCCGACCAGGGACAGCGCCGGCGTCAGGCGCGACAGCTTGAACAGCGCCAGCAGCTGGCCGATCAGCAGGCTGTCGGCAAGCTCGGGCATGACCAAGCCGAGCAAGGGCGCCGCCGAGAGCAGATCGACCACGCCGATGAAGGAGAGCAGGTAGCGTCGCCGGGCATGCGGCAAGTCCGGGTCGAGCAGTGGCGCGCGCCAGATCCGCCAGAGATACTCGGCGAGGAACATGATGCCGGCGACGGCCGCCGCGACGTGGCAGTCGAACCGCTCGAGCGCGGGAAGATCGGGCAGCGTGACGATGGCGGCGCTGCCGACCGACAGCAGGATGGCGACGACCAGTCCGACCCGGGCCGGCCAGTTGACCTGGCCGTCCCGCGCGCTGATGTCCAGCAGATGCAGCAGCCTGCTGCGTCCGTCTCCGCCCATGGGCATTCTTGCATCCATGGGCCGTCGCCTCCGGTTATCCGCGCCCCGTCTTCAACCGCGATTGACGCGGTTGTCGATCAGGTCCTTCACCACGTTCGGATCGGCGAGCGTGGAGATGTCGCCAAGATTGCCATATTCGTTCTCGGCGATCTTGCGCAGGATGCGGCGCATGATCTTGCCGGAGCGGGTCTTCGGCAGGCCCGGGGCCCATTGCACCAGGTCCGGCGAGGCGATCGGGCCGATCTCCTTCCTGACCCATTGCACCAGTTCCTTGCGCAGGGCCTCGGTCGGTTCCTCGCCGGCCTTCAGGGTCACATAGGCGTAGATGCCCTGGCCCTTGATGTCGTGCGGGTAGCCGACCACGGCGGCCTCGGCGACCTTGGGATGCGCGACCAGGGCGCTTTCGACTTCCGCGGTGCCCATGCGATGGCCGGAGACGTTGATCACGTCATCGACCCGACCGGTGATCCAGTAGAAGCCGTCCTCGTCCCGCCTACAGCCATCTCCGGTGAAATAGCGGCCCTTGTAGGTGCTGAAATAGGTCTCGGCGAAGCGCTTGTGGTCGCCGTAGACCGTGCGCATCTGGCCCGGCCAGGAATCGGCGATGCAGAGATTGCCCTCGGTGGCGCCTTCCAGAACCTTGCCTTCGGCATCGACGATGATCGGCTGGATGCCGAACAGCGGCCTTGTCGCCGAGCCGGGCTTCAGCTTGGTGGCGCCGGGCAGCGGTGAGATCAGGATGCCGCCGGTTTCGGTCTGCCACCAGGTATCGACGATCGGGCAGTGATGCCGGCCCACCACGCGGTGATACCAGAGCCAGGCTTCCGGGTTGATCGGCTCGCCGACCGAGCCCAGCAGGCGCAGGCTCTTCAGGCTGCATTTCTGCACCGGCGCCTCGCCTTCCCGCATCAGCGCGCGGATCGCGGTCGGGGCGGTGTAGAAGATGTTGACCTGGTGCTTGTCGCAGACCTGCCAGAAGCGCGAAGCGTCGGGATAGTTCGGCACGCCCTCGAACATCAGGGTGGTGGCGCCGTTGGCGAGCGGACCGTAGACGATGTAGCTATGGCCGGTGACCCAGCCCACATCCGCCGTGCACCAGTAGATATCGCCGTCGTGATAGTCGAACACCAGCTGGTGGGTCAGCGCGGCATAGACCAGGTAGCCGCCGGTGGTGTGCAGCACGCCCTTCGGCTTGCCGGTGGAACCCGAGGTGTAGAGGATGAAGAGCGGGTCTTCCGCGTTCATCGGCTCGGGAGCGCAGTCCTTCGAGACCTTGGCCGTCTCCTCGTGGTACCAGAAGTCGCGGCCGCTCTGCATGGCGATATTGCCGCCGGTGCGCTTCACCACGATCGTGGTCTTGACCGTCGGGCAGGATTGCAGCGCCTGATCGACATTGGCCTTGAGCGGCACCTTCTTGCCGCCGCGCAGGCCTTCATCCGCGGTAATGACGAAGTTGGATTCGCAGTCTTGGATGCGGCCGGCGAGGCTGTCGGGCGAGAAGCCGCCGAACACCACCGAATGAATCGCGCCGATCCGCGCACAGGCCAGCAGTGCATAGGCGGCCTCGGGAATCATCGGCAGGTAGACGGTGACGCGGTCGCCCTTCTTCACCCCATGCGCTTTCATCACATTGGCGAGGCGGCAGACCTGCTCGTGCAACTCCGCATAGGTGATCTTTTTGTCGTCCTTGGGATCGTCGCCTTCCCAGATGATCGCGGTCTGGTTCGCCCGTTTGGCGAGATGACGATCGATGCAGTTCGCCGAGACGTTGAGAACGCCGTCGTAATACCAGCGGATGCGGATCTCCCCGGTGTAATCGACGTCCTTCACCTTGGTATAGGGCTTGATCCAGTCGAGGCGCTTGCCCTGCTCGGCCCAGAAGGCTTCCGGATCGCTGACGGAGAGCTTGTAGGCGTCCTCATACTGCCGGGCGTTCACCCAGGCCCGCTTCGCCCAATCCTCCGGCACCGGAAATTCGGTCTGATCGCTCATGCCTTTTGCTCCCCATTTCAGGCGCATGAAAGTTCGGCCTTTACGGCCGGTTGGATCGATTATCGACGGAAAAACTCAGGAATTACAAGCGGCGGCTGGCCCTGGCCTTAACGATTGCTCAACCACAAGCGCGCAACATCGCTGCGGGGAAATACGTAGCGACAATCCGTCGCCGCAGAAGGCGAGAGGCTCGAAGGTCACGTCATGAAGGTTCTTTCCATGGGTATCCGCGGCAAGATCGTGCTTGCCGGGATCATCGTCACCCTGCTCGGCATCGGCGGCGCCGGCGGGCTTGCGCTCTGGGGCGCGTTCGACGCGTCGCGGACCGAGGCCAACCGCAGCCTCCTGGCGATCTCCGAAGGCACCGCGCGCCAGGTCGGCGGCTTCATCCAGCCGGCGATCGACATCGCGCAGACCGTCGCCCGCACCGTCGAAGGCGGCCGCGCCAACGGCCTGCCGCGCACCGCGATCCGCGGCCTGGTCACCTCGGTGATCGGCGCCAACAAGCGTTTCGTCGGCGTGACCGTCGCCTTCGAGCCCGATGGCTATGACGGTAAGGATGCGGAGTTCAAAGGCGTGGCGCCGGAGCAGGACGAGGCCGGGCGCTATGTACCCTACTTCTTCAACATGAAGGACGGGACGGTCGGCGTCGAGAAGCTCATCATGACCGTCGAGGCCGGCATCGAAGGCTGGTATCTGACCCCGCTGAAGAACGCCCGCACCACCCTGACACCGCCCTATATCTATCCGGTCGAAGGGGTCGACGTGCTGATGGCCACCATCAGCGTGCCGATGCAGGCGGACGGCAAGGGCTTCGGCATCGCCACGGTCGACCTGCCGCTGACCAAGATGTCGGAGACCATCGCCGCCTTGAAGCCGTTCGGCACCGGGCAGGTGATGCTGATTGCCGACAACGGCACCTGGGCCATCAACCCGGATGCCGCGCGGATCGGCAAGACCGTCGGCAAAGATGGCGATGCTGACTTCGCCGGCGACGCCGCGGTGGCCAAGGCCTATCAGAGCTTCATGGACGCGAAGGCCGACCAGCCCACGGTCACGCTGGATGAGGCTTCCGGAACGTATTTCGTGCTGAGCCCGGTAACCTTCGACGGCCCGGCGGAGAAATGGACCATCGTCGTCTCCGTGCCCGAGGCCACCGTCCTGGCCGATGCGAAGCAGCTGGCCTGGACCATCCTGGCGGTGCTGGTCGCCGCGGCGGTGATCGCTGCCCTGGTCTTCGTCGTGATCGGGTCGCGGATCGCCAAGCCGATCGTCTCGCTCTCCAAGAACACCGCCGCGGTCGCCGCCGGCGACCTGCAGACCGTCGTCACCGGCGGCGACCGCCGCGACGAGATCGGCACCATGGCGCGCACGCTGGAGACCTTCAAGCAGAGCCTCGCCGAGAACCAGCGGCTGCAGACCGAGCAGCAGGAGATGCTGAAGCGCGGCTCCGAGGAACGCAAGAAGGCGCGCGACGATCTGGCAGCCAGCTTCGAGGCGGAGGTCTCGAAGTCGATCGGCGAGATGGCGACGACGACCCGGCACATGGCCACGTCGGCCGAGGCGATGTCCGCCGCGGCGCAGGACAACGTCCAGCGCAGCGGCGCGGTCGAGCACACCGCCGGCCAGGTCTCTGACAACGTGCAGTCGGTGGCGGCGGCGGTCGAAGAGCTCGCGGCCTCGATTCGGGAGATCAGCCAGCAGGTCAACAGTTCGAGTTCGGTCGCCAATTCCGCGGCCGACCGGGCGCGGGGCGCGGTGGAACGGGTCAATGCCCTGGTCTCCACGGCCGAGCAGATCGGCTCGGTCATCACCCTCATCAACGACATCGCCAGCCAAACCAACCTGCTCGCGCTCAACGCGACCATCGAGGCGGCGCGCGCCGGCGAGGCGGGCAAGGGCTTCGCGGTGGTGGCCAGCGAGGTGAAGAACCTTGCGATGCAGACCGCGAAGGCCACCGATGAGATCTCGACCCAGGTGCAGGCGATCCAGCAATCGACCGGCACCGCGGCGGCGGAGATTTCCGAGATCGCCAAGACTATCGAGCAGATCAACCAGATCGGAGGCACGGTGGCCGCGGCGGTGACCGAGCAGGAAGCCGCGACCGGCGAGATCAGCCGTGCGGTCACCCAGGCCGCCAGCGGCACCTCGGAGCTCCGCGGCAACATCCAGAGCGTCGCCGAGACCGCGCGCCGCAGCGGCCAGACCGCTTCCGACATGCAGAATGCCGTGAGCCTCGTCGGCCAGCGCTGCGACGAGCTGCAGGCCCGGGTAGACGATTTCCTGAAGCGCGTGCGCGCGGGGTAAGCGCGCACGTCGGTTCGTTCGAGTCTGCGGCACCCCCGCCCAACCCTCCCCCGAAGTCGGGGGAGGGCTTTCTTTTGTCTCCCTCCCCCATCTTTGGGGGAGGGCTGGGGTGGGGGTGCAACCGCTCCTAAACCAGCTTCTCCTTCCCCACCCGGTACCAATCGATGTTCCTGGTCACGATCATCGCGGCCAGCAGCGTCGCGAAGAGGGCGAGCGTACCGGCCAGCAAAGCGTAGTCATCCATCTGCAGGAGATCGTAGATATAGGCCTGCACCGCGGTGAGGATGACGGCGACCGCGTAGCCCAGTTTGCGGCTCATCGTGCGCCAGGCATACCAGGCGATCATCGCGATATCCGCCGCGCTGGCGATGACATAGGCGTGGAGGAAAGCGATATGCTCCGAGAGCGAGAGCAGCAGCAGATAGAAGAGGCAGAGCGCGCTGCCCACCATGAGATACTGGATCGGGTGCACGCGTTTTCCCCCTGAAGATTCTTTGGCGAACAGGCCGCTGATGAAGATGGTCGCGAAGGTGAGTGCGATCACCAGCACGCCATATTTCAGGATCCGGTCGGTCTGCTGATGCACATCGCCGGGCTCGACGAAGGCGACGCCGACGGTGTTGTTCCACAGCGTCTCCGGATTGGCCTCACCGAGCCGCCAGGTCGCGGGGAAGCCGCGGGTGAGCGCGCCCAGAGACCAGGTCGCGTCGAAGCCGGTCTCGGTGATGTTGCGTTCATCCGGCAGGGTTCGGCCGGCAAAGTCCGGATGCGGCCAATCCGACTTGAGCCTGACCCGCGTCACGTCGGCGATCGGCGCGAAGCGCAAGGCCGAGCTGCCGCGAAAGTCGATCGCAATTCTGAAGCCCAGCGGCTTCGCGAGATCAGAAGCGATGAATGGCACGGCCAAGGCGAGGCTGGAGGAAAGCCCGGCATCGCGCTGCAAGGCGTCCTCCGCGACCGGCGGCTGGTCGGCGACCGCAATGGTGATGCCGCGGATGGCGGAGGGATCGGCGATGCCGATCAGGAGCTTCGCGGCGCTCCAGTCGATCATGTCGGGCGCGACGTCGCCACGCGGCTTGGTGAGGCCGGTGAAGTCGCCGCTGAGCTGCGCGGTGCCGCCGTAGACCAGCGCCTCGTAGATGCTCTTGGCGCGGCGTTCGGCTTTCACCTCGGTCGCAATCTCCAGATGCTTGGGCAGGAAATAGAGCTGGCTGGTGCCGAGACGCGGCGTGCCGGACGCGGCGTCACCGGCTTCGCTGACATAGCGATAGGGGACGACCAGGATCGGCCCCAAGATGGTCTGCGGGCCGCCCCATTGGCTGGTGATCTCGGAATCGACCTCGAGCTTGCGATTCTCGCGCTCGTAGACCAGGCCCTCGATCATTTTCAGCGGGATGAGCAAGACCAGCATCAGCAGGCCGAGGAAGACGGCGCGCCTGGTCGCCTCGAAACCGGCGCTACCGAGTCCGAAGCGGCGATGCCAGGGTTGGCCGTTGGGTTGGCGCGGGGTTGCAGGCTCCTGACGCGGGATGTCAGGGTGTTGGTCGGTCATCGTTTTTCCCCTCTTGCTCGGGTCTGTCCCCAAGGGGCAGGTTGCGGGTCCAAGTCGTTCCGCGCGCGGCGGAACTGAGGCGAAACCGGGGAAAACCGGGTGCCGCATCATGACGGAGCTTTTGAAATGGCCAGCCAAGCCGAGAAAGCCGAGACCTTCCGCAAGCTGCATGCGAGCGGCACTTTCGTGATTCCCAACCCCTGGGACGTCGGTTCGGCGAAGCTGCTGGAAGCCTGGGGCGCCAAGGCGCTCGCCACCTCCAGCGCGGCCTTCGCCTTCACCCTTGGGAAACCGGATGGCGACAACGTCGTCAGCCGCGAAGAGACCCTGGCGAATTACGGCGCGATCGCCGCGGCGACCGATCTGCCGGTCAGCGCCGATTTGCAAGGCTGCTTCGGCCGTGACCCCAAAGTGGTGGCGGAGACCATCCGCCTCGCCGGTGAAGCGGGCTTGTGCGGCGGCTCGGTCGAGGATGCGGTCGGCGAGATCCTCGATCTCGGGCTTGCGCGGGAGCGCGTCGCGGCGGCGGCCGAAGCCGCACGCGCGATGAAGTTCCCCTTCACCTTGACCGCGCGGGCGGAGAACTTCCTCTGGGGCAAGAAGGATCTCGCCGACACGATCAAGCGGCTGCAGGCGTTCCAGGAAGCGGGCGCCGACGTGCTCTACGCACCGGGCCTTGCCACCGAGGCCGAGATCGCGAGCGTGCTGAAGTCGGTCGATCGCCCGATCAATGTGCTGGTCGGAATGGGCTCCAAGCCGCTGACCGTCGCGGACTTCACCCGTCTCGGCGCGCGACGCCTGAGCGTCGGAAGCAGCCTCTACACCGCGGCCATGGGCGCATTCCAGCACGCGGCCAGAACGCTGCTGGAGAAAGGCATCGTCGATTACGGCAAGCCGATGCCGTTCGGCGATCTGCAGAAGGCGTTTTCGAAGTAGGCGCTACCAAGCGCCGTCATGCCGGGACTTGGTCCCGGCATCCACGCCTTTCTATCGTGCGGCACCCAAGGCGTGGATCCCGGCGCCTAGCGCCGGGATGACGGCAAAGTCCGAGAACTACTGCTTTACCCCGCCCATCTTGCAGACCTGCTTCCACTCGGCAGCGGTCACCGGCTGCACCGAGAGGCGGGAGTTCTTCACCAGCACCATATCCTTCAGGGCCGGCGTCGCCTTGATCTCCTTCATCGAGACCGGGGTCGGCACCGCGGCCACGGGCTTCACCTCGACCATGCCGAACTTCTCCGTCTTGTCGGTTGGGTCGGGGTGGTATTCCTTGGCGATCTCCATGATGCCGACGATCTCGAGGCCCTCGTTGGAGTGATAGAAGAAGGCGCGGTCGCCCTTCTTCATCTTCTTCATGTTGGCCGAGGCCTGGAAGTTGCGCACGCCGGTCCAGCCGGTCTTGCCGTCCTTGTTGAGCTGTTGCCAGGAATAGGCGGAAGGCTCGGACTTCATCAGCCAGTATTGCATCGCGGCTTCTCCTATTTCGGGAAGACTTTCTTGACGCCGTGCACGGCGACCGACTGGAACAGGCCGGCCTTGGCGTAGGGATCGCCGGTCAGGAACTTGTCCATCTCGGCGCGGTCGGCGACCTCGAGCACCAGCAGGCTCCCGATCATCGTCTCGCCGTCGAGCAAGGGACCGGCAAAGAGCAGCTTGTCGTTATGCGAGGTCAGATACTCGACATGCTTCGGCCGGTTCGCCATGCGGATGTCGATGGCGCCGGGCTTGTCGAGGCAGTAGGCCATGAATTGCATTCTTGCGGTCTCCTTCGTTAAGCCTTCACGCCCGCGCCGCGCAGCGCGGGGGCGTCGTTGTCCAGCGGCCAGCGCGGGCGCGGGGCGAAATCCAGTGCGCTCGTCTCGCCGCGCTTCAGATGCTCGAGCCCGGTCCAGGCGATCATCGCGGCGTTGTCGGTGCAGAGCGCGATCGGCGGCGCGACCAGAGGCAGGTTGCCTTTCGCCGCGGTCTCGGCGAGACGCTTGCGCAGGCGCGCATTCGCCGCGACGCCGCCCGCCACCACCAGCGCGGTCATGCCGGGCGCCATGGCGATCGCGCGCTTCACCCGGTCGGCGATGGATTCGGTGACCGCGATCTCGAAACCCGCGGCGAGGTTGGCGACCATCGCGGGCGAGAGCGGACGTAGCGCCTCGACGCGCTGGCGCAAGGCGGTCTTCAAGCCGCTGAAGGAGAAGTTGCAGTCGGGCCGGCCCAGCATCGGGCGCGGCAGGTCGATCACCGGCGCGGCGGCGCCTTCGGCGGCGCGCTGGATCGCCGGGCCGCCGGGGTAGCCGAGGCCCAGCAGCTTCGCCGCCTTGTCGAAAGCCTCGCCGGCGGCGTCGTCGATGGTGGCGCCGAGCCGGCGATAGCTTCCAATGTCTTCCACCACCAGCAGCTGGCAATGGCCGCCTGAGACCAGCAGCAGCAGATAGGGAAAGGCGACGTCGTCGGAAAGCCGCGCGCTCAGAGCATGGCCTTCGAGATGGTTGACCGCGTAGAACGGCTTCTTGTGCACGGCGGCGATCGCCTTGGCCATGGTGACGCCGACGATGACGCCGCCGATCAGGCCCGGCCCGGCGGTCGCGGCGATGCCGTCGAGATCGGCGAAGCCGATTCCGGCCTGCTTCATCGTCGCCTCGATCAGCGGACCGAGATGCTCCAGATGGGCGCGGGCGGCGACTTCGGGCACCACCCCGCCATAGGGCTTGTGCTCGTCGAGCTGGGAGAACAAGGTCTCGGCCAGCACCCGGCGCTGGTCGTCGACCACGGCGGCGGCCGTTTCGTCGCAGCTCGATTCAATGCCCAGGACAATCATCGGGGTAGGATCATGCAGGCGTGATTTCCGAGCTTCCGGCGGAGGTTGCAATGCAGCGCCCCACCCGGCTAAAAGGACGCGAAATCCTGAAGAAAATGGGCGCGGCGCAGCAGTTATGGCGGTTTCCGGATCGAGTATCAACATCGGCACCCGCGGCAGCCCGCTGGCCCTGGCCCAGGCCGCGCTGACCAAGGCGGCGCTGCTGGCGGCGCATGCCGACCTCCGGCCCGAAAACGTCACCATCGTCCCGATCAAGACCACCGGCGACAAGGTCCAGGACCGGACCTTGAGCGAGATCGGGGGCAAGGGCCTGTTCACCAAGGAGATCGAGGAGGCATTGCTCGACGGCCGGATCGATCTGGCGGTCCATTCCATGAAGGACATGCCGACCTTCCTCCCCGCCGGCCTGGTGATCGCCGCGATGCTGGAGCGCGAGGACCCGCGCGACGTGCTGATCTCGCCGGTCGCCGACAGCATCGCGAACCTGCCCCGCGGCGCCATCGTCGGCACCGCCTCGTTGCGGCGGCAGGCGCAGCTGCTGGCGCTGCGGCCCGATCTGAAAGTCCAGCCATTGCGCGGCAATGTCGGCACGCGGCTCGACAAGCTCGCGCGCGGCGAGGCGGCGGCGACCTTGCTGGCGCTGGCCGGTCTCAAGCGACTCGGGCGGGCCGATGCGGCCACCGCGATTCTCTCGACCGACGACTTCCTCCCCGCCGTGGCCCAGGGCGCGATCGGGATCGAGATCCGAGAGAACGACCCGCGCGCCGCCGCTTTGGTGGCGCCACTCGACCACAAGCCGACCACCATCGCCGTGACCGCGGAGCGCGCCATGCTGGCGGTGCTCGACGGATCCTGCCGGACGCCGATCGCCGGTCATGCGGAAATTTTCGGAACCGCCCTGCGGCTCCGAGGATTGATTGCGCTTCCCGACGGCACCGAGTCGCATCGCACGGAAGACACCGGCAACGCGACGCTGGAAGGCGCTGCGGCGCTTGGCCGCGCGCGGGGCGAGAAGCTCAAGGCGCTGGCGGGGCCGCACTTCCTGGCTTAGGCTTCCGACTCAATACTCCGACCCGTCGGGGACAGAGGGCTACCATGCATGCATTGATCACCCGGCCGTTGGAAGATGCCAAGCCGCTGGCCGAGCTGCTGGCCGGCCGCGGCGTCGAATGCACGGTGGAGCCGTTGCTGGAGATCGCACCGCTGGCCGAGGCGGTGATCGATCTCGACGGCGTGCAGGCTTTGCTCTTCACCAGCGCCAATGGGGTGCGCGCCTTCGCCGCCAAGAGCTCGCGCCGCGACTTGAAGGTGCTGACCGTCGGTGACGGTTCCGCGACAACCGCCCGCGAGATGGGTTTCAGCGACGTGACCGCGGCCGGCGGCGATGTCGAGGCCTTGGCCGCCCTGGTCATCGCCAAGCTCGATCCCAAGGCCGGGCCGCTGTTCCATGGCGCGGCTTCGGTCCTGGCCGGCGATCTCCAGGGCAAGCTCGAAGCCGCGGGCTTCAGCTTGCGCCGGGCCGTACTCTACGAAGCCAAGACCGCGACCACGCTGACGCATGAGACGCGGATGAATCTGGCGCTGGGCGGCGTCGATATGGTGCTGCTGTTCTCGCCGCGCACCGCCCGCACCTTCGCCGAGCTTTGGCGCAAGGCCGATGCGCCGAGCCTGGGCAAGACCACCGCCCTCTGTTTGAGTGCCGCGGTCGCCCGCGAGATCGCCGATCTCGGCTGGCAGCGGATCGAGATCGCGGCGAGCCCGGAACAGCCCGCCATGCTCGCGCTGGTCGAGGCCGAGATCGAACGCCGCACGCCGCCGGTCGAGGTGCTGCCGTCCAAGGCCGAAGCCCCAAAGGAAGCGCCGCGCGTCGAGGAGACCATGCAGCAGAATTTCACGCCGCCGCCGCTCTACAACCCGCCGCCGCCCCGGCAGAAATCCGGCATCTTCGGCGGCGTCGTTGCCGGGCTGATCGCCGGCGCGGCCGCGGCCGCGGGGATGATCTACACCCAGCCCTATTGGCTTCCGCAGCAGCAAGCAGCGCCTGCGGCCGATCAAAGCGCGGAACTCGCCGCACTGCAGTCGAAGATCGATGCCTTGGCGCAAAGCGGCACCGGCAGCGGTGTCAGCCCCGAGGCGGTCAGCGCCGCGGTGAACGACGCCAAGGCGGCGATCGCGCAGGAGATCGCCGCGGCTTCCGACCGGATCGGCAAGTTGGAGCAGAGCGTCAACGCCCTGGCGCAGGCACCGGCCACCGCGACCCCGGCACTCGATCTGCAGCCGCTGCAGGACCGGATCGCAAAGCTGGAATCCGGCCTCGCCGACGTTTCACAGCAGGCGCAGGCGGCGCCGGGCACGCCGGCCGGTCCGGATCTTTCCGGCGATATCGCGGCGCTGAAAGCAGCGAATGATGCGCTGACCCAGCAATTGAACGCGGCGCGCGACGAGATCAAGGCGCTGCAAGCACAGCAGAGCGAACTCTCCGGCACCGTCGGCAAGATCGCGGCGCAGCCGGCCGGCGTCACGCCCGCCGAGCAGCGGCGCACAGCGGCGGTGGTGGCCTTGAGCGCGTTGCGCGGCGCCTTGCCGCTCGACAAGCCCTACGCCGTCAGCCTGAAGGCGGTGGACGATCTCGCCGCTGCCGATGCCGACCTCAAGGGCCAGCTTGCGCCGGCGCTCGATCCCTTGCGGTCGCTGGCCGCTGAGGGTGCGCCGACTCTCGCGCAATTGCAGGCGAGCCTGCCGACCAAAGCAATCGCCGACGCGGCCAATGCCGAAACGACCGCCGACGCGGTTGGCGCCGAACCGGGCTGGTCGGAGCGGCTGATCAACCGCCTTTCGGAAGCGGTCACCGTGCGCCCCGTGGGCGAGAATGCCGAAGGCGACGGGCCGCTGGCGCATCTGGCGCGCGGCGAAGCCAAGCTCAAGGCCGGCGATCTTGCCGGCGCAGTCGCCGAGATCGGCGCGCTGCAGGGCAAGGCGGCGGATGCCGCTGCATCATGGCTGAGCGGCGCAAAGGCGCGGCTGGCGCAGGACGAGGCGAGCACGGCGCTCGACCAGACCGCCACGGCGTTGCTGGCGCCCGCAACCGGACCGGAACAGTGAGCGCGCGGAAGCAATGACCCTCGGCCGCACCGTCTGGTTCTTCTTCAAGATCGCCGTTGTCGTCGCGGTCGCCGTCTGGCTGGCGGACCGGCCCGGCCATGTCTCGATCGAATGGCTCGGCTACAACATCGACCTCGCGGTCGGCACCGCGCTGGCGCTGCTGGTCGTCTTCATCCTGGTTCTCTATCTGCTCTGGCGGCTCTGGCATATCGTCACCCATGCGCCGACCGGCTTCGCGCTGTTCCGCCGCAACCGGCGCCAGGCCAAGGGCTTCAAGGCGCTGACCCGCGGCCTGGTCGCGGTCGCAGCGGGCGATGCGGCGGAGGCGAAGCGCCTGGCCCGCACCGCGCATGGCCTGCTGGATCATTCGCCGCTGACGCTGCTCTTGGCGGCGCAGGCGGCGCAGATGGAAGGCGACGAGCATGCCGCCGCGCGCTATTTCGAGGCACTGTCGAAGAATCCCGAGGCAGCGCTGCTCGGTTTGCGTGGCCTGACCACCGCGGCGCTGAAGCGCGGCGACGAGACGGCGGCCTTGACCCATGCCGAGGCGGCGCTGCAATCGCATCCCCATGCCGACTGGGCGGCGGAGACCGCGCATCGCCTGCAGGTGAAGCACGGCAAGCCGGCCGAGGAGAGTTTGAAGGCGCTGGTGCGGAGCGGCGTGATGACGGCGAAGGAAGGCCAGCATCGCCGTGCCGTGCTGCTCGCCGAGCGCGCGCGGCTGCATCTCTTGCCCGAGACCACCGATGCCGATCACGACGCCGGCCTGCGTTCGGCGCGCGAAGCACTGAAGCTCGACAGCGCGCTCATTCCCGCGCGGCTGATCCTGGTCAATCTGCTTCTGCGCCTCGGCAAGAAGCGCGAGGCGTTGAAGCTGATCGAGCAAGACTGGGAATCCAACCCGCATCCGCTGCTGGCCCGCGCCTATATCGAGGCCGAGCCCGGCGAGCGCCCCGCCGAGCGCATGAAGCGGCTGGAACGGCTGCAGCGGCAGAATCCGAATCACGCCGAGACGCATCGCGCCCTCGGCATGGCAGCGCTCGCCGCCGGACTCTGGGGCGATGCGCGCCGGCACCTGGAAAAGCTGGTCGCGGCCGAGCGTGCCGCCGACGGCCTGAGCTATGGCACCTGCCGCGCCATGGCGGCGCTGGAAGAGGGTGAGAGGCCGGATCCTCGGACCGCGTCCGCCGCTGTCCGGCAATGGCTGGACGCGGCGGCCGAGGCCCAGCCGGATCCCGCCTGGATCTGTTCGGTCTGCGGGCACCCCGGCGAAGCCGGACCCGCCTCCGGCCATTGGCAGGCGGTCTGCCCGCATTGCTCCGGCATCGACAGCTTTCGCTGGCAGCGCCCGGTCCTGCCCAGCGCCGGCATTCTGCTGGTCCCGGCGGCGGCAGCGGCGGCTGAGCCCGCCCCGGAGCCGCCGTTGCCCGAGGCCCCGGCGCCGCTCCCGGCTCCGGAAGTCTCGGTTCCGGCCGAGAAATCCACGCCGGAGCCGGGCCCGGCCGCGATCGAAAAACGGCTGGAAACCCAACTGGCTCCGTCGGTTGACGCCGCCCGGTTGATCAACTAGCTTCCGGCCGCGCCGCCGGGATTACACCCGGCCGGCCGCTCCTGGAGTGCCGTAGTAGCTCAGTGGTAGAGCATCCGCTTCGTAAGCGGGCGGTCGGGGGTTCAAATCCCTCCTACGGCACCACTTCCGCTCAGATCCGCGCCCCGCTCTTTTCGTCGAACAGGAACACCCGGTCCGGGCGGAACTTGAAGGCGATCGTGGTGTCGATCGCCTGGCGGAAGGCGCGGTCGACCTTGGCGACCACCAGTTGCTCACCGGCCCATGTCGTGACCAGGGTCTGGTCGCCGGTGGGCTCCACGGAATAGATCTTCGAAACCAGATTGCCCTGCTCGGGTGCAGCGATGTCCATGTCCTCCGGGCGGATGCCGAGGACGACATTCGGGCGCGACTGAATGCCGGGGATATGCAGCCGCGTGTCGGGACCGATGAAGGTGCCGCCGTCGATCGATCCCGGGATCAGGTTCATCGCCGGCGAGCCGATAAAGCCGGCGACGAAGAGATGGTTGGGGTTGTTGTAGATCTCGTCCGGCGTGCCGAGCTGCTGGATCTTGCCCTTGTTCATCACCGCCACGCGATCGGCCAGGGTCATCGCCTCGATCTGGTCGTGGGTCACGTAGATCGTGGTGATCTCGAGCTCGCGCTGGATATGCTTCAGCTGCGCGCGCATGGTGAGGCGCAGCTTGGCGTCCAAGTTCGATAGCGGCTCGTCCATCAGGAAGACCTGCGGGTGGCGCACGATGGCGCGCGCCAGCGCCGCGCGCTGGCGCTGGCCACCGGAGAGGGCGCGCGGCTTGCGGTCGAGATAGTCGCCGAGCTCGACCATGGCCGCCGCCTTGCGCACCAGGCCGTCGTGCTCGGACTGCGGAATCTGCCGCATCCGCAAGGGGAAGCGGATGTTCTCGTAGATCGACATGTTGGGATAGAGCGCGTAGCTCTGGAACACCATGGCGACGTCGCGGTCCCGGGCATCGACGTCGTTCACCAGCTCGCCGTTGATCTGGATCTCGCCCGCCGTGGGCTCCTCGAGCCCGGCTATCATCCGCATGGTCGTGGTCTTGCCGCAGCCCGACGGCCCCAGGAACACCATGAACTCGCGGTCGCGGATCTCGAGATCGACCGCATCGACGCCGATGAAGCTGCCCCACGCCTTGGTGACGGCGCGCAAGCTGATCTGGGCCATGAAACTCTCCGTTCTCCCCGCTCCCAGGCCTCAACCCACGGTCCTTGGCTTCTTGTCGGCCGAACTCTGCGTCGCGGGGTGCCGGCCCGCAAGATCGCAAGATCGGCACAGAAATGCAACACTTAGACATGATCTATACGTTTTGTGCCCACTCCAGACACCAAGAAGGGCGGACCTGCAGCCGCCGGCCAAGCCCCGCATGCCCGATTCAGTCGCGTTCTGCCGCCGTTTTCGCGCCTGCGAGAGGTACTATCACTTATTGACTCACAAACTCATAAATGTATCTAATTGAGGCAGAACAAGTCAGGGAGGGTCGTATGCCCGCAAACAAGATTGGGCCGGCCAGCGGATTGGCCGTGGATCTGGAGCGCCGCCTCGGCCAGGCCAAGGCGCCGATCCGGATCGGCCTGGTCGGGTCCGGCGAGATGGGCACCGACATCGTGACGCAATGCGACCACATGACCGGCATCACCGTCGCCGCCATCGCCGAGATCAACCTCGGCGCGGCGAAGCGCGCGCTGGAGATCGCCGGAAGGCCGCCGGAGAGCTACGCGCTGGTCGAGACCGCCGCCGATTTCGACAAGGCGCTCGCCGCCGGCAAGACCGCGATCACCCAGGACGCGCAGCTGGTCTGCCGCAACGAGCGGATCGACGTGGTGATCGACGCAACAGGGAAACCGGCGGTCGGCGCCGAAATCGGCCTCACCGCCATGGAGCACGGCAAGCACCTGGTCATGATGAATGTCGAGGCCGACGTAACCATCGGCACCTATCTCGCCGCCGAGGCGCGGCGGATGGGCGTGGTCTACACCTTGGGCGCCGGCGACGAGCCCAGCTCTTGCATGGAGCTGGTCAATTTCGTGACCGGGCTCGGCTATCCGATCGTCGCCGCCGGCAAGGGCAAAAACAACCCGCTGAACATCGCGGCGACGCCCGACCAGTATATGGACGAGGCCAAGCGCCGGAACATGAACCCGCGCATGCTGGTCGAGTTCGTCGATGGCTCGAAGACCATGGTCGAGATGGCGGCGATCGCCAACGCCACCGGTCTCGTCCCCGACTGCCCCGGCATGCACGGACCGGCGGCCACGCTGGATCAGCTCGAGAAGGTGCTCTGCCCGGTCGGCGACGGCGGCGTGCTCTCGAAGAAGGGCGTGGTCGATTACTCGATCGGCAAGGGCGTCGCCCCCGGCGTCTTCGTGGTCGCGGAGATGGCGCATCCCAGGCTGCGCGAGCGGATGCATGACCTGAAGCTCGGCGCCGGCCCCTACTACACTTTCTACCGCCCCTATCACCTGACCAGCCTGGAAGTGCCGCTCTCCTGCGCCCGCGCCGTGCTCTACGGCACGGCGGACATGGTGCCGCTCAGCCGGCCCAGCGCCGAGGTCTGCGCGGTGGCGAAGAAGGATCTCAGCGTCGGCGACAAGCTGGACGCGATCGGCGAATACACCTACCGCGCCTGGATCATGACCTATGGCGAGGCGCAGAAGGCCAAGGCCGTGCCTTGCGGTTTGCTCGAGAAGGGCAAGGTCACCAAGGCGATCAAGCAGGGCGAGTTGCTGACCTATGCGAATTGCTCCGTCGATGCGACCGCCGGCATCGTGAAGCTCCGCAAGCGCCAGGACGAATTGCTGGCAGCGGTTCCGGCATGAACCTCCAGCGCCGTGACGCCGATCAGAGCAACGACCGGCCGTTCTACCGCCATTTCGCGCCCGAGGCGCTGAAGGATGCGCTGCGGCGGATGTACCTGATCCGGCGCTTCGAGGAGGGTGCCGAAGACTCCTACATGCGCGGCCTGATCCACGGCACGATGCATCTCTCGATCGGGCAGGAGGCCTCCGCGGTCGGATCCTGCATGCATTTGCGCAAGACCGATTACATCACCTCGACCCATCGCGGCCACGGCCATTGCATCGCCAAGGGCGCCGATCCGAAGCTGATGTTCGCCGAGTTCTTCGGCAAGGAAGAGGGCTATTGCCGCGGCCGCGGCGGCTCGATGCATATCGCCGATGTCGAGAGCGGCAATCTCGGCGCCAACGGCATCGTCGCCGGCGGGATTCCCATCGCCGTGGGCGCGGCACTCGCGATCAGGAAACAGAAGCGCGACGACGTCGCCATCTCCTTCTTCGGCGACGGCGCCTCCAACGAGGGCGCGTTCCACGAGGCGCTGAACATGGCGGCGATCTGGAAGCTGCCGGTGATCTTCCTCTGCGAGAACAACAAATACGGCATGTCGGTCTCGACCGAGCGCTCGATGGCGGTGGAGCATGTCGCCGACCGCGCCGCCGGCTATCGCATGCCGGGCGTGATCGTCGACGGCAACCGGATCGAGGACGTCTCGGAAGCGGTGATGGAAGCGACCGCGCGCGCCCGCGCCGGGGACGGCCCGACCCTGATCGAATGCAAGACCTATCGGATCCGCGGCCATTCCAAGAGCGACCGCAACCGCTATCGCAGCAAGGAAGAGATCGAGGCCTGGCAGGCCCGGGACCCGATCCGGCATTTCGAGCTCGAGCTGATCGCGCGCCGAATCCTTACCGAGAACGGCGTTGACGAGATCCGCGCTGCCGCCGAGCAGGAGATCGCCGAAGCGATCGACTTCGCCCGCACCGGCACCGACCCCGATCCCACCGAAGTCACGCGCGACGTCTACACCGCATGAACGCCCCCGTATCACGCGAACTGACCTATTCCCAGGCGATCCAGGAAGCGCTGGCCCAGGCCATGGATGCCGATCCCAGCGTCTTCCTGATGGGCGAGGATATCGGCGTTTATGGCGGCGCCTTCCAGGTGACCGGCGACCTGGTGCACCGCTATGGCGAGGACCGGGTGATGGACACGCCGATCGCCGAATTGGGCGCCGCCGGCGTCGCGGTCGGCGCGGCGCTCGCCGGATGCAAGCCGGTCTTCGAGTTCCAGTTCTCGGATTTCTCCGCCCTGGCACTCGAGCAGATCGTCAACCAGGCGGCCAAGATCCGCTTCATGCTGGGCGGCAAGATCTCGGTGCCGCTGGTGATGCGCTTCCCGGCGGGCTCGGGCACGGGCGCCGCCGCGCAGCACAGCCAGTCGCTGGAGGCCTGGCTCGCGCATGTGCCGGGCCTCAAGGTGGTGCAGCCTTCGACGCCCTATGACATCAAAGGCATGCTGCTCAGCGCGATCGACGATCCCGACCCGGTCATGGTCTTCGAGCACAAGCTGCTCTACAAGATGAAGGGCGAGGTGCCGGCCGAGCCCTACCGCGTGCCGATCGGCAAGGCCGTGGTGCGGCGCGCGGGTACCAGCATCTCCATCGTCGCCACCTCGATCATGGTGCACCGGGCGCTGGAAGCGGCCGAGATCCTGAGCGGCGAGGGCATCGACGCGGAAGTCATCGATCTGCGCACGCTGCGGCCGATCGACCGCGAGACGATCATCGAGAGCGTGAAGAAGACCGGCCGCCTCGCTTGCGTCTATGAGGGCGTGAAAACGCTGGGCATGGGTGCTGAGATCAGCGCCCTGATCGCCGAGAGCGAGGCCTTCGACTATCTCGACGCGCCGATCCTCAGGCTCGGCGGCGCCGAGGCGCCCATCCCGTACAACCCGGTGCTGGAGAAGGCCGCCGTGCCGCAGACCGACCTCATCGTCGCGCGGGTGCGCGAGCTGATGCAGGGCCGGATCTGAGCCATGCCGATCGAGGTGATCCTGCCCAAGGTCGATATGGACATGGCCGCCGGCACGATCAGCCGCTGGCTGGTGAAGGACGGCGATAGGGTCAAGAAGGGCGCGACGATCTTCGAGATCGAGACCGACAAATCGACCATGGAGGTCGAGTCGCCCGGCGACGGCACGATCGGGCAGATCTCGGCCCGGGAAGGTGCGGTGGTGCCGGTCGGCGTCGCGGTCGCCTTCATCTTCGGCGAGGGCGAGGATGCGGGCGCCATCCGCCTTCCCGCTTCTGCGCCCGCAAAGGCAGCGGAAGCGCCGGGGCTGCAGGTTGCCGTCTCGGAGATCGCGGTCCGTTCCACGGGTGACTCGTCGAAGCCGCGCGCGACCCCGCTCGCGCGACGCATCGCGCGCGAGCAGGGGCTTGATCTCGCGGCGATTGCAGGACAGGGACCGCGTGGGCGGATCCGCGCCGAAGATGTGCAGGAGCATCTCCACCGGCCACAGCCGGCGCCGGTTTCGGATGACTATGTTCTTGTCCCGATCGACAGCATGCGGCGGACCATCGCCGAACGGCTCACCTTGTCCAAGACCACGGTGCCGCATTTCTATCTCTCCGCTTCCTGCGACATGGAGAAGCTGCTGAAGCTCCGGGCCGAGATCAACGCGGTCGAATCGATGCCGAAGCTCTCCGTGAATGACTTCATCGTGAAGGCGCTGGCGCTCGCCTTGCGCCAGGTGCCGGAAGCCAATGCGCGCTGGAGCGACGACGGTATCCGGCAGTATCGGGCGGTCGATGTCAGCGTTGCCGTAGCGGTCGAGGGTGGGCTGGTGACGCCGGTGGTGCGCGCCGCCTGCGCGAAGTCGCTCGGCGCCATTGCCGCGGAAGTGAAGGACCTCGCCGCGCGGGCCAAGGAGCGCAAGCTGCAGCCTGCCGACTATGCCGGCGGCACCACCACGCTCTCCAACCTCGGCATGTTTGGGGTCGAGCGCTTCGCCGCGATCATCAACCCGCCGCAGGCCACGATTCTCGCGGTCGGCGCGGCGACTCGGCGGCCGGTGGTGGTCGGCGAGGGGGTCCGGGTCGGCACGCGGATGGATTGCACCCTTTCCTGCGACCACCGGGTGGTGGACGGCGCGGTCGGCGCCCGGCTGCTCGCCGCCTTCCGCGACCTGGTCGAGACCCCGCTGCGGCTCCTCGTATAGCCCCGGCAGGCTAGGATGTCGCTCGGTCCATATGCTATTGAATCGGGGGGTTCGCGAACGGGACGCCGCGAGAGGATTGGGGATCGAATGCCGCGAGATCAGTCGCAAAGCGGTAAGGAGTTGCGCCGGAGCGGGCGGCTGGCGCGCAACCGCATCCGCATCGCCTGGATGTATTACGTCGAGGGCCTGACCCAGAACGAGATCGCCGAGAAGCTCGATATCGGCCGGGTGACCGTCGTCCGCAACATCAACGAGGCGCTGAAGCAGCGCGAGGTGAAGATCTGGATCGAGGGCGACATCGCCGAATGCCTCGATCTCGAGAAGCAGCTCCGGCAGGCCTTCGGCCTCGAGGAGGCGGTGGTGGTGCCCGAGCCCTCCGATCCCGCCAACATCGCCCGGTCGATCGGCGTCGCCACCGGCATGTTCATCACCGACCACCTGCATTCCGACATGTCGATCGGCGTCGGCTGGGGCACCACGCTGCACGACGCGCTGCAGACCCTGGCGCCGAAGGATGTCGAGAACCTCAAGGTGGTCTCGCTGATGGGCGGCATCCTGCAGGCCCGCTCCTACAACCCGTCGGAGTTCGCCTGGCAGTTCGCGCGGATCACCGATGCCGATTGCTATCTGCTCCCCGCCCCGGCTCTGGTCGATTCGCCGGCGACCCGCACCGCGCTGATCGAGCGCTGCGGCTTGAGCGACGTCTTCAAGCGCGCCGAGCGGCTCGACATGGCGGTGATGAGCGTCGGCTATATCGCCGCGAGCTCCAGCACCTTCAAGGTCAACCTGGTCTCCGAGAGCGAACGCGCCGAGCTGGTGCGCGCGGGTGCCGTGGGTGACGTGCTCTGCCATTTCTACGACCGCGAGGGCAAGATGGTGAACCACTCGGTCAACGACCGGGTGATGTCGGTGCCGATCCAGACCCTGAAGAAGGTGCCGCGGCGGGTGATCGCGTCAGGCGGCTCGGAGAAGGTCGAGGCGCTGCTGGGCGCGATGAAGCTGATCGACTGCAACGCGCTGATCACCACGGAGGCGACGGCGCAGGAACTGCTAATCCGAAAAAAGTAGGCTGCGGGGTTTCAACCGCAGTCGGGAGGAGTGCTGATGAAGTACGATTTCTCGTCGACCGGATTCTATACGTTCGACTGCCTGGGCTGGCCCTTCACCGCGGTGCCGCCGGGGGGTGGCTGTTATTTCATCGACGAGCTCACGCTGGCCGTTTCGGGCGCAGCGGGCACGGCGGCGATCGCGGCGGCGAAGATGGGGCTGAAGACCCTGGCGGTCGGCGGGGTCGGCGACGATCTCATGGGCAAATGGGTGCTGGAGCGGCTGGGGCATTTCGGCGTCGATGCCTCGGGCATGCAGACCATCAAAGGCGGCAAGACCTCCTCCTCGATCGTGACCACGCGGGCCGACGGCTCGCGGCCCGCTTTGCATATGAAAGGCGCCACCGGCGACTTCTATGTGGACGACACGCTCTTGGAGCAAGTCACCGACGCCAAGGTCGTGCATATCGGCGGCATCGGCCTGACCGAGACCATGGACCGGCGCGGCCGCAACGCCGAGCTCATGCAAGAGGCGAAGCGCAAGGGCGCCATCACCACGCTGGACGTCTTCGCCACCTCGCCGGACGACATGAAGGCGGTGGCCGAGGTGCTGCCGCATGTCGACTATTTCCTGCCCTCGATCGAGGAGGCGCGGGCGCTCTCCAACATCGAGGACATGGAGCAGGCCGCGCGCTTCTTCCTCGACCTCGGAGTCCAGTGCTGCGTCTTCACCCTCGGCGGCGACGGCGCCTATTACCGGCATTCGAATGGCACGCGCTTCGCCCTGCCCGCCTTCGACATCGACGTCAAATGCACCTGCGGCTGCGGCGACGCCTTCAATGCCGGCTTCGCGGTGGGCTTGTGCCGCGGCATGCCGGCGGAGACCGCGGTCAAGTTCGCCCAGGCGACCTCGGCGCTGAACGCGACCGGGCTGGGCTCGCAGGCCGGGGTGCAGTCGTTCGAGCACACCTGGGCCTTCATGCAATCGACGCCGGTGAAGCAGACGGCGCCGCTGGCGGTCGCCGGTTAGCAGCCTCGTCTCAACACAGACGGCTTCGCTCGGAAGATGTGGCGCCGGATCCGCTAACCCTTTGCCGCGGAACGCCAGACGCCGCAACGCGGGGCAAAGAGAGCGTCGATTCCGTCTGTGTCCGGTCTGCGTTGCGCGCTCCGTCCGCGTCCGGTCTGTGTTGTGCGGTCTGTCTGCGTCCGTCTGCGTGGTGCGATTCCGTCCGGGTCCTGTCCGGGTTGCCTGCCGACGGGACCACGCGCCGTGCCAACAGCGCCTGTCCACTCCAAGCTGAGAAAGACACATCAAGCCTCTGACAAGACAGGCTTTTGCCTCAGGCGCGGCAGCGGCGATGGTCGATTCCGTACATGCACTGTCCATGCAACGCGTGGCGTGGCAACCCGGCACGCCTCTCGGCCGCGCCGTTCGGGAAAGCATTCACACTGTCAAACAGCGCGGAGAACAGGCGTGAATTATACCACGATCGGTCGCACTTGTCGCCCACTGGAGCATATGCCTGAATTCGGGAGTATGCAGCGGGGGTTGATAGCACGCTCGACCCTAATTGCGCGACTGACGGTCGGCGCTATCCCGGTTCGTCCCTCGAACTGGCCGCGTCAGTGTGAGAGAAGAACCGGCAGCTTTGGGTGAGAGATGACGGTTCTCGTGGCACCGCCCAGAACGAAGTCGCGCAGGCGCGAGTGCCCGTAGGCGCCCATCACGAGCAGGTCGATCCGATGCGTGGCGGCCCACTCTTCGAGTACCTGGCCGATGGGCCGGCCCGCCGCTTCCTCCTCGTCGAGGACTGCAGTGATTCCGTGGTGAGACAGATGGCGCGCGAGCTCGGTACTTGAATTTCGTGTATCGATGGCTTTCTCCCGCGTGACCATGACGACGCGCACGGTCTTGGCCCGCTTCAAGAGCGGGAGAGCATCGGCGACCGCTCGCGCGGCGGGTCGGCTGAAGTCCCAGGCAATGCCGACAACGCCGCCATACCAGGCTGCCGGACCTCGTGGGACTTCAGGCAGAATCAACGTCGGCCGGCCTGAACCGAATATGACGGATTCCGCGACATAGTGCTGGAGGCCCATATGCTCGTCGACGGGGATGATCGTGATGTCGTGCATTCTGGCATGGTCCGTCACGATGGCTCCCAAATGCGCGTTCGCGCAAGATTCGATCTTGTGATCGTTCGCGACCGCCCGGCTCGTCGCGAGAGACTTGAAGTCGGCCGTCAGCTTCCGGGCGTTGTCGGAGCTCTTCTTTTCCTCCGACGCAATCATTCCCGGGATATCCAGGACGATGTTCGCGAGTGCGTTTCCGACGCGCGGAATTTCGATCTTGAAGGTGAGCCCCGTCAGGTGCGCTCCCTGGGCCTTGGCGAAGTCAACCGCCTGTTCGATCACAGCCGTCGGCGTCGGTTCGGGATAGCTGCTCACCTGCAGCAGGACGTCTTTGAAAGCCATTCCACTCTCCTCGCGGTCTGCCGATGTCAAGGTGTCCAACGCGCCGTCACGCCGGCTGCTTCAAGCCATAGTCCGCCGGATTCAGATTGAGCGCGCCACAGATGCTGATCAGCGCTTCCCGTTCGCTGGCATCGAACGCCTGATCGGCCGTTGCGATCGCATGGCAAGCGCGCAGAAGAGGTATCCCGACCTTCTGGTCCCGGCCAACGCGTCGGATCAAGTCGAGGGCCCGGCGCTTGGCATCCGCGGGGCCAGACTCGAACCATCCGGTGGCGGTTTCAAAAGCCTGGGTCAAGTCCCGCTGGGGAAGGAACCGGAGCGTGGCGAACCGGGGGATGATGCTCCGCACGCGCAGCCGCTCTTCCTGCGTGACCTTTCCATCGGCATAGGCGACGAGCGCGAATCCGGCCATGACCGCTTCAAGAACTGCGTCGGCGTCTGGCTCGCTGAGATCGATCAGGGCGTCGTCGATGGATCGCTGCAATTCATTCGCTTGTCGCGGCATGGGATCTCCTCGGCTGCAGATGAAAGGGGGATCGAACGGAAATTGGTTGATGCGGCGACGGAAGGTCGATCATCAACGGCAGCAGCGCGCGACCCGCGCTGCTGAGCTCGCCGTCAGGGGCGAGGGTTGAGAACGGAGCCGCAAGCAACTGTGAATTGGATTTGGGGTCACTGAGCGCAGTCAATCGGGGCGCATCCTCCAGGTGCTTGCATGCAACGCGAGCAGGTGAAGGATCCGACATCGCGGCTTGGCAGCCGCCAGAGGGGCCCGGATCCGGCAACGGGATATGTAATCTTGCGCCGCCGCCGTTCAAGCCAGCCGAGGTGCGGCGCTATCGCGCGCGTGGGTTCTCGCGCCGGGTGCGTCCAGCGGCACTTCCGGTCACTTGAGGCAGATCAAGTCATCGCAACGGCGTCCGTTCTCTCTGGCGATCACTGCGTGAGGTTCGAATCGCGCACGTCAGAGCGCTATCGCGCTGCGCGCCTTCGGCACGCGCCCCCTCACCCAGCTGCGGCTAAGCGCACTGTCGTTCGCTAAGCCTTCGCAACCCTCTCCCACGAGGGGAGAGGGGGATCTACGAGGTAGCGCCAGGGAGAGACTGCGCGGCTAATACAGCGCCTTGATGGCGGCGAGTTCGGCTCCGAGCTTCTTGGCGTCGTCGCGGGCGATCAGTTGCTCGATCGCCGGCAAGCGCGGGGCGATGAGGGCGGCGACGATGGCGAAGAACTGGTCTTCGTCGATCTCGTCGGTGGGCTTGCCCTGGTCGCCGAACAGCAGCGCGATGCCGGCGACGGCGGCGATGCTGACATTCGGATCCCTGGTCTTGGCGAGCACGGATTTGGGGTCGATCGTGCCGACTTCGACCACCGGCGCGGCACGCACCAGGGCGATCAGCGCGCGGGCCATGAAGGCGGTGTCGGAAGTGTCGGGCTGTTCGGCGGCGGCGAGCGCGCGGCGCGCGGCGTCGATCCGGTTCTCCAGCACGAGGTAAGGCGGCTTGGCATAGCGCTGCAGGATGTGCAGGGCGGCGCGGTAGAAATAGGCGTTGAAGAGCGCGTTGGCGGTGAAGCTCTGGCTGCCGATCGCCGCCGCGATCTCGCGCATCATGTTGCGGTTGAAGGGCGAGGGCAGGACCCGCCAATCCGGCGCCAGCAAGGCGGCCGCGGCGTCGCTCGACCAGTTCATCACCTTGTCGGCGATGCGGGCGTTCTGGGCGATGAAGCCGGTGATGAGCGAGGTCGGGGCGTCGGCGGGCAGCAGCCAGGTCGGCTTCTTGCGCGCGTTGCCCTGCCCGGCCGGATCGTCGGCGGTCGCCAGCTCCTGGACGAAGTAATGCGCCGCGCGCAGGCCGTCGCGGGCATTGGCGGCCATGCTGGCGGCATGGGAGCCGAGGGAACCGGGGATGGGCATCTTCGGCAAAAGGGACATGGCTCGATTCATCCTTTCACGGCGCCCATTGTCAAGCCGCGGGAGAGGTGGTTCTGGATCGCGATCAGCAGCACCAGGACCGGCATGAAGGCGAGGAAGGCGACGACCGAGATCGCGTTGTAGATGATGCCGTCCGAGCCGCCGGTGAAGTTCGCCAAGGCCACCGACAAAGTGTAGGCGCTCTTGGTCGAGGCGATCAGCAAAGTGAACAGAAACTCGTTGATCCCGAAGATGACCGCGATCACCGCCGCGGTGATGATGCCGGGCAGGCACATCGGCACGATGATCAGCACCAGGATCTTCAGGTCCGTCGCCCCGTCGGTCCGCGCCGCGTCCTCGATCTCCGCCGGGATATCCAGCATGTAGGAACGGATGATCCAGGTGACAAGCGAGAGATTCATCGCCGCGTAGACCAGCATCAGCGCCCAGACCGTGTCCAGGAGACCGAGATTGCGGAACAGGAAGAAGATCGGGATCGCCACCACAGCCGGCGCCATCATCCGCGTGGAGAGGATGTAGAAGCCGATATCCTCCCTGAGCTTGAAACGGTAGCGCGCCAGCGCATAGGCGGCCGGGATCGCCAGCAGGAGATCGATGACCACGCTGCCCAAGACGGCGACGATGGAGTTCCGGAGGTAATAGGCCATCGGCCAGTCGCTCCAGATCATGTTCCAGGCGTCGATGGTCCAACTCGGCCAGTAAATGGGCTGCGGCAGGATGATCTCGGTCCTGGGCCGGAGCCCGATCGAGAGGAACCAGAGGATCGGCAGGACGCAGAACAGAGCCCAGGCGCCGAGGATGGAGAGGCGCAGAATCTTCGAGGGGGCGCGATGACGGAGACTCTTCATCTCAATCCCGTCCTGAGCGGAAGAACCGCTTCACGAAGGTCTGGGCGAGAATCACGGTCGCGACCAGCAGCACCACCGAGGCGGCCGAGGCGTAGCCGAAGTCGAAGCGCTTGAAGCCGGTGCGATAGATGAAATAGCTGACCGTCTCGGTGGCGCCGCCGGGCGTGCCGCCGGTGATGATGAAGACCGAGGTGAACATGGTGACGATGTCGATTCCGCGTAAGACCAGGGCGACGGCGACGATCGGCTTGATCAGCGGCAGGGAGATGTTGAAGAAGATCTGGCTCCAGCGCGCGCCGTCGAGGCGCGCCGCCTCCTCGATCTCCATATCCTGCGATTGCAGGGCGGCGACGAAGATGATGAACAGGAACGGCGTCCACTGCCAGACGTCGGTGATGACCAGCGACAGCCGCGCCAGCCAGACGTTGCCGAGGAAGTCGAGCGGGCTCGAGATCAGGCCGACGCCCATCAGCAGGTCGCTGACGATGCCGCCGTCGTTGAAGGCGAGCTTCCAGATGAACGCCACGGCGGAGGGCATGAACAGCATCGGCAGCAGGAAGACGATGCGCCAGCCGCGCACCCAGGGATCGCGATAGGCAAAGGCCGCCAGGGTCATGGCGATGACGAATTGCAGCGCCAAGGCGCTGGCGCCGATGACGAAGGTGTTCCAGAGGCTGGCCCAGAATTCCGGATCGCTGAACAGCTTCTCGTAGTTGTCGAGGCCGATGAAGGTCCAGGAGGCGAACTTCACCCGGTAGAAGCTCTGCACCATGGCGTAGATGCCGGGATAGAGCGTGATCCCGAGCAGGTAGACCACCGCCGGCATGACCAGCAGATAGGGGAACATCTTCCGCCGCAGCGGTGAGCGGCGGCGGTAGAGGCGCGGACGGGCGACCGAAGCCGCCCGTCCTTGATGATTGGCAGTCGCAATCGACATGCTGGATTATGACACTTCTAGACCGGCGGTGTCTTGCCCTTGCCGATCCAGCCCGCATCGGCCACTGCGGCGAAGTCGATCGGCGGCTTGCCGCCGTAGAAGCCGTTCTTGTCCATGATCTCCTTCCAGGCCTTGGCGCCGGCATCGAGCGCTTCCTTGGGCGAGGCCTGGCCGACGATCGCCTTGTTGAGCTCGTTGCCGAGGGCCTGCTCCATCTCGAACATGCCGGGCAGGCGCGGGGCGCACCAGGCGTAGTCGAGCTCGGTGGCCCAGACCTCGGCGGGCTGGGAAACCTTGCGCAGGCTGGCGTTGTTCAGCACCGAGCGGTAGCCCGGGGCGACGCCGTTCGCATTGGCCTCGTTCATCGCCATGATCGAGGCGGTGGTGAGGAAGCCCAGCATCAGGAAGGCAGCCTCGGCATTCTTCGAGGTCGCGGTCACGACCGAGGTCGAGCCGGCGATGTTCGGCGGCGCGAAGCGGCCGCCCTGGACGCGCGGCTCGTAGATCGTGATGACGTCGTCCACGATCTTGCTCTGGTCCGGACGCGTCGCCTGGGTGCCGGAATCCTGCCAGGAGATGTTGGTGGCGAGCTGGCCGCCGAGCCAGGCGGCGCGGTTCTCGCCCCAGCCCCAGCCGGCGACGCCCGTGGGCCCATTCTTCTGCAGGGCGATGATCATCTCCAGCGCCTTCACGCCGGCATCGCCGTTGAAGACCGGCTCCCATTTGTCGTTGAAGAGATCCATGCCGTATTGCGCGGCGACATGCTCCCAGGTGTAGGTCGACCAGAAGCCGCGCGCGGCCATGAAGCCGACGCCGGCCACGCCCTTGCTGGCGTTGTTCAATTCGCCGGAGAGCTTCAGCAGGTCGTCGTAGGTCTTGATCGTGTTCTTCGGATCGACGTCGCCGCCGGTCACTTCCTTGAAGTATTTCGACCGGACATGGATCATCTGGATGTCGCAGTCGAAGGGAATGCCGTAGAGGCCCTGCCCGCCCCAATAGCCGTAGTTCAGCTTGTAGGTGTCGTAGAAGTCGTCGAGCGGCAGCTTCCACTTCTCGGCATAGTCGTCGAGCTTGGCGAGGAAGCCTTGGCCCGCGAAGTCGCCGAGCCAGGGCGAGAAGAATTGCAGCGCGTCGAAGCTCGCATTGCCGGAGACGAACTCGGCCACGACCTTGTCGTAGAGCGAATCATCCGGGATCGGCACCAGCTCGACCGTGATGCCGGAGAGCTGCTCGAACGGCTTCAACCCGTCCTGGGCGGATTCCGCGTCGGCGGCGCCGATGGCGAATTTCACCGTCTTGCCGGCGTGTTCGCTGCGGACCTTTTCCCAATCGACGGTGCGGATCCAATCCTTCTTCGGATCCCACAGCAGCTCGTCATCGGCGAGGCCGTATTGCTTGCGGTAGTCGGCCTTCACGTATTTGCCGACATTGATCTCGGCCAGAACCTTCGCGGGATCCGGCAGATCGGCGGCGAAGCCGCGGCCGATATTGAACAGCGAAACGCCGCCGAACCCGGCGGCGGCGCCCAGGGCGGCGCCAGACCTCAACACTGACCGCCGCGTGAGCAGCGATCCCCCTTTCCTCGGCATGTTTATCCTCCCAAGCTGGCCTGATTGGGCCGTTTTCTCGCGCCACGAGACCAGACGTGACACGGGCCATGGTGACCTTTTGGCGGGCTGCCATGTGCCGGAATGCGCCCGCGCTTTCGCCTCAGACAATACTAAATGCCAATCTGAAATTCAAATGTCTCATTTTGATATCTGTGAGCTTTTGCAGCAATTTCGCGGATTTCAACGAGTTGACGGCGTTTTGGCAGAGGTTTCGGGTCCGCCGCCCCTTGAGCGGACTGAGTAAAATGTTAAGTTGAATGCCATTCTGTATCTGAATTTGCCGAACTGGCTCGATCGCCCCGGTCCGGTAAGATGCGGCCGAGCCTGTGGGAGGAGCGATGCTGACGCCATTGATGCCGGAGATGCTGAACGAGGCCGGCCTTGCCGAGCGCGCCAAGCGATTCCGCACCGTCGCCGCCTCCTTTCATCGCCATGCCGCGCTGCTGTTCAAGGGCAGCGCCTTCGGGTTCGAGATCGACGACGAGGCCCTGGCCCGGGCCTTCGGCGAATGGCGGCGGAATTTCGATGAACTCAAGAATCAGGTCGAGACCGACCGGCGCGACCTCCTGATCTTCGCCGGCGGGCTGATGCTGAAGGAACTGTTCCAGCATCACCCGATCGAAATCAAGCCGCGCGGCGTCGAAGTCTTGAAGAGCTTCCCGGAAGCGATGACCGCCTGGCCCGAGGGCTATGCCTATGCGAGCTATTGCTTCTCGGTGGTCGCCGCGGTGATCGCGCAGGAAGGCCATGCCGCGCTGCTTCCGGCGGCGAGCGCCGAGGAGCGGCAGTTCTGGACCTCGTTCCGCGAGAACGTGCAGGAAGACGCGCGCACCGCGATCGGCTTCTTCGACCTGCTCTGCGGCCTCACGCCGAACTGGGAGCTGCCGCTGGAGCGGCGGGTTCCGGTTCCGGGCTGACGAGATCCGCTTCCCAGCCGAACACGCTGCGGCCGCCGCGCATCGGCGATTGGGCGCGTTCGTTGGCGATGAAGGCGTCGACGCTGGGGCCCGAGACCAGGCCTTCGAGCTTGCGCGCCTGGTCGTCCAGCCGCTTGAGCGCCCCCAGTTCCTCGTCACGGCCGAGCTTCGCCCGCTGCACCGCGTTCTTCAGGATCCGCAAGGTCTCGTCATAGACCCTGAGCGGCACCGGATAGGGATGGCGGTCCTTGCCGCCATGGGCGAGGCTGAAGCGCGCCGGATCGGCGAAGCGGCAGGGCGCGCCATGCACCACTTCCGCCACCATGGCCAAAGCCTGCACCGTGCGCGCGCCGACGCCGGGCGTCAGCAGCAGATCGGGGAAATCGGCCGGGCCGCGATCCGCCGCCGCGGCCAAAGTCGCGTGCAGGCGGCGGCCGATGATGTCCTCGGCGCGCACATCGTGATGCGCCGGCATGATCAGGTAGGGCAGTTGGCCCTGGGCCGGGGTCTTGCCCTCGAGCTTGGCGATCTCCAGCGCGATCCGGTCGGGGCCGAGATCGGAGAGCAGATTCAATTGCGCGGCGCGCGAGGCGGCGGCGCGGCGGTCGGCGAGGTTGACGAGGACACCCTGGTTGCGGCCCTCGATCGCCGCATGCGGATCATCGACGAAGCTGCTGAGGCCCTCCGAAAGCCAGTGATAGCGGCGCGCGAGCCGCGTGCCGCCGTTCATGCCCTGCTGCACCACGGTCCATTGCCCGTCCGCCGCCAGCACGAAGCCGTGGAGGTAGAGATCGAACCCGTCCTGCACGGCGGCGCTGTCGACCTTCGCGACCAGCCGGCTGGTGCGCGCCAAGGCGGCGCCATCGACGCCGATGCGCTCGCCGATCGCGGTCAGCTCCTGCGGCGTGCTGCGGGAATGGCTGCCGCGGCCGCCGCAGACATAGAGGCCGAGTTCGTTCTGCCGCGGGCCGAGGCCGCGCTTCAGCGCGCCGATCACGCTGGTGGTGATGCCGGAGGAATGCCAGTCCATGCCCATGACGGCGCCGAAGGACTGGAACCAGAAGGGATTGGCCAGGCGGCGCAGGAACTCGGTCCGGCCGCAATGCAGGATGATCGCCTCGGCGACGACGGTGCCGAGCTTCGCCATCCGCGCCGCCAGCCAGGGCGGCACGCGGCCGTTGTGCAAGGGAAGATCGGCGGTGCCGGCGCGTCGGGCCATGGCGCGAGTCTAGCGCCGGAACATAGATGGAACAACAATCTTTGAAGTCGTCATCCCCGGGCATGACGGCTAAGCGAGCCCGGCGATGACGACCTAGAAGCGCGTGCACGATTGAGCGACACTCGCGCCGCATATCGATTCGGGCAGGGAGACCAGCGTGAGCATTGCACCTTTCGGCGAGGCGGACGGCAAACAGGTTCAGGAAATCCGGCTGAAATCCGCGGCCGGTGCGGAAGCCTCGATCATCAGCTTCGGCGCGAGCCTGCGCGACTTCGTCGTGCCGCTGGCCAACGGGCAGAAGCGGCGCGTGGTGCTCGGCTACGAGACGCTGGACGGCTATCGCAGCGGCCATGCCTCGATCGGCGCCACCTGCGGCCGGGTCGGCAACCGCATCGCCAACGGGCAGTTCACCCTGGCGGGGAAGAGCTTCCAGCTCGCCAAGAACGAGAACGGCAAGACGCATCTCCACGGCGGCAATGTCGGCTATGCGAAAAGGGTCTGGGAGGTCGCCGATCACACCGACAGCAGCGTCAGCTTCCGCCTGCATTCGCCGGACGGCGAGGAGAACTATCCGGGCAACCTCGCGGTCTTCTGCATCTACCGCCTGCTGGAGCCGGCAACCATCCGGGTCGAGATGACGGCGACCACCGACGCGCCGACCCTGGTTAACCTGGTCAATCACTCCTACTTCACGCTCGCCGAGAATACGGAGATCTGGGACCACAGGATGCAGGTGGCCTCGGGCTTCATCACCGCGCTCGACCCCGACCTGATCCCGACCGGAGAGATCGTGAGCGTCACCGGCACGCCGTATGATTTCCGCAAGCTGCGGCCGATCCGCCATGGCGATGGCAAGCCGTTCGACTACGACATCAACTTCGTGCTCGACAGCCTGCCGCCGGTCGGCCAGCCGGGCGACGTCGCGGTCAAGGTGGTGTCGCCGACGGGAGACCTGACCCTGGAATGCGCCACCGACGAGCCCGGGATGCAGCTCTATACCGGCGCGGTGGTGCGGCATACCGCGCCGGGCGTCGCCGGGCAGAAGCATTTCCCCCATGCCGGCTTCTGCCTCGAGGCGCAGCGCTTCCCCGACGCGATCCACAACCGGCATTTCGCGCAGGCCACGCTGCTGCCGGGCGAGGTCTACCGCCAGGTGACGGAATACCGCTTCAAGTAGACCCGATAGGACCGGCTGGGCGGCGATGCTGATCACCTGGTACCCACCGCCGCTGCCCGGCCTCGGGCGCGACGCGCCCGGCAGCCCCGCGGGCTATCTGCGGCGGCAGTGGATCCGCGGCGCCTGGCGGCGCGGCAGCTGGGCCGACCGAGCCTGCTTCGTGGTTGCGATCATCCTGTGGTGGCCGAGCACGATCCTGCACGCGGCCTATCTGGCGATCCGCCTGGGGCCGAGCCGGGCCAGGACCAGCGGCAAGTCGCCGCTCCGCCAGTTCCTCGAGCAGATCGCGGTGGCGGCGCGATGGATGGTGCCGCCGCTCTGGTACTACACCTTCGAGTTCCATGACGACGAACGCCGGGCGCATGCCGCCGATTACCTGCAGCGGGTGCAGGTGAAGCCCTTCATCTATCGCTGGCTGGTCGATCGCAAGCAGCGCCGGGACAAGGACGTGCCCTTCGCCAGCAAGGTCCATTTCTCCAGGCTCTGCCGGGAACGCGGCTTGCGCGCCGGCACGGTGATCGCGATCGTCGGGCCGAAGAGCCTCGGCTTCGTCGACCCGGCCATGGCCAGCCTGCCGCCGCGCGACCTCTTCGTGAAGATCAAGCTCGGCCGCGGCGGCCGCGGGGCGGAGAAATGGAGCTACGCCGCCGGCCGCTATCGCGACGCCGAAGGGCGGAGCCTCACCGAGGCCGAGCTGGTCGAACACCTGAAGCGCCGGGCGGCGCTGGAGAAACGGGTGATCGAATATCACCTCACCAACCACGCCGAGCTCGCCGACCTCACGACCGGCGCGCTGGCGACGGCGCGGATACTGACGTTGCGCGACGAGAACGGCGGCATCGAGGCGACGCACGCCGTGTTCAGGATGCCGCAGCGAGCGGGCGCCCTGGTGGACAATATCCATGCCGGCGGCATCGCCGCAGCGGTCGAGCTCGCAACGGGGAAGCTCGGCCGCGCCACCGATCTCGGCGTCAGCGTCGATTCCGCCTGGCACGCGCGGCATCCGGCGACCGGGGCGACGATCGAAGGCCGCATCCTGCCGCTCTGGCCCGAGGCGCTGGAACTGGCGAAACGCGCCCATGACCTGATCGGCGACCGGGTGGTGGTCGGCTGGGACGTCGCCATCCTGGACGACGGTCCCTGCCTGATCGAAGGCAACGGCAAGCCGGATGTCGACCTGATGCAGCGCCCGCACCGCGCCGGGCTCGGCAATTCCCGCTTCGGCACGCTGCTGCAGCATCATTTGCAGAAGGCGCTCGCCGGCGACACCCGCAACGGCCGGCGGCCGGATCAGCTCGGGACCTTCAATCGCTAGGCGGCTAGGCTAGAACCTGTATCCGACCAGGAACATCGTGGACGGCTGAAAGTTGGTTTGCGATACCGGGCTGGCCGCCGCGTCGCCGACCAGCGCGCCGAAGCTCGCTTCGGCGCGCATCCACCAGTTTTCGTCGATCAGGTACATGCCCGATACTTCCAGATCGATGCGCTTGATCCCGGCATCCGCGTCGAAGCCCGACAGGCCGGACCGGCGGGACTGCCGGTCGGTTACCCCGAAATAGGACTCCATGGAGTTGCCGTCGGCCCAAGTTACCGAGGGGCCAATTGAGAAGGTGAACTGGTCGATCGGCACGGAATAGATCACGCCGAACTTGGCGGTCAGTCCGTCACCGCCGCCGACGGTCTTGTCCAAGGCGAGATTGATCTCGACCGGCTCCAGATTATAGGCGAGATCGAGGCCGAGCACCGCGCCGGCGCCGATGTCGCCCAGGCCGTGGAGATGCCGGTCGTCGCTCGAATCCCGCCCGAGGTCGTAGCCGAGGCGACCCTTGACGCTCAGACCCTCGTAGTCCCAGGCATTGATGGTGACGCCCCGGGTATCGACGCTGACATAGGGTCCGAAATCCGCGGAGATCCACGGAATGGGCATGATCTTGAAATCGTCGGCGCCCTCGAACTTCGGCTCCACCCGAAAGCCGGCGCCGAGAGAGACGTTCCATTCCTGCGCCTGCTGCTCGGCACTCTCGAGCCATGACGGCGGGGCGGATGGTGCCTGCGGATCGTCGGCCTGCGCCGCGCGCCCATGGATGAACGCATAGGAAAGACCGAGCACCAGCATCAGATACTGCCTGGGGCGGAGTGGTTGAAACATTCATGAATCCCTTGAAGAAACAAGCGAAGCGGTCATCGCCGCCTGGCTGCGGCGAATGCACCGGAGGTCTTGCGAGACGCGATCAGGGCGCGGCGGTCGGCAACGTCCCGCCTTGGTCCCCGGGAAGTCCGCCGGCTTTGCCTTCCGCGACGAAGGCTTCGCGCTGTTGCGCCGAGAGGCTGCGCAAGGCGGCGTAGTAGTCGACCGAGTTCTTCTCCAGATCGTCGGTCACCGGCAGCAACCGGGCGCGGCCATCGACAGCGTTGGTCGCGGCGCTCACCGTGCGGACAGTCTGCAGTCCCGGGGCAAAGCCCATCGGATCGCCCAGCATCCCAAAGGCCGTGCCGGCGGTGTCGCGCAGGTTGGAGGGTCCGAAGAGGGGAAGCTGCACGCTCGGTCCGGGTTCGACGCCCCAGACGCCCAGGGTCTGGCCGAAATCGGCATCATGCGCGGGCAGGTCCCAGTCGCTCGCCACGTCGAACAGCCCGGCACCGCCGACCGTGGTGTTGACGGCAAACCGCTGGGTCGTGTTCCAGGCGCGGTCCATGTTCCCTTGCAGCACATCATTCACCAGCACGAAGGGCTGCTTGAGGTTTTGGCCGAAATTATGCACGCTGTCGCGGACGCCGCCCGGCACATAGTCCTGGTAGGCGCGCGCGACCGGCTGCAGGGCGTTGCGATCCACCCATTGGTTACCGGCGAAGATGACCCGGTTGGTCGGCTCCGCCGGATCGTTGGCTTCCTCATAGGCTTCGCGCGCCACCGGATCGGTCGGCACCTCGGCGCAGGCACCCAGGGCGAGCATCGCGGCGAGAACGGCGAGATTGCTGGAGAATGATCCTGTCTTGGCTTTCATCGAACGGCCCCTGTGCTTGCCTCTCTGATCGGGCAATCTTCGCCGCGCCAGGTTGCTCCAGCATTGCGGCGCGCGATGGAGCGCCGGAATCTTTGCGCGATTCTGCTGCAAGGTCGGGGTTGTCTCGGCCTTGAGGCAACCATGTGCTGCATCTCTGCATGATCATCTGCAGGCCGGCGGCGTCGCGCGGACGATCGTTCCCGCGGCGGGCCGGCAGCTGGGAAGGCTCGAACGCCGCTGCGGGCCGGACCAGGTCCATTTCGAAGACCGCGGCGTGGAGGCGGCGGAGGTCCCGCGGATAG
Source organism: Dongia sp. agr-C8 (assembly GCF_054658695.1). NCBI lineage: Bacteria > Pseudomonadati > Pseudomonadota > Alphaproteobacteria > Rhodospirillales > Dongiaceae > Dongia > Dongia sp. agr-C8. Next base: position 505,672 of record NZ_BAAGHZ010000005.1, read on the forward strand.
CGCAGGAGCTTTGCCGCGTGCAGCCATTCCTGCAGACGGTCGACCGCCCGCGCTATGGATTCGAGATCGGCGTCGCGTAGCGACCGCGCGGCATGTCGCATGAGGCTGTAGAAGCCGTGCCGCCAGAGCCGGCGAAAGTCGGTCCGCTCGGGCAGCTCGATGATGTAGGTCGGCGTGCCGGAATGGCAGGCATCCAGTATCATCGAAGCGCTGTCGCCGGTCACGAAGACGGCGGCTGATTCCCGCAGCAGCGTCGCGTAGGGGTTGTCATCGCCGCCCTGCACCCAGCGGTAGACTATGGGCGCCTCAAGCTCTCCTTCCACGGCGGCAAGCAGCCGGGGCGGCGTGCGGCGAGAGGTCGAAACGATTACCGTGCCGCCCGACCGGGTTGCCGCCAGCTGGGCGCGCAACGCGACCTGCCTGAGCGCGGCTTCGCCGTCGACGAACTCATTCACGCGCCCGCCGAGCAGAATGGTAAACCATGGCTTAGGGCCGATGGCCTGCGCGGCGGGCGCCCGCGGGCCGATCTCGGTCCGCACACGCGAGATCGGAATCGGCAGGTGGATGACGTTCGCGCGCTCCGGCAGCAGATATTGCGGCGAGGCGACAACCAAGTCGTAATCCGCGAGTGCCGCGTGGGCGCGACCGATCGTGACCACCTTCGACCGGCCGCCGGACTGCCGCCTGATCCAGAAGGCGACATCGTCGCCGCGTCTGCCGCTGCAAATGACGAGGCGTGGCCATGGCGCCCGCAGACTGATCGAATGACGCAAGATCCGGCCCCGCATGCCTTCGCGGAGGAGTTCCTTCAGAATCACCCGGTCCTGCGCCCGGCCGGATGCCGGCCAGTCGAGAAGGATGCTGTGAAAGGGATGGCCGAAGGCTTCTGCCAGCGCCAGACATTGCTCGTTGTCGCCCACCGCATGGGTGAGGAGAACCCAGATCTCCGGCCGGTGGTCGAGATCGAAGAGATTGAACACTGCGTGACGCCTGTTAACCATGCCCGAGGAAGCACTCCGGCTCGGCCGAAATCTTTCCGCAGCGCATTGCGGTAACATTGCGGGCCGCTCGGACATCCGGGACTATTTGCGCAATGTTCCCGCAACGATTTGGATCGATACCCTCAGCCCGGGAACCGGATAGAGGACGAAGGATGCGGATTCTGCTGGTCGAGGATGAGCTGGACATGGCGAGTGCGCTCGGCGACGCCCTGTCGAAGCACAACATCGTAATCGATCACGTCGCGACGCTGGCCGATGCGCGGGAAGCCGCCCATCTGCATTCCTACGACGCGATCCTCCTGGACCGGCAGCTGACGGATGGGGAAGGCCTCCGGCTCATTCCGGAGCTCCGTGCCGGCAGCATCGACACTCCGATCATCGTGCTCACGGCACATAACGACCACGAGGGTCGCATCCGGGGCCTGGACCTCGGTGCCGACGACTATATGGGAAAGCCCTTCGTCGTCGAGGAGCTGATCGCGCGGCTTCGGGCGGTGCTCCGCCGGCAGCCACAGCTCGTTTTGGACATCATCACGGCTGGCCGACTATCCTTCGAAGTGTCGCACATGGAGCCGTCGCTCGACGGCAAGCCGCTCATTCTGCCGCGCCGCGAGCTCCTGGTGCTGGCGGCGCTGATGCGGCGAATCGGCCGGACGGTCACCCGCGAGTCGCTGGCCAACGCGGTCTACAATTTCGACGCCGAGATCCAATCGAATGCGCTGGATTCCCATGTCTCACGCCTCAGGAAGAAGCTGGCCGACCTCGATTCCGGCGTCGCGATCCATACGATCCGCGGCGTCGGCTATCTCCTGAAAGCGGTGGAATGACACGCTATAGCCTCAGATGGCGAATCGTCTGGCCGCTGATGGCGGTCCTGACCGTGGTGATGGTCGCGGTCACGTTAGGCCTCTACATCCATTTCATGACGGTCTTCACGAACAGCCGCTCCGTCGACGAGACAATTTTGCCGCATATCGCGGATTCGGTCCGTCAAGACGGCGCCAATCAGCTTCAGCTGTTACCAACACCGCAACTCCAAAGCATCCTCGAGGAAAGCCCGGCCATCTGGTTCATCGCGCGCGCTGAAGACGGACGCGAGGTCCGCCATGGCCAGGTGCCCGACGCGCTGGCGGCACTTGCCGGCCGGATGGATAGCATTCTCGACGCGGATATCCGGGCCGATGACGATGCGCTGCTGACTTCCGAGATCGTGCGTTGGCCTTCGCCGGTCGGCAACCTCCGCATCATGTTCGGTGGCCGCATGCAAAAGGACTCCTTCGCGTTCTTCCTTTTCAAGAGACTGAAGATCGTCTTCTTCCCTTTTCTCGGCTTTACCTTGATCGCCGCATTCCTGGTGGTGCCGATCCTGGTCAAGCGCGCACTGGCAGGCCTGAGTCGCACGACCGAAATCGCCGCCAGCATCGACATCGATCGTCGCGGCCAGCGGCTTCCTCTCGACGATGTGCCGGCAGAGCTCCTACCGCTCGTCACCGCCGTCAACACGGCGTTGGCCCGGCTGGATCACGGCTATACGCAGCAGCGGCGCTTCCTGGCCGACGCCGCGCATGAGCTGCGCACGCCCATCGCCATCCTGCAAACCAATCTGGAGGCGCTGCCGACCGGCCGGCAGCAGCAGAAGCTGCTGAACGACGTGGGCCGTCTCGGCAACACCGCGGAGCAGCTGCTCGATCTCCATCGCATGGACAACAGCAGGCTCAGCATGCAGGAGGTCGACCTGGTGCAGCTCTGCAGGTCGGTTACCGGGGATCTCGCCCCCAATGCCATTGCGGCGGGCTATGAGCTTTCCTTCTCCGCCGACCGCGATCAAATCGTCATCCATGGGGATGCCGGCGCGCTGGAGCGCGTGGTCTCGAATCTGGTGCGGAATGCGATCGAGCACGGCGGCGGACAAGGCTCGATCCGGGTCATGGTCGCCCACCCCAACGTCATCGAAGTCACGGATGACGGGCCGGGCATACCGGCCGAACAATCGGACGAGATCTTCGAGCCGTTCTACCGGATCTCACCCAAACGCAAGGGTGCCGGACTCGGGCTGAACCTGGTCAAGGAAATCGTGCAGCGCCACGACGGCCAGGTGAGCCTGGTGCCGAGCGAACGGGGCGCGCACTTCCGGGTGAGCCTGTCACCGCCTGCGGAGAAGGCCGACTAGAAGTCCCAGCTGCGATCGAGCCAGTAGTCGATCTTCCGCCCGCGGCCGATGTTGAATTTCTTCGCCAGCTTGCGGGTCAGCTTGCCGAGCCAGTCGGCGCGCTGCATCAAGCTCGGCGTCGGCTTCTTGCTGACGACCAGGGCGATCAGTTCGTCGCGCTCGGCGGCATTCAGCAGCTTGCGCTCATGCATGGTCTCGATGAACCAGAGCGCCTCGTCGAGGCAGCGGTAGACGATCAGGATCAGCAGGTATTTCAGGCACCAGGCCTTGTCGCCGCGGGCGAGAATCTCCTCGACCGGACGGAAGTAGAGCGCATCGCCCGCCACCAGCCGGCAGGAGATGTCGCGGCGGTTGCGCGAAACGTTCAGGTACTTCTTGAGATAGGCGTTCTCGACGCCGTCCTTCACCCGGTAGCGCCGGTCGGGCAGCAGGTCGAACAGCTCGAAGCCGCGGCCGCGCATGAAGGCGTCGACCGCGCCGAACAAGGGCTGGCCGAGATTGTACTCGACGAACTCGACCTCGACCTGCAGCGCCAGCAGGTCGGACCAGTGCTTCTCGGACATCGACTTCAGGACGTCGAGCTCGGCGCCCTGGATGTCGAGCTTGATCAGGTTCGGGTTCGGCCGCTGATACTTGTCGAGGCAGTCGCTGATCGACATGACCTCGATATCGACGACCTTCTCCAGCTTGCCGTACTGGCCCGGCGCATAGCGCTCCATGATCTCGGGATTCGGCGGAAACAGCGAGGAGCTCGACGCCTTCTTCACGACGTAGAGCTTGGCCGGGCCGGTCTTGGCGCCGAGGCCAAAGGCGTACCAATGCTCGCCGGGGCGGTTGGCGGCCTTTTCCTTCTCGCAGGCGACCGGATCGGGCTCGAAGGCCTCGGTCTCCATCAGGGACTTGAACGGCAGCCAGTTGCGCTGCACGCCGCCGCGGGCGCCGACATCGATGCATTTCAGCGTGTCGGCGGTGAGGGTACGGCTCAGCAGGTCGTCCATGCGCGGGCTTTCCGGTGGAAAGCCCAGGGAGTTAATTGAGTGGGGGCGGTTCGTCAACCAGCGGGTCGGGCCGGCGACACGCCGCCGCGCCTGGAGAAGGCCGGTTTCCTTGACAATTCCGCCCCTCGGCCCTATCCAGGCCGGCATTCCCGCCTTCCCCGGCAGCGACTGGATTTTTCACCCTTCATGCCTTTCCGACTGATCGCTCGCCTCGACATCAAGGGCCCCAATCTCGTCAAGGGCATCCATCTCGAAGGGCTGCGGGTCCTCGGCCGCCCGGCGGCCTTTGCCCGCAAATATTATGAAGACGGAGTCGACGAACTCTTCTATCAGGACGCGGTCGCCAGCCTTTACGGCCGCAACAGCCTGCTGGAGATCGTCAAGGAGACGGCGCGGGAGATCTTCATCCCGCTCTGCGTCGGCGGCGGCATCCGCACCCGGCAGGACGTCTACAACGTGCTGCGCGCCGGGGCCGACAAGGTCGCGATCAACACCGCGGCGATCGAGCGGCCGGAGTTCATCAAGGAAGTCGCCGAGGAATTCGGCTCCTCGACCATCGTCGCCGTGGTTGAGGCGATCCGCCAGCCCGACGGCGGCACTCTCTGCTTCACCAATTGCGGCCGCGAATATACCGGGGTCGAGTCGGTCGCCTGGGCCAAACGCCTGGCCGAGCTTGGCGCCGGCGAGATCGTGGTCACCTCGGTCGATCGCGAAGGCACCGGCCGCGGCTTCGACGTGGACCTGACCCGCCGAATTTCCGAGGTGGTGCCGATCCCGGTCATCGCCCATGGCGGCTGCGGCTCGGTCCAACACGCGCTGGACGTGGTGCAGAAGGGCCATGCGGATGCGATCGCCCTCGCCTCGATCCTGCATTACGACGCGGTGAAGAAGATCCCGGTCGACCTCGATGAATTCGCGGACGAGGGCAATACGGAGTTCCTGCGCCATCACCGCATGGACGGGTTCAAGCTGGTCGCCAGCACGACGGTGCAGGATTTGAAGGCGAAGCTCGCCGCCGGTGGCTTGCAGCCGCGCATGACCGAGGCGGCATGATGTCCAGCAAGCAGCCGCCCCATAAATCCCCTCGGGTCGCCATCATCGATTTCGATCTCGGCAACCTGTTCAGCGTGGCGCAGGCCTGCCTGAAGGCCGGCATCGACGCCGAGATCACCCATGACCCGAAGACCGTCGCCGCGGCCGATGCGCTGATCCTGCCCGGCGTCGGCGGTTTCCCCAAGGCGATGGAATCGCTGAACCGCCGCGGCCTGGTGGCGCCGATCAAGGACGCCGCCGCCGCGGGCAAGCCGATCGTCGGGATCTGCCTCGGCATGCAGCTGCTGATGGAGAGCAGCACCGAGTTCGGCAGCACGCCGGGCCTGGGGCTGATCGAAGGCAGCGTGGTGAAGCTGCCGGAGGTCCCCGGCCCGAACCACCGCAACCTGCCGATCCCCAATGTCGGCTGGAGCCCGGTAGCGCCGGTCCGCAACGGCCTGCCCTGGCGCGGCACGCCCTTGGGCGAGACGGCGCCGGGCGCGATGTTCTATTTCGTGCATTCCTTCTTCGTGCAGCCGAAGCGGGTGCAGGACGAGCTCGCGCAGACCGCCTTCGGCACAACGACGATCTGCGCCGCGGTCGGCCGCGACAACATCTTCGGCATGCAGTTCCACCCGGAGCGCAGCGGCGCGGTGGGACTCAACGTCTACAAGACCATCGACCGGATCACCCGAGGAAGCCGAGCGTGAGCCAACCCCTGGAAGCCTATTACGGCCTGCCGCGCGAGGTCGTGTTCTGCAAGCGCTGCCTGATGTCCAATCAGCGGCCCTCCTCCTATCCGGAATTCAAGCACACCAAGAACCGGATCACGCCGACCCTGAAGATCGACGCCGAGGGCGTCTGCGACGCCTGCCGCTGGAACGAGTGGAAGCGGACCCAGGTGATCGACTGGGAAGCGCGCGAAAAGGAACTGCTGAAGCTGCTGGACAAGCACCGCCGCACCGACGGCGGCTATGACTGCGTCTGCCCGGGGTCCGGCGGCAAGGACAGCGTCTATGCGGCGCATGTGCTGCGCTACAAATACGGCATGAATCCGCTGACCGTGACCTGGCCGCCGATTCTCTACACCGACATCGGCCTCAAGAACTTCCGCAACTGGCTGGACGTCGGCGGCTTCGACAACATCAGCTTCAAGCCCAATGGTCGGGTGCACCGCATCCTGACCCGGCTCGCGATCGAGAACCTGCTGCACCCGTTCCAGAGCTTCATCATCGGCCAGAAGAACCTGGCGCCGAAGCTGGCCGCCAAGTTCGACATTCCGCTGATCTTCTACGGCGAGAACGAGGCGGAATACGGCAACCCGATCGGCGACAACATGAGCTCGCTGCGGGACAAGTCCTACTTCACCTACCAGCATCTCGACGAGATGTATCTCGGCGGCGTCGCGGTCAAGGAGCTGCTCGAGCGCAACGACATGACGCTCACCGATATCAAGACCTACCTGCCGATCTCGGCCGACGAACTCGAGAATAAGCAGCTCGAAGTGCACTATCTCGGCTACTACCTGCCCTGGACCCCGCAGGAGACCTATTACTACGCGGTCGAGAATTGCGGCTTCCAGGCCAACCCGTCGCGCACCGAGGGCACCTACTCGAAGTACAACAGCCTCGACGACAAGATCGACGGCTTCCACTACTACACGACCTACATCAAGTTCGGCCTCGGCCGCGCCACCTACGATGCCTCGCAGGAAATCCGCAACCGGCACCTGACGCGCGAGGACGGCATCGCGCTGGTGAAGCGCTTCGACGGCGAATTCCCGCACCGCTACTTCCACGAGGTCATGGAGCATATCGAGATGGAGCCCGAGCGCTTCATCGAACTCTGCGACCAGTTCCGCTCGCCGCATCTCTGGAAGAAAGAAGGCGGGGACTGGAAGCTGCGGCACGTGCCCTGGGAGCAGTGAGCAGCTTCGTCGGATAGACCCGTCGACCCCTCACCCCAACCCTCTCCCGCAAGGGGAGAGGGGGCATTTCTCCGCGCTCTGCGCGTAAGCCATCTGAACCGTCTATAGCTTCAGCGAACAGAACCCCCCTCTCCCCCTGCGGGAGAGGGCGGGGTGAGGGGTCGCTCGGTCTGGCCTACTTCTTCGCGATGAAATGCCGGATGAAGGCCTCGACCTTTTGCGAGGCGCTCTGGTCCGGGGTGAAGGCGATGTGCTCGTTGAAACAGGCGAGGCGCTGCTCCGGCGTGCCGAGCGGCGGCAGCTTTCCGGCGATGGCGCGCTCCATCAGGTCGCGGAATTCCTCCGCCGAGCGCGGGAAGTAGATGCACTTCGCGTGTTCGGGCACGCTGTAGTGATAGAGGCAGGTATCCGGGTTCCTGAGCGCGTCCTTCCAGGCCGGCACGATCACCGCGCTGTCGAAGGAGAGCAGCGCTTCCGCGACCGCCAGCGAATTGCAGCCGACGACCGCCCGTGATTTCGGATAGAGGTCGACCAGCGACCAGTCGGAAGTCAGCTCGACCTTGGAATCCTTGATCTCCGGATAGAGCGCAAAGGCATCCACGTCCTCGTTGCTCTTCTTCAGCTTCAGCACGAAACGCAGGGCCGGCTCGCGCGCGGCAAGCGCCGTGAAGATTTCCGCCACGTCGCGGAAATTCTCCATCGCCTCGTAGATCTTGTAGGCGTAGGAGACGAGCGTGATGCAGTTCCGCTCCGCCGCCGGCACCGACTTCAGCCCGAGCCATTGGTCGAAGCGCGGGGCGCCGGTCACCTGAATTGCGCCGGGCGGATAGGCGCCGATCCGCTCCATGGTCGCCTTGGAGATTTCCGAATAGACCGCGACGCCGGTGCCCGAGTAGTGGAAGTTGGCCTTGGTGTAGTGGGCGAGCACGTTGGCGCGGTCCTGGGCGATCGTGTAGTTCTCGCGGCAGAGCACCAGGAAGGGAATGCCGAGCGCCTTGCAGCCGAGCCGCACCGCCTCGTCCTGCCAATAGTCGGTGTTCCCCGCCATCACCGCATCGAAGGGATGGGTCTTGGCCGCTTCCTTCAGGAAGGATTCGGCGAAGCGTTGCAGATGGGGACGGAAGGACGCCAGATCGCGGTTCAGCAGGTCGGTGAAGTAGGACTGGATCCGCCATTCCGGCGGGATCCATCGCTCCTGCGCTTTCTTGATGCGGGTCGTCGGCACGGTCACGAAGTTGATGTCGGTGCTGGCCCGCACCTCGCGCACGTCCTTGATGAAGGTCGCGCGCTTCAGGCAGAGCACGGTCGGCCGGCCCGGCTTCCAGGTGCTCCAGTCGATGCCCTCGGCGACCCTGCGCGCACGACGATCGAGCATGCCGGTCATCGATTCGAACGCGAGGCGCGCCAGAAAGAGCTGTTTGCGCAAGAGATTGCGCGGCGTCGGCTGCGGCACCGCCAGGGTACCGTAGATGTTCATCGGAATGGGCAGACGCTCGAACGGGCTGCTAGCCGACAAGATCGATCTCCTGGCGGGCGCGTTCGAGGTCTTCGATGCGGCCGATGTCGATCCAGTATTCGGTGACCGGGAAGGCGGTGACCCGGCGCTTCTCGGCGATCAATTCGCGCATGAGGTCGGGCATGTCGACCCGGCGCTGCGGCTGCAGCCGGTCGAACACCGTGGGGCTCAGCACATAGATGCCGCCGCTGATGAAGCATTCGTGGTTCGGCTTTTCCACGATCGACATCACCTCGCCGCCCTGGATTTCCGCCACGCCGTAGGGGATCTGGTGGCTGTAGCGCCGGACACAGAGTGTGAGGTCCGCACCGTGCTCCTGGTGGAAATCGACCAGGTTCTCGAAGTTGATCGTGGTGAGGAGGTCGCCGTTCATCACCACGAAGGGCAAGGTCGGGCGCTCCGGCAGCAGGCCGACCGCGCCGCCGGTGCCGAGCGGCTGGTCCTCGCGCAGATAGCGGATCTCGGCACCGAACCTGGCGCCGTCGCCGAAATGCGCTTCGACCAGGTCGGCGCGATAGTTGACCGAGATGAAGAACTTGCGGAAGCCCTGGGCGGTGAAGCGGTTGATGATGATCTCGAGCAAAGGCCGGTCGCCCACGGGGAGCAGCGGCTTCGGCATGTCCTCGGTCAAGGGGCGCAGCCGCTGGCCGAGGCCGCCCGCCATCAGCACCACCCAGTTGTCCTTCTCCGCGCCTTCGTAGAGCTCGACATCGCTTTCGAGCCCGACCAGGCGTCCGGTGTCATCGACCAGCGGCAGGTGATGGACGTCGTAGCGGCGAAGGAGTTCGATGAACTCGGCGCGGCTCAGCTTCTGGTGCGCCTTCTTGGGCTTGGTGTTCATCACCTGCGCGGCGGGCGAGTCGAGGTTGAGCCCGCGCAATAGACCGCGGCGGATGTCGCCGTCGGTCACCGTGCCGACCAGGTGTTCATTGCTGTCGACCACCAGGGCGATCTGCAGCGACGACTTGTCGATCACCTCCATGGCCTGGCGGATGGATTGGTCGCTGGTGAGGATCGCGGAACGCCAGTTCTTCATACGAATCTATCTCTGCGGGCCGGGCGCGATGCGCGCATTCGCGGGGACGTCGCGGGTGACGACGGCGCCGGCGGCGATCATCGCCTCGGCGCCGATCTTGATGTTCTGGATGACGATGGCGCCGGTGCCGAGATGGGCGCCGTGGCCGACCTCGACCGTGCCGGAAAGGACGACGCCGGGCGCCACATGCACGTGATCGCCGACGCGGCAGTCATGATCGAGCCGGGCGCCGGTGTTGACGATGCAGTTGACCCCGGTGCGCAGGCCGGGCTGCAGGATGGCGCCGGCCATGATCTGCGCGCCCTCGCCCAGCACGACGTCACCGGCAACGACCGCGCTCGGATGCGTGAAGGAGAGGATCTGGAAGCCGGCCGCTTTCGCCTCCTGGAACAGCCGCGGACGCGGGTTCTTCGCGCCGACATCGAGCGAGCCGACGCCCAGTGCAAGCTGCACCTCGCCCGGCTTCGCCTGGGAGAGATCCTTGCCGAGCCAGGCGACGCCCTGCGGCAGGGTGTCGGCAACTTCCGGCTTCGGGTCGATGACGCCGGCAATCACATGGCCGGCGCAGCGCAGCGCATCGATCACCACGCGGGCGTGACCGCCGCCCCCCAGAATCAGAACAGGTTTCGTCATGCCTCGATCGCTTCGTCGGCGGCGTAGGCGCGGCTCGCCTTGCGGCCGACCACTTCCCAGAGCCGGATCGGCGCGATGCCGTCGCCGGCGCGCTTCACGGTCAGATTGTCGAGCGAGAAGGCCTCGCCGCGGGAGATCGGGCGGGCCGCCACGATCGCCTTGCGCGCGACCTTGCGGGTCGACAGCTCGGCCGCGGTCGGCGCCTTGGCGGCTTCGCCCAGCGCGCGGCTGACCGCGCGGATCGCGTCCACCATCTGCTTGAACTCGGCGGTTTCGATCGAGGCCTTGTGATCGGGGCCGGGCAGCGACCGGTCGAGGGTGAAATGTTTCTCGATCACCCTGGCGCCGCGCGCGGCGGCGGCGATCGAGACCGCGATGCCGACGCTGTGGTCGGAATAGCCGGTCGGAATGCCGAAACGCTCGGCCAAGGTGTCCATGGCGCGGAGGTTGATGTCGTCCAGCTTGGCCGGATAGTCGCTGGTGCAATGGAGCAGCGTGATCTTCTTCGCCAAGGTCGCGCGCGCCGCCGGATCGGCGAAGGCGCGCTTGAACGAATCCGCGCCAGGCTCGCCCGGCTGGGTATAGCCGAAGGCGAGCACGCCCAAGGCATCCTCGACCTCATCCAAGGTCGCCATGCCGGTCGAGACGATGAGATCGGCGCCACTGCGCGCGAGCTGCAACAAGAGGGGCGCGTTGGTGAGATCGCCGGAGGAGACCTTGACCAGCTTCAAGCCAAGCGTCTTGGTCAGGAGATCGACGCTGTCCGGGTCGAAGGGCGTGGAGAGAAAGCCGATCCCCTTCGCCTTGCAGCGGGCGATCAGCGCCTCATGGGCGTCGCGGTCGAGCTCGAGGGCTTTCAGCATCTCGAACTGCGACTTCGATTCCGGGGCATTGCGGTTCTGGTAATCGGCCTTGGGGGCACTGGCGGTCACCAGCGCCTCGGCCTTGAAGGTCTGGAACTTGACGAGATCGGCCCCAGTCTCCGCCGCGGCATCGACCAGGCGCAGGGCCATCTCCGGAGAACCGTTGTGGTTCACACCGGCTTCCGCGATGACTATGACCCGATCGCTCGCCAAATCTCCCTCCGACGCCCCCGAAACCGGCCCAAAACCGGGCTCCGTTAACTTGTCGGCGCGCTCGGCCCATGCTTATACTCCGGCGCATTTTCTGTCACTACCGACTTGATTCTCGCGGAAAACCATGGCGGACGACCGGATTCTGGTAACCGGAGCCGACGGCTTCATCGGCTCGCATCTGACCGAGACCCTGGTGCGCCAGGGGGCGCGCGTTCGCGCCTTCTGCCTTTACAACAGCTTCGGCAGCCGCGGGCATCTCGACCGGCTGGATGAAGAGGTGAAGGCGCAAATCGACTTCTTCACCGGCGACATCCGCGATTCCGGCAGCGCCCGGGCGGCGGTCCAGGGCTGCGACATCGTGCTCCACCTGGCGGCCTTGATCGCCATCCCCTACTCCTATGCCGCCCCGCAGAGCTACGTGGACACCAACGTCAACGGCACGCTGAACCTGCTGAGCGCCGCCAAGGAGCTCGGGGTCAAGAAATTCGTCCATACCTCGACCTCCGAGGTCTACGGCACGGCGCAATACGTGCCGATCGACGAGAAGCATCCCTTGAACGCGCAGTCGCCCTATGCCGCCACCAAGGTCGGCGCCGACCAGATGGCGATCGCCTTCCAGCGGAGCTTCAATTTGCCGGTGGCGGTGATCCGGCCGTTCAACACCTTCGGGCCGCGGCAGTCGGCGCGCGCGGTGCTGCCGACCATCATCACCCAGATCGCCAGCGGCAAGAACGAGATCCGCTTGGGCAATCTCACGGCGACCCGCGACTTCTGCTACGTGAAGGACACGGTGGCCGGCTTCATCGCGGTGATGCGTTCGGAGAAGGCGGTCGGCGAAGTCACCAATATCGGCAGCGATTTCGAGGTCTCGATCGGCGCCGCCGCCGACATCATCGCGGAATTGATGGGCCGGAAGATTACCATCCGGGTCGATGAGGAACGCCTCAGGCCCGATGCGAGCGAGGTCGAGCGGCTCTGGGCCGCGACCGACAAGGCGAAGGCGCTGACCGACTGGAAGCCGCAATACGCGGGCCGCGAAGGCTTCCAGCGTGGCCTGACCGAGACGATCGCCTGGTTCAAGGATCCACGGAATCTCGAAGGGTATGACCCAAGCCGCTATCAAGTCTGAGCGCCAGGCCTCACCGGCGGAGATCGTCGCCGCGATCCGTTCGGTCGTCGGGCCGAGCGAGAAGCCGGTCCAGCTGCATGAGCCGAAATTCACCGGCAACGAATGGGCCTATGTGAAGGACTGCCTGGACAGCGGCTGGGTCTCCTATAACGGCGCCTATGTCGCGAAGTTCGAGCAGATGCTCTGCGACCTGACCGGCGCCGCCTCTTGCGCCGCGGTCGCCAACGGCACCGTCGCCATCGAAATCGCGCTGCGCGTCGCCGGCGTGAAGGCCGATGAAGAGGTGCTGTCGCCGAGCCTTACCTTCGTCGCCACCAACAACGCGATCGCCCATGTCGGCGCGGTGCCGCATTTCGTCGACAGCGACGAACGCACCTTGGGCATGGACCCGGATGCGCTCGGCCAGTATCTCGGCGACATCGCCGAGCTGACCGATGCCGGCGCGCGGCATCGCCGCAGCGGCCGGCGCCTGGCCGCGATCCTGCCGATGCATGTCTTCGGCCATCCGGTCGACATGGACGCGCTGAACGAGGTCGCCGCGCGCTGGCGCATCCCGGTGATCGAGGATGCGGCCGAGGCGATCGGCAGCACCTACAAGGGCCGCGGCTGCGGCAGCCTCGCGCCGATCGCGGCGATGAGCTTCAACGGCAACAAGATCGTCACCACCGGCGGCGGCGGCGCGATCCTGTCGCGCGACCCGGAAGTCGGCAAGCGCATCCGTTATCTGACGACGACGGCGAAGCAGCCGCATCCCTGGGAGTTCATCCACGACGAGGTGGCCTGGAACTTCCGCCTGCCCAACATCAACGCCGCCATGGGCTGCGCCGGGCTGGAGCAGCTGCCCGAGCTGCTGGCATCGAAGCGCCGGGTGCAGGAGCGCTATGAGGCGATCTTCGCCGGCATGCCGGGCGTCTCGGTGTTCCGCGAGCCGGCGGAAAGCCGCGGCAATTACTGGCTCTCGGCCTTGCTGCTGGATACGCCCGATCTCGCACGGCGCGACGCGATCCTGCAGGCCTGCCACGATGCCGGGCTGATGACCCGCGCCTGCTGGCGCCTGTCCCATCACCTGCCGATGTACAAGGACTGCCCGCGCATGCCGCTCGACGTCGCGGAAAGGCTGCAGCCGCGGATCATCAACCTGCCGAGCTCGCCCTTCCTCGGGCGCACATGATCAAGGGCATTCGCCAGATCTCGGTGGTGACCGGCAGCCGGGCGGATTACGGGCTGCTGGTCTGGCCGATCCGGCGGATCCAGGAGGAGCGATCCTTCCGGCTGACGGTGGTTGCGACCGGCATGCATCTGGCCGCGGAATTCGGCATGACGGTCGATCAGCTCGCGGCCGACGGCATCCCGGTGACCAAGCGGGTGCCGATCCTGGGCCAAGGCGACGACGCCAATGCCATGGCCGCCGCGATCGGCAAGGGCGTCGCCGGATTCGCGGAGGCTTTCGAAGAGCTGCGGCCCGATCTCGTGCTGCTGCTCGGCGACCGCTACGAGATCTTCGCCGCGGCGCAGGCGGCCTTCGTCAGGAAAATCCCGATCGCCCATCTGTGCGGCGGCGACGTGACCGACGGCGCGCTGGACGACGCCTTCCGGCATTCGATCAGCAAGATGGCGAGCCTGCATTTCCCGACCAATGCGGACGCGGCGCGCCGCCTGCGGCAGCTGGGCGAGGCGGAAGATCGGATCCATGCGGTCGGCAGCACCGGCATCGACGCGATCCTGCGCGCGCGCCAGATGAGTTCCGGGGCGCTGGAAGCATCGCTCGGCCACAAGCTCGGCGACCGCTACCTGCTGACGACCTTACATCCCGTCACGCTCGACGCGCTGCCGTCGCTGGATCAGCTGAACGAACTGCTGGCGGCGCTCGAGGCGATCGATCCGGCGATCGCCGTCGTGTTCACGCTCGCCAACGCCGACGCCGACGGGCGCGCGCTCAACGCGGCGATCGAGGGCTTTGCCAGGCGACGGCCGAACACATTCGCGCATGCCGCGCTCGGTCCGGAGCGCTATCTCAACCTGATGCGGCGGGCGGCGGCGGTGGTCGGGAATTCGTCCAGCGGACTCTACGAGGCGCCGAGCTTCGACGTGCCGACCGTGAATATCGGCCGGCGGCAGGAAGGCCGCCTGCGCGCGAAGTCGGTGATCGACTGCCCGCCGGAGCGCGAGGCGATCGGCGCGGCGATCCAGCAGGCGCTGGCCTTGCAGCTCAAGGGCACGGTCAACCCCTATGGCGACGGCGAAGCCTCGGAAAGAATCGTCGCGGTGCTGAAGGCGATCCCCGACTGGCCGGGCCTGGTCTACAAGAGGTTCCAGGACCTTCCGCTCTGTTAAGCCGTCATGCCCGGACCTGATCCGAGCATCTTGCGACGACGGCAGGAGATTGCCGGGTCAAGCCCGGCAATGACGCTGCATGGGTCAGTAGCCCCACATATGCTGCAGCGAGACCGCGCCGGCGTCGGACACGGTCACGATCTGGCAGTTGAGATCGGCATTCTTCGAGCCGACCAGCAGGGCGCCGTTGCCGGCCTGGCCGAGATGGCCAGCGAGATCGGGAATGACCTCGTCGATCCAGGCGAGGCGCCAGCCGAAGGGCGGCAGCGAGAAGCTCGCGCTCCGTCCCTGCCCGCGGCTGTTGAAGACGGTGACCTCGGCGGTGCCGTTGCGCTTGTAGTCGATGCTGCCGCTGCCATTGACCACCAGCAGGCCGGTGCGATAGCCGCCGCCGTGGCGCGCCCGGGCGAAGAGATTGGTGCGGCCGAAGACCGCGGCGCCGGGGCCGGCGAAGGTCGCCATGCCGGGCGCCACCACGCCGCAATTGCGCCAGCAGTTCTGGAACTCGGTGACGTCGCGGTCGCCGGTGCGGCGATTCTCGACGATGAGCTGGCTCAAGAGCTTGAAGCCGGCGCGGCGGGTCTTGATCGCCTGCCAGTCGGGCGTGACGATCGCGAGCTGCGCCCCGACCACGCCTTGGCGCTTCAGGATATCGGCCGGCGAAAACAGGCCGAGGCCGGGCTGTTCGTAGGCATGCTCGCCGAGAAACTTGCCGTCGCCGAAGGCGAAAATGCGGAACTGCCGCAGGCCGGGATTCGAGACATCGAAGTCGATCGCGTAATGCAGCGGGTCGCCGTCCTCGGCGATCGGCACCGGGAAGGGCTCGACCATGAAGCCGGCCTCGCGCAGGCGCGCGAGCTCGGCCAGCTCCTCGGCCCCGGCGCCCCAGTCGGTGCGCTCGGCGATCGGCACGGAGACGTGGTGATTGGCCGAGAGCGAGCCGCGGTGACCGTCGCCGACCGCCTGCTGGCCCTCGAAGCTGTACCAGAAGGAGCCGCCATAGCCGCGATACTTCCAGCCGAAGAAGGGCTCGGCGCCGCCGTTGCGGGTGAGCTTCACCTCCTCGACATAGGCCTCCGGCCGACGGGTGAGCCCGGTGGCGCCTTCGGCGCCGGTCACGGCGACGCTGCGCTCCTCGCCGAGGTCCCGGGCGTAGTTCGGGATGGTCAGCACGATGTCGCCGGCGCGCAGGCTTTCCTTGGCGGCGCGGAACTCGAATTTGTGGCTCGGGCTGCGCTTGAACTCGTGGGCGCTGTGCAGCGTGGTGAAGGAATCGCGCCAGAAGATGTCAGCGCAGACCCTGAGGCGATAGTGGCGGCCGCGGGTCAGGATCGGGTGTGCGACGAAGGCGGCGATGCAGGCGGCTTCGCTGCGCTTCGGGAAGAAATCCGAGAGGCGGACCACCAGCGATTCATTGGGCTGCAGGATTCGGGTGAAATGCCTGCGCTCGGTCCCGTGATAGACCTCGACGCGGAACAGCAGCGGGTCCTTGATGCCGAAGTAGTGCTGGAAGTGGTTGAACAGCAAGGCCTCGGCGTCCTCGGCCTCGCTCGGGACCGGCAAGGTGCCGCCGCAGAACTCCCAGTCCCTGCCGACCCAATGCACCGGCCGCGCGGGATCGACCTCGGCCATGCGCGCAACGGCGTGGCGGAAGGAGAGGCCGGCCTGGCTGCCGCCGCAGACCACGGCATCGAAGCCGGCGAAATCGACCTGATCCGGGTTGGCGGCGCCTTGCCGCAGCTCCTCGACCAGGCAGGAGGTCCAGGTGGTGGCAAGGCCCGCGGCCTTGGCCGTCACCGCATCGAAGAAGCCGCGATCGCCGGAGACCAGGATGCGCTGGGCCCGTTCGAGGGCGAGCCAGCCCAGCACCTGGTCGAGGGTCTGGTCGATCTTGGTGTCGCTGCCGGCGGGCAAGCCGGTCTTGGCCTTCTTCGGCTTGGCGAGGCCGATGCCCACGGCCAAGCGCTTCAACAGCCCGGTATCACGCCCGGTTGCTACCCCGCTCATCCTCATCCACTCCCAGCTATCCGCTATGGGCGGCGTTGTTGGCGGCATTGAAGCAGATTGACCGGGCTATTCCCAGCCTCTGCGACACTTGGCGGCAGACGCTATTTCCGCAGGAAGACCGCGAGTCGGGTCTGGATCGCCTGGGCAATCTGCGCGGCGGCGCGCTGCTGCGCATCGCGGCGCGAGGCGAGATCCATATAGGGCTCGCGCAGGATGTCGTAGCTGGTGACGATGTTGGCCACGTCCTTGAGGACCGTCTGTCCCTTGGCATCGTTCAGCTGGTATTCCGCGATCATGATCAGGTCTTCGCGCGTGGCCTGGCCGTTGCCGAGCGAGGCGGCGGCGCGGGTCTGCTGCTGCAGCTGGATCGCGAGATGATAGGCCGCGACGCTCGGCGGCCCGTAGGGGTTCAGCGCGTCCTTGAGATAGTTCTGCAGCAGTTGCGCCGCCCGCGAATCGTACAGCGCGTCGGTCGAGCCGTGCAGCGGATCGATGTTCGATTCCGGTGCCACCGGGTCAATCTTGATCTGGGCGAGCTCGGTGCTGACCCCGCCGGAGTTGGTGCTGGGCCCCGGCCGCTCATAGAGCGGCCGCCAGCCGCAGCCGCCGAGCAGCAGCGCGGCGCCCAATGCCAGCATCAGGCGGCGCCGTCCCAGGCGTCCGCTCGCCGCGGAATTCTCGATATCCCCCAATCGGTTCATGCCAGTCCCTGCCCGCACGTCGGGTGGTTCTATCATAGCGGACAGCCGCTTGTCATATCGACAGGGGAAGATGCGATCCGAGCATGAGGAGGTCGGAGAATCGCATGCCATCCCGCAACACCATCCGCCGCAGCGCCCTCCTGGCGCTGGCGGTGGGCGTCGCCGCCATGACGCCCTATGCCGTGAGCGAGGCGCAGGAGGCGCTGATCGAGCAGGCCATGACCAAGGGCGGCTATGTGATCTACCTGCGCCATGCCAGCCGGCTCTCGGGGCCGCGCGAGCTGTTCGGCGCCGATTCGCCGCTCGCCGCCTTCGCGGATTGCGGCCAGCAGCGCAACCTCACGGCGGCCGGGCGGGGCGAAGCGAAACACATCGGGCAGGCTTTCCAGTCCTTCGGCGTGCCGATCGGCGATGTCTATGCCCTGCCGCTCTGCCGCACCCGGGAGACTGCCCAGCTCGCCTTCGGCCATGCGCTGCTCCGGGCCAAGCTCTATGACCTCGCCTTCGTCAGCCGCATGCTGGCCGCGCCGCCCGCCGCCGGCACCAACACGGTGCTGGTGGACACCGAGGACCAGGTACGCCGGGTCGCCGGCGTCGAGCTCTCGCCCGGCGAGGCCGCGATCTTCCAACCCGACGGCAAGGGTGGATTCCGCTACGACGGCAAGCTCGACCAGGAGGACCTGATTCGCTAGGGTCCGGACTCAATTGATCCAGCACGTGAAGATGGCGGCGATATAGGCGCCGCTGAGGAAGTTTCTGGCAAGCTTGTCGTAACGGGTTGCGATGCGGCGCCAGTCTTTGAGCCTGCACCACAG
>NZ_BAAGHZ010000007.1:0-3487 GCF_054658695.1 Dongia sp. agr-C8
GTCCGCTCCAGGGCGCCTACGGCAAGCTCACGCTGCAGGCCGACGGCAGCTATTCCTACACCCGCGACCCCATGACCAAGGGCGGCGTGGACGACATCTTCACCTACACGATCACCGACAAGGACGGCGACACCAGCAGCGCCACCCTCACCATCCGTATCGCCAATGCCGGCGTCGACTTGGACATGCCGACCTATGGCGGCGACGGCACCGTCGTATACGAGAAGGGCTTGCCCGAGCGGACCGGTGAGCTGGCCGGCTCCGGCGAGATCGCCGACAGCAACGGCACGAACGACTCCGATCCCTCCGAGCATATCGACGGCAGCTTCAAGATTACCGCGCCGGATGGCATCGACACGGTCGATATCGACGGCACCGTGCTGACCCTGGCTGATCTGCTGGCGCTCGGCACGACCAACGTCACCATCTCCATTCCGGGGACCGGCGATCTCACCTTGAACGGTTTCGACGAAGGCACCGGCGTGGTCAGCTATACTTTCACCGCGACCGACAACCAGCTCTCGCCGACCGATGTCCAGATCGATTTCACGGTGACGGTCACCGACATCGACGGCAGCAGCAACGTCGGCACCCTCTCGTTCAAGCTGGTCGATGACGAGCCGACCGCCAATCCGGACAGCAAGACGGTGAGCTCCGGCGGCCAGGTCAGCAGCAATGTCGAGACCAACGACGTGTTCGGCGCCGACGGCAAGATCGACGGCACCGGCGTGATCGGCGTCGATGCCGGCAGCAACACCGCCAGTCCCGCGGTCGGCACCCCCGGCACCCCGATCGTCACCAGCCTCGGCACCCTGACGCTGAACGCCGACGGCAGCTACACCTACGTGGCGAAGCCGAACGTCTCGGGCGTGGATCACTTCGTCTACACGATCCAGGACGGCGACAGCGACGTCTCCACCACCACGCTCGACATCACCGTCAACGCCGTGCGGCTCGAGACCGACGTCCAGACGGTGACGGTCAACGAGGCGGCGCTCGACAAGACCATCGAGGGCAACGACATCGCCGCCGGCAGCGTCACCGGCTCCAATCCGGGCTCGAACGACGAGAGCAAGACCGGACAGCTGGTGCTCGGCTCCGGCGTCACCGCGGTCGCCGGCGACTACCCCGGCCTCTACGGCACGCTGCATGTCGATAGCGACGGCAAGTTCACCTATACGCTGACCTCGAACCTGCTGGTCGCAGGCGCCGGCGCCAACACGGTGCTGGATGCCGAAGTCTTCGACATCACGATCCAGGACGCCGGCGGCAACACCGCGACCGACAAGATCAAGATCAACGTGATCGACGACGTGCCCCAGGCCTTCAACCCGCAGGACCAGAGCCTGCTGAATGCCGCGGGCGGCGTCATCACCGGCGCGCTCGACATCGCCGGGCATACCGGCGCCGACGGCTACGGCTCGATCGTCTTCAGCGGCGGCACCAACGGCGACAAGGCGACCCTGGCCGACGGCACCACGCCGATCACCTCGGGCGGCAAGGACGTGCTCTTGACCGGCTTCGGCACCGACATGCTGACCGGCTATGTCGATGCCAACGGCAACAAGAGCGTCGATGACGGCGAAGCGGTCTTCACCGTGAAGCTCGACGGCGCAGGCGACCAGTACACCTTCACCCAGATCAAGGACATCGACGACGGCGCGCGGGTCGACTTCACCGACCTCTCCGGCATCAAGGCCGGCAACACCGACTGGTTCGGGGTCGGTGCCAACGGCGGCGCCGCCGGCAGCAAGGACCTGCTCTACACGCCGCTCGACTTCAGCAACAACGTCAACACCTCGAAGAACGACATCGGTTCAGGCGACCAGTGGATCGATCCGGGCGAAGGCCTGCGCATGGACTTCGTCAACGACCTCACCGGTGACATGAAGACCGCGAATGGCTTCGACTTCGCCGGCCATTACCAGGTCCAGGACTACCAGTTCACCATCGCCCAGGTGAACGGCGGCGGCAACACTTCGCTCCGCCTGACCGCCGCCGACGTCACCAAGCAGAACAACCTCGCCGGCACCACCGAGGCGGATTTCCTGGCCCAGACCCTGGTCGCCATCACCGCCGGCGAGCTCGTCGTCCTGCGCGGCGGCATCGACATCACAAACACGCTGGTGATCGACTACACCGACGGCGGCCTGAACGACGGCGGGGTCATCGTCAACGGCCTGCAGGCAGGCGACATCATCAAGGTCCATGACTCCGGCGGCTTCGACCGGGTCGAGATCGACGGCATCGGCACTCAGTTCGCGATCACCGGTTCGCAGGTGCTGCAGACCGTGGCCGGCACCGATCTCGACATGAAGTTCGAGACCAAGCTCACCGACGGCGACGGCGATACGTCCTCGGGCCAGTATATCGGCATCAACCTGCAGACCGATGACGGCCAGAGCCACACCTTCAACGGCGGTCCCGGCAACGACACGATGAAGGGCGGCAGCGGCAGCGACTTGATCTTCGGCGATGCCGGCAACGACACCATGCTTTACGACAGCAAGGACACGTTCACCGGCGGCGCCGGCTTCGACCGCGTCCTGGTCGAAGGCGGCGGCAACGCGATCACCTATGACAGCGCCAAGTTCATCGGCATCGAGATGATCGATCTCGGCGACAGCAGCGACCGGACCGGCGCCGGGCAGAATACCCTGGCGCTGAGTGCGACCGATGTGATCGCCGCCAACGGCGCCGCGACCGCCGGCACGGTGGCCGGCCACCAGATCAACTTCTTCGTCATCGGCGACACCGCCGGCCCGACTTCGGCCGACCACGACAACGTGGTCATGACCGGCTTCGGGTCCAAGCTCGGCACCGGCAGCTTCGTCGATCCGATCACTGGCGTCTCGCACACCTATGACGTCTACGCGACCGTCGCCAACCCGGCGGTCAAGGTGGCGATCGAGCAGAACCTCGATGTGACTTGATTTACCCGGGCGGAGAGCCCCTGACAGAACCCTCCGTTCCGGTTCGGACCTCCCTCTCGCCATAGAGGGAGGTCCACCCCTTTTCAGGGGTGAGCGGAGAGCCCGCGACGAAGGTGAAGCTGGCCTTCCCGGCGCAAAGAGGCGGGCCGCGAAAATACCCGAGAATTCGTGCGCATCCTTACATGGCGGTGTCAGTTCTCGGAAATAATCCGAAAAATTGAGAGAAATACTCGAGGGGTAGGCCTCGTTTCCCAGTTGGACGGCAACGGGCCCGGGGGGGCATCCGGTCGTCACCGGGGCGCTGCAGGGGGCGCCACACGAGGCGGGAAATGGCCACCGACAGCAACATCCCGAGCAACGCGCTCGAGCAGGATTCCTCCACGCACCACGACAGCATCTTCGCCGCCGACGAACAGGACAGCGTGTTCGACGCGGTCCAGGTGGCGCAGGCCGACGCTGCGGCGGAGCCGCCGGCAGCGGCCGGTGCGGCGGCCGGTGCGCCACAGCAGGTGGCGATCCCGGCGGGTGCGGATGTGGTGCGGGTGCCGGTGCAG
>NZ_BAAGHZ010000008.1:0-1855 GCF_054658695.1 Dongia sp. agr-C8
GTCCGCTCCAGGGCGCCTACGGCAAGCTCACGCTGCAGGCCGACGGCAGCTATTCCTACACCCGCGACCCCATGACCAAGGGCGGCGTGGACGACATCTTCACCTACACGATCACCGACAAGGACGGAGACACCAGCAGCGCCACCCTCACCATCCATATCGCCAATGCCGGCGTGACCGTCGAAACCCCGTCGGGCCGCGACGGCACGATCGTCTACGAGCAGGGCCTGCCGGAGCGGAACGGCGAGCCCGCTGGTTCCGGCGAGAACGGCACCAACAACGACGACCCGTCGGAATCGACGGGCGGCGTCATCACCATCACCGCCAAGGACGGTATCGCCAGCCTGCAGGTCGGCAGCAACACCGCGCTGACCCTGGCGGAGCTCAACGACCTCGGCAGCAATCCCGTAACGTACAAGGATGGGCCGGGCGAGCTCACCCTGACCGGCTTCGACGAGAATACCGGCCAGCTCAGCTATACCTACACCCTGCTCGACAACACGCTGGTCGACCCGGATTCCGTCAGCTTCGCGCTCAAGGTCACCGACATCGACGGCAGCGAAGGCGACGGCATGCTGAAGATCGACATCGTCGATGATGCGCCGGAGGCGATTGACGACACCGACAGCCTCGACAATGTGACCCTGCAGGCGACGGGCAACGTGATCACCGGGGCCGACACGACCTCGAGCGGCGCCGACACCCAGGGCGCCGACGCTGCGAAGGTCACCGGGGCTTCAAGCACCACCGGCGGCGACCAGTCGGCGGACATCAACGGAGACACGACAGTTGCCGGCAAGTACGGCACGCTGATCATTGCCGCCGACGGGACCTATACCTATACCCGCTTCGACGGCGCGCCGCTCAACGACACCGACACCTTCACCTACACCGTGAAGGATGGTGACGGCGACCCGTCGTCGGCGACGCTCACCATCAGCATCAACGACCGGGACGTGCGAATCGGCGATCTCACGCCGAGCGCCGGCGGCGGCGACGTGACCGTGGACGAGGACGACCTCCCCGCGGGTTCCGACGCTTCCAAGGAATCGCTGACCCAGGACGGCACTTTCACGATCAGCGCGCCCGACGGCGTCAAGGATCTCACGATCGGCGGCCAGGCGGTGATCAGCGGCGGCATCTTCACCGCCGTCACCTTCACCACGCCCTTGGGCAACACCCTGGCGATCACCGACTACGACGAGGGCACCGGGACGATCAGCTACAGCTATACGCTGAACGCCAGTCTGGCCCACGCCTCCGGCGGCGCCGAGAACACCGCGTCCGAAGACTTCGAAGTCGTTCTGACCGATGTCGACGGCGACGACAAGACCGCGACCTTGTCCGCCACGATCGTGGACGACGTTGCGACGGCCGACCCGGACGCCGATGACGCCGATTCCGGCAATACCGTCAGCGGCAACGTCGAGACCAACGACACCTTCGGCGCCGACGGCAAGTCCGGCTCCGGCGTGATCGGGGTGGCGACCGGCAGCGACACCAGCGCGCCCGTCACCGGCAGCCTCAACACCGACATCGTCACGGCCTTGGGCACCCTGAAGCTCCAGGCCGACGGCAGCTATACCTATACCGCCAAGCCGAATGTCGAGGGCACCGACCACTTCGTCTACACGATCCAGGACGGCGACGGCGACACCTCCACCACGACGCTGGACATCACCGTCACCAAGGTGGCGCCGACCCCCGACAGCGAGACCGTGACCGTGGACGAGGCGGCGCTGGACGCGACCGGCTCCAACCCCGGCTCGACCGACGAGGCGGCGACCGGCCAGCTGAACCTGGCCCCGGGCGTCACCGCGGCGGCCGGCACCTATCCGGGAAGCTACGGCAACCT